>CAWINS010000033.1:0-201764 GCA_963837335.1 uncultured Actinomycetes bacterium | reverse complement strand
GTGACGAAAGAGTTGCGGGCGAGCTGGGCAACAGACATGTCTGGGTGGCGTTCCAGGACCGTGAGCGCGGTGTACTGCAAGGCGGTCAGCCCATCAGGCCGGAGCAACTCGTCTAGGCGCGCGAACCGCGAGCTCGACCTGTTTGACGAGGTAAAGCAGCATCGGTTCGCCGCCGTGGACTGCTGAGGGCTGGCTAGCGTCTGCTCCGGGCGCTACGAGGCTGGTTGTCACTCAAAGTTACCGTTCCGGGGTGATGTCGGACCCGGCCGCGCTGCGGCCGGGTCCGGCCTTGTGTGGTGGCGTGCCCAGCTCCGGCTCAGCCCTGGCTGGGTGGTGAGTTGTTGGCTCCGATGGCACCGGTCAGGGAACCGGGGCTGTGATCCTCCGCGAACCGCGCCGCCCCGAGGTTAAGGCCGGCGACCCGGTTGAGGCTGGCAGGGTCGGCAACGGCCTCCCAGCTGCCGGTGGTGACCGGTGAGACAGGGCCAGGACACCGGCGACGAGCCCGGCCGGGCTGAAGTTGCAGTGCCCGAACGTGCTCGTGTACGCCTGCCGGAGCAGGCTTCTGTCGCCCGTCTCGGTCACTTGCTTCGCGTAGAAGTTCTCCATGGTGACCGGGACGAGGTTGTCGCCGATCGTGGGCAGGTCGAGTTCCGGGACGCACAGGTGCCCGGTCGGGACCGGCGTCTGCTCCAGCGAGCTGACCGCGGCAGGGTCCGGCGTGATGTTCGCGTGCTTGGTCAGGTTCTGCAGGTCAGCGCTGAGGTTGAGTCCGGCGGCCTGGTACAGGGCCCTGGTCCTTTTCGTCGGGTTCGTGTTCGTCCCGATGATCTTCGCTGTCCCAGGCCACGAGCGCAGTGATGTGGTCGATGCTGCTGTCGCACGGCGGACCGGTCGACGCCATGCTCAGGTCAGCCGGCCTCGGCGGCCTGATCCACTTCTGGCTGGCCAGCACCTCGCTGGTGCTCTACACGCTGTTCTTCGTGGTCACCTGGCAATTCATCGGCTTCGGGATCGTCCTGCTGCTGGCCGGCCTGCAGGGCATCCCGCCCGAGCTGCGCGAGGCGACAGCCATCGATGGTGCGATCATGCTGCCGCTGCTCGGTCCCACGATCAGGATCTGGATCTTCCTGGCGGTCATCGGTTCGCTCCAGCTGTTCGACATCGTCTGGATCATGACCCTAGGCGGCCCGGCGAACGCGTCGCAGACCATGCTGACGTACCTGTATTTCAACGGGGCCGAGCGCACCCAGTTCGGGTACGGCGCACCAGGATCCGGTTCTTCGTGCAGATCCTGCTTCCGCTGTCCCGGCCCGCCCTGATCACCGTGGGGATGCTGGCCTTCGTCACCAGCTGGAACACCTACCTGTTGCCGCTGATCGTGCTCAGCACGCCGTCGCACTTCACCCTGCCGCTGTCGGTGGCCATGTTCCAGTCGCAGTACAGCACGGACACAGCGAAAGTCTTCGCCTACACCGCCCTGTCCATGCTTCCCGCCCTGTCCATCTTCGTGTTCGCGCAACGCTATCTCGTCGGCGGGCTGGTCGGCGCGATCAGAGGCTGAGCCCGACCCAGCGCGATGAGCCGGGCAATGGCCACCCTGCCGCCGGCCGGGGAACCGTCCGGTTCCCCGGACTCGGCCGGGACCGTTACCGGCCCGCTCCGCTCGGCACCCGGTGCGGGGCACCGGAGGCGGCGAGCTTGAGATCCTGCTGAAGTTCGGTATAGGCCGGCTTGGGGTTGAGGTTCACGTCGTAGATCGTGGCGTATCCCTCACCGGTGAAGAAGCCGGGTACCCAGGAGTCCGCGTCCCCGAAGCCCCAGACGGTGAATGATATGCACTGGCGCACGGCCAGACATGCCTTCAGCATCTGCCCGAACTCGTACGGCTGCGCGAACGTAGCCAGGTGGTCGGTGGGTACCTGGTCGGTCGCGTTGTTCACGAACGTGCGGACGTCGGCCTCGGTGATGGCCAGCTTCAGGCCCAGGCTGGCGTACCGCTGCAGGTCCTGAGTCATCTGCGTGCCACTGAAGCCGTACTGCGTGTCGAGGTGCCCCTGATCACCGACGCCGTTGATCGGCACGCCCTGGGCGAGCATCTGCTTGAGCCACGCAAACACCGCATCGCTCTTGGCGTTCGTGCCGTCCTCGCCGGCGATGTTGTAGTCGTTGTAGAAGAGCAGCGCGTGCGGATCTGCCTGGTGCGCCCAGCGGAAGGCGTCCGCGATGACGCCTGCCCCGAGGTGAGAAACCCAGAAGTCATTCGGGTTGATCGTCGAGGGATTGCTGTCAGTGAAGAACTCGTTCGCCACATCCCACTGCCAGATCCTGCCCTTGTAGCGCGATACCTCGGTGCTGATGTGCTGATGCAGCAGATCCCTGAGCTGGGCATTGCTGATAGTCCCGTTGTCGACACCCGTAGTCAGCCAATCGGGCAGCTGGCTGTGCCACAGCAGGGTGTGTCCGCGGACCAGTTGCCCGTGCTGCTCGGCGAAGGAGACCAGGCGATCGGCGCCCGACCAGTCGAACGTTCCCTGGGTCGGCTCCACGACCTGCCATTTCATCTCGTTCCCGGGCGTGACGACCGAGAACTGGCCTGCGGCGATGGCCCGGTAGTCGGGATGGTCCAGGTCGAACGGGATGACCGCGGTGCCTATGCGGAGGCCGATGTTCGCGGCCAGTGCGCGCAGAGAGTCAGGCGCGACGGCGCTGCCTGAATTGGCGGCCGCACTGGCCGCGACGGTGGTGCCAAGGACCACGGCGACCCCGGCGGCGCCCACAGCGAAAAGACGACGAAGTCTCATGTGCTGCCTCCTCTGCGTCACCCAGCCACCTCCGCCTCGGTGCGAAAGTTTCGGACGCAAGTTGTCGAGATGCGGCAAAGTTAAGATGGCAAGCACCACATGTCAACAACTTTCGGACCCATAATCTCTCTGATTATGCTGGACTATGGGCGATAGCCCGCCAGGCCATCTCCGATCTAATAAGCGAAACTTTCGAACAAGGTGGCAACCTGGCCACCGCGGCGATCCAGACGAGGCCTGACACCTGCGCTGAAGTTCGCGACCGCTTCTTTGCGGCGAGGTCAGGCTCACTCGCCCGGTTCCAGATATGAACTCGTCTCCCGCCGGCCGCGTTGGACGGCTCGTGGAACGGCCCGCCAGATTGGCCGAGCGCAATGAGGTTTTCTCAGCGACGGCAACCCCGACGTTCGCGGCCTAACGGTGATCCGGGCAGACACACGGACATATCAGGAGATCCCCGGGAAGGCGCGGCGCCCTCCACCGAGTCGGCTGCCACCAACCGCATGGCAAGATGCCCAGGTGACCAGCAGACCTGCCGCGGAGCAGCACCTGCGCGACCTCGCGCGGCTGCGCCGCGTCCGCGACCGGATCGACCGGGAGTACGCGCAGCCGCTGGACGTCGAGGCGCTCGCCCGCGGCGCGCACATGTCGGCCGGGCACCTCAGCCGCGAGTTCCGGCTCGCCTACGGCGAGTCGCCGTACAGCTACCTGATGACGCGGCGGATCGAGCGGGCGATGGCGCTGCTGCGCCGGGGCGACCTCAGCGTCACCGAGGTCTGTTTCGAGGTCGGCTGCTCGTCGCTGGGCACCTTCAGCACCCGCTTCACCGAGCTGGTCGGTGTGCCGCCCAGCATCTACCGGCGCGACGCGGCGCGCGCGACGGCGGGGATGCCGTCGTGCGTCGCGAAACAGGTGACCAGACCGGTCAGGAATCGAGAAGCGCCGGTCAGCGGGCCGCAACTAGCCTGACCGTCATGGACATCGGCATTCACGTCCGCACTCGATCCGCAGCGACCTGCACGCGACACGCCGTCGACGAGCCGGTCGCGTCGATTTCCGGGCGTCCCGCTCATCGTTAAGCCCGACCATCCCACCGGGTCGATGTGACCCACGACTTCAGGAGTGACCATGACCGACTCTCCACCCAGGGAATCAAGACCGTGCTGCATCCCGTGTCCGACCTGGCGGCGGCCAAGGCGGTGTACACCGCCCTGCTCGGCGTGCCGCCGCAGCACGACGCGTCCTACTACGTCGGCTTCGAGGCCGCGGGCCAGCACATCGGGCTGGTGCCGGGCGGCGGGTCGCAGGGCATGACCTCACCGGTGGCCTACTGGCATGTGCCGGACATCGAGGCGAAGCTGGCCGAGGTGACCGCCGCGGGTGCCACCGTGAAGGAGCCCCCGCGCGACGTCGGTGGCGGCCGCCTGGTGGCCACCGTCACCGACCCCGACGGCAATGTCCTTGGGCTGCTTCAGGACCGATGACCGCCGACCCCGCGCCGCATCCAGGCCAGATGGAGACCCGATGAGCACGGCCACGAGGACGGACACGCAGTCGCCTGCGCCGCACGTTGGTGACAGCCACGATCTGATCCGCGTGCACGGCGCGCGCGTGAACAACCTCAAGGACGTCAGCGTCGAGATCCCGAAGCGCCGGCTGACGGTGTTCACCGGCGTCTCCGGCTCGGGCAAGAGCTCGCTGGTGTTCGGCACGATCGCCGCGGAGTCGCAGCGGCTGATCAACGAGACGTACAGCGCCTTCGTGCAGGGCTTCATGCCGACGCTGGCGCGGCCCGAGGTCGACGTGCTCGAGGGGCTGACCACGGCGATCCTCGTTGACCAGGAGCGGATGGGCGCCGACCCCCGCTCCACGGTCGGCACCGCCACCGACGCCAACGCGATGCTGCGCATCCTGTTCAGCCGGCTCGGTAAGCCGTACGTCGGCTCGCCCCAGGCGTTCTCCTTCAACGTCGCCTCGATCAGCGGGGCGGGTGCGGTCAAGTTCGAGCGCAGCGGGAAAACCGTGAAGGAGCGGCGCAGCTTCAGCATCATCGGCGGCATGTGCCCGCGCTGCGAAGGCCGGGGCACGGTCACCGACATCGACCTGTCCCAGCTGTACGACGACAGCAAATCGCTCAACGAGGGCGCGATCACCGTCCCCGGCTACACCGGGGGCGGCTGGAACTCCCGGCTCTACAGCGAGTCCGGCTTCTACGACCCGGACAAGCCGATCCGCAAGTTCACCAAGAAAGAGCTGGACGACTTCCTCCGCCACGAGCCGGTCAGGATGAAGATCGCGGGCATCAACATGACCTACGAGGGGCTGATCCCGCGGATCCAGAGGTCGATGCTGTCCAAGGATCCTGAGGCGATGCAGCCGCACGTCCGGGCATTCGTGGACCGCGCGGTCACCTTCACCACCTGCCCGGAATGCGACGGTACCCGGCTCAGCGAGGAGGCGCGGTCCTCGAAGATCAAGGGCATCAGCATCGCCGATGCCTGCGCGATGCAGATCAGCGACCTGGCCGGATGGGTTGACGGCCTCGACGAACCGTCGGCGGCGCCGCTGCTGGCCGCGCTCAAGCGCAACCTGGACTCGTTCACCGAGATCGGCCTGGGCTACCTCTCGCTGAACCGGCCGACGGTCACGCTGTCGGGCGGCGAGGCCCAGCGCACCAAGATGATCCGCCAGCTCGGCTCGTCGCTCACCGACGTGACCTACGTCTTCGACGAGCCGACGGTCGGGCTGCACCCGCACGACATCCAGCGGATGAACGACCTGCTGCTGCAGCTGCGGGACAAGGGCAACACGGTGCTCGTGGTGGAGCACAAGCCGGAGATGATCGCGATCGCCGACCACGTGGTCGACCTCGGCCCCGGGGCCGGCCCGGCGGGCGGCACCGTCTGTTTCGAAGGCGCCGTCGAGGGCCTGCGGAAGAGTGATACCACCACCGGGCGGCACCTGGACGACCGCGCCGCCCTGAAGCCCTCGGTGCGGAAGCCGTCCGGCCAGCTGGAGGTGCGCGGGGCCAGCCTGCACAACCTGCAGGATGTGGACGTCAACATCCCGCTCGGGGCGCTGATCGTGATCACCGGGGTAGCGGGCTCGGGTAAGAGCTCGCTGATCCGCGGCTCGGTGTCCGGGCGCGACGGGGTGGTGACGGTTGACCAGACACCCATCCGCGGCTCGCGGCGCAGCAACCCGGCCACCTACACCGGGCTGCTCGACCCCATCCGCAAAGCGTTCGCCAAGGCCAACTCGGTCAAGCCGGCCCTGTTCAGCTCGAACTCCGAGGGGGCCTGCCCCAACTGCAATGGCGCCGGGGTCATCTACACCGACCTGGGCATGATGGCCGGCGTCGCGACCACCTGCGAGGTGTGCGGGGGCAAGCGGTTCGACGCCTCGGTGCTGGAGTATCACCTCGGCGGCCGTGACATCAGCGAGGTGCTCGCGATGCCGGTAGGCGAGGCCCTGGAGTTCTTCGGCGAGGGTGAGGCGCGCATCCCGGCCGCGCTCGCCATCCTCGAGCGGCTCGACGACGTCGGGCTCGGCTATCTCAGCCTGGGCCAGCCGCTCACGACGCTGTCTGGCGGCGAGCGGCAGCGGCTCAAGCTGGCCACCCGCATGGGCGAGAAGGGCGGTGTCTACGTCCTCGACGAGCCGACCGCCGGCCTGCACCTGGCCGACGTCGAGCAGCTGCTCGCCCTGCTCGACCGGCTCGTCGACTCCGGCAAGTCGGTCATCGTCATCGAGCACCACCAGGCGGTGATGGCGCACGCCGACTGGATCATCGACCTCGGCCCTGGCGCTGGCCACGACGGCGGCCAGATCGTCTTCGAGGGCACCCCGGCCGACCTTGTCGCGGCCCGCACCACCCTCACCGGCGAGCACCTCGCGGCCTACGTCGGCAGCTGACCAGAGCGGGCTCCCAAGCCGGGGGTGTTCCCGGTTCCCGGGGCTAGCGCGCTCCTTGAACGGCGCTCCGGTCGCCCGGATCCCTGGGCGTCCTCAGGCGGCGGCCAGGGTGGTGACCGTGCCCGCGGCGCCCTTGAACTTCAGCGCGCCGTCGGCCGCGTCCACATACAGGACGCCGCCGAAGGCGGGCGTGGCCGGCTCGGACTGGGGTGTGAGGGCCAGCAACCCGTCCAGGTTGAGCTGCCCCCGGTTGTCTGGCGACGGCACCACGTTCTCCACGCCGGTCAGATCGTTGTTCTCCAGATCCAGGCTGGCCGCGCCGTTCGCCTCGGGAGCGACGGAGATGATCGGGCTGCTGGTCCCGGTCGTGACCGCGAGCCCGGTCCGCTCGGTCCCGTGCGCGTCCAGGTAGTTCAGCTTGATGAAGGTGCCCGCGCCGCCGCGGGCCAGGAGCTCGAGGTTCCCTCTGGCCAGGGACGTGATGAAGGCCAGGTTGTCGATCGACTGGCCGTTGCCGGCCAGCTGGTTCACGAGGTGCGCGCTGGCGATGCCGCCGTTCGACTGAAAGTGGGTAGTCACGGAGAGCAGCGTAGCAGCGACGTTCAGTACTGCCGGTTACTCAGCCGGCGGCTGATGCCAGAGATCACGCAGCAGCCAGGCGGCCGCTTTCGGCTGCCGGTCGCGGGTGAAGACGCCCTTGTGGTTGCCGCCCGGCCGGTGCACCGCCTGGGCGGTGGCGAAGTCAGCGAAGTTCCACACCTGCTCGCCGATCACCTCGGGGATCCGCCGGAATACCCGCGCGGACATGGCGATCAGCGCGGTCTGGTAGTCCTCAGACCACATGACCGGCGGCAGCGCGTGCAGCCCCGCCAGGGCGTCAGCCCCGAATTCGGTCACCACGATGGGCTTCCCGTGCCGGGCCCAGGCCCGCAGTTCGGCCTCCAGGTGCTCCTCGGCTGACTCCAGGTCACCGCTGTCGGCGTACCAGCCGTAGTAACGGTTCACGCAGACCAGGTCGAACAGGTCGGTCACCACGTCGGCCTCCGGCGGTGCGGTCGCCACGTTGGCGAAGCAGACCGGGCGGCTCGCATCGAGCTCGCGTGCGGCGGCGGCCAGCGGCGCGAAGTACTCCCGGGCCGCCGGCTCGGCGGTATCCGGCTCGTTCGCGATGGACCACGCGATCACGCTGGGATGGTTACGGTCCCGGGCGATGAGCTCCCGGATGGCGGCCAGGTGGGCGGCGGCCGCCTCCTCGCCGATCGGGCCGGGGGCGAAGGTGCGCGCCCCGGGATCGCCCATGTTCCCCAGGCTCATATGCAGGCCGACGGCCGGAGTCTCGTCGATCACGAGCAGGCCCTGCCGGTCGGCGTAATCCAGCACCTCCTCCGCGTACGGGTAGTGGGAGGTCCGGAACGAGTTGGCGCCGATCCACCGCAGCAGCGCGAAGTCGCGGACCAGCCGTGCGTCGTCGTGGCCCTTGCCGTGCAGCACGCCGTCCTCGTGCATGCCAAAGCCGCGCAGCCGGACCGGCTGCCCGTTGAGCAGCAACCGCGCCCCGTCGACCTGGACCGACCTGATGCCTACCGGCAGGGAGTACTCGTCGTCGCCGTGCCGGGCGTCCAGGCGGTACAGATACGGGCTGGCCGGGCTCCACGGCCGGGCGGCGGGCACGGCCAGGACACCGTCCGGGCCGGCGCTTTCGGCCACCACGGCCCCGGCCGCGTCCCGCAGCACGTACCGACGACGGTCCCGCGCCGGTGACCTCGAGGTGGTAGGTCAGCTGGCCGGCCGAGGTCCCGGGGTCGAACGCGGTGCCGACCCTCAGATCGGCGATGTAGCTCCGCGGGGTGCAGTAGAGCCACACCGAGCGGTGCAGCCCCGCATAGTTGAAGAAGTCGTGGAAGTACCGCAGTTTCCTGCGGCCCGACGTGCTCTTCGACATCACGCCGGGCGGGATCGTGGCCATGTTCAGCTCGCTGCCGACCCGCACCGTCACCCGGAGCGGTTCACCGCACCGGACCAGGTCGGTCACGTCGGCCTCGAACGGCGTGTAGCCGCCGGCGTGCTCCGCGACCTGCGTCTCGCCCGCCCAGACCGTGCCGTGATGGGTGGCCGCGTCGCAGCGCAGCACGATGCGCCGGCCCTCCCACGTCGCGGGCACCCGGACGTCGCGCTGGTACCACACGTCCCCCACGTGGTCACGTTCCGCCGCCTCGGTGACCAGGTCGTTGTAGCTGGCCGGGACGGCCATCTCCCGTGCGCCGGGGAGCGGCCCGCGCCACCAGCGTCCCTGCGTGCCCTCACCCCCGGCGTCGAACCGGAATCGCCAGAGCCCGTCGAGGCGGCGGCAGTCGCGGCTGCGGCTATCCCGGGGGGCCAGCATCGTTAACGAACTCCTTCTGTAGCCAGGACCCCGTCGATCATCGTCACCCGGCCCTCGATCCGCAACACCAGGGGATCCGGCCGGCCCGGCCCGGCCCGGCCGTCACGCGCTCAGCGGCAGGCCGGCCTGCCGCTTCTCTTCAGGCCAGGGTGAGGAACATCTTCTCCATCTGTTCCTCGGTCAGCGGCGCTTCGCCGTCCCCGGCGGACAGGCACTGGCGCATCCCGCTGGCCACGATCTTGAACCCGGCCCGGTCCAGGGCCCGGGAGACGGCGGCCAGCTGGGTGACCACCTCGGTACAGTCCCGCCCGGACTCGACCATGGAAATGACCCCGGCCAGCTGGCCCTGGGCCCGGCGGAGGCGGTTGAGCACCTGACCCTCGGCGTCGTCATCGATCTTCATAACTGCCTCCCTGCGTGCCCTCACAATACCCTAGAGGGTATATGCAGGACGGGAGCCGGCATCCGGTGCGGCATGATGGCTGGCATGCCGGGGGAGTACCGCCTCTACCAGGAACTGGCCGACTGGTGGCCGCTGATCTCACCGCCGGGGGAGTACGCGGCGGAGGCCGCCTACCTGGCCGGGCTGTTCGCCGCCGCGCCCATCGAGGTCCACGAGGTGCTCGACCTGGGCAGTGGCGGCGGGCACGTCGCGGTGCACCTGAAGGACCGGCTGGACCTGACGCTGGTCGACCTGTCGGCCGGGATGCTGGCCGTCTCGCAGCGGCTCAACCCCGAGTGCGCGCACCAGCAGGGAGACATGCGCACGATCCGGCTGGGCCGGATGTTCGACGCCGTCCTGGTCCACGACGCCGTCGACTACGTGACTGACGCCGGTGACCTGCGCCAGCTCATCGCCACGGCCTTCGCGCACTGCCGGCCGGGCGGGATGGCCGTGTTCGTGCCGGACTACACCGCCGAGACGTTCGAGGGTGGCACGGGCGGCGGCGGCAGCACCGGCGCGGACGGGCGCCAGGGCAGCTTCCGCGAGTGGACCTGGGACCCGGACCCCGCCGACGACTGGATCCGGGTGGAGTACGAGTTCACCCTGCGCGCGGCGGATGGCACCGTCCAGATCGTCCGCGAGGCCCACCGGCTGGGGGCGTTCCGCCGGGATACCTGGCTGCGCCTGCTGGCGGACGCCGGTTTCGAGCCGGAGGCGCGGTTCGCCGGCCAGAGCCCGGCCGGGAGCGCCCGAAGCGGGGATGCCCGCACACCTGTTCATCGGGTGGCGTCCGCGCTGAGGAGGGGCGGCCCAGGGCCGAGGCGGATAACAGCAAGAGGCGCCGCGGCAGGGACCACGGGCTCGATAACAGCAACAGGCGCCGCGGCGGGACCACAAGCCCCTAACAGCAAAAGGCGCCGCGGCGCCGCGGCGCTACGCCGCGGCCAGCGGTTTGCCCGCGACGCCCTCGTAGGTGTAGCCCACGGCGCGCGGCCGGTGGAAGTAGTAGTTCTCCAGCCGGTCGAGCCGGAATCCCGCGCCGGTCATCAGGTCGGCGATGGGCCGGTCGAGGTGGCAGCCGCCGACCACCCGCCGGTGCAGCGGGGTGAGCCGGCGCTGGACCCGGGCGACCCGCGGGTCGGGCGAGCGCCCGTGCTCCACGAAGCGCAGCGCGCCGCCGGGCCGCAGCACCCGGTAGGCCTCGGCCAGGGCCCGGCCCGGGTCCGGGATGCTGCACAGCGTCCAGGTGCTGAGCACGAAGTCGGCGCTCTCGTCGTCGGCGGCCAGCACCTGGGCGTCGGTGCCGATGAACTCGACCGGCACCGTGCGGGCGGCGATCCGGGTGGCGGCGAGATCGCGGCCCACAGTGGCCGGGTCGACCGCCCGGACCCGGGTGATCGTGGCCGGGTAGTGCGGGACGTTCAGCCCGGAGCCGAAGCCGATCTCGATCACCTCGCCCGCCAGCCCGGCGGCGACCCGGGCCCGGATCTGGCGGACGTCGGCGCCGCGCATCCAGAGGTCGAGGACGCGAGGCAGCACCTGATCCCCGTAGACACCCACCCCGCAAGTCTGGCACCCGGGGGCCGGTCCGGCGGGTCTGCGGTGTTCGTTGCGGAGAAAGCGGCGGGACCGGATCGCCGCAGCCGCGGGCCCGCCGTGCGCGCCACGGCGGTGGCGGGGATGATGAGGGGGTGACAACTGCGCGGCTGTTCCAGGTGGATGCGTTCGCGTCGGTTCCGTTCGCGGGGAATTCCGCGGCGGTGCTGGTGCTGGAGGGCGAGCCGGACGACGAGTTCGGGTCCGCGATCGGGACCGAGCTGAACCAGCCCGCGACCGCGGTGGTCTGGCCGGCGGGCGAGCCGGGCCGGTTCGGGCTGCGCTGGTTCACCGCCCACGGCGAGCTGGACCTGTGCGGTCACGGCACGCTGGCCGCGGCCCGGGTGCTGCTCGACGACGGGCACGCCGTGGGGGACCGGATCCGGTTCGACACCCGCTACGGGCCGCTCGAGGCCGTGGACGCGGGGGAGTTCGTGCAACTGCGCTTCCCCAGCCTGGCCCCCGAACCGCTGGCGGATGACGGGCTGGCCGAGGCGGTGCGGTCGCTGCTGCCGGTCCCGGTGACCGAGATGCTCCGCAACGACCTGGACGTGATGGCGGTGCTCGATTCCCCGGCCACCGTCCGCGGCCTCGAGCCGGACCTGGGGGCGCTGCGGGAACTGCCGGTCCGCGGCCTGATCGTCACCGCGGTACGCGAGGACCTCGCCGGGGAGATCGATATCGCCGCCGACGACACGGCCGACTTCGTGTCCCGTTTCTTCCAGGTGGCGACCGGGGCGGAAGACGCCGTGACGGGATCCGCGCACTGCGCGCTGGGACCGTACTGGATCGGGCGGCTGGGCCGCCAGCCGCTGACCGGCCGGCAGCTGTCCAAGCGCGGCGGGCTGATCCGGGTGGCGCAGGACGGGGACGAGGTGCTGCTGGGCGGCGAGGCCGTGATCGTGGCCGAGGGCACCTGGCGGATTCCGGTCACCACCAAGGTGACCTGGTGAGGCGCGGGCCTGGCCGGGGGGTGACCAGGCCCGCGCCGGTTCAGGACGTCGGGAAGCTGAAGTAGTGCAGGCTCACGAAGGGCGGACTGCCCCCCGCGCCCGACGAGAACTCCAGGTAAACCGTGTGGGTTCCGGTCACCTTGGAAATGTTGGCCGGGACGGTCTTCCAGCTGCTCCAGCCGCCGGTATTACCGACCGCGAAACTGCCCACCGGCGCGTTCGACGGGTTGTCGAGCACCACCTCGACCAGGCCGCTCACCCCGCCGGCCGCGCCTGAGGCCACCCGGGCGTCGAATTGGCTCGATCCCGAGCCGAAGTTGATCCCCGGATACTCCAGGTACTCGCCGCTGGTGAGCTGGGACACCTGATTTCCATCAACGCCTGCCGGGTTGCTGTCGCCGCTGGCCGCGGCAACGGAGATGGCGCCGGACGAGCCGTGGTAGCAGTCGGCCGAGATGTCCGCCGTCGCGGTCGTGGCGCAGGACGTGCCGCCGCCACTGCCCGACGTGCTGGTCGGTGTCGGTGTCGGTGTCGGTGTCGGGGTTGGGGTTGGGGTGGGCGTGGGAGAGGCGCCGGAGCCGCTGGTCTGGTACACGGCCACGTAGCCGACGCTCATCGCCCCGCCGGAACTGGTCGCGGACGTGGGCGAACCGCAGCCGCAGATGGCGTTCGGGTAGGCGCCGCCCATGGCCAGGTCCAGGATGAGGAAGAACCCGTGATCCACCGCGGCCTGCCAGGTCGCGGTGCCGACCTGGCTTTCGGTGACGGTGTAGTACGCGGTCCCGTTCAGGTAGAAAGTGATCGACTCGTTGCTGGTGTCGGTGCGGTTCACGATGGCCGAGTAGGTGTTGTACCCGGTCTGGCAGCCGGAGCAGGACTGCAGCCCGCTACCCAGCCCGGTGGTCTCGTTACACGGGCCACCCGGGTCGACGCCGCAGTGGAAGGTCCCGGAGTGCTCGGACAGGGCGTTGACGTCCTCCATGATGTCGATCTCGCCGGCCGAGGGCCAGTTCGAGCAGTCCATGGTGCCTGACGTGCCCGCGCCGCTGGCCCGGAAGCCAGCGCCGAGCATCCAGAACGCGGGCCAGTAACCGACTCCGCTGGATGGGTTGGGCTGCTTGATGGAGGCGGTGACTTCCAGCTCGCCGCCGGCCGGGGCCGCAAAGCTGTCGCTGGTCGTCTCGATCCGGCCCGAGGTCCATGAGCCGCCCGAGTTGACCGCGGTGATGTTCAGGTGCCCGCTGCCGTCTTCGGAGACGTTCGCGGTGGAGTTGGTGTTGTTCTCCACCTCGCCCGTCCCGTACTGGGCCGTGCATCCGGTCCCGTTGTATTGGGTGCCGGTGTCGTAGGTCCAGCCGGAGTCCACCTTGCTGCCCGCGGCCCCGGAGAAGGAGTCGCTGTAGGTGGTGGTCCAGCCGGCCGGCGGTCCCGGGACGGTGGTCGCCGAGCTGCTGGCCGCGAAGGTCAGGCTGGTCAGCGTGGCGGCCAGTAACGCGGTCGCCGCGGCGGCGGCGCCCAGGACAGCGCGCCGGGCCAGGTTGTGGCGGGGTGGTCGGATCCGGAAGGTGGGTCGCATCCGGTTCTCCCTTCTGCTGGGCGGGCGGTGGGGCGCCCGCCTGGGCCGGTATGTCCGGCCGTGAACGTTCGGGGTGCGGCGGAGGGGTTGCGGTGGGGCGCCGCGGCGCGGGCCGTGCGACGCGAGGTTGCGGGGCCTAACGGAACCCCGGGGCCGGGCAGCCGCAGCTGGCCCTGATCGCGCACTGGGTGGGCAGGATCTCGGTGAGCACGGGCAGCTCCCGGTCCTCGATCCGGGCCCGCAACCGCTGGGCGGCCCGGTGGCCCAGCTCGCGGAACGGCTGTCCCACGGTGGTCAGCGCCGGCGCCACCACGCGGCTGGCGTAGATGTCGTCGAACCCGGTCACGGCCATGTCGCCGGGGATGGCCGCGCCGGACTCCTGGAGCTGCAGCAGGACACCGATGGCCATCTGGTCGTTGGCGCAGGCCACGACCTCGGGAGCGGGCCGGAGGGCGAGCAGGGTGCGGGCCGCGGCCGCGCCGCTCGCCTCGGAGAAGTCGCCTTCCAGCACCGGGTCGAGAACGCAGCCGGGGTGCTGGGCTATGGCCTGCCGGAAGGTGTCCAGCCGTTCCCGGGCGTCGGGGGAGTCGGCCGGGCCGGCCAGGAAGCCGAGCCGCCGGTAGCCGTGGTCCTCGATCAGGTGCGCGGCCAGCGCCCGCACCCCGGCGGCGTTGTCCACCGCGACCACGTCGAGTTCCGTCTCGTCCCGGCGGCCGGCGATGGCCACCACCGGGATGCGCCGGGCCAGCGCCCGCAACTGGCCGGGCGGCATCACTTCCTCCGCGACCAGCAGCCCGTCGACCTTGCCGGACACCGACCTGATCCGCCGCTGGAATGGCTCCCCGGCCTGGCCGAACGTGAGCAGCAGCGAGCAGTCGGTGCCGCGCAGCACGGACTCGACCGCGTGCACCAGCTCGTCCATGAACAGCGGGCTGTTTTTCTCGATGCCGACCTCGGTGACGCCGCGTTCCAGGGCGGCCAGGCCGATGATGTCCTTGCGGCGGCGGCTCAGGCCCTGGGCCGAGCCGTCCGGCACGTAGCCCAGTTCCTCGATGACGGCCAGGACGCGGTCGCGGGTGTCCGGGTGCACGAGGTTGGACCCGTGGACGACCCGGGACACGGTCGCCGTGGACACCCCGGCGCGGTCCGCCACCTCGTAGACCGTGCTCACCGGGAGCTGCCCCGGCTCAGCTGGTCCCGCTGGACGGGGTTTCGCTGGATGCGGTCCCGGTGGACGGGGGCTTGCGCCGGGAGGTGGCGTGGGGGCCGGGCAGGGAGCCTGCCGCAGAGCGTGATCATCATTGACCGCCAGCGTGATTGGCCTACTGGTGCCGCTGGAACCTAGGGGTTGTAAGCGGTTACATCCGTTGGTACCAGAGATGCTAGGAATGGATGTAAGCGCTGTCAATGGCAACCAGGGGACGGCATCCCTTACCGATTCATTACGATTGTCCCGCTCGCGCTCACCTGGCCCGCCAGCCTGTCAGCATCCTGACCTGAAAGGGGAGGCAGCCATTCGCGGAGCGATGGACGATCGGCCACCTGGACGGCAAGAGTTGCCGCGACAGGCGGAGTCGGCGGCGTTTCCGCAGCCAGGAATGGTTCCTCAGCCCGTGATGGTGCCGCATCCGGGGACGTTCGCGCCGGGGATGTCCGCGTCGGCGGGGATGTCCGCACCGCCGGGGATGTCCGGGCCACCGGAGGCCCTCCCACCCGGCGTCCCGCTCTCGGCGTGGCCGTTTGCGCAATCTGGGCCACCGCCGATCTCCGGGCCCCTCCCGGCGATCCCGGCCGATCCTGCGTACCGGCCACCCCCGGCCTATCCAGCCCAGCCGGCCTATCCGGCGCAACCTGGCTACCCGGCCGAGGGTGGCTACCCGGCCGAGGGTGGCTACCGGGCCGAGGGCGGCTACCCGGCGGAGGGTGCTTACCGGACGGAGGGTGGCGTACCGGGCTGGGAGCGGCTACCCGGCGGAGGGCGCTTACCGGACGGAGGGTGGTTACCCGGCGGGGAGCGGCTACCCGGCGCAGGGTGGCTACCCGGCGAGCCAGGCTCATGTGCCGTCTCCGGCCTATCCGGCGGAGCCGGGTTACCAGGCGGCTCCCGAGTATCAGGCACCCCTCACATATCAGACACCGCACGGGTACCAGGCGTCCTCGACGTATGAGGCACCCCGCGGGTATCAGACGCCCCCGGCATTCGAGGCGGCCCCGGTGTATGAGGCGGCCCCGGTGTATCCGGCGCCGCGGGGGTATGAGGCGCCGCCGATCCCGATCGCAGCTCCCGCTCCGGCCGCGCCACCTGCCCCATCTGCCCCGCCTGCAGGCGCCGGCGCTGGCTGCCCCGCCTGCTCCGCCTGCTCCATCTGCCCCGCCCGCGCCGCCTGCGCCGGCTGCCGCCTGCGCCCACCCCGCCCCCGGCGCCTTCTGGGCCGGCGGTACTGGGCGCGCCGCCAACTCCAGCCGTTCAGGCCGTACCCACGCCGCCGGCCGTGCCGCAACCTCTGCCGCAACCCCCGCTGGTCACGCCGCGGGCCGTGCCAGTCATGCCACCTCCACCGGTACTGCGCTGGCGGCGCGTCTTCCCGGGCCAGGAGGCGGAATTGCGCCGCGTCCGGTACTGGCTGGCCGAACTGCTGCCCAGTGGCCCGGCCCGTGAGGACGTGGTCACGGTCGCCATCGAACTGGCCGCCAACGCGGTCCGGCACACCGCGAGCGGCTACGACGGGTTCTTCGCCGTGGAGCTCACCTGGCAGAGGCGCCCCGTGACGGTCCGGGTCGCGGTCGCCGACGGCGGCGCGCGCACCGCCCCGCACCTGACCCCCGGCACCGACCCGCTGGGCCCGGGCCCGCTCGGCCTCGAGTCACCCGGGATCGGCCCCCTCACCGCCGATCAGCTCGGCAGTGACCAGCTCAGCGAACACGGCCGGGGGTTGCGGGTGGTACGGGCCCTGGCCGAGCGCACCGGGGCGTGCGGGGATCACCGGGGCAGGCTGGTCTGGGCCGAGATCCAGTGGAGCAAGGAGGGAGATCCGGGCGAGCCGGATCTCCCGGACGGCTACGAGTCCTCGCTGCTGGATATCCAGGCGGTGCTGACGGCCCGCTACCCGGAGGCCGACATCTGGTTCGGGCGCACCACGATGCAGTGGTGGGCCATGATCGGGCGCCCGGAAAAGGGGCACCCAGAGGCCCGGCGGCTGCTTACCGCCGAGTCCCCGGTGGACCTGGCCCAGCTGCTGGACGTGGCCCGGGCCACGGCGCAGCTCGTGCCCAGGAGCAGTCGCGGGCGGCACGAACTGACCGGCCGGAGGCCCAGTCCCCGTGCGGGCCTCCGGCCGGCCGGACAGCAGGCCTGGGCCGGAGTGCGGGCCGCCTTCACGGCGCCGCCGCGGATTCAGCCGGTGGCCCGGGCCGTGTGGGCCCGGTTCGAGGCCCGCTGATCCCGGCCGGGGTCAGCCCAGCTGGCCCGCCCGGCGGATCGTCTCGCCGGGGGATTCCCCGCCGGTCAGATCCAGGTCGTCAGTGATGGCACCGTCCTGCAGCCGGATCAGCCGGTCACACCGGGCGGCGATCTGCGGGTCGTGCGTGGCGATGAGGACCGTCATCCCCCTGCTCTCCCGGAGCCGGCTCAGCAGCCCCAGGATCTCCCGGCCGTTCTGTGAATCCAGGTTGCCGGTCGGCTCGTCGGCGAGCAGCACCTTCGGGGTGTTGACCAGCGCCCGGGCGATGGCTACCCGCTGTTGCTCGCCGCCGGACATCCGGGCTGGCAGAGACGCCTCCCGCCCGGCCAGCCCGACCGCGGCCAGCAGCTCCCGGCCCCGGTCCCGCTTGTCCCAGCCGGTCCGGTAGGGGAGCAGCGGCGTGATCACGTTGTCCAGCGCGGTGAGGGCCGGCAGCAGGTTATAGCGCTGGAAGACGAAGCCCACGCTGCGCCGGTAGGCGGCCAGCGCGCCGCCGCGCAGCCCGGTCACGGTGATGCCGTCCACCACCACCGTGCCGCAGTCTGGTCGCTCGATCGCACCGATGATGTGCAGCAGCGTGGACTTGCCCGATCCCGACGCCCCGGTCAGAGCGATGAACTCACCCGGTTCGATGCTGAGCGTGACATCAGCGGCCGCGGAAACCAGCTGGGTCCGGCTGATCCCGTAGTGCTTGCCGATCCCGTGCAGCTCGATCGAGCCGCCCGCGGCTGGGTGATCAGGCATGGCTCACTCCTCGGCCAGAAGCTGTGCGGTCGGCAGGTAGCGGAGCATCCGCGCCGGCAGGACGGCGGCGCAGCTGGTCACGGCGGATGCGGCCAGGATTCCGGCCAGGGCGGCCAGCCAGAGCCGCATCGGAGCCTGGCCGGTGAACCCCACGGCCGCGGCCAGGCCCAGAGCGGCGCCGGTGACCGAACCGGCCACGCTGATCAGCAGCGCTTCCCCGATGACCAGGCGGCCCAGAGCGGACTCGGGCCAGCCGAGGGCCCGGAGGGTGGCGAATTCGGCGGATCGCTCGCGGATGTTCAGGACGACCACGTCGGTGACGGCGAGCACGCCCAGAGCGACGGTCGCGGCGATGGCCACGAGATCGACGCCGCGGACCTGGACAGCGACCGCGTTGCCGAGCAGCGAGCCGACCACGACCCCCCGGAAAGCCAGCGTGACCCCGGTGACGAGGGTGAGCGCGGCCATTCCGACGGCCAGGCTGAGCGCGCCCACCAGCGAGCGGCCCGGAGTGCGCAGCACGTTCACCGCGGCCAGGCTGATCAGGCTCGCCGGGTGGCGCCCGCGCCGGACGGCCAGGACCGGGGGCCGGACGGAGGCGACCGGGTCGGCGCGCGCGGCGAGCCAGGCCGGCCCGGTGCCGGCCGCGATGGCCAGGATCACGGCCGCGGGCACGGCCAGCGCGGCCCGGCCGGGTGAGGCGTGCAGGTGGAGCAGGGCGGCGATGGGCAGGGACGCCAGACCGCCCAGGACGCCTGCGGTCAGCCCGATCACCGCCAGCTCGCCGAGCACCACCGCGAACAGGCGGGGCCGGGTCCAGCCCAGGCAGGCGAGGACCCCGAGTTCCTGACGTCTGCCCCGGACCGCAGCGGTAGCCGAGTTGGCCACGAACAGGGCGCACACCACGAGGATGAGGACGAACAGCAGCACGCTCTTCTTGTCGATCGCGGTGAGGATGGCCACCGCGACCCCTTTTTTCACCCAGCCCTCACGCAGGGTCAGGGCGGGCTGCCCGTACTGGCCTGCTGCGAGCGTGATAGCGGTGGGAGCGGGCGATGACCCGGTGACGATGTTGACGTCGAGACCCGTGCGCAGCGCGATCTGCTGGGCCACCTCCTTGATTCGTTCGAGGGAGACCGAGTTCGGCCCGGTAACGCCGGCCACCCGGACCCGGATCACGCTGATCGGGTTACCCGCGTGCAGGTCGCCGCTGAACACGGAGCTGTTCTCCAGCGCGGGAAGAGCGTTGAGGGTGGTAATGAGCTGTACCGGCTGACTTACGTAGCCGCCGAGGTTGAGGCTCGGCTGGAGGTCCGCGCCGTGCAGCACGCTGCTGCTGGCCGGGTCAGACGGGACGACCGCCGTCGGCTGGTACGGGCCCAGCGGCACCTCGGACAGCCGGTCGAAGTCGGTGATCTTGGCCGGGTCGAAGACCCCGACGGCCCGCGGCACCGGGGCCGGGTCCACGTTGCCGGCGGCGTCGAGATTGAACATCTTGTGCTCACGTACGGTGCGGTAGGCCGTCGCCGCGTTGTCCATGGGCGGCCCGTGCGCGCCGGGCAGCGCGAATGACCAGACCGACGCAGGGTTCCGTACGGTCGAGGCCACCAGGTTGCCTGCGCCGTCCCGCTGGTAGCGGGTTGGCCCCACGCTCCAGTACCCGTCCAGGCCCTGGCTGAAGTTCCGGTGCCCGGTGCCGGCTATCTCGGCCAGGAGCTGCTGGTAGGCCTGGGCCGCGGTGACCCGGACCGTGCTCACCGGCTGCCCCGCGGTGGTGGCGTCCCGTCGCATGGCGGCCGGGTCCAGCCGGGGCGGGCCGGGCGGCCGGGCCAGCTGCTGCACCTGCGTCACTTCGTACTCGCCGATCCCGCTGCGCGCGGCGGCCAGCACCGGGAATGTGGTGGACGACATGCCCCCCAGTCCTGGCTGCACCGTCGGCCCGGCATTCTCCCTCAGGTAGCGGCCGGAGGTGACCGCCCGGTTCAGGCCGTCCAGCTTCGCCTCCGCGACCGGGTCAACCGCCGCGATCAGCATGGGGAAGCTCCAGTACACCGCGAACCCTGGATGCTGTGCCGTGAGGCCCTCCCAGGAGCCCTCGCCGTACATGCCCGTGGTCCGCGACCAGCACCAGAGATTGGCCTGTTTGGCCGGGCCGAACGGCGGCTCGGCGGTGCGCAGCGGGTAGCCAGCACACATGCTGGCCCGGGCCCCGGACGGCAGCTGCTCGAAGGCGGCCGAATCGTTCGGCGGCTGCCGGATGGGGTTGCTGGTCAGGTACACGTAGGAAGGCGGCTGCTGGATCCGGGTGTGGCCCGCGACGCTGACCCAGGTCGTGCGGAGCCGGTACAGCCGCCGTCCCGGGCCGGCCACGGCCGAGGCCGGCAGCCGGGCGGTGACCGGCACGATCGGCAGGCTGTAACCCACCATGGCGATCGGCGCGGCCACCGCGACCCCGGGGAGCTGCTGGATGTCGTGATACTGGTGCAGGCTGATGCCGCCGTAGATGCCCGAGAGGAAGTTCGGCTGGACGGTGCCGGTCCTGCTCTCCAGCTGGGTTCTGGCCCCTTTCGGGCGGACCAGGATGTCGTAGGCCGCCCGGAAGTGCGCGGTTACTGTGCCAACCGTGCGCAGCTGGGAGGTGCGGGCGGTCGCGGTCAGCACGCAGAACGCGGTGACCGCGACGAGCATCCCCAGGAGCAGGGCCAGCGACCGGGTGGCCCGGAAGCGCAGCTGCGACCAGGCCAGTCTGCTCACTGGTGATCGCCCTCCCTGAGCGCCGCGACGTCCTGATGTGTCCCGAGTATGTGCGGCGCCACTCTTCCTACCTAGTGGCTATGCAAGAGTGCAATCGGACTGTTACCTAGTAGCTAGGTAATCGGCCCGGTTCCAGGCTTGGCAGGCGGGAGACTGATGACATGGCTCTTCATCACGCCGTGCTGGCGTTGCTGGCCGTCAAGCCGGCCCATGGCTACGAGCTCAAGGGCAGCTTCGAGGAGGCGGTGGGGGATCAGTGGGGCGGGCTGAACATCGGGCACCTGTATCAGCTGCTGGAACGGCTGAGCCGGGATGGCCTGATCGAGTCGGAGCGCCAGGCCCAGGCGGTCAAGCCGGACCGGCTAGTGCATCGGCTTACTCCGGCCGGCCAGGAAGAGCTGGGGCGCTGGCTGGCCGAGCCCAGCCCGCGGACTCGCGGCTACCGGGATGACTTCTTCCTCAAAGTAATGGCGGCCGCGCAGATGGGCGACGCGGTAGCGCTCAGCCAGGTGCTGTCCCGGCAGCGTGCGTACCTGCTCCGGGAGCTGCGCAGTCTGGCCGACGCCCGGGCGCACCTGGCCCCCGGCCTCCCGCCCGCCGGCTCATCCCCGGTGGTGGATCTCCTGCTCACCGCGGCCGAGCTGCACGCCCGCGCCGATCTCGGCGTGGTCGATGCGGCCGAGCAGGGGCTGCGTCCAGAGGTCCTGGAGGCGCTGCGGGGGCCCGGGGTCAGCCAGCAGGCCGGCGACGGCCCCACGGAAGGAGGCGGTGGGGCGGCTGATATCGGCCTCTTGGGTGAGGGGTGATATCCGGTCAGCCCGCGGCCAGTCGGCGGTCAGCCTGGGAAGGCTGGCCAGTCATCACGACTCGTTCCGTTGCCGATGGGCAGGTAATCGACTATTTCCGTATGAACAGCGATCTATGCAGCGGTTTTCCGCAGTGGAGGTGCCCGGGCCGACGGGTTCCGCGCCGCCGCGGCGACGGTCCTGACCAGGTCAGATGCTGACAACTGGGCGAGCCGTCAGCGCCACACGGCGTGATGGTGTTCAATGGTCGGTGGTTGTAGCCGAAGTTCGTGAGCGTGTCGGCGCCGGTGAATTCGTTCGCCGGGGTCGTGGATCACAGAGTGCCCCGCCGTTGGAGGGCAGACTGTCGCAGCAACCCGGGAGACACGTCCGTGGATCCCGATAATCGTTCCCGTAGGAGAAGAGCACGTGGCTCAGGGCACCGTGAAGTGGTTCAACGCTGACAAGGGCTATGGTTTCATCGCCCCTGATGACGGCACCGCCGACGTCTTCGTACACCACACCGCCATCCAGACTGACGGTTTCCGCAGCCTGCAGGAGAACCAGCGAGTCGAGTTCACCGCAGGCCAGGGCCCGAAGGGTCCGCAGGCTGAGCAGGTCCGCCCGGTCTGACCGGACCCGGTTGCTCAGGCGGCTAGACCGCCCGTGGCCGGCAAACTGCAGGTGCGCGGGTAGTCCCGAGAGGGGCTACCCGCGCACTTCTGTTTTTCTTTACTCTAACGATAGGTGCCGATGACCCCGACTCGCAAAAAGGGTCGGGCCGGAAAAGGAAAAATCTCCGGCCAAACTACGTGCAAGCCGGATAGAGGTTGACAAAAACCTCGGCGAAGCAATAAGACGTCTGCAGAGCCCGCGAGATGAGCTCTGGGCGGTTGCGCGGGGGCCATCACCGGGGCTCCTCGCGTAGGCGCTCGCATGTCGGTTGTGTGTTCTGGCGAACCTCCCGGAGGACCACCATGGGCAAGCGGTGGGCGCGACTGCTGAGGCCCGGTGGTAGTCGCTGAGCCCCCCGGGAGCGTCCGGCCCCGGGGGGCTCAGTACGTCTGGGTACCCGGGGCTGGGTACCGGGAGGGCGAGCCTGGGCTGGGTATCCGGGCTGGGCCGCCAGAATTAACCGGCGTTTGCGCGGGCGGCCGGAGTCGGTCAGGTGGTCGGGCCGCAGCCCGAAGAACAGGGCCAGCATGACCAGCAGATCGAGGATCGCGATCAGGCCACCGATGTAGGGTCCGGGGCCGCCCAGCGAGGCCAGGTACCCGCAGAACGCGAGCACCACGATCATGGCGCTGAGTGCCCGGGGCCGGCCGCTCTGGGCTAGGCGCTCGGGGACCTCGTACGGCGCGCGCTGGACATAGTTGCTGGTCGCCGCCTTCTCCTGGGCAATCTTGAGCCACAGGTCGTACAGTTCGGGCGCCTTGTCACGAAGCATGATCGCCTGCTCCGCCGGCGGCGTGTCCTGGGCGGTATCCGGGTGGTGGTCCATCTTGTCACCGATCCGTTCGTACACCTGGCTGGCGATCTGGTCGATGTCCAGCGGGGGAGTGGTGCCGTCGGGTGGAGCGGTGCCGGCCGGGTGGGCGGCCGGGCCTTCCGGCGATGCCGCAGCGGGCACCGCCGGGCCGGCCCCGGTGGCGCCGGTCAGCGAGGCTGACTGCGGATCATGGGCTGGCAGGGTGGCCGGATTGCGAGCGGGCGGGGCCGCCGGGCTGTGGCCCGGCGGTGTGGCCGGACTGTGGGCCGGGGCGCTGCCCGGGTCCGTCGCGGCCGGGTGGGCCACCCCGAAGCTGGGCAGCTCGCCCGGATCGGGCGGCTGGCCGGACTCGATGGTGCCATCATCGTCAGTCACGCGGAAACGTCCACGCCATTCGTTCCGGTAGTGCGCATGACCGCTTCTGAATACGCGTCCTCGATGGTTTTCGTGGCGAGCTGGAATGCGCCCTCGGCGGGAACTTCCCCCGGCTCCGGCATCTCAGCTCGAAGCGCCCGGTAGATGACAGCGCCGGTGATATCAAAAAGCGTAGCGGCGCCAAAGGCAAATGCGCGGATTCGGCCCGCTGACCTGTCCGTTGGCATACGTGGTACTTTCCCGCTTCAGAGTGGCACAAAACCGTTACGCTGTTCAGCGTCTATCGCTGGCATTTAGCCGTATAAAGGCCCGGATAGCCTGAAATGTGCCTCGTGCGCCCGCTGTTATCTTGGCCGCTGCTGTTCCGGGCGGCGGGCCGCCTGGGGGTCTGCCCGCCCTGCGGGCCAGTCCACTCCGCTGGTCAGCCCGCTATGTCGCGCTGGGCCAGGATGCGGGCCGGAGTTACCCGGACGATGAGTTCGGGGGGGACGCCGTTGCGGGCCCCGTATTCGGCGGCGCGGTCGGCGCCCATGTACCGGCCGCCCAGCCGGGTGGCCACCGCCAGTAGTTCGGCCGGATCATCGCTCAGCCCGGCGCTGCCCTCGATGAGCACGAACGCGAACGGCGGCACCGGGTCGTCCACGGAGAGGGCCACCCGACCGTCCCGGCGCAGGTTGCGCCCGGCCACCGTGCCCGCGGCCGTGGTGAAGACCACCTGGAAGTCGCCGGGCTCGCCGGCCAGTTCGAACCACACCGGCTTCACGTGCGGGCGGCCGTCGGCCCGTACCGTCGCCACGTGCGCGGTCCGGGTCCCTTCCATCAGGAAATCCCAGGTCTCCGCGGCCGTCATGGCGGGCATGGCTACTCCTCGGTCGCGGCGGCGCGGTCCGGAGCGGGCCGCATGGCTCCGGACAGGCTATGCCCGGCCGTCCGACGCTGGCCGCTGCCGCGGGCCGCGGGGCGCGGGCCTGGTCAGCAGCGGCCCGGGTCCGGCCGACCTGGAGTGGCGGCCCGCCCGCGCCGTCGGGGCAGGCAGGCGGAGGATCCTGGCCGTCGCGTTGCCGCAGCGGGTTCCCGGTCACCGCTGTAAGGACGGCGGTGACTCCCCGAGTTCGCTACCGGCCTGGCCCGGCATGACCGGCGTGGCGGCATGACGGCGTGGCAGGCAGGCCGGATTCGCCATCTGCCGGGCCGGTGCTCGCCGTGCCGTTGCCCGTCCAGGCCGGGCCGGGCCGCTCCCGTCGGGTCGTCCGGGTCCGCCGAGGGCCGCCGGCGCCGATGCCCGTTACGCTGCCGGCGGTGCTCATGGTGCCGCAACTGCTCGAGGTGGATCGGATTCTCGCGGCGGAGCAGAGTCTCCGGGTGCAGCAGATGCTCGCCAGGCCCGTGGTATTGGCGCAGGCTGGCCAGCACCGGTGACCGGGCCACCAGGACCACCCCGGCAACCAGCGCGATCAGGCCCGCGACCTGGAGCGCGATGAGCAGGGGCGAGGCAGGGACCTTCTCGCGGAAGGCCACGATGCCGAGCACGATCCCGGATACCGGCTCCGCCGCAGTGATCCCGGGGAGCGACGCGTGCAGGGGGGCTGAGCTGAACGCGCTTTGCATCAGCCACAACGCGACGATGCCCACGGCGACCAGGCTGTAGGCCGGCCAGCTGGTCAGCAGCAGGGTCACCTGGTGCAGGCTGCCGAGCTGCCGCACGCTGACCCGGGTCAGCGCGTCCTGGATGCCCAGTACCAGCCCGGCGGAGATCCCGGTCAGCAGGGCCCGCAGCTCGCCCTGGCGGCGGCGCCCGGCGATGGCCAGGCACGCCGCGACGCCACCAATCGCCGCTCCCACGTACGGCCAGTACGCGGGGGAGCCCACCGAATCCTGCACCGATGTCACGGCCCGGGCTACCGACAGCGCGCTCACCCCGGCCAGCAAGATGACCGCGCCGATCAGCTCGCGCAGCCGGGCCTGCTGGCCCGACACCCGCCCGGCGATGATCAGGGCGAAGAGCAGGTTGGTGGCCAGCAGCGGCTCGGAGAGCGCGAGCACCAGGTGCCCGATGACCCAGGCGCCCAGTAGCTGGCCTGCGATCATGATGCCCAGGCCGGCCAGCCAGCGTGGCTGCCGGAGCAGGTCGGCTACCAGCCGCAGGCGCAGGAAATCAGACTGCGGCACCCGCTGGGCCGCGTCCTGCTGGAGGACAAAACCGGCGCCCAGCAGCACGGCTGCGAGTAGGCCGATGAAGTACCACACGGGCGCCGGACTACCCCCGTCAGCTTGAGTTCATCCGAGGATACGGGCACGATTTGGCCACAGCTGTGGCTCCGTTGTCCAGTAGGCCCGCCGGCTGGCCGCCAGGCTCAGATCCGGGACCAGGCCTCGGTCAGCACGCTGCGCAGGATCTGCTCCATCTCGGTGAAGTGCTCGGGGCCGCAGGTCAGGGGCGGGGCGAGCTGGATAACCGGGTCGCCGCGGTCGTCGGCGCGGCAGACCAGGCCGGCGTCGAACAGCGCCTGGGACAGGAAACCACGCAGCAGCCGCTCGGACTCGTCGTCGCTGAACGTCTCCCGGGTGACCTTGTCCTTGACCAGCTCGATCCCGTAGAAGTAGCCGTCGCCCCGCACGTCGCCGACGATCGGCAGGTCCAGCAGCTTCTCCAGGGTGGCGCGGAACGTGGCCTCGTTGGCCCGCACGTTGCCGAGCAGGTCCTCCTGCTCGAACACATCCAGGTTGGCCAGCGCCACGGCCGAGGAGACCGGGTGCCCGGCGAACGTCACCCCGTGCAGGAAGGTGGCCGCTCCCGTGGTGAACGGCTCCATCAGCCGGTCGCTGACCATCATGCCGCCGAGCGGGGCATAGCCCGAGGTGACGCCCTTGGCGAAGGTGATGATGTCCGGCTGGTAGTGGTAGCGCTCCGAGCCGAAGTAATAACCGAGCCGCCCGAACGCGCAGATGACCTCGTCGGAGACCAGGATGACGCCGTAGCGGTCGCAGATCTCGCGGACCCGGGCGAAGTAGCCGGGCGGCGGCGGGAAGCATCCGCCTGAGTTCTGCACCGGCTCCAGGAACACCGCGGCCACCGACTCCGGGCCCTCGCGCAGGATGGCCCGCTCGATCTCGTCGGCGGCCCAGCGGCCGAATCCCTCGAGGTCATCGGCCACGAAGCCGGGCGCCCGGTAGAAGTTGGTGTTCGGCACCCGGACCCCGCCCGGCGGGAGCGGCTCGAACGGCTCCTTGATCGGCGGCAGCCCGGTGATGGCCAGCGCGCCCATCGACGTGCCGTGGTAGGCGATGTCGCGGCTGAGCACCTTGTACCGGCCCGGCTCGCCGATGGTCTTGAAGTACTGCTTGGCCAGCTTCCAGGCCGACTCGACCGCCTCGGAACCGCTGGTCGTGAAGAACACCCGGTTCAGGTCGCCTGGGGCCAGATGGGCCAGCCGCTCGGCCAGCTCGATAGCCCGCGGGTGGGCGTAGGACCAGAGCGGGAAGTAGGCCAGCTCGCTGCCCTGCTGTGCGCCCGCCTCGGCGACCTCCTTGCGGCCGTGCCCGATCTGGCTCACGAACAGGCCCGCCAGCCCATCCAGGTACCGCTTGCCCTTCTGGTCGTACACGTACTGACCGGAGCCGCGCACGATGACCGGGACCTCGCCGTCGGCGTAGGAGGACATCCGGGTGAAGTGCAGCCACAGATGGCGCCGGGCGGCCGCCTGCATGGCCAGGACGGCCGGGTCCCCGGAGCCGCGGGGGCCTTCCGATGCTGCGGCCGGGCCGAGCGGGTCAGAAGGGGTACTGGCCGAGGTGTAGCCCGGGTCGTGTGGCGTGGTCATCTGGTCCCCCAGCCGTAGGTCTGCTTGCGGAGCTTCAGGTACACGAAGGTCTCGGTACTGGTCACGCTGGGCACTCCTCGCACTCGGCTCAGGATCTCCAGCAGGTGGCTGTCGTCCTCACAGACCGCCTCGGCCAGCAGGTCGAACGATCCGGAGGTGATCACCACGTAGTCGATCTCATCCATGGCGGCCAGCTGGTCGGCGACCTGCTCCAGGTCCCCGCCGCACTTGATGCCGATCATGGTCTGCCGGCTGAAGCCGAGCATCAGCGGGTCGGTCACCGCGACGATCTGCATGACCCCGGCCTCGACCAGCCGCTGGACCCGCTGCCGGACCGCGGCCTCGGAGAGCCCGACCGCCTTGCCGATGGAGGCGTAGGAGCGGCGGCCGTCCTCCTGGAGCTGCTCGATAATCTGCTTCGACAGGTGGTCCAGGACGATGCCCCCGGAGCCACGGCCGGGGGCGCGCCCGTTCCGGCTGGCCGGTGCTGGCTCCCCGCTCAGCCCGCCTGGGATCGCGGGCGTCGCCGGGGTGTGCGCCATGCGGTCCTCCCTCTGCAAGTCATCGTGTCATGCTAATGCCGCTTGTCAACTGATTTCGTTGCTATGCATGGTATATGCAACGGATTCACTTGTTCGCGAAACATTTTTCTGCGAGTGTCGGATCCATGGCGGCTGCTGGGGGCGTTAAGGGCGCCCGCGCCGTGGCCAGGAACCTCGCCCGAGGAGGCGGACCTTGACAGCGACCGTGCAGCCCGGCGCCAGTGTGGCAGACCTGAAGAACTTCGTGAACGGCGAGTACGTGACGGCCGCGGCGGGCCGCACCAGCGAGGTGGTCGACCCCAGCACCGGGGAAGCCTACGCGCTCGCGCCGGTGTCCGGTCCCGAGGATGTGGACGCCGCGCTGCGCAGCGCCGAGGCCGCCCGCGAGGCCTGGCGCGACGCCACCCCGGCGCAGCGCAGCCTGGCCCTGCTGAAGATCGCCGACGCGGTCGAGGAGCGGGCCGCCGACCTGGTGGAGGCCGAGTGCCGGAACACCGGGAAGCCGGCCGCCCTGACCATGGCCGAGGAGCTTCCCCCGTGCGTGGACGAGCTGCGGTTCTTCGCCGGCGCCGCGCGCATCCTGCAGGGCAGCGCGGCGGGCGAGTACATGGCGGGGCACACCTCGATGATCCGGCGCGAGCCGGTGGGCGTCTGCGCCCAGGTGACGCCGTGGAACTACCCGCTGATGATGGCGATCTGGAAGATCGGCCCGGCGCTGGCCGCGGGTAACACGGTGGTGCTCAAGCCCTCGGACACCACCCCGGTGTCCACGCTGTTGCTGGCCGAGATCGCGTCCGGGTATCTGCCGCCGGGGGTGCTCAACGTGGTCTGCGGCGACGCCGGGACCGGCCAGGAGCTGGTCAGTCACGACATCCCCCAGATGGTGTCGATCACCGGGTCGGTCCGGGCTGGCATCCAGGTGGCCCTGGCCGCGGCGGCCGGGCTCAAGCGGGTCCACCTCGAGCTGGGCGGGAAGGCGCCGGTCGTGGTGTTCGACGACGCGGACGTGGCCCGGGCCGCGGAAGGCATCGCCGGGGCCGGCTACTTCAACGCCGGCCAGGACTGCACCGCGGCCACGCGGGTGCTGGCCGGGCCGCGGATCGCCGCCGACCTGACCGACGCCCTCGCCGAGCAGGCGCGGGGCACCAAAGTGGGCGGCCTGGACGTGCCCGACGCCGACTATGGCCCGCTGAACAACCCGGCCCAGCTGGCCCGGGTAGAGGGCTTCCTGAGCCGCGGCCCGGCGCACGCGCAGCTGGTCACCGGTGGCCACCGGGTGGGGGAGCGGGGCTACTGCTTCGAGCCCACCGTGGTCAGCGGGCTGCGCCAGGACGACGAGATGATCCAGGAAGAGATCTTCGGCCCGGTGATCACCGTGCAGCAGTTCGGCGACGAGGACGAGGCGGTCCGCTGGGCGAACGGGGTCAAGTACGGGCTGGCCGCCAGCGTGTGGACGCGGGATCACGGGCGCGCGATGCGGCTGGCCCGGCTGCTGGACTTCGGCGCGGTCTGGATCAACACGCACATTCCGTTCGCGTCCGAGATGCCGCACGGCGGATTCAAGCATTCCGGGTACGGCAAGGACCTGTCGATGTACGGGTTCGAGGATTACACCCGGATCAAGCACGTGATGAGCTACCTGGGCGAGTGACCCCTGTTACGGGGCAGTAAACCGAATCGGTTGCGATTGAGATTCGTGACGACTGATTCGGTTGATTTTGGACAATCTGTCTGCCAGGATCGGGTCCACTCGCCGCATAGGTGCCTTTTGACCTGATATGCGGCTCGCTGACCGGCCGGCGCGCGACGCCGCGCACCGCCAGTGCCGAAGCGCGGGGAGCGCGTTCCCCAGGAACCCGAGACGAGGGATTGCTCCTGATATGACCGGCATCGCATATGACCGACACTGACGCGTCCGCGCAGCGCGGGCCGGCAGCCGTCCCGGCGGAGCCGGCCGACACCACGTCCGGCGTGCCCGCCATCGGGCTCGATGGGGTGGCCAAGGAATTCCACTCCCGGGGTGAGGTAATCGCCGCGGTCCGTGGCATCGACCTGACCATCCGCACAGGTGAGTTCTTCTCCATGCTGGGCCCGTCGGGGTGCGGCAAGACGACCACGATGCGGATGATCGCGGGCTTCGAGGAGCCCACCCGGGGCACCGTCCGGCTGGACGGGCGCGACGTCACCGCGGCCCCGCCCAACAAGCGCGACGTGAACATGGTGTTCCAGTCCTATGCGCTGTTCCCGCACATGAGCGTGTTCGAGAACGTGGCGTTCGGGCTGCGCCGCAAGAGCGTGCCCAAGGACCAGATCACCCAGCAGGTCGGCGAGATGCTGGAGATCGTTGACCTCACCGGCCGCGAGCAGCGCCGGCCCCGGGAACTGTCCGGCGGCCAGCAGCAGCGCGTGGCGCTGGCCCGGGCACTGGTCAACCACCCCAAGGCCCTGCTGCTGGACGAGCCACTCGGTGCCCTGGACCTCAAGCTCCGCCAGGCCATGCAGGTCGAGCTCAAGCGCATTCAGCGGGAGGTCGGCATCACGTTCGTCTACGTGACGCACGACCAGAACGAGGCGCTCACCATGTCGGACCGGATCGCCGTGATGAACGACGGCGTCATCGAGCATCTCGGGCCGCCGCGGGAAATCTATGAGCACCCCGCGACGCGTTTCGTGGCGGGATTTATCGGCACGTCCAACCTGCTGACCGGATCCCTGGCCCAGGTCACCGACGGGCAGGGCGTCATCGAGGTGAGCCCGGACGAGCGGATCATCGTCCCGGCCGGGCGGTCCGGGCTGGCCGCGGGCCAGGAGGTCGAGCTCACCGTGCGGCCGGAGAAGATCGAGCTCGCCGCGGGCCCGGGAACGGCGGGCGGCTGCGCGCTCCGCGGCACCGTCACCGAGGTGGTCTACCTGGGCACCTCCACCAGTTTCTCGGTCCGCACCACGACTGGGGCGGACGTCGTCGTCTTCCAGCAGAACTCAGCCTCGGCCGCGACCCCGGTCAGCCGGGGCGACGAGGTCTGGCTGACCTGGGATCCGCAGCACTCATACCCGATTGGCTAACCGCCCGCGCCCGGTGGTGCACCCCGCCCGCCAGACAGCGTGCGGCGTTGGACAGGAGGTCCCGATGGATCAGCAGCACGGCAGTGACCCCGGCGCAGAGGCCGGTCCCGACCCGTCCCTCTGGCGCGGCCTGACCCAGCCCCGCCTCTCCCAGCAGGGAATGTCCCGCCGGCAGCTGCTGCGGTCGGCGGGCACCGGCGCGGGTGCCCTCGGCATCGGCGCGTTCCTGGCCGCCTGCGGAGTCAAGGGCGCCACGACCACCAGCAGCGGTTCCACCCCGGCCGGCGGAGCCGGTACCGCCGCCTGGTGGGCCAAGCAGAAGCTGCACCACACGGTGAACTTCGCCAACTGGCCGTATTACATCGACGTGCTCAAGGGCAAGCACCTGTCCCTGGAGCACTTCACCCAGACCACCGGCATCCAGGTCACCTATACCGAGCCGATCAACGACAACCTGCCCTTCTACGCGAAGATCCGGCCGTCGCTGCAGGCTAAGCAGAGCACCGGCTACGACATCATCGTGATGACCAACAGCAGCCCGCCGCTGGGGTACCTGATCGACTTCGGCTGGCTGACCCCGCTGGACCGCAGCATGATGACCAACTTCGACAAGTACGCGGGCCCGCTGATCAAGAACCCGTCCTGGGACCCGGGCAACAAGTACACGATGGCCTGGCAGTCCGGCTGGACCGCGATCGGGTACAACTCCTCGATCGTCAAGGACCCCGGCACCAGCGTGGACATCCTGTTCGACCAGAAGTACTCGGGCAAGATCGGGATGATGTCGGACCCGCAGGAGCTCGGCAGCGTGGGGCTGCTGGCCATCGGGGTGGAGCCGGCCACGTCGAAGGAATCCGACTGGGCCAAGGCGGCCAAGAAGCTGCAGCAGCAGAAGAGTGACGGGCTGGTCCGCTCCTACTACGACCAGAGCTACATCGACCACCTGAAGAACGGCGACATCGTCGTCTCCATGGCCTGGTCGGGCGATATCTTCCAGGCCGACCTGAACAGCAAGTACCGCGACCTGAAGCTGATGATCCCCACCGAGGGCGGCATGTTCTGGACCGACAACATGTGCATCCCCATGTACGCCCAGAACCCCAAGGACGCCATGACCCTCATGGACTTCTTCTACGACCCGCAGGTCCAGGCCCTGGTGGAGTACTACGACGACTACGTCTGCCCGGTGCCGGCCGCCAAAGAGGTGCTGCTGAACCCGACCGGCTGGGCCAAGAACGCGCTGAACCAGATGAAGCCGGAGATCGGCCTGCCCACCTCGACCACCGCGAACGCCCCGACCGTGTTCCCGACCGCGGCGTACATCAAGAACTCGCGGAACTATTACCAGTACAAGAACCAGGAAGAGCTGACCGCGTGGAACAACCTGTTCTTGCCGATCACCCAGGGCTCGTAACCCGCCGCCCGCGGCCCAGGTTCGGCAAGGTACTCGCGCCGTACCTGCTGAGCCTGCCCGCCGGGCTGTGGCTGCTGGCGCTGTTCCTGATCCCGCTGGTCGTGATGCTCTCGCTGTCGCTGCAGTCGTGCAACGAGGCCACCGGCGCCTGCGTGATGACCTGGCACTGGGGCGAGTTCGGCCAGCAGCTCAGCCTGTATCACACCCAGTTCATCACCAGCTTCTACTTCGCGGGCGCGGCGACCATCATCGACCTGATCGTGTCGTTCCCGATCGCCTACTGGATCGCGTTCCACGGCGGGAACAGGAAGAACTTCTTCCTGCTCATGCTGCTGGTGCCGTTCTTCGTCTCGTTCGTGATCCGCACCGTGGTCTGGGAGTTCATCCTCTCCGACCAGGGCATCATCCTGGGCAGCCTGAAACACGCGCACCTGCTGCCGCAGAACTTCCACGTGCTGGCCACCGGGTACGCGGTGGTGGCCGGGCTGGCCTATAACTACCTGCCGTTCACCGCACTGCCGCTGTACGTGGCGATCGAGCGGATCGACAAGCGGGTGCTGGACGCGGCCTACGACCTGTACGCGACCCGGCGGCAGGCCTTCCTGCGGGTGATCCTGCCGCTCACCGTGCCCGGGCTGTTCGCCGCGTTCCTGCTCACCTTCGTCCCGGCCCTCGGTGACTACGTGAACCAGCAGGTCCTCGGGGGGACCAGCAACACGATGATCGGCACGGTGATCCAGAACGCGTTCCTGGTCAACCTGGACTACGCCGGCGGTTCGGCGCTGTCCGCGGTGCTGATGGCCGTCGCGCTGGTCGGCATCTTCGCTTACGCCCGGCTGCTGGGCTCACGGACCATCGAGGACTACATATGAGCGCGGTGGTGACGGCACCCGCAGGCACCGAGACGGGCCAGGCCCGGCCGGTCCGCCGGCGGCGCCGCCGGTGGACCCGGTACGTGCTGCCCGCCTACTCCTGGCTGGTCATCGCGTACCTGGTCTTCCCGATCGCGGTGATGGTTCTCTACAGCTTCAACAAGGTCACCACCGGCCTGCCGCAGGTCAGCTTCGCCTGGAACGGGTTCACCACCCAGTGGTACCAGCAGTGGAAGGACATCCCCCAGCTCACCTCGGCGTTCTGGCTGTCCATCCGGCTGGCGCTCGTCGCCACCCTGTTCGCCACGGTACTGGGCACCCTGCTGGCGCTGGCCCTGGTCCGCTACCGGCCGCCCCGCTTCCGCGGCCGGAGCCTGGTGGAGCAGGTCTTGTTCCTTAACATCGCCGCGCCCGAGATCGTGCTCGGTGCCTCGCTGCTGGGCCTGTTCGTCACCGTCAGCGTGGCCCGCGGCTTCCTGACGCTGCTGCTGGCCCACGTGGCGTTCAGCATCGCCTACGTGACGGTCACCGTCCGGGCGCGGATGGCAGGCTTCGACCGGACGCTGGAGGAAGCCGCCGCCGACCTGGGCGCGAACGCCTGGGTCACCTTCCGGAAGATCACCTTCCCGCTGATCATGCCGGGCATCCTGGCCGGCGCCCTGATGGCGTTCGCCCTGTCCATCGACGACTTCGTGACGTCCAACTTCGTCAGCGGAGCCGCGGTCCCGTTCCCCGTCTGGGTGTACGGGGCGACCCGGATCGGCATCCCGCCCCAGGTGTTCGTGTTCGGTAGCGCCATCTTCGCAGTCGGTATCCTGTGCGCGCTGACCAGCATCGTGGTAGCCAGGAAACAAACCTGACCTGGCGGTGGGCGATGAGCAATGGCTGACGGCGACCGGCACGGTGATCCCGTGCTGGCGCGCGGGCTGACCCAGCCGCGGCGGCGCGACGTGCTGGGCCTGGGCGGCCTGGCCGCGGCAGGGCTGGCGCTGGCCGCGTGCAGCGGCGGCGGGAGCCCCAAGCCGCCACCGGTGGCGCATGCGCAGAACGCGGTGGCCAGGTTCTGGGCGGCGCAGAAGCAGCATGGGCACGTGAACTTCGCCAACTGGCCGCTGTACATCGACACCGGCCACAAGACCCTGGACGAGTTCACCGCGACGACCGGGATCACAGTCAGCTACGCCGAGGTCATCCAGGAAGACAGCTACTGGGTCAACAAGATCACCCCGATCATCCGCGCGGGCGAGTCGATCGGCTACGACCTCATGGTGGTCACCAACGGGTTCTGGTTCTCCCAGCTGCTCACCGAGGGGGAGCTCATCCCGCTCGACCAGAGCCTGCTGCCGAACTTCCACAAGTACGCCGCGGCCAAGTTCCAGAACCGCTCGTTCGACCCGGGAAACACCTACAGCGTCCCGTGGGCGTCCGGCACCACCGGTATCGCCTGGAACCCGAAGTTCATCCAGGACCCCGTGACGAGCATCAATGCGCTATGGAACCCGGCGTACAAGGGCCGGGTCGGGATGATGTCCGACATCCAGGACCTGGGCAACTTCGGCCTGCTCAAGCTGGGCGTGAACCCGGAGACCTCCACCCCGGCGCAGTGGCGGGCCGCGGCGAAGACGCTCACCCAGCAGCGCGACGCGGGGCTGGTCCGCGGTTACTACCAGCAGTCCTACATCGACGAGCTGACCAGCGGGAACACCTGGATCTCGATGGCCTGGTCCGGGGACATCTTCCAGCAGAACCTGAGCTCGGGCACGGACCTGAAGTTCGTCATCCCGGACGAGGGTGGCACGCTGTGGACTGACAACATGATGATCCCCAAGTACGCGCAGAACCCGGTGGACGCGATGATGCTGATGGACTGGTACTACCGGCCCCCGATCGCGGCCCAGCTCACCGAGTCGATCAACTACATCAGCGCCGTCCCCGCGGCCCGGCCCATCATCGCGCGCGACGCGGGCCGGGCCAGCGGCAGTACCCGCCAGCTGCTGCACGAGGTGGCCACCAGCGAGCTGGTCTGGCCGACTCCCGCCGACTACAAGCGGCTGTTCAACTACGCCGATGTGAGCGGGAAGCTGCAGACTGAATACGAGGCCACGTTCAACCCCGTGATCCACGGGTGACGGCCCTCCCCGGCGAGGCCGCTCTCCGGGACGCCCGGCCGGACTGCTTCTGGCTGGACCGCCCGGACGCCCCGGAGTCCGCCTCGCCGCTGGGGGAGGCCACCACCGCCGACCTGGCCGTGGTGGGCGCGGGGTTCACCGGGCTGTGGACCGCGCTGCTGGCCAAGGAGCGCGATCCGTCCGCGGACGTGGTCGTGCTGGAAGGCCGCACGGCCGGCTGGGCCGCATCCGGCCGCAACGGCGGGTTCTGCGCGGCCAGCCTCACCCACGGCCTGGCCAACGGGCTGGAGCGGTTCGGGCCGGAGATGCCGGTGCTGGAGCGGCTGGGCCGGCAGAACCTGGACGAGATCGAGGCCACCGTGGCCCGGCACGGGATCGACTGCGACTTCGAGCGGACCGGGGAACTGGCCGTCGCGACCCGGCCCTGGCACCTGCCCGACCTGTGGGATCACGCCGCCGCGGCGCGCCGCCTCGCCGCCGCCTCCGGCGCTCCCGGTGCGCCCGAACTCCTGGACGCGGCGGGGGTGCGGGCCGAGATCGCCTCGGCCTCCTACTACGGCGGGCTGTGGGACCGGGACGGCTGCGCCATGGTGGACCCGGCCCGGCTGGCCTGGGGGCTGCGCCGGGCCTGCCTGGACGCGGGCGTCCGGATCTACGAGCAGACCCCGGTCGGCGCGATCCACCCGGAGGGCCCGGGCCTGCGGCTGTACACCCGGCACGGCAGCGTGCGCACGCCGCGCGCTGCCCTGGGCACCGGCGCCTACCCGCCGCTGCTGCGCCGGCTGCGGCGCTACCTGGTCCCGGTGTATGACTACGCGATGATGACCGAGCCGCTGTCCGCCGCCCAGCGGGCCAGCATCGGCTGGCGGCACCGCCAGGGCGTGGGCGACATGGGCAACCAGTTCCACTACTACCGGCTCACCGCTGACGGCCGGATCCTGTGGGGCGGGTACGACGCGGTCTACTACAACGGCGGCCTGATCACGGCCGGCCAGGACCAGCGGCCCGCGACCTTCGCGCGGCTGGCCGGGCAGTTCTTCGAGACCTTCCCGCAGCTCGAAGGGCTCCGTTTCACCCACACCTGGGGCGGCGTGATCGACACCTGCGCGCGGTTCTGCGTGTTCTTCGGCACCGCCCACCGCGGGCGGCTGGCCTACGCCGCCGGGTACACCGGGCTCGGGGTCGGGGCCTCGCGCTTCGGCGGCAATGTGCTGCTCGACCTGCTCGGCGGGCAGCAGACTGAGCGGACCGCGCTGGGCATGGTGCGCGGCAGGCCGGCGCCGTTCCCGCCCGAGCCGCTGCGCTCCGCGGTGATCCAGCTGACCCGGGCCTCGCTGGCCCGCGCGGACCGCCACGAGGGACGCCGTGACCTGTGGCTGCGCACCCTGGACCGGCTAGGGCTGGGCTTTGATTCGTGAAGGCGAGGGTTCCAGGGGGTCGTCCCCCAGGGGGCAGAGTAGGCTCTGGCGCTGCAGGATAGATCCGGGGATGCGCGGCGAAAGGCGGTTTGGGATGACCAGCGAATGGCTCGGCGCGCCGCTTCCCCCCGACCAGGAGGAGCGGGTTGACTTCGACATCAGCGTGGCGCACATCGCCCGGGTGTATGACTACTGGCTGGGCGGCAAGGATAATTTCGAGGCCGACCGTACGGCTGGCGAGGAAGCTCTCGCGGCCTATCCCGACCTGGTCTCCTCGGTCCGGGCCAACCGGGCGTTCCTGGCCCGCGGCGTGCGCTTCCTGGCCGCGGAAGCCGGAATCCGCCAGTTCCTCGACATCGGCACCGGCATCCCCAGCGCCAACAACACCCATGAGGTCGCGCAGTCGGTCGCGCCGGACAGCCGCGTCGTCTACGTGGACAACGATCCCATCGTGCTGGCCCACGCGCGTGCGCTGCTGGTCGGCCACCCGGACGGCACCACCGACTACCTCGACGCCGACCTGCGTGAAACCGAGAAGATCCTCGACCACGCCCGCGGGCTGCTCGACTTCTCCCAGCCGGTGGCGGTCATGCTGGTGGCGGTGCTGCACCTGATCGGGCCCGACGATCATCCGCACAGCATCGTGAGCCAGCTCATGGACGCGGTGCCGCCGGGCAGCTACCTGCTGCTCTCACACGTAGCCTCGGACATCGAGCCGGAGAAGATGGCCGAGATGGGCAAGCGGCTCAACCGGCTGCTCGCCCAGAAGGGCTATTACCGCAGCCAGGCCGAGGTAACGCAGTTCTTCACCGGGCTCGAGTTGCTCGAGCCCGGCGTCGTCCCGGTGCAGCACTGGCGGCAGGATTCCGAGATCGAGGGCGCCCGGCGGGCGGCCATGTGGGGCGGCGTCGGCCGCAAGAACGGCTGACCCGGGAGACGGCCGGCGTTGACGGTGGCCGGTCCTGGCTCGTAGAGTCATGTCATATATGAGATGCCGTATGCGAATGTGCGCTGACCGGGTATCCCCGTGAGCACCGCCATGGTCCCGCCGGCCCGCAGTTTCCTCAACGGAACCACCGGGGCGACGCCCTCGCGCACCGAGGCGGTCCTGGACGCCATCAGGCGGGCCATCCTGGCCGGGGAGCTGCGTCCCGGGCAGAGCCTGGTGGAGACGGAACTGGCCCAGCTGCTCGGCGTGTCCAAGACTCCGGTCCGCGAGGCGCTGAAGACCCTGGCCGGCGCGGGCCTGGTCACGATGAGCGCGTACCGGGGAGCCACGGTGCGGGCCATCGACCCGGCGAGCGCGGCCGCCATCTACGATCTGCGGCTGCTGCTGGAACCGGAGGCGGTCCGCCGCGCGGTCGGCCGCGGCGCGGCGGGGGCTGGCTGCAGCCCGGCCGGCTGGGTGAGTGCAGACGCGGCCTTGCGGGCCTCGGACGCCGCCACCGACCAGGCGCAGCGCAGCCTGGCCAACCGCGAGTTTCACCGTGCCCTGTACCTGGCCTGCGGCAACAGCCTGCTCGTCAAGACGCTGGACGATTTGCGCGATCAGACCGCGCTGGTCTCCGCGCTGTCCTGGGAGCAGGCCCCCTCATGGGAGCAGGAGGCGGCCGAGCATCAGGCCATCCTGGCCGCGGCGCGACGCGGTGCGGCTCCCGAGGCAGCGGCCCTGCTCCGCGCGCACATCGCCGGGTTCGCGGACCGGCATTTCCCGATGCCTGGCGGCGCCGCTGCGGCGGCCGTAACCGAATGGAGTACCGATGAGCATTGACCCCGCCGTCACCGAGGAGCTCCGTGACGTCCTGGCGACCGTGGCCGCCGTGCCGGTGACCCCGTTCGGACCCGATGGCGCCCCCGACTGGGACTGCCACGGCCGGCTGATCCGCCGCCTCATCGACAACGGGATCACGCTGGTCACTCCCAACGGCAACACCGGGGAGTTTTACACCCTGTCGGCGGAGGAGACCCGGGCCGCCACCGAGTCCGCGATCCGGGCCGCCCGGGGCCGCGCGGAGGTGCTGGCCGGCGTCGGCCATGACCTGCCCACCGCGATCAGCTCCGCGAGCCACGCCCGCGCGGCGGGGGCCCGCATGATCATGATCCATCAGCCGGTCAGCCCGTACCTGTCCGCCGAGGGCTGGGTGGATTACCACGCGGCCATCGCCGAGACCGTGCCGGACCTCGGTGTCGTGCTGTACATCCGGGACCCGAGGATCGCCGGCCGGCACATCCGCGAGCTGGGCAGGCGGTCCCCGAACGTGGTGGGGGTCAAGTACGGGGTCAAGGACATGGTGCAGTTCGCCGGGGTGGCCCGCGACGCCGGGCTGGCCCGGTTCACCTGGCTGGCCGGGCTGGCCGAACTCACCGCACCCGGCTGCTGGGCGTACGGCGCCCAGGGCTTCACCTCCGGGCTGGCCAATGTCGCCCCGCAGCTGTCGCTCGGCCTGCTGGCCTCGCTGCGCAGCGGCGACCACGCCGGCGCCCTGCGGGTCTGGAACGACTGCCGGAGGTTCGAGGAGCTGCGCGCGGCCGACTCGTCGGCGGACAACGTCAGCGTGGTCAAGGAGGCCCTGGCCCAGCTGGAGCTGGCCCGCCGGGACGTCCGCCCGCCCAGCCGCCTGCTGCCGGACCCGGTGCGGGAGGAAATCAGCAAGATCCTGGCCGGCTGGGGGCTGCACGCCGAGGACGGCCAGCCGTGAGCCCTAGCCCGGGGGAACGATCGCCGGAGCAGCTACGTAGCTTCGGGTGGTTCGGCGGGGACGGGATGCGCGCGTTCAGCCACGGCACCCGGATGCGCCAGATGGGTGCCGATCCCGCTGACTACGAGGGCAAGCCGATCATCGCGATCGTCAACACCTGGTCGGAGCTGAACCCCTGCCACATGCACCTGCGGGAGCGGGCCGAGCACGTCAAGCGCGGCATCTGGGAGGCGGGCGGCTTCCCGGCCGAGTTCGGGGTGGCCAGCCTGTCGGAGACCTTCCAGAAGCCGACCCCGATGCTGTACCGGAACCTGCTGGCCATGGACACCGAGGAACTGCTCCGGTCCTACCCGGCCGACGGCGCGGTGCTGATGGGCGGCTGCGACAAGACCACTCCCGCGCTGATCATGGGCGCCGCCAGCGCCGGGATCCCGGCCATCTACCTGCCCGCCGGTCCGATGCTGCGCGGCAGCTACCGTGGCACCACCCTGGGCAGCGGCACCGATCTGTGGAAGTACTGGGACGACAAGCGGGCCGGGCTGATCGGCGACTGCGAGATGGCCGACCTGGCCGGCGGCATCGCCCGCTCGCCCGGCCACTGCATGACGATGGGCACCGCCTCCACCATGACCTCCGCGGCCGAGGCCCTGGGCCTGACCCTGCCGGGGGCGGCGTCCATCCCGGCGGTCGATTCCGCGCACTACCGGATGGCCACCGCGACCGGCCGCCGGATCGTGGACATGGCCTGGGAGCACCTGACCCCGGACCAGATCCTGACCGCCGAGGCGTTCGAGGACGCGGTGGCCACCGTGCTGGCCCTCGGCGGCTCCACCAACGCGGTGATCCACCTCATCGCCATGGCCGGCCGCTGCGGGGTCCCGCTCAGCCTCGACGACTTCGACGACATCTCACGCCGGGTCCCCGTCCTGGCCAACGTCCGGCCCGGCGGGAAGTACCTGATGGAAGACTTCTACTACGCGGGCGGGCTGCGCGCGCTGCTGGCCCGGCTGGCCGAGGTGCCCGGGGCGCTGCACACCGACCGGATCACGGTCACCGGCCGGCCGCTGGCCGAGCAGCTGGCCGGGGCCCAGGTCTACAACTCCGACGTCATCCGCGAACCGGGGACCGCGCTCGCCGCCGAGGCCGGCCTGGCCGTGCTGCGCGGCAACCTGGCCCCGGACGGTGCGGTGATCAAGCACATCGCGGCCGAATCCGCGCTGCTCAAGCACACCGGCCCCGCGGTCGTCTTCGACAGCTACCGGGAGATGCAGCGGCAGATCAACGACCCGGCGCTGGGCGTGACCGCCGACTCCGTGCTCGTGCTGCGCAACGCGGGCCCGCTGGGCGGCCCGGGCATGCCGGAGTACGGGATGCTGCCCATCCCGGACTACCTGCTGGCCCAGGGCGTGCGGGACATGGTCCGGATCTCCGATGCCCGGATGAGCGGGACCAGCTACGGGGCCTGCGTGCTGCACATCGCCCCCGAGTCCTACGTGGGCGGGCCGCTGGCGCTGGTCCGCACCGGCGACCTGATCACCCTGGACGTCGCGGAGCGGTCGCTCCGGCTGGAGGTGGACGACGCCGAGCTGGCCCGGCGCCGCGCCGCCTGGCAGCCGCCGCCCCGCCGGTTCGAGCGCGGCTACGGCGCGCTGTACTCCGAACAGGTCACCCAGGCGGACAAGGGCTGCGACTTCGAGTTCCTCGCCCGCCCGGGCCGCAACCCGGAGCCCGACCCGCACTGAGTTAGCCCGGGGGGACGACCCCCCGGGACCCCCCGATCGCCGCTCCGCGCCGATCGCCGGCTCGGCGGGAACACGCCTCCGGCGCGCCCCGCCTCGCCACCGAGATGGAGGTACGCGAAATGTCGGAACCGATCAACCGCCGCAACATGCTCCGCTACTCCGCCCTGGCCGGGGCGGGTGCCTTAACCAGCCCGCTCTGGGCCGGCGCGGCGGATGTTAGCGCTGCCATCGCGCGGCCCACCCGCCCAGCCGGTCCGCGCTCCGCCGTGGACCGGGCGGCCGACCGGATCGTCGCCTCGGTGCGGCGGCCGCGCTTCCCGGGCCGGGTGTTCCCGGTCACCCGGTACGGCGGCGTCGGGGACGGCGTTACCGACTGCACCCAGGCGTTCGCCGCCGCCATCGCCGCCTGCAACCGGGCCGGCGGCGGGCACGTCATCGTGCCGCCCGGGCAGTTCTTCACCGGCGCGATCCACCTGCTCAGCCACGTCGACCTGCACCTGGAGGCCGGCTCGACGATCCTGTTCAGCCAGGACCCCAACGCCTACCTGCCGGTGGTGTTCACCCGGTGGCAGGGCATCGAGCTGATGAACTACTCGCCGCCCATCTACTCCTACGGCCAGCGCAACATCGCGATCACCGGGCACGGGCACGCTGAACGGCCAGGCCGACGCTAACCACTGGTGGAACTGGAAGAACCTGGAGACACCGGACTTCACCGCACTAGAGGCGATGGCCGACGCTGGGGTGCCGGTCAGCCAGCGGGTGTTCGGGCCCGGGCACTACCTGCCGCCGCAGATGATCCAGCCGTTCCTCACCGATACCGTGCTGATCCAGGGCGTCACGATTATCAACTCGCCGTTCTGGCACCTGAACCCCAACCTGTGCAGCAACGTCACCGTCGAGGGCGTCACGGTCAACTCTTCCGGGCCGAACACCGACGGCTGCGACCCCGAGTCCTGCGACCGGGTGCTCATCGATGGGGTCAATTTCAGCTGCGGCGACGACTGCATCGCGATCAAGTCCGGCCGGGACTCTGACGGCCGCCGGGTCGGCGTGCCGTCCACCAACGTGGTCGTCCAGAATTGCACGTTCGCCAGCGGCCACGGCGGGATCACCCTGGGCAGCGAGATGACCGGCGGGGTGCGGAACGTCTACGGCCGCGACCTGGCCATGAACAGCCCCGACCTGCAGTCCGGGCACCGGATCAAGACCAACACGCTGCGCGGCGGCTACGTGATCAACAGCAACGTGTACCGGGTCACCGCGGCCACCATCGGCGGGCCGGTGCTGAAGATCGAGGGGCAGTACAGCGGGCAGACCGGGAACTTCCCGCCCGACGTCACCGGCATCACGGTGGCGGACTGGACAGTGGGCAGCTGCCAGGGGGTCTGGTCGCTGGCCGGCGCGTCGGCGAGCGACCCGCTCGGCACGATCACGCTGGAGGACATCGCGGTCACGACCTCGACCGCGGCCAACTCCGCCCAGTACGTGTCCGACCTCGTGGTCAAGGACGTCACGGTCGGCGGAACGCCGGTGACGTCATGAGGCTCTATTACTTTGCGCCTCCGGCGCGCTCGGACCCGCCGACTTCCCTCGTCGCTTGTTCGCTCGTTCCTCGCTCCGCGCTCCTCAGTCCAGTCGGCGGCGCGCGCCTTTGGCGCGGTCGCCGTAGCGGCGCTTACTGACCCTCCTCGCGGCGCCGGGCACCACGGCCTGGGCCGGCGCTGTGGGAAGACACCATGTGCTGGTCGTGGCGCAGGATGGCCGGCCGGGGCATTTCGCCAGCGTGCAGGCGGCCGTAGACGCGGTGCCTGCCCGCGCGCCGGTCACCATCCTCATCGAGCCGGGCACCTACTGGGGCCAGGTCTACGTGCCAGCCTCCAAGCCGGACCTCACCCTGGCCGGTGCCACCGGGAACCCCGCCGACGTCACCCTGGTCGATGACATCGCGCACGGCACCATCGCCCCGAACGGCAACCAGTACGGCACCGACTGCAGCGCCACCCTGTCGGTCGCGGGCAACGGGTTCTCCGCCTACGGCCTCACCGTGCAGAACTCCTTCGACCCCGCGGCCAACCCGCAGATCACCTCGCCGCAGGCGGTAGCGGTGAAGACCGTGGCCGACCGGGTGGTGTTCGCCCACGACCGGCTGCTCGGCCTGCAGGACACGGTGTTCGCCAGCTCCTACGCCGACCCGTTCACCCCGGCGGAATGCTTCGGCCCGGGCGGCCCGCCCGCCACCGCCCCGCCGGGCAGCACCGCACCGCCGCCCGCCCGGCAGTTCTATGCCGACGACTACATCTCCGGGGACGTTGACTTCCTGTGCGGGTCGGGCACGGCCGTGTTCGACCGGGACACGATCGACATCCTCGGCCACCCGGGCGGCACGGTGAGCGCCCCGGACACCGGGCTGGAGCAGCCGTACGGCTACCTGGTCACCGGCAGCCGGATCGTGAACTCCAGCGGCAGCCTGGCGGCCGGAAGCTACTACCTGGGCCGGCCCTGGCAGCACACCGGGGTGACCAGCCCGGTGGGCCAGATCACCGTCCGCGGCACCTGGCTGACCGCGGCCATCAACGCCGGGCAGTGGCAGAACTGGTCCAGCCCGCCGTTCCCATGGCAGGACGCCCGCTTCTACGAGTACCAGAACACCGGGCCGGGGGCGGCCGCCGCGGCGGACGTCCCGCAGCTCACAGCCACCCAGGCTGCGCAGTACACGGTGGCCAGCTACCTGGGCGATTGGCGGCCCCGGCTGGCTCCCCATCCGGCCGGGGCGAGGTGATCCTGGCCGATGCCAGCCGCCGGTGAGCGCGTAAGGTCGACTGCCGTGCCGATCATCCTCATCACCGGCGGGTCCGGCCGGATCGGGTCCATGCTGCGGAAGCGGCTGGCCCGGCCCGGCCGGACCCTGCGCCTGCTGGACATCACCCCGCCGGTCTCGCCGGGACTGGACGAACAGGTGGTCGTGGCCTCGGTCACCGACATGGCCGCCATGACCGAAGCCTGCGCCGGCGCGGACGCCGTGATCCACCTGGGCGGGGTGTCCGGCGAGGGTCCCTGGGACCGGATCATCGAGATCAACATCCAGGGCACCTACACCGTCTTCGAGGCGGCCCGCCGGGCGGGCGTGCCCCGGGTGATCTTCGCCTCGTCCAATCACGCGGTCGGCTTCACCCCGCGGTCCGCCTTCCCCGCCCCGGACTACGCGTTCCCCGCGCCGGACACCTACTACGGGGTGTCCAAGGTGACCGGGGAGGCGCTGGCTTCCCTGTACCACGACCGCTACGGTCTGGACGCCATCTGCCTGCGCATCCTGTCCTGCTTCGAGCGCCCGGGGACCACCGCGCATGCTGTCCACCTGGCTGTCCCCGGACGACGCCGGGCGGCTCTTCGAGGCGTGCCTGACCGCGGAGCGGCCCGGGTTCCGGGTGGCCTTCGGCGTGTCGGCCAACACCCGCGGCGGCTGGGTCAGCCTGGACGAGGCGCGGGCCCTGGGCTACCAGCCCCGGGACGACGCGGAGGACTACGCGGCCGAGGTCATCGCCGCGCACGGGGCACCAGATCCGGACGATCCGGTGTTCGCCTATCTGGGCGGCGAGTTCACGCTCCCCGAGTACGACGCGGAACACCTGAAGTAACCGCACAGGACGGATAGTTCATGATCCAGGGATATGACCCGCGCACCGGCAAGCCGGCCGGGGAGCCGGTCGCCGAGACCACCGGCAGCGCCGTGGACGCGATCGCCGAGGCGGCGGCCGCGGCCCGGCCTGGCTGGGAGGCCATGGGCCCGGCGGGCCGGGCGGCGGCGCTGCGGGCGGTAGCCGGCGCGCTGGACGCCCAGGCCGGTGAGCTGGCCGCGGTGGCGGACACCGAGACCGCGCTGGGCAGCACCCGGCTGACCGGCGAGGTGGCCCGGACCACCGGGCAGCTGCGGATGTTCGCCGACGTGCTGGAGGACGGCGGCTACCTGGACCTGATCACCAGCCCGCCCGCCCAGGGCGTGCCGGGGCTGCGCCGGATGGTCCGGCCGCTCGGGCCGGTGGCCGTCTTCTCGGCGTCGAACTTCCCCTTCGCGTTCTCGGTGGCGGGGGGCGACACCGCGTCGGCGCTGGCGGCTGGCTGCCCGGTGGTGGTGAAAGCCCACGAAGGCCACCCGCAGACCTCGGTCGCGACGGCCCGCATCGTGACCGCCGCGCTGGCCGGGGCCGGAGCCCCGGACGGGACGTTCGCGGTGATCTACGGCGTCCCCGCCGGGGTGCGGCTGCTCCGCCACCCGGCGATCACCGCGGCCGGTTTCACCGGGTCCGCCCGGGGTGGCTTCGCGCTGCAGGTGATCTGCGCGGAGCGGGACGTGCCGATCCCGTTCTACGGCGAGCTGGGCTCGGTCAACCCCGCCGTGGTCCTGCCCGGTGCGGCCGCGGGCCGCACCGCCGAGACCGCCACCGGCTACGCCGCGTCGCTCACCCTCGGGGCCGGGCAGTTCTGCACCAACCCCGGGCTGCTGTTCATCCCCGATGACGAGGGCCTGCGCGCGGCCATCGCCGGCGCGGTCCAGGCCACCGCGGGCGCCCCGATGCTGTCTGAGCGGATCCACGAGTCCTACGACGCGGCCGCCGCCGCGCTGGCCGGCGCACCCCGCGGTCACCCCGCTGGCCACCGGGCAGCCCGGTGAGGGCCCGTGGGCGGCCACCCCGCAGGCGTTCCTGACCAGCCTGGACGACTTCGCGGCCGGGCTGCCGGACCTGGCCGGGGAGCGGTTCGGGCCGGCCGGGCTGGTGATCACGTACCCGTCGGTGGACGCCCTGCTGCCGGTGCTCGGCCGCCTGGGCGGCAACCTGGCCGGGAGCATCCACGCCGACCCGGCGTCCGCCGCTGACCTGGCCGCCGCGGCCCCGGTGGCCGACGTGTTCACCCGCACCGTGGGCCGGGTGATCTGGAACGGCTGGCCCACCGGCGTCGCGGTGACCTGGGCCCAGCACCACGGCGGCCCGTTCCCCGCGACCACGAGCCCGCACTACACGTCGGTTGGCGCGACCGCGATCCGCCGCTGGCTGGTCCCGGTCACCTACCAGGACTTCCCCGATGAGCTGCTGCCCGGGGCGCTGCGGGCCCTCGGATAGTGCGGACCGGGGCGTATCTCTACCCATGGGACGTGGACGGCGACCCCGCCGCCGCGGACCGCCTCGCCGGGCTGGGGCTGAGCGGGGTCACGCTGGCCGCCGCGTACCACGCGGTGCGCGCGGTAACCCCGCATCATCCGGGGCACCGGATCGTCACCCGGGACGCCGGGATCTACTTCCAGCCCGATCCGGCCCGCTGGCGTGGCGCCCGGCTCCGTCCGGTTGGCGCCGCTCCGGGTGACGACGGCCCGGGCACGTTCGAGCGCGCCGCGGCCGCGCTGCGGGCCGCGGGTCTGCCCGTCACCGCCTGGGTGGTGGTCACGCACAACTCCCGGCTCGCCGGTGCGGGGGAGTGCTCGGTGCGCAACGCGTTCGGGGACGTGTATCCCTGGGCCCTGTGCGCTGGTGCTGACGCGGTGCGCGAGTACGCGGCGCTGCTCGCCGCGGAGGCCGCCGCCCTGGCCGGCGTGGACGCGATCGAGCTGGAGGCGTGCGGCTGGTACGGCTTCGAGCACGGCAGTGCGCACGACAAGACGGGCGGCTCAGCCGGGGGCGCCCGGGACTGGCTGCTCTCGCTGTGCTTCTGCGGGGCGTGCGCCTCGGCGTACCGGGAGGCAGGGGCGGACCCGGCCGAGCTGGCCGCCCTGGTCCGGGCGGCCGCCGACGGCGGCCCGGCGCTGCCCGGCGACGTCGGCGCGATGGTCGACGCGGCTCGTGCGGCCGCCTCCGGGCGGCTGCTCGCCGGGGTCCTCGCCGCGGTCCGCGCGGCCGCACCCGGCCAGCCTGTGCTGGTGCACTCCCACCCTGATCCGCGCGCTGTCGGCGCGAACCCCGGCTACGACCTGGCCGTCCTGTGCGGGCCGGGCGGCGCGGACGGCGTGGTGCTGAGCTGCGGGGACCCGGTCACCGCCCCGGACCTGGTCGCCCGGACCGCGGCGGCTGCGCCGCCGGGTTCTGCGATCGCCGCCGTCCTGCAGGCGGTGGCCGGCCTGGGCGGCCATCCGGAGACCCTGCCCGCGCAGGCCGAGGCGGTCCGCGCGGCCGGCGCCACCGAGCTGCGTGTCTACCACGCGGGCCTGGCCGCGCAGAGCGACCTCGCGGCGATCCGCGACCTATGCCGGGCGACGGCCGCGACCCGGCAGTAGCCACGCCGTTCCTCGGCCAAGCTGAAGTACGCATTTGCTAGGACTCGCGTCCTGCGTGCTGGGGGAGGCGGCCAGATATCTAGCGCGGCCGCCCACCCTCGGGCAGGACGTAGGTGCCGCGATGCGGGATCGTCTCGACCAGGCCCTCGTCGCGCAGGACCTGAACGGCTCTCCGTGCGGTATCGCGGGCCACTCCGAACAAGTCCACGAGGTCCTTCTCGCTGGGCAGTGGATCCTCGCCGGGCCGGAATTCGCCCGCCTCGATGCGAGTGCGAAGCCATGCCGCGATCTGGCGATGCGGCGGCACTGCGCCTCGCCTGTTGATCTCGGGCATGTCCATGATCAGAAAAGGTAGCTGACCAGCAACGAGGCTCTCTGTTGCCATACGTAGGTAGACGTCGGCCTACATAAGGCGGTAGCGTCGCAACCACAAGCCAGCAGCGGACCTGAGGGTGCGCGGACACCATCAAGACCCTCGGCCAGATCCTTCCCGAGGAGGGGACCCAGCCTGTGAGCTATCAAGCCATCCCGCTCCGCGCCCCAGGGACCGTGCGGTGAAGGACCTGGATGCCTCCATGGCCCGTGAGGCAGTACGGGGGACCGCGCAGCAGGCCGTGGTGGACCTCGCCGCGATCTGTGCCCGCGTGTCAGAGAGCTGCGACGGCTGGCCTCAGCTGGCGACGCAGCTCGACAGCCTCTCGGCCGAACTAGCCCAGGCCGCTGGCTGGCTTCGCGGCGCATCCGTCCGGGGCGGTGAGCACGATGCCTGATGGCCACGAGAACAACGCCCTGCGCGACCTGCTTGAGCACGAGAGGGCGAGGCTGTTTGCGGCCAGGCGTGTCGGCGAGCAGTTAGCGGCCATCGCCGCGCAGGCACCGGGCTACCTGATCACGACGGAGTATTACCCCGGCCGACGTGAGCGGTTCGTCGCGAAGGCGATTTCCCCGGTGGTGCACCCGCACCTGGTCATGACCGACGACCTTGACGAGCTGTTCATCGAGCTGCCTGGCCCGGCCGGGGAGTGCGCGGATCATGTCGTTCACGGCATCCACGGCGAAAGGCGGTGATGACGAAGCTAGCTGCCCACGGGCGGGGCTTTGGCAGGCTACGCATATGACTGAGATTCCCGTCCGCCATTTCCGCGGCCGCGATGGCGTCCAGCTCGCCTACCGTGAGCTCGGGGAAGGCCGGCCCCTGATCATGATCCACGGATATCTCGGCAGCGCCATGGTCATGGTCGAGGCCGGGATCGCCGGGAGGCTGGCCGGGCAGGGCTACCGCGTCATCCTGCCGGACCTTCGCGGCCACGGCGACAGCGCCCGGCCGCACGACCCCGCCGCCTACCCGCCCGACGCGCTGGCCGACGACGGACTCGCCCTGATCGAACACCTCGGGCTGACCGGCTACGACCTCGGCGGCTACTCGCTGGGCGGGCGCACCGTGATCCGGCTGCTGGCCCGCGGGGCGACTCCCCGCCGCGCGATCGTGGGCGGGCAGGGACTGGAGGCGGTGAGCCACACCGTCGGACGCGGCGGTCACTTCCGGCACGTCCTCACCCACTTCGGCACGTTCGACCCCGGATCCCCGGAGCAGGCGATGGAAGACTGGATCACCGCCAGCGGCGGCGATCCGGTCGCGCTGGTCCACGTGCTCGATACGTTCGCCGACACCCCGCTGGCGGAACTCGCCCGCATCACGGTGCCCACGCTCGTCCTGACCGGCGCCGAGGACGGCCACAACGACACGGCCGAGGCGCTGGCCAGCGCCCTGGGAAACGGCCGGTACATCATGCTGCCCGGCAACCACGGCACCGCCATCGCCACGCCGCAGTTCGAGACCGCGATCACCGACTTCCTCAACGGCGGCCAGCCCGCGAGCGGAACCAGCGCCTAGCCTGGCCTGGACAGCCGGGGCGTGGCCCGGCGCGACTGGCTATCCGACCGGGAGGCGATCGGTGTTCGCTAACGACCAGATCAGGTCCCGGCCCCGCGGCCAGGCGATGTTGTGCTCGTCGTAATGGTGCTTGCAGTTCTCGTTCTCGCAGATGCTTCCGTGTCCCTCGAACCGGGAGCAGGTGCATTTGGTGCACGATCCCGTTCCCGCATGTGCTCGCCTGCGTCCGGTCGCGATAACCATCGGCGCCGCGGCTCCCCTCTCCCGGATGGCCTGTGCGGGGTGGCCTCAGCCATGCGGCCTGCTCACGTGATCCACTGGAGTGGACGGCCTGCCGGGCGCAGCGGTTGTCAGGACGGCCGCCTGAATGTCTGGAAAGTAAGAGTCGCCTGACCAGAACGGCTCATGCTTCCGGCGGCTGAGCCGACCGAGCCGCGATCAGCAGGGCGACATGCAGCGAGGTGCGTGACTCGGCCGAGTCGAGGCTGACCCCGAGGATGCGCTCGATGTGCCGCAGCCGTTCATACAGGGTGGGCCGGGCCAGGTGCGCCCGCCCGGCGGCCTCCGCCTTGTTGCCCCCCGCCGCCAGGTAGGCGGCCAGCACGCCGGTCAGGTCGGTGCCGTGATCGGCGTCATAATCGCGCAGCGGTCCCAGTTCCCGGTCCACGAACGTGGCCAGCCGGGCGTCCCCGCCGAGTAGCGAGAGCAGGCCGCGCAGCCGCAGGTCGGCCAGGCGGTAGAAGGGCCGGCCGTCCCGGGCTCCGCCATCCTGGGCCTGAGAGCTGTCCGCGGCCGCGTCCGCGACCTGCCGTGCCTCCAGCAGGGAGCGCCGGGCCTCCCGCATGCTGCTCGCGGGTGTTCCCACGCCGATCACCGGTTCCCCGCTGGGCATCCCGTAGGGCCGCCGGGCCCGGCGGGCCAGGGCCAGCCGGGCCGCCGCGCACACCCCGGCCAGCACCTGCTCCGGGTCGGCCCCGGCCCCGGCCGACAGCAGCGCGCCCGCCCGCACGTCATCCAGCGAGCCGACCAGCGCGGGGATCCGCTCGGTGCGGCACGCGTCCGCGAGCGCCTCAGCCAGGTCCAGGACGCGGGCCTGGGCCAGCAGGCCGGCCCCGCCGTCCGGTGACCTGATCACCGCGGTGATCAGCTGCCGTCCGGTGACCGGCACCCCCAGCGCCCGGCACTGGGCGGCCATCTCGTCCGGGTCGGCGTCGGGCTGGGCCAGCAGGATGCTGATCAGCGTGCGGTGCGCCTGCCGTTCCAGGCTTTCCTGCTGGCGGGCCAGCAGCCGGCCCAGCGCGAGCGTGGTGGCCGCCCGCTCGACCAGCACGGTGTCCACCGGGCCAGGCGGCCCGTCGCAGACCAGGATGACCCGGCCCCAGTCCTCGCCGCGGGCCCCCACGGTGGTGACCAGCCAGCCCGGACCGGGGTGATAGGCGGTGCGCGGCGCGGACGGCACCGCGGCGGAACGGGCCCCGAAGTCCGCCAGCAGGGCGGCCGGATCGGTCCCGGCGGACTCGCAGGCGAGCACGTGGTGCGACAGGTCTTCCAGGATCAGCGGCCGGCCCGCCAGCAGCGCGGCCTCGCGGAGGATGCCCGGCCGGTCCGGCGCCGGCCACGGCCAGGTCGGTGAACACCTCGTGCAGCCGGGCCGAGGCCCGCAGCTGCTCCAGCTGATCGTCGATGATCAGGGCGTGCACGGCCTCGGTGATCTCGATGAACGGGACCTCGCGGGTGAACACGACCAGCGGCAGCCCCTGGTCCTCGGCGGCGGCGACGAAGGCGGCGGGCAGCCCGCCGGTGTACTTGCGGCCGAGTTCGACCGCCAGGGCGCTCACCCCCACCCCGGCCAGCCCGGCCACGTAGGCGCCGATGAGCGCCTCCTCGTCCGGCAGCGCGATCCCGGTGGTGAGCACCAGCTCGCCGCCGCGCAGCAGCCGGGCCGCGTCGGCGAACTCGATCGCGTGGACCCAGCGCACCGGCCGGTCCAGCCCGCCGGCCGCCGCCACCACCTGCGGCTGCCCGCGCCGCACCACGGCCAGCTGCAGAACCTCCCGTACCGTCGGCATCCGCCACCCTCTCCGAGGCTGTATTGACCAGCTTACGGAGCGGTGCTGGTCATAGTGTCAGGATCGGGGGGTTATTCGTGACAGTGTGTCGGGCATCGGGCGAGGGTCCGTCGGCCACACTGGGGGGATGTCGGAACTTCACGAGCGGCACCGCCGCGTCATCCCTAACTGGGTCGCGCTCTACTACTCCGAGCCGCTGGAACTCACCAGCGGCAGCGGCAGCCGCGTCACCGACGCCTCCGGCCGCACCTACCTGGACTTCTTCTGCGGGATCCTGACCAACATGCTGGGCTACGACGTGCCCGAGGTCCGGGCGGCGGTCCAGCGCCAGCTCGACACCGGGATCGTGCACACCTCCACCCTGTACCTGATCCGCAACCAGGTGGAGCTGGCCGAGAAGCTGGCCCGGCTGTCGGGGATCGAGAACGCCAAGGTGTTCTTCACCAACTCCGGCACCGAGGCCAACGAGACCGCGCTGATGCTGGCCACCGCCGCCCGCCGGTCCAACCAGGTACTGGCGCTGCGCAACAGCTATCACGGCCGGTCCTTCGGCGCCGTGGCCATCACCGGCAACGGCGCATGGAAGGCCTCGCAGCTGGCCCCGTTCAACGTGCACTACCTGCACGGCACCGACCGCCAGCTGCCCGCCTTCGCCGGGCTGGACGACGCGCAGTACACCGCCGCGTGCGTCCAGGACCTGCGGCACGTGCTGACCACCGCGACCGCCGGGGACGTGGCCTGCCTGATCGCCGAGCCCGTGCAGGGCGTCGGCGGGTTCACCATGCCGCCGGACGGGCTGCTCGGCGAGTACGCCACGGTCCTGCGGGAGCGCGGCGCGCTGTTCATCTCCGACGAGGTGCAGACCGCGTGGGGCCGGACCGGGGAACACTTCTGGGGCATCGGCGCGCACGGCGTGACCCCCGACATCATCACCTTCGCCAAGGGCCTCGGCAACGGGATGGCCATCGGCGGCGTGATCGCCCGCGGTGACCTGATGGACGGGCTGCCCGGCAACGGCATCTCCACCTTCGGCGGCAACCCGCTGTCCACCGCCGCCGCCAACGCGACCCTCGACTACGTGCTCTCCCACGATCTGCAGCGGAACGCGGCCGAGCTGGGCAGCGTGCTCATCGGCGGGCTGCGCGAGGCGGCCGCGCCGCTCAGCGCGGTCGGCGAGGTCCGTGGCAAGGGCCTGATGTTCGCCGTTGACCTGGTCAACCCCGCGACCGGGGCGCCCAGCCCGGCGCTGGCCACCCGGATGCTGGAGGAGACCCGCGAACGCGGCCTGCTCATCGGGAAGGGCGGCCTGTACGGGCACACGCTCCGGATGGCCCCGCCGATGAACCTGTCCGAGGCCGAGGCCAAGGAGGGCCTGGGCATCCTGGCCGACGCGCTGCGCGCGGTGAACGAGGAGGCGGAGGCAGAGTGACCGACCCGGTCAAGCACGTCACGCACTGGATCGGCGGGCAGCCCTGGGCGGGCGCCGCCGATCGGCGCGGCGACATCTACGACCCGGCCACCGGCGAGGTCACCGGGACCGTGGACTTCGCCTCGGCCGCGGTCACCGGCGACGCGGTCGCCGCCGCGGCCAAGGCCTTCCCTGGCTGGCGCGCCGCATCCCTGGCCAAGCGGGCCGGCGTGCTGTTCGCCTTCCGCGAGCTGCTGGCCAAGCGCACCGGTGAGCTGGCCGCGCTGATCAGCGCCGAGCACGGCAAGGTGGCCGGCGACGCGGCCGGCGAAGTGGCCCGGGGCCTGGAGGTCGTCGAGTTCGCCTGCGGCATCCCGCATCTGCTCAAGGGCGGATTCTCCGAGAACGTCTCGACCGGCGTGGACGCCTACTCGATCCGGCAGCCGCTCGGGGTGGTGGCCGGGATCACCCCGTTCAACTTCCCGGCCATGGTGCCGATGTGGATGTTCCCTATCGCCATCGCCTGCGGGAACACCTTCGTGCTCAAGCCCTCGGAGAAGGACCCCTCGGCGTCGCTGCTGCTGGCCCAGCTGTGGGCGGAAGCGGGCCTGCCCGACGGCGTGTTCAACGTGGTGCAGGGGGACAAGGAAGCGGTCAACGCGCTGCTGGGGCACCCCGACGTCCGCGCGGTGAGCTTCGTCGGGTCAACCCCGATCGCCCGCTACGTCTACGAGACCGGCACCGGGGCGGGCAAGCGCGTCCAGGCGCTGGGCGGGGCCAAGAACCACATGGTCGTGCTGCCGGACGCAGATCTCGACCTGGCCGCGGACGCCGCGGTGTCCGCGGGGTTCGGCTCCGCGGGTGAGCGCTGCATGGCCGTGTCCGTGCTGGTCGCGGTCGGCTCGGTCGGCGACGAACTGGTCGCCAAGATCACTGAGCGGGTGGCGCGGCTGCGGGTGGGGCCGGGCTCCGACGAGCGTTCGGAGATGGGGCCGCTGGTCACCGGGGCCCACCGGGACAAGGTCGCCTCCTACCTGGACTCCGGGGTCCGCGAGGGCGCCACGCTGGCCGTGGACGGGCGGGTGCACCCGGTTATCGGCGGCGGCGAGGGCGGCTTCTGGCTCGGGCCCAGCGTCCTGGATCACGTCACCCCGGCCATGGCCGCCTACACCGACGAGATCTTCGGCCCGGTGCTGTCCGTGGTCCGGGCGTCCACCTACGCGGACGCGGTCCGGCTGGTCAGCGACAATCCCTACGGGAACGGGACCGCGATCTTCACCAATGACGGGGGAGCGGCCCGGCGGTTCGTGTTCGACGTGGAGGCTGGGATGGTCGGGGTGAACGTGCCGATCCCGGTGCCGATGGCTTATTACTCGTTCGGGGGGTGGAAGGCCTCGCTGTTCGGGGATACGCATGTGCATGGGACTGAGGGCGTGCACTTCTACACCCGGGGCAAGGCCGTGACCTCCCGCTGGCTCGATCCTTCGCACGGGGGCGTGTCGCTGGGGTTTCCGGTGAATAAGTAGGTATCCGCTGGGGCGCGGGGGCGTGGCCGGCCTTTTCCCGGCGCAGATAAGCGCCGGGAGAAAGGCCTCCCACACCCCCGCTCGGCTTCGCCATCGCCCACACCCCGCTCGTCTTCGCCATATCGCCCACATCCCGCTCGTCTTCGCCATATCGCCCGCGCCCGCTCGGCTTCGCCATCGCTCGTGCTCGCAGGCCCGCAGCGCATGTCCCGCGCCCACGGGGTACATGGACGGCATGGGTGTGCTGATCGGGACTTCGGGGTGGCAGTACAAGGACTGGCGCGGGGGGTTGTATCCGGCGGGGGTGGCGCAGCGGCGGTGGCTGGAGCATTACGCCACGCAGTACATGACGGTGGAAAATAACGGCTCGTTTTACCGGCTGCCCACCCGGGAGACGTTCGAGGGGTGGCGGGAGCGGACGCCCGACGATTTCGTGATGGCGGTGAAGGCGAGCCGGTATCTGACGCATGTGCGGAAGCTGCGCGATCCGGCTGAACCCGTGGCCCGGCTCCTGGGGGCGGCGTCCGGGCTGGGGCCGAAGCTGGGGCCGATCCTGGTCCAGTTGCCGCCTACCTTCCAGGCGGATCCGGGGCTGCTCGACGCGTGCCTGGGAGAATTCCGGGGTGCCTGGCCAGCGGTCCGGGGAGACGGGCCGGAGGTGCTGCGGATCGCGGTGGAGCCGCGGCATGAGACCTGGTGGACGGATGAGGTGCGGCAGGTCCTGGCCGGGCACGACGCGGCCCTGTGCTGGGCAGACCGGCTTGGGCGGCCGGTTACGCCGCTGTGGCGGACGGCTAGCTGGGGGTTCTTGCGGTTTCACGAAGGGGCGGCGGACCCCTGGCCCCGGTATGGGGAGCAGGCGCTGCAGACCTGGGTCGAGCGGATCCGCGAGGCCCACCTTTCCCGTGCCGACGTGTACGTGTATTTCAACAACGACCCGGGCGGCGCGGCCGTGGTCAACTCGGCCGAGTTCGCGCTGCTGGCCGATCAGGCCGGCCTGACCGCGACCCGCACCCCGGCGATCGGCGATGTTGCCTTAACGCCGCCCATACCGACCTGGTGATCCTGCAGGCGCGGGCGGGCGGTGGAGGCCCGCCCGCGCCGCGCGGCCGGTTCGGTCAGCCCGCGTAGCTTGCTGAAGACCGGCTCGTAGGCGCCGGACTGGCCGGACGCCGTGGGGTGGTAGGACTCCGAGATGTCCAGGAAGTTGACCGAGTGCAGCCAGCTGCTGGAATCGCAGATCTCGTGCCCGGTGAAGTCGCCGCGCACGTCGGCGAACACGTCACCGTGGTGGGCCGCGGCCGCCTGGATCGGCTGTCCAGCTGGTCCGCCCCCTGGTTGAGGTCGGTGCGGTCGGTCGTGCTCAGGCCGATGCAGAAGGAGGACTTGGACAGGTCGTACAGCTCCGGGTAGTCGAGCACCACGACCCGGGCGCTTCGGGGCGTCCGCCATGATGGCGCCCAGCACCGAGTCCAGCTCGCCCGGCAGCTGGGAGGCGGTCAGGGACTCCGCGTGGTTCACCGGCGCTGACGCAGCTGCTCGTGGACTCCAGCACGCAGGTCTCCATCACCGAGGAGAAGCCGACGTCGTTGCCGCCGACCGTGATGGACACCAGGGTGGTGGCCGCGCTGAGCGCGGACAGCTGGGAGCTGAGCACGGTCGCGGTGGTCGCGCCCGAGCAGGCCTCGGACACGTACGAGGCGGGCTGGTTTGCGGCGTCCCACAGAGCCGGGTAGGCGTTGGTGCTCCGGTCACACGACCCGCTGGAGCCGATGTAGCTCCCTGCCCCGACGCCGGAGGAGTACGAGTCGCCGAGCGCCACGTAGTGCACCCCGGCCTGGGCGCTGGCCTGGGCGGGGACCAGTATGGGCAGCGCCGCCGCGGCGAGCGCGGCAGCGGCGGCGACCAGAGAGGAAGCGGCGGAACGGGAGCGGGGGGCTCGATGGCGCACGGGTCCTCCTTGACAGCGCCGTGGTGATCTACTCACCAGTAACTGCGGAGGGCCCGGGCACGTCAAGGCACGGTCATGTAACGCTCAGGGGTCTGGTCAGAGCGCGGCGAAGGCGTCCTCCAGGATGGACAGGCCTTCTTCCAGCAACTGCTCCCCGATCACCAGCGGGGGCAGGAAGCGCAGCACGTTCCCGAACGTCCCGCAGGTCAGCACGACCAGGCCCGCGGTGTGGCAGGCCCTGGCCACCTGGGCCGCGGTGTCCGCGGCGGGCTCGAGGGTGCCCGGGCGGACCAGTTCGATGGCGATCATCGCCCCGCGGCCCCGCACGTCGCCGATGACCGGGTAGGCCTCGGCCAGTTTGTGCAGCCTGGGCAGCATGATCTCGCCGATCCGGCGGGCCCGGCCCGGCAGGTCCTCGGCATCCATGGTCTCGATGGCCCCGAGCGCAGCCGCGCAGGCCACCGGATTCCCGCCGTAGGTGCCGCCGAGGCCGCCCACGTGGACCGAGTCCATGATCTCGGCCCGCCCGGTGACCCCGGCCAGCGGCAGCCCGCCCGCGATTCCCTTGGCCGTGGTGACCAGATCGGGCACCACGCCCTCGTGATCGGAGGCGAACCAGTCGCCGGTCCGGCAGAACCCGGTCTGGATCTCGTCGGCGATGAGCAGGATGCCGTGCTCCCGGCAGAACTCGGCCAGCCCGGGCAGGAAGCCATCTGGCGGCACGATGAAGCCGCCCTCACCCTGGATCGGCTCGATCAGCACCGCGGCCACGTTGTCCTCGCCCACCTGGGTGTGGATCAGCCCGGTGATCACCTCGAGCGCGTTCGCGGCACACGCCTCGGGGCCGCCCGGCCAGCGCAGCGGGTAGGCCATCGGCATCCGGTAGACCTCCCCGGCGAACGGCCCGAACTTGTCTTTGTACGGCATGTTCTTGGCCGTCAGCGCCATGGTCAGGTTGGTCCGGCCGTGGTAGGCGTGGTCGAACGCGACGATCGCGGGCCTGCCGGTGGCGTGCCTGGCGATCTTGACCGCGTTCTCCACCGCTTCCGCGCCGGAGTTGAGCAGCGCCGAGCGCTTGTCGTGATCGCCGGGGGTCCGCCGGGCCAGCTCCTCGCAGACCGCCACGTACCCCTCGTACGGGGTGACCATGAAGCAGGTATGGGTGAACCGGTCGGCCTGCTCACGGATCCCGGCCGCGACGCGGGGCGCGCTGTTGCCTACCGACGTGACGGCGATCCCCGAGCCGAAGTCGATCAGCGAGTTGCCGTCCACGTCGATGAGCACGCCGCCGCCGGCGGCGCTGATGAACACCGGGAGGACATGGCTGACCCCGCGGGCCACGGTGGCCTCGCGGCGGGCCAGCAGCTCGCGCGAGCACGGTCCGGGGATCTCGGTGACGAGGCGGCGTACCTGGGCCAGGCCCGGGCCACCCTGCAGAGGCGATTGCACGGTCATACAGGAGACGATAAGCCACGAAGCCCCCGCTGTGGCCAGCCCGGCGCGTACAGTCCTGCTGACCGAGATTCCCCCGCACGGTTATCGAGGCATCATGACCAGGACCCTGCACCTGCTGGCGCCGCTGCGCCCGGCGGCCCGCTTCCTCACCGGATCCACCTATGTCCTGCTCGGCCTGGACGCCTTCCGGGCGCCTGGCGGGCGCGTCGATCTGGCCGCGCCCGTGCTGGCCAGGGTCCGCACCATGGTTCCGCTGCCTGAAGACGACGAACTGGTCGTCCGGGGGAACGCGGCCGTGCAGGTGGTGGCCGGGACGCTGCTGGCGCTGGGCCAGGCGCCGCGGCTGTCCGCCCTGGTCCTGGCCGGCTCGCTGATTCCCACCACGCTGGCCGGGCACTCATTCTGGGTGATCGAGGACCCGGAGACCCGCAAGCTGCAGCGGATTCAGTTCCACAAGAACATGGCGCTGATCGGCGGGCTGATCTTCGCCGCGCTCGACGATCCGCGGCCCCGTCCCTAACGGCCGGCGGCACCCTGGTCCCGGGCGCCCAGGTACAGCCCGGTGAGGTAGCAGGCCAGAGCCAGTGCCCACAGCCCCGCCATGATCATGGAACTGAAGTCATGGCCGTAGTTGAGGAAGCTGGCCCCGTTGAAACCGGCACCCAGGATGGCGGCCGCGCCCAGCGCGGCCAGGCCGGTGGCCAGGCGGCCGCCCCGTTTCCAGGTACGGGCGAGCACCGCGAAGGCGGCCACGACCAGGGCCAGGCCGAGCGCGGCGTGCGCGGCGACCCAGCCCGGACCGTGCGGGATGACCCAGGCCAGGCCGGATGTGACGCCGGCGAGGTAGTTGCGGGCGCCGGAACCTGGATGACGGCCGGGCAGGGTGACGTAGAGGTTGGCCACCATGCCGAGCAGGTACTGAACGAGCAGCAGCCAGCAGGCGGCCAGGTTGACCACCAGCAGCCCGGGCCGCTCGACCCGGCGGCGCGACCGCGCGGAGGTAGCCGGGCCCATCTACCCTCCCTGGGCGCAGTGGTCTGGGTCCGGGCGCCGTCCCACTCTGACAGTGTCAATCGGTCCGCTCTGCGGTGTCAATCTGTCCGCGCGCAGCGGGCGTGAATCATGGCCCGGGACCGGGGAACGCGGGCACCCGGCCGCTAGGGTGGGCCGGGCAGGCAGCCCGAAGACGCGCGGACATTCGCAGGAGCAGGCGGTGCACACTTCCCAGGGGCTCTTCGACGGGGTGTTCGGCCGTGGCGCCGTGGACACCTCCGACCAGGCGTGGCTTCAGGCGATGCTGGACACTGAGGCCGCCCTGGCCCGGGCGCTCGAGCAGGCCGGGATGGCCCCGCCGGGCGCGGGTGCGGCGGTCACCGCGGCGGCCCGGGCCGAGGCGTTCGACGCCGCGGAACTGGGCCGGCAGGCCGCGCTGACCGGCAACCCGGTGCCCGCGCTGGTCCGGGCGCTGACCCGGACGCTGCCCGCCGGCCCGGCCGGCGCGGTGCACCAGGGCGCGACCAGCCAGGACATCATCGACACCGCGGCCATGCTGCTCGCCCGGCAGTCGCTGGGGGTGATCTCGGACGACCTGGCTGCCGCGGCCGCCGCCGCGGCCCGCCTGGCGGCGGTGCACCGGGACACCATCATGATCGGCCGGACCCTGCTCCAGCAGGCCGTGCCGGTCACCTTCGGCCTCGTCGCGGCGGGCTGGCTGACCGGCCTGGACGAGGCCGCGACCGCGCTGGACCGGGTCGCGGCCAGCCGGCTCGCGGTCCAGTTCGGCGGGGCCGCGGGCACCCTGTCCGCGCTCGGTGGCCGCGGGCCCGAGGTCGCGGCGCTGCTGGCCGCGGAACTGGGCCTGCGCGCGCCCACCCTGCCGTGGCACACCGACCGGCTGCGGATCACCGAGATCGCCGGCGCGTGCGCAGGCGTGACCGGGGTGCTCAGCAAGATCGCCCGGGACGTCACCCTGCTGGCCCAGTCCGAGGTCGGCGAGGTCGCCGAGGGCGGAGGCGAGCGCCGCGGCGGGTCGTCGGCCATGCCGCAGAAGCGGAACCCGGTCGCCTCCATCGCCGTCCTCGGCTGCACCCGGCAGGTCCCCGGGCTGGTCGCCACGCTCGTCGCCGCCGCGGAGCAGGAGCACCAGCGCGCGGCCGGTGCCTGGCACGCGGAGTGGGAGCCGCTGGCGGATCTGCTCCGGCTCACCGGCTCCGCCGCGTCCTGGGCCGCGGATCTGCTCGGCGGCCTGGAGCCCGATCCCGGGCCGGATGCGGCGCAACCTCGATGCGGCCGGCGGTTTCCCGATGGCCGAGCACGTCGCGTCGCTGCTGGCGCCCGCGCTGGGCCGCACCGCCGCCCACGACCTGCTGGCGGAGGCCAGCGCCGCCGCCGTCGCGGAGGGCCGGACGCTGGGCGAGGCGCTGGCGGACCGGCTGGACGCCGGCCGGCTCGCCGAGGCCGGGGTCACCCCCGGGCAGGTCACCGCCGCCCTGGACCCGGCCGGGTACCTGGGTGCGGCCGCGGAGTTCGTGGACGCGGCCCTGGCCGCGCACACCCAGGCCGCCAGCTAGGCTTCCTGGCCGGCGCGGCGTCGCTGCGCTGAACCGTGAGGCGAGCCGGGCCAGCGGCCGTCTGACTGAGCTGGGAAAGGGCGGAACCATGGACGATGCTGAGCGCGCCGCGCAGGGAATGAGGGTCCGCCGCGAGGTCCTGGGTGACGAGCACGTCAACCGCGCGGTGGCCTCGACCACCCCGCTGACCGAGCCGTTCCAGGACTTCATCACCCGGTATGCGTGGGGTGAGATCTGGTCCCGGCCGGGACTGTCCCGGGCCGAGCGGAGCATGATCACGCTCACCGCGCTCGTCGTGCTCCGGCAGGAGCACGAGCTGGCCATGCACCTGCGGGCCGCGCTGCGCAATGGCGTGACCCCCGACCAGATCCGCGAGGTGCTGCTGCACACGGCCGTGTACGCCGGGGTCCCCGCGGTGAACCGGGCGTTCGCGATCGCCCGGGAAGTGCTGCCGGAAACCGGCTGAGCTGGGCCGCGAGGAGCGGGGTCAGCCCCGCCGCGGGTGTCCGTATGACGAACGGCTGTACTTATCGCGACCACATGGTCATTATGGTGTCGGGGAAGCGCGGGTGTCCGCTGCGGGTGTTTGCCGCAGCTGTTCGCTGCCGGTGTTTGTTGCGCAGGGCAGGAGGATATGGCGGAGATCGTTTCACTGGCCGATGCCGTCGCACGGGCCGTCCACGACGGGGATTCGGTCGCCATGGAGGGATTCACTCACCTCATCCCGTTCGCGGCCGGGCGGGAAATCATCCGGCAGCGCCGGCGTGACCTGACCCTCATCCGGATGACCCCGGATGTGCTCTATGACCAGCTCATCGGGGCGGGCTGCGCCAGCCGGCTCATCTTTTCCTGGGGCGGCAATCCCGGGGTGGGCTCGCTGCACCGGTTCCGGGACGCGGTGGAAAATGCGTGGCCGGGACCACTCCAGCTGGAGGAGCACAGCCACGCGGGGATGGCCAACCGCTACGTGGCAGGCGCCTCGGGAGTGCCGTTCGCGATCTTGCGCGGCTACAGCGGCACCGGCCTGGAAGGCCTGCCGGGCCTGGATGGGCAGCCCGCCATCCGGTCCGTCACCTGCCCGTTCACCGGCGAGCGGCTGACCGCCGTGGCCGCGCTGAACCCGGACGTGGCGGTCATCCACGCCCAGCGCGCCGACCGGGCCGGGAACGTCCAGCTGTGGGGGATCACCGGGGTGCAGAAGGAAGCCGTGCTCAGCGCCCGGCGGTCGGTCGTCACGGTCGAGGAGATCGTGGATGAGCTGGCGCCCGGAGCCGGGGGCGATCGTGCTGCCCGCCTGGGTCGTCAGCTACGTGGCCGCGGCGCCTGGCGGATCGCATCCCTCGTACGCGCTGGGCTACTCCGCCCGCGACAACGACTTCTACCAGGCCTGGGACGTGATCAGCCGGGACCGGGACCGGTTCAGCCGCTGGCTGGCCGAGGAGGTGCGCGGCGAGGCGGGCTCGCTGGCCGGCGCCGGGGCCGGCGAGGGAGGATGTGGGTCATGAACGCCACCGGGGCAGCGTCACCGGTGACGGCGGACCCGGCCGCCTTCACCGCCGACGAGATGATGACGGCCTGCGCGGCCCGCGCCCTGCACGACGGCATGACCTGTTTCGTGGGCATCGGGCTGCCCAGCGCCGCCGCGAACCTGGCCCGCGCCACGCACGCGCCGAACCTCGTGCTCATCTACGAATCGGGCACGATCGGGGCCAAGCCGGACCGGCTGCCGCTGTCCATCGGCGACGGGATCCTCGCCGAGACCGCCGACGCCGTGGTGAGCGTGCCGGAGATCTTCAACTACTGGCTCCAGCCCGGCCGGATCGCGGTCGGCTTCCTCGGCGCGGCCCAGATCGACAAGTTCGGGAACATCAACACCACGGTGATCGGCGCCGACTACGCCCAGCCCTCGGTCCGGCTGCCCGGCGCCGGCGGCGCCCCGGAGATCGCCGCGTCGTGCCGCGAGGTGATCGTGGTGGTCCGGCAGAGCCGCAGGTCGTTCGTGGACCGGGTGGACTTTGTGACCTCGGTCGGATTCGGGGACGGGGCCGGATCCCGGGAGCGCCTGGGACTGGCCGGCGCGGGCCCCCGGAAGGTCATCACCGATCTGGGCATCCTCGAGCCGGACCCGGCGACGTGCGAGCTCACGCTGACCGGGCTGTATCCGGGGGTGACCGTGGACGACGTCCGGGCCAAGACCGGCTGGGAACTCGCGGTGTCGGATTCGCTGATGGTGCTCGAACCGCCTACCGCGGCCGAGCTCACCGCACTGCGCCAGCTGCACACGGGCCGATGAGCCAGCTGCATAACCCGGCCAGCTGAACCGATGAGCCAGCTTCGCAGCAGTGAGAATAAGGCGGACCAGCCGAGCTAGAAGGAGCCGCAGCCCCCATGACCACGCACCCGCCATCCCCGCCCACCGGGCTGATCCTGCCCTCGTACGAGCGGCCCCGGGGATTGCACCCACCGCTGGACTCACCGGGCTACCGGTCCACGGCGCTGCGGGCGCCGCACCAGCCGCTGCAGATGCTCCCCCAGGGCCTGACCGAGGTCACCGGCCCGCTGCTCGGCGAGGGCCGGGTCGCGCCCGCCGATGCCGACCTGACCACCCAGCACGCTGGCGAGCCACTCGGCGAGCGGATCATCCTGACCGGGCGGGTCATGGACAGCGACGGGCGGGCCATCCCGGACACCCTGGTGGAGATCTGGCAGGCCAACGCGTCCGGCCGCTACCAGCACCAGGTGGACAACCACCCGGCCCCGCTGGACCCGAACTTCTCCGGCGCGGGCCGCTGCCTGACCGACTCCGAGGGCCGGTACCGGTTCGTGACCATCAAGCCCGGCGCCTATCCGTGGCGCAATCACCCCAACGCCTGGCGGCCCGCGCACATCCACTTCTCGCTGCTCGGCCGGGCCTTCACCCAGCGCCTGGTCACGCAGATGTACTTCCCTGGCGATCCGCTCTTCGAGTACGACCCGATCTTCAACTCGATCCCGGACCCGAAGGCCCGCGAGCGGCTCATCTCCCGGTTCGACATCAGCCTGACCGAACCGGACTGGGCGCTCGGCTTCGAATGGGACATCGTGCTGCGCGGCAGCGCCGCGACCGTGTTCGAGGAGCCGCCCGCAGCCGGGAAGCAGGCCGGGCGGTGACCGGGCTCCCGCTCACCCCTTCGCAGACGGTCGGGCCGTTCCTGGCCATCGCGCTGCCCTGGCCGGACGGCCCGGCCGTGGTGCCCGCGGACACCCCGGGCGTGATCACGATCACCGGGCGGCTGCTGGACGGCGAGGGCCTGCCCATCCCGGACGGGCTGATCGAGACGTGGCAGGCCGACCCGGACGGCCGCTTCGATCATCCCGATGACCCGCGGGGCGCCGCAGCGGGCCCGGCCGGGTTCCGCGGCTTCGGCCGCTGCCCGACCGGCCCGGACGGCAGCTACCACATCATCACGCTCCGGCCCGGCGCGCTGCCCGGCCCGGACGGCGGCCAGGAGGCCCCGCACCTGGACGTGACCGTCTTCGCCCGCGGCCTGCTGGACCGGGTGGTGACCCGCCTCTATTTCCCCGACGAGGCGGACGCGAACGCCGGCGACCCGGTGCTGTCCGCCATCGCCGACCCCGCCCGCCGGGACACCCTCATCGCCGCGGCCGACTCCGGCGATAACACCCGCTTCCAGTTCGATATCCGCCTGCAGGGCGAGCACGAGACCGTCTTCTTCGATGTCTGAGCTGATGCCGGGCCCGGTGCGCCTGGCCGCCACCCTGGACGGGCCACGGGACGCGCCGGTGCTGGTGCTCGGCAACTCCCTGGGCACCACCCGGGACCTGTGGGAACCCCAGCTCGCGGCGCTGGGGGAGCACTTCCGGCTGCTTCGCTACGAGCACCGCGGGCACGGCGGCTCGCCCGCCCCGCCGGGCCCGTACACCCTCGCCGGCCTGGGCGCGGACGTGCTGCGCCTGCTCGACGACTTCGGGGTGGAGCACGCGTCGTACTGCGGCGTGTCGCTGGGCGGGATGGTCGGGATGTGGCTGGCCGCCCACGCACCCGGGCGGATCGACGCCCTCGCGGTGTGCTGCACGTCCGCCCGCTTCCCGGACACCGATCTGTGGGTGCGGCGGGCGGCGGCCGTACGGGCGGGCGGCCTGCCGCCCCTCTCCGCCCAGGTGGTGAGCCGCTGGTTCACGCCGGACTTCGCGGCCCGCTATCCGTCGGTACCGGCCGCCTTCGCCGCCACCCTGGACGGTGTCGACCCCGAAGGGTACGCGGGCTGCTGTGAGGCCATCGTGGGCGATGGACCTGCGTCCCGATCTGGCCGCGATCACCGCGCCCACCCTGGTGATCGCGGGGTCGGAGGACCCGGCCACCCCGCCCTGGCACGGCGCCGTCATCGCCCGGGGGATCGCGAGGTCCCGGCTGGCCGTCATCCGGGGCGCCTCGCACCTGGCCAACGTGTCCGCCCCCGGCGAGGTGACCGCCGCGCTCAGCGCCCACCTGCTCGGCGATGACGCCCTCGGCCAGGATGACGAAGCGAACCCCGGGGCGCCACCCACTCCGCCGGCTGCCCGGTCACCGCGGCGATGCGGTCGTAGTCCGCGTCGTAGTGCAGGACCGTGGCCCCGTGCTCCTCGGCCGTGGCCGCGATGATCAGGTCGGGCAGCCGGAAGTGCCGGTGCTGGCTGCGCTCCGCGAGCATCCGGTGCACCGCCAGGGCCCGGTCCATGGCCGCGGCCGTGGTGTCCATCCAACGCTGCCCGTGCAGGGCCGTCCACAGCACCTCGTACGCTTCCGGGCCGGGCGCGTTGTTGAGATATTCCAGCGCGGTCATCTGGCAGACGGCCAGCCGTCCCTCGGTGAGCAGCGCGGCGAACCTGGCCCGCGCCCCTGAGTCCCGGGCCTGGACCACGTACGCCGAGGTATCGGCGAGGTAGACCGGCCCGGCCATCAGCCGCCGGACCCGGCGTCGTGCTCAGCCGCCACGTCCCTGCGGGCCAGCGCGTCGAGCTGGCTCAGGTCCCGGCCGCCGCCGTAGCCGAAGCTGTCCGCGCTCCCGGAGTAGTCCATCTCCACGCTGTCCAGCGCGGCGAGGATCTCGGCGGCTTTCGCCTTCAGCGCCTGGATCCGCAGCGCCTCGTTGATCGTCGCCACTTTGGTATCCGTGCCCAGCACCACGCGCGCGGCCTCCAGCCACCCGTCGTTGACGTCCACCGTGATGCGTGCCATGGAGGCAATGATACACCAAGATCACCCTATTCGATGCACCATGCATGGTCTTTACTGAGCACCAGGTGAAGGGGCCCGGAGTGCGCCGACCGGGCGCGGAGCAGGGCATCACCACCGCCGTGAGCAGGCCGGCCCGCTGATCCTGGCCCTCCGGGGGCATGGGTGAAGACTTCATGCACACCGGACTACACCAGACCTTCACCGACGACCTTCAGGCTCGCAATACCGGCCCCACCAGCCGCACCAGGGTTCGGCGGGGACTGTGGGTTAGCGGCTGGGGCGCAGGTGGGGGAGTACCGGCCGGATGACCGCGTCCGCCCCGCGCATGGGGCGGCTGCCGAGCAGCACCCGGGTCAGGTCGTGCCGGGTGTCCAGCAGTTCGTCCAGGGCCAGGTTCAGGTGCCGGGCGCTGACCCGCAGCGGTGCCGCCGGGTCCGCCGCCGCCCCGCCGGGCTGCCCGCCGCGGAACCGTTGACCGGGCCCGCCGCCGAAGCGTGGGCCAAGCCAGCCGCGGAACCGTTGACCGCGCCCGCCGCCGAACCGTTGGCCGGGGCCAGCACGGCCGCCCGGGCGGCCCGGCCGTCGGCCGCGTGCACGGCCGCGCGGCGGAGCAGTTCCCGGATGAAGGAGGCGTTCACCCCTTCGGTCCGGGAGACCACCTCGCTGGCGCTGGCCCGGCTGATCCGCAGGCCGCCCTGGTACAGGCGGAGCAGGCGGCGCCGGGCCACGGCGTCCGGCAGCGGCAGCCGCGCCGTGTGGTTGACCTGGCCCGGCCGCGCCGCCAGCGCCTCCTCGAGCAGGTCGGCCCGGTTGGTGGTGAGCAGGAAGGTCACGTTGGCGTCGTCGCTGAGCCCTTCCATCTCGTTGAGCAGCTGCAGCAGCAACGGGTCCAGCGGCGCGTGCGGGGCGCGCGGCTCCGCCGCGAGCTCGACGTCCTCCACCACCACGATCGAGGGCTGCAGGGTCGCGGCGATCGCGCAGGCCTCGCCGATGAACCGCAGCGCCGCGCCGGAGATCACGATCGCGGTCACGTCCGGCAGCCGGCCGATCAGGTACCGGACCGTGTGGGTCTTGCCGGTCCCGGGGGGCCCGTGCAGCAGCACGCCCCGCTTGAGATGCTGGCCGCTGGCCCTGAGCTCATCGCAGTGCCGGGCGATCCCGAGGACCTGGCGCTCGATGCCGTCCAGCAGGTCGGGGGGCAGGATGACGGTGGCCCGGTCCAGCCGCGGCCGGTCCAGGAACCCCGCCGCGCTGCCGCCGGCCAGCCCCGGGGCGTCCGCGTCGAACGAGATCACCTGCCCGCGGTAGGCGTTGTGCCGGACCGCCAGCGCGCGGATCTGGTCCAGGATCTGCCCGGCCGTGGCCTGATCCGCCGCGGTGACCTGCAGGCGGACGCTCTCATGCGGATCGTCATCCGACGGGCCGCGCAGCAGCACGGCATACCGCTGGCCATCCTGCCCCGCCACCAGATAAACGCCACAGATTACGCACGCGCGGGTGATCCCTCCTGGCCCGGCCGGGCGGGCCGCGGTGGTGACGCTGCCGATGCCCGGGACTGTGATCCCGCCCGGCCTGGCCGGGCGGGCCGCGGTGGTGACGCTGCCGATGCCCGGGACGCTGGCCGGCCAGCCCGGCAGCTCGCCGGTGGTGAGGTCGGCCAGGTCGAGCGGGCCGCGGCGGACCCCGGTCAGGCCGAGCAGCTCGTGCCGCAGGCCGGGGCCGGCCAGCCACGCGTCCAGCCCGGCCTGCACGTTCACCTGGTCGAACGCGGGCCACGACGCGGTGGCTACCGGCCACCCCGCGGCCTGCGGGCCGAGGTGGCTGGCCAGGGCGCGCCGGACCGGCGCATCGTCGCCCCGGGCCGCCGCCACGGCCAGGCTGAGGACCCGCCCGGCCAGCCGGGCCACGTCGGCAAGTTCCGGCCGGGGTCCGAGGCCCACGGCGGGCCACGGCCGGATAGCGAGAAGTCCCCTGGGTATGCCCAGAATCCCCACGGGAGCAGCATAGGCACGGCCGAACCGGATTATTGGGGCAACAGTGATCGTGCCCGGGATTCGATGGCCGCCTCGGACAGCAGGACCGCCTGCGCGGCGTCCCCCAGGGGGATGAAGCTGTCTTCGCTGTTAACGCGGGTGATCGTCCCGGTGAACCCGGCGTCGACCAGGGTGGTGATGACGGCCTCGGACACCCCGCCGCTGCGCCTGGTCTCGTCGGCCACCAGCACCCGCCCGGTGACCGTGGCCTCGCGCAGGATGTCCTCGGCCGGCAGCGGCGCGATCCAGCGCAGGTCCAGCACCCGGCAGCCGATCCCATCGGCGCCCAGCCGGGCCGCTACCCGCAGGCTCATCCGCAGCCCGTTGCCGAACGTGATGATGGTGAGGTCGCGCCCGTTCCCGTAGCCGCGGGCGCTGCCCACCGGGACGTAGCCGGCCGGCCACAGCCCCGGCGGGTCGTAGGGGGCGAGCCAGCCCCCGTCGCCGGCCTGATGCAGGTCCCGGGTGTGGTACAGCGCGATCGGCTCGAGGAAGACGCAGACGCGGGCGTCCGCATCCGCCGCGGCCAGGCAGGTCCGGAGCATGGCGGCCGCGTCGTCGGGCCGGGCCGGGCAGGCGACGATCAGGCCGGGGATATCCCGCAGGCTGGCCAGCGCGTTGTCGTTGTGGAAATGGCCGCCGAACCCTTCCTGGTAGGCGAGGGAAGCCAGGCGCAGCAGCAGCGGATTCCGGTACTGGCCCTGGGAGAAAAAGGAGAGCGTGGCCGCCTCGCCGCGGATCTGGTCGGCGGCGTTGTGCAGGTACGCGAGGTACTGGATCTCCGGGACCGGCAGCAGCCCGGCCAGGCCCGCCCCCAGGGCCAGGCCCAGGATGGACTGCTCATCGAGCAGGGTGTCGAACACCCGCGCGGCCCCGAACCGCTCCGCGAGCCCGCGGGTGACCCCGTACACGCCGCCTTTGCGGGCCACATCCTCGCCGAACACGAGCAGGCCGGGCCGGGCGGCCAGCGCGTCAGCCAGCGCCGCGTTGATCGACTGGGCCAGGGTGAGTCCGCCGGCCGATTCGGGGAGACGCCCCGCGAAGGCCTTCTCCCGGAGTGCGGGCTCAGCGGCCAGGCAGGCCCCGGCCCAGACCTGGTCGGGGTGGTGCGGTGCGAGGGGCGCCATCACCTGGGCGGCGGTGACCAGGCGGGGACGCCCGGCCACCTCAGCGGCGAGGCCGAGGATCCGGGCCCGCGACTCCTCGTAGCGCGCGGTCACCTCGGCCGGGGTCAGCAGGCCCGCCGTCACCAGCAGCCGGGCCGTGCCGAGCAGCGGGTCGGCGGCCAGGTCGGCGGCGAGCGCGGCCGGGCCCCGGTAGCTGCTTTCCACGTCCGAGCCCGCGTGCCCGCCGAAACGCACCATGGCCAGGTGCAGGAACGCGGGGGAGCGCCGCTCCCGGACCCAGGCCGAGGCGGCCAGCGCCGCATCGTACACGGCCGCCAGGTCAGACCCGTCGGCGTGGAAGTAGCCGACACCGGGCACGGACCGGGCGGCGGCCCGGACCCATCCGGGGGGCGTCCGCACGCTGATGCCGAGCCCGTTGTCCTCGATCACCATCAGCAGCGGCAGCGGCAGATGCTGGTAGGCGCAGTAGGCGGCGGTGTTGATCGCGCCCGCGGCGGTGGAATGGTTGAGGGACGCGTCGCCGAAGCTGGCCGTCACGATCGCGTCCGCGGGCCATTCGGCGGACCGGCCGAGCCGGGCCGCCCGGTCCACGGCGAAGGCCAGGCCGAGGGCACGGGGGAGATGCGACGCGATCGTCGAGGTCTGCGGGATGATGTGCAGCCGCGGGTGGCCGAACACCTTGTGCCGGCCGCTGGCGATGGGCTCGTCGGCCGCGGCCACCAGCCCGAGCAGGACATCCCGGACCCCGTCCCGTGGTGGGCTGGCCTGCTGGCACCGGGCCAGGTAGAAGGCGCCGGAGCGGTAGTGCAGCAGGGCCGGGTCGGTGATCCGCAGCGCCGCGGCGACACCCGCGTTGCCCTCGTGCCCGGATGAGCCGATCGTGTAGTACCCGGCGCCCTGGGCGCGCAGCCACCGCGCGGCCAGATCGAGATGGCGGCTGGCCAGCTGCGCGTCGAAGAGCTCCAGGCCGCGCTGCCCGGTCAGGGCGGAGCCGTCCCGGATCGGGTCCGGCCCGGCGGGGCGCGGCCCGGCATCCTGGCCGGGGCGGCCATCCAGCGCGCCGAACGCCTCGCCCAGGTGACGCTCGACGGGGTCTCGTTCCGCCTGGGCTCGTTCTGCCTGGCCGGGGCTCATCCCTCTACCGTAGGGCGGCTTGCTCTACGGTGGGTGCGGCACTGTTGCTGGCGTTATCGAAGGAGGTCCCATGCTGCCCTGGTCCGCCGAGCTGGCCGGTCGAATCGACGAGCACGTGATCACCAGCGAGTTGCTGCGCGGCAACCCGCTGGACGATCCGTACGAGCGGCCGCTGTGGGTCTACGTCCCGCCCGGCTACGACGAGGACCCGGCCAAGCGGTACGCCGCGGTGTACGTGATCCAGGGCTACACCGGTCACCTGGCCATGTGGCGGAACCGCTCGCCGTACCGGCAGCCGTTTCCCGAGACGGCCGACGCGGTGTTCGCGTCCGGGCAGGCCCCCGGGGCGATCGTGGTCTTCGTGGACGCCTGGACCCGCTACGGGGGCAGCCAGTTCGTGGACTCCCCGGGCACCGGCCAGTACCACTCCTACCTGTGCGACGAGGTGGTGCCCTGGGTGGACGCGCACTACCGGACCCAGCCCGCGGCGGCGCACCGCGCGATCACCGGCAAGTCCAGCGGCGGCTTCGGCGCGATGATCACCCCGATGCTCCGGCCCGACCTGTTCGGGGCCCTGGCCACGCACGCCGGGGACTCGCTCTACGAGCTCTGCTACATCCCGGAATTCGGCAAGTCCGCGCGTCACCTCCGGGACTACGACGGCGACATCTGGCGCTGGTGGGAGGACTTCAGCTCCCGGGTTTCCTTCACCAAGGAGGCCGATCACGACCTGCTGATGCTGCTGGGCGTGTCGGCCTGCTTCTCCGCCACCCCGGACGGCCGGGTGGAGCTGCCGTTCGAGCCGCGGACCGGCAGGCTCCGGCCGGAGGTGTGGCAACGCTGGCTGGACTGGGACCCGGTCCGGATGGTGCCGCAGTATGCGGAGGCACTTCGCGGGCTGCGCGCGATCTGGATCGACGCCGGAAAGCGCGACGAATGGTTCCTGGATCTGGGCGCGGAGTCCTTCCGTGCCGCGCTGGGGGAGGCCGGGGTAGCCGACGAGGTGATCCATTTCGAGCTGTTCGAGGGCACCCACATGAGCATCGACTACCGGTATCCGGCCTCGCTGGCCTGGCTGGCCACGCGCATCGCGGTGTAGCGCCCGGGCCTGCCCGGAAACGGTCAGCCGGCGCGGTAATAAAGTCGTAAGCCCAAATAGGGGTCCGCTCGTGAACGCTGGCGCGGGATAGTACGTGCTCGGGTTTAAATGTCCGCCCCTCCTCACGAGCGGAGAGACACTATGCGTTACCGCAGATGGGCGCCGGCGGTCCTCGCCATTCCGGCCCTGCTGCTGGCCGCGTGCGGCAGCAGCACCTCACCCAGTACCTCAGCGAGCACCGTGAGCGGCACCAAATCCGCCTCAGCCATGTCCACCAAGTCCAGCTCGATGGGCGGCAGTTCCGGGATGAGCTCGTCCGGCACCGTCGCGCTGGAGAAGATCAAGACGGCCATCGGGCCGGTGCTGGCCAACGCCAAGGGCTTCACCCTGTACTGGTACGCCAAGGACACCAAGATGGCCTCGGCGTGCACCGGCTCCTGCGCCACCGCCTGGCCGCCGGTCACCGGCAAGCCCGCGGCGGCCATGGGCGTGCACCTGGTCGGCAAGTTCGGCACGATCAAGCGGGCCAACGGCGCGCTGCAGGCCACCTACAAGGGGCACCCGTTGTACACGTACGCGGGCGACAGCGCCTCCGGCCAGACCAAGGGCAACGGCCTGAGCGGCGTCTGGCACGTGCTGCACGTCAACCCGAAGGGGGCCGTCGCGCCCAGCGCGATGATGTCCTCGCCCACCCCGTCGGCGTCCAAGTCGAGCAGCGGCTCCGGAGGCGGCGGCTACGGGGGCGGCGGCTACTGATCGGCCCGGCGGCCCCGGAGCCCGTCCTTAGCAGGCGGGCCCTGGGGGCCGCCAGATCGCTAAACCGGCAGACCAGCAGCGAGGCTATGCGGTTTCCCCGAAGAGATCGTTATTGACGCGGGAGAGGTGCGTGCGCATCGCCTCGGTGGCCCGGTCGCTGTCCCGGGCCCGGAGCGCCGCGACCAGTTCCGCGTGATCGGCCTGATACCGCTCGCGGCGCTCGCGTGACGCACTGCGCCGCTTGAGGTCACCCCAGGATTGGCCGTGCCGGGCGGTCTCGATGACCGCGTACAGCTGCCCGAGCAGCGGGCTCTGGCTGGCCGCGATGATCGTCCGGTGCAGGGCCAGGTCCCAGTTCTCGAACTCGTCGTAGCTGGCCGCCCGGTCCCCGCCGGCCAGGCAGCGGTCCATCTCCCGGAAGTCCCTGGCCGTCGCCCAGGCCACCACGAGCGGCATCGCGAGCGGTTCCAGCAGCCGCCGGATGGTCATCACGTCGGCCGGCGCGAAGCTGGTGGAGGCCTCACCCGCCACGCTGGCCGCCTGGCCCGGACGGAGGGAAGCGCCGCTGGCCGGCGATGCGGCCCTGGTGTCCTGGGGGGCTGCTGCCTCCAGGCCGGAGTTTCCGGTCCCGGCCGCGTCGCGCTGGGCCGGGTCATCCCGCAGGAAGGTGCCCCGGCCGACCTCACGGGAGATGTGTCCCTGGGCCTCCAGGACGGCCAGGGCGTGCCGGATCGAGGTGCGGCTCGCGCCCATGTCCGCCGCGAGCCTGCGCTCGGTGGGCAGCCGGGATCCCGGCCCCAGCCCGGCCCGCGCCGACTCGGCCAGGATCAGCTCGGCCAGCCGGTAGCTGAGCTCGGCCGGCATCGGAGTCCTGGCCCGTGCTGCGTTCTGCATCCCGTCGCTCTCCCGGTGCTGCGCTGCCGTGGTGGCCGTGCCGTCCGCGGCAGCGGCAACCAATCCTACCAATCGATACCATACCGTGACTGATCAGGGTAGTTAATTTGCTCCTAAGGCTATTGACCCCCCTGGAAGCGCGACCTATGCTCCGACCAATCCGATATATACAACCAATCCGGAGCTTTGGCAACCAATTCAGGGCGGCCACCCGGCCCGCGCCCGACGATGCCCCAGCCATCGCCAGCTAACCAGCCATCACCAGCTAAGGAGACCTGGCCGTGCGGCTCGCCACCATTGCCACCCCCGACGGGCTGCGACTGCATGTCCGGGCCCGTTCCGGCTACGTCGACGTCGCCGAGGCCACCGGCGACCCCCGCTTCGCCTCGCTGCACTACGTCCTGGAGGCCGGGCTCCCGGCCATGGATACTATCCAGGCGCTCACCGACGCCGACGGGCGTGAGGTGGCGGAGGCCGACTTCGGCCCGGCCGTGCCGGCCCCGCCGCGCATCCTCTGCCTCGGCCTGAACTACAGCGAGCACGCCCTGGAGGGTGGCCGCGAGGTTCCCACCTGGCCCGATGCGTTCGTCAGGGGCGCGGACAGCGTGCTGGGCCCGTACGCCGACCTGGTCAAGCCGGCTCTCACCGACCGCTTCGATTACGAGGCTGAACTCGGCATCGTCATCGGCGCGGGCGGCCGTTACATCACCGCCGACAAGGCCCTGGACGCGATCGCGGGCTTCGTGGTGCTGAACGACGCGTCCGCCCGCGACTGGCAGCGGGCCGCCAGCCAGTGGACGGCCGGCAAGAACTTCGAGGGCAGCATGCCCCTCGGGCCCGAGGTGGTGACCACCGACGAGCTGGACGTCTCCGACCTGGCCATCAGTTCCACCCTGAACGGGCAGGTCATGCAGTCGGCCCGGACGTCGCTGATGCTCGTCGACGTGCCCAGCGCGGTCGAGTTCTTCTCCTCGTTCACCCGGCTGGTCCCGGGCGACGTCATCGCCACCGGCACCCCGGGCGGTGTCGGCTTCGCCCGTAAGCCGCCGGTCTGGATGCACCCCGGCGACGTCATCGAGATCTCCGTCGAAGGACTCGGCACCATCCGCAACCGCGTGGTCGCCGAGGAAGACGCCCCGCAGGACTGGCGCTGGCATCCCGGCACCCCGGTCAAGGCCGGCTTCTGAGCCTGTCTCAGCAAGAGTCACGTCACTCCACCCAGGTACGGAGGGGGACAATGAAGTTCACGACCCTCAGGCGCGTGGCGGCAGCGATACTGGCCGCCGGCGTCCTGGCTGCCTGCGGCAGCAATTCCGGCGGCAGCGGCTCAAGTGGCGCCAGTTCCGGCAGTAGTTCCGGCGGCAAGCTCACCGTGGCTGACGTCGCACCGTTCAGCGGCGCGGACGCCGCCCTCGGCCCGACGTACCTGGCCTCCTGCTACGGCGCGACCGCGGCCATCAACCAGGCCGGCGGCGTGCTCGGGCACACGCTCACCTGCAAGAGCGTGGACACCCGGGGCGATCCCGCGGACGCGGTTCCCGCGGTGAACCAGATGTTCGCCTCGACGCCCAACCTGGCCCTGGTCATCGGCTGCACGTCCGACGAGGCCGCCTCCGTGGCCCCGGTCATCAACGCGCACAAGATGGCCATGTTCTGCATGACCGGGCAGTCGGAATTCGATCACGTCCACTACCCCTACTTCTACCGGCTGGTTCCTCCTGACCTGGAGGAGTCCTACGCCATGGTCGCTATCGCCCAGCAACTGCACTACAAGCGGATCGCGCTGGCGTTCGGCAACGACATCGGGTCCCAGACCTTCATCCAGCCCGCAATCAGCGCGCTGAAGAAGGCCGGGATGACCCTGACCACCAATCAGACGCTCGACCTCAAGGCCACCACGTTCCGCAGCGAGGCCGAGGCGATCGTCCAGTCGCATCCGGACGCGATCATGACCGAGGCGCTCGGGGCCGCGGATCCGACCCTGTTCTCGGAGATCAAGCAGCTCAACGGCGGCAAGATGATCCCGGTCATCGGCACGTCCGCGGCCATCTCGCCGGCCTTCTTCAAGTCCGCGGCCGCCGCGGTCGGCACCTCCGCGTTCGTGTCCGGGTTCCACGCGGACAACCTGGTCGTCGAGTCCGGCGGACCCGCCTACCAGGCGTTCTCGAAGGCGCTGCTGTCCCAGCAGGGGAAGGTGCCGGGCGCCACCGGTGACTTCACCACCTACCTGAGCGCCCCGGGCGGCGTGCACCTGTACGACGGGATCAACCTGGCCGCCCTGGCCATGGTCATGGCCAAGAGCACCTCCCCGAGCGTCTACGGCCCCGACATCATCAAGATCGGCAACGGGGTGCCCGGCGCCACGGTGTGCTACTCGTTCGCCCAGTGCCTCACCCCGCTCAAGGCCGGGAAGGCGATCCGGTACGAAGGACCGGGCGGGCCGACCAACTTCGACAGCTACCACGACTCGACCGGCATTTTCCAGGTCGATACCTACACCCCGTCCGGCGCGGTGAAGGTGGTCGGCAACCTGAGTGCGGCCCAGTTGAGGGCCCTGGCCGGATGACCACGGGCCGGATGACCGTGGTCATGCGCCCCGCCGCCCAGGCTCTCACCTCCCCCCGGGGGAGCCTGGGCGGCCGGGGGGGTCCCGGCGAAGGCCGGGGGGACACCGGCGAAGCGGGGGCGGGCCACGCGTGACGATCTTCCTGTCCGCGGTCGGCTTCGGGCTGGTCACCGCGTCCGTGCTGGCGATCGCCTCGGTCGGCTTCACGCTCCAGTTCGGCGTCACCGATGTGCTCAACCTGGCCTACGGCGCCATCATGATCGCCGGGGCCTTCGTGGCCTACGTGGTGAACCAGGCCGGCCTGTCGGTCTGGCTGGGCCTGGTGGTAGCGGTGATCGTCTGCTCCTTCGGCTCCGTGCTGCTGAATTCGGGGGTGTACACGCCGTTCCAGCGGCGCGGCACATCCCCGATCACGATGGTCATCGTCTCGCTGGGGATGACCCTCATCATCGAGTTCGGCGTCCAGGCCCTGGCGGGCGGGACCGCCGTCTCCTACACCATGAGCCAGGGGAAGACCTTCCACGCGGGCGGCCTGATCCTGAGCGTGGTCCAGATCGCCGTCATCGCGCTGAGCCTGCTCGTCATGATCGGCGTGCACGGGCTGCTGCGCTACACCCGGCTGGGCAAGGCGATGCGGGCGACCGCGGCCAACAAGTCGCTGGCCCGCAACTGCGGCATCCGGACCGACCGGGTCATCACCGTGACCTGGGCCCTGACTGGCGGGTTGTGCGGGCTGGCCGGCGTGGTGTTCGCGATGGACTCGGGCAGCTTCGACGCCACCGCGACCGACCTGTTCCTGGTGCTCATCCTGGCCGCCGTCTTCCTCGGCGGTCCTGGCCAGGCCTACGGCGCCATGCTCGGCGCCCTGGTCATCGGGCTGGCCACCGAGGTCAGCGCGGCCTACATCACGGCCGACTACAAGTACGTCGTCGCCTTCGTCGCGCTGCTCATCATCCTCGGCGTGCGCCCGACCGGGCTGATCGGCGCCCGGGCATGAGAGTGAGGCGGGGAACCCGGATGAACGCCTTCTATCTCATCAACCTGCTGGTGTACGCCGCGGTGGACGCCATGGCCTGCCTGGGCCTCAGCCAGCAGTTCGGGGTGGCGGGCGTCACCAATTTCGGCTACATCATCTTCCAGGCCGCGGGTGGTTACACCGCGGCGGTCCTGTCCCTGCCGCATGACTCCGCCAACGGGGGCTTCCAGTCCTACCTGGGCGGATTGAACCTGCCGTTCCCGCTGCCCTGGATCGGGGCCGCGGTGGTCGGCGGCCTGATCGCGGTGCCGTTCACGTTCCTGGTCGGCCGGCGGCTGCGCGGTGACTTCGCCGCGGTCGGGCTCCTGGTCACCGCGGTCCTGCTGAACCTGCTCGTGACGAACTACCGGCCCCTGCTGAACGGCGACGCGGGACTCTCGCTGATTCCCACGCCGCTGCACGGCGACAACGTGTTCAGCGTGCAGTCGGCTGGCTATCAGTGGGCCTTCGCGGCGCTGGCCGTCGCCCTGGCGCTGGCTGTCTACCTGTTCGTCCGCCGGATCACCTGGTCCCCGTACGGCCGCAGCCTGCGCGCCATGCGGGACAACGACGTGGTCGCGGACTCGCTCGGCAAGAACCTGCTCTGGCTGCGCACCGTGATGCTGGTGACCGGGGGAGCGATCGCCGGGCTGAGCGGCGGGATCCTGGTCACCTACATCACCACCTGGTCCCCGGCGGCCTGGGGCTACGCGGAGACCGTGGTGCTGTTCGCCGCGGTGATCATCGGCGGGGCGGGTAACCATCTCGGCGCGGTCCTCGGGGCGATCCTGGTCCCGGTGGGGTTCGAGGAGATCACCCGGTTCATCCCGACCTCGAACAACCTGCCGCCGAATCTGATCCCGTCGCTGCAGTGGGTTGCTATTGGGCTGCTCATCGTGATCTTCCTGTGGGTGCGGCCGCAGGGGATCCTGCCGGAGCGCAAGCGGGTGATCCGGCTTCCGGGGTCGGGGTCGGGGTCGGCTGGGGCGGGCGGCGCGGCGGGCGGGGCGAACGCGGGCTGGCGTCGCGATGCGGTGGCTGAGACCGAAGGGCCATCCCCCCGTCCGGCAGATGGTGACCGTGGTCGCATCTACGCCCGCTCTTCGCCCCGCCCGCCGTCGCCTCGCGCACCCGAGCCGGAGGGCTCGGCTTCGCCTTCGGGGTCGCCGTCGCCTCGCGCACCGAGCCGGAGGGCTCGGCTTCGCCTTCGGGGCGCCGTCGCTGGCGCACCAGAGCCGGAGGGCTCGGCTTCGCCTTCGGGGTCGCCGTCGCCTGCCGACCCTGAGCTGGACGGCTCGGCCCCGGCTTCGCTTCGCTCGCCTTCGGCGCGGCTGGCGGCTGACGGGGAGCGGCCGGTGGTGCTGGAGACGGTGGAGGTGGTGCGGGAGTTCGGGGGGGTGCGGGCGGTGGCCGGGGTGTCGTTCCAGGTTCGGAAGGGCACCTTGACCGGGCTGATCGGGCCGAATGGGGCGGGGAAGTCGACGCTGCTGGCCATGCTGGCCGGGACCCTGGGGGTGACGTCCGGGAGGATCCTCTATGAGGGGCGGGATATCACCGGGGTGCCGGCGTACCGGCGGGCGCGGGTGGGGCTGGTCCGCACGTTCCAGCTGGCCAGCGAGTTCAAGCGGCTGACCGTGATGGAGAACCTGCTGTCCGCGGTCCGGGGCAACCGCGGGGACACGTTCCGCGGTTCCCTGCTCGGGAAAGCGCTACTGGGGGGCGGATGAGACCGCGGCGATCGCCCGGGCGGAAGCCATCCTCGAACGGTTCGGCCTGGAGCAGTTCGCCAACCACTACGCCGGAGAGCTCAGCGGCGGCCAGCGCAGGCTGGTCGAGATCATGCGGGCGCTGATGACCGAGCCGACCGCGCTCCTGCTCGACGAGCCGATGGCGGGCGTGCACCCGAACCTGGCCCGGCGCATCGGCAACGAGCTGGTCGCGCTGTGCGCGGAAGGGATGACGATCCTGATGGTCGAGCACGAACTGGCCATCATGGACGAGTTCTGCGATCCGGTCGTGGTGATGGCCGAAGGGGCGGTCCTCGCCCAGGGGACGATGGAACAGCTACGCAGGCGCAGCGAGGTCGTGGAGGCCTACCTTGTCGGCTGAGCTGGCCCTGCACGGCCTCCCGTTGCGGGCGGAGAAAGTCACCGCCGGCTACGGCGGTGATCCGGTGATCCGCGACATCACGGTGAGCGCGGACCCGGGCGAGGTGGTCTCCCTGGTCGGGCCCAACGGGTCGGGCAAGAGCACGCTGCTCAAGAGCCTGGTCGGAGTGGTGCGACTGTCGTCCGGCACGGTCAGGGTCGGCGACCGTGACCTCACCAACGCAGCGCCCGAGGAAGTAGCCCGGGCCGCCGTCGGCTACGTGCCCCAGGTGGATGACGTGTTCAGCCCGCTCACCGTCCGGGAGAACCTCGAGATGGGTGGCTACCTGCTGCGCCGGGCGCAGGTGGCGGAGCGGGTCGAGCGGGTGCTGGCCATATTCCCCCGGCTCGGCGGCATGCTCGGCCGCAGCGCCGGGAAGCTCAGCGGCGGCGAGCGCAAGATGCTGGCCATGGGCCGGGTGCTCATGCTCGATCCGGGCCTGTTCCTGCTCGATGAGCCGACCGCGAACCTGGCTCCCATCGTGGCCACCGCGCTGCTCACCGAGCACGTCCGCCAGCTGGCGACCAGCGGGGCGGCGGTGCTGATCGTCGAGCAGCGCGCCAAGGCGGTGCTGGCCATCTCGGACCGCTCGTACGTGCTCGGCGGCGGCGAGGTGCGGATGGCCGGCACACCCGCTGAGCTGTCCGCCCGCCCGGATTTCATCGAGTCCTTCCTCGGGGCTGGGCGTACGATCAGGTGACATGGCGGGTCAGGGCGGCACGGTGACCGGCGGTGACCCAGCTCAGGGCGCCCCCGCGGATCCCGCACGTTACCTTCAGGTGCAGACGACCACCGACTCCCGGGCCGAGGCGGTCGAACTCGGCCGCAGCTGCCGTGGAGGCCCGGCTGGCGGCTTGCGCCCAGGTGGCGGGCCCGGTGGTGAGCAGCTACTGGTGGGAAGGCGACCTTGAGCGGGCTGAGGAATGGTTGCTGTTCCTCAAGCTCCCGGCCGCGCGCTACCAGGAACTCGCGGACTTCCTCACCCAGCGGCACAGCTACGACGAACCGGAGATCATCGCCACGGCGATCGTCGCGGGATCCGCGGCCTATCTCAGCTGGATTGAGGAAGTAACCCATCTCATGGTGCTGGCTCCGCGCTGGGTGTTAATCCGCACGGTGTGGATGGCGGCGGCCCCGGTGGTCCGCGTGCTGGACGAGCCGGGCGGGCCGGGGTGCGGCTCCGCGTGCACGCTCGGCCCGGCGGCCGCCGGCGGGTGACCGCGCAGCCGCAGTCATGCGCGGCGCCGGGCCAGTACACCGCCTGCCGCGGCCAGGCCCGCTGCGGCGAGAGCCGCGGCAGCCAGCGAGCGGATCAGCGCAGCGGGTATGGCCGGCGCCGCCGGGTTCACCTGGAACGAGCGTGGCGCTGCGCGGGCGGCCGCGTAGGTGGTGCTGCCGCCCTGGGTGGCGGTGATGGTTCAGCTGCCCGGCGCGAGGGTGGTGGCGGTGGCTCCGGAGACGGTGCATACCGCCGAGTTGGCGGAGCTGAAGGACACCGGCAGGCCGGAGGACGCGGAGGCGGTCAGGACGGCCGGGTGGCCGACCGCGGTGTCTGGCGGCGTCCCGAAGGTGATCCACTGCGATTTGTGCCCGGCCCCCACCGCGAACGAATGCGTTACGCCGCGGGCGGGCGCGTAGGTGGCACTGCCGCCCTGGGTGGCGGTGATGGTGCAGCTGCCCGGGGCGAGGGTGGTGGCGGTGGCTCCGGAGACGGTGCAGACCGCCGGGGTGGCGGAGCTGAAGGACACCGGCAGGCCGGAGGTCGCGGAGGCGGTCAGGGTGACTGGCGTGCCGACCGCGGCCGTCTGGCTGGCGTCCCGAAATCGATCGTCTGCGCAGTCTGCCCGGCGCGGATCAGGAACGACTGCGTTACGCTCCGGGCCGCCGCGTAGTCGGTGCTGCCGCCCTGGGTGGCGGTGATGGTGCAGGTACCCGCGGTTACAGTCGTCACCACTGTCCCCGACACCATGCACACCGAGGGGCTGGCGGAGCGGAAAGACACGGGCAGGCCGGAGGACGCCGAGGCCACCGGAGTGACCGGCACGCCGGCCAGCGCCTCCGGCGGCGGCCCGAAGCTGATGGTCTGCGGCTGCCGTCCGGCGCGTACCGGGAAGGTGCGGGCGATGTCCCTGGCCGCCGAGTAGCGGGCGCTGCCTCCCTGGCTGGCGGTGATGGTGCAGGCGCCAGCGGCCACGGTGATGACGGTCGTCCCTGAGACCGCACACGCTGGCGTGCCCGCGCGGAACGAGACGGGCAGCCCGGAGGTGGCGGTGGCGAGGAGGGCGGCAGCCGCGCCAATGCGTGCCCCTTTCGGCTGGGCGAAGGTGATCGTCTGCGCCACCTTCCCGGCCGTCACCTGGAAGGACTGCGTTACCTCCGGGGCCGCCGTATACAGGGCGTTGCCGCCCTGGGTGGCGGTGATGGTGCACATTCCGGGCGCCAGGGTGGTGACAGTTGTCCCGGCCAGCGCGCAGAGCGCCGGGGTTCCAGAGCCGAAGGCCACGGTCAGGCCGGAGGTTGTGGTGGCGGCCAGCGGGACCAGCGTGCCGACTGTGACCGCAGGCAGCGGCCCGAAGGCGATCTTCTGCGGTTGTGCGCCGGCCTGGATCTCCAGGGAGCGAGCCACATCCGGGGCGGCCCTGAAGGTGGCGTTGCCGCCCTGGGAGGCGGTAATGGTGCACATGCCGGCGACGCAGGGCGGTGATCGTGGTCCCGGACACCGTACACACCTGGCGGGGGTCAGACCGGAAGGACACAGGCAGCCGCGGAGGTCGCCGAGGCGGTCAGCACAACCCGTCTCCCGGCCACGATCCCCGCCTGGCTGCGCTGAACGCGATCCGTCTGCGGCTTGGTCCCGGCGTGGATCTTGATTGAGCGGGCCACGGCGGGGGCGGGCGCGTAGTCGGTGTTGCCGTTCTGGGTAGCAGTGATGGTGCAGGTGCCTGCGGCCAGCGTGGTGACGGCTGGATCCGGTGACCGTGCAGAGCCTCTGGGGTGCCGGAGCGGAAGGTCACGGGCAGGCCGGAGGTGGCGGTGGCGGTCAGGGTGACCTTCGTGCCGGCGGCCGCGCCCCCCGGCTGGGCAAAGGTGATCATCTGGGTCGCCTGGACGTGGAGCGACTGCGTCACGTTCGGGGCGGGCGCGTAGTCGGCGTCGCCGCCCTGGGTGGCGGTAATGGTGCAGGTGCCAGCGGTCAGCGTGGTGACGGTGGACCCGGTGACCGTGCAGACCTCCTGGGTGCCGGAGCCGAACGCCACCCGCAGGCCGGAGGATGCGGTGGCGGTCAGGGGCACCGCCACCCCGGCCAGCGCGCTCCCGGGCGGGGCAAAGGTGATCGTCTGCGTGTCCTGCACGTGGATCGACCGTGTCACATCCGGGGCGGCTGCGAAATCCCTGCTGCCCGGCCCGGATCCGCTGGCCTGGAGGGTGCGGGGCTGGAAGCTGCCGTCCTGGGTAGGCGGTGATGGTGCAGGTGCCGCCGGTGAGCGGGATGACCGTCGCCCCCGAGACCGTGCACGATGGTGAAGGCGCGGTCACCTCCCGCGCGCCAGCGCGGAAGGACACGGCCAGCCCCGAGGTCGCCTGGGCGGACACCACGAACGGCACCCCCGCCACAGCGCGGGCCGGCCCGGTGAAGCCGACGATGGATTGCTGCCCTTTCCCCGCGGGCCGGACCTCGAACGTGATGGGGAGGCTGGCGGGCGCGTAGTCCTGGCTGCCGCCCTGGGCCGCGGTGATGGTGCAGGTGCCGGGGGCCAGGGTGATCACCGTCGTCTCGTCCACCGCGCACGCTGGCGGGAAGTGCAGGCCGGGCCCGGCAGCGGCGCGGACGGTCACGGCCAGGCCGGAGGTCGCGGTGACAGGCAGGTACCCGGCCACGCCGACGGGCTCCACGGCCGCCGCGCCGGTCGGCAGGCTCGCCCCGCCGGCCGGCCGATCGACTGGGAACCCGGGCCGGTCTGGACCCCGAACGAGCGGTGCTCGTCCCGGGCCGCCGCGAAACGGGCGCTGCCGCCCTGCGTCGCGGTAATTCTGCAGCGGCCGCCGGTCAGGGTGAGCACCGTCGTCCCCGACACCGCGCACACCAGCGGGGTGTCCGAGCGGAACGACACCGGCAGGCCCGAGGACGCCGAGGCCGGCAGCGTGACCGGGTCCCCGGCCGTCACGGCCGCCCCCGTCCCCTCCGGGCGGCGGAACGTAATCCGTTGCGACTCCGGCCCGGTGCCGATCTGGAAGGCGCGGGCCGCGCCGGCCGACCCTGAACCGGGAGTCGCCGGGCTGGGTGGCGGTGATCACGCAAGCGCCCGCCCCGACGGCGGTGGCCGCGCCGGTGCTGGGGGCGCCGGTGGTGGGGGCGCCGGTGGTGGGGGCGCCGGTGGTGGGGGCGCCGGCGACCGTGCACACCGCCGGGGTGTCGGACCGGAACGTGACCGGCAGTCCGGACGACGCCCGGGCGCGCAGCGGGACCCGCGCGCCTGCCTGCGCGCCGGGAGGCGGCGGGAAGGAGACGTCCTGACTGGCCGTCCCGGTGCCGACCTGGAAGGTGCGGGCCGCTCCGGCCGCCGCGAACCCGGAGTCACCGGGCTGGGTGGCGGTGATGGTGCAGGCGCCCGCGCCGACCGCCGTGGCTGAGCCGACGGTAGTGGCCGGGTCAGCAGTGCTGTCGCCGGCGGCGATGGTCGCGTCGGAGACCGTGCACACGGCCGGCGTAGCGGACCGGAACGAGATGGCCAGACTCGACGTCGGCGCCTGTGACGTCACCGGCACCTGGACTTCCCGCGTCACCGTAGCGCTCAGGGTGATGTGCGCGCCGACCATGATCTCGGGCCGCCCAGGCTGCGTGCCTTCCGGCTGCGCAAACCTGACGGTCTGCTGGCCTGTTCCCGTGCCGATCTGGAAGGCGTGCGCCACGTCGGGCGCGGCCGCGAACTCAGCGCTCCCGGCCTGTGACGCGGTGATCGTGCACACGCCCGCCGTCAGTGCGGTGACGATCGTGGCGGAGACCGTGCACACCAGCGGGGTGGCGGAGCGGAACGAGACCTGCAGCCCCGACGACGCCGAAGCGTGCACAGTGATCAGCGCGCCGACCGCTGTGTCCGGCGCCCCGGGCGATGTTCCTGCCGGCTGGCCGAAGCTGATCGTCTGCCGGGCCGCACCCGTGGCGGTAAGCCAGGCGTGCCCAACCCGGGCCGGACGGTCAGGTACCGGGGGATCCCGGCCGGTCAGGGTGGCTGAACCCGTCATCGCCGCGACCAGGCAGATGCCCAGGAGCCCGCACGCTCCTCGCCAGGGCCGGGCCTGACCAGCGCGGACGTTTCCGCCCGGCCTTATCCGGCCCGGCGGCCGGTCCATCATGATGCCGCCCCTTGTCCTTACGGGACGCCCCGCTGGGCGTCACTTCGTTATGGACCGGGAGTCGCCGGGCCGTCCGAGAAATACTTGCCCGAGGGTGAGTCTCCGCTACCCCCGCGGGCAGTCAGCGCGGGCGCGGCCTCACGGTCAGCGCGCCGGGACCGGCGGCGCGTTCCACATCAGCACGACCGGCTGGTCGTGCTCGGTACCGAGGGTGGACAGCGTCCCCGTGTCCAGCCGCAGCAGGCGGCCGGCCGCCGGGTCCAGGCCGAGCCAGCGGGCCGCCAGCACCCGGAGAAAGTGCGCGTGGGACACGAGCGCCACGTCCCCCTCGGCCAGCAGCGGCCGGACCCGGGAGAGCACCGCGTCCGCGCGGGACCCGACCTGGTCCACCGTTTCCCCCGGGTGCCCGGCGTCACCGGGAATCACCCCGTCCCGCCACAGGTACCAGCCCGGGCGCTGCTCCTTGATCTGCGGGGTGGTCATGCCCTCGTAGCCGCCGTAGTCCCACTCCTGCAGATCGGGATCGGGCTGCGCGTTCAGCCCGGCCAGCTCCGCGGTCCGCACGGCGCGCTGCGCCGGGCTGGTGAACGCGGCCCGCACCTGGCGGGCGGCGAGCGCCGGGGCCAGCGCTTTGGCGGCCTCCTCGCCTTCCGGCGTGAGCGGGATATCCGTCCGCCCGGTATGCCGCCCGGCTTTGCTCCACTCCGTCTGGCCGTGCCGGAGCAGGATCAGTTCTCCCATGGCCCCCATCTTCGCGGACGCGGGCCGCGGCCGCGCGCCCGCCGCCGATCGGGCTCATGCTGACCCGGTTCCCGTCCCGTAGGGCGTCCGCGCCACCGCTGCCCTCACCCGGCTCCCGCCCGAACCGCTGCCCTCACCGGGCTCCCGCCCGAATCGGGTTGACCTGTCGACCTTCCACATGTAAGTTTTTCCTGACAGGTGAAAGAAGGGACCGGGGAGTGACGCTGACCAGTGACGAGCTGCTTACCGTGCTCACGGCGGTGGCGAATCCGCACCGGATGCGGATCGTCGCGGAGCTGCGGGACGGCCGGGTGCACGTCAGCGAGCTGGCCCGGCGGCTGGGCATGTCCCGGCCACTGCTGTACATGCACCTGGACAAGCTGGAGAAGGCGGGCCTGGTGGCCGGTCAGCTGGAGCTGTCCGAGGACGGCAAGGCCATGAAGTATTTCGAGCTGGCGCCGTTCGACCTGCACCTCAACGCCGAAACGATCATCACGGCGCTGCGCGACGGCAGCGCCGAGGGCGGAGACACCATGAAAGCGAGCACTCCATGACTCACGGGCCCGTTCTGGCCTCTGGCGCGAACGCGACGGCCATCACCATCAGCGTGGGCATCATCTTCATCATCGGCGCGGTCATCGCCGTGGTCGTCTGGTCCTACTTCCGCCTGCAGAGCCACCGCGCCGACGCGGTAGCGATGGCCGAGTACCGCAAGCTGGCCGAGGAAGCTGTGGCCAACCAGCACGAATTGCGCACCGAGCTAGCCAAGCTGACCGAGCACGTCCAAGCGGTCGAGCAGCTGATGCGAGACGTGGGGTGAGTACCCGGCTAAGGCTCTACCGCAACCCGCTGCGGCTGGCCGCGTCAGCCAGTCCCTGGCGCGCCGCCGCCTTCCTGGCCGTGTACGTGTTCGTGGCGGGCTGGCTGCTGTTCGCCGTCGCCTTCACCGCGTCCGTGACCGCTGCCATCTTCATGATCACGCTGGCCGGGATCCCGCTCCTGGTCGCGGCGGCGGGCGTTCTGCACGGCTGCGCCAACGCCGAGCGTTTCCGGCTGCGTCAGGTGCTGGCCGAGCCGGTCCCGGGCGCTTACCGCCCGGTGACCCAGCCGGGCATCATGGCGCGGGTCAGGACCTCCTGGCGGGACCCGGCCACCTGGCGTGACGTCGCCTACCTGATCGGGTTGTGGCCGCTGCTGTTCATCTTGGACACGGTCGTGCTCACCGTCTGGCTCACGCTTCTCGCCGGAATAACCCTGCCGGCCTGGTACTGGGCGCCCCGGGGCAACGTTGGCCTGGGCTACGCCAACAGCACGCCGATCCACGGCGTGACGCTCGGCTATTTCCCGCATGGCCCGCTCGGGCCTGGCGGGTGGGGGCTCTATGTGGACACGCTGCCCAAGGCCCTGCTGGCTGCCGCGGTCTTCCTGGTTGCGTTCCTGCTCTTCAGCTATGTGCTCGTGCTGACCGCCCGGGCGCACGCGTGGATCGCCAGCTCGGTGCTGCGCGCTCCCTCAGACCCGCTCGCCCCGGCGAAGGAGGTGCTCGCCCGTCCGGGCCCGCTGGGCCCGCTGCACACCGCCAGGTAAAGCCGCGCCCCCGCCCACGAGGGATCAGCTCGTGGGCGGGAGCAAACGACAGACTCACGCACCGCCCTTGAGAGAAGGCCATAATGCGCCAGCCGTCTAGTTCAGTATTGCCGGAAACCGGCTCTGCCCGCGACGATCCCCGCCGCGCGCCCCGGCCGCGAGCGCCGATCGTCGAGCGCATCGCCGGCTGGAGCGCCCGGCACCGCAAGACCGCCGTCCTCGGCTGGCTCGTCCTGGTCGCCGCGGTGTTCATGGCCGGGCACGCGCTGCCCGCCAAGAACGTGCCCTCCAACGACGCCGGCCAGTCCGGTCAGGCCGAGCAGACCTTGCAGCGGCTCGGGGTGGTCGCCCCGCCGCAGGAGAACGTGCTGATCCAGACCCGGGGGACCGGCCGGTTCGGCACCGACCCGCAGATGCGCCAGTCCGTCCGGCAGGTGGTGACCGCGCTGTCCGCCCTTCCGCACTCCGCGCGGGACATCACCTCACCGCTGGATCCCGGCCACGGGGCGCTCGTGGCCAAGAATGGCCGCAGCGCGCTCGTCACCTTCCAGGTCCCCGGCCAGATCAGCAACGAGGACCAAGCCGTGGGCCCTGACCTGAAGGCCGTATCCGCGGTGGCGGCCCGGTACCCCAGCCTGCGGATCGCCGAAGTCGGGGACGCGAGCCTGGACCGGATCGGCGGCACCCTCATCAGCCAGGACTTCCGCAAGGCGGAGGTTACCTCGGTGCCGATCACGCTGATCCTGCTGATCGTGGTGTTCGGTGCGCTGATCGCGGCCGGGATCCCGCTGCTGCTCGCCGCGACCGCCGTGACCACCGCGATCTCCCTGCTCGCCATACCTGGTCAGTGGCTGCCGGTAGGCAGCTCGACGTCAGAGGTAGTGCTGCTCATCGGGATGGCGGTCGGGATCGACTACTCGCTGTTCTACCTGCGCCGGGAGCGGGAGGAGCGGGCCCAGGGCGCGGATACCGCCACCGCGCTGCGCCGGGCCGCAGCCACCTCGGGCCGGGCCATCGTGGTGTCCGGGCTGACCGTGATGATCGCACTGGCCGGGCTGTTCCTCACCGGGTACTCGGTCTTCACTGGCGTGGCCATCGGCACGATCGCCGTGGTCGGGGTGGCGGTGGCGGGCTCGCTCACCGCGCTGCCCGCGCTGCTTTCCTGGCTGGGCCCGTGGGCTGACCGGGGACGGGTTCCGTTCCTGGGCCGCCGCGCCGCCGCGGCCCGCCCCTCCCGCCTGTGGGCCGCGCTGGTCCGCCGGGTGGTGGCGCACCCCGTGGTCTGGGGGTCGGTCGCAGCCCTGGCCATGATCGTGCTCGCCGTGCCCGCCCTGGGCCTGCGCCTGGGCAGCCCGCAGGACGGTGGCTTCTCGGCCAAGGTGCCGGCGGTCGCGGCCCTGAACCGGTTCGAGCGCGTGTTCCCAGGCCGCCCGGGGCCCGCCCAGGTGGTCGTGACCGGCCGCGGCCTGGCGGGAAGCCAGGTGGCGGGCGCGCTCACCGCGCTTGAGGGCCGGGCCACGGCCCACGGGCCTATCCGGGGGCCTATCACCGCTGCTCCGGTGGCGGACGGCCGTGCCCTGCTGGTCAGTGTCCCGCTGGCCGGGAATGGGGTGGATGCTGTTTCTGATCATGCTCTGCTCACCCTGCGGGACCGTGTCCTGCCCCGGACGCTCGGCCAGGTGCGCGGGATCAGCTATGCGGTAGCTGGTAATACGGCCGAGAACTACGACGACATCGCGGTGCTGCGCACCCGGACCCCACTGGTGCTGGGGGTGGTGGCCCTGCTCGCCTTTGCCCTGCTACTCGTGGCGTTCCGCTCGGTGGCCATCCCGCTGGTCTCCATCACGCTGAACCTGCTGTCCGTAGGTGCGGCCTACGGCCTGATCACCTACGTCTTCCAGGATGGCCACGGGGCTGGGCTGCTCGGCTTCACCAGCTACGGCGCGATCGTGCCCTGGATCCCGTTGTTCATCTTCGTGTTCCTGTTCGGGCTGAGCATGGACTACCACGTGTTCATCCTGAGCCGGATCCGGGAACTGCGCGCCCGCGGTGCGAGCCCGGGAAGCAGCTCGGGCCTGCTCAGCACGCGCGACGCGGTAGTGAACGGCATCGCGAGCAGCGCGGGCGTGGTGACCAGCGCGGCAGTGATCATGGTGGCGGTGTTCTCGATCTTCGCGACGCTGCACCTCATCCAGCTGCAGATGCTGGGCGTGGGCCTGGCCGCCGCGGTGCTGATCGACGCCACGGTGGTCCGCGGCATCCTGCTGCCCGCCTGCCTGGCCCTGCTCGGCGAGCGGACCTGGTACCTGCCGCGCTGGCTGGCCTGGCTGCCTGGCGGGGGAGCGGCGGCTGGTGCGCCGGTCCCGGCCGGCCCGGCTCACGTCCGGGCCGGGCCGGCTGAGCAGGAATCGTGGCCTGTGCGCTGAGCCCTGCTCGTCCCGGTCCGGCCGCCCCGCCGGACCGGGACACTGGCTTCGGCGGCCGGTTAGGTGGTCCCCGGGGACCTCTGTCCGCTTTCAGCCGCTTCCTGAACGTTTCCTGCGATGTTGCGCATAATCTCTGGACACTGACGTCAGTGTCACAGAAGTCTGGCATGCTGGTGGACATCCATGACGCGTGCGTCAGTTAACTCTGCCGCGCGGCTCAGCCGCCCGCGATTCCACGAGGCCTGATGCGCGACACTCTCAACCCGGCCCTGCCCGATGTGCGATCACCCCTCCCAGAGGTGCACCGCCCCGGGCCCGGGGCTCCTGCACCAGCAGGTCCGGCGCCAGGAGGCCCGCCGTCAGGAAATTCGGCGCCAGGGGATCCGCCGTCAGGAAATCCGGCGCCAGCAGATCTGGCGCCAGGAGGTCCCGCGGCATCCCCGCCGCCCGCCTCACGGCGTCCCCGGGCGCCGATGGTCGAGCGGATCGCCTGCTGGAGCGCGCGGCACCGGATCGCGGTGATCGTGGGCTGGCTGGTGCTGGCCGGGACGGCGCTGGCCGCCGGGCAGTTGCTGGGCACGCAGAGCCAGCAGCAGTACGACCCAGGGCAGGCCGGCCGGGCGGAGCAGATGCTGCACCGGCTCAACGTGGTCAGCCCGGCCCAGGAAACCGTCCTCATCCAGGCCCGCGGCGGCTCACCCGGGAACACCTACGCCCAGGACCCGCAGTTGCGCGGCGCGGTCGCCGACGTGGTCCAGGCGCTGCAGCGACTGCCCGAGGCGGCCCGGAACATCCGGTCCCCGCTCGGCGCCGGCGGCCAGTCCCTGGTCTCGGCCAGCGGCCGTACCGCGCTGGTCACGTTCCAGGTGGCCGGCCCGCACGCCAGCGCGGACGCCACGGTACGCGCGGACCTGGCCGCGGTGGCCCGGGTGCAGGCCGCTCATCCGCGCCTGATCGTGGCCGAGGCGGGTGACGCCAGCACCGACCAGGCCGCCAACACGCTGATGGCGCAGGGACTTCCACAAGGCCGAGCTCACGTCGGTGCCGATCACGCTGATCCTGCTGCTCGCGGTGTTCGGCGCACTGATCGCGGCGGGCATCCCGGTGCTGCTGGCCGGCAGCGCGGTCGTGGTCGCGGTCTCACTGCTCGCGGTGCCCAGCCGGTTCCTGCCCATCGGCTCCAGCACCTCCGAGGTGGTGCTGATCATCGGGATGGCGGTCGGCGTCGACTACTCGCTGTTCTACCTGCGCCGGGAGCGGGAAGAACGGGCCGCCGGGGCGTCCTTCCCCGAAGCCCTGGCCACCGCGGCGCACACCTCGGGCCGGGCCATCGTGGTCTCCGGGCTGACCGTGATGGTCTCGCTGGCGGGGCTGTTGCTGACCGGGATCGACCTGTTCACCGGCATCGCGGTCGGCACGATCATGGTCGTCGGCGTGGCGGTCGTCGGCTCGCTCACGTTCCTGCCGGCCTTGCTGTCCCTGCTCGGGCCGGGCGCCGACCGGGGCCGGATCCCGTTCCTGGGCCGTCACCGGACCCAGGCCCGGCCGTCCCGGCTGTGGGCCGCGCTGGTGCGCCGGGTGGTGCGCCGGCCGCTGCTGTGGGGCGGGGCCGCCGCGCTGGCTCTGCTGGCCGTGGCCGCGCCCGCACTCGGCATGCGCACCGGCACCCCGGCCATCGACCTGCCATCCAAGCTCCCTGTGGTGCAGACCCTGGACCAGATCCAGCACGCCTTCCCCGGCCAGGCCCCCGCCCAGGTGGTGGTGATGGGCGGCGACGTATCCGGGCCGCGGATGCGGGCCGCGGTGGCGGCGCTCCAGGCCAGGGCCTCGGCTCACGGGGTGATCCACCGGCCGGTTACCGCCCAGGTGGTGGGCGATGGCCGGGGGATGGTGATCTCCGTTCCGCTGGCCGGCGATGGCACCGATTCGGTATCCCGGCACGCCCTGCTCGACCTGCGCGACCACATCCTGCCCGCCACGATCGGCGCCGTGCCCGGAACCAGCTATGCGGTGACCGGCAACACGGCCAGCGGCTACGACTTCAACGCGGCGCTGCACTCCCGCACCCCGCTCGTTTTCGCCGTGGTCGCGGGCCTGGCCCTGATCCTGCTCATGATGGCGTTCCGCTCGCTGGCCATCCCGCTGATCTCGATCGGGCTGAACCTGCTCTCAGTGGGTGCGGCCTACGGCCTGATCACGCTCATCTTCCAGGACGGGCACCTGCAGGGACCGCTGGGCTTCACCTCGTTCGGCGGGATCATCCCGTGGGTGCCGCTGTTCATGTTCGTGTTCCTGTTCGGGCTGAGCATGGACTATCACGTCTTCATCCTGAGCCGGATCCGTGAGCTGCGGGCCCGCGGCAAACCTCACAATGACGCCGTGATCGGCGGGGTGGCCGCGTGTTCTGGGGTGGTGACCAGCGCGGCCGTCATCATGGTCGCGGTGTTCTCGATTTTTGCCACGCTGTCCCTGATCGAACTGAAGATGATCGGCGTCGGCCTGGCCTCCGCGGTGCTGATCGACGCCACCATCGTGCGCGGCATCCTGGTCCCGGCCGCGCTGGCCCTGCTCGGCGACCGCAGCTGGTACTTCCCCCGCTGGCTGGAGTGGCTGCCGGGCTGGCGGCTTGAACCGTCCGGGCCGGAGCCCTTGGCGGGGCCCGTTGCGGCCCTCTCCCGGCAGGAGCCAGAGGTACTGTTGGCAGGTGAGCGAACCGGGTCCCGGGAGGACGCGGCCTGACGGCCCAGCGTCATCCTCCGCCCCGGCATTAACTGAGGCCACGGCCCCTCCCGCCGCGGTCCCTCCGGCCACAGTCCCTCCTGCCCCGGCGACGGTCCCGGCGCCCCGGCCTGGCCTCGAGCCGGACGCGGTCCTCGAGCCGGACGCGGTCCCGGAGCCGGGCGCGGTCCCGGAGCCGGGCGGAGTCCCGGAGCCGGATGCGGTCCCCGAGCCAGGCGGAGTCCCGGAGCCGGATGCGGTCCCCGAGCCAGGCGGGGTTCCCGAAACGGATGCGGTCCCTGAGCCGGGCGCGGTCCCGGAGCCTCGCCGGCCACGGCACCGTCCACCGAACCGGGCTCTGCCGCCCCGCCTCTCGCGGGCCCGCGGGCCCGCCGCCGCCCGCTGCTGATGGCCTGCACCGCCCTGGCCTGCCTCGGCTGCCTCGTGGTCGCAGCGCTGAGCGGCCGCGCGGCCGTCGCCGGGCAGACCCGCCCGCCGACCCCGGCCGAACGGGCCGCGGCCGCCGCGGCCGCGGTCGCCGGGCGCTGGCGATCCTGGCCCGCGGGCCGGATTTTCCCGGCCACCCTCGGCTACACCACCACCCTGCGCGGCCGGGAAACGGCGCACCGCATCGGCATCTCGCCGGACTACGGCTGCGCGGCCGCGCTGGACGCCGCGCTGGCCGGCCCGGCCCGCGAGGAGGGCTGCCGGGCCGGGATCAGGGCCAGCTACGTCGATGAGCTGAACGGTGTCGTCTACACCACGGGCGTGCTCGCGTTTCCCGGCCGGGCCCAGGCCGCGGCCTTCACCCGCCGCCTCCCGTCGTCCCGGCCCCCGGCCGCCGCGCTCCGCGCCCTGGCCTTCCCCGGGACGGCCAGCGCCCGGTTCACCGCCACCGCCCGCCAGACTGCGACCGCCCGGCAGGACGGCCCTTACGTCCTGCTCACCGTGGCCGGGTACGCGGATGGCCGGCCGGCCGCCGCCACCGGCGAGTATGACGCCACCGCGTTCAGCGCCGCCGGGCAGCTCTCCCGCGAGATCCTGGCCCCGCTGAACCGGGCCGCCGTGGTCAACTGTGCGCGGCGGCAGTGGTCATGCTGACCGGGCCGGTCCGGTTCCCGGTCATGCTGGCGGCCGCGGCCCTGGCGGCCCTGCCGTGGCTGGGCGGGCATCAGCGCGTGCCGGCCGCCTATCAGGGCACCGCGGCCGCCTATCAGGGCGCCGCGGCTGGCCACCGGGACGCTGCGGCCGGCCATCAGCGGGCCGGAGGCGGGCCGGCGAACCTGGCCCGGGCCGGGCCGGGCCCGGCTGCCGGAGCCCAGGTCCGCGCGGACGAACAGGCCCAGCTCGAGAGCATCAACGCCCCGGCGGCCTGGCGGGTGAGCCGGGGCCGCGGGGTGACCGTCGGTGTCCTGGACACCGGCGTGGACACCAGCGCGGCTGACCTGTCCGGGTCGGTCAGCACCGGCCCGGATTACACCCAGGGAGCAGACCCGCCCGACTATCAGCCGCCCCACCTGCACGGGACGTTCATCGCCTCGCTCATCGCCGGGCACGGCAGCGGGCCAGGACGGGCCGGCGGGGTCGTCGGCGTCGCCCCCGCGGCCCGGGTGCTTTCCGTCCGGGTCATCCTGGACGACCAGGAACCCGGTGTCGGCCCCTACAACACGAACCCCCGGTACGCGGACGCGATCGGCCACGGCATCAGGTACGCGGCCAGCCACGGGGCCGGAGTGATCAACATGTCCCTGGGCTCGGTCGAGCCCACCCGGGCCATGCAGGCGGCCCTGGCTTACGCGGCGTCCCGTGGTGTGGTGGTGGTGGCTTCGGCCGGCAACAGCGGCGCCCCGGGCCAGGCATACACGCCCTACTCCTACCCGGCGTCCTTCGCCGGGGTCCTGTCGGTGGCGGCGGTGAATGAATCCGGGACGCGGGCCACGTTCTCTGACCGCAACTCGTCCGTGGTGCTTTCCGCCCCCGGCGTCGAGGTGATCGGAGCCGGGCCCGGCGGGACCTACCTGCAGGCCAGCGGGACCAGCCCGGCAGCGGCCTTCGTGGCCGGGGTCGCCGCCCTGATCCGGTCCGCGTACCCGCGGCTCTCCCCGGCTCAGGTGGAGCAGGCGATGATCAGCTCAGCCGCGCGCCGCCCAGCGGCTGGCTACAGCCCGGCCACCGGATTCGGTGAAGTCGACGCGGCCGCCGCGCTGCGGGCCGCAGGCCTGCTCAGCCGGGCCAGCCCCGAGGCCGGGCTGGCCGCGGGCCGCCACTTCGGCGGGGCCGTGCCCGGGCCGGTCCAGGTCACCCACCGGGATGAGGCGCGGATCGCCGCGCTGGGCGGCATCGGGGCGGCCGCCGCGGCGGGATTCCTGGCCGCGCTGGCCGTTCTTGCCGTGCTCATGATGCGCGGGCTACGCGGCCGCGACGTGAACCCCTCCGCGCGGAGCGTGGCGCAACCGGAGACACCGGGCGCGCCCGCCCCGACAGGCACGGAGACCGGGCCGTGATCCGCCGGGCCCGGGTGGTTCGTGGCTTTAGTCCGATCTTGGTACGGTGTCACGCGTGACGGGATCCTGGTCGCGGCGCCGGGCAACGTGCTCTCCGTGCCCGGGCCGGGAGGTGGGCCTACCAGGTGTACAACGGCGCGCTGCACGAGTCCGCGGCGCTGGCCAGGCTCCCGCTACGGCGGTGCCCGGGCCGCAGGCCGCCCCGGCGGCCCGGCCAGGCGGTCAGGATGCCCCGGCCTAGGGCAGGGTGAGGATCTCGTAGCCGTTCTCGGTGACCAGCAGCGTGTGCTCGAACTGCGCGGTGCGCCGGTGATCCTTGGTGACCGCGGTCCAGCCGTCGTCCCACACGTCGTAGGCGATCGTGCCCAGGGTCAGCATGGGCTCGATCGTGAACGTCATGCCCTCCTCCATCACCAGGTTGACCGCGGGGTCGTCGAAGTGCGGCACGATCAGGCCGGAATGGAACGTGGTGCCGATCCCGTGGCCGGTGAAGTCGCGGACCACGCCGTAGCCGAACCGGCGGGCGTACGACTCGATCACCCGCCCGATGACGTTGAGCGGGCGCCCCGGGGCGACGGCCCGGATACCCCGCATCATGGCCTCGTGGGTGCGCTCCACCAGCAGCCGTGATTCCTCATCGACCTGGCCGGCCAGGAAGGTCGCGTTGGTGTCGCCGTGCACCCCGTTGATATAGGCGGTGATGTCCACGTTGACGATGTCGCCGTCCGCGATGACCGTGTCGTCCGGGATGCCGTGGCAGATGACCTCGTTCAGCGACGTGCACAGCGACTTGGGATAGCCGCGGTAGCCCAGCGTGCTGGGGTAGGCGCCGTGATCGACGAGGAATTCGTGCCCGACCCGGTCCAGTTCGTCGGTGGTGACTCCCGGCGCGACATGCCTGCCGACCTCCTGGAGCGCCTGCGCGGCGAGCCTCCCGGCCACCCGCATCCGCTCGATCGTCTCCGCGTCCTTGACGTCAGGCTCGCCGGTCCGCGGGTACTTACGGCCCACGTACTCGGGCCGCGGAATGGTGGCCGGCACCTGTCGCTGGGGCGAAATCCGGCCGGGATGGAGCAAGGTCGCCATGGTCTGGGATTCTAGTGCGCATGGACGAAGACCAGAGCTGGTGGTACTGCCTGACGCACCGGACCGTGGAGCACGGCCCCGGCTGCCCCAACAAAGAGCGGCTAGGCCCGTTCGCTACCGAGCAGGAAGCGGCCCACGCGCTGGACAAGGTCCGGCAGCGTAACGAGGACTGGGACAAGGCCGACGGGGATTGAGCCTGCAGGACAGCGGTGATCACCCCCCCGGCAGGTAATGTGGGGGTCTGCGACAATGCCGGAAGGGGCGCACGGTGGCGGATGACCGCGCGGGTAGCGACCTTCCGACGGCTGCCCAGGCCCGGATGGCCGAGATCCGCACCAGCGGGACCTGGGGATCGGCGCTCAGCACCGAAGAGTTCGCCGCGATCCGCAGTGCCGGCTTCGAGCCCGTCGGCCAGGTGCTGGGAGCGGCCGTCTACAACATCGGCTTCTCGGGCGGCTACAACTGCCCGGGAGCGTGGTCCGGATTCGGCTCGTACGCCCAGGCGTACCGCAGCGTGACCCAGGTGTCCGGACGCGGCGGCTACGGCTCGTTCGGTCCGCTCACCCAGGCCATGTACGACGCGCGGCACCTGGCCATCAGCCGGATGGTCACCGAGTGCGCCGAGCTGGGCGGGCACGGCATCGTCGGGGTGTCCCTGACCATCGGCTCCTTTCCGGCCGGCGGCCTGGAGTTCAAGGCCATCGGCACCGCGGTCCGCGCCCCGGGCACGGCGGCCGCTCAAGCAGCCGTTCAGCTCGGACCTCTCCGGGCAGGACTTCGCCAAGCTGCTCTCATCGGGCTGGGTGCCGGCCGGCCTGGCGCTCGGCATCTCGGTGGGGGCCAGGCACGACGACTGGCTGACCGTGGGGCAGACCCGCTGGGGTGCGGGCAACGCCGAGGTGGTCGGCTACACCGAACTGGTGAACGACACCCGGCACGACGCGCGCCAGCAGCTCGAGAAGGACGTGCGCCGGCTCGGCGGGGAAGGCGTCGTGGTCCAGCGGATGGATATGCGGGTTCACGAGCGTGAGTGCCCGATCCAGGAACACGGTAAAGATCACATCGTGGAGGCCACCATCGTGGGGACCGCTCTGGTCCGTTTTGCCTCGGTGGCCAAGCCGCCACCACCGCTGGCGATCCTGTCGCTCGACCCGCAGCGCCGCCAGGCGGCCCGGGTAAAGCTGGGACCCTGACGGGCAGTATTCGGCTGGACTGGCAGCATGAGCAGGTGAGGGGAAGCGATGACAGACCAGCAGAGCACTGGGCTGACGGGTAACACTGAGCTGACCGATAAGCAGAGCGCCGAGCTGAGCGCCGAGGGTGTCCCGCAGGATGCCCTGCGCCGCCTGGCCGAGCTCCGCCCGGGACGCCCCGGTGGCATCTTCACCTCTGACCTGTCGGTGAACGAGTTCCTGCTCGTCCGCGAGGCGGGGTTCCGCCCGCTCGGGCTGGTGCTGGGCAGCTCGATCTATCACGTCGGGCTGCAGGTCGGCCGCTGGGGCAAGAACCAGGAGCTCGACGTGCTCTCCCAGGCCATGTACCACGCCCGGGAACTGGCCATGACCCGGATGGAGGCGGAGGCGGACGCGCTCGGCGCGGACGGCATCGTCGGGGTCCGGCTGGACGTGGAGATGAAGGAGTTCGGCAACGACATCGCCGAGTTCATCGCGGTCGGCACCGCGGTCAAGGCCGAGCCGGGTGCGGGCGGCGGGGGCGTCTCGGACTGGCGCAACAACAAGCGGCAGCCGTTCACCTCGGACCTGTCCGGCCAGGATTTCTGGACGCTGATCCGGGCCGGGTACGCGCCGCTCGGCATGACGATGGGCTCGTGCGTCTACCACATCGCGCATCAGCGGATCGGCGGGAAGATCGGCAACATCGGCCGGAACGTGGAGCTCGAGCAGTTCACCCAGGCCCTGTACGACGCGCGTGAGCTGGCCATGAGCCGGATGCAGGCGGAAGCCGAGGAGCTGCACGCCGAGGGCATCGTCGGGGTGCAGCTGCGCCAGCACAGCCACACCTGGGGCTCGCACACCACCGAGTTCTTCGCCATCGGGACGGCGGTCCGGCCGCTGCGCGAGGACCACGTCATCGAGCGGCCCACCATGGTCCTCAGCCTCGACGGCTGACCCCCGGCGGCTGCGCCGTCCTTCCATCCCCGGCGGGGGACTCAGGGCTGGAAGGCGGAGCGGGCCGCTGCGCGGCCGGTCGCGGCCTGGTCCAGGAAGCCGTAGCTGCCCTGCTCACGCAGTTCACGGGCGGCGGACACCAGCGCGCCCAGCGCCGCGTTGGAGAAGGCCGAACCCACCGAGATCCGGCGCACGCCCGCCTCGGCCAGTTGCGGCACGGTGGGCGCACCGGCCAGGGTCAGCACGTTCACCGGCCGGTCCACCGAGCTGACCACGGCCCGGATGTCGTCCAGGCTGGTCAGCCCGGGCGCGTACAGCACATCCGCGCCCGCCTCCTGGTAGGCCTGCAGCCGGCGGATGGTGTCGGCCAGGTCCGCCCGGCCGTGCAGGTAGTTCTCGGCGCGGGCGGTGAGCACCAGCGGGCCGGGCGCGGCGGCGGCCGCCTCCACGGCCGCGGCCACCCGCTCGCGGGCCAGGCCCAGGTCGTAGATGGGGTCGTCATCACGGCGGGTGAAGTCCTCGACCGAGCAGCCGGCCAGCCCGGCCGCGGCGGCGAGCCTGATGGTCTCGGCCACCCCGGCCGGCTCGTCGGCGAACGCGTTCTCCAGGTCGGCCGAGACGGGCAGGCTGGTCGCCGCGGCGATCGTGGCCGCGTGCCCGAGCGCCTCGTCGCGGGTGACCGCGCCGTCCAGGCGCCCCAGCGTGGCCGCGAACCCGCCGCTGGTCGTGGCCAGCGCGGCGAAGCCCAGCGAGGCGAGCAGCCGGGCCGAGCCCGCGTCCCACGGATTCGGCAGCAGCAGCGGCTCGGGGCCCTCGTGCAGGGCGCGGAACAGCCGCGCCCGCTCGGCCTGCATCGAGATTGCCTGGGTCTGGGCGGCGCGGTCCACCGGGATGGTCATGCCCGTCACTCTAGGGGCCTTCGGCTGGGCCGCCGGAGCGATTTAGGCCGGGTGGATTCAGGCCGCGCTCCCGGGGTGCTCGCGGGCTCCGGGCGTGGCGATGAGCCGCTGGGCCAGGGTGGCCGCCTGGTCGCGGATCTCCGGGATCGCGGTCGTCTCGTAGTGGATCCCGCGCAGCGTCGGGCCCAGGGTGAACAGGGTGGGGCTGGGCGTGCCCGCGGCGTCGAGCACGGCGCCGCCCGCGGTGGCGTCCAGGCCGAGCCGGAGCGGGTCCGGCCGGGCCAGCCCCCGGCTGAGCAGGTCCGCGAGCAGCGGGTCGGCCGTCCGGGTGAGGTCGGTGCCCGGCCCGGTCGCGTTGATCAGCCAGCCCGCGGGCAGGCCGGTGACGGACCCGTCGTGGTCCATCCGGATTCGCAGCCGCTCTGGCCCCGTGGTTTCGGATACGCCGGTGACCTGGCCGCGCAGCACGGAGAGCCGCCCGGTGCAGCGCAACTCGGTGATCCGCCGGGCGGTCGCGGGCGGCATCCGGTGCCGGTGCACTTCCCAGTAGCGGGCCACGTGCCGGACGAACAGCCGCTTGTCCCGGTCTGGCAGCCGCCGCCAGAGGTCCGGGATGTGCGGGCGCACCGCGTTGACCACGTCCTGCCAGTGGTTCGGCCGGCTGGCCATGGCCGACCGGACCTGCCAGATGAGCTCGGGCAGCCGGACCGGGTCGCCCGTGTCCGACAGGGCGGGCAGCCAGAGCGCGTCGGCCGGGCCGCCGCTGCCCCGGTGCACCTGGGGGAGCATCCCGTGCCGGGACACGGCCCGGACCTGGGTCCGCCGATCGTTGCTGGTCACCGTCGTGACCACGTCCAGCATGGTCAGCCCGGTGCCCAGGATGACGACGGGCCGGCCGTCCCGGACCGCGTCCAGCGCGCCCGGGGCCCAGGGGTTCGTGATGCACCACGGGCTGTCCGGGAAGGGGACCGGGGTCGAGGGCGGCGGGTTCCCGGTGGCCAGGATCGCGTAGTCGGCCTCGATGCTGGCGTCGGCCAGCAGCAGGTGCATCGGGCGGCCTCCGGTACCCGGCCGCAGGCCCAGCACGTCCGAGGTGATCTGGGTGAGCCGGCACAGCGGCGCGGCCCGGCGCTCCGCGTCCGCCAGCGTGTCCTGGAGGTAGCGGCCGAACTCCTGCCGGGGCAGGAACTCCAGGTCGCCGAGCCCGGCCGCGCCCGCCCAGCGGAGCAGGTGGTCCGGGTCCCCGGCCACCCCGCTCATCCGGGCCGTGAGCGCGTTCAGGAAATGCGCCGGATTGGTGGTCGAGTAGGCCTCGCCCAGCCCGTGCCGGCCCAGCCGGTCGATCAGCGCGATGCGCAGCGGATACTGCCGGGCGGCGGCCGCGCGGAGCAGGTGGATGGCGGTGAGGGTGCCGCTGGCCCCGCCGCCGATAATCGCGATCACCGGTCCGCGCCCCGGCACCGGGCCGTAAGCGGGGAGGCGAGGCGTCCTACTGATCATCGTGGTTTCCCGGTTCCGGGCGGGTGAACCGGCCCTGGTGGTGCAGCAGCGGCGGCTCGCCCGAGCCGATGATGGCGTGCTCGACCCGGCCCACCACCAGCTCGTGGTCGCCCACGGTCAGCATCGCGTGGGTGGCGCAGATCAGGTGCGTGGTCGCCCCGGCGAGCAGGGGAAGGTCCCCGGGGCCCGGGCACCACTGCGTACCCGGGCCGAACCGGTCGGCGCCCTTACGGGCGAACCGCGCCGCCACCGCCTCCTGGCCGTGATCCATCAGGTTCACCGCGAAGTGCCGGGCGGTCCGCACCGCGGGCCAGTTGGAGGATCCGTGCCCGATGTAGAAGGACACCAGCGGCGGGACCAGGCTGGCCGAGCTGAACGACGTCACGGTGAGGCCGGCCGGGCCGGCCAGGGTCACGATGGCCACACCGGCCGGATGCCGGGCCAGCGCCTGGCGGAAGATCTCCGCGTCGACCTTGGGCAGGGCGGAGTCGCTGACGGGGACAGAGGCGGCGGGGGTGGTGATGCTCACAGGACCTGCCTTCCGGGGGTTCGTGGTCAGGCCACGGGTTGCGGCACACCGCGGCGGTTCGCGGTGAACTGGCTGACCGGGCGGGGGAGCCCGTAGTGCTCCCGCAGGGTCTGGCCGGCGTACTCGGTGCGGAACAGCCCGCGCTGGCGGAAGATCGGGATCACGTGATCGGCGAACGCCTGGAGGCCGGAGGGCAGCGCGGCGGGCATCACGTTGAAGCCGTCGGCGGCGCCCTGGTCGAACCAGTCCTGGATGGTGTCCGCGACCTGCTCCGGGGTGCCGGTGAAGGTGCGGTGCCCCCGGCCGCCGCCGAGCCGCCCGATCAGCTGGCGGACGGTGAGCTTCTCCCGCCGGGCCAGGTCGGTGATCAGCTGCGCGCGGCTCTGTGCCCCCTCGACCTGCGGCCGGCCGAACACCTCGGCGGGCAGGGGCCGGTCCAGCTCCAGCAGGCCCGGCGGCACTTCCAGCGTCTTGGCCAGCTGGGCAAGGCCGTAGGCCGGGGTGATCAGGTGTTCCAGCTCGTCGCTGAGCGCATGGGCTTCGGCCTCGGTCGAGCCGATCACGGGCACGATGCCCGGCAGGATCTTGATCTGGTCGGGATCCCGGCCGAGCCTGCGGGCCCGCTGCTTCATGTCCGCGTAGAACTCCTGCCCGTCGGCCAGGGTCTGCTGTGCGGTGAAGATCGCCTCGGCGTAGCGGGCCGCGAACTCCCGGCCGTCCTGCGACGACCCGGCCTGCACCAGCAGCGGGTGACCCTGCGGCGAGCGGGGCACGTTGAGCGGGCCGCGGACCCGGAAATAGCGGCCCTCGTAGTCCACCGGGTGAATCCGGGCCGGGTCGGCGTAGATGCCCGCGGCCTTGTCGCCCAGTTCGGCGCCGTCCTCCCAGCTGTCCCACAGCCGGATCGACACGTCCACGAACTCGGCGGCCCGGGCGTACCGTTCCTGGTGGCCGGGCCGGTCGTCCAGGCCGAAGTTCCGCGCGGATGCGACGTCGGCCGTGGTCACGATGTTCCAGCCCGCGCGCCCCCCGCTGACGTGATCGAGGGACGCGAACCGCCGGGCCAGGTTGTAGGGCGCGTTGTAGGTGGTCGACGCGGTGGCGATGAGCCCGATGTGGCTGGTCGCCGCGGCCAGCGCGGTGAGCAGGACAGTCGGCTCCAGCGCGCTGGCCGGGCGGAACTCCGGGTTGGCGCGCACCGCGGGCCCGTCGGCCAGGAACAGCGAGTCGAACCTGGCCCGCTCGGCGATCTGGGCCAGCTCACGCCAGTGGCCGAGGTCGGTGTTGGCGAACGGGTTGCTCTCCGGCAGCCGCCACGCCGCCTCGTGATGCCCGGAACTCATCAGGAAGGCGTTGAAGTGCAGCTGCCGCGACGGCCGAGCGTTCATGCCACGACCGTGGTCCGGTCTGGCGCGGCCAGCGCAGCGCACCGGCCGAGCGCGGCGGCCACCCGGCCCGCCCACGGGTCCAGCACCCGGCCAGGCTCCTCCAGGTCCGCTTCGAGGAAGGGCAGCCCCGGCGCCGGGGTGGAGGCGCCCAGCTCCAGCAGCAGCGGCCGCAGGTGCAGGTCAACCGCGAGCGCATGGTGGGGCAGCCGCAAGACCAGCATCGGCAGGGCGATCACCGAGGACAGGGACTGATAGTCGAGCCGGTCGAGGAAAACCTTCAGCAGCCCGGTGTAGGTGCCCTTGTAGGTGGGGCTGGCCACGAGCAGCAGGTCCGCCTGCCTGACCTGCTCCAGCGCGTCCTCGACCGCGGATGACGGCTCGTCCAGCAGCAGCCGCCTGGCCAGCCCGGACAGGTCGATGACCTGGTGCTCGCCGGGCAGCGCGGCCGCCCGGCTGACCGCGTCCGCGGCCAGCCGGGCGATCTGCAGGGTCCTCGATTGCGGCTTGGGGTTGGCGACCAGTACGACGAAACTCAAGACATTCTCCTCAGGTAAGGGCGGTCACGGTGATGCGCTCGGGCGGGTCCCTCCGGGTGGGTTGTCATGCGCTAGGCGCTCGCCCTCCTAAGCGCTGGCCCGCAGGTGCGACCGCCCTGAGTTCCCGGTGGCCGCCTCGCGCCGCCGGATCTCGGGCAGGACGCCCTCGCCGAACCAGTAGGCCTCCTCCAGGTGCGGGTAACCGGACAGGATGAATTCGCTGATGCCCAGGGAGGCGTACTCCTCGATGAGATCGGCCACCTGCTCGTGGCTGCCCACCAGCGCGGTACCGGCCCCGCCGCGGACCAGGCCGACGCCGGACCACAGGTTCGGGTAGATCTCCAGGTCCTGGGCCGAGCCGCCGTGCCGGTAGGCGGAGTGCAGGGCCCGCATCCGCTCCTGGCCGACCGACTCGCTCGCTCCCAGGACCTGCTGGGCCTTGGCGATCTCGGCGGGGTCGATGTAGTCGAGCAGCCGGCTGGCCTCGGTCCAGGCGTCCGCCTCGGTGTCCCGGGTGATCACGTGCAGCCGGATGCCGAAGCGCAGCGTCCGGCCCTGGGCCGCGGCCAGCTCCCGGATCCAGGTGAGCTTCTCCGCCACCTGCGCGGGGGGCTCGCCCCAGGTCAGGTAGACGTCCGCGGACGATGCGGCCACGGTGCCCGCCGCGGCGGAGGAGCCGCCGAAGTACACGCCGGGCACCGGCTCCGGCGGGCGGAGCACGGTCGCCCCGTCCACCTGGTAGTGCTCGCCGTGGAAGTCGAACGGCTCGCCGGTCCACGCGCCCCGGACGATGGCCAGGAACTCCGCGGTCCGGGCGTACCGCTCGTCGTGGGACAGGTAGTCGCCGAACCGCCGCTGTTCGTCGGCCTGGCCCCCGGTCACCACGTTGAGCAGCAGCCGGCCGCCGGACAGCCGCTGGTAGGTGGCGGCCATCTGGGCGGCCAGGGTCGGCGAGGTCAGCCCGGGCCGGAACGCGACCAGGAACTTCAGGCGGCTGGTCTCCCGGGTCAGCGCGGCGGTCACCAGCCACGCGTCCTCGCACCAGGTGCCGGTCGGGGTCAGCACGGCCTCGAAGCCCAGCTGTTCCGCGGAGCGGGCCACCTGGGCCAGGTACTCGATGTCGGGCGGCCGCTCTTGCGCGGACGCCCCCCGGATGTGCGGGGCCTCTGGCCGGCCAGACGGGCCGCCCGCGGCCCCGGCCGGGGGCAGGCTGTGCCCCCGGCCCACGATCGACCGGCCGTCGCCGGTGGTGGGCAGGAACCAGTGGAATGTCAGCGTCATGAGGCGCCTCCAACGGTGCCGTTGAAGCTGGAGACCGAGAAGTTCTTGAAGTCCACGTGGCCGGGGATCAGCCCGGAGGTGGTGAAGGCGTTGGATACCGACTGCTCGGCGCTGACCACGGCCGGGGTGATCTGCACCGGGGTCCGCACGTCGTCCTTGGCCGCCTTGAGCATGATGCTGTCCGGCAGGCCGGTGGCCTTAGCCCAGACCGAGGCCCAGGTCGTCACGTGCGAGCCGCCCCACACGTAGGCCTGGTTGAGCAGCTTCAGGTAGTCGCGGATCGCGGCCGCCTTGGCCGGGTCAGCCAGCGCGGCCCGGGACGCGACCGCGAACGAGTACGGGGCGCCGTACCCGGTCCCGTTGACCAGGATGCGGGCGTGATCCTGGCCCACGACCTGCTCGATGTAGGGCGACCAGACGTCCCAGGCGTCCACGTGGCCGGAGGTCAGCGCAGCCAGGCCGTCGGCGGGCTGGAGGTAGTCCAGGCTCACCTCGTGCACCGACAGGTGGGCCTTGTTCAGCACGGTGAGCAGGTGATAGTCGGCCGAGCTGCCCTGCGCGACCGCGATCTTCTTGCCCTTGAGCTGGGCGACCGAGTGGATCGGCGAGTTGGCCGGCACGACGATCGCGGAGGCGTTCGGGCCGGCGGTGACCGCGCCGACGATGGCCACCTTCTCCCCGCCCGCGGCCGCGAACACCGGCGGGGCGTCGCCGACGCTGCCGATGTCGACCGCGCCGGAGCCCATGGCCTGCAGCATCGGCGGCCCGGAGGTGAAGTCGGACCATTCGACCTTGAACGGCAGCTTGCTGAGCAGGCCGGCCGCGCTGAGCAGCGCCTGGGACCCCGACCCGGCCTGGTCCCCGACGTGCAGGACGACGCTGGACACGTTGACGGTGCCGGCGCTCGCGGTGGACGACGGGCCGGAGCTGCTGGCTTTGGAGGAGGAGCAGCCGGCCGCGATGAGTGCGAGCAGCGCGACGGCGACGGCCGCCGTGACGCGGGGACGGAGGTGCGTGATGCTGCGGGGACGGATGTGCGAGGTGCTGCGGGGACGGATGTGCGTGGTGCTGCGGAATTTACTGACCATGATCATCCTTCCGTGACGATGCCGAGCTCGATCAGCAGGCGGGTTCTCAGGGCGGCGAGTTCTGGGTGGTCACGCTCGCGCGGGCGGGGTACGTCGATGCGCTCGCTGAACGCAATCTGGCCGCCGGCCAGCACGAGCACCCGGTCGGAAAGGGAGAGGGCCTCGTCCACGTCGTGCGTGACCAGCAGCACGGCGGGCTGGTGGTGCGCCCACAGCCGGAGCACCAGGCGGTGCATGGTGATCGTGGTGAGCGCGTCCAGCGCGCTGAACGGCTCATCCAGCAGGAGCAGGCTGGGCTCGCGGACCAGGGCCCGGGCCAGGGCCGCCCGCTGGGCCTCGCCGCCGGACAGGGTCAGTGGCCAGGCGCCGGCCCGGGCGCTCAGGCCGACTTCCTCCAGCGCGTCCAGGGCCACCTGCTTGGCGTCAGCGGTGCGCAGGCCCAGGCTCACGTTGGCCCAGACCCGGCGCCAGGGCAGCAGCCGCGGCTCCTGGAAGGCCACCGCCGCGGTGCCTTCCACGCCCAGGTCACCGCTGACCCCGCGGTCCAGGCCGGCCAGCGCGCGCAGCAGGGTGGATTTCCCGCTGCCGCTGCGGCCGATCAGCGCCACGAACTCACCTGGGGCGATGTCCAGGTCCAGCTCGTCCAGGACGCGCCGGCCCGCGAACTCCCGGGTCAGGCCGCGCACCCAGGCGGCCGGGCGCGCTGCCGTGCCTGCCCGGGCCGTTCCCGCCTGGGCGGTCCCTGTCGCACCGGTGTCCGTCGCGAGAGTGTCCGTCGCGGGGGTGTCCGCCCGGGCCGGGCCCGCGCTCAGTGATCCAGCAGTCCGTGGCGCCATGCCAGCGCCCTCCTTTCCATGAGCCGGACCAGGGCGTCGGTGAGCAGGCCCAGGACGCAGTACACGAGCAGGGCCACGAAGATCACGCTGTTGTTCAGGAAGGCCTGGCCCTGGTTGATGATGTAGCCGAGCCCGGCGTTGGCGTTGATCTGCTCGGCGACCACCAGCGCCAGCCACGCGATACCCAGGCTCTGCCGGAGGCCGACCAGGATCTGCGGCAGCGCGCCCGGCAGGATGATGTGCCGGATCGTCTCGGTGCGGCGCAGGCCCAGTGACTGGCCGGCCTCGGCCAGCTTGGCGTCCACGTTGCGGATGCCGGAGAACGTGTTGAGGTAGAGCGGGATCGCGGCGCCCAGGGCGATCAGCAGGATCTTGGGCAGCTGGCCGATGCCGAACCAGACGATGAATACCGGGATCAGCCCGAATAGCGGGAGCGTGCGAAGCATCTGCATGAGCGGGTTGACCGAGTTCTCCCCGAGCCTGCTCAGCCCGGCGACCACGCCGAGCACGAGGCCGGCCGCCCCGCCGACCGCGAAGCCGATCGCCACCCGCTCCAGCGACACCAGCATGGCGCCTTGCAGGGTGCCGTACGCGGCGTTGTTCGTGGTGATCAGCGTGATCGCGGTGTGCAGCACGGAGCTGGGCGGGGGGAGTTTCTGCTGGGAGATCAGCCCCGACATGCTGACCAGCTGCCAGCCGACCAGGACCACCAGCGGGCTGATAATCCGGAACCAGGTCCGGTTGCGGCGCCGGGTGGCGGGCCTCCCGCGCCGCGCGCCGGGCGCGGAGTCCGCCGGGCCGGGGACCGTTTCCGCAGGGCCGGGCGGGACCGCGCTCTGGCGCGGGGGCCCGTTCAGGTGCGGGGGGCTGGCCTGGCCGTTCTGGCCGGCCGCGCCGGGCGTCGTGCTCACCTCCGTCCCGGGCGCCTCGCTGTTACTCCCTCCGGGGGCTGGGGTGGTACCCCGGCCCCGGCCGGTGGGGAGCAGTCCGGTGGGGGTATTTCCAGGCATAGACAAACCTCGCTAGTGACGGCAGGGGTGCCGCCGGCCGCACGCCGGGGTGGCTGGGCCCACGGGCGGCCGACTGATCCGGACGGGTTATGCCTGCTCGACGGTGAGCAGTACCGCAGGCCGGGGACACTGCCCCGGCGTGCCTGCGCAGATCGACATAGCGGCGCGAGACCAGTAGTGGGATGCAGCCATGTCCCTATGGTGAAAGCCAGATCCCTATAATGTCAATAGGGAAAATCGAGATGAAGGGCAAGCCCGATGAGGGCGGGCTTCCCGGAGTGACCCGTTGTGGCTCCGGGGCCGCCGTGGCGGCTTCCCCTGACACCCCTGGTCCGAGGCCGGAAGATGGCCAGCCCGCCGGGGCCGCTGAAGACCAGAACGGCCGGGGTCCACGGGGCGGCCCGGGTCCACGGGGCTCCTCATGATCGCGGTCAATATGCGGTGCTGTGAGTCAGAAATCGACCGTGATCACGAAGGCCCAGGGGGTCGGCGGCCCAGGGTCAGCGGCCGGGGGCGGGGCCGCTGACGGTGTCGAGCACCCGGTTGAGCCATTGCCGGAGCCCGCGCCGGGTCAGCTCGGCCGGCGCCCCGGCCGCCGAGCTGACCAGATGCTGCGCGCCGTCGAAGGACACCGGGGCCGTCCCGGGCTGGACCGTGAGGACTTCGTGGGCGAGCTGCTCCAGCTCCGGGTCGCCCTGGTCGAGGGCGAGCACGGTGGCGTGCTTGCGGGCGTCGCTGACCCGCTCGAGCAACGGGGCCGGGGCCATCTCGGTGCCCACGACCAGGACCGTCTCACCGCGCTCCGCCTCGTTCCAGGCGGCGGATGCCGATCCGCAGGTGCGGCGGGGCGTCCGGCGGCGGGGCCCAGCGGACCAGGGTGGGGGAAAGCCCGGGTGCGCCGGACAGCCGGCTCTCCTCGTCGAGGTGCGCGGTGAGGTGCCACGGCTCGTCCCCGGGCGTCCCGACTACCAGTAACCCGCCCGGAGTCCGGGGCCGCCGCAGAACCCGGGCGAACACGGCGGTGCGCTCCAGCCAGCCGGTCGGGGCGAGCACGGCCCGCAGCGCAGCCACCTGTTCGGCGTCCATCGGCCCATCGTGCCACGCACGCCAGGGGTCTGGCAGGATCGGGACATGGCTGCGGAGCAAGGATCTACCACTATGGACAAAGATGTCGCCGACCTGATCGTGGGGGTCCTGGGCGGCACCGGTGACCAGGGGCGGGGGCTGGCGTACCGGCTGGCCGCCGCGGGCAACCCGGTGATCATCGGCTCGCGGAGCGCGGAGCGCGCCCAGGCGGCCGCGGCGGAACTGGGCGCCGGCGTCCGCGGCATGGCGAACGCCGACGCCGCGCGTGAGTCGGACGTGGTGATCGTGACGGTGCCCTGGGAGGGCCACCGGGATCTGCTGGTCTCCCTGGCCGGCCCGCTGGCCGGCAAGATAGTGATCGACTGCGTGAACCCGCTGGGTTTCGACAAGCGCGGGTGCTACCCGCTCCCGGTCCCGGCCGGGAGTGCCGCGGAGCAGGCGGCGGAGGTACTCCCGGACAGCCGCGTGGTGGGGGCGTTCCATCACGTGTCCGCGGTCGTGCTGCTGGACCCCGAGGTCACGGCCGTTGACCTCGACGTCATGGTGCTCGGGGAGGACCGCGAGGCCACCGACCTGGTGCAGGCGCTCGCCGGGCGCATCCCCGGGATCCGCGGGGTGTACGCGGGGCGGCTGCGCAACTGCGGGCAGGTGGAGGCGCTGACCGCCAACCTCGTGGCGATCAACCGCCGCTACAAGGCGCACGCAGGCCTGCGCATCACCGACATCTAACCCCGCGCCCCGTCCCGGGCCCCGCCGGCCCTATCGGCGGCCCCGGGGGGCGGGCGTCCGCCGGCAGGTCTTCCGCCCCTCCAGACTGACCGCGCGGGGCACATGCGTTATGGCGGGTGATTTATCCGATCAGGCGAACGTTCAGCGTGAGGTGTGCGGGCGCCAGATGCGGATGACCAGTGGGCCAGGCAGGACGGTCTCGTCTGCGGTGAAGGGTGCCGCGGGGCCGCGAAGCGTCAATTCGGCGTTGACGATTCTACGCGCTGACACCACCAAAGGAGCAGGCGTGAGCCTAGCGGAGTAGTCCCATGAGCTTGAGTTCTCGCAGCATGTCCTTCATGAAGGCTTTCTCTTCCTCCGAAGGGGTGGCCGGGAGTTCTCTGGTTCCGTTCTTCGTGCAGTCAGGGCAACGCCGCCAGTACTCAAGCATCCAGGGCTCCCACTTGTCCGGGCAGATGTCTGCGTCGATGAACCGCAGGCGAGTGTTGTGCGAGGCGCAGAGTTCGCCACGTACCCAGCCGTGCTCGTGGCAATGGTCGATGTACGTGTTGATCGGTGGACACGCCTCACACTTGCCTGTGCGCCGAAACAGCAAGGATGCTCGATCGTAACGGACTGGGCTGTGCTCAATGGAATCTCTCATGTAGCCAATTATCACTTTAGAGCTTGCTCTCTCACTACCCGTTCAGTGAATGGTCCATCCCTCAAATTGACGATGGGCCTTCTAGCTGAGCTCGTCATTGCGTCAATCTAGCATTGACGGAATGACATTCGCCCGACTCCCGTCGGCACGATGATCACCTATGTGAAGGCCCGGCGGGAAGCCGCTGGACAACCTGTCTGACGCGGTCACGGTGTCGAGCCGGGCTCACCGAGCAGGCCGACCTCCCTGATCGGTCACCTCGTAGACCAGGCCGCGGCGCTCGGGCGCGTCCTCGAGCCAGATCGGCGCCAGCATGGGCGCGACCAAGCAGGCGGCCCCGCAGCGCATCGTCCCCGCGGCCCGGTTAAGGGCCCGGTGGGCTTCGGCGACTTCTCCCGGTTCACCACCCGGGCCCGCCGCGTGCTCGCCGCGGCCTAGGACCTGGCCCGGGTGGCGGCTCAGGCGCCTAGGACCTGGATCCCGGGCCGGAGCCGGGAGAAGGCCCGCATGAACGGCACCTGCTGCTGGGTGGCCAGCGTGACGTAGCAGGTCCGGCCGCCCGGCGCCGCGATGGCGTACTGCAGCGCGGTGACGTTGGCCGTGCCCACGCTCATCTGGTTGTAGACGAGCACCGCGGGGCGGCCGTCCACGGTGGTCTGGCCGAGCTGGGCGTTGCTGGAGTTGACGGCCGTGAATTCCTGCTCGGCCAGCGTGTTCAGCCCGGTCAGCGCGTTGGTGCCGGCCGGGAGGTGACCCGGCGCGCAACTGAACGACAGGAGCGCTGTCACGCCCTGGGTGGTCAGGGTCACGGAACCGGGGCGGCCCCAGCCCGGGACGACCGCATCCAGCACCGAGGGTTTGAGCTGAGCGAGGCCGACGCCGTGCAGGACACTGTGCAGGGCCGCGGCGGCCGACGGCACCGGGATCCAGGGGCCGTTCGGTAGCGCTATCTTCAGCCCCTGCGCCCGGCTCCCGAACCACAGATCCCCGGCCGGCAGCGATGTGGACGTGGCGACCGGCTTGCTGGCCGCGGCGTACATGGCCTGCTCTGCCTGGGTAGACCGGCTTCCCCCACCGGAACAGCCGGTGACGGCCAGGGCCAGGGCCGCCGCGAACGCCGATACCGGGAGCAGGGCCGGTATGCGCCTCATCAGTGATCCTCCGGGGATGCCGCGCAGGGCCCGGGGAATTCCGCGCACCAAGCTGGCGGCCAAAGTCTAAGTCGCCGTAAGGGTATATGCGCCCGAATGGGTCATTCACGCCACGTGCCGAGGCCCCGGCGGCCAGGGCCAGGCCGGGGCCTCAACGCGCAGGTCAGCGGTAGGAATACTCCTCGCTGGGGAACTGGCCGCCGACCACCTCATCGGCGAAGGACCGCGCGGCCTGGCCGAGCACGCCGGCCACGTCCGCGTAGCGCTTGACGAACTTCGGGGTCCGCGGGGACAGCCCGGCCATGTCCTGCCAGACGAGCACCTGCGCGTCGCAGCCAGGACCGGCGCCGATGCCGATGGTCGGGATGGATAGCGCGCCGGTCACCCGGGCGGCGAGCTCGGCAGGCACGCACTCCAGCACGACCGCGAAGGCGCCCGCCGCCTCCAGGGCCTTCGCGTCCTGCAGCAGCCGCTCGCCGTCCTCGCCGCGGCCCTGCACCCGGTACCCGCCGAACACGTTGACGGACTGCGGGGTGAGGCCCAGGTGGCCCATGACCGGGATGCCGGCCGCGACCAGATCCTCGGCCTGCCGGAGCACCCGGTGACCGCCCTCCAGCTTGACCGCGTGCGCGCCGGCTTCCTTGAGGAACCTGATCCCGGCCGCGAGGGCGGCCTCGGGCGAGGACTGGTAGGAGCCGAAGGGGAGGTCGGCGACGATGAGCGCCCGGCTGGTGCCGCGGACCACCGCGGCGGTCAGCGGGATGAGCTCGTCCAGGGTGACCGGGATCGTCGTGTCGTGCCCGAAGACCACCATCCCGGCTGAGTCGCCGACCAGGAGCACGGGGATGCCGGCCTCGTCGAAGACGTGCGCGGTCAGCGCGTCGTAGGCGGTGAGCATGGGCCATTTCTCGCCGCGCGCCTTGGCCTTGGCCAGGTCGCTGACGGTGACCCGGCGGGTGGCGCGGCCGCCGTAGAGCGGCTCGCTCCGGCCCGGGCCCGCTGAGGGAGTGCTGGATGAGGGGGTGCCAGGCGGGGGAGCGCTGGCTGGGGTGCTGGTGGCCGCCGCAGGAGAGGCGGCAGGGGCTGGGGCACTGGTCCGCACCTCGGTAGCGGCCGTGCCTGCGCCCCCAGGGAAATCGTTCATCCTGGGATCCTCCAGTCTCGTGGCGCCGTTGCGGCGTCCCCGGACGGTTCGATCATGACATGCGCGGGGCCCCGGAGATAGCCCCGGTGAGGGCCATGGAAAATCTTTCGCGGGCCGGGAATCTTTTACGATACGGTCTAGTTCCGTATCGATAGCTTCCCTGGCGCGCTTTCCCGCTGCCGGGGCTCCCGGGCGGCAGGGCAGCCGCCCGGACCATACGCAACTTGGGTAACGCCGCCATCCGGGCCGGCCTTCCCCTAACCAGAAGGACGTTATGGACAACCGCAACGCAGGACCAGCAGCCGGCCGGTCGGCTGCCGGTCAGTCTGGCTCCGGCGCCTCAGCCGCCCTCAACCGGGCCGCCGACGCAGCCGCTGACCGGATCTACCGCCGCCGCTGGGCCATCCTCAGCGTGCTGGTCATCAGCCTCATCGCCATCGTGCTCGACAACACGGTGCTGAACGTCGCGCTCAAGACCATCGCCGAGCCCAAGCCAGCCGGACTGGGCGCCAGCCAGAGCCAGCTCGAGTGGGGGATCAACTCCTACACGCTGGTGTTCGCCGGCCTGCTGTTCACCTTCGGGGTGATCGGCGACCGGATCGGCCGCAAGAAGATGCTGATGTTCGGCATGGCGGCATTCGGCGTGTTCTCGCTGATCACCGCCTACTCACAAAACCCGGATCAGCTGATCTTCGCGCGGGCCGCCATGGGCCTCGGCGCGGCGGCCGTCATGCCGCAGACGCTGTCCATCATCTCCAACGTGTTCGACCCCCGCGAGCGCGCCAAGGCCATCGGCATCTGGGCCACCGCCGTCGGGATCGGCGTGGCCATCGGCCCGATCGTCGGCGGGCTGCTGCTGGCCCACTTCTGGTGGGGCAGCGTCTTCCTCATCAACGTCCCGCTCACCGCGGCCGGCGTGGTGGCCATCCTGCTGCTGGTGCCGGAGTCGCGGAATCCCAACCCGGGCCGGATCGACTACGCGGGCGTCGCGATGTCCATCGTCGGCCTGGTGCTCGTGGTCTACGGCATCATCCAGGGCGGCGAGAAGGGCTCCTGGATCCACTGGGACGTGCTCGGCATCACCGTAGCGGGCCTGGCCGTGCTGGCCCTGTTCGGCTGGTATGAGACCCGGCTCAGCCACCCGTCGCTGGACGTGAAGCTGTTCCGCGACCCCCGGCTGTCCTCCGCGGTCGGCGCCCTCGGGCTGGTCTTCTTCGGCATGATGGGCGCGCTGTTCTTCCTCAGCTTCTACCTGCAGAGCGTGCGCGGCTACAGCCCGCTGTACGCGGGTGTACTCACCCTGCCGTTCGCCGCGGGCCAGATGCTGATGGCGCCGCGCAGTTCCCGGCTGGTCCGGCGGTACGGCACCAAGGCCGTCGCCGCGACCGGGCTGATCACCGTGGCGGTCGCGCTGGGCGGCTACCTGCTGCTCGGGATGAGCACGCCGATCTGGGTGCTGGGCGTCATCTTCTTCGTGCAGGGCGCGGGCATGGGCGCCGTGATGCCGCCGGCCACCGAGGCCGTCATGTCCGTGGTGCCCAGGGAGCGGGCCGGCTCCGGCTCGGCGCTGACCAACACCGCCCGCCAGGTCGCCGGGGCACTGGGCGTCGCGGTGCTGGGCTCCATCCTGGCCCAGGTCTACCGTGGCCAGCTCAGCCCGCACCTGACCGGCCTGCCCGCCTCCGCCCAGAACGCCGCAACGGGCTCTATCACCGCTACCGACAGCGTGGCCGCCAAGCTGGGTCACGCGGGACTGCGCCTCGACCAGTTCGGTGACGTCGCCTTCGTGCACGCGATGCACGTCACCACGGCCATCTCCGCGGTGATCACGCTGCTCGGCGCGCTGGTCGTGCTGATCTGGATGCCAGGCCGCTCGGCCCAGGCCACGGCCGCGCAGGCCGGGGCAGCCGGCGGCGAGCCTGCTGCGCCCGGTGCCGCCGTGGTGCCGGATGCCGCCGAGGTCCCGGCGGGTGTCGCCGCCCAGGCCGGGATGGAAAGCTGAGTCCATGTCCGCAGCGAAGGCCAACAACGTAGTTGAGCAGAGCATCCCGGAGCAGGCCCTTACCGGGCAGGCTGGGGCCGGGACGGCTGGGGCCGGGCAGGCCGCGGGGGCCGGGACGGAACCCGCGGCCCGGCCGCGCCGGCCCGGCCGCCCGCGCAGCGAGCAGGCCGACCGGGCCATCATCGACGCCGCGCTCTGCGTGTTCGCCGAGCATGGCGTGGAAGGCCTGTGCATCGAGAAGGTGGCGGCCAAGGCCGGCGTGGGCAAGGCGACCATCTACCGCCGCTGGCCCGGCAAGGAAGATCTGCTCCTGGACGCGCTGGCCTCGCTGAAGACCCCGCTGCCCGAGCCGCGCGGCGACTCCGTCCGCGAGGACCTGGTCGCCCTGATGCAAACCATGGCTTCCGATTACGCCGACCCGGCCCGGGCCCGGGAATTCGCTCTGCTGCTGGGTGAGGGGGCGAAGTACCCCCGGCTGATGGCGAAGTACACCGGAACCGTGGTGGAGCCGCGCCGTGAGGTCATCCGGTCGGTGCTGCGCCGCGGCGTCGCCTCCGGGGAACTGCGGCCCGGCGTTGACGTCGACGTGGCGCTGTTCATGCTGACCGGCGCCGTGATCGCCCGGGGCAAGGACCAGCCCGAGGCGATCTCGGCCAGCTACGCCGAGCGCGTGGTGGACGAACTGCTCGCCGGCCTCGCTCCCCGCTGATTCACGCCGCGGCCGCCGACGGCCTGGCCTCGTCGTCCGCCCGGGCTGAGCCGGGCCGGAGCGCCCTGGCGGGCAGCTGGCCCGCGAGCCGGCGCAAGGCCAGGACGGCCAGCCCGGCGGCGGCCGCGACGAGGAGCCAGGGCAGCCATACCGCCACCGAGAACAGCGCCACCACCGCCGGGGCCACCACCCCGGGCACCGTGAACGAGTACTGGAAAGCGGCCAGGTAGCGACCCCGCGCCCCGGCCGGGGCGGTGGCCTCAGCCAGCGCGTTCACCCGCGCCCCGAACGCCAGCCCGGCCGCCGCGAGGACCACGGTCCCGGCCAGCAGATCCGCCGCGCGCCATCGGGCCGGCATCGCCACCGCGGCCACGCTGACCCCGCACCAGACGACGAGGAGCGCGGCGCCCCAGGCCATGGCCGTGGTGCGGCGCAGACGGCGGGTGGCCCACAGCGCCGCCGTTCCCCCCGCGCTGTTCAGCCCGGTATACAGGGCCAGCGCCGCCCCGGGCAGCCAGGGCTCGGCGTGCAGTTCCCCGAGCACATAGACCGACATCCCGCTGAGATAGAAGTCCAGCGGCAGCGCCACCAGGCCGGTGACCACGATCAGGGCCAGGAAAGGCCGGTCCGACAACGGCCCTCCGGGCGCGGCCCTCGCGGCGCGGGCACCGGGATGGCGAGGCCGCGGAACCCGGACCAGAAGCGCCAGGAGCAGTGCGCAGACCGCGAAGCTGCCCGCGTCCACGATCACGGCCACCCGGTAACCGCCCGTTCCCGCCCAGCTGAGCAGGGCCGCGGCCGCCAGGCCGCCCAGCCCGAAACAGGCCGAGCGGACCATGGCCGCCACCGCGAAAGGCCGGTCCCGGGGCCCATCGCCTGCGACGTCAGCGATCAGGGCGAACAGCGAGCTGTAAAACAACTGCTGTCCTCCGGCCAGCAGGACCGCCGCGACCGCCACCATGACCGTCCCCCGGGCGGCCAGATAGGTCACCGCTCCCAGCGCCTGCAGCAGTTCGGCGCCGATCACGATCCGCCGCGGTCCGACCCGGTCCACCAGCCGGCCCGCGGCGGGCGGCACCGCCAGTCCCGCCACCGTGCCGAGGGCGACCACCGTCCCGGCCGCGGCCAGCGGCAGTCCCACGACCCGGGTCACATACAGCAGCACCACCGGCAGGAACAGTCCGGACCCGAAGTTGTTGACTCCGAGCGCCGTCAGTAAGGCCACCCGGCTCCGTCGCATGGCCTCGACCCTACGAGGGGAGGGGATCCGGGAAAGGGCTTGCGGGCGGTGGCAGACTCGGAAGCATGCAGCGCCGCTTCCGCGAAGTCGATGTGTTCACCGCCACGCCCTTCGGCGGCAATCCGGTCGCCGTCGTGCTGGACTCCGACGGGCTGAGCACCAGCGAGATGCAGCGCTTCGCCAACTGGACCAACCTGTCCGAGACCACGTTCGTCCTGCCACCGTCCACCGAGCAGGCGGACTACCAGGTCCGGATCTTCACTCCCAGCCGCGAGCTGCCGTTCGCCGGCCATCCGACCCTGGGCACCTGCCACGCCTGGCTGGAGTCCGGCGGGAAGCCGGCCCTGCCCGAGGTGTTCATCCAGGAATGCGGGGCGGGCCTGGTCGAGATCCGCCAGGTTCCGGCCGGGCTGGCCTTCGCCGCCCCGCCGCTCATCCGGTCCGGGCCGGTGGAGGAACCGCTCGCCGAGCACCTCGCCGCGGTCCTGGGTATCAGCCGTTCCGATATCACCGACCTGGCCTGGGCGGACAACGGGCCCGGCTGGGTGGCGGTGCTGCTGCCGAGCGCGGCGGCGGTGCTCGCCCTGCGGCCCGGCGCGGTTGACATGGACATCGGCGTGGCCGGCTTCCATCCGGCCGGCTCACCGGAGACGATCGAGGTCCGCGCCTTCTTCCGCAGCGGGGACGCGACGATCGAGGACCCGGTGACCGGGAGCCTGAACGCGTCGCTGGCGCAGTGGCTGCTGGACACCGGCCGGGTCAGCGTCCCCTATGTGGCGGCTCAGGGCACGGCCCTGGGGCGATCCGGGCGAGTGCACATCTTCCGCGAGGGCGACGGCCAGATCTGGGTCGGCGGAGGCACCCTCACGTGCGTGTCGGGGCACGCGGAACTGTAGGGGTAAGACAGCCTGGTCCCGGGAATCCATCTCGTGGCAGGCCAGATCTCCTGGCCCGCCGGACCCCTCGACAAGCCGGACCGCTCGGCAGGCCAGACCGCTCGGCAGGCCAGACTCCTCGGCAGGAAAGGTTGCAGACTGTGGATCTTACGCAGGAGTCAGCCGACCTGCTGCACACCGAGGCGGCCGGGTACGCGGCGGCCGCCCTGGCCAACATCAGGCACGAGTTCCCGGCGGCCATGCAGCACACCATGACCGCGCCGGGGGACTTCCCCTACCGGCCCCGGGCCCGGACGCCGGTGTTCTACGGCAGCTTCGACTGGCACTCCTCGGTCCAGATGCACTGGACCTTGCTGCGGTTGCTGCGCACCGTGCCCGACACGGTGCCCGGGACCCAGATCCGGTCCACGCTCGGCGCCCAGTTCACCCCGGTGGCGATGGCGGCCGAGGCCGAGTTCGTGTCCAGCGCGGACGCCCGCGCCGAGCGTCCGCAGGGCTGGGGCTGGGCGCTCGCCCTGGTCCACGAGACGCAGACCTGGGACACCCCGGAGGCCCGCAAATGGGCGGATGCCATGACCCCGCTGGCCGAGGCCCTGGCCGGTGCCTTCCTCGGCTGGCTGCCCGGGCAGACCTACCCGATGCGCTACGGCACGGAGCAGGGCAGCGCGTTCGGGCTGTCCCTGGCCTGGCCCTTCGCCGAGGCGAGGGCCGGGGCCGGCGACCCGGCGCTGCGGGACGCGATCGTGAGCCGGGCCCTGGCGTGGTTCAGCGCGGACAGCATGTACCCGGCCGACTGGGAGCCGTCGGGCGACGACTGCGTCTCGCCGGCCCTGACCGAGGCGGAGCTGATGGCCCGGGTCCTGCCGCCGCACGAGTTCGCCGACTGGCTGTCCATGTTCCTGCCCGGGCTCGAATGGGGCCGGCCGGGCACCTTGTTCACCCCGGCGGTGGCCGGTGATCCCGCGGAAGATCAGGAGCCGGGCCAGGAGCCCGGCGGCCGGCTTCACGGCCTGAACGCCACCCGGTCCTGGTGCTGGCGGCAGATCGCCAGCGCCCTGCCCGCAGGTGACCCGCGGATCGAGCCCGCGCAGGCCGCCGCCCGGCAGCACGCCAAGGCGGTGCTGCCCTATGTCCTTGGCGGTGACTACCAGCTAGAACACTGGCTGGCCGGCTACGCCGTGCTCATGTTGTCCTAGTCTATCATCCATTATACTTCTCATCAATCGCTTACGGGCGCCGATCTGCCGCAGCCGGGTGTTGTACTCGCTCTGTGCCAGCAGCCGCGGGAACAGGTGCCCGACCAGGCGCGGGCGGCGCGCAGCCAGTGCCGCTCGTCGTCGCACCGGAGCAGGACCTGCGCCACGGCCAGGCAGGCGAGCTCGGTGTCGGTGACGTCCGGCGCCGATCGCCCGCGATCCGGCAAAGCCGGTGTTCGCCGGTTCTGGCCGCGCCGGGCTGGTGCCGGAGTCGTGGCGGCGGGGCTGCCGGCGGTGCGGGTCAGCGTTCGTTGCCCGCCCTGAGCCAGGCGATGTAGTCGGCGGCTGCGCGGACGGTGTCGTACTCCGGCTCGAACCCGGTGTCCTGGCGGAGCCGGGTGATGTCAAGAGCGGCGCCTGGCCGGCCGGCGCCGGCCGGGAGGCCGAGTTCGGCCTCGGGCACGGCTTCGCGGATCGCTGCGATCACCTCTGCGTTCGTGGTCACCCGGCCGGACGCGATGTTGTAGGTGCGGTGCTGGAGATGCCCGGCGAGCTGGATCAGGGCGATCGCGCGGCCGGTGTCCTTGACGTAGCACAGGTCGAGCCCGTCGCCGAGGTGCGGCGGGATGAGCAGGCCGGACAGGTCCAGGGGCTTGCCGCTGGCGGCCGCGTGGATGAGCGCGGGTGCGGCGAAGAACGGGTCCTCGTGGCCGAGGGGGCCCCAGGTGCCGGAGATCCGGAGGCTGACGATCTCCGTGCCGGTCGCCTCCGCGAGCTGCTCCCCGAGAAGCTCGGCGATCTTCTTCGACCGCGGGATCGGGTGCGGGGCGGTCAGGAGCACCGGCAGGTCCTCCGTCAGCGGGCCGCTGTGCTGCGATGCCGCCGTAGACCCCGATCGTGCTGGCGAGGCTCACCCGGCGCACGCCCCATTCCGCGGCGACGCGGGCGATGTTGAGGAGCCCGTCGAGCAGGCCCTGGGTGGCCTCGATGCCCCCGGCCGTGCCCCGCGGCGCGGGGTAGCCCGCGAGGTGCACGATGCCGGTGATCTCGTGGCGCCCGCCGATCGCCCGCAGCGCGCCCAGGTCGGCGACGTCGGCCTGCTCCGCGACGACGGGCAGGTCCGCGAGATGCGGGGGGACCTGGCCGCTGCGGCGCTGCATCACGACGCTCGGCTCGCCGAGGCCATGCAGCGCGCGCACGGTGTGGGAGCCGATGAACCCGGACCCTCCGGTGACGAGAATCATCGCGTTCCTTTCGTCAGTGTGACAAATCATCAGTAGAACTGACAGTCAGTCTACTGATATTATCCGGGTGTGTCGAGGCCGGGTTCTGACGCAGCGGGCCAGGTCCGCGCCCGTGACGACGTGCTCGGCTATCTCCTCAAGCACGCGCACCTCGCGCTGGAGCACCAGGCGCAGGCCGCGCTCGCCGACGTGGGGGTGACCGTTCGCGACCTCGGCGTGCTCAGGGTCATCGCAAGCGGGGAGGCGCAGTCACAGCAGGAAGCCGCGGCCGTGCTGGGCGTCGACCGCACCTCGATGGTCGCGCTCCTCGACGCGCTCGAACGCCAGGGAATCGTCGCGCGCAGCCCCTCAGAACAAGACCGGCGACGCAACATCCTCGCGCTCACCGACCACGGCTGGGAGGTATTCCGGCAGGCAGAGAGCCGGTACTCCGAAGCCGAGCGGGACTTCACGGCACGCTAGGCGACGCTGGAGCGGCCGGACTCCGGCAAGCGCTGCAGACCGTGCTCAGCGAGAACGGCCACGCCTGAGCAGGCACCCGGTCAAGTCTTCATCAAGAAGCGGCAGGTCACGCACCCCTTACGGAGTATCGCCGCACGACCCTCCCACCAGCCACGAAATACCGATCAACGATCTAGGGGGACGACCCCCTGACCCCCCCGATCGGCGCTGCGCACGCGCCGGCGAGGCGGGGCCCGCCGCGGCGGGTGCTCGCCGAGCCGCGCGTTCGGCGCGCAGCGGCCCCGATCGGGGGTCGTCCAGGGGGCGCCCCCGGATGCTACGCCTTCGGCACGGGCTCGCGCCAGCGGTTGGTGATGGGCAGGCGCCGGTCCCGGCCGAAGTTGCGCGGCGTGATCTTCGGGCCGGGCGGGTACTGGCGCCGCTTGTACTCGGCCCGGTCCACCAGCTGGATCACCCGGTCCACCAGGCCCGGATCGTGGCCCGCCGCGATCAGCTCGGCCGCCCCCATGTCCTTTTCCACGTAGTCGTCGAGGATCGCGTCGAGCACCGCGTAGTCCGGCAGCGAGTCGGTGTCGAGCTGCCCCGGGGCCAGTTCCGCGCTCGGCGGCTTGGTGATCGAGTTCTCCGGGATGGGCGGCGTCTCGCCGCGCTCCACCGCCTGCGCGTCGCGCCACCGGGCCAGCTCCCAGACCAGCGTCTTGGGCACGTCCTTGATGGGTCCGAAGCCGCCCGCGGAGTCACCGTAGAGGGTGGAGTACCCGGTGGCGATCTCGCTCTTGTTCCCGGTGGTCAGGACGAGGTGCCCCGCGGCGTTGCTCATGCCCATCAGGATCACGCCCCGGATCCGGGACTGGAGGTTCTCCGCGGCCAGCCCCTGCAGGTCGAGTTCGGCCTGGAACGCGTTGACCATGGCCGCGATCGGGACCGTGCGGGCGTGCAGCCCCTGCCGCTTGGCCAGTTCCTCCGCATCGCCCACCGAATGCTCCGAGGAGTACCGGCTGGGCATGAGCACCACATGGACCGCGTCCGGCCCGAGCGCGTCGGCGGCGATCGTGGCGACCAGCGCGGAATCGATCCCCCCGGACAGGCCCAGGATGACCGAGCGGAAACCGTTCTTGCGCACGTAGTCCCGCACCCCGGTGACCAGCGCGGAGTAAATCTCGGCCCGGGGGGCCAGCCGGGCGGAGATGAGGGGCTCAGCGAGGGCGGGGGGCGGGGTCGCCGCCGCGGGCCGCGCGGGCAGTGCGACCCGGTGAATGCTCATCACGGTCCCGTCGCTGGCCTCGACAGGCGTATCGGCAGGCGGAGGACCGTCCGGGACTGGCCGCGCCGAGGGCAGATCGAGGTCCGCGACCAGCAGCGCCTCCTCGAACTGGGGTCCCCGGGTGATCAGCCCGCCCTCGGCGTTGACGACGATCGAGTCCCCGTCGAAGACCAGCTCATCCTGGCCGCCCATCAGGTTGACGTAGGCCAGCGCCGCGCCCGCCTCGCGGGCCCGGCGGACGCACAGCTCCAGGCGGGCCTGGTCCTTGCCCCGCTCGTACGGGGAGGCGTTCGGGACCACCAGCAGCCCCGCGCCGGCCTGCCGGGTCACCGCGACCGGGCCGCCGTCCTGCCACAGGTCCTCGCAGATGGCGATGGCCACGTCGACCGCGTCCCCGCCCGGTACCGGAACGCGGACTACCGGCAGCCGGTTGCCGGGCACGAAATAGCGGTACTCGTCGAACACCCCGTAGTTCGGCAGGTGATGCTTGGCCGTGGTGACCGCGACCGTCCCGCCGTACAGCAGCGCCGCCGCGTTCTGGGCCGAGCTGACCGGTTCGCCGACCCGGGGCGTTCCGCCCGCCCGCCGGCCCAGGTAGCCGGTGACGACGGCGATGTGCCCCAGCCCCGCCTCGCCCAGCTGCTGCGCCGTCGCCTCCAGGGTCTGCATCGAGGCGTCCACGAACGAGTCCCGCAGCGCCAGATCCTCCACCGGGTAGCCGGTCAGCATCATCTCGGGAAACACCACGAGGTCGGCGCCGGCGTCCGCGGCGCGGCGGGTCCACTCCGCCACCGTCGCGGCGTTTCCCGGCAGGTCGCCGACGGTCGAGTTCACCTGGGCAAGGGCGATCCGCAGCCTGGTCACCTTTTCACTCTAATTCGGGCGGCCAATTCGCCCGATCGGGCGGCCAGCCGGTGCGGGCGGCGGCTCTGAGCGGGCCCGGTGGGAGCCTGGATGGACCCGGTAGGAAGGACGCGGATCAGCCCGTCGTCCAGCGACGGAGTTTCTCTGGGTTGCGTACTACCCAGATGTGCCTGATCCGGTCGCCTGCGACGTCGAACGCGAACACCGTGATGGTGACGCCGTCTTGCTGAGCCACCAGCCCGGGCTGGCCGTTGACCGTCCGTTCCAGGAACGTCATGGTGCTGGGCACCCGGTTGGCGATCTCGATCCAGGCGCGTGCGATCTGCTCGCTGCCTTCGATGGGGTTCAGGAAGGTAACGGCGAGGCCGCCGCCGTCGGCGATCGCCGTGGCGTCGGGGTCGAGCAGGCCGATGATGGCCTCGATGTCCTTGGCTTCCCAGGCTGCCTTGAAGGCCCTGACGATGCCGGTCTGCCGGGCCGCCGGGGCCGCGGGAGCCTGCGCCGCGCGGATCCGGCGGCGGGCTGAGGAGGCCAGCTGGCGGCAGGCCGCCGGGGTGCGGCCGGTGATCCCGGCCACCTCGGCGAAGGGGTAGCGGAAGACATCGTGCAGGACGAACGCCACGCGCTCGGCCGGGGTCATCGATTCGAGCATGACGAGGAAAGCCATGCTGACTGACTCGTCCAGGGTGACCCGGTCGGCCGGGTCGATGGCGGTGCCGCCTGGCCGGGCGCTGACCCACTCGGCGGGTTGGGGCAGCGGCTCGGGGATCCATTCGCCCACGTAGGTCTCCCGCCGGGCGCGGGCCGAGCCGAGCAGGTTGAGGCAGATGCGGCTGGCCACCGTGGTCAGCCAGGCGCCGGGGGATTCGATGGCGTCCTGCTGCTGCGCGGTCATGGCGTACCAGCGGGCGTAGGTCTCCTGGACGGCGTCCTCGGCCTCGGCCAGGGAGCCCAGCAGCCGGTACGTGAGGTTGATCAGCTGACGCCGCTCACCCATGACCGCGTCCAGGTCCGGATCGGTTCGGCCCCGGCCTGAGTCAGCAGCGCCCGGCCCGGATCGGGTGGTCATGGCCAGCGGCTCCTTCGGTCGCTATCTGCCCTCACCAGTCCGACAAGACAGCGCGCCGGGATGTGAGGCTGGCGCGTCGCCTCACATCCCGGGGGGTTGCGTTGTCGGGCTGGTGAGACGACACATCATCTGGCGAGCAGGAAGCCTCAGTGACCAGCCCAGGAGGCACCATGACCACCCCCATTCCGGCGTCGCTGTTCACCGGCCCGGCGCCCGCGGAGCGCCTGGAGCGGGCGGCCGCCGCGCTGACGGCCCACGGTTTCACCGTCGAACTCCTCGACGACGCGGCCGCCGCGCGGGCCCGCGTCAAAGACCTGATTCCCGAGGGAGCCATCGTGTTCACCGGGGCCAGCGAGACCCTCCGCCTGTCCGGCATCGAGGAGGACATTAACCACAGCGGGCGGTACGACTCCCTCAAGTCACGGCCGCCCCTGGACCGTGCCACGCACAGGAAGGAGATCTGGGCCGCGCTGTCCACCCCCGACGTCATCGTGGGCAGTGTCGCCGCGGTCACCGAAACCGGTTCGCTGGTCGTCGCCTCGGCCAGCGGCAGCCAGCTACCCGGCTACGCGGGCGCCGCCGCCCGCGCGATCTGGGTCGTCGGGGCGCAGAAGGTGGTGCCCGACCTGGACACCGCGCTGCGCCGCATCGAAGACCACTGCCTCCCGCTGGAAAGCGGCCGCGCCATGAAGGTCTACGGGCAGCCCAGTGCCATCAACCGCGTGCTCATCCTCAACGCTGAACCCGAACCCGGGCGCGGCACCGTCCTGCTGCTCCGCGAGGCCATCGGATTCTGACGCCGTCAGGAGCCATCCAGCCGAGGCTGATCCCGTCAGGTTGCCTCGTGCACCATCTGGCCGCGGCGGGCGGACGCCACGATGTAGCGGAGCAGCGGCAGCTGGCCAGCGAAGTTGACCTGGTATCCGGCCACGGCGGCCAGGTCCCGAGCGCAGGCGCGGCCGCGGCGGCCTGCGGCTCCCGCCGCCCGCCCACGTGCCCGCCGTCCTGCTCGACCGGGCCAGGTGCCGCCCGTTGCGCGCGCTCGGTTTCGGCCCGGCGACCGGCCGTCCAGACCCATAGCAGGTAGACTCGCTGCAGGTTTGTAACGCCCTGGTAACACGCTCGCGAGACACTGGGCCAGGGCAGGCTCGGTCAGCCGTTACGCTGTGCTGCCCGCCGTCAACACAGGTAAAAGTCGCTGACCAGCAAGGACAGGCCGTCATGGACAGGCAGGAAGAATTCGTCCTCCGTACCCTGGAGGAGCGGGATATCCGTTTTGTCCGGCTTTGGTTCACCGACGTACTCGGCTACCTGAAGTCGGTCGCGGTCGCCCCCGCCGAGCTTGAAGGAGCCTTTGCCGAGGGCATCGGGTTCGACGGCTCGGCGATCGAGGGGTTCGCCCGGGTCTACGAGGCGGACATGATCGCCAAGCCCGACGCGTCCACGTTCCAGCTGCTGCCCTGGCGCGGCGAGGCCTCCGGCGTGGGCCGGATGTTCTGTGACATCCGGATGCCAGACGGCTCGCCCTCGTATGCGGATCCCCGGTACGTGCTGAAGCGGGCCCTTGGTCACGCCGCCGATCTCGGCTTCACCTTCTACACCCACCCCGAGGTGGAGTTCTTCCTGCTGAAGGAGCGGCCGGTGGCCGGCGCCAAGCCGCAGCCGATCGACACGGGTGGCTACTTCGACCACACCCCGCACAGCGTGGCCCACGATTTCCGGCACGAGTCGATCCAGATGCTGGAGAGCATGGGCATCTCGGTGGAGTTCAGCCACCACGAGGGCGCGCCGGGCCAGCAGGAAATTGACCTGCGCTACGCGGACGCCCTGACCACGGCGGACAACATCATGTCGTTCCGCCTGGTCATGAAGGAGGTCGCGCTCCAGCAGGGCGTGTTCGCGTCCTTCATGCCCAAGCCGTTTACCGAGTATCCGGGCTCCGGCATGCACACCCACATGTCGCTGTTCGAGGGCGACCGCAACGTCTTCTACGAGCCGGGCGCGGAATTCCAGCTGTCCAAGCTCGGCCGGGCGTTCATCGCCGGGCTGCTCCGGCACGCCGCGGAGATCACCGCGGTGTGCAACCAGTGGGTCAACTCCTACAAGCGGCTGTGGGGCGCGGAGGAAAGCGCGGCCGGGGCCGGCGGCGAGGCCCCGGCCTACATCTGCTGGGGCCACAACAACCGGTCGGCTCTGGTGCGGATTCCGATGTACAAGCCGCACAAGGGAAATGCCACCCGGGTGGAGTTCCGCTCGGTAGACTCGGCATGCAACCCTTACCTTGCGTTCGCGGTGATTCTCGAAGCCGGCCTGAAAGGCATTGAGGCTGGTTACGAGCTGCCGCCCGGCGCGGAGGATGACGTGTGGGCGCTCACCTCGGCCGAGCGGCGGGCGTTGGGCATTTCACCGCTGCCGCAGAGCCTGGATGAGGCGATCACGGTGATGCAGGACAGCGAACTGGTGGCCCAGGCGCTCGGCGAGCATGTGTTTGACTTCTTTCTGCGCAACAAGCGCGCCGAGTGGCGCGAGTACCGGCACCAGGTCACCCAGTATGAGCTGGACCGTTACTTGCCCGTGCTATGACTGTGTGAGCCAGGGCCGTGCCAGGAAGCAGTGCTGAGGCATCGGGCGGGGCCGGGGTGGGCAGCGCGATCAGGGAACGGGGTCGGGGCACAGTGTTCTGGGTTGGCGTACTCGGGCCATTACTCGTCCGCAGTGGCGGCGAGCCGGTGCCCGTGCCCGCCCCCAAGCAGCGGGTGATCCTGGCCGCCTTGGCGTTGCGCGCGGGCCAGGTCGCCTCCTATGACGAGCTGGCGGAGATTGTCTGGGACGGGGTACCGCCGTCCGGGGCCCGCGTGGCCATCCGCAACTACGTGAAGCGCCTGCGGCAGATCCTCGGCCCGGACGCCGGGCGCCGGATCGTCACCCGCGACCCGGGCTATGCCCTCGAGGCCACCCCGGACGAGGTAGACGCGCTGCGTTTCACCGCGCTGTGCACCCAGGGCGGCGAGGCCATCCGCCAGGACGCCACCCCCGGCAGCGACCCCGGGGCGTGGGAGCTGCTGGGCGAGGCGATCGGCCTGTGGCGCGGGAACCCGCTGGTGGACGTGCCCTCCAACGTGCTCATCACGGCCGAAGTACCCCGGCTGGACGCGCTGCGGATGCAGGCCCAGGAATGGCGGATGGACGCCGGGCTCGCCCGCGGGCTGCATTCGGAGCTGGTCGGCGAGCTGACCCAGCTGGCGCTGGACCACCCGTGGCGCGAGCGGTTCCACGCCCAGCTGATGCTGGCGCTGTACCGCTGCGGCCGGCAGGCCGAGGCGCTGGCCGCCTACCAGCGGACCCGGCGCATGCTGGTCGATGAACTCGGCGTGGAACCCGGCCGGGAACTACGCGACCTGCAGGCCGGCATCCTGGACGCCGATCCTGACCTGGCGGCTCCCGGGCCCGCGCTGGCCCGGTTCCTGGCCGCCCCTCCCGCGCCGCAGCCCGGATCGCCCGGCCGCGGCGGCGCCGCCGGGGAGCAGCCCGCCCGGGCCAAGCGCGGGGCGGCGGCCACCCTGCCCGATCGCACGCCGGCCGGCCCCGGGAAGGCCGGCCAGGCCGCCGACCCGGCGGGCCGCCCCCTGGCCGGCGGCCCGATGGCAGGCAGCCCCGGGTCAGGCAGCCCGGGGGTGAGCGGCGCGGTCACGACCGGCGCGGCCCCCGCCGGGCCGCGGGGCGCCCGGGCCGGCGCTGGCCGCGGCCACCCGGCCGACCGCACCGCGGCGGCCAAGGGCAACCCCACGGTGGGGGCCGGCCCGTCCCGCCCCGGACGGGCGGGCGGCGCGCCCGCCGCCCAGGCCACCGTGGTGCCCCGGCAGCTCCCGGCGGGTGTGGCCCACTTCGCCGGGCGGACCGCCGAGCTGGCTGAGCTGCAGGCCTGGCAGCATGAGGCGGTCTCGGCCGACGGGGCGGTCAAGGTCCTGGTCATCGGGGGAACCGCCGGGGCGGGCAAGACGGCCCTGGCGGTGCACTGGGCACACCAGAGTGCCGGGGAGTTCCCGGACGGCCAGCTGTACGTCAACCTGCGCGGCTTCGACCCGTCCGGTACCCCGGTGGCCCCCGGGGATGCGCTGCGCTGGTTCCTCGGCGCGTTCGGGGTCACCGAGGAGCAGATACCGGACAGCGTCGACGCGCAGTCCGCCCTGTACCGGAGCGTGCTGGCCGGCAAGCGGGTGCTGGTCATCCTGGACAACGCGCGTGACGCCGCCCAGGTGCGGCCGCTGCTGCCGGGCAGCCGGTCCTGCCTGGCCCTGGTGACCAGCCGGGCGCGGCTGCCCGGGCTGGCCGCGACGGAAGGGGCCCGGCTGGTCCCGCTGGACGTGCTCACCGCCGACGAGGCTCACGAGCTGCTGGCCAGCAGGCTGGGCGAGCGGGCCCGCGCCGAAGCGGACGCGGCCCAGCAGCTGACCGAGGCGTGTTCCCGGCTGCCGCTGGCGCTGAGCATCGTGGCCGCCCGGGTGGCGGCCCGGCCCTACCTGCCCCTCGCCGACCTGGCCCGCGAGCTGGCCGATGCGCAGGGGCGGCTGGAGGCGCTGGACGCCGGGGACCCGGTGGCCAGCGTCCGGGCCGTGTTCTCCTGGTCGTGCGAGCAGCTGAGCGGGCCGGCGGCGCGGATGTTCCGGTTGCTGGGTTTGCACGCCGGGCCGGATGTGACGATCCCGGCGGCGGCCAGCCTGGCCGGGGTGGACCGCGGGCAGGCGGCCGCGGCGGTGGCGGAACTGGCGGACGCGCACCTGATCGCCGAGCACGCGCCGGGCCGGTACGCGTTCCATGACCTGCTCCGGGCCTACGCGGCGTATCTGGCCGGGACGACCGACGGTGAGGCGGAGCGCCGTGACGCGGTGCGCCGGGTGCTGGATCATTATCTGCATACGGCGTCGGCGGGCAGTAGCCTGCTGAACCCGGCGCGTCCGCTGCTGCCGCTGGGTTCGCCGCAGCCGGGGGTGACGCCGGAGCCGCTGGGCAGCGTGGGGGATGCGCTGGCGTGGTTTGAGGCGGAGCGGCAGGTGCTGATCGCGGTGATCACGCAGGCGGCGGAGGCGGGGCTGGATGCTCCGGCGTGGCAGTTGCCGTGGTCGGTGTGGCTGTTTTTTGACCGTGAGGGTTACTGGCATGACCAGGTGGCGATCCAGCGGATCGCGATCGCGGCGGCGGGGCGGCTGGGGGACCGGGCCCGGCAGGCGCACGCCTACCGGGATCTGGGTTGCACGTATGGGCGGCTGGGTCAGCTGGCGGAGGCGCGGGAGTTGTGTACCCAGGCGCTGGATCTGCACCGGGAGGTGGGGGACCGGATGGGGGAGGCGCGGGCGCATAACGAGATCGCGATGCTGGCTGAGCAGCAGGGGCGGATCGCGGAGGCGCTGGGGCATGCGCAGCTGTCGCTGGCGCTGTATCGCGATGAGGGGTATGAGCCGGGGCTGGCGAAGATGCTCAACGGGGTGGGCTGGATGCATGCGCTGCTGGGTGATTATGAGCAGGCGCTGGAGTTCTGTGAGCAGGCGCTGGGCATGTACCGGGGCCGGGGTGACCCGCTGAATGAGGCGGCGACGTGGGACAGCCTGGGGTATTCGCTGCTGCATCTGGGCCGGCTGGACGAGGCGATCAGCTGCCTGCGCACCGCGGTGGGCCTGATCGAGGTGCTGCGGACCGGCTATTACCAGACGACGATGCTGGTCCACCTGGGTGATGCGTACTACGCGGCCGGCCAGCTGCCCCAGGCCCGCCAGGCGTGGCAGGAAGCCCTGGCCATCCTGGAAGACCTCAACCACTCCGACGCCGACCAGGTCCGGGCCCGGCTGGGCGGCGAGGAACCGCCGGTCCCCGGCGTCCCGGCGGCTTCGGCCAGGTCAGCCCTGGGCGGCCGGCTGCGCGAGGACCACGCGGTCGGGGCCTGACATACCGTCCCCAACCGCGCTACCGGGACGTTACCGGCGGGTCAGATACTAAACATGTGCACCTACCCCCCCCGGTGCACCCCCCTGCCGGGGCCGTCTACGGACGGCCCCGGCGCCGGATTTCTGCCCCGTTCGGAATCGGGGGGCGCGGCCTCTCCCCCCTGGCCACGCCTCCCGATTCCAGATTCAGGGCGCTGCCGCAGGCCTCGGGCCGCGGTATCCGCGCCCACTCGTGCCTCCGCCGCCGTGATGAGTCCGTCCGGAGGAAGCCAACTCCGGACCCGGCCGTTACGGTGCAGATGTGAGTGCGCGCCGAAGGACAACCCCGGCCGGGGAACTGGCCCGGATGGGATTTGCTGACGCAACCCGCGCGGAACGGCTGCTCAGTGAGGACCTGGCCCTCGATGCCGAGGGCGCCGACGCTGACCTGCTGGCCTCGCTCGCCGCGGCCGCCGACCCTGATCTGGCCCTGATCACGCTGGCCCGGATGCCCCTCGATGGTGACCTGCTCGCTGCGCTGCGCGCTGACGCCGGGCTGCGGAACCGGCTTACCGCCGTGCTCGGCGCCAGCGCCGCGCTCGGCGATCACCTGGTCCGCCACCCGGATGACTGGCAGGTGCTGAGCGGCCCGGACGCGCTGCGCAGCCCGGAGGCCGCCGAACTGCGGGCCGACCTGCTGATCGCGGTGGGCGCCAAGCCCGACGACCCGGAACCGGTCGCCAACCCGGCCGGGGCGCGGGACGGGAACCTGGCCACGGCCTTGCCCGCCGCCTACCAGCGGCGGCTGCTGCACCTGGCGGCCCGGGACCTGACCGGCGCCGTCACGGTCGACGAGACCGCGGCTGAACTGGCCGACCTCGCCGCCGCGGCCCTGGAGGCGGCGCTGGCCATCGCCCGCTCCCAGCTACCCCCGGGCTCGGCCCCCGCCCGGCTGGCGGTGATCGCCATGGGCAAGTGCGGCGGGCGCGAGCTCAACTACGCCAGCGACGTGGACGTGATCTTCGTCGGCGCCCCCGCTGAGACCGCTGGCGCCGAGCCCGCCGGCGCCGAGGCGGACGCAGCCGCCCTGCGGACCGCGACCCAGCTGGCCGCGGGCCTGATCCGGACCTGCTCGCAGAGCACCGCCGAGGGTGCCCTGTTCCCGGTGGACCCCAACCTCCGCCCCGAAGGACGCGACGGCCCGCTGGTCCGTACCCTGGCCAGTCACGTCGCGTACTACCAGCGCTGGGCCAAGACGTGGGAGTTCCAGGCCCTGCTGAAAGCCCGCCCGGTGGCCGGCGACCGCGAGCTGGGCCAGGCCTATCTCGAGGCGCTCAGCCCGATGGTCTGGCAGGCCTCCCGGCGGCCCCACTTCGTCACGGACGTGCAGGCCATGCGCCGCCGCGTCATCGGGAACCTGGCCCCGGGCGAGGCGCCGCGCCAGCTGAAGCTCGGTCCCGGCGGGCTGCGCGACATCGAGTTCGCGGTCCAGCTGCTCCAGCTGGTGCACGGGCGCACCGACGAGTCGCTGCGTGAGCGCGGCACGCTGCCCGCGCTGGCCGCCCTGGCCCGGGGCGGCTATGTCGGCCGGGAGGACGCGGCCAGCATGGCCGCCGCCTACCGGTTCCTGCGCACCGTGGAGCATCTGCTCCAGCTCCGGCAGCTGCGCCGCACCCACACCCTGCCGGAAGACCCGGCCGCGCTGCGCCGGCTGGGCCGCGCGCTGCGCCGGGCCCGGACCCGCAGCGGCGCGGCGGCCCCCGCCCCGCCGTCCCGCGCCGACCCGGCCGCCGAGCTGATGGCCCAGTGGCGGCAGCACGCCCGGGAGGCCCGCCGCCTGCACGAGAAGCTGTTCTACCGGCCGCTGCTGGACGCGGTCGCGCGGCTGCCCAGCGGCGCGGTCCGGCTCACCCGCGAAGAGGCCCGGGCCCGGCTGGAAGCCCTCGGGTACGCCGACCCGGCTGGCGCGCTGCGTCATATCGAGGCGCTGACCTCAGGGGTGTCCCGGCGGGCCTCCATCCAGCGCACGCTGCTGCCGGTGATGCTCGGCTGGTTCGCCGACGCCGCCCAGCCGGACGCCGGTCTGCTGGCCTTCCGGCAGGTCAGCGACGCGCTCGGGGACTCCCCGTGGTATCTGCGGCTGCTCCGCGACGACACGAACGTGGCGCGCCGGATGGCCCGGCTGCTGGCGTCCAGCCGGTACGCGACCGACCTGCTGATGCGGGCGCCGGAGACCGTGGCCCTGCTCGGCTCGGATGAGCAGCTCGTGCCGCGTCCCGCGACCGCCCTGCACACCGAGGCCACCGCGGTGGTGAGCAGGCACGCCAGTGCCGCGGACGCCGCACGGGCGGTCCGCGCCCTGCGCCGCCGTGAGCTGCTCCGTACCGCGGCCGCGGATCTGCTCGGGGTGACCACGGTGGAGGAGACCGAGGAAGCGCTGACCGTGATCACGGCCGTCACCATCGGCGGGGCGCTGGCCGCCGCGATCGGCCAGTTCGAGCGCGAGTCAGGCCCGCTGCCCACCCGGATCACGGTAGTGGGGATGGGCCGCTTCGGCGGCCGGGAGACCGGCTACGGCAGCGACGCCGACGTCATGTTCGTCCATGATCCGCTGCCGGGCGTGGCCGACCAGGCCGCGTCCCGCGCCGCCCACACCGTTGCTGAGGAGGTGCGCCTGCTGCTCGCCCAGCCCGCGCCCGACCCGCCGCTGGTGGTTGACCCGGGGCTGCGCCCCGAGGGCCGCCAGGGGCCGCTGGTGCGTACGCTCGCCTCCTACCGCGCGTACTACGAGCGCTGGTCGCTGGCCTGGGAGGCGCAGGCGCTGCTGCGCGCGGACCCGGCGGCCGGCGACCGTGAGCTGGGGGAGCGGTTCAAGGCCCTGGCCGATGAGTTCCGCTACCCGGCCGGCGGCATCAGCGCCGCGGCGGTCCTGGAGATCAGGCGGCTCAAGGCGCGGATGGAAGCGGAGCGGATGCCGCGCGGCACCGATCCGGCCATGCACCTGAAGCTGGGCCCGGGCGGCCTTTCCGACGTGGAGTGGGTGGTCCAGCTGCTCCAGCTGACCCACGCCCACGAGGTGCCCGCGCTGCGGACCACGCGCACGCTGACCGCGCTGACCGCCGCCCAGCAGGCTGGCCTCATCGACCGCAACGACGCGGCCGCGCTGGCCGCGTCGTGGCGGCTCGCGACCCGGATCCGCAACGCGGTCGTGCTGCTCCGCGGGCGGTCCTCCGACGTACTCCCGGCCAAGCAGGCCGAGCTGGCCGCGGTGGCCCGGATCCTCGGCTACCCCCCGGACGCCAGCCAGGACCTGGTCGAGGACTACCGGCGCACCGCGCGCCGGGCCCGGGCCGTGATGGAACGCCTCTTCTACGGCTGACCCGCCCGTGCCGGGAGCCCATGCCGGCCGCAGGCTCAGCGGCCGTTGGCGCGCAGCCGGGCCAGCGCGGTGACGGTCATCGAGCCGCGCCACTCAGCCGCGGCCACCGGGGACCAGGCCTGCCAGTTGACGGTCCAGCCGCCGTCGTCGCGCTGCGCGCGGGCCAGGTGGTCCAGGTGCGCCTCGATCACCGCGGGCTCGAACAGCCCGCGGGCCAGCGACTCCGGCCGCGGCGCGAAGTCCAGCGGGGTGTGGATCTCCCCGGCCGCCTCGGGATCCAGCGTCACCACCCCGGGGCTGGTGATCAGCGGCGCGAGCTGGTCCAGGGCCTTGACCGCCCGGTCCCGGTCGGGCACGTGGTCGAGGAAATGCGCCACCGCGCGCAGGTCGTACGGGCCGGCCGCGTCCAGCCCGCCGATCCGGGCCCACATCAGCTCGGTGGCCCGGTCCAGCCAGGGATGCCGCACCCCGCGGCCGTGCAGCGTGCCGGCCAGCAGGCCGGTGGTGATGATCGACGCCCGGCCGCCTTCTTCCGGCACCCACCAGGGCGCGTGCGGCCATCCCGCAATATTTTCCGCAACGAAAACCGTGCCCCCCTCAGCAGGCTCGTTCGCCTCGAGCCACCCGAGGGCCGCCAGGACCAGGCCGTCGTCCCAGGCCCCGGCCTCGTCCAGGGTGTCCAGGGCGAACGTGACGGCCAGCGGCTGGCTGCCGGGGCAGCGGCCGTCGGGCTCCAGGGCGTGGCCGAAGCCGCCGTCGGGGTTGCGGTAGGCGGCGACCGCGTCGCGCACATAGTCGGCCCGGCCGTCCTCGAACAGCCGCTGGAACCGCCGCCGGTCCAGCACCCGGCCACTGGCCGCGAGGAACTGGGCGGCGGCGCTCATGTCCACGTCAGATGAAGTCATGGCGCCCATCCTGACTCCCGGGACGGCCCCCGTCTTGAAGGAATCGGACACCCCCGGGCTCGTGCCAGACTCGTGTCATGGACTGGTCGCCGGGTTACCGGGAGTACGCGCCTCCCGCGTCGCTCGCCCGCGCCGTGTCCTGCCTGTGGGTGGGGGTGACCCCGGCCGCGGGCGCGCCGCCTACCCGGGTGCTCCCGGACGGCTGCACCGATCTCATCTGGCGCGGCGGCAGCGGGGTATCCCTGGCCGGGCCCGACACCGGGCCGGTGCTCGCCCCGGTTCCGCCCGGGACGGTGCTGGCCGGGGTCCGGTTCCGGCCGGGAGCCGGCGGCGCGGCCCTGGGCCTGCCGCTCAGCGCCCTGCTCGACCAGCAGCTGGATCCGGACACCCTGCGCACCGGGCTGCCCGGCGGCCGGGGCGCCAGCCTGGCGGCCCAGGTGCACGGTGAGCTGGCGCCCGAGGAGGCCATGCGCCGCCTGGTCCGGCTGACCGGGGAGATGGTGGCCGGCGCGCCGCCCGATCCCCTGGTCGCCGAGGCCGCGCGGCAGCTCAGCAGGCCCGGCGCCCGGGTCGGGCTGGTGGCCCGGCAGCTGGGCATCAGCGAGCGCCAGCTGCACCGCCGGTGCCTGGCCGCGGTCGGCTACGGCCCGGTGCTGCTGCGCCGCGTGCTGCGTTTCCGCCGCGTCGTGTCCCGGATCGACGCGGGCGGGGCCCTGGACGACCTGGCCGGGCTGGCCACCGTGGCCGGCTACGCCGACCAGGCGCATCTGACCCGGGAGAGCCAGGACCTGGCCGGCCTGGCCCCGGCGGCCCTGGCCCGGCTCAGGCGTCCCCCGGCTGCGGGCTAGCCGCCCTGCCGGCCAGCCGGCGGGCATCCAGCGAACAGGAGAGCACATGGAGTTCAAGCCGGCGTCGTCCCGGGTCAGCCTCGGCGGGCCCGGCGGACTGGTTCACCGGGCCCGTCTGGATGGACGAGCTCGCGACCCTGCCCGGGACCGCCGTCCGCGTGCTGCGGGTGACGTTCTCGCCCGGGGCCCGGACGGCGTGGCACGCCCACCCGGGCGGCCAGGTGCTGCACGTCGTGGACGGGGTAGGCCGGGTCCAGTCCGCCGGTGGCCCGGTCCGGCAGCTGCGGGCGGGCGACACGGTGGTGGCGGGGCCCGGTGAGCAGCACTGGCACGGCGCCGCGCCGGACCAGCTCATGTCCCACGTCGCGATCTCCGGGGGCGATCCCGCCACCGGCGCGCAGACCGTGTGGGCGCAGCACGTCAGCGACCAGGACTACCGGGCCGACCCGGAGCCCGCGGACGGCTGAGGACGGGCCTTCCCCGCTCGTGGACGGGAAAGGCCGCCCCCGCGACCATTTCCGTCCGCAACCCGGCCTGGGCTTGTCATCGGCAGGCTGGATGAATGAGTCCAATTTGGGTGTTGGCCCCGCGGACGCAGTTAATCGGTGGCGGAGGGGGCGGTACTGAGGACTGTTAGGCGGCGTCGACGCTTCCGGTGAAGTCGAGAATGGCCTTCGCCAGTTCGTCGGGGGCTTCCATGGCGGCGTAGTGGCCTACGCCGTCGAGGTGAGACTGAGCTGACTTCGCCCGGCGCGGCCTGGGACATGGTGCCGGCCGTGAAGGGGCCTCCGCCTGCGCCGACCGCGAGTACGGGCGCAGTCAGCCCGGGCGTCTCCGCGAGCGCCTTGATTTCGGGGCCTTCCTGCAGCATCGACTGGTAGAGGCCGGTCGCTCCGCGCCAGCCGCCGGGGCGGGAGTAGGTGCGGGCGAACTCGTCGATGTCGGCGCCGGTGATCGCTCCGGGGGTCGCGCTCATGGCCGGGAACGCGAATCTGTCCGAGGAACTCGCGCTCGCGGCCGGCGAGCAGCATCTCGGGGATGCCGGGCGCGGCGAGAACGCCGATGTACCAGGTACCCCCGTGGGTGACGTCGGCCAGTATCTCCAGGCCGAACCCGGGCAGTCCCATCTCGATGGCGGTGAAGCTGAGCACGTCCTGCGGATGCGTGGCCGCGAGGCGGAAGACCGTCGCCCCGCTGATGTCCTGCCCGGTCAGGTGGACCGGCCCGACGCCGAGTTGCCCGATGAGACGGTGCAGGTCTTCGGCCGAGGTCGTGCTGTCGTACTCGCCCGGCTCGTTGCCGGAGTCACCGAAACCGCGCAGGTCGACGGCAAACACGCGGTGGCTGGCCGCGAGCAGCGGGATGAGCTTGTGGAAGGTCCACCAGGTCTCGGGAAACCCGTGGACCAGCAGGATCGGAGATCCGCTGGTCCCGGCCGCGACGTAGTGCAGCGTGGTCCCGTTGACCTCCGCATAGTGGTGCGTGATCCCCGGCAGGCGGGACCAGCTGGTGTGACGTCCATCTCTTCTCCTCTATTCGACAACCTTGTTGTCCATAACTTTAGTCAACTAGGTTGTCGTTGTCCAGGCGGCTGCCATAGTCTTCTTCCATGTCCCGCTCTGGTGCCGATCTCGCACTGCTCCTGCTCGGAGGCTTCCGCTCGCTGGTGGACGCCGCGATCGCCGAGCTCGCCCGCCGCGGGTACGAGGACGTGCGTCCCGTCCATGACTTCGCCATGCGGGCCATCGCCGCGGGCGCCGACAACGCCTCCGAACTAGGCCGTCGCCTGTCGGTCTCCAAGCAGGCAGCGGCGAAAACCATCGCGGTGCTGCAGGAGCGCGGATACGTGGCCCGCGAGGCAGACCCCCTCGACGCCCGCCGCAAACGCCTTCAGGTCACCGCGCTCGGCTTCGAGGTGCTGCGCACAGGTGAAGCGATCTTCGACGAGTTGCGCGAGCAATGGGAGCGGCAGATCGGTCCCGCCGAGCTCGAGAGCCTCGAGACGCACCTGGCAGCGCTGGTCGGCGATCCGCCCGTGCGCTTCGACACACCCGGCTGGATGACGCGAGACCTCGGCGAGTCGCTTTAAATGAGCTGGTCCTCACTACGTCATCCGGTGCCCTGGTTGGCGGGGGGGTCAGGCCGCCCGGCGGCGGACCAGCCAGACGGTCACGGCGATGAGCAGCACCGACAGCGCGAGCAGCCAGCCGCCCTCGATCCACTGGAATGGCCAGAACCGGCTGGCGGGCTGATAGCTGGTCCACTGCGTGTAGCCGTGCTGGGAGAGGCACTGCGCGGGCGAGCGACTTGCGAGGTCCCGATCTGCGGCGGGCAGAAGCTGCGTGACCGGCCTGGACGATCTGGGAGCCCTGGCCGGCGAACGCGAACTTGCCGCCCTTGGTCCACCACTGGCTCATGATCCACGCGGAACCGGGCACGTTCGGGTTGCTGGTGACCAGCGGCGTCAGGTAGTGCTGGCGCAGGAACAGCCGCGGTCGCGAGGGCGAGCCCGGCGTAGGCGGCCAGGGTGGCGGCGATCGCGGGGACGACCCGGCGGATGAGCATGCCGGCCAGGGCGCCGATCGCGAAGGCGGCCAGCGTCCAGGCGGCGAACGCGACCCCGCGCAGGTCGAACAGCGCGGGTAGCGAGACGGGATCGCGTAGCCCGCGGCGAAGAACGGCTGGTAGTACCAGGAGAACAGCACGCTGAACGCCCCGGCGGCGGCGGTCACCACGACCGCGAGCAGCACCAGCTTGGCGAGCGTCCAGCGCCACCGGCCCGAAGCCCTGGGTCCAGGCGTACCGGAAGGTGCCGGTCTCCAGCTCCGGGCCAGCACCGGCGCCCCGACGAACGCCCCGATCAGCGCGGGCACCGCCTGCAGAAAGACGTTGACGAGAATCACGGTCAGTGCCGTATCGAAGCTGCTGACAGGTCATGGCGCAGGCGAGTGAGCTTGCCGGGTGGCAGGCGGTCGCGGCGGCGTAGGCGTGGTGCAGCTGAAGGCCGGCGAGCCACAGGTACACCGCCAGCGCGCCCAGCAGCGCGGCCACGCCGGCCAGCGCGACGCGGTGCTGCCGCCAGGTGACCCAGGCCATCCGCCGCCACGGCACCGGCCGCAGGCTGGCGTCGTGCTCCGGGCGGGCGGGCATGGTCAGCGCGGTCATTGCGTCACCTCCGACGGTTCGGCGTGCGCCGGCCGCGGGCCGGGCCGGGCAGCGCCGCGGCGCCGGGCTCGCGCAGGTAGGCCAGGGCGAGTTCTTCCAGGCCGACCGGATGCGCCTCCCAGCCGGGCGGGACCGGGTCGGCCGTCGCGTGGCCCGGACCAGCAGGTGGGCCTGGCCGCGCCGCGGCGGGTGTGCACCACGCGGCCGCTCGGCGTACCTGTCGGCCTCGGCGGCCGGGCCGGTCAGCACCCGGTGGCTGGCGAGCAGGTCGTCGACCTCGCCGGCCACCTGGACCCGGCCCTGCGACAGCAGGATGAGGTAGTCGGCCACCCGCTCGAGCTCGGCGAGCACGTGCGAGGACAGCAGCACCGACACCCCGTCGTCGGCCGCCGCGGTCAGCACCGTGGCCATGAAGTCGTGCCGGGCGACCGGGTCGAGCATCGCCACCGGCTCGTCCAGCACCAGCAGCCGCGGCCGCCGGGCCAGCGCCAGGGTCAGCGCGAGCTGCGCCTGCTGGCCGCCGGACAGCCTGCCGGCCTTGCGCTTCAGCGGGATGCCCAGCTCGGCCAGCCGGGCCTGCGGCGTAGCGCTGGTCGAAGCGCCGGTTCAGGTTGCGGGTCAGGTGCAGCATGTCCGCGGCGGACAGGTTCTTGTACAGCGGCGTGTCCTGGGCGACGAACGCGATGCCGTCCAGCGCGGCGGGCGACCCGGCGGCCTGGCCGCCGAGCACGGTGACGGCGCCCGCGGTCGGCGCGGCCAGGCCGACCGCCAGGTTCAGCAGCGTGGTCTTGCCGGCGCCGTTCGGGCCGACCAGCGCGGCCACGTGCCCGGCGGGGATCGCCAGCGTGCACTCGCGCAGCGCCCAGGTGCTGCCGTACCGCTTGCCCAGGCCGCTGGCCTCGATGACGTTCATGCGACGCCCTCCGTTCTCGCCGCTCGCCGCGCCGCCGCGGGTGCGCGACCCGCTGCGGCGCTCATAGAAATCCCGCAGCGCGCTGGTGAACAGCGCCACGATCCCGTCCTCGTCCAGCCCGGCCGCGTCCGCGGTGGCCAGCCAGCCGAGCAGGGAGCGGCGCAGCGCGGTCAGCTCCGGGAGCGCGACCTGGCTCAGCGTGGCCTGGATGAACGTGCCCTGGCCGGGCCGCCCGGCCGCCAGGCCCTTCGTCTCCAGCTCGCGGTAGGCCTTCAGCACCGTGTTCGGGTTGATGGCCAGCGAGGCGACCACGTCCCGGACCTTGGGCAGCTGGTCGCCGGGCTTGAGGTAGCCCAGCCGCAGCGCGTGCTCGACCTGGTGCACAAGCTGCAGGTAGGTCGGCACGCCCGAGGCGGGGTCGAGCCGGAACTCGATCGGCGACGCGGCCGCGGCCCGCCCGGATGGGGCGGTGCCCGGCGCCTCCCCGCCGCCCGCGCCCGGCGGGGAGGCGCCGTCCCGGCCCGCTCGCGCTGATGCCTTTATCTATATCCATAAGACAAAGATACAGCGGTGGGTATCGCTGTCAAGCACGGCCTGCCGCACGCATCTGACGAGCCGGGCCGGGCACGCGTGCTATAGCGACGTCCCGTCCGAGATCTCACTCGAAGAACTGGGGGTTCAGGTCGCTGGCCCGCAGCACGCTGGTGATGCGGTCAGCGGCCACGGCCGGGTCGGCGGCCGGGGCGATGCGGGTGGCCCAGGGCCACCAGTACCAGCAGCTGCCCTGGCCGCCGGTATCCACCAGGATGTGATCGCTGAGGGCGGCCGGCCTCCGGATCCGGGTTCTGGACGAACAGGCTGGACGGCCGGCCGGGGGGTTCGAGCAGGCTGGTGATCCAGCCCCGGCCGGCCAGTTCACGGCGCAGGGCTTCCAGGTGCACGGCGGGGCCGCCGGGGTGGGGGCACGCATGGGACGCTCCGGGTTTCGTTTGCGGGAATTTGAGGTTCCAAGCGTCGCGCGCGGGGCCTACGCTCTGGAAGCACGGCAGCACGCACCGCCGTTTTGTCATCCGGCGGCAGGACGCTGTCAGGGACGCGGGGGCCGGGTCAGGGCCACCGGGACGAGGTAAGGACGGACCATGGGGCGTGACGGTCAGGTCAGCGCGCTGGCCTTATTTTCCGAGGAGCTGCGGCGGGCCCGCTCGGCCGCGGGGCTGACCCAGGACCAGCTGGCCGAGCGGGTCGGGTACAGCCCGTCGCTGGTCGCGCACGTGGAGACCGGGAGCCGGGCGCCCAGCCTGGACTTCGCCCGGCGCGGTGACGAGGCGCTCGGCACCGGGGGGTTACTGGCCCGGCTCCAGCCGTTCGTGCGCAGCGAGGCCTACCCGGCGTGGTTCCGGGACTGGGTGGAGATCGAGCGCGAGGCGGTGTCGCTGCGCTGGTTCGAGCCGTTGCTGATCCCGGGGCTGCTGCAGACCGAGGAGTACGCCCGCGCCGTGCTGGCCGCAGCTCATCCGGCCTCCCCGGAGGACGAGGTGGAGCGGCTGGTCAGCGCCCGGATGGACCGGCAGGCCATCCTGGATCAGGCCGAGCCGCCGCTGCTGTGGGTGATCCTGGACGAGGGTGTGCTGACCCGGCCGGTGGGCGGGCCGGTAGTGATGCGAGACCAGATCGAGCGGCTGGTCAAGGCGGCCCGGCGGCCCCGGATCGTGCTCCAGGTCGTGCCGGCCGGCGTGGGTGCGCATGCGGGGCTGGCGGGCCAGTTCGCGATCGCCAGTTTCGACGGGCCGCCGGACGTCGTATACCTCGACAATGCGCTGGCCGGGCAGGTCGTGGAGCGTCCCGGCGACGTCGCCCGGGTGGCGTTGCTGTACGACATACTGAAGGCCGAGGCGCTGTCCCCGCGCGCCTCGGCAGACCTGGCGAGGAAGGCGATCGAACAATGGACCTGACCGGCGCCCCGTGGCGCAAGTCCTCCTACAGCAGCGGTAACGGCGGTGCTTGCGTGGAGGTCGCGGTCGTGCCCGGCTCCAAGGAGGGCAGCGACTACGTCATCACCATGCGCGACTCCAAGGACCCCGACGGGCCGGTGCTGACCTTCACCCCGGACGAGTGGAAGGCGTTCACCCTCGGCGTCCAGGACGGCGAGTTCGACGTCGAGGACGACAGCCCCGAGGACCATAAAGCCGGCGAAAGCGCTCCGGACAATACGGGGCCCGACGCGCGGGCCAGTTACCGGTCCGGCCGGCGACGCCGGCCGGAATCCGCACGTGCTCGGCACGGATCTCGGAGAGCCAGACGGCATCAACATCGCCGACGAGCTGGCCCGGTTCCGCGAGGATGAGCGGTGATCTACGCAGCTGGATGACCGCCAGGGGCGCCGGGCGGGGCGGCATGGCCCGCGGGTTGCGGCTGCGGGTGGCCGGGCGTAGCCGGTCCGGGTCGCCGGACTTGGCGGGCGCCGGTGCCAGCCGCGCCGAGAGCACGTAGGCCACCACGACGGACACGATGACCAGCGGCATGACGGCCAGCCCGTCCGAGGCCAGCAGCAGGGAAGCGAGCAGGACCGAGGTCAGCGGGAGCCGGAGCATCACGACGGACATCGCGCCGATGCCCATGGCCACGCCCGCGACCAGCGGCAGCCCCGGCAGGTGCGACAGCGCGACGCCGCCCACCCCGCCGATGAACAGGGCCGGGAAGGTGGGGCCGCCGCGGAAACCGCTCAGCGAGATGCCGTAGGCGAGTCCCTTGCAGGCTATGAGCAGCAGCAGCGCGCCGACGGTGTAGCTGGCGCTGTGCTGCGATGAACGGGCCCAGCTGGTCCTGCCCGGAGAACAGCACCTCGGCCGAGCCCTTCCCGGTGCTGGCGGCGAACAGGATGGCCAGGCCCGCGACGGCCAGGCCCGCAAGCGGGGTAATCAGCAGGATGCGCCGTTCCACGTGCGGCCGCAGGAACAGGCCCAGCCAGCGGATGGCGCTGCCCAGCGGAACGGCCAGCACGCCGATGGCCAGCGCCCAGCCGAACTCCGCGGCCGTGGGCGATCCGACATGGGGCAGGCCGGGGATGGCCAGCGAGAACGTGCCCAGCCCGGTCCACGCGTCGAGGCCGATGAACACGAGGGAACCGACGCCCGCCGCCAGCAGGCCGGGGATCAGCACGAGCTCCATCATGGTCCCGCCCAGCCCGGTGGCCTCCATCAGCAGGAAGGCCCCGGTCAGCGGGGAGCCGAGCAGGGTGGCGATGGCGGCGAAGCTGCCCGCCGCCGCGACCACGGTCTGGGTCCGGGCCGGGGCGTCCCGTTTGACCAGCCGGACGGCGATGACCCCGAGCCCCCCGCCGATGGCGATCAGCGGAGCCTCGGGGCCGAGGACCACGCCCAGGCTCAGGGTCGCGAAGGCGGCGAGCACGATGCCGGGAAGCTCGATGGGGCTGGCCGGCCCGGCGCCCGCCTTGAACCCGTCGGCGGGGGAGTGGCCGCCGGTCCCGGGCAGGTACTTCAGGGTGAGCGCGACCAGCACCCCGGCCACCGCCAGCGGCAGCAGGGGCCACCACAGCGGCTCGGCGTGGAAGCCCAGGCCTTTGGGCAGGTCGGTGAAGACCCAGCCCTGCATCTTGCTGACCAGGGCCAGGAAGAAGTAGGCCACCGCCGAGACTGGCGCGCCGATGATCGCGGCGATCACCAGCAGGGCGACGTAGCTCCGGGACCGCAGCAGCGCCAGCGGGTCGGATGGCATCGTCACCGCATGTCCTCCTCAACGGCTAGATCGCGGGTCATGTGACGAGCAGGTAGATGCTCTTGCCGGCCAGCCAGAGTCCCAGCAGCAGCGAGATCAGGATGATCACCTGCTCCTGATGGGTGTCCAGCCAGGTCCGCAGCTTCTGGATCAGGGCGTCGGCGGCGGCCGGCCGGAAGGCCGCGGACAGCTCCAGGTACAGGAAGCTCGAGGTGGCCAGCAGGCAGAACAGCACCAGGATCAGCCACTCCCACACGTTCGAGAGCTTGGCCTGGCTGACCGTGGCCGCACCGGCCGCGACCAGGGCCCACGGCTGGAGGAAGGCGGCCAGCCCGGCGGCGGCCCACGCCGAGGCCTCGTCCAGCCGGCCCATCCAGGCCGGAGGTTTGCGCGGGAGGCTCCGGCGGCGCTCCTGCCGGACGGCGTAGAGGATCAGCACGACGCCCAGGGCGAGTTTGATGGCCAGGACCGCGGTCGACGGCGCGGTGGCCGGGGCGGGTGGCTTACCCCCGGTGAGCAGGACCACGGCGCCGATCACCACGACCAGGCAGGCCAGCCAGCCCAGGATGAAGGCCAGGCCTTTCCGGGTGCCCTTCTCGGAGCTCAGGATCAGCAGGAACGCGATGAGCGGGAAAGGCTCAAGGGTGATGCCCAGGCCGATCAGGAGCAGGTCAAGTACCACCTGGCCCGGCTCTCATCATCGACATCACCCCTGCACTGACCTTGCCGGGCCGCCGCGGCATCTGCTTCACCCGCCAGGGGTGAGGAGCGCCCCCTCAGCCCGGCCCGCCACGCAGGCCCCGCGGGCCGGGCACGTTGGCCCGGTTTCAGGAGTTTTTGTGCCGGTATGCACTCCAGTGGGCGCAGGCCGGCTCGGTAGAGTGGTCTACAGTCCGTAGAACTTCGGCGCCATATGCGGTCACCGGATGTGAGCGCGTGTCGCTGTGGAGCGCAGGCATGGACGGTGTTGCGGACCGGCCAGCCGGGGTGCGTGGCAACGCCGCCGCCCAGGGATTCCCGCCCGGCGTGGGCCCGTTAGTCGGGCGGGGTGAGGCGCTGCGCGCGTTCGGGGAAGCCCTCGACGCGTCGGGCACCGGTTCATGCTGCTTCCTCGGCCTGGTCGGCGAGCCGGGCGCGGGCAAGACACGGCTGCTGGGCGAGCTAGCTGCGGAGGCGGCCCGGCGGGGCGTGGTCATCCTGGCGGGCCGGGCCGCCGAGTTCGAGCAGGAGATGCCCTTCGGGGTCGTGGTGGACGCGCTGGACGACCAGGTGGAGTCCGGCCTGCCCAGCCTGGCCACCCGGCTGGACGCGGGAACGTGCGGGCTGCTCGCGACCGTCCTGCCGTCCCTGCGGACTGCGGCGCCTGGCCTGGACGGCGGCCGGCCCGGGCTGGCCGGCCCGGGGCCGGGGCATGACATGACCGGCCGGTACCGGATATACCGCGGGATGCGGCGCCTGCTGGAGGATATGGCCGGCCCGCACGGACTGGTGCTGATCCTCGATGACGTGCACTGGGCCGACAACGCGTCCATCGAACTGCTGGATCACCTGGTCCGGCACCCGCCCCGCGGCCCGGTGCTGGTGGCCATCGCCTACCGCCCGGCGCAGGCCCCGGCGCGGCTGGCGGCCCTGCTCACCTCGGCCGCCGGGCCCACCCGCCAGCTGCCGGTGGGACCGCTGACGTTCGCCGAGACCGAGGAACTGCTCGGTCCCGGCCTGAGCCGGCCGCGATACCAGGCGCTGCACGAGGCCAGCGGGGGCAATCCCTTCTACCTGGAAGCACTGGCCCGGATGGGCCAGCACGCGCCGCTCGCGGCGGAGGGTGCCGACGGCAGCGAGCTGCCTCCCGCGGTCCGGGCCGCGCTCCAGCTCGAGCTGGACGGCCTGTCGCCGCAGGCCCGGCAGGTGGCGCAGGCGGCGGCGGTGGCCGCGGACGAGTTCGAGCCGGGCCTGGCCGCGGTGGCCGCCGAGGTCAGCGAGGACGAGGCGCTGGCCGCGCTGAACGAGATGGCCGCCCGCGACATCGTCCGGCCCGCGTCCGCGGGGCGGCTCCGGTTCCGGCACCCGCTGGTGCGCCGGGCTGCCTACGACGGCGCGGCCGCGGGCTGGCGGCTCGGCGCGCACGCGCGGATCGCCGCGCACCTGGCCGAGGTCGCCGCCCCGGCAGCGCTGCGCGCCCATCACGTGGAGCGGTCAGCACCGTTCGGTGACCAGGCGGCCATCACCACGTTGCTCGACGCGGCCCGCGAGGTGTCCGCGCACGCCCCCGCCACCGCCGCGCACTGGCTCGAGGCGGCCCGGGACATCATGCCCGCCCCCGACCGCCAGCTCGAGCTGCTCCTCGACGTGGCCCGGCTGCGGGCGGTGAGCGGCCAGCTGGCCGAAGGCCGGGAGGCGGCGCGGGAGGTGCTGCGCCCGCCTGCCGCTCGCCGACCACGCCCGGCGGGCCAAGGCGGCCCGGTTCTGCGCGCTGATGGAACGCCAGCTTGACCGGCCGCAGGAGGCCCGGGCGGTGCTGCTCGATGAACTGCGCCGGATCCCCGACCCCCAGTCGCCGGCCGCGGTGCCGCTGCGGACCCGGCTGGTGGCCGAGAGCCTCATGCGCGGGGATGTCCGCGCCGCGCAGGCGGTCCTGGACCTGATCCCGGAAGACCCGGATGCCCTGGAGCCCAGCGTCGCGGTGGCGATCGCGGCGCTGCGGCCGCTGCCCGCCTACGCCCGGGGCCGGGTCGCCGACGCGGCCCGGTTCATCGAGGCGGCCGGCCAGCTCGTGGCGGCCGCGCCGGACGACCATCTCGCGGAATGGCTGGACGCGGTGGCCTGGCTCTGCTGGACCGAAACGATGATGGGCCGGGACGAAAGCGCCCTGGGCCATTTTGACCGCGCGGTCGCCATTGCCCGCTCCACCGGCCAGGGCTACATCATCAGCAACCTGCTGGCCGGTCAGGCCCGGGTGCTGACGCTGTTCGGCCGGCTGGCGGAGGCCGCCGCGGCCGCGGAAGAAGCCGTCGAGGTGGCCCGCCTGCTCGGCTCGGGCCATCAGCTGGTCTTCGCGCTCACCCAGCAGTGCCTCGCGGCCAGCTGGTCCGGTGCGGATGCCGCCGCGGTCCGGATCGGCGAGGAGGCGGCCCGCACCGGCAAGGGCAACGGGGAATGGTCCGGCGCCCAGGCCCAGTACGCGCTGGCGGTCGCCCTGATCAACGCGGGACGCCGCGACGCCGGCCGGGACACCATGACGCAGGCGTGCAACAACCTGCGGCGGCCCATGCTCGATCAGCGCAGCCTGCTGGCCGCGTGTGAGGTGATGGCCGACGTGGAGGCCGGGAGCGGCCATCAGGACGAGGCCAGCCGCTGGGCCGCTCACGCGGTGAAGGTCGCCCGGGACGGCCAGGAGGCCAGCGCCGCGCTGGCGCGGGCGCACGCACTGCGCGGGACGCAGCCCCGGGCCGCGGCCGCGAAGGCGGGCGGCGCCGCGCGGTCCCTGGCCACCGCCGGCCTGCTCATCGACGCCGGCCGGGCCCGGCTGTGCGCCGGGCAGTCCTACGCCGCGGCGGGCCTGGCCGGTGACGCCCGCACCGAACTCGCGGCCGCGGCGCAGATGTTCTCCGACTGCGGCGCCCGCTCCCTGCTCGCGGCCACCGTCCGCGAGCAGCGCAGGCTCGGCGTCCGGGTGCCCGGGCCGGCCGCCACGGGCCGGGGAGCCGGGCCGCATGGCCTGACCCAGCGCGAGCTGGAGGTGGTCAAGCTGGTCCGCGAGGGCTACACGAACCAGCAGATCGCCGGGTCGCTCTTCGTCAGCATCCGGACCGTGGAAACCCACCTGTCCCACGCCTTCACCAAGCTGGGCGTGTCCTCGCGGACCGGCCTGCTCAAGGCGCTCGGCGACGGGTAACCGCCCGGCCGTCCTTCCCCTGACCCTGAGCGGGCCGGGTGGCGCGCGGAAGTCAGGGTTTACCACGATGCGCGCGGGTCCCCTCAAGCGGCACTGTGGGGGCAGCAACGGTGGGAGCAACAGCAGCGGAGTGCGCAGGGAGCCCAGATGACGATCCGTATCCCGCGGTACACGCTCGACGGCGTGCAGGACGCCGAGGTATCCGTGCATCCGTTCGCGACCGACGATGGCCTCGGGCTCAACCTGACCCGGTTCCACCGGGCCGACTGCGACGATGTCGTGCTGCTCGTGCACGGCCTGACGTCCTCCAGCGACCTGTTCATCATGCCTGAGCACCGCAATCTGGCCAGCTACCTGCTGGACACCGGATTCACCGACGTCTGGGCGGTCGATTTCCGGATGAGCAACCGGTTCCCCTACGACAGCGAGACCCACCGGTACACCCTCGACGACATCGCGGACTACGACCATCCCGCCGCGCTGGCCGAGCTCCGCCGGCATGTGGGCGACCGCCGGGTGCATGTCGTGGCCCACTGCCTCGGCTCGCTGTCGCTCACGATGAGCCTGGCCGCCGGCAGGCTCCCCGGCCTGGCCAGCGTGACCTGCAACAGTGTCGCGCTCACCCCCCGGGTGCCGGGCTGGTCACGGTGGAAGCTGCGCTACGGGCCGCCGCTCCTGGAATACCTGGTGGGGGTCGTGTCCCTGGACCCCGCGTTCGCGTACAGCCCGCCGCTGACCCGCGGCGGGGCGCTCGCCCGCCTGGTCGACCTGGCCCACCGCGAATGCGACGTGAGCGCGTGCCACATGCTCAGCTTCATGTGGGGCAGCGGCCACCCGGCCATGTACGAGCACGCCAACCTGCTCCCCGAGACCCATGAGCGGATGGGTGACCTGTGCGGGGCCGGCGGGACGTACTACTACCGGCACGTGAGCAAGATGGTGCGGGCCGGGCACGCGGTGAAGTGTGACCCCGGCGACCCCCGGCACCGCGACCTCCCCGACGACTACCTGGCCGAAGCCGCGCAGCTGGCCACGCCGATGCTGCTGCTGACCGGGGACCGCAACCGGGTCTTCGCCGACTCGAACATCGCCTGCCACCAGCTGCTGGAGAAGATCGCGCCGGGCCGGTCCGAGCTCGAGATCCTGCCCGGCTACGGCCACGTCGACCCGATCGTGGGCCAGAGTGCCCACACGGACGTCTTCCCGCGGATCGGCGAGTTCCTCAAGCGGCAGGCGGCCTGAGATGGCCACCGGAAATGGGATGCGGAGCCCCGCGGCGCCGGCCCCCGAACACGCCGACGCGGTGGTGATCGGATCCGGCTTCGGCGGCGCGGTGACCGCCTACCGGCTGGCCCAGTCCGGCTTGTCGGTCATCCTGCTCGAGCGCGGGCAGGCGTATCCGCCGGACAGTTTCCCCCGCACGCCCGCGGAGATGAGCCGGGCCTTCTGGGACCCGGCGGCCGGGCTGCACGGGATGTTCGACGTCTGGCGCTTCAGCGGCTGCGATTCCGTGGTGTCCAGCGGGCTGGGCGGCGGCTCGCTCATCTACGCGAACGTGCTGCTCCGCAAGGACGAGCACTGGTTCGTCCAGGACGATCCGCTGCCGCACGGCGGGTTCGAATCCTGGCCGGTCACCCGCGCCGATCTCGACCCGCACTATGACGAGGTCGAGCGGATGCTGGGCGCCACGCCCTACCCGCTGGAGGTGGCCCCGTACGCGGCGACGCGCAAGACCCGCGCCATGCAGGACGCCGCGGCGGAACTCGGCCTGCCCTGGCAGTTGCCGCCGCTCGCGGTCAGCTTCGCGCCCGCGCCGGGGGCCGCGCCGGGACCCGGGCTGCCGATCGTGGACCCGCCGTACGGCAACCTGCACGGGCGGCAGCGGACCACCTGCCGCCTGTGCGGCGAGTGCGACATCGGCTGCAACATCGGGGCCAAGAACAGCCTCGACTACAACTACCTGTCCGCCGCCCGGCACCACGGCGCCGACCTGCGCACTGGTCACGAGGTGCGGGCCATCCGCCCCCGGCCCGCCAGCGGCTACGAAGTGGACTACATCCGGTACGAGCCGGGCGACGACAGCGCCCCGCGCGGCGCCGCGCCCCCGCCGTCCGGGACGATCGTCTGCGAACGGCTGGTGCTGGCCGCGGGCACCTACGGCACGTCCTACCTGCTCTTGCGCAACCGCGCGCACTTTCCCGGCCTGAGCCCGGCCCTCGGCACCCGGTTCAGCGGCAACGGTGACGTGCTGAGCTTCCTCATCAACGCCCGGGACCGCAGCGGGGTCCGGCCGCTCGACGCCAGCCGCGGCCCCGTCATCACCAGCGCCATCCGGCTGAGCGACCAGCATGACACCCCCGCGGGTGCCGGCCGCGGCGCTTACCTCGAGGACGGCGGGTACCCGGCCTTCGTCAACTGGCTGGTCGAGGCGGCGGACGTGCCAGGGGAGACGCGGCGGCTGGCGCAGTTCGTATTCGAACGCTGCCATGCCATCGTCACCCGGGCGCCCGACCCCAGCCTGTCCAGGGAGATTTCCGATCTGATCGGCACGGACTCGCTCTCGGTCGGCTCGCTGCCGCTGCTCGGCATGGGGCGGGACGTCCCCGACGGTGTCCTGCGGCTGCGCGACGACCGGCTGGACCTGGTCTGGTCGACCGCCACCAGCGAGGCCTACTTCGAGCGGGTGAACGCGGCCATGCGGCGTATCGCGGCCGTGCTCGGCGCGCGCTGCGTGAACAACCCCATGTGGATGAGCAAGCGGATCATTACCGCGCATCCGGTGGGCGGCGCCCCCATGGGGCGTGACCCCAGCCTGGGGGTGTGTGATCCCTATGGCGAGGTGTTCGGCTACCCGGGCCTCTACATCGCCGATGGTGCGGCGATGCCGGGGCCGGTCGGCCCGAACCCCTCGCTGACCATCGCCGCGCTGGCCGACCGCATGTGCAGCCGGCTGCTGGACAAGCCGCCCGCCACGACCGTGGGCGGAGCGGATCTGGTGCGCGCCGGGCCGGTGGCTGACCCGGAACCCGGCCCGCCCGCGCGCAGCCCGGACCGGACCTGGCTGTCGTTCTCCGAGGAAATGAGCGGAACCTGCTTCCCGGGCGCGAGTAACGGAGGTTCGGCGGCGGTGGCGCGGCTGCTGCAGGAGCCGCTGGCCTTCCGGCTCACGATTACCGCCGACGATCTAGAACGTTTCCTGGATGAGCCCGAGCATTCCGCCCGGGCCGAGGGATGGATTGACGCCGAAAGCATCGGGGGCCGGCGTCAAATCCAGCGGGGCTGGTTCAATTTGTTCGCGCCGACCGGGGTGCCGGACCGCCGCCTCATGTGGTACCGGCTGCAGTTCGACAGCGCGCTGGGCCAGCCCCGCACCCTCATCGGCTGGAAGAACGTGTGGCACGGGGCGCTGACCCGGATCTGGCCGGACACCTCGACCCTGTACTTCCGGCTGCTGGCGGGCCATGTGGCGGCGCAGGAAGACGACCAGGCCCAGATCCTGGCGGCCGGCACCCTGCACCTGCACATCACCGATTTCGTGCGCGAGCTCACCACCATCCGGGTGGAAGGCCCGCACTGCGCCGCCGGGATGCAGCGGTTCGGCCGGTTCTTCGCCGGCCAGCTCTGGGACGTGTACGGGCCGGACCGCAGCCACGTCTGACCCGGACAGCACCCGGGCCGCCGGTCTCCCCGGGCAGCTCTTCCGGTTAGCCGGGTCCGACGCCATCGAGCGGCCGGGCCGACCGTTCGCGCGCACGCCAGATGAACCGCTGGAGGCGCAGGGCCCCGGCGCCCACCACGATCAGCAACACCACGTTGAGCAGCAGCTGGAAGGCTGACCCCCGGGCCTCACCCCAGCTGGAGTAGGCGAGAGACAGGCCCACGTCCGCGGCCGCAGGGATGGTCGTGACCGAGATGAACACGCCGATGAGGGCGCTGGCCCGGGCCTCGGTCAGCGACACGACGCCGACGATCCCGGCCAGCACCGCGACCACCACCGAGAACAAGTTCGGATTGTTGATCAGATCGGAGACCGGCCGGACTCCGGCCGAGTACAGCTGCGGCGTGTGCCCGGACCAGCGGATCGCCAGGCCGAACAGCAGGGTGACGAACACGGCGGCTGCGAATCCGGCCAGCAGGGCCAGGAGGCCGCGCAGCACCGGCCGCCTGACCCGCCTGTCGATGCCGAGCGCCACCCCCATGATCGCGTTGTATTCCGGCCCCACGACCATGGCCCCGACGATCAGGATCTGCGAGTTGGTCAGGATGCCGACCGCGCCGATCAGTCCCGCGATGGCCAGCAGGATGTAGAAACTGGGCGCGTAGACGGCATCCGAGCGGATCCTGGCCTCGACGAGTTCCCAGACCGGGACCTGGTCTCGCTGCATCACAAAGTGCCGTGAGGGCGGCTCCGGCGGTTCCCCGAGAGTGGCGTCCACGTACTCGACGGCGATTGGCGTGCCGTGGCCGCCGGTGAAGTCCTTCAGCCGCCGGAACACGGAGTTAGCCGACCCGGACCCCACGTCGAACTGCACCGCGTCGCCGCCTGGCCGCCGGGCAGCGCCGGGGAGAACCACCAGGCCCGAGACGCCGGGGTCGGAGTCGAGCGCCTCCAGCAGGCCGTCGGTCCGGTCGGGCTTGCTGACCAGCCGCACGTGAAAGCTCATGGACTCTCCAACCCGTCCGTGGTCTGGGCTCCGGGCGCGGGCCCCAGGGACACGATCGTGTCGCCCGTCTCCGGCGCCGGCGTGCCGGTGTGCGTGACGGCCGCGAGCTGACCGTCCGCGCGGACCAGGAACAGCAGGTCGTGCCCGGCGGGGAGCACGCCGTTGGCGGGCTGCGCGACGATCCGGGCGCCGTCGTCGTACCGGCCGCTGACTGTCCCCCTGGTCAGGCCGTCACCGAACAGGATCTCCCCGCTGGTGTAGGGGGCGACGACCCCGTGGCTGCGCAGCGGCGGCGCGAGCCGGTAGACGCGGCCCTCGACGTTGCCGGTCAGCAGCACCGAGGCCAGTGCGTTGAAGTCGTCCTCGTCGGTGAGCAGGAGCACGGCCGTGATCTCCTCGAGCCGCGCGCCCCGGCCGGTGGCGGCCGCGAGCAGCTCACCCGGCGCCAGCTCGAGCCCGGCTTGGCGCACCTGCGCCCGCTGCTGATCCAGGCCCGCCCACATCAGCACGTCCAGGCCGGCGGACCGCAGCGCCCGGCCGAGGTCGATGACCCAGCGCTCGCCGCCGATCAGCAGCGGGCGGGTCCGGGCCGGGCGCGTGACGTGCAGTCGCCGGGCTACTGGCGCCGCGGTCAGGCCGTACAGCACTACCGTCGCCACGATCACCAGGAACGTGACCGGCAGGATCTTGGCCGCCCCCCCGATGCCCTTGGCGACCAGGCCCGCCGTGAACGTGGAGGCGGTGGCGGCGGCCACGATCCCGCGCGGGGCCATCCAGCCGATGAACGCGCGCTCCCCGTTCCCCAGGTCCGTCCGGAGCGTGGACCCGAACGCGGCCAGCGGGCGGGCCACCAGGACCAGCACGGCGACCAGGCCGAGCGTGGGCAGCAGCAGGTGCTTGAGCGACTGCGGGGTCACGGTCGCCGAGATGGAGACGAACAAGACGCCGATGATCAGCTGCACCAGCGTCTCGAAGAACGGCTGGCGGGCGGGGAGGTCAACGCCGCGCATATTGGCCAGGGCGAGTCCCATGAAAATCGCCGCGATGAGCCCGGTGTCCGCCCGGATTGCGTCGCATCCGGCGGCCACCCCGATCACGGCGGCGAGTTGCGCGGTGGTGCCGAGCAGCTCACCGAGCCGCAGCTTGCGCAGCAGCAGCCAGAGCACCGCGGTGCCGATCACCCCCCCGGCCAGGCCGACCAGGATGCTGACCGCGAATTGCCCGAGCTGGCTGCCCAGGCCTTTATGGGTGCTCGCGGCGACGGCATGGAAAACCAGCGCCCCGAGTATCCCGCCGACCGGGTCAATCAGTGACCCTTCCCAGATCAGGACCCGCCCGAGCCGCTCTGTCGGCCGGATGAAACGCAGCAGCGGGCCCACGACCGTCGGCCCCGACACGACCAGGATGATGCCGAGCATCACCGCTGCGCCACGCGACATGCCCAGCAGCGGCGCGGCGGCCGCTGCGGCGAGCACCCAGGTGATCAGCACGCCCAGGATGATCAGGCGGATCACGACCTTGCGCACGTGGCCCTGGAGCTTGCGCAGGTCGAGGCCCAGGCCCGCGTCGTAAAGGATGACCGCCACGGACAAGGACACCATCGGCTCGAACGCGGGCCCCAGCAGTTTGTCCGGGTTGACATCAGAAGTCAGGGCGCCCGCGATGAACCCGACCGGCAGCAGCACGATGATGGCCGGAATCCGGAGCCTGCTGGCCAGTACCTGGGCGCCGACGGCGAGCACGAGAATGAGGCCGATGCCGATGAGGATCTGGTTAGTTGTCACGCCAGCCTCCGAGAATGCCCGGTCCACCTTTTGTTCGCCGAGCGTTCACTAAGCGGTGGCTGGCGTTAAATCTCAGGCCACGGCAAATGCACGCTCCGGGAAATGTTCCGCAGGCCTACGATCCCGGCTGGGCAAAGGGAAGTCATCACCCGTCATAGGTGATGAGCTTGTCCTCCCGGGCGGTTAGAAAGGCATTGGGACCGGCGGTGACTGCGGTATTCGCAATCACCGCGCCGGCTCAGGACCGGGGCCGGATCACGAGTGCTGCGGTGCATCGAGAACGACAGGGGACGACCGTGGGTGCTGAACGGGATCGGGTGGCTGGGTTCGGGCGGCTGGAGGACGGGCTCCGCCAGGCGGGCGAGTGGTACCGCTGGGGACCGTATGTCAGCGAGCGGCAGTGGGGCACGGTGCGCGAGGACTACAGCGCCGACGGCGAGGCGTGGGACTACCTGCCGCACGACCATGCGCGCTCCCGGGCCTACCGCTGGGGGGAGGACGGGCTGGCCGGGTTCTGTGACGTGGAGCAGCGGCTGTGCCTGGGGCTGGCCCTGTGGAACGGCCAGGACCCGATCCTGAAGGAGCGGGCGTTCGGGCTGACCGGGGCGCAGGGCAATCACGGCGAGGACGTGAAGGAGTACTGGTGGTACCTGGACGCGCTGCCCAGCCACGCGTGGAACCGGTGGCGTTATCACTATCCGCAGGCCGCCTTCCCCTATCAGGACCTCATCGACCAGAACGCGGCGCGTAACCGCGAGGAGCCTGAGTACGAACTGCTCGATACCGGGGCGTTCGACGATGACCGGTACTGGATCACCGAGGTGCACTACGCCAAGGCCAGCGCCGACGACCTGCTGATGACCGTGCAGGTGACCAACGCCGGGCCGGAGACGGCGACCCTGCACGTGCTGCCGACCGCGTGGTTCCGCAACACCTGGTCCTGGGACGTCGGCGCGCCCAAGCCGGAGATGCGGGCGGTGGGTGACTCGGAGGTGGGTATCGATCATCCGTTCGCCGGCCCGATGGAACTGCTGGCCGGCCCCGGGCCGGACGGGACGCTGCCCACCGCGGTGTTCTGCGAGAACGAGACCAACGACCAGCGGCTGTTCGGCTCCGCGCCGCTCACGCCGTACCCGAAGGACGGCATCAACGACCACGTGGTCAGCGGGGCGGCCACGGTCAATCCCGGGCGCACCGGCACCAAGTGCTCGTTCTGGTACCAGCTGACGGTCCAGCCCGGCCAGACCGCCGAGCTGCGGCTGCGGCTGCGGACGCCGCCCGCCAAAGCGCCCCGCGGGGAGGCGAACGACCCGCTCGGCGCCCAGTACAGCCAGGTCGTCGCGCAACGGCAGGCCGAGGCGGACGAGTTCTACGCCGAGCTCACCCCGGCCGGCGCGAGCGCCGACGAGGCGCTGGTGATGCGCCAGGCGTTTGGCGGCCTGCTGTGGAGCAAGCAGCTGTTCTACTACGACGTCGCCCGCTGGCTGGACGGGGACCCGACCCAGCCGGTGCCCCCGGCGCAGCGCCTCACCGGCCGGAACTCCCGGTGGCGCAACTTCGACGCGTTCGACATCATGTCCATGCCGGACAAGTGGGAGTACCCGTGGTACGCGGCCTGGGACCTGGCTTTCCACTGCGTCGCCCTGGCCCATGTGGACCCGGCGTTCGCCAAGTACCAGCTGATCTTGCTCTGCCGGGAGTGGTTCCAGCATCCCAACGGCGCGCTGCCCGCCTACGAATGGGACTTCGGTGACGTCAACCCGCCGGTGCAGGCGTGGGCGGCCGCGGAGGTGTTCGCGATCGACGGCGCCCGCGACATCGACTTCGTCAGCCGGATCTTCGACAAGCTGCTGGTCAACTTCACCTGGTGGGTGAACCGGGAGGACTCCGAGGGCAACAACCTGTTCGAGGGCGGCTTCCTCGGCCTGGACAATATCGGCCCGATCGACCGCTCGCATCTCCCGGTGGGCGGCATCCTGGAGCAGTCCGACGCCACCGGCTGGATGGGCTTCTACGCGATCGCCATGGCCTCCCTGGCGATAGTCCTGAACCGGTCCGGCCAGCGGCCGGGCATCGATCTGATCCTCAAGTTCCTCGAGCACTTCGCCGGCATCACCGAGGCCCTCGAAGGGCTCGGGCTCTGGGATGAGACCGATGGCCTCTACTACGACCGGCTGCTGACTCCCAGCGGGGACGCCGTCTCGGTGAAGGTCCGGTCGATGGTGGGCATCATCCCGATCCTGGCGGCGGCGGTCATCGAGGAGAATGACCTCCAGACGGCACTCACCGTCGGCAAGCAGTTCGCGGAGTTCATGGACCGCCACAGCCTGCCCGACCGGGAAGACCTCACCGAGACCGGCCTGCTCCGCGGAGAGGAGGGCCAGCACCGGCTCCTGCTGAGCCTGGCCGGCGTCGGGCGGCTCGAGAAGCTGTTCGCGAAGCTGTTCGACCCCGGCGAGTTCCTGTCCCCGTATGGCCTGCGGGCCCTGTCGGCCTACCACCGCGAGCATCCGTACGTCCTCGACGTGGAAGGCATCCAGGCCAGCATCGACTACGAGCCGGCCGAATCCACCACCGCCATGTTCGGCGGGAACTCCAACTGGCGCGGCCCGCTCTGGTTCCCGCTCAACTACCTGGTCATCAGCGCCCTGGAGCGCTATCACCGGTTCTTCGGTGACGAGTTCACGATCGAGTACCCGACCGGGTCGGGCATGCGGCTCACCCTGGACAAGGTCGCCGCCGACCTGCAGGACCGGCTCATCTCCATCTTCACCGACGGGCCCGACGGCCGGCGGCCCTGCTTCGGCGGGACGGAACGAATGCAGCACGATCCGGCCTGGCACGACAACCTGATCTTCAGCGAGTACTTCCACGGCGACAACGGTGCCGCGATCGGCGCCTTTCACCAGACCGGCTGGACCGGGCTGATCGCCGACATGATCCGCCGCCGCCACGGCGCGGTTGATCCCATCGGCGACGTCATCCGGGCCATGGGGCGGGAGGCCGGGCAATGACCGCCGTCGCCGGGCAGGAAGTTACCGCGCTGCCCGGAAGCCCGTTCCCGCTCGGGGCCACCCTGCGAGACGGCGGGGCGAACTTCGCGGTAGCGTCCGGCGTTGCCGACGGGATGACGCTATGCCTGTTTGACGAGGGTGGCGCGGAGACGCAGGTCCCGCTGCTGGACTACGACTCCGGCGTCTGGCACGGCTTCGTGCCCGGGATCACGGCCGGGCAGGCCTACGGATACCGGGCCGCCGGGCCCTACGACCCAGCCCGGGGCGTGCGCTGCAATCCGGCGAAGCTCCTGCTGGACCCCTACACCCGGGCCGTCAGCGGATCCGTCACCTTCGGGCCCGACGTACTGGGGTACGCCGCCGACGACCCGGACCTGCCGGGCGGCGCGGACTCGGCCGCCAGCGTGCCGCGAAGCCTGGTCCTGGCCGACGACACCTTCCGCTGGCGGGACGCCACCCATGTGCGCCACCGCTTCTCCGACACGATCATCTACGAACTGCACGTCAAGGGCTTCACCATGCGCCATCCGGGGATCCCGCCGGAGCTGCGCGGAACCTACGCCGGGCTGGGCCACGACGCGGCCCTCGCCCACCTGACCGATCTCGGGGTGACGGCCGTCGAACTGCTGCCCGTGCACGAGAGCGTCCCCGAAGCCTTCCTGCCGGCGCGCGGGCTCACCAACTACTGGGGCTACAACACGATCGGCTACTTCGCGCCGCATCAGGGCTACTCGGCGGCGGTCCGCGCCGGGAAGCCGGGCGGCCAGGTCGACGAGTTCAAGGCCATGGTGGACGCCCTGCACGCGGCCGGGCTCGAGGTGCTGCTCGACGTGGTCTTCAACCACACCGCCGAGAGCAACCACCTCGGCCCGACGCTGTGCTACCGCGGCCTGGACAATCCGGCCTACTACCGGCTGGAACCGGATGACCCGCGCCGCTACGTCGATACGACGGGGTGCGGCAACTCGCTGAACGCGGGCGACCCGGTGACCCTGCAGCTGATCATGGACTCGCTGCGGTACTGGCTCACGGAAATGCGCGTCGACGGCTTCCGTTTCGACCTGGCCACCACGCTGGGCCGCCAGGACGGCCGCTTCGAGCAGGTGTCAGCGTTCTTCGACCTGGTCTCCCAGGACCCCGTGGTATCCCGGGCCAAGCTGATCGCCGAGCCCTGGGATGTCGGCCAGATGGACAGCTACGACCTCGGCCGGTTCCCGCCCCGGTGGCGCGAGTGGAACGGCAAATACCGCGACACCATGCGCGACTTCTGGCGCAGCCATCCGGTCGGCCTGCGTGAGTTCGCCACCCGGTTCTGCGGGTCGTCGGATCTGTATGCGGGCGGGCGCAGGCGGCCCACGGCGTCGGTGAACCTGATCACCGTGCATGACGGCTTCACCCTGCGCGACCTGGTTTCCTATAACGACAAGCACAACGAGGCCAACGGGGAAGCCAATCGCGACGGGACCTCGGACAACCGGTCCTGGAACTGCGGCGCGGAAGGCCCGACCGATGATCCGGCCATCCTCGCGCTGCGCGAGCGCCAGTCCCGGGCCATGCTCACCACCCTGCTGCTGTCGTTCGGCGTCCCGATGCTGCTCGGCGGCGACGAACTCGGCCGGACCCAGCAAGGCAACAACAACGCCTACTGCCAGGACAACGAGATCGCCTGGGTTGACTGGTCTCAGCCCGACACCGAACTGCAGGACTTCACCAGGGCGCTGGTCGCCTTCCGCAAGCAGCACCCGGTGTTCCGCCGCCGCCGTTTCCTGGCCGGCGCAGAAGCAGCGGAGCTGTGCTGGTACACCCCGTCAGGCTCGGCGATGACGGCCGGCGACTGGTCGGACCCGAGTGCCCTGGCTACCGCGTTCTACCTGGACGGATCGGACGCGCCGGACCGGGCGGCCGACGGCACGCCGCTGCTCGATGACGACTTCCTGGTCCTGGTCAATGCCTGGTGGGAACCGCTCGCGTTCACCCTCCCGGCCACCAAGGAGCAGGCCGCCTGGCGCACCGAGATCGACACCTACGACGCGACGGTACCCGGCAGTTCGGCCAAACCGGCCGCCGCTGGGGATCAGGTCACCGTCGGCCCCCGGTCGGTTGTCGTGCTCCGCGACCCGCGCCGGAACTGACGGAGCCGCGGGGACTGGCGGCTAGTGCAAAATGTTGACCGCCCGCGCGATAACCAGGCCCAGGATCATCAGCGAGCTGACCGCCTGCACCGTCATGGCCAGTTTGGCCCACCGGCCAGCGGCATCACATCGGTCGGGCTGAACGCCGTGGCGTCGGTAAAGCCGAGGTAGAGGTAGTCGAAGAATTCCGGGCGCCAGCCTGGCGGAGCCACCCCCGGGTTGAGCTGCGCGGGGAAGGCGAGCTCGGGGAACTCCCGCGGGGCGAGGAAACGCGATTCGGGGCCCCCTCCGTCAAGCACCCAGTAGAGGAAGGTAAACGCAATGATCGTGTAGAACCAGACCAGAAAACCGGTCTTGAGCAGATCCGTCGGGTTGTTTGTCTCCGGACCGCCCTCAACCAGATCGACGACCAGCCGCGAGGCGACCACAGCCGCGTCGGCCACCAGCACCGCTACCAGCACAAGCGATAGCGCCCGGCCAGCCGCCGACCGGCGGTCGATGCGTCCCCGATCGATGGCGATGATGGCCACCAGCAGCAGCGCCTCGGCCACCGGGACGGCCCAGGGGGGCCCGAAGCTGAACCGGGGCGGAAGCACCAGCGGCACGGCTATGGCCAGGAGCAGGGTGAAGGCCATCGGCCAGCGTTTCTCGGCCCGGGCACTCGCGGCCCTGGTCCCGGATCCGGCCCCGCCGGAAGCACCGTCCCGCCGGGCCGCCCACCAATCGCGGACACTGGCCTCGGCCGTCGCCTGGCGGGCAGCCACTGCGCATCAGCGTCGGCGATGAGGGCCCGGGCCGCGTCCAGCATCGCCGCCACTTCCGCCGGGTCACTGCTGGCGGGCACGATCAACGACCACCCAGGCCCGGTCCTCGCGGGCCTGGCCCTGCACGGTCATCCCCCGGGCCAGGGCCAGCTGCTGATAGCACTCAAGCCACCCGCCGGTCACCGGCCCCGCCAGCGGCATTCTCACCGTCACGCCCGTCGTCGGCCGAGTGGATCTCGATGTCCGCCCGGGGATCGATGTCGCGTCATCTCAACGTCAGGGGCGGACGAGAGCGGCGAGCAGGGCCTGGAGCTTCAACTGGGTTTCCTGCAGTTCGGCCCCGGGACGGGATCCGGCCACGATGCCGACGCCGGCGTACATCGTGGCGTGGTCGCCGTCTACCGAAGCCGACCTGAGCCCGATGGCCCAGCTCCCGTCACCGTCAGCATCCATCCAGCCGACCGGGCCGGCGTAGCGACCGCGGTCAAACCCCTCGACCTCACCGATGTAGGCCACCGCGTCGTCGGTGGGCGTGCCGCCGACCGCGGGCGTGGGGTGGACCCCGGCCACGAGCTGCAGGGCGCTGGGCACACGAAGGCCCGGATGGCGCTGCCCGGACGGCTCGGGCCGTCCAGTCGGGCCGGGGGTCAGCGGGCTGGCCCGGCCGGTCCGGCCCGGCGGACAGTTCCCCGCTCAGGCGGGTGGCGAGGTGGGACACGTTCCGCAATTCGAGCACGGTGGGCTTGTCCGGCACGTCCAGGCTCTCGCAGAGCGGGCCCAGGGTGCGGCGGAGATCCTCGATGACGTAGGCGTGCTCCCGGCGTTCCTTGGGTGAGGCGAGCAGCCCGGCGATGAGTGCCTCGTCGGTGGCCAGATCACCGCTGCGGCCGATGGTGCCGGCCAGTGGGAGGCTGGCGACGTGCGTGCCGCGGCGCTCGATGAGCAGTTCGGGGCTGGCGCCGAGGAAGCCATCGATCCTGAAGACCATGCACGTCGGGTACAGGGCGTGCAGCCTGGACAGGACATCGGGGATGACGAACGGGCGGTTGGCCGTCACATCGACCTGGCGGGCCAGGACGACCTTGCCCAGGGCCCCGTCGTCGATGCGGGCGACAGCATCGGCCACGAGGCGGTCCCAGGCGTCGTGGTCCATCACCGAGGTCAGGGTGAACTGGCTCGGCGCTGGGCGGGGATCGGTGAACCCGCCGAGGGCATCGGTGACCATCCGGTCAGCCAGGCGGGCGGCGGCCCGGCGGTCCCCGGCGCGGGTGATGGTGGTGAACCATGCTTCGCCGTCGTGGCGCCCGATCACCACGCGAGGGACGACGAGCGACCCAGGTGCGCCCCGTACGAACGGCAGCGCTCCGAGAGCTACCGCCCCGGTTCCCGGGCCGGCCACGTCGCTGTCGCGCTGGATGGCAGCCAGGCTCCCGGCCACGTCGGCCACGGCCGCGGCATCGGCGAGACCGCGGGGCAGCTCGATGCGCAGGGCGACGCCCCGCCCGGCCAGCCCGAAGTCCTCGTGCTGCCACAGGACCCCATCGCTGCCCGCGGCGTCGATGAGGTTGACGTCTGCGGCGTCGATGCCGGTTCCCTGGCCGGCCAGGCGCGCTGTCGTGGCTACGAGGCGGTCTGCTCGGCAGCACCCCGGACGTGTATTGGGCACCTTTCCTTGAGCGGACCATCCTTCACCTGGCCTTCAGGTTACCTAGAGGTAGATATTCAGCGAATCGGTCAGGATCATTGGTGATACTTCTGATGGTTCCTCCCGGCGGCGCGCCGATCAGGCCCGCCCGGGAGATACCGATAGCGCCCTGCGGCTGCGCCTTCCCCCGAGGCCCGCGGCCGCCGGGGCGCCGAGAGCGCCCCGTCGGCTGCGCCTTTCCCCCGGAGGCCCACCCCGGCCGGCGGGGCGCCTCACCAAGCCCCCAGGTCACGCCTCGTCTCCGCCCGACCCGCAGCGCAGGACCTACCGGGTTCCGCCCCGTCTACCCGAAGGAGGCGGCGGTGTTGGCGGTCTGCTCGGAGTTGATGAGCAGCGAGACGGCCTCGATGAGGGCCAGGTGGGTGAACGCCTGCGGGAAGTTGCCCATGTGCTCGCCGGTGCTGGTGTCGATCTCCTCGGCGTACAGCTGCAGCGGCCCGGCGAACGACAGCAGCTTCTGGCACAGGGCGCGGGCGCGGTCGGTTTCGCCGATCATGGCCAGGGTGGTGACCAGCCAGAAGGAGCAGATGGTGAAGGTTCCTTCTTTGCCCTCGAACCCGGTGTCGGTTCCGTCGACCTTGTAGCGCAGGACCAGGCCGTCCTCGGTCAGTTCGTCGGCGATGGCCAGCACGGTGGCCTTGATGCGCTTGTCGTCGGGGGGCAGGAATCCCATGATGGGCAGGAGCAGGAGCGAGGCGTCGAGGCCGTCGGTCTCGTCGTGCTGGCGGAACACGCCCCGCTTGGACACGTCCTTGGCCAGGACTCGGCCTTGATCTCGTCGGCGCCGGCCCGCCACCGCTTGGCGCGTTCGTCGTCGCCGCGTTCGGCAGCGAGGTCGGCGCCGCGCGAGGCGGCGACCCAGCACATCACCTTGGATGCGGTGAAGTGCTTGGGGTCGCCGCGGACTTCCCAGATGCCCTGGTCGGGCTCCTGCCAGTGCTCCAGGGCGGCGTCGACGAAGGTGGCGAGCCCTTCCCACACCGGCGTCACGATCATGCCGGCGCCGGCATGGAACTGGACGTCGAGGGCGTCGAGGATCATTCCCCAGACGTCGTGCTGCTGCTGATTCCAGGCGCCGTTGCCCACCCGGACCGGACGGGCCCCGCGGTAGCCGGACAGGTGGTCCAGGGTGTGCTCGGTCAGGTCGCGTTCCCCGCCGATGCCGTACATGATCTGGAGTTCGGGCTTGCGGTTCAGGTCACCCGCCGGTGACCGCGTCGAGGACGAAGCCCCAGTACTCGATCGCTTCCCAGTCGAAGCCGAGGCGGTACAGCGAGCGGAGCATGAACGCTGAGTCGCGGATCCAGGTGAAGCGGTAGTCCCAGTTGCGGGCCCCGCCCCAGGTTTCCGGCAGCGAGGTGGTTGACGCGGCCATGATGGCGCCCGTCGGGGCGTAGCTGAGCCCCTTCAGGGTCAGCGCGCTGCGGTCCAGGTAGGTCTTCCACGGATGGTCAGGGATCTTGGCTGAGCTCAGCCAGTCACGCCAGAAGTTGACGGTGCAGTTCAGCGCGCGCATCGCCTCGTCCAGGTCTGGCCGGAACCTGGCCGCCGCCCCAGGACAGCGCGACGAAGGCCGACTGTCCCTCGGTGAGCGATGGTGCGGCCGTAGCAGCGGGCGCCGAGCACGCCGAGCGGGACGGTGCCCGCCAGCTCGAGCTGCAGGTCTCCTTCCGCGGGGGTGAGGGTCATCGCGTCGTAGCTGTCGCCCTTGTAGCTCCACTTGCCACCGGTCCGGCCGTAGTCGAACTGCGGACCGCAGTTCACGGCGACCTCGACCCGGCCGCTGATGCACGTGGCGATCCGGACCAGCGCGCCGACGGCGCCGAAGTCAGCCGGCGCCCGGTGGTAGTCCGGCCGCCGTTCCTGGTGCTGGACCGGGCCCATGGCCAGGAAGTCCTGGACGACCATCCATCCGGTGGGCGTCTGCCAGGTCGTTTCCAGCACCATGGTGCCCGGCACGTACCGGCGATGCTGGGGGACGAGCGTGTTGCCGGGACCGAACCGGAACAAGCCGGCCGCCCGGTCCAGCAGCGCCCCGAAGACACTCGGGGAATCAGGCCGGGGCAGGCACATCCATTCGACCGACCCGTCCGGGGCGATCAGGCAGCTCTGCTCACAATTCGACAGGAACCCGTAATCGGCAATAGGCGGGAATGTGCTCATCGGCCGTAGCCCTTCGCAGTCGGGATGAGAATGTCTGGCTCCCGGGCTGCTTTTCCCGCAGCCGGTTCTGAGCGGGTCATGACATCCGGCCCAGCAGGTGCTCGCCGACGCGGATCGCGTTGGCCATGGCGGTGAGCGCCGGGTTCACGGCTCCGATGCTCGGGAAGAAGCTCGTGTCGACGACGTAGAGGTTGTCGACCTCGTGCGCTTTGCAGTTGACGTCGAGTACCGAGGTGGCCGGATCCGTGCCGAACCGGCAGGTGCCCGACTGGTGGGCGACGCCGGCCACCGGCACGTCCATGCTGGCGTAGAAGTTCTTGCTCAGCACGTGATGGGCGGCGATCCCGATGTGGTTGAGCACCTTCCGGAGCTCGTGGTACAGCCCGTCCGCCTCGGTGTCGTTGGTCGCGGTGTAGGCGAGGTGCACGTGCCCATCGCGGTCCACCGTCACCCGGTTGTCCGGTTTGGGCACGTCCTCGGTGGTCAGCCAGAAGTTGACGGCGTGCCGGGCGACCTCCTCCAGGCTCCACTTCGGGGCCAGCTTGGTGAGCTTGGGCTCCTCGCCCTTCATCGCCATCGCGTTGGACTTCCCGAGCATCTGGATATTGCCCAGCGGCCACTCCCGGCCGTTGCCCGCGAGGTAGAAGTCGTTCAGGCCGAGCGTCTTCTGGAACACCGTGTCGTTGCGCTCCTTGTCGAGCGCCACGATGGCCTTGCTGTTGTGGTACATGTAGTTGCGGCCCACCTGGTCGGACCCGTTGGCCAGGCCCGCCGGGTGCTGGTCGGAGGCCGACCGGAGCAGGATCTTGGCGCTGTTGGCCGCCCCGGCCGAGATCACCACGATGTCGCCCTCGTAGAACTCCTGGCTGCCATTGCGGTTGACCTGCACCCGGGTGACTGTCCGGCCGGACGCGTCCGTCTCGAGGCGCTCCACCTCCGCGTTCACCAGCAGGGTCACGTTCGGCTGGTCCAGCAGCGGGCGGACGGCGATGATGTCGGCGTCTGACTTGGCGTGCACCAGGCACGGGTAGCCGTCGCACGTGGCGCAGCGGATGCACGCACTGAGCGCCCGGTCGGCCTCGTTCAGCAGGATGCCGACCGGCGCGTGGAACGGATGGTAGCCGCCGGCCGCCAGCGCGTCGGAGATCTGCTGGACCCGCGGCTCGTGCGAGACCGCCGGCCACGGGTACTCCTTCGAGCAGTGGCCCTCGGTGGGATCCTCGCCGTGGGTGCCGTGCACCTGGTACAGCCATTCGGCCTTCGTGTACCAGGGCTCGAACTCGTCGTAGCTGAGCGGCCAGGCCGGCGATGGGCCGTCGGCGTGCTTGATCTCGCCGAAGTCCTCGGGGCGCAGCCGGTACAGCGCGGCGCCGTACAGCTTGGTCGCCCCGCCGACGTAGTAGTGCACCTGCGGCTGGAACGCCTTACCGTCAGCGTCGAACCACTGCTCTGGTGAGATGTACCTGCCGTCCACGAAGACGGGCCCGGGATCCCAGTTATCGAGTTCGCGGGGCAGGAAATTGCCCCGCTCGAGCAGAAGTATCCGTTTGCCCGACGAGGCCAGGGTGTGCGCCAGCGTTCCGCCGCCCGCACCGCTGCCAACAATGATCACGTCATAGTTTTCAGCCACGTAACCGAATGTCCCGGGTTGGCGCACGCGGCACATCACACCTGCGGGGTGACTCCGGACCGGAAACGGGTGGCAGCGAGCGCGAATTCAGCCAGCCCGCCGCCCGCGGTGCGGCGGAGGCGGTTCCTCGTTCGCAGGTGTTTACCCGGTGTTTGACGGGTATTCACCGGATGCCCGGAGCGGAGGGCGCTGGCGGCGGGTTTGCCTAGGGCGGGATCACCCGAACTGGGTGAATCGCGGCCCCGCGCAACCGTCCTATGTTGCGCCCATGACCGCCGATCCATTGCCGGGCTGGCGTGAGGCTTCCGCGAAGCAGTCCAACGTGGAGTTCGCCGCCGCCGTGACCCATACCACCCAGCAAGGGGGATGCCCGCAGATCTGCGGGCGGGAGACAGTGAAATCCAATCACTAGCGTCCGGGATGGTGGCATGTCTACTAGCACGGAGAACAGCAGCAGCTGGCCGGAACTGCGAACCGGCCCGATCGTCACCGGTGCCGCGCTCTTCGGGGCTGGCGCCCTGATCGCCCTGGCCGGCCTGGCCGTCGGCGGCGCGCACCTGTTCGCGGCCACCCGCCGCTGGATCCAGCAGATGGAAGTGCCGCCCAGCGAGCAGGCCAGGATCAAGTGGGCCCAGGCCAAGACGGCAGCTGCCGCCGGCGCCGCCGCCTGGCAGAACGGCACCTCGGCTCGCGAGGGCGCTCAGACCTGACACGCGGGCTGCCTGGCCCTGCCGTCGGCGGGCAGCCGCTCCGAGCCAATCGGGACCGGGGGAGTAGATGACGAACGTCGATCTTGCGCGGTGGCAGTTCGCGTTTGTGACGATCAATCACTTCTTTTTCGTGCCGGTCACGATCGGACTGGCCTTCCTGACCGCGTTGCTGCAGACCGCCTGGTTCCGCAGCAAGCGCGACGAGTACCTGCGGCTGACCCGGTTCTTCGGCGTCCTGCTGGTCATCAACGTGGCGATCGGCGTGGTCACCGGCCTGGTGCAAGAGTTCCAGTTCGGGATGAACTGGTCGGCCTACTCGCGGCTGGTCGGCAATATCTTCGGCGCGCCGCTGGCCATGGAGGGGCTGGCCGCGTTCTTCCTGGAGTCCACGTTCCTCGGGCTGTGGCTGTTCGGCTGGGACCGGCTGTCCCGGCGGGTACACCTGCTGACGATCTGGCTGGTTGCGCTGGGCAGCGTCCTGTCGGCCGCGTTCATCATGGCGGCCAACTCCTGGATGCAGCATCCCGTCGGTTACGTCATGGTGCATGGAAAACCGCAGCTGAACGACATCTGGGCCGTGTTCACCAACCAGGTGTTCGTCTGGGGATATTCGAAGGTCCTGCTGGCGTCGCTGGTTACCGGCGCGGGGGTGATGCTGGCGGTGTCGGCGTGGCAGCTGCGGCACGGCGTGCCGACCGGAGGTGTTCACCCGGTCGGCCCGGCTCGCGCTCATCGTGCTGGTCCCGGCCATCTTGTTCACCATGCTGGTCGGTGACGAGCTCGGGGTGATCGAGGCCAAGTACCAGCCGATGAAGATCGCGGCGGCCGAGGCGCAGTGGAGCACCTGCCAGCCCTGCTCGTTCTCGCTGTTCCAGATCGGCGGCGGCAACCAGGACGAGACTCCCACCCAGATCCTGTCCATCCCGCACCTGCTGTCGCTGCTGGCCACCAACCACTGGGACGGCAAGGTCATCGGCCTCAACCCGCTCCAGTCGCAGTACCAGCAAACAGTTCGGGCCCGGCTATTACGTGCCGAACGTCTTCATCCAGTACTGGTCGATGCGGGTGATGGCCTACGCCGGGGTCCTGGTGTTCCTGCTCGGCGCGTACGGGCTGTGGCTGCTCCGGCGCCAGAAACTCGCGACGTCCCGCCGTTTCCTGTGGATCGCGATCTGGGCCGCGGTGCTGCCCTTCCTGATGAACACGGCAGGCTGGCTGCTGACCGAGAGCGGCCGGCAGCCGTGGATCGTGCAAGGCATCATGCTGACCAAAAACGGGATCTCATCGTCGGTCAGTACCACCTCCATCTGGATCAGCCTGGTGGTGTTCGTGCTGCTGTACGCCACCCTGGCCACCGTTGACCTGATGCTGATGCTGAAGTACTCCCGGCAGCAGCTCCCGCCCGCCCGCGCCGAGGCTGACGTGGACGCGCCCGTCCCGGCTGTCCAGTACTGAGGTCACGATGAATCACCTGATCCCGTTCTGGTTCATCATCATCACCGTCCTGTGGACGGGCTTCTTCGTCCTGGAGGGCTTCGACTTCGGGGTCGGCATGCTGCACGGCGCGGTCGGTCAGGATGACGCCGGCCGCCGGGCGGCCATCAACACCATCGGCCCGCTGTGGGACGGTAACGAGGTCTGGCTGATCGTGGCCGGGGCCGCCATGTTCGCCGCGTTTCCCGGCTGGTACGCCACCATGTTCTCGGGCTTGTACCTGGCGCTGGTGCTGCTGCTGGCGTCGCTGCTCGTCCGCGGCGTGTCCTTCGAGTACCGCGGCAAGCGCGACGCGCTGCAGTGGCGCCGTACCTGGGACGTCTTGCTGACCGCGGGCAGCCTGCTGGCTCCGCTGCTGATCGGGGTGGCCCTGGGCGACCTGCTGCACGGGCTGCCCATCAACTCCCATCAGGAATACACCGGGTCATTCTGGGACCTGCTCCAGCCGTATGGGCTGTTCACCGGGATCACCCTGGTGCTTATCTGCCTGCTGCACGGCGCGACGTTCCTCGGCCTGAAGACCACAGGCGACATGCACGAGCGCGCCGGACGGCTGGCCCGCCGGGTGGCCCCGCTGACCGCCGCCGCCGTCGTGGCCTTCGCCATCTGGACGCACGTGACGTCCAGTACCACCTTCTTTGTCAACCCCATCGAACTGCTCGCGATGCTCGCCGCCCTCACCGCCGTGTGGCTGGTCTACGAGCACCGGGACGGCTTCGCGTTCGCGGCGACCACGGTCACGATGGCGGCCTGCATCATCTCGATCTTCGTGGGCCTGTATCCCAATGTCATGGTCTCCAGCACCAAGGCGGCCTACAACCTCACCGCGCAGAACACGGCGTCCGGGGCCTATTCCCTCAAGGTGATGACGGTCGTGGCCATCATCTTCCTGCCCTTGGTACTCGCCTACCAGACCTGGACCTACTACGTGTTCCGGCGGCGTGTCAGCAAGCAGGAATTCGAGCCCTCTTCCCCGGGAGGCAGGTCGCTGGACGCGGCCAGTCCGCAGTCCGCGCACCCCGACGGGGCGGCTCCGCATGCGGAACCGGGAAATTGACCGACAAAAGGAAGCGGAAATGACCACTAACCAAGTTGATGCGCTCGTGATTTTCGGGGCCACCGGTGACCTGGCCAAGATCGAGACCTTCCCGGCGCTGGTCGGCCTGGTCGGCCGGGGCGTGCTCGACGTGCCGGTCATCGGGGTGGCGAAGAGCGGCTGGGGGCTGGAGCAGTTCCGCGACTATGCGGAGGCCTCGCTGCGTGCTCAACCACATGGACCCCAAGACCCCGGCCGCGCAGAAGATGCTCGGGCTGCTCCGCTACGTCGACGGGGACCTCGACGACGACGCCACCTACAAGGCGATGTCGGACGAAATCGGCGCCGGCACGCAGGTCTTGTTCTACCTGGAAGTGCCGCCCCCGCTGTTCGGCCGGATCGCGAAGGGAATCGCCACGGCCGGCCGGGCCAAGGACGCCCGGGTCATGGTGGAGAAGCCGTTCGGTACCGACCTGGCCAGCTCGCGGCAGCTCAACGACACCATGCACCAGTACTTCGGCGAAGACGCGATCTTCCGGGTCGACGACTGGCTGGCCTTCGACCCGGTGGAGAACGTGCTGTTCGTCCGGTTCGCCAACTCGGTGATCGAGCCGGTGCTCAACCGGACCTACGTGGAGAGCATCCAGATCACGATGGCCGAGGCGTTCGACGTCGCCGACCGCGGCCGGTTCTACGACCGGACCGGCGCCATCCGGGACGTGGTCCAGAACCACATGCTCCAGGTCCTGGCCACCGTGCTGGCCGACCCGCCGGACGGGACGGGCCTGGCCGCCTGGCGGGACGCCAAGTCGCGGGTGATCTCGTCGCTGCGGCCGCTGACGCCGGAAGACGTCGTCCGGGGCCAGTACGACGGCTATCACGACGTGGACGGGGTCGACCCGAAATCCACGACCGAAACCTACGTCGCGCTCCGGCTCGCGGCCGACAGCTGGCGCTGGCAGGACGTGCCGATCCTGATCCGGGCGGCCAAGTGCATGCCGGTGACCGCCACCGAGATCGACATCCGCTTCAGGAAGCCGCCGCACGACGTGTTCGGCATCGACCCGTTCGCCGTCCGGAACTCGCTGCGCTTCCGGGTCTGGCCGGAGACCGCGGTCAGCCTGACCCTGGCGGGCAAGAAGCCGGGCGGCGGGCTGGAGCCGCTGCGCGGAGGACCTGGCTTTCGCCGGGCAGGCAGGGCTCGGACATGCGCCCCTACGACCGGCTCATCGGCGCGGCCCTGGACGGCGACCGCTGGCTGTTCGCCCGCCAGGACACCGTCGAAGCCGCCTGGGAGGTCGTGAACCCGGTCCTGGGCGACGTGACGCCCGTCCACTCCTACGCCCGCGGAACCTGGGGTCCCGAGGAAGCAGACCGGCTGCTGCCCGACCGGGAGACCTGGCACGACCCCGCTGGCTGAGCGACGGACTGGAGCAGGCAATGACGGACCCATCTGGCCCGCGCCGCGTGGTGATCGTGGGCGGCGGCTTCGGCGGCCTGTTCGCCGTGCGTGCCCTGGGGCGCAAGAACATGTCGGTGACCATGATCGACCGGTCCCAGCACCACGTATTCGCGCCGCTGCTCTACCAGTGCGCGACGGGCATCCTGTCCGAGGGCAAGATCGCCACCCCGCTGCGCGATCTGCTCAAGAAGCGCAAGAACGTGGACGTGGTGATGGCCGAGGTCACCGACTTCGACGTGGCCGGCCGCCGGGTGATCGCCCGGCGGGTCGGTGGCGACCGGCTCGAGTACGGCTACGACGATCTCATCGTGGCGGCCGGGGTCCGCCAGTCCTATTTCGGCCACGACGAGTTCGCCCGCTGGGCCCCGGGCATGAAGACGATCTCGGACGCGCTGGGCATCCGCCGCCGGGTCTACGGCGCGTTCGAGATGGCCCAGACGGCGGCGACCCCGGAGGAACGCCGCGCCTGGCTGACGTTCGTCCTGGTGGGGGCGGGCCCGACCGGCGTGGAGCTGGCGGGCCAGCTCCGGGAGGTGGCCACCATCACGCTGCGCCACGAGTTCCGGACCCTCGAGCCGGAGGACGCGCGGGTCCTGCTGTTCGACGGGGGCAGCGCGCCGCTGGCCGTGTTCGGCCCGAAACTGTCGCAGAAGGCGGCCAGCAGCCTGGACAAGCTGGGGGTCGAGCAGCACATGGGCTCGATCGTCACCCACGTCGACCAGGGCTGGGTGCTCGTCCGGGACCACGCCGGCCAAGAGACCCGCTACGACGCCAACACCGTGCTGTGGACGGCCGGGGTCGAGGCGCCGCCGGTCGCCGCCGCCCTGGCCGCCGCCACCGGCGCCCACACCGACCGGGCCGGGCGCGTCATGGTCGAGAAGGACCTGACCATCCCCGGCCATCCCGAGATCTCGGTCCTCGGCGACATGATGAGCCTGGACAAGCTGCCCGGGGTCGCCGAGGTGGCCATGCAGACCGGGCTGTACACCGGCCACCGGCTCCGGCGCCGCGCGGCGGGAAATATGGCCGAGAAGCCATTCCGCTACCACGACCTCGGCTCCGCGGCCTACATCGGCCGCGGCCGGGCCGTCGTCTCCGCCGGGCCGCTCAAGGTCGGCGGGTTCCTCGGCTGGGTCATCTGGCTGTTCATCCACATCGCGTTCCTGACCGGCTACCGCAACCGGGTCGGTGCCGTGCTCACCTGGTGGCTGGCCTTCGGCCGTAACCTGCGCCGCGAGCGGGCCTTCACCACCCAGCAACTCGAGACCCGGGACGTCTACACCCAGCCGCTGGGCCGGACAGGACTGGACCCTGGCGCTCAATCGCCCGCCGCCCCCACCGGGGCCAGCGGCGGAAAGGCGGCCCAGCCGTGACCATAGGCGGAAGCATCGCGCTCATCGTGATCGGCGCCATCCTGCGTTTTGGCATCACCTGGAAGCCCGCGCACGTCGATCTCCAGATCATCGGCGTCATCTTGATGATCGCCGGGGCAATCGGCCTGATCATCGCCCTGGTGTTCCTGTTCCGGCGCCGCGCACGGCCCGCCACTGAGGTGTACCAGGAGCGCCGCTACACCGAACCGCCGGCCTGACCTGAGGGCGAAGAGCCGGTCCGGGTGCAGGCGGGCCGGTCAGCCGCCGGCCAGCCCGAAGATGCCGTTGCCGATCATGATGACCCCCGCCACCAGCAGCACCCCGATGAGGATCTTGTTCCCGTTCGCGCGCAGCCAGGCGTTGAAGGCCGTCAGGCGCGCGGTGGTCACGCCGGGCGCGATCAGGTGCAGCACCAGCGGCAGCCACACGAAAGCCGCGTTGATGACGACGACCACGACGACGGCCGTCGCGGTGTATTCGATGTCCGCGTTGGCGGTGGCGATCACCTGAAGGGCGGCGATGAACGTGAGACCCGGGGCGAACAGGAGCAGGCCGACGGCGAACGCGCTGGCCGGGGCGGGATCGGCGATCATCCGGGAGATGAGCCCCTGCTTCTTGTCCGGGTCGGGCGGCTTCGGCTTCCGCCTGGCCAGCACGGCGCCCGCCGCGAGCAGCACGATGCCGAGGCCGAGGCGCAGGCCGTAGCGGGGGGTGTGCTCGCTGCGGAGGCTCAGGCCGGTGTTGCGCAGGATCACGATCACGACCAGGCCCATGACCAGGCTCATGATGATCGCACCGGCCAGGTAGAGCGTGCCGACCAGCCGGGGCCGGGCTGAGCCGAGGTAGACGGCGGCCACCAGCAGCGCGGTCGGGGAGATCGCGGCCAGCACCGCCAGCCCGGCCGCTTGCAGGATCACTGGGCCCGCCTACCGTCGTCTGGGAAGTTCGCGAGTACTCCGGGAGACAGGCTACCGCCGACCTCACAGCTGGCGCCGCTGCCGCTGGCTGCGGGCCGGCCTGCTGCCGATCAGCTCGATCAGCCCCAGAACGACCAGCAGCAGGATGGCGATCACCACCACGACGACGGCGGTGGGCCGTCCCCAGAACACGAACAGCAGCGCGGCCAGTGACACGGCGCAGATCCGCAGTCCCTGGCGATGCGCATAGGTCCAGGTTCCCACAGGGCCGGTCCGCACGCCCGCGTGCTCGCCGCTGCGCCGCACCCAGCCGAGGCCCGACGAGAAGGCCTGCCGGATCCTGACCGCGGTTACCGAGGGCCCGGTCAGGAAGGCACCAGCGGCCACGACCAGGCCGACGACCAGGATCGTCCGGAGCCCTTCCTTGATGAACCGGACGAGCGTGTCGAACAGGGCCGCGGCCGCGTCGGCGGGCAGCACGTCGCCCGGCACGCTGTTCAGGTAGACGCCGCGGAAGATCAGCAGCCCGGCCCCGAGGACCAGCATCGACGCGGCCAGGCCGAGACCCGCCCCGATCAGCGCCCGCCGGTGGCCGCGGGCCACGATACACGCCGAGGGCCAGCAGCAGCAGGGCCAGGATCGGCAGCACGATCTTGAGGTCGTTGATGAGCCGGTATCCGGACTGTGCTTTGACCAGGTACTTGGCCGAGAACAGGCTCAGCGTCGGGTTGATCGCCGGGAGCTTGCTGACCAGCGTGAAGCCGCGATTGATCAGGTCCTGCTTGATCAGGTTGATGAACGGGCCCAGGCTGAGGACGACCTGCCCGTTGCTCACGCTGACCGAGCTGCCGCCCTGCCCGGACAGGGCCTTGACCAGTTGCTCGTGGACCGCGGTGTTGGCCTGGACCCAGACCTGGGCGAACTGCGGACTCGTCACTATCTTGTGCACCTGGCCGTGAATGAATCCGGCGACCGCGCTGCTGATCGACGGGCCGAAAGTCTGCAGCAGCGCCCCGACCCGCGGTAGCCCCTGGCTGGTCAGGGCGCCGGCGGCCTGATCGGTGTACGTCGGTCGACCTTGAGGTGGGTGGTGATCTCGGTCGTGATCTTGTCGGTGAGCGCATTCTGGACGGCCGGATCGTGGACCAGTGGCTCCACGTTGGCCACGTAACGGCTGGTGCTCGAGACCTCGTTAGCGGTCCAGACGGCCAGCACCGAGAGCGGGGCCAGCAGGCAGCCAACCACGATGAGAATGAGCGCGACCGGAGCCCGCCAGCCGGTGTGCGGCCGGCGGTCCGGTCCGGCCGGCTCGGTATGCGCGCTGGCCTCGGCACGCAGCCGTTCGAGTTCGGCGCGCTCGTCCAGGCTGAGAGCGGAGCCCGTCCCGGCCGGCCCCTCCGCCGCGCGACCCGCGTCAGACATCCGTGGCCCCCTGGCTGATCGCTGCGTGCCGCGCCGCCGTCACGGTCTGCCGCGCCGGCTTCTCGCGTGGTCCGTCCACGGTCTCGCGCGGAGGTCGTCCTCCGCCTCCCCCCGCAGGGGTGAGTCACATCGCGTCCGGCAGACGCCTACCGGCTGACCCCGGGCCCGCCCGCCGGTGCCGGAGGCGAACGGTGGTCGAGCAGGTCAGCCACGGCCAGGCCGGCGCTGGCGCCGATGAGGGAGCCGGTCACCGTGTCCCCCGGGTAGTGCACCCCGGTATGCACCCGTGAGTAGGCGACCGCGGCGGCCAGGAACCCGGCGCCCAGCGCGACCCAGGGCTTGTCCCGGCTGATCGCGGTGGCAAAGGCGAACGCCGACGCGGAATGGCCGGAGGGGAACGAGGTGGAGTCCGGCATCCGGACCTGCCGCACTCCCGGCACCCCGGCGCCGGCCCGGTCCGGTCGGGCCCGGCGGCCCAGCGGCTTGACGCCCAGGTTCACCAGCGCCGAGGTCGCCCCGATGGCCAGGGTGCCGCGGACCGCGGCCCGCCGGCCTGACGGGCCGCCCGCGACGGCCAGTACCGCGGCCAGGGCCAGCCAGATCCGGGACTTGTCGGCGGCCCGGGACAGCCGCCGCAGCGGCTCGTCCAGGGCCGGGGTCGGGGTGACGGCGATCGCGTCGTATACCGCCCGGTCCACCGCCGCGAGCTGGTGGGCCGCTTCCCGTGTGGTCACGCGCGTATGCTAACACCCAGGTAAAAAAGCGCCACGGGAAGCTGCCCGGGCCCCTGGGCTGAGGTGCGCACGTGCCGGGGGGATCGCTTGAGCGCAGGCCACGAACCGGATCGTCCGACCGTGGGGGAGCGGCTTTCCGCGGTCGGTGCCCTGCTGGCCCTGGTGGCTTCGGCCGGTCTCGCGCTCGTGGGCGTGGCCGTGCACCTGCTGGCCGTCCTGGTCGTCACCGCCGGGCTGCTGATCTGCGTGACGGGCAGCTGGTACGCCATATCCCGGCGCGGGCTGATCCGGATGATCTCGCTGCTGGTCGTGCTGGCCGCGCTGGGCGGGACCATCACCGGCCTGTTCTTCGCGGGCATCCGGTGGTACCTGGTCGTCCTGATCGCCGCGCTGGGCACCGGTTCGGTGCTGGCCGCGCGGCACGCGCTGCGGCGCACCGACCAGGCGCTGCGGGCGGACGCGGCCCGGCTGCCCCGGGCCCGGCCGCCGGAACATCCGGTGCTGATCATGAACCCGAGGTCCGGCGGGGGGAAGGTGGAGCGGTTCCAGCTGGTCCTCGAGTGCCGGAAGCGGGGGATCGAGCCGATCCTCCTGGAACCCGGCGACGACCTGAGGGAACTCGCCGAGGACGCGGTCCGCCGCGGCGCGGACGTGCTGGGCATGGCGGGCGGGGATGGCTCGCAGGCGCTGGTCGCCTCGGTCGCGGCCCGGGCCGGCCTGGACTACGTGTGTGTTCCGGCCGGCACCCGCAACCACTTCGCCCTCGACCTGGGACTGGACCGGGCCGACGTGGTGGGGGCGCTCGATGCCTACGCGGACGCGCGGGAACGGCGCATCGACCTGGCCGAGGTGAACGGCCGGACGTTCGTCAACAACGCCTCGCTCGGGCTGTACGCCCAGGTGGTCCAGGCCCCGGAGTACCGGGACGCGAAACTGCGGACCGCCGCGGCCGTGCTGCCCAGCCTGCTCGGGCCGGACGCCCGGCCGCTGGATCTCTGCTTCACCGGGCCGGATGGCGCGGAGCACGACACCGCCCACCTCATCCTGGTCTCCAACAACCCCTACCAGCTGGTCCCGACGGGCGGGGGAGTGGGCACCCGGGAGCGGATCAACGGCGGCGTGCTGGGCGTGGTCACGGTCATGATCACCGACGCGGCCCAGGCCAGCCGGTTCCTCGCCCTTCAGGCGGCGGGCCAGGCCCGGAGGTTCAGTGGCTGGGCCGAGTGGGCCGCGCCCGATTTCGAGATCCGCTCGGCGGGCCCGGTTGCGGTCGGCGTGGACGGTGAGGCGCTGATCATGGAGGCCCCGCTGATCTTCACGTCCCGGCCGGCGGCGTTGCGGGTCCGGCTCGCCCGCCGGACGCTCCGGCGTTCGCCCGCGGCGCGGACCGTTCATGTGCTTTCCCGGTCCACCCTGACCAGCCTGGCCCGGGTGGCGGCCGGGCTCACCCCGGGCTCAGCCGGGCCCGGATCGGCAGGTGATCGGAGCCTACCGGCTCCAGCACCTCCGCCTCCGACGCGCTGACCGCCCCGCTGAGCAGCAGGTGATCGAGCTGGATCAGCGGCCGCCCGGCCGGGAAGGACCGGCCGCGCAGCACCGAGTGGTAGCCCCTGGCGACCAGCGTGGCCGGGCGGGGCATGTTGAGGTCGCCGACGAGGACGGTCGGCAGGGAGCTTCCGGCCAGCCTGCGCACCAGCAGGGCGAGCTGGACCGGGCTGCTGTAGCGGTGCGTCAGGTGGGTATTCACCACCCGCAGCGCGGCGCCGCCCGGGGTGGCCAGCGTGAGCACCTGCGCGGCGCGGCTGATCCGGTCGCCAGGCGCCCGGCCGAGCTCGATCTCCTGGTAGCCGGTGACCGGGAGCATGCTCAGCACGGCCAGGCCCCAGGTGCCCGCCCCCTGGTCCGTCCCGAGGCCGAGCCGGGCCCGGCTGGTGCTGCGGGTCAGTCCCCGGTGCCGCACCTCGGCGCCCAGCGCGGCGGCCACGCTGGTCACGACGTCTGGCTCGGCCTCGGGCCGCCACGCTTCCTGCAGGGTGATGACGTCCGCTTTGAGCCGATGGCACACCTCGGCGACGTCGAAGGGCTCGCCGTGGCTGGTCAGGCCTCCATGCAGGTTCAGGCTCGCCAGCGTGATCGGGCTGGCCTGGTTCAGCTCCGCCCCGGGTAGCTCATCGGTCACGGTTCCATCCTGCCTGCTCCTGGCCACCGGCGAGTCCGGCCGGCGAAACGCGGGAGGCCACCGGGACCCGCCGCGCTGCCGCGGCGGGCCGGTGGCCTCCCGGTTGAGCTGCTACCAGTCAGGTATCCCGGTACTCAGACGTCGTAGTACATCGCGAACTCGTGCGGCGACGGACGCAGCCGCACCGGGTCGAGCTCGTTGGTCCGCTTGTACTCGATCCAGGTCTCGATGAGGTCCGGGGTGAACACGCCGCCCTCGAGCAGGTAGTCGTGGTCCTCCTCCAGCGTGTTGAGCACGGTCTCCAGCGAGCCAGGAACCTGCGGGATGGCCGCCGCCTCGTCCGGCGGCAGTTCGTACAGGTCCTTGTCCACCGGCTCGTGCGGCTCGATCTTGTTCTTGATGCCGTCGATGCCGGCCATCAGCATGGCGGAGAACGCCAGGTACGGGTTGGCCGACGGGTCAGGCACCCGGAACTCCAGGCGCTTGGCCTTGGGGTTCGAGCCGGTGATCGGGATGCGCACGCAGGCCGACCGGTTGCGCTGGGAGTAGACCAGGTTGACCGGCGCCTCGTAGCCGGGCACCAGGCGGTGGTAGGAGTTCACCGTCGGGTTGGTGAACGCGAGCAGCGAGGGTGCGTGCTTGAGCAGGCCGCCCACGTAGTACCGGCCGGTGTCGGACAGGCCCGCGTAGCCCACCTCGTCATAGAAGAGCGGCGAACCGTCCTTCCAGATGCTCTGGTGGCAGTGCATGCCGGAGCCGTTGTCACCGAAGATCGGCTTGGGCATGAACGTGGCGGTCTTGCCCGCCGCCCGCGCGACGCTCTTCACCACGTACTTGTAGAGCATCAGGTTGTCGGCCTGCTTGAGCAGCGGGCCGAACAGGATGTCGATCTCGGCCTGGCCCGCGGTGCCGACCTCGTGGTGCTGCATCTCCACGGTGATGCCGACCTCGATCAGCTTGCGGACCATCTCCGACCGCAGGTCGGTGTAGTGGTCGACGGGCGGGACCGGGAAGTAGCCGCCCTTGTACGGGGGCTTCGAGCCGAGGTTCCCGCCCTCTTCCTCGCGCCCGGTGTTCCAGGCGCCCTCAACCGAGTCGATGTAGTAGTAGCCCGCGTTGGCCCCGGTGTCGTAGCGCACCGAATCGAAGATGTAGAACTCGGCCTCCGGGCCGAAGAACGCGGTGTCCCCGATCCCGGTGCCCTTCAGGAACGTCTCGGCCTTGCGGGCGATGTTCCGCGGGTCACGGGTGTACGGCTCGCCGGTCAGCGGGTCGTGCACGAAGAAGGTCAGGTTCAAGGTCGGGTGCTGGCGGAACGGGTCCATCACGGCGGTCGTCGGGTCGGGCATGAGGAGCATGTCCGACTCGTGGATCTGCTGGAACCCTCGGATCGAGGAGCCGTCGAACATGCGGCCCTCGGTGAAGACCTTGTCGTCGAACGTCTCCGTCGGGACCGTGAAGTGCTGGACGGTCCCCAGCAGGTCGGAGAACCTGACATCGACGAACTCAACCTTGGTATCGCCGATGAACTTCAGTACCTCGTCGGCGTTGTTGAACATCAACCCTCCCTGGACGGAGCTGGCACCGCGTTAGCTGGCACGTGTTGCCTCCCTGGGCTGCCGCGGCTGAAGGCCGCGCAAAGACGGCCACGCAGAAGTTGGCCGCTTGGGGGGTCTGCCTGCGGCAGGAACGTTTCGGACCATAGTTCCCGGCGATTTCCCGGCCGTGTCTCTAGTGTTTCACACGTGTTACGCCTTACCCTCCGTGACGCGCATGCGCAGGCAGAACTGCCCGCGTGGCCGGCGATCGGGCTCCCGGCCGGCGCCGGCCGGGCCGCGGGTACCGTGAGGGGGTGACGGAACGACGCTGGGCCGGGCTGCTGCCGACGCGGGACCCCGCGGATAAGGAGAAGTACCCGGGAGAAAAGTTCGGCCTTCCCGAGAACGGCCCCCGGTCGGTCGCGGGCATGGGGCGCCGCCTGCTCGCCCTGCTGATCGACTGGCTGGCGAGCACCGGCGTGGCGCTGGCGCTCTTCCACTCGGCTGGCTGGACCCTGGCGGTCTTCTCCGTGGAGGTCTGGCTGCTTACCGCGCTGACCGGGTTCACCCTGGGCAAGCGGGTGCTGGGCATCCGGGTGGCCCGGCTGGACGGCAGGCCGGTGGGGTTCGGCTGGGCTCTGGTCCGCACCATCCTGCTGATCACCGTGATCCCGCCGCTGGTCACCGACCGGGACCTGCGCGGGCTGCACGACCGGGCGGCCAACACGATCGTGCTCCGCAGCTAGCGGATCCGGCGCCCGCGGATGCGGGCTAGCGGGTCCGGGGCCGCGGCGGCCGGGGCATCCGCCCCGACTTCGGCATCGGCCCCTTCGGGGCCTGCAGGGACTGCGGCAGGGCCTTGAGCCGGTAGTTGAGCTCGGTCACCTCGGCGCCCTTCAGGTTGCGGGGCAGCCGCATGATCTTGCGTTGCAGCTTGCGGATCGGCACCTGGCCTTCTTCGTTGCCGACCTGGAAGTCGTAGATCGGCGTCTCGTAGGCGACCCGGGAGATCCGCTTCTTCTCGGCCGCGAGCAGGCTGGGCAGCCGGTTCGGTGATCCCTCGCCGACCAGCACGACCCCGGGCTTGCCGACGGCCCGGTGCACCACATCCATGTTCCGGTTCGCCGACACGGCCGGGGTGACCGTCCAGCCGCCGCGCATGCTCTGCAGGATGGCGGCGGCCGCGCCGGGCTGGCCCTCCACCACCGAGTACTGCGCCGACTGGGCGAACCGGCCGAACATCAGCATCGCGGCGGCCAGGCCGGCCACCACGCCGAGCGGGATCAGCACGCCGGCCAGGCCGGTGAGCAGGCCGACGATCACGAAGACGGCGATGATCCCGACCGCGGTCAGCGCGATGATCGGGAGTGCCCTGGGGTTCTGTTCGCGGATTATCCCCGCGACCATGCGGATCTGCTTGATGCGGCCGGAGGGGACCCCGCCCGCGCCGTCTTTCCGGTTCGCCGTGCTGTTCGCCATGGAGGGCAGGATACGAGTCAGCGGGCCTGGTGGGAAACTGCGGCGCCCGGCTGGACCCGGCGGGCCATCGCTTCCCGGTACAGGCGGCCCGCCCGGTACGACGACCGGACCAGCGGCCCGGACATGACCCCGGAGAATCCCAGCTCCCTGGCCTCGGCGCCGAGCCGCTCGAATTCCTCCGGCGGCACCCAGCGCTCCACGGGATGATGCAGCGCTGATGGCCGCAGGTACTGGGTGATCGTGAGCAGTTCGCAGCCGGCCGCGCGCAGGTCCGCCATGGCCTGGGTGATCTCGTGCGTTTCCTCGCCGAGGCCGAGGATCAGGTTGGACTTGGTGACCAGCCCGGCTTCCCGGGCCAGCGTGATGACCTGCAGCGACCGCTCGTAACGGAAGCCGGGCCTGATCCGCTTGAAGATCCTCGGCACCGTCTCGATGTTGTGCGCCAGTACTTCCGGCCGGGCCCCGAACACCTCGGCCAGCCGGTCGCTGGCCGCGTTGAAGTCGGGGATCAGCAGTTCGACGCCGCAGCCGGGCACCGTGTCGTGGATCTCGCGGGCGGTCTGCGCGTACAGCCACGCGCCGCCGTCCGCCAGGTCGTCCCGGGCCACCCCGGTCACGGTCGCGTAGCGCAGGCCCATGGTGGCGACCGACTCCGCGACCCGGCGCGGCTCGTCGGTGTCCAGCGGCTCCGGCTTGCCCGTGGCGATCTGGCAGAAGTCGCAGCGCCTGGTGCACTGGTCGCCGCCGATGAGGAAGGTGGCCTCGCGGTCTTCCCAGCACTCGAAGATGTTCGGGCAGCCGGCCTCCTCACACACGGTGTGCAGGCCCTCCCGGCTGACCAGGCTCTTCAGCGCCGTGTATTCCGGCCCGGTCCGCAGCCGGGTCTTGATCCACGGCGGCTTTCTCTCGATGGGGGTCTGGCTGTTGCGCGCTTCCAGGCGGAGCAGCCTGCGTCCCTCGGGTGCGAGTACCACCCTCTCAGGGTACGTCCCGGGCGGAGGCCTCCGCGCGCCGCAGCCGGGCGTACCGGGCCCAGCCCAGCGCGCCGGCGGCGATCCCGCCGGTACCCGCGATGACCAGGACCACGCGCGGGTTGAGCGGGGCGAGCAGGCCGCCGGCCGCGGCCATGCCCACCGAGGCCGCGCCGAACAGCACCCCGGAGTACAGGGCGAAGACCCGTCCCGAGATGGCCCCGGGAACGCGGTGGTTCAGGAAACTGCGGGTCGCCACGACCTCGACGCCGTTGGCCAGGCCGCCGATCCCGTAGCAGGCCGCGGCCTGCCAGAGCGTGACGGCGCCGCCGGCCAGCGCGACCCCGGTGCCGGCGATGACCGTGCCGGCCAGAGTGGCCACGGCCAGCCGGCGCCGGCGCACCAGGCCGCCCAGCAGCGTCCCGCCGAGCATGCCCGCGGTCCAGGCGGCGACCAGCACCGAGTAGCCGGAGGCGCCCGCCTTGAGTACTCCCTCGGCGAAGGCCACCTCAGCCACGCTGGCCATGTTGCCGAAGGCCACCATCACCGCGACCACGAGCACCAGCAGCCCGGCCGTACGGTCGGCGCGCAGGAAACGCAGCCCGGCGCTGAGCTGCCGGCCAACCGACTCGCCCGCGGTGCCCGCGGGCGCCGCCTCGCCGGCCAGGCCCGCGGGCCCGGCGGCCAGCGGGAGGAGGCGCAGGCCGATCGCGCCCAGGCCGTACACCACGGCGACCGCGCCCAGCGCCAGGCCGGTGCCGCCGGCCGCGGTGAGCACCCCGGCCAGCAGGGGGCCCACGGTGAACCCGCCCCAGGTCGCGGCCTGCAGGTAACCGTTGGCCCGGGTCACCCCGGCCCGGCCGGCCAGTTGCGGGACGATGGTGCTCAGGCCCGGCTGCAGCAGGGCCGCGCACACACCGAAGCCGAGGGAGAGCCCGAGGATGGCCCCGGTACCGGTGAGCCGGGTCAGCAGCAGGGCCACCAGCGTCTCCGCGGCGGCCGCCGCGACCAGGACGGGCCGGGGCGACAGGCGGTCGAGCAGCATCCCCGCCACCGGCGCCAGGGCCGTGATCGGCACCGTCACCGCGAGGAAGACCGACGCCACCGCCCACGAGGCGTGCGAGGTCTGGTACACCCGGCTGGCCAGGGCGACCATGGCCAGCCCGTCCCCGGCTGAGATCAGGACCTGCAGGACGATCGCGAGGCTCAGCGCGTGGCGTGGGGTGGCCCGGTCCGGCTGGGCCGGCGTCTCTGTCTCCGCCACGACGGGCCCGGCCACCGCGGGCCCGGCCACACCTGGCCCGGCCCCAGCCGGACCAGGCCCGGCCACGGATGACGGGGTCAGCTCAGCAGAGGACGCGGTCGCGTCAGCGACCTGCGGGAGGGACACGGAAGACTCCTAGGACGAGGGCAGGCTACGGCTCGGGGCGCTGATAGCGGGGGCCGCTGGTCCTAGTACACGACGGCAATCGTATCAGGACAGCCCCGGTGGCCTGGACATTTAACGCGGCGGCCACACCGGCCGGAGTGCGGTGAGGGCCCGGCTCCCGGCTATTCGATGTGACGAGAGGTGCCCTTGTCGGGGACCATAGACGCATGCCAACGCAGTTCGATCCCCCGTCGGGGACACGTGACTTTCTGGCCGCGGAGGTCGAGGCGCGCGAGCGCGCCTTCGCGGTGATCCGCTCGGTGTTCTCGCGGTACGGCTTCGAGCCGCTGCAGACGCCGGCCTTCGAGCGCCTCGACGTGCTGCTGGGCAAGTACGGGGAAGAGGGCGACAAGCTCATCTTCAAGATTCTCCGGCGCGGCGAGCACGAGGCCTCCGGCGAGGCGGACCTGGCGTTGCGCTACGACATGACGGTGCCGCTGGCCAGGGTGGCCTCCGCCTACGGAAGCCAGCTGCCCACGCCGTACAAGCGTTACGCGATGGGCCCGGTATGGCGCGCGGACCGGCCCGGGCGGGGCCGCTTCCGCGAGTTCGTGCAGTGCGACCTGGACACGCTGGGCACGACGTCGGTGCTGGCCGACGCGGAAGTGATCTGCGCGGTGCACGACACCCTGGCCGAGCTGGGCGTCCCGGGCTTCCGGTTCCTGCTCAACTCACGGCACGTGCTGGCCGGCCTGCTGGAGGCCTTCGGCGTACCCGGTGAACTCGGCCCGGGCGTGCTGATCAGCCTGGACAAGCTGGACAAGATGTCGGCCGCGGACGTGGCCGCCGAGCTGACCGGGCGGGGCCTGGCCAGCGCCGCCGCCGGGGACCTGGTCGCCGCGATGACCGCCCCGGATGCGGAGGAGCGGATCCGGGCCGCGCTCAAGCCCAGCGACGAGGGCTCGGCGGGGCTGGGCGAGGTGGATGAAGTGCTGTCCCTGGTCACGGCGCAGATCCCGGCGGAGCGGATCGCGTTCACCCCCCGCCTGGTCCGCGGGCTGAGCTACTACACCGGCCCGATCTGGGAGGTCGTGGCGGAGGGGGTGCCCGGGTCGATTTCCTCGGGCGGCCGCTATGACCACCTGATCGAGGAACTGGGCGGCCCGGATGTGCCGGGCACCGGCGGCTCGCTGGGCATCGAGCGGATCCTCCTGCTGCTGCCGGATGGCGCCCCGGCGGGCCGTGTTGGGCGGCTGGATGTGGCCGTGACCGTCCTGGGCCGGGAGTTCGAGACCCGGAGCTTCTCGCTGGCCGCCGGGGCACGCCAGGCCGGGCTGCGGGCCAGCGTCTACCTGGGCTCGTCCGGGAAGCTGGGCCGCCAGCTCAAGTGGGCCAGCGACCAGGGCGCCCGCTGGGCCCTCATCTACGGCCGTCAGGAGGACGAAGCCGGCGCGGTCACCGTTCGGGACATGGACAGCGGCGAGCAGGCGGTGGTGCCGGTCGCGGAGCTGCCGGGATACCTGGCCAGGCAGGCCGGGACGGCGGGCTGAAACCGGCCGGGACGGCGGGCTGAAACCGGCCAGGCGGCAGGCTGAACGGCCAGGACAGCGGCTGGAACGTCGGCCTACACCCGCGCGGGGCTCATCGCCGCGCGGCGCCAGCGGGCCGCGCCGAGGACGCCGGCCAGGTGGCGTTCCACCGCGCCGAGCATGTCCTGGACTCCCACCGGCTGGCCTCGCTCGGCCGACAGGCTGGTCACCCCGGCGTCCCGGATGCCGCACGGCACGAACCGGCTGAACCAGTCCAGGTCGCAGTCGCAATTCAGCGCGAAGCCGTGCATGGTCACGCCGCGCGACACCCGGATCCCGATCGCGGCGATCTTGCGCTCCGGCTGGCCGGGCACCCACACTCCGCTGCGTCCCTCGACCCGGATGGTGCTGACCCCCGCGTCCGCGCAGGCCCGCATCAGCGCTTCCTCGATGGCCCGCACGTAGGCGATCACGTTGACCGGCTCGCCGAGCCGGATGATCGGGTACCCGACGAGCTGGCCGGGACCGTGCCAGGTGATCTTGCCGCCCCGGTCCACCTCGACCACGGGCGCCCCCGCGTCGCCCAGCGGGCGGTCGAGCGGGCTGGTCCGCTTCCCGGCCGTGAACACCGGCTCGTGCTGCAGCAGGAGGCACGTATCCGGGATCTCGTCGTTCACCCGCTGCCCGTGAATCTGGCGCTGAAGTTCCCAGCCACGCAGGTAGGGAATGGGCTGCTCGCCGAGGCCGAGATGCACGTAGACCAGCTCGTCTCTCACGCTGCCCACGATATCCGCGGGCCCGGACGTCAGGTACCAGCCAGCTCCCGGTTATCTCCCAGCAAAAGCACAGGCGCTGGTGTGGGAAGTAATGCGGCCTGCGGGGTAGTTACCGCCTAGGGAGGTGCTTCGCGTGATCAATGTGGACGAGCTGCGGCGGATGAGCCCGGACGAGCGGGCCGAACTCGCCTGTGCCCTCGCCGCGCTGGAGGCTTCTCCTGATGCGGACGCCGCCCCCGGCCGCGGCCAGCCAGGCCCGCGCGCCGAGTCGGACCTGGCCGGGAGCCCGCGCACCCGGGTCTTCGCGCTCATCGCCGTCATCGGCTGCTGCCTGGTGCTGGCCGCCTGGATCGGGGTGCTCGCCGTCACACTGCCCCGCTACTACCGCTCGGGCGGCTGGCGGGGGTCGTGGGTGGGGTTCGACCTCGGCCTGCTCGTCACGTTCGTGCTGACCGCGTGGGCCGGCTGGCGGCACCGCCAGCTCGTCATCGTCTGCCTGGTGGTGCTCGCCACCCTGTTGTGCTGCGACGCCTGGTTCGACGTGACCCTGGATCTGCGCACCAGCGATTTCCTGGTCAGCGTGCTGATGGCGCTGTGTGTTGAGCTGCCGCTGGCCGCGCTGGCCGTCATCGGCGCCCGCCGCCTCATGCGGCTGAACATCCGCACGGTCGGCCGTCTGGCGGGCCGGTCAGGACGAGTGCCGCCGCTGTGGAAGATCCCCCTGTACGGGATGGATTCCCGCGGCTTCCGCACCCTCATCCCGGCGGCCCCGTGCCCGCCGGCGGAATCACTGGGGCCGGATGATCTGGTGCCGGCGGAGGAGCCCAGCCGGTCCGCCCCGGTCCGGGAGGAGCCGGGCCGCGCCGCCCCGGTCCGGGAGGAGCCGGGCCGCGCTGTCCCGGGCCGGGCTGTCCGGGGCCAGGCCCAGCCGGGCCGGGACCGTCGTGGACTGAAGCCCGCACGTCCCGCCGCGCAGTCTTCTGCTCACCGCGAAGTTCCCTGGCCGCGCCGCGGCATCCGGCCGGATGATACGGGCATGGCGCACTTCACTTCCTACGACGGCGCGAAGCTGGCCTTCCACCGGACCGGGTCCGGCCCCCCGCTGGTCTGCCTGCCGGGAGGCCCCGGCCGGGCTCCCGGCTACCTGGGCGACCTCGGCGGGCTAGGACGTTCCCGCGAGCTGATCCTGCCCGACACCCGGGGGACCGGGGACAGCGAGGTCCCCGCCGACCCGGCCGCCTACCGCTGCGACCGCATCGCCCGGGACGTGGAAGCGCTCCGGGCCGACCTGGGCCTGGACCAGATGGACCTGCTCGGTCATTCCGCGGGCGGGAACGTGGCCCTGCTGTACGCGGCCGCGCACCCAGAGCGGATCGGGCGCCTGATCCTGCTCACCCCCGGCGTGCGCGCGCTCGGGCTGACGTTTACCGACGAGGACCAGCAGGCCGCCATGCGGCGGCGGGCCGCGGAGCCCTGGTTCGGGCCGGCCTGGGCCGCCGCGCAGGCCGCCGACGGCGGAGACGACTCAGCGGAGACCACGCTCGGCTGGCAGCCCTTCCTCTACGGCCGCTGGGACGAGGCGGCCCGGGCGCATGCCGCGGCCGGCCTCGCCGGGAAGGCCGCCGAGGTGCGGGCCGGCTTCTACGCGGAGGGGGCGTTCGACCCGCCCGCGACGCGGGCCGCGCTGGCCGGCCTCGCGGCCCCGGTGCTCGTGTACGCGGGCGAGCTGGACGCCGCCGCCCCGCCCGGGCTGCTGGCCGGGGTGGCCGGGCCGGCCGGGCTCTTCCCCGGATGGGAACTCACGGTGCAGCCGGGCGCCGGTCACTTCCCCTGGCTGGATGATCCGGCCTGGTTCACCGCCGCGCTCACGGCGTTCCTCGCCGGGGCGCCCCGCAGTCCCGGCTAGGCGGCGGAACCGGCCGGATGCAGTTCGGCGGCGAGCGCGCCGGCCAGGTCCGGGTAGGTGAACCCGAATCCGGCCTGGCTCAGCACCCGGGGCAGCACCCGGGCGCTGGTCATCAGGTCGCTGGTCACGCCGCCGAGGGCCATCGACAGCACCGGGGACGGGATGCTCAGCAACGCCGGGCGGTGCAGCGCGCCCGCCAGCGCCGTGGTGAAGGCCGCGTTGCTCTCCGGCTTCGGCGCGGTGAGGTTCACCGGGCCGGATATCTCCTGGTGGTCCACGAGGAAACGGGCCGCCCGGATCCAGTCGTCCAGGCTCACCCAGCTCATGTACTGGGTGCCCGGGCCGAGCTTCGCGCCCAGGCCGAGCCGGAACGGGGGCAGCAGCTTGGCCAGCACCCCGCCGTGGCGGGAGATCACGATCCCGGTACGCAGGGTGGCCACCCGGATCCCGGCCTGCCGGGCCGGGTCGGCGGCGGCTTCCCACTCCCGCACCACGCCGGCCAGGAACCCGCTGCCCGCCGGGGCCGACTCGTCCACTTCCCGGCCGCTGGTGTCCCCGTACCAGCCGACGGCGGAACCCGACAGCAGGACCGCGGGCGGCTGATCCATGGCGGCCAGGAACTCGGTAAGCCCCCCGGTGCCCTGCACCCGGCTGGACCGGATCTCTGCCTTGTAGGACTCGGTCCAGCGGTGGTCAGCGACCCCCGCGCCGGCCAGGTGCACCACCGCGTCCGTGCCGTCCAGGGCCCCAGGTTCCAGGCCGCCCAGCCGGCTCACCGGGTCCCAGGCGATCTCACCGCCGGACGCCGGCGTCCGGCGCACCAGCGTGACCACCTGGTCCCCGCCCGCCCGCAGCGACGCGGTCAGGGCGCTGCCGATGAGCCCAGAGGCCCCCGTCACCGCGACCTTCATAGTTGCCCCCGTCTCCTCGCCCGCGGCCCGCCCGGGGCCCTCGTGAGAGTCTTCGTTGGCTGCGGGACAGGCGGACGCCCCTGGCCGGGCCGGTACCGGGCGGCCAGTACCGGCCGGTGCCTGCCTGCCGGTCGTTACAGACCCAGTTCCGCCTCGAAGGCCCCTTCCTCCAGGCGGGCCTTTACCGTACCCAGGAAACGCGCCGCGTCCGCCCCGTCTACCAGCCGGTGATCGTAACTGAGGGCCAGGTACACCATGGACCGGACCGCGATCACCTCGCCGAGCGCCGGGTCCTGGACCACCACCGGGCGGCGGACGACCGTGCCGGTGCCGAGGATGCCGACCTGGGGCTGATTGATGATGGGCGTGTCGAACAGCGCGCCGCGGCTGCCCGTGTTGGTCAGCGTGAACGTGCCTCCGGCCAGGTCATCCGGGCTCACCTGGCCGCCCCGGGTCCGGGACGCCAGGTCCGCGATCTTGCGGGCCAGGCCACCCACGTTGAGGTCGCCGGCGTTGCGGATGACGGGCACCATCAGCCCCCGCTCGGTGTCCACCGCGATGCCGAGGTGCTCAGCGTCGTGGTAGGTGACCTGGTTCCCGTCCGGCTCGATGCTGGCGTTCAGCCGCGGGTGCACCTTCAGCGCCTCGACGGCGGCCAGCGCGAAGAACGGGAGGAAGGTGAGCTTGACTCCCTCACGGGCCTCGAAGTCGGCCTTGGCGCGCTCCCGCAGCCGGGCGATCGCGGTCACGTTGACCTCGACCACGGTGGTCAGCTGGGCGGACGTCTGCAGCGACTCGACCATCCGGCGGGCGATCAGCTGCCGGGCCCGGGACATCCGCTCGGTCGTACCGCGCAGGTGGGACGGCTCGATGGCCGGCCGCGACGAGCCCTGGGCCGCTCCCGCCGGTGCCTGCCCGGCCGGTGCCTGGGCGGCGGCCGCCTGGCCGTCGGCGGCAGACTGCTGCGCGGCCGCGATGGCCTCGCGCCGGACCCGGGCCGCGTCGATCACGTCCTGCTTGCGGATCCGGCCGCCGACCCCGGTTCCGGCGACGGTAGCCAGGTCCACGCCGTGCTCGGCGGCCAGCTTGCGGACCAGCGGCGTGACGTAGGGTCCGTCCGCCGTGCCGAGCGGGGAAGCCGGCCGCGCCGGGCCGTTGGCGCCAGGCTGCGGCGGAGCCGGCGGCGCGGGAGGCTGCGGGGCCGGAGCCTGCGGCGCCGCGGCGGCCGGGGCCGGTGCGGGCGCCGGGGCAGCCGGCGGGGCCGGGGGAGTGGCGGCCGGCTGGGACCGCTGCCAGATGTCACTCACGGACGCTCCGCCGGCCGCGGCCGGCTCCTGCGGGGCGCTGCCCGGCTGGCCCTGGTCCGCCGGCGCCGCGGCGGGCGGCTCCTCGACGCTCTCCGGGTCCGCCGCGCCCGGCGACCCGTAGCCGACCGCCTCATAGGCGGCCGGGCGCTGGTACACGGCGGTCTGCTGGTCCTCGCCGCCCTGGTTCCCGGCCGCCGCGGGGTACGGGTACCCCGGCTCGGCCGCTGGCTGGGGATCGGGCTCCTGGGCACCGGGGGAGTAGCCGTCCTCCGGGCTCTCGGCCGGCGCGGCGGGAGCGGCCGGCTCGGCCTGGGCCTGTGTCTCGGCGGCTTCGTCACCCCCCGCCGGGGCGGCGGCACCGTTCTCGTCGATAACCGCGAGTTCGGCGCCGACCGCGACCGTCTCGTCCTCGGCGACGGTGATCCCGCGCAGGATCCCGGCCACCGGCGACGGAATCTCGGTGTTGACCTTGTCTGTGGAGACCTCGAGCAGCGGCTCGTCCGCCTCCACACGCTCGCCCTCCTTCTTGAGCCAGCGCGTGACGGTGCCCTCGGTCACGCTCTCACCGAGCTGGGGCATGGATACGGAGACCGACATGGCTTCCCGTGACTCCTTCGCTGTTCGACACTCACAGTTGCTGCTGTGCTGGGGGTGCGTGGCCCGGCCCGGGCTACGCGTGCATATGCAAAGGCTTCCCGGCGAGTGCGAGGTGCGCCTCGCCGATCAGCTCCGACTGGGTGGGGTGCGGGTGGATGAGCTGAGCCACGTCATAGGGCAGCGCCTCCCAGTTGTAGATCAGCTGGCCCTCGGCGATCAGCTCGCCGACCCGGGCGCCGACCAGGTGAATGCCCAGCACCGGGCCCGGCGTGCCGTCCGGCCCGCCGCTGGCCGCCGCGATCAGCTTCGCCGCGCCCTGGGTCTGCAGGATGACGCTCTTGCCGTTGCCGCCGATCGGGTAGGTGAGCTCGGTGACCTCGATGCCGCGCTCCGCGGCCATCTTCGACGTGATGCCCACCGACGCGACCTCCGGGTCGCTGTAGGTGACCCGGGGCACGCCGTCATAGTCGATCGGCGTCACCGTCAGCCCGGCCAGCCGCTCGGCGACCAGGATGCCCTCGGCGAACCCGACGTGGGCCAGCTGCGGGCCGGGGATCAGGTCACCCACCGCGGAGATCGTGGGCACGCTGGTGCGGCAGTACTCGTCGACCGTCACGTAGCCGTGCTCCACCGCCACGCCCGCCGCCTCATACCCCAGGCCCGCCGACACGGGCCCGCGGCCCACCGCGACGAGGAGCAGGTCAGCGTCCAGGGTCTTGCCCCCGGCCAGGCTGACCGTCACGCCGCTGCCGTTCTCCTTGACCCCCTCGAAACGGGTACCGAGTTCGTAGCCGATGCCGCGGCGCCGGAACGCCCGCTCCAGCAGCTTCGAGCTGGCCTCGTCTTCCCCCGGCACCAGGTGCGGGAGCATCTCGACGATGGTGACCTCGGCGCCGAACGAGCGCCAGACGCTGGCGAACTCCACCCCGATGACCCCGCCGCCGAGGATGACGACCGACCGCGGCACCCGGTCCAGCCGGAGCGCGTGATCACTGTTGATGACCCGCTCGCCGTCGATCTCCAGCCCGGGCAGGCTCTTCGCCTCCGACCCGGTGGCCAGCACGACGTGCGCGCCTTCATAGACCGTGTCGCCCACCCGGACCTGGGTCGGCGAGACCAGCGTGCCGTCGCCGTAGACGATCTCGATCTTGCGGCTGGCCAGCGTGCTCTGCAGGCCCTTCCAGAGCCGGTCCACGACCTTGTCCTTGTAGGCGTTAACGCCAGGCATGTCGATGCCCTCGAAGGTGGACCGCACCCCGAACGTCTCGCCCTCCCGGGCCTGGTCAGCGACTTCCGCGGCGTGCAGCAGCGCCTTGGTCGGAATGCAGCCGCGATGCAGGCAGGTCCCCCCGACCTTGTCCTTCTCGATGAGCGCCACGCGCTTGCCGAGTTCGGCGGCGCGCAGCGCGCAGGCGTACCCGCCACTGCCGCCACCCAGGATGACGATGTCGTAGGAACCGTTACTGTCCGCCACTGAAGTGCTCCTTGCTCCGATCAGTCTCTCGTCCCCGACCGCCAATAACACCCGGGCCCGGCTAGAGCCTTCCCTCCGCGGCGTCCACCGCTATCTGCACGAGCGCCCTGGTCGCCGCGCCCGTCCCGCCCTTCGGGGTATACCCGTGCGGCGCCCCGTCATTGAACGACGGGCCCGCGATGTCCAGGTGAGCCCAGCGCACCCCCTCGGGCACGAACTCCCGCAGGAACAGCCCCGCGACCAGCATCCCGCCGTTGCGGTCCGGCGCCACGTTGGCCAGGTCGGCGACGGCCGAGTCCAGGCCCTTGCGCAGCTCGGCGGGCAGCGGCATGGGCCACATGGCCTCGCCCGCCCGGTCTGCCGCGGCCACCACCGCGTCGCGCAGCGCGTCGTCGTTGGCCATGACCGCGGAGATCCGGGTGCCGAGGGCCACGACCTGGGCCCCGGTCAGCGTGGCCACGTCCACCACCACGTCGGGGGCGTCCTCGGCCGAGCGGACCAGCGCGTCGGCCAGCACGAGCCGGCCCTCGGCGTCGGTGTTGAGCACCTCGACGGTCTTGCCGCCGTAGATGGTGAGCACGTCGGAGGGGCGCTGGGCGCTCCCGCTCGGCATGTTCTCCGCGATCGCCAGGTAACCGATGACCCGGACGGCCGGGGCGAGGGCGGCGATGGCCTGCATCGCGCCGATGATCGCGGCCGCGCCGCCCATGTCCGACTTCATGGTCTCCATCGACTTCGGCGGCTTCAGCGAGAGCCCGCCGGAATCGAACGTGATGCCCTTGCCGACGAAGACCACCGTCTTGTCCGCCCGCGCCGGCGCGTACTCCAGCCGCACCAGCCGCGGCGGGTTCACCGATCCCTGGCCGACGCCCACGATGCCGCCGTAGCCGTTCTCCTCGAGCGCCTTCTCGTCCAGCACCTCGGCCTGCAGCCCGGCCGCGGCGGCCACCCGCTCGGCCTCATCGGCCAGGGTGGCGGGGACCAGGTCCGAGGGAGCGGTGTTGACCAGGTCGCGGGCGAGCGACACGGCGCCGGCGATGGCCTCGGCGCGACGGCGGATGCCGTCCGTCCCGCCCGCCGGGGCGGATTCCGCCGGGGCGGACCCGGCCGGGGCGGACCCGGCGGCGAGTTCCGCCGGGACCAGCACGGTGATCGCGACGCGGCGCCCGGCCTGCTGCCGGTACCGGGTGAACGCATAGGCGCCCAGCAGCGCGCCGACCGCGACGGCCTCAACCGCGTCCGGGCCGGCGGCAGGCAGGGCGAACGCGATCTTGAGGTCGTCCCGGTCGCCGTTGGCCCCGGCCTGGCTGGCTCCTGTCCGGCTGGCCGCGGTCAGCGTCCTGACCGCCGCGCCGGCTGCGCGGCGCAGCGTCTCGGGGTCCAGCGAGCCGCCCACCGCGTCCGCGCCTCCAGGGCCGGCTGGGCCCAGGCCCACGGCGGCGATCACCGGTGCGGTGACCGGTGCGCTGGCCGGCAGCCGGGTGACTTCCTCGGCCTGGCCGGTGGCACCCAGAATGGCCAGAGTGGTGGCCAGGCCGCCACCCAGGCCGCCACCCAGGGCTTCGTCCAGGTCAGCGGCGCCCGGCGCCAGGAGGGGCCCATCCGGGCCCTTGATCACTCCGATGACAACGGCGTCCGCGTCGATTGAGCGGGGCGCGCTGGTACTGATGCTGAGCGTCGTGGTCACGGCTCTGATGCTAGTCCCTGCCCGGGCGCGACGATCACGCGTCACGCATGGTCTGACCCAAGGTGAGACACCGTGACGAGCCGGGACGCCCAGTTGCGGACGTGGCCTGCACCGTTCCAGACGTGACCGTCGAGAAGTGACCGGCGCCGTTCACGGCCCGGCGGGCGTGGGCGCCGGCTGGCGGCCGGCTAGGCCGGCCGGGCCGCCGCCTCGGGCCCGGCACTGAACAGGTGACAGCCGCGCGGGTCCAGGCGCAGCCCGACGTGCTCCCCCCGCTCCGCCCGGGTGTCAGAGAACACGCTGGTCAGGCGGCCGTGCCCGGGGATGTCGATAGCGTGCTCGTAGCCGCGGCCGCGGAACGCGACATCGGCGACGGTGCCCGCGATGTGGTGCTCATCGGCGTGGCTGGCGCACAGCTGCACCCCGGTCGGCCGGACCATCAGCAGCGCGGCTGCCTCGCCGATGGGCAGGCCCGGCCGCCCGGGCGGCATGAGACCCGTGATCATGAAGAGCTTGTTACGCCTGGGGGAGTGCTTCATGAGCGGCAGATTGCACTAGCTGTTCGTACGCGGAATGTACAGCCTGATGACCTGAACGTTAAGCGTGCAGTACAGGACGGATCTAACAGCTGTCACTTCTAAGATCTGACAAAGGTTAGGCTTATTGGTGGCCGGCGGGTCGGGTCTGCGGGTATGCAGGAAGGCCGGAGGGTGGGCGCCGGCCGGGATTGTGCGCCGGCAGCCGATTGCGCCGACAGGGAGGTGGACAGTGGCCAGCGGATACCGCCCGCGGCGGTCAGTGGCCTTCTTCTTCCTCCGCGTAGACCCGCGCCGCGTAGTCGTCCAGCGACTGCTGGCAGGTCTCGAGGGCCTTCTCCGCTTCGGGGCGGCCGGTCGCGCCGAACGCGTCCCGCGCGCGGACCCGGGCGAACCAGGTCCGCAGCTTGACCAGATCGACCTCGTTCTCCTCAAGCTCGGCGTAGGTGAAGTGGTTGGCCACGTACTCCTTCTTCACCTGGCCCAGGAAGTCCTCGCAGCGGTTGACGATCTCCTCGTACTCGTCGTTCCGCGCGGCCTGGAACGACGCCCGCACTTCCTGCTCGCCCGCCAGGACGCGGCAGGACAGCAGCGCCGCCGTGCCTTCCATGTCGAGGATCTGGCTGCGCAGCTTGCGCAGCGCCCGCTCGTTGCCCACGCTGGCGGGCAGCGCGGCGGCGGAATTCTGCAGGTAGATGGCCCCGAGGCTCTTGAGCCTGCGCCATACCGCCGACCGGAGGCGGCTGGGCTCGGACGGTACCCGGTAAATGAGGACCAGCCAGCCCTCGTCCGGCGCGCGGTTGGCGTCAGCCATGCCGTCATTCTCGCAGAGGTCAGCACGCGCCCTGTGCTGATCAACCCCACGATCAACGCTGTGCTGTTTAACGCTGCGCCGTCCCCGGCGGTTGACGCCGTGCCGTCCCCGACGGCGACACTGGAGGTTCCGTGAATGCCGCCGCCCTCGTCCTGACCGTCTTCGTGGCCTGCGCCGTCGAGGCCGTCGAGGCGCTCACCATCGTGCTCGCCGCCGGGCTGACCCGGGACTGGCGCTCGACCTTCCAGGGCATGGCCGTGGCCCTGGTCGTCCTGGCCGCCGTGGTCGCCGTGCTCGGGCCCGCCCTGACCCTGTTCCCGCTGGGCGTGCTCCGCCTGGTGGTGGGCGCCCTGCTCGCGATCTTCGGGCTGATGTGGGTGCGCAAGGCCATCCTGCGGGCCTCGGGTTACAAGGGCCTGCACGACGAGGCGAGCATCTACCAGCGCCAGGTCGCCGCCGCCCGCGAGGCCAGGACCGAGAGCCGCTTTGGTGTCCGTGACTGGTACGCGTTCACCCTGTCCTTCAAGGGAGTGCTGCTGGAGGGGCTGGAGGTCGTGTTCATCGTGATCACCTTCGGCGACAACCAGGGAAATGTGGGCCTCGCGGCGCTGGGGGCCGCGGCGGCGGTACTGGTCATCGCGGGGATCGGCGTGGCCGCCCGGGCGCCGCTGGCCCGGGTCCCCGAGAACACGATGAAGTTCGTGGTCGGCATCATGCTGACCACGTTCGGGACGTTCTGGGGGGCTGAGGGAGCCGGCGTCCACTGGCCGGGCAATGACGCCTTCCTGCTGGTGCTCATCCCGGTCTACGCGCTGGTCTGCGTGGGCTACACCGTCGTGCTGCGCCATGCCCGGGCCGCCGCGCCGGTCCCGGACCCGGCGCCGCAGCCCGCCACGCTCACCTCGGACACCCTGACCACTGACACTCTCACCACTGACACCTTCACGGGGGAGATGCCGCGATGACCCGCTGGCTCCGCTCGTTCGGCGCGTTCTGGTACGACTTCGTCATCGGCGACGACTGGCGCGGTGCCGCTGCCGTCGTCCTCGCCCTGGCCCTCACCGCCGTGCTGGTGCACGGGGCCGGCCTGAACGCCTGGTGGCTGCTGCCGGTCGTCACGATCGCCGCCCTGGGCTGGTCCCTGCGCCGCGCCATCAGCAAGCCCTGACTGACGCCGGACGTGATCCGGGGTGGGGACGTTGAGCTCGTTGTCCGCCGGGTCGGCCAGGACGGCTCATGAGACGTCGCCCTGGCCCACGTCGGCGGCACCGTCCGGGCGCCCCAGCGCATCCTCGCCCTGACCGCCGCGATCTGGCCCAACGATCACACCTGCCAGCCCTCAGGCGCTGACTCATCGCCTACGACCACCAGGATCATCCTGGCGAGCTGAGCCAGACGTTGGTCGGGTCGAACCCCTGGATCGACGGGATGTACACCGCGTTGTGCACATAGCTGGCGTGATACAGCGGCTGGTACGGCTGAACGATGGGGTAGATTGCCGCGTCCTTCATGACCGCCTGGTCAGCCTGGGCCCAGATCGCGGCGGCCGCGCTGGCCGACGCGGAGGTGGCACCCTTGCCGATCAGAGCGTTTGTCGAACGGGTTGTTGTAGAACCCGAAGTTGCTGCCCACCGGCGGGTAGGACGCTGACCCGGAGAACAGCGGCCCGAAGAAGGACACCGCGCCGTCCCCGTACCAGTCTGGTATCCACCCGGTAAGTGCGATATCCCACACGCCCCGATGGGCCACGCTCGGCACCTGCAGGTACTTGGTGTAGAAGTCTGCGGGGGTGCCGGCGAGCAGCTTGACCTTCACGCCGATCTTCGGCAGCTCACTCTGCAGGGTCTGCGCCATCTTGGCTTCGTTCGTGTTGGATGGCCGGTAGAGCAGGGTCAGGGTCATGTTCTTGGCCCCGTTGGCCGCCAGCATCTGCTTGGCCTTGCCCGGGTCGTACGGGTACGGGTTGTAGCCCTTCGGCATGTCCTGCGATCCGTTGATGCCATCGGGCAGCACGTGGGTGAGCGCCTTGCCCAGGGCCGGGCCGCCGTTGTCCGTGAGCAGGGGCGCCCGGTTGATGCCGTAGCTGAGCGCCTGCCGGACCGCGACCTTCTTCAGCGCACCACTGTTATTCGGCGACACCTCGTTGAACACGACGTACGGGTTGGTGGAGTACGTGGACCCGAGGTTGAAGTTGTGGTTCAGTCCCTGCTTCATCTGCTGGTACAAGCCGGGGTCCGCGCCAACCGGCGGGAACGCGTCGAACTCCATGCTCGCCGCGGCCGTGTTGGTCTGCAGCTGCTGCTGGACCGCGGGCTCGTTACCGGTCTCAGTGACCTTGATCGCGTTAACGTACGCCTTGCGGATCGGGTCGCTGCTCGCCCTCCACGCCGGGTTGCGGGCATAAGTAATGCTCCGGGTCGGCACGTAGCTCGTGACCTTGTATGGCCCGTCGGCGATCAGGTGCTGGGCTTCCGCATTGCTCCCAGGTGTGTAGTTCAGGCTCTCCACCGGGGCCGGGGAAAAGGCGTCCAGTTGCAGCATGTCCGGGAAGTAGCTGGCCGGGTGGGTCAGGTTATAGGTGATCGTCTGCCCGGAAACCTTCACCCCGGAGATCTGGTGCGTCTCGATGTACGTCTTCTCGGCTGACGCCGATGTCGAGGAGACCTTGGCGAAGCCGTTGCAGAACTGCTGGTAACCGACGATCAGCGTCTCGAAGTCCGGCAGGCCGCCGAATGGCTGGGTCGGGTTGCAGGAACGCTTGAGGCCGAGCAGTGCGTCGGCCGCGGTGACCTGCCGTGGCGGGCTGGTGTCCCACATCGCACCGATGCGGATGGTGAGCGTGTAGGTCTTGCCGCCGTTGGTGACGGTGGGCATCGCGGTGGCCAGGTCGGGAGCGGGCGTGGTCGCCTTGCCGGGGATGGCCGGGTACGCCAGCAGCCCGCGGAGCCAGGGCCGCTGGCCCAGGCCGCCGATCGTGTAGTAAGAGACGTTGTAGTCCATGTAGTCAACGTCGCCCTGGCCGAGCATGTTCAGCGTGCCGCCGGACTTTGGCGTCCCGCCCGGGTTCAGGCCCTGCTGGCCAAAGGTCTGTGAGCCCGGTGACGAATTGCCGGGTGACGTCGTGCCGCTGCTGCCGCCACAGGCGGCGGCCACGAGCGCGAGGACGGCCAGGCCTGCTGTGGCCGCTAAGGACTGCGTGCGTTTGCGCATCGGCATTCCTCTCCTGATTTCTGCCGCGAAGTTCGTTCCGCGAGCACAGGAGCCCTGGGACCGATCCCCCACGGCCTGGCGGCACGCCAAACGGCGCCCGACCGGTCATGCTAAGACCGGGCCTGCAGACTGGGAACAGGTCAGGTGGGGACCACGGCGAATCGTGACCCGACGGTAACCGGACCCTTATCTGTCGGCCCCGCCCTCGCCCCGGCCCTCGCTGCCGCGCTGGTGCACGGGGCGGCCTGAACGCCTGGTGGCTGCCGCCGGCCGGCCCGATCGCCGCCCTGGGCTGGTGCCTGCGCCGCGCCATCAGCAAACCCTGAACGTTTCCCGAGCGGCCATTGCTGACTTTCAGGATTCCGGTCAATCACTGGTGTTATAGGGGGACGCGCCGAATCCGAAAATCTGGCCCCCTAGCCAAGGCCACCGGCTAACCATCGAATGGACCACGCAGCTATGAGACACCCGCCAGCACTCGCCCGCCAGTCAACATAGCAACCAGCGGCCACCGGGCCGCGCGGCAACCATCGGCCCGCGCGGCCCGCGCCACGGACACCCTCACCCATGCGGGCAGCCACACCACCACAGCAAGGCGGCCCACCCACCCGCCCCCTCCGGGCCGTGGTCCCGCGTGCGCACCCGTGACCGACCCGCCACCGGCGCGGCGGCATAAGAGCGCGCCCTACGGGCGCACTCCATGGGTGCCCTTCGGGCACCGCCAACCCAACCCCGGCGCGACCGCCCCGCCTCAGGGCCGAGGGACCGGGCGCGAACCAGGCCGCCGACGTCACGCCGCCGCCGGCGTGACCGGGATAAGTTAGCCCACACGTCCCACACGAAAAGGGAAACCCCATGCGCCACCCGCTCGCGGCCACCGCCGCCGCGACACTCCTCCTCACAGCATGCGGCGCACCCTCACTGGCGGCGACGGCAGACCCCGCACACGGGCCAAGCCGCCCAACCGCTGCGCAATGCGCCCAGGCCAGGTCAGCCGCCCGCCAGCTCGCCCGCATACCCTCCCACTTCACCGCCGTCACCACCCCCCGCAGCCTCGCCACCGCCGACCAGCAGCTCGGGCTCCCCACCGCAACCAGCTCCACCAGCTCAACCTTCGAGTCCTACCTGATAGCCAACGTCAAATCCCCAACCCTGAACCGAGAACTACGACGAGTCGAAGCCGACTACAGGACCTTCTTCGCCGCCTGGGCCACCAGCGGTCACTCAGCCGCCAGCGCCCGGGCCACCGGCGCAGCCGCCCAGAACACCATGCGAGACATCCACGCCATCACCACAACCTGCCCCGGGCACCTCAGCCCGTCCGCCGCCTACCAAAGCTCCCTGACAATCCGATGGCCCAACGGAACCGTCACCCACGGCATCCCCCGACCAAGCCAGGGCAGGTAAACGAGCAGCCCACGCGCCCGGACACCAGCCAATTGCCACGACGGACCGAGCTAAGCGCCCAGCGCAGGAAACCATGACGTCAGAACCGGAACTGCCTCCCGACCTCGACCCCAGGCACACCCGCCGCACCGGCGCGAGGGTCATCGAGCACGGCCTCCCCGGACTGCCCGAAGTCCTCACCTACCAGATGTCCATCCCGGTCGCCTACTGGACGGCCCCCACTTCCGCCGTGGTGCTGTTCCTACGATTCCAGCAACAGGACGACTACGCCGCGTCAGTCACGGTCCTGCCATGTGCACACGCAGACTTCATTGCCCTCGGAGTCTGCCAAGATCCAGAATGCTCGCGCATGGCCGTCGCTGACGAGCCGACCGCCGGCCGCGAGGGCGGCCCCGACCCGGGCAACGGCATCGTCGTGCGGAACAGTCAGATCAAGATGAATTCTGTTGCGCTGCGTGCGCGGTTCGTCCATCTGCTGGAACCAGACAGACGGACCGCCAGCGGACGGGTCCACTAGGTCGGCGGGCGCAGTGACGTGCGTCATACCCGAGTACCGCCTTCCAGAACGGGCGCACTGCGGGGATGTCCATCGCATCGATCGCGATCGCAAGCGACTGAACCGAATGATGAGCTGGGTGCGCGACCGTCTGGTAACCGGCCGTGCGAACTGCCTTCGTGATAGAGCGGGCTAGATCAACGTCCTGCGTAGTCACTCGAAATTTGCCACGTGTCTCCAGCGTGAATTCCACTCGGTCGCCGGTCGCGCGCAGACGCAGATGGTCGTTCGCGTGTGGGCCGGCGATGTCGACCGCAGCGCGGATGACTTCGCACGCGCCGAAGAGAGAGTCGACCGTGACAGCGGTGGTGAGGCAGTCGAGGAGGTACCGCCAGCCGAGGTCTTCAACAGCCAGCGACGCTTCGCTTTCCGTCAGAATCGTGTCAGCCATATGGTCATGCTCTCCAGTGTCATCGTGGCTTCTCTGGACCCTAATCGGTCATTTCGTGGAGGCGTGGTAGCAGTGGAGCCAGTGATAGTCAACACGGAGCTGGACAAGGAACGAGCCGTCTTCGGCGTTGAACTCGTTTCGGAGCAGGTCAAGGTCATCCACGTTGGCCAGCGTGGCAGAAAAGGTTCCCGCCGGGCACAGGTCAGCCGGGGTTGCTGGCGGCCGGGGAGTAGTTGGAGGCTTTGTGCCGTCTGATGTCGCGGCTGGCAGTGTGGGGTGAAGGAAGGACCGGCGGCACTTTTTGTCAAGGAGGCGGAACCTTTCGCGACCCCCAGGTAGTCCTGTCAGGCGACGCACGCCCGAGCCCACCGGAGGCGCATTGAACGCCGACGCGAACGATTTCGCGCAGTTCGTCGAGGCGCGCGAGCAGGCGCTGCGGCGGACGGCGTGGCTGCTGACCGGCGACTGGGGGCTGGCCGAGGACCTGGTGCAGACGGCGCTGGCTCGGGCCTGGCCGCGCTGGGAACGGATCAACCGCCGTGACGATCCCGAGGTCTACGTGCGCCGGGTGATGGTTAATACCTGGAGGACGTGGAGCCGCCGCCGGTGGCGCGGCGAGAAGTCATCACCAGCGGTCGCCGAGGCCCCGGCGGCCGGGGACGTGGCAACCGAGGTGGCCATGCGCATGGCGTTGCGGGATGCGCTGACGACGTTGACCGGCCGCCAGCGCGCGGTGCTGGTGCTCCGGGTCTACGACGATCTGCCCGAGGCGCAGGTGGCACAGATGCTGAACTGCTCGGTCGGCACGGTCAAGAGCGCGATGTCGCGGGCACTGGCCAGATTGCGCGATGATCCGCGGCTGGCCGGGTTCCTGGAGCGAGAGGCCCGGTGAGCGGGATGGACAACAGGCACTGGCGTGAGTTCATGGATGCCGCCATGGGCGTGCCACCAGGCCGGGTGACCGTGGCCGCGGTCCGGCGCCGGCTGGTCAGGCGCCGGATAACGGAGGCCGCTGGCGTACTTGCCGCTGTCGTTGTGGCGGTCATCGGCGTGACTGCCGCCGTCCGGGTATTCGGCGCAGCCCCCGGGCCGGCGGCACCCCACCGATCGGCCGCTCCGACCGTCTACGTCGCTTACGCCAAGGGAGGCGGCGAGACGCCCCCCCTCAAGCCTCCCCCGTCGCGATCATCCCGATCAGCACGGCCACCGGCAGGGCCGGGAAGCCGATCAGGGTCGCCGGCGGCGATCAGATCGCGATCACCCCGGACGGGAAGAGCGCCTACGTCCTCAATTCCGACGCTGGCACGGTCACCCCGATCAGCACAGCCACCAACACGGCGGGTAGGCCGATCCACGTCGGCCGCAGCCGTGACTTTGGCCCTGAGTTCATCGCGATCACCCCGGACGGGAAGACCGCCTACGTCGCCAACACGGGCCTGAACACGGTCACCCCGATCAGCACGGCCACCAACACGCCCGGCAAGCCGATCCACGTCGGCTCCGCCCCGGTCGGATCGCGATCACCCCGGACGGGAAGACCGCCTACGTCGTCAGCGAGCCCACAACGAGTGGCAGCCCGGCACGGTCACCCCGATCAGCACGGCCACCAACACGCCCGGCCAGCCGATCCGCGTCGGCCGCGTCCCGTTCGGGATCGCGATCACCCCGGACGGCAAGACCGCCTACGCCGACAACTAGGCGGCGGCAAGCGTGACCCCGATCAGCACCGCCACCAACACCGCCCGGCAAGCCGATCCACCTTCGGCAACCCCGGCGAGGGCTCCATCGCGATCACCCCGGACGGGAAGACCGCCTACGCCACCACCATCCACCCGGGCACGGTCATCCCGATCAGCACCGCCACCAACACGGCCGGGAACCCGATCAAAATCCGGCCACCCGACCCTTCGGCATCGCTACGCAGCACGAGTTCGCGATCACCCCGGACGGGAAGACCGCCTACGTCCTCATCGGGCCAGCACGGACTACGGTCATCCCGATCAGCACAGCCACCAATCGGGCCGGCCAGCCGATCCGGTTCGGCTCCGACTGCCGAAGCCCAACCGCTCGTCTATCCCGACCTCAGCATCGCGATCACCCCGGACGGGAAGACCGCCTACTTCGCCTGCGAGAGCGCGGTCATCCCGATCAGCACCGCCACCAACACCCCCGGCAAGCCGATCCCCGTCCCCCTCAGGGAACCTGACAACATCGCGATCACGCCATGATCCGCACGAGCGCTGGTCTGACAGGGTCGAGCCGTCCACTATGCTCACGTCGGAGCCGCCCGTCCCAGGCTTCATGTCGCATCGGCCAGGGTGGCCGGGATGGCCCCGTTGCCGGGTGCACCGTAGCGGCCGCCGCAGTCGCCGGACTGGCAGTGGCCACGGCCAGCCGGAACGCGCCGGTCCGGCCCCGAGCGGCCGTTCCAGTGCTTGGGGACGGTGATCGTCAGGCTGCGCCCGGGCAGGAGTTTCCAGCCGGTCCGGGCCAGCGGGTGCGCCGGGTTCTGCGCGGCGCCTACCCAGATGGTCTGACTGACCCGGTTCACGAACGTCACCCGGTGGCCCCGGCCGCCGCGGCCGCGCGGGCGGGTGCGCGGGCTGGGGAGGCGGCGGCCGGGGAGCCGGAAGCCGCAGCCGGGCTGGCCGGGGCGGCGCCAGATGAGGAGTGCGGGGCGTGACGCGGAGGGCGCTGGCGGCGGCCCGGCTCACCGCCGCCGCCCGGACGTCCGCGGCGGAGGCGGCGGCGTGCGCCGGGCCGGTGACCGGGCGCACGCGTGCCGTAGGCCCCAGCGCCAGCCGCCCCGCCCGCCGAGCAGCCGTGGCCAGCGCCACGGGCCCCGGCCACGCAGGCCGCGACCACGCGGCGCCCTGGCCACGGCATGGGTGTCCTCCGTGCACAGCGATGTGACCGCAATCCTGCACCCATGCACGTGACGCCTGGCTGGAGGCCATCCGCCGGAGGCCCGTCCGCCGGAGGCCACAGGGCGCCTGCGCCGCGGCGGCCAGAGGGCGCCTCGCCGGCGGCCAGCCAGCGCAGTCGCCAGCAGCCAGGTTGATAACAGCAAGAGGCGGGGGTGAGCTGGAGCGGGCCCGCCGGCCGCGCGCGTCGCGCCGCGCCGGACCCGCGGCCCCGCTCGGCTGGGGACCGGCGGCGGCTGGTCCGAAAACACCCGCCCCGCCCGCCATGGCGCGGGATCATGCGGCTGGCGGGTTTTCTGTTATCCGGCCCGGTGCAGCGGCGTCTCCCCTCAGGGCGGAGTCCTGCCGCCCACACCGACGAGGGTGAGGTGCCATGCACATGCCGCGCAGCGGCGGGCCCGGGGTGCAGACGGTGATCGCCGCCCAGGCCGGGGACGCGGAGGCGCTGGACAGCCTGCTGTCCAGCTACCTGCCCCTGATCTACAACATCGTCGGCCGCGGCCTCAGCGGGCACGCCGACGTGGACGACGTGGTGCAGGAAACCATGCTCCGCGCCGTGCGCGGCCTGGGCGACCTGCGCGACCCCGCCGCGTTCCGGTCCTGGCTGGTCGCGGTGGCCATCCGGCAGATGCGCGATCACTACCGGGCCCGGCAGGCCGTGGCGGCCGCCGACCTGAGCGACGAGGTGGCCGATCCTGAGGCCGACTTCGTGGAGCTGACCATCCTCCGGCTCGGCCTGTCCAGCCAGCGCGAGGAGACCGCGCAGGCCACCCGCTGGCTCGACGCCGGGGACCGCGAACTGCTCGCGCTGTGGTGGCTGGAGGCCGCCGGGGAACTGGACCGCAATGAGCTCGTCGCCGCGCTCGGCCTGCCGGCGACCCACGTCGCGGTGCGCATCGGGCGGCTGAAGGAGCAGCTCACCACGTGCCGGGTGGTGGTGCGGGCGCTGCGCGCCGAACCCCCGTGCCCGGGCCTGGAGTTCACCATCGCGGACTGGGACGGGGTGCCCAGCCCGCTGTGGCGCAAGCGGATCGCCCGGCACATCCGCGCCTGCGGGCGTTGCGGGGCGCAGCATGACGGGCTGATCCCGGCCGAGCGGCTGCTGGCCGGGCTGACCCTGGTGCCGCTGCCCGGAGCCATGGCCCGGGCCTTCATGCCGCCCGCGCCGGGGGCGCAGGCGCCCGGGACCCATCCTCCTGGGCCTCATCGGCCCGGGACCGGTGCTCAGGCGACTCGGCCGCCCGGGACCGGTGCTCACGCGACCCGTGCGCCCGGGAGCCGGGCGCTCCGGCGCGCGGCGGGTCATTCCCGTCACGCGCGGATCCTGGCCAAGGCGGGCGGGGCGGTGCCGGCCAAGCTGGCCGCCGTCACGGTCGCGGCCACCTGCGTGGTGGCCGGCGGGGCCGCCGTGGTCCACCTGCACGGGGCCCACCCGGCCGCGGCCACCCGCCCGGTGCAGGCCGCCCCGGTGGCCCCGCCCACGCCGGTCACCCAGGCCCTGGCCCGCTCGTCCCCGAAGCCGGTCCGGAGCACCCGCCCGCCCCGCAAGCCCGCGCCGCCCGCTCCGGCCAGCAACGCCAAGAAGGGCGTCGCCGCCTGGGCCTTCACCGGGGCCGGCCAGGCCCTGGCCCAGTCGGGAGCGTCCTGGTATTACACCTGGTCCGCCTCACCCGCCGTGGGGGTCAGCAGCGCCGGCGGTCCTCGTTTCGTGCCTTTGATCTGGGGGGCGGCGAACGTGAACGCCGGCACTCTCAGCCAGGTGCGCGGCGAGGGGCCTGACCTGCTCAGCTTCAACGAGCCGGACATGAGCGGCCAGGCGAACATGAGTCCCGGCCAGGCCCTGAGCCTGTGGCCGCAGCTGATGGCGACCGGGCTGCGGCTGGGCAGCCCGGCGGTAGCCACCGGCGGGGCCACCCCGGGCGGCTGGCTGGACCAGTTCATGTCCGGCGCCGCGGCGCGCGGTTACCGGGTCAACTTCATCACGCTGCACTGGTACGGGTCGGACTTCGCGACCGGGCCCGCGGTCAGCCAGCTGGAGAGCTACCTGCAGGCCGTGCACGCCCGCTACCACAAGCCGATCTGGCTGACCGAGTTCGCGCTGGCCAACTTCGGCGGCTCCCCGCAGACCCCGTCCCGGCAGCAGCAGGCCGCGTTCCTCACCGCCGCGACCGCGATGCTGCAGCGGCTGAGCTACGTGCAGCGCTACGCGTGGTTCGGGCTGGAGGCCACCCCGACCGACGGCAGCATGGGCCTGTTCCGCAGCGGCCCGGCCGTCACCACGGTCGGCCGCGCCTTCGAGGCGGCCGGCTGAGCGGCCGGCCGGGGCGGATCAGCCCGTCCCGCCCGCCCGGACCAGACCCGTCTCGTAGGCGAACACCACGGCCTGGACCCGGTCGCGCAGCCCGAGCTTGGCCAGGACGCGGCCCACGTGCGTCTTCACCGTGGCTTCCGACACGAACAGGCGCTGGGCGATCTCGGCGTTGGACAGCCCCTGCGCCACGTGGGCCAGTACCTCGCGCTCCCGGCTGGTCAGCATGTCCAGCCCGGGCGGCGCGGGGGAGTTGGCCGCCGGGAACAGCGGCGCGAACCGGTCGATCAGCCGGCGCGTGGTCGAGGGCGCGACGACCGCGTCCCCGGAATGCACCGCCCGGATGGCGAACAGCAGCTCCTCCGGGGGGACGTCCTTGAGCAGGAAGCCGCTGGCCCCGGCCTTCAGCGCGGCGTACGCGTACTCGTCCAGGTCGAACGTGGTGAGCATCAGCACCCGCGGCCGGTCGCCGGCCGCGCAGATCTGGCGGGTCGCCTCGATGCCGTCCAGCCGCGGCATCCGCACGTCCATCACCACCACGTCGGTGGGCCGGGACCGGAGCAGCTGGGTGGCGGTCAGGCCGTCGCCGGCCTCGCCGACGACGGACATGTCGTCCTGCGCGTCGAGCACCATCCGGAAGCCCGTCCGGACCAGTTCCTGGTCGTCGACCAGCATGATGTTGATCATGTTGTGCTTCCTTCGCGCCTCCGCGGCGC
>CAWINS010000032.1:0-176956 GCA_963837335.1 uncultured Actinomycetes bacterium | reverse complement strand
AGCGGACATGTTGGCGATGAAGGTGTCCTCGATGGGGCTGCCCACCACCAGGTCACGGTGCAGGCCGCAGTACGACCAGGCCCGGAGGGCGGCCGGGTAGAGCAGCCAGGCGTCTCCTCGGCCCGCCCGGATCTGCCTCTGCCAGGACCGCCACATCGCCGCGAACCAGGCCCGGGCGTCGGCCCGGTCCGGCTCAGACGCCAGCCGCCAGGCCCAGTCCCAATAGTGCAGGTGGAACCGCCAGAGGGCGGGTGCATCGGCCTGCTTCCAGTCCGCCTGCTCCCAGTCGGCCCCCGCCCAATGGGCCTCGGTCCAGTCCGTGTCCGACGGGTCACCCTGGTCGCCGCCATCGTCGGCCAGGTTCGCCGGCGGGGCCAGCGTCCTGGACAGGCCGAGAAGGTCGATGCGTCCCTGGCGCAGCAGCCGGAACTCGGGCCAGTTGCGCCAGAGCCGCGCGTCCAGCGGGCTGAACCGGGCGGGCCAGCCGACCGCGCGAGCCGGATCAGGGCCCGCCATCAGCCAGTAGCGGGCAGGGGAAAGCAGCGCATCGCGGTGCGCTGGGCACGAAGCCGCGCGCGCCGCGTGATCTGGCTTGGCTGCAGGTGCGCCGCAGTTCGCGCCAGCAGCGCGAGGTTCCCGTCAGTCACGTGGAGAGCTCCTGGGCCAGTCCCAAGGTCCGGGCCTCGGCGAGGATGCCCTCGGCGAACGGGCGGGGCGCGTACCCCAGGTCCCGGGCCGCGTTGTCGATGCTGAACACCTTGTCTTCGGCTAGCCGCTGTAGCTGTTCCGCGCGGATCCGGGGCCGGGCGGTGAGCAGTTCGTAGCCACGCGCCGCCGCAACCAGGGGACTCAGCGGCACCCGGACGAAGCGGGTCCGGCTGCCGACCGCTTGCGCCGCGACGCGGAGCAATTCGGCAAAGCTGAGCGGCTCCGGGCCGGCGAGGTCGTAAGTGACCCCGACGGACTCGGGCCGCTCTACCGCGCCGAGGACCGCGCTGGCCACGTCGGCCACGTGGACTGGCTGCTGGAGGTGGCGACCGCCGCCCGGCACGGGCACCACTGGCACCTTTCGCAGCAGCATGAGCAGCCGGGACAGGTTCCGGTCGCCTGGCGCGCCGTAGATCATGGTGGGGCGCACGATCGTCCACTTCAGACCGGACTCCCGGATCTGCTCCTCGGCCATCACGCGCACGGCCCGGGACCGGGCCGGAAGCGTGGTGGTCACCGCCGTCGTGGAGAGGAAAACGGCACGGTCGAAACCCGCGGCCAGGGCGGCGGCCACGATGGCTGGCGCGTGCCCGAAGCCCAGGGAGGCAATATTCAGCAATGACGAGCACTGCGCGGAACTGAACACGTCGGGGAGCCCGTCAGGATCGTCGAAGTCGCCAGTCAGCGGCTCGGCGCCGTGCCTGGCCACGGCGGTAGCGGCGGTCATGCTTCGGGCCAGGGCCACGACCTCGTGCCCGCGCCGCCTGGCCTCGTCCAGGACGTGCCCGCCGAGGAAACCACTGCCTCCGGTGACCAGCAGCCTCATAGCGGGCCGCCTGGGAAGTCCAGGATTTTGCGGTATTCACGGGCTAGCGCGCCGCGGTCGTAGCACTGCTCGACGTGAGTCCGGCCGGCCCGGCCCATGGCCAGGCGGCGCTGCGGGCTGACGGCGAGATCACGGATCGCGTCGGCCAGCGCCACGTTGTCCTCCGGGGGGACCACCACGGCGCCAGCCTCGCGCAGGATCTGGCCGGCCTCGCCGGTGACCGAGCCGATCACGGCTTTCCCGGCGGCTAGGTACTCGAACATCTTGGACGGGATGAACGTCGCGAACAGCGGCACGTCTCGCAGCGGGACCAGGCAGATGTCCGCTGCGGCCAGCAGGGCCGGGACATCTGCGTGCGGCATCCCGGGACGCAGGGTCACGTTCCGCAGGCCCAGGCGGGTGACCTTCTGCTGCAGCCGTGCTTTGTCGGCCCCCTCGCCGACGAACGCGAAGTGGACCGGGTGGGCGGCCAGTCGCGCGGCGGCGTCGGCGATCCCGGGCAGGCCCTGGGAGATCCCGTGCGTGCCCGGTAGAGGACGAGGCAGTCGCCCGGAGCCGCGCCCAGGGTAGCCCGCACCACGGGATCGGGTCTGGCCGCGGGATCGAACCGGCCAGGAAAGGTTCCGTTGCGGATCGTGTGTATTTTTCCCGGCGGGACACCGCGGCTGATGAGGTTATCCCGAAAGCCCTCGCTGACCGTGACGATCTCGTCCGCAGCCGCGTAGGCCGCGAGTTCCAGGCGTTCGAGCAGGCCGATGACCGGGCGGTTGGTCAGCACGCCGAGCTCGGTAAAGATCGCCGGCCACAGGTCACGTATCTCCACCACTAGCCTGGCCCGCTTGAGCCGGGCCAGCAGCCAGGCGGAGCCGATGGAAAAGAAGGTCGGCGAGGAGACAACGACGACGTCGGCGGGCCCACTGACCGCCGCGCCGAGCAACACGCTGCTGACCATGAAGCTCAGGTGGCCCAGGGTCTTACGGACGATCCCCTCGTTGGGCGTGGCGTACAGCCAGGTACGCAGCACCCGGTAGCCGTCGTGGCGCTCCCGGAGCCGCAGGGCGCCCCGGTACTCCGGCGAGATCACGCCCGTAGGGTGGTTGGGCATCCCGGTGAGGACGGTCACGCGGTCCCCATCCGCGGCCCACGTCGCGGCGAGCGCGGACAGCCGGGCCTGAGGTGCTCCCGTTTCGGGCGGAAAGTAGTGCGTGACGATGAGAATGCGCACCTCAGCCTGGCTCCCTCTGGAGTTCTGTCTCCCGGGGACGGCTGGAGTGGGCCTGGGCGCCGGGAGTTCCGTGAGCACGGCACGCGGAGGCAGTCCGAGATACTCGAAGAGGGCGGGCGACCCGAGGTACACCGCCAGCACGGTCAGGCCGACCAGGTCACAGCCCAGCCGCAAGGACAGGTTCCCGGTCAGGCTCATGGCTCCGAGCAGAGAGACGAGGATCGTGGTCGCTGCGGTTACCAGCGTCACTTCCGGATGGGTCCAGCCCACGTCGCACCAGCGCTGGTAGGTATGGGTCCGGTGGGCCTGGCTCCAGCCCTCCCCAGCCCGCACCCGGCGCTGCAGGGTCCAGGCGGTGTCCGCCAGGTAGAGGGCCAGCGGCCCGAGCGCCGCCTCAGGCGGCACGCCGTGGATGACCGCGATGACCGCCAGCACGCCCAGTGCAGCGCCCAGTGCGTAGCTGCCGACGTCACCCAGGAACACCCGGGCGCGGACCGCGTTCCACGGCAGGAAGGCCAGCGCACCCACCGCGACCGCGAGCCCCATCGCGACCAGGAATGAATCCTGGCGCCACTGCCCGAACAGGCGTAGGCAACGCCGGCGATCACGGCGTGGGCACCGGAGATCCCGTTGATCCCGTCCATGAAGTTAAAGGCGTTGACGAGGCTGATCAGCCACACCGCGGTGACGAGGACAAGTGCGGCCAGCGGGCCCACGGGCAGGCGCAGGGCAGTGATCAGCAGGGCAGCAATGCCGGTGCTGCCGACGCACTGCAGGGCCAGTTTCCGGGCAGCGGTCAACCCACGCAGATCATCGACGAAACCCAGCGCGCCGAAAAAGCCGATCGCCGCACCGAACGGGACAGCCTCGGCTCCGCGGACGAGGGCCACGGCCACCAGCAACCCCATCACAATCGGGAGACCACCGCCGCGCGGGGTTGGAACGGTGTGCGAGGACCGGAGGCCCGGCGTGTCTATGGCGGCCAGCCGGCGCAGCAGCGGGATAGCCAGCGGCTCGGCAGCAATGACGACAATGCCGCAGCACATGACGGCCCGCGTTATCTCGTCCCCCCACACAGAATAGATGCTACCGGGATGATGAGCTATCTGTAATCAGTCAATCACTATAAGTTACAAAGAGTTGCCGACCTGAATCGGGCATTTCCCGTACCAAGGCTCTTACTTGGGCCGGTGGCCTCGTCGTCTCGCTCTTGGGCTCACCTGACCATTCGCCTGAACCGGTACCAGCGACGCATCGGGTGCATAGGACCCGTATCCGTATCCATATCCATACCCGTAGCCACTGCCGTAGGCGCTCTGCTTGGTGACCTCATTGAGTACGATTCCCACCACCGCGGCTTTGGCCTGGCTGAACCGCTCCGCAGCACGCTGCAACTCGGCCCGCTTGGTCTGCCCGGCGGCGACTACGAGGAGCGTGCCGTCGGCGTACTTGGACAGGACCATGGCGTCGGTGACCGGCAGCACCGGCGGACTGTCCACCAGGACCAGATCGAAGTCCTCCCGGAGCGCCCCGAAGACTTCCCTGGCTCTCGGGCCGTCGAGCAGTTCCGCTGGGTTCGGCGGAACCGGACCCGCGCCGAGCAGCCACAGGCAGTCGTAGCCGGGAACCTGCTGAAGGGCCTGTTCCAGAGTCTGCTGTCCTAGCAGAACAGTGGTCAGCCCGGACTGCTCGTCGATCCCGTAGAGCTGGCCCAGGCGGGGGCGACGCAGATCACAGGACACCAGGACGACCCGCTCCCCGGCCTGCGCGAACACTGCGCCCAGGTTAGCCAGCGTGGACGTCTTCCCCTCCGCCGCTGCCGGGCTGGTCACCAGCAGCGTGCGTAGCTCCTGGGCCTGCCGGGTGAACTGCAGTGAGGTCCGCAGCGACCGGTAGGCCTCGGCGGCCGGGGACGTCGGTTCCGAGTTGGAGGCGACCTCGGCCCGGTTCCCCTTCCGCCACGAATTCACCATCGGCACCATCGCGATGACCGGCGCGGCGCCGAACCGTTCCGCAGCGTCCTTAGACGAGAGCCGGTCGTCGAGGCTGTCCCGCAGGAAGGCGCCTCCAAGGCCGAGCAGCAGGCCCGCGGCCAGACCCAGCAGGGCGTCCTGGGCCGGCTTCGGCGAACTCGGCGATGAGGGGGCCCGGGCGGAGGTGACGAACTCGACCCCGCTTGTCGCGGCGGCCCCGTTGACCTCGAGCTGCGCGACTTCTTCCTTGAGTACCGCCTGCTGGTTGATTAGCGCGCTGACCTGGGTGGCCGAGTCTGCCTTGCCCTGCAGCGACTTGATCTGCTTGCCGAGGGAGTTGATCTGCTTGTGCAGCGTGGCCTGCGCAGTGGTCAGGTTGTTCATGGCCGTCTTCTGGGTCTGCTCGACGAAGGCACTGGCGTAGGCGTTGGCGACGCGGGCGGCCTGTGCCGGGCTGGCGCTGATCGCGGTCAGCGCGATCACGTTGGTCTGGGCGACCTCGGACGCCGAGATCGGAGGAGCGTTGCCGAGCTGGCGGCGGACAAGCTCTATGACTGGCTCGCTCGTCGCGAGCTGCAAGTCGGTCTGCACGTCAGTGGTGGTCACCTGCTGCGGCGTGGTCCCCAGGGAGATGCCCTGGCCGGACGACTGCACCAGCAACTGCGCCGTTGCCGAGTACTGCTTTGACTGGGTGAAAGAGAGGGCGAGGCTGCCAGCCAACCCCAGCACAGCCAGGGCGATAACCCACCACTTTCGTCGGCGCAGGACCACAAGATACGAATGCAGGGTGGCTCCGTTGCCAGGCTCAGCCATCGGGCGTTTCTCCCTCCGGTTAGGACATCTCCGGACTCTTGGCTGAGCCCTGTGCGACAGTGAGTGTACTACCGCTCACAATAAGTGATTGCTCTTGTCAGAATTACGCAAGGCCATGTCGTTGACGGGCGAGAGGACAAAGTGAGTTAAATGGCGTCAGTAGTGACCGCCAGCGTTCTGGTGTTGTGTTCTGCTAATCAATGCCGGTCGCCAATGGCCGGGGCACTCCTCGACCGCAGGCTGGACTCGCCCCGGACGCCGGTTATGGTGCGCTCGGCGGGCATCCTGCGCGGAGATTTGCTTCCGGAGGGTCAGCGGCCGCCACCTGAGGTGATCTCGGCGCTGGGGGCCTACGGTCTGGATCTCAGCGGGCACCGCAGTCGTCGCGTTACGTCGGGCGATCTCGCCCAGGCTGACCTAGTCCTGGGCATGTCCCGGGAGCATGTCCGCCACGCAGTCGTCGCCGCGCCGGACACGTGGCCGCGCGTTTTCACGCTGAGGGAACTGATCCGGAGAGGCGAGCGAACCGGGCCCCGGGTGCCCGGGGAGCGGTTCGCCGACTGGCTGGCCAGAGTGCACGAGGGCCGGGAACGGGGGAGGCTGCTCGGGGACTCTCCGGTCGATGACGTCGCAGACCCGATGGGCGGGCCGCCGCAGGCCTACGCGGACACGGCGGCATTGCTGGATGAACTAATAGGCGGGCTCGCCGGGTTGTGCTGGGGGCTACCCGCGGACAGTCTGCCGGGGCAGCGATGATCCCGATCCGCCGGGGTTGCAGCCGTCCGCGCATTCGGCCAGCGCCTCGCGCAGGTCGCCCGGATCGGCGATCAGATCCAGACGGCTCAGCCGCTCCGGCGTCAGTTTTGTTACCTGCGCGTGGCGGATCAGCGGATGATGCGGCCGGTTGTCCACCTCACCCCGCCCGAGCAGGTCCTCGACGAGCTTCTCGCCTGGCCGCAATCCGGTGAAGACGATGTCCACCGGATGCGGAGCCCCAGCGGCCAGCCTGTGGGCGATGTCGGCTATGCGCACCGGCTCGCCCATGTCCAGCACCAGGACCTCACCGCTGCTCCCGATCACGGCGGCCTGCAGAACGAGCTGAACCGCTTCGTCCGCAGTCATGAAGTAGCGGGTCACGTCGGGGTGGGTCACAGTGACCGGGCCGCCCGCGGCGACCTGGGCGGACAGGGCGGTGAGCACGGAGCCCCGGCTGCCCAGCACGTTGCCGAAGCGGACGCTCAGGTAACTGCCGCCCGCCCGCCCGGCCATGTGGGCGGTGAGCCGTTCGGCAACCCGCTTGGAGTACCCGAGCACGCTCACCGGGTCCGCGGCCTTGTCCGTGGAGATGTTGACGAAGGGCTCGACCCCGCAGTCGGCCGCGGCCTCCAGTACGTTGCGGGTCCCGAAGACGTTGCTCTTCACGGCCTCAGCCGGGTAGCGCTCCAGCAGCGGAAGATGCTTGAGGGCCGCGGCGTGGAAGACGATCTGCGGGCGGAACTGACTGAAGACCTCCATGACCCGATGCGGGTCACGGATGTCGGCCAGGATCGTCTCGTCTGAGTCCAGCAGGGCCCGGCCGTGCAGCGCCAGCTGGATCGCGTGCAGCGCGGACTCATCCCGGTCGAGCATGATCAGCTCAGCCGGGCCGAAGCGGTGCAGTTGCCGGCACAGTTCTGAGCCGATAGATCCTCCCGCCCCGGTGACCAGGATGCGTTTGCCCGTGAACTGCCCCGCGACGGCGGCCACGTCGGTCTGTACCGGCAGGCGGCCCAGCAGGTCGCTGATCCTCGGGTCGCGCACGCCCTCGATGCGCGCGCTCCCGTTGAGCAGCTCGGTGACCGACGGGACCACCTTGGGAATCAGCCCGCAGCTCTCCGCCTGGGCGGTGAGGTCCCTAATCGCCGTCCCGCTGGCCCGCGCGATGGCGATGACCAACACCCTGGCTCCGCTGCTGGCGGCCACCTGGGCCATCCGGGCCCGGTCCCCGAGTACCGGGACACCCTGAATCCGCAGACGTCTTTTGGCTGGATCGTCGTCCAAGACGGCGACGGGCCGGTAAGCGGAGTTGGGCTCACGATTGAGCCGCCAGATCAGCATCGATCCCGCGTCACCCGCACCGAATACGATCACGTTCACCGTGGCTATCGCCGAGCGCCGGGCGCGTTGGTTCACAGCGAAGAGCACATACCGTGCCCCAAGCATGGCCAGCAGCGCGAACATGGCGCTCCCCGCGACGGCCTGGAGTGCGGCATGCTGGCCAGTGACTAGCCGGGGGCCGAGCAGTGCGAGAAAGAGCACCATCACGCAGGTGGCCATGCCGACGCCCATGACCTCGTCCAGGCTGCCCCGCTGATACCGGCCGCGGTAGAGCCCGGAAAGCAGTCCCGCGCCGGTCGAACAGGAGACAGACGGCGGCGACGTCTCTGACGAGCGTGAACGGGGTGCTCTGCATCTTGACCAGGTCCCGCGTCATCCAGGCCGCCGCCAGTAGACCGCAAATCCAGGCAACCGCGTCATAACCAGACTCGAATGCCATCCGAACCCATCGCTGATTAGAAAGAGCCCGTTTCTGATTGGTAGGAGTTGACCCGATCCGAAGGCTGGGCGAATCACTGCCCACTGCCCCGTTGCTCACGAATCCCCCTAATCGTGTCAGCGACGTGCCGAATCTCTGCCGGGCTGGTGTGCGGCCCGTGGCGTGGGATACATTACTCCTTGCATTCGCACAAGCACTTTGGGTAGTGGGGGTCGGTGCCGCCAATCCTATGTGGCGGCTCCGGTTGTGGAAGCACCGAGTGCCTGCGTCGGGGGACCGCCATAGTGCGCGGCCACCAAAAAGGGGGATAACAACAATGTCCGACATTCCCAGCCGGAAAGTTCCGGATGACGGGACTTCAATCGGTGCGGGCCGGTATGCAGGTCCGGAGGAGGAGCAGCCTCCCCGACGGAGGCGGCGCGGTCTGCGTATCGCCCTCGTGACGATGTCCTCCTTCGTGGTGCTGATTGGCGCGGTCGCGGTAGGCGGTTACGCCTACGTCAACCACCTGGCCAGCAGCATCCAGCGGATGCCGGTGAGCTTCACCAAGCTCGATACGGCAGCTGGTGGCTCCTCGGAGTACGGCGGCGCGATGACTGTCCTGATCACGGGAAAGGGCATCGGCCCGACCGGCTCGATGACGGCACCCGAAAACTCCACCAGTGGGCTGATCATGCTGCTCCACGTCAACGCCAAGGGGTATTCGGGTGGCGTGGTGTCGATCCCACCGCAGTCTCTGGTTCGCGTTCCTGGCCACGGCCGGACGGAGCTCCAGAACGCGCTGAAGTTCGGCGGGCCAACTCTGCTGGTTCAGACGGTCGAGAATCTGACCCATGTGCAGATCAACCACTACGCCCGGATCGATTTCGCTCATGTGGACCGGGTCGTCAACGCCATGGGCGGGGTAAATGTCACCTTGCCGGATGTGGCGAGCAGTTTCGGGCATGTATTCCATATCGGGGTTAATCACCTCAATGGATTCCAGGCCCTGGCTTACGCGCGGCAGACGTCCCTCACCCAGGAAGGCCGGGTACTGCGCCAGCAGAGCCTTATGCGGGCGGTGATCCGCAAGATCGAGTTCCAGCACCTGCTGACTAACCCGCTGACCATGAACCGCGTGCTCAATGCGCTGATCAGCATGCTGACCGTGGACAGTAACTTCACCAATTCTGAGATCGAGCACCTGGCCAAGGAAGTCCGCGACCTGACCGGCTCGACTGACTACGTCACTGCGCCGGTACACATGAGGGCCGGGCGGGTGTTGCTCGACCGCGCCATCAGCCGCCAGCTCTGGGCTGCGATCCGGCAGGACTCGATCTCGGACTTCGCCAGGCGCTACCCCTTCACTGTGACACCCGCTCGCGCCCCAGTAGGCGAGGGTCACCTCGCATCCGCTGAGCGCACGCACACTGCGTTGTCCCGGGAAATGGAGGCCAGGACGATGTCGAACGTTCCTGCGATCCGGCGGCCGGTTCCGCGCCTTGTCCTGGTGGCACTGGCCGTGCTCGTCGCTGCTGTCGGCCTGACCATCGGCGGCTGCCTGTACATCAGCCACGTGGCGGCCGGCATGGCGCGGGTTCCGGTGATGTTTTCTCCCGCGAAGACCCCGACCGCGCCCCGCTGAGTCCAAGCGGTCGGTGGTTGCCGGTGACGGCGCTTCGGCGCCGTCACCGGCAGCCAGCACCATTCCTCTTGTCACTCCCCAGGGATGAGGCGCCTGCCCACCCCTGCCCCTAAGCCCCCGGAAAGCACGGGGCGCGGACGGGGGCGTCGCGGGTCACGGCGCACAATGGGTGTGAGGAGTAGGAGGGTACGTGACCATGGAGATTCGCTCCTACGTTGCGCTCGGGGACAGTTTCACCGAAGGGCTCGACGATCCGACCGCCGTGGGCGGCGGCTACCGGGGCTGGGCGGACCGCTTCGCGGAGCACCTCGCCAGCGCCCACCCGAGCCTGTGCTACGCCAACCTCGCCGTGCGCGGGAAGACCCTGGGCCAGATCGTGGACGAGCAGGTCCCGCAGGCCATCGCGTTCCGGCCGGACCTGGTCAGCCTCGCCGCGGGCGGCAACGACATGCTCCGCCCGGGCTCGGACCCGGACGCCCTGGCCGAGTCCTTCGATGAGGTGATCGGTGCCCTGCTGCAGGCGGGCTGCCCGGTGCTCATGTTCACCGGCTTCGACCCCCGGTTCCCGGTCCTGCGATTGATCCGGGGCAAGGTCGCGGCGTTCAACATGCACCTGCGGGCCATCGCCGACCGGCACCAGTGCCAGGTGGTCGACCTGTGGTCGATGAGCGTGCTGCGCGATCCGCGCGCCTGGAGTGCTGACCGGCTGCACATGACCTCCGAAGGTCACCGCCGGGTGGCCCTGCGGGCCTGCGAGGTCATAGGTGTTCCCGTGGAGGAGGACTGGCGCGAGCCCTGGCCGCCCCTGGACCAGCCCGCCCGCTCTGCGGCCGCGGACTGGGTGTCCGCGCGGCGCATGGATGCTCGGTGGGTGCGCGTGTATGCCGCCCCGTGGGTAAGCCGCCGCATCCGCGGCCGCTCCTCCGGCGACGGGATACTGCCCAAGCGCCCGCAGTTGCGGCCGCTGGCCGAGGCCGCCGCCTCGGCGGCGTAGACCTTTAGAGGGCGAAAGGGCGCCCGCCTCTTAGTCGCGGAGTGTAAGTATAAGATTGCAGATAGTATCTGCGGCATGCCTGCCCCCGGGAGCCCGCCCGCTGTCGGCAGGCACGCCGCCCCCCGGGTGTCCTGGTTCCGCATTCCAGGTCAGCGGGCGGCCCCCTCCCCGAGGGCGCGAATCCGCCAATCGCCATGTCCTGGTGGGCAGAGTCCGGAAGGTCGGCTACACGGTCCTGGCCATCCAGCTGGTCGGCGTTCTGCGCGTGGAGCACCCTGTTGTACCACAGGTACGCGCTGACCTGGGATTTCGCGGTGTACCACCAGCCCTGGTACCTCATCGCCCATGGCCACCTCAACCCGGACACGTCGGTCGAGTCCATGCCGTTCTGGCGCAACGACGCTGAGTTCGCGATCTGGCCGCTCGCGCATCTTCTACTGGCTGGGCCCGCACAGCCTCACCTTGCTCTGGCTGCAGGACATCGGCGTGGTCGCGGCGGAAGTCTTGGCCTTCAGCTGGATGTGCGATCTCGCGGCCCGGTGCCGGGACGAGCGGACTGCCGCGTGGCTGGCCGCGACCGGCCTCCTCCTGTTCACGGTCAGCCCGTGGCTGTGGTGGTCGATCTCGTTCGATTTCCATATGGAGAGCGTGGCCTTGCCGTTCGCGGTGCTCCTCGCCCGCGACCTGGCCAGCGGGCGGCGCCGGATGTGGTGGTGGGTGGTGCCGGTCCTGGCCTGCGGAGCCCCGGAGGCAGTGTACGTACTAGGCATCGGCGCGGGCGGCATCCTGGCTGCGCGCCGGTACTGGCGTCGCGGCGTGATGCTCGTCGCCATCAGCGTCGCCTACTCGGTGTTCATCGTGAAGATTGGCGCTGACCATGGCGCGCCGCTCGCTCGTCACTATGGCTACCTCGCGTTCGGCGCCTCAGCCAGCTACGTGCATGGTCGCCTGACTAGCGGGGGGAGGCTTTCCACCGGGCAGATGAGCCGGGAGATACTCAGCCACCCCCTTCGCATCGTCGAGGCGCTCTGGCAGAAGCGGGTCGACATCAACGCTGCGCTGCTGCCTGGCGGGGCGATCGGCCTGCTGTTCCGGCCACTGCTTCCCCTGATCACCGTGGGCCTGGTGTCGGCGATGCTGTCGGCCGGGTGGCGGTTCGCTCAGCCCTTGTTCCAGATGCTGCCTGTGTATGTGCTCGTGCCGCTGGGCACGGTGGCCGTACTGGCCTGGCTGGCCCGGCGTCATAGCCGGATCGCGCTGGTGTGCGCCGCCCTGCTGGCCGCCCAGGCCCTCGGCTGGGCCATCGTCTGGGGCCCCCAGGTGCCGGTGCACTGGCTGCGGGTCAGCGGCCCTGCCGCCGCTACCCTGGCGCAGGTACGCGCGCAGATCCCAGAATCCGACGAGGTGGTCGCGTCCCAGGGTGTCCTGGGACCCTTCTCGGGCCGGCTTGACGTCCACGCCCTGGCCCGCACGTCGAGAACCCCGGTCAGCGGGACCGACGTCTGGTTCGTCATCACTCCTACCGCCGGCACCGAGCTGCAGACCACCGCTAGTTCCATGGCCTTCATAGGCCAGCTGGCCGGGCCCATGCACGCCCGGCTGGTCGCCCACGCCAACGGAGTGTGGGCGTTTCGCTGGCACCGGCCGGCCGGGCAGCACTGGGTAATCGTGCCGGATGGCACCGGCGGTGTCCCGGGCTGGACCGCGGCCGGGGCCGCCGGACGCGCCGCCATGACCGGCGCCATCGACGACTGGCACGCCGTGTCCACCGGCCACGAAGGCTACGTATCGGACGGCATCCAATGGCTGGAACCCCTCGGCAGTTACACCGCACAGGTCGTCCTGTCCGCGACCGGGCCGGCCAACGTCGAGGTGTGGGACGACAACGGGAAGGGAGTGCTGCTGGCCCGGCGCTCCATCGCCGCGGCCGCCGGCCGTCAGACCGTCACCCTGCCTGTTGACGTCACGTCCGCCCTGCGCAGCAGCGTCTATTCCGGCTGGGGCCCGTTCAGCGCGCGCTTCCTCCCGTCGGCTCCCGGCCAGCGGATCGAAGTCCGCGTCTGGACCGACGGCCGCGACACCGTGAAGGTCTACACCGCACGGATACAGGAACGGAGATAGTAATACGGCCGGAATTCGTCCGAATAATGGCCGAATATGTGGTCCACGCAAAAGAGGGCTGTTTGACCCGGTGCGTGGTCGCGGCCAGCGGCCACTGTGTGTTGGCCAGGGGATTAAACCGACCCGGTCCAATGACTCTCAGTATCTATACTGTTACTATCAGTGGCGGAAGTATGGGGGACAGAACTAATTCCCAAAGGACTGAGAGTGGGAGATTCTGGTCATGCCGCGCATAAAGAGGTTCAGCCTCGCGCAGAAACTGGCCACCGTGGCTCTAGGGGCCGCCACGCTGGCCATCGCTTATGCGGGGCAACTCCCCGCCCTGGCTTATGGGCCGCCGCCACCACCGCCGGTCGCTCCGGGCGGTTTCCAGGCCGTCGTCACCAGCACGACGGTGGGGCCCGCCGGTGCCAGCATCGCCATCAATATCGGTGCGTGCCGGGCCACCCTGACGGTGCCGCCCGGGACCTTCAGCACCCCGGTCCAGCTCACCATCACGGCACCCTCCGTGCGGGAAATCGGTAACGCCGGCCATGCCGGCTACCGTGCCATCTGCGGGATCGGTGTAGGCATCACGGTCAACGGCACGATCTACACCGGCACCTTCGGTCATCAGCTCACTCTGACCATTACGGGGTTCGCCATCAAGCATGGTGACCGGGTAGTGGTCTGGGACGGCACGAGTTTCGTGTTCATCCCCGCCACGGTGACGGCTAGCGGGGTGCAGTTCAGCTTCACCGGGTCGGGCGAGGACTTCGCGGTCCTCGCGCCCCGCCGGGGCGGCCAGTACGTGGTCCCCCCGGGCGCGGTTAACGCCACCGCCTTCAGCAGCCAGGGAACCCGAGAAGCGGTTCTCACCAGCCTCTTCCTCACGCCTGCCGGTCTTTCTCCGGCCGGGATAGGGGTCCTGGCTCCTGAATGGCTGACCACCATCAGCCGCTGAACCAACGTCGCGGGCCGGTTCATTACCGGCCCCGCGACGTGTTCACCCCATCTCTGCTCTCGATAAGCCCGCTCGACCGCGACTCTCCATGTCGTGGAATTGGAAGGAAACCGGATATGGCGAGTGCGGCATGCCGCACCAGACGCGCTCATCGGGCTCACCGCGGCGGCACTGGCCCTCGCAGCCTGCTCAGGAAGCAGTCACCCGGCGAAAGCGAACGGCGCGGCCGCCGTCAGCATGGTGCCGCAGCGCATTGTGCGGGCCCCCGGGAGCCTGCTCTCCGCGACTCAGCCGCAGCCGAACGGCTCGATGTGGATGCTGGCCGGCGTATCCAGTAGGGGTCTGTTCGAGATGGACTCATCGACCGGCCGCCTCACCGGCAGCGTGTCGGTGAGCCGTGCGGCGCGCTCGGTGGCCGAAACGTCCACCGGGGTTATCGGCCTGGCCCTGGGCACCAACCGCTCGGGTGCCCTGGAGCTCCTCTCCCGCACCGGGAAGGTGACCAAGACCGTGCCGCTGCCCGCACCCGCCCGCCAGGTCGTCGTGGGCAGCGACGGCACTACGTTCTACGTGCTTAGCCGCACCGCTGCGACCGCCAGCGTGACCATCGTGGGCTCCCGCGCCGGGCGGGTCCTGGGCAGCGTCCCCATGCCGTCCGATGCCGTCTCGGTGGTCCCGGATGTTCGCCAGACCACCCTGTACGCCCTGGAGGGCGACGGGCTCGTGGATCAGATCGACATCGCCGGGGGCAAGGTCGCCGCCAGGTTCAAGACGGCCAGCAAGGACGAAACGGCCCGGTCGATCGCGCTCAACCCCGACGGCCGCACGCTCTACGTGCTGAAGACCGCCGACGGGGTGTCCAACATCGCCGACGTGAACGTCGCGACGGAGGCGGTCCGGAAGGTCCGGCCCGCGCCGAGTCACTGTGTCGGGATCCTCGTCTCCTCCAGCGGAGGCCAGCTCTACGAACTGGTGGGAACAGCCAGGTATGGGAACATCCAGGTCTTCGCGGCCTAGCCTGGCGCGGGCCGCGAGGCGCCGCGGTGAGGCTGACGGCGACACCACGGCCTGGACCGAGCGGACGCTGCGAACGCTGGCAGCGGTCTTCGTCATCACCTGGTCGTTCCGGCTGTCCGGTTACCTGACCTTCGGGACCTGGCTGGCCATCCCGGTCGTGCTCCTGGGCCTGACCGGGCTCCTGGCCATCGTGGCGGCCTGGCTTCCCAGCGGCACGCTGGCCGGCCGCCGCCAGCGCCAGATTGACATGGCCGTCCTGGCCGCCGTGATCGTCGCCCTGGGCATCTGGTGCTACTTCCAGATCTACATCGCCCCCGACTACGGCACCGACGAGGTCGCCTTCGACCAGTACGCGGCCCAGCTAGCGCTGCAGGGCATCAATCCGTATCTGCACTCCATGGCCGCGGCGTTCCCGCTCTTCCACGTCTCGCCGAACGGCTACACGTTCCTGCTGAACGGCCAGCCGGTCACGAAGCTGTCCTACCCCGCGCTCGCCTTCGAGGAGTACCTGCCGCTGCTCGCGATGGGCATCACCACCCAGGCCGCGGTCTGGACCGACGTCGCAGCCTGGGCGCTCGGCGCGGTAGTGCTCTACGCGGTGCTGCCAAGGAAGCTGGCGCCGCTCGCGGCCGTCGTAGTCAGCCTCGACGTCTTCACCGGGTACGCGGTCGGCGGGGTCACCGACTTCCTGTTCATGCCGCTGCTGATCGGTGCGGCGGCCGGCTGGGACCGGTTCGCCTGGACCCGTGGGCCCGCCGCCTGGCGCGGCCCGGTCCTGATGGGCCTGGCCATGGCGGTCAAGCAGACCCCCTGGCTGATCGTCCCTTTCGTGGTAGCTGGCATCGTGCTGGAATCGCGGCGACTGCGGGGCTGGACCCAGGGCGCTCCGCGACGGCCTGCGGTACCTGGGGATCGCCGGGCTGGCGTTCCTGGTGCCGAACCTGCCGTACCTGCTGAACGCCCCCCGCGCATGGCTCAGCGGGATCCTCACCCCGGTGACAGCCCAGACCGTCCCCGCAGGCCAGGGACTGATCAGCCTCAGCCTGTCCCTCCCGGTCGGGGGCGGGTCGCTGCGGGACTACAGCCTCGCCGCCATCGTGGTGTTCCTGGCCCTGGTCGCCTGCTACCTGGCCACCTACCCCGTGCTCAAGCCAGCCGCCTTCCTGCTCCCGTCGATCGTGCTGTTCTTCGCGACCCGCTCCTTCGGCAGCTACCTGGTCATGCTGATCCCGGCCGCGGTGGCCGCCGCCCTGACCACGCAGCGCCCGCAGCCTCGCGGCGTCCTGGCGGCACTGGAAATGGGTGATGTCCGGGGCCGCGGCCTCCTGTGCCCTGGCCGTCATCGCCGCGCTGACCAGTCCCAGCCCGCTGAGCATGTCCATCCTGTCCGCGCGCACCACGGGCCAGCTCGCGACCGTGGACCAGCTGACCGTTTCGGTCACCAACCGCTCCGGCCGGAGCGTGCGGCCCTCGTTCACGATTCAGGAGAGCGCGGCGATGACCGCCTTCTGGCGCCGGGTGCACGGTCCGCCGGTCCTGGGCGCCCACCAGGAAGCTGCCTACACGATCCAGGCCCCGAGCTACTTCGCGATGCCTTCGATCAGCAACGGGTTCCAGGTCCTGGCCTTCTCGCAGGCGCCGCCGTCGGTCAGCCGGACCGGCGCGTACGTGGCGAGCATGTGGCGCGTGGTGCTGCGGCCCTCCACCATCAACCAGCCAGTCACCCGGGGCCAGACGATCACCGTGCACGCCGAGATCGTCAACCGGCTGGATCAGCCGGTCCGGGCCGCCAACGTGCCGGTGTATCTCGGCCAGGTCATTTACGCGCAGGGTGGAACGCAGTTCAGCCAGGCGTTCATCAACTACGGGATATGGCGGTCAGACACCCGTCTCAGCGCTGACCAACGCGCAGGGTATCGCCACGTTCACGATCAAGTCGCCAATAGCGCCCGATGACCCCGTCTACTTCGAGGCCAACCTCGTCAAATCCAGCTCCGCCTACCCCTATGGCTACTCCCCGATCCTCGCGGTGAGGTTCCGCAAATGAGCAGATTGTTCAGAGCCCGTTGTTCAGGGCCCGCCCGTCTCAGGGGGCGAGGTCGGCCAGCACGTCCTCGATCCGGTCCAGCGCGGCCGCGATCCAGGGCAGCGTGACCGGGTCATCGGAAAGCAGCGCCCGCTCCCGCTGCTCGTCGGTCTCGCCGTAGAGCATCGCGGTGGCCACCCGCATCCGCAGAACCTCCGGCTCTTCCCCGAACGCCCTCGCGGGCAGCACCCCCATCCCGTAGCAGTGCAGTAGGTGCGTGGCCAGGTCGGTGCCGTTGCTGATGCCCCGGCTAGTGCGCAGGTGCTCGCGCCAGGGCGCGAAGTCGGGATAGAGGTAGAACGCGGCCTGCGGCGCGCGGACGAGCAGCCCGGCCGCGGCGAACCGGTCGGCCACGCCCGTGGCCACCTCCGCGTGCAGGGCACGGCTGCGGGAAATTCGTTCGAGAAGCTCGGGCGGCTCATCGAAGGCCAGGGCCGCGGCCTGCTGGATCGGCAGCGACGGGGCGGACCATATTTCACTGCCGATCCCGACCAGCCGGTCCCGCAGGGCCAGCCCGATCGGGCTGCCGGGCAGCCGGGCCACGCCGATCCGCCAGCCGCCCAGAGCCAGGCTCTTGCTGAGCGCGGTCGTGACGACCGTCCGTTCCGGCGCGAACAGCACCGGGCTGGCGAAGGCCTGGTCGGGATCGTGCACCAGGTCCCGGTAGATCTCGTCGGCGATGATGATCAGGTCGTGCTCGGCGGCCACCTGGCAGACCGCGTGCACGCTGGCCGGACGGGCCAGCCGGCCGGTGGGGTTGTCGGGCAGCGTCAGCACCACGGCGCCGATCCGGCGGCCCGCCTCATGCGCCGCGGCTACGGTGGCCACTAGGCCCTCGGCGTCGCAGACACCCCCCTCGCCCGGCGGCACCGGCACGAAGTGCGGCGCTACCCCGAGCATGCTGGCCTGGGCGGCGTAACTGACCCAGCTGGGCTGCGGCACCGCGACGTCCGCACCGATGGCCAGCAGCAGCCCGAACAGCAGCGCCTTGCTGCCCGGGCCGCAGACCACGCTGGCCGGCCCGGTGGGCGTGCCGCGCCGGGTCCAGTACCCGGCCGCAGCCTCCCGCAGCTTCGGCAGCCCGGCCACCGGGCCGTAGGTGTTGCCGGCGCTCGCCTCGGCCAGCGCCCTGGTCAGCAGGGGATGAGCCGGCAGCCCGGCCTCGCCGAACGCCAGGGGCAGCACGGTCTCGCCGGCCCGGCGCTTGCGGGCCAGGGCCTCGTTCGCGGCCAGGGTGGCGGAGACCGGAATGGGTGCCAGGGTCAGCCGGGAGGGGGCCACTGGGCTGGGGAACGCAGCTACGGGGGCGGAGACGGGAGCAGCCGGCGAGGTCGTGACCTTGGTGCTGGCGGGCGGTGGCGCGGCGACGGTGCCGGAGGGTTGTGCGGGCAGGGCGGATGGCATGGCTGCGCCAGCCACGGACATGGCTCTCGACTCCTAGATGGGGGATGAGGGCGCCTATTCGCAAGGCGTGAGGCGCCGCACTGCGCCACTAAGTGGACGACGAGCGATCAGGTCTCGCGTGAACTTCCGACCGCTCTGACCAGCATGCCTGTACCTATGCATTAGGACAAGCTGCTATATCTATTGTTTAGGGTAAGTTGAACTTATGCTGGATCTGCATCGGCTGCGATTGCTGAGGGAATTCGCGGGCCGGGGGACGATCGCGGCTACGGCGGCCGCCCTGGGGTACACGCCCTCCGCGGTGTCCCAGCAACTGGCCACCCTGGAACGCGAGGCGGGCGTGATCCTGCTCGACCGGACCGCGCGGTCCGCCGAGCTCACCGATGCCGGCGTCCGGCTCGCCGCCCATGCCGAACGCATCCTGGCCCAGGTGGAAGAGGCCGAGACCGACCTGTCTGCGCAGGAGCGCGAGCCCACCGGCCGGGTCTCGGTCGCCGCCTTCCCTACCGCCGCAGCGGCCTTCGCGCCCGCGCTGGCCCGCAGCCTGCGGGCGCACCCGCGGCTGACCCTGCTGCTCCGGCAGACCCAGCGGGACGAAGGACTGAGCTCGGTCCGCTCGGGTGAGGTCGAGGTCGCCCTGGTCGACGACTGGACCGGCCGGCTCACCAGCACCGGGGCGGGCGTGCTGCAGTTCTACCCGCTGGTGCGCGACCCGCTGGTCCTCGTCGTGCCGCGCGGGCACCCGCTGGCGGATCCGGCCGAGCCGGTGGACCTGGGCTGGCTCAGCGAGACGAGCCGGTGGATGGCGGCCCCCGCGGGCGAGCCGACGCGGGTGGCCGTGGATGCGCTGCTGGCCGCCGCGGGCGGGGCGCCCGCCATGCCCTGGGAGTTCGAGGGCCTGGGCACCATCCTGTCCCTGGTGTCCCGGGGGATCGGGGTGGCGGCTGTGCCGCGCCTGGCCCTGGCCGCGGGCGAGGGGCGGGTCGTGGTACGCGAACTGCCTGGCTCGGACGCCGCCCGCGACGTCTACGCGGTGGCCCGGACGGCCAGCGTCCGCCGCCCCTCGGTCGCGGTCATCCTGGCCGCCCTCCACGACGGCGCCAAGCACCTGTCCGCCCGCCGCTGAAGAGACTGACAATTGGCCGGCAGAACGGTTGGCGGGAGCGCTTGCCCTCGAGCCGATGGCCGAGGACAAGCGCCGCGCCCTTGAGGCGGGGCTCGGGTTGCTGCCGCCGAGACTGACAGTGGGGCGGCAGAACGGTTGGTGGGCGGGCTAGGCGCCCGGGACGATGTTGACGTCGAACGCGGCGCCGCCGGTGCTCAGGTTGGAGGGAGCGACGCGCACGACGCCGGTCTTGGTGCCGTCACTGGTGACGATCATCTTCGCGTGCTGGTACCAGCCCGACAAGCTGCTATGGAAGCCGCTGTAGGTGGTCAGCAAGACTGCGCTGAAATGGCCGAGCTTCACGGTGGACGACGGGGGCACGAAACTGCTGCCCGGGTCGATGCCGCCGATAACCCGCGGGCTCGTGAACGACACATGGCTGCCGACGATGCCGGTGCCGAAGAACACCCGGCCCCCCGCACCTACGACGCTCACGTGCACTAGGCCGGTGCCACGGTCGTAGTAGATGCTCTCGGTGATGGTCTCGCCGGCGGGGAACTGCGTGGTGCCCCCCGTGGTCATGGCCGTGCCGTTGATGGACGCCGAAACCCCATACGGGGTGGTGAGACTCTGTGGGTCGCCCCCGACCGCCAAGACGACCTGCACCGGGTTGCTGGTGGTGGTGTCAGTGCCGTACAGGTGGGTCTCCCAGCTCACGCCATCGTCTATGGCCGCGAAGTTGGACTGCGCGCGCAGGTACACCGAGTCCTTCACGTAGCGGAACTGCGCCTGCGAAGCGAAGTAGCCGGCGCCTTCCGTGGAACCGTTGTTGTAGGTGGGTGGCCCCGTACTTGCCGAGGCCGCGGTCGTGCCCAGCGTGACCGCGAGGGCGGCAGCCGGGAGGGCTGCCACGGCCAATATGCGCTTGATCATCGTTGATCCTTCCATTCAGTTGTGATATGTATAGTCACAGCATTAACGCATTTCCGCAAGGCGGCTGTGAAAGTGGCGGCTGTAAGGGCGGTGATTCGTTCGTGCCCGCTATTGGAATTGAATACCCCTCACTTGTGCTAGGCCCGGACCACGTCCTGGCCTAGCTGGGTGATGCTGGGACGCGCTCGCTACCCAGCGCGGTAGCCGGGCCATGAGCTACAAAAAGGGATAATTACCGGTCACCCGTGGAACGCCAATTTTGAAGATCACCCATACAAGGGACAGCGCTTAGGGAGACCCGGCCCCTCTTTCTCATCCGTCATCGCAGCACTCATCCATTTCTGTGGCCAGTGCCGAAAGGCCTTTTTCAAGGTCCTACCCCGCGGTTTAGACGCCTGTGCCGTCGGCGGCCCGGGCGCCGTGCTCTGCACCGTGACCGGCCCGGGCACTATCCCTCCGGCGTACTCGGTCTCGCAGGCTCTGTAACAGGACCTGTGACGCTCTCAGCGGCCCGGAGCGCGTGCGGCTCGCTGACCTGTGGGTTTGCAGATCGTAGTGGGCGGATCTGTGCACTAACCCGGGCCGTAGAGCTGGCCCGTGTCCCCTATCTGCGCACGCTGAAGACAGCGCCGGGCGCTTTGCCAGGGGCATGGGTTATCCCGTCAACTGGCTGGGGCCGGGGCAGGCTCAGCAGTTGGCTAGACGTTCAGGTCGGTCGGCGTGAGAGCAGCATGAAGTGGTTGGCCCTCACCGGGATGCTCTAGCTTGCGGTGGTCGTGCCTGCCGTGGCGGGGGCTGCGTGGCCGCTGGCTTTGGCGGTCGCTGGTCCTGGTGGCGCGGGCCGCGCTGGCAGCGGTGGCGGGCATCTTTCCGCCGCAGGCAACACTTTCGCTCCGATGGCGGTCCTTGGTGGGTAGCAGGGGAGGTGGTGCCGTGGTACCCGACGCCAACCAGGTCGGACGGGTGGGCGGGCCGGACTGCGACCGGCTGGACCGGCTGCTGGCCGAGCGCGGCGATCATCTGCTGCACGCGGCGATAGCTCTTGCGGGGAGCCGGGCGGACGCCGAGGACCTGCTGCAAGCCGCGGTCGAGCGGCTGCTGCGCAGGCGGCGCCACGTCGATGACCTGGAGGCGTACCTGCGGCGGATCCTCTACAACCTGGCCGCCGACGGCTGGCACAAGCGAGGGGCCTGGTACCGCCGACGCGCGCTGCCGCCTTCGCAGCCTAACGATGACACCGGGCCTGACCCGATCACCACGGTGGATCTGCGCGACGCGCTGGTGCGCGCGTTGCGTGAGGTCCCGCCACGGCAACGCGCAGTGCTGGTGCTGCGCTACTGGGAGCAGCTCACCCAGGCCGAGACCGCCGACGTGCTCGGCTGCTCGGAAGGCACCGTGAAATCCGCCACGTCCCGGGGGCTGGCACGGCTGCGGGAACTCACCGCCCCCTGGCACGGCCCGTAACCAAATCTGGCGCATGACGTCGCAACCCACAAAGGAGACACCATGAACTCCGGCATCGGGGACCTGCTGCGCGAGGGCATCGACCGCGCGACCGCGGGCGAGCGAGTCCCCCCTGGCCTGGCCGCCCGGGCCCGCCAGCGCCACCACCGGCGGGCCCTCACCGTCCGCGCGGCAGCGGTCACCGGGACCGCGGCGGTGGCCGCCGCCGCGGTATTCGCCGCAGCAGCCGGCAGCGGCACGCCGCCACCGCGCGGCGGTGGCTTGCACGCGCTGACGACTGCTTATGTCGTGGGCCACACCGAACGGGCCCTGGCCGCGGCCGAGCAGGGAGGTTTTATCTACCGTGTTTCCTCGATCAGCCCCTGGGAGTACGCGGTCGCTACCGAACCGATGGTGTCCGGCCACCGGAGCAAGATGCGCCGCCTCGACTCGCTGAAGGTCGTGCGGACCACAACCTGGTTCTACCGGGGACAGACCCGGGTCCAGGGATTCGCCGCCGACGGCCAGGTCGCGATCGAGATCGGGACCAGCACGCACTCACGCGGGCCCCAGCCGCCCGCCCACATCATCGTTGTCGACCCGAACGCCAGGCAGTGGTTCCATCCGCTCTCCCTATTCGCCGAGGTGGGGACCTACCCGGGGCCGCTTACCTGCGGGAGGGACGACTGGCTGGCAGGGCCAGCGCTCGGCTCAGCCGAGTACGCTGCCCTGACCAGAAAGGCCCTGTCCTGCGGCCAGTTCCGGGCTGACGGGCAGCAGTGGATCAATGGTGTCCGCGCCCTCCGGCTCGCCGGGACCCCGCGCCTGCTGCGGCAACTCCGCGGAGACGAGTGGGGGCGCGACGGCCCCCGGGCAGTGACCCTCTGGGTGAACGCCATCACCTTCCTGCCGGTGCGGGTGACGGTTTCCGGCTGGAAAATTCCCGACCGGAAAACCATCAATTTCGTCTGGCTGAAGCCCACCCCAGCCAACCTGGCCATGCTGAATGTCAAAGTCCCGGCCGGGCTGCATGAAGTGCGGCTGCCAGCCGGCTCCCTGCTCATGGCTCTGGCGCGGCACCCCCGCCATTAAAGGTCTGTAGTACCAGGCAGCGCCGCCGGGACGACGTTGGCAGCGAGCGTCATGTCTCAGTATTGCTGCCGCCGCACCGTTACCTCTGGCGAAGACCGGGACGTCCAGGCCGGCCCGGTGCGTGCGGGCCGGCCTGGACGTCATGTCACGCGCGGTCGAACCGGTCGAGGTTCATGACCTTGTCCCACGCCGCGACGAAGTCGTTCACGAACTTCTCCTTCGCGTCATCACTCGCGTAGACCTCCGCGAGCGCACGCAGTTCGGAGTTCGACCCGAAGACGAGGTCGGCACGGCTGCCGGTCCACTTGACCGCGCCCGTGGCGGCGTCACGGCCTTCGAACGTGTTCGCGTCGCCGTTTCCGGACCCGGGCATCCACGTCGTGCCCATATCGAGCAGGTTGACGAAGAAGTCGTTGGTCAGAGTCCCGGGGGTGGCGGTGAAGACGCCGAGTGGCGACTGCTGGTAGTTCGCGCCCAGGACGCGGAGGCCACCGACGAGGACCGTCATCTCCGGGGCACTCAGGGTCAGCAGGTTCGCCCGGTCCAGCAGCAGGTACTCAGCGGGCAGCCGGTTGCCTTTCCCGAGGTAGCTGCGGAACCCGTCGGCGGTCGGCTCGAGCGCGGCGAACGACTCCACGTCGGTCTGCTCCTGCGACGCGTCCGCGCGGCCTGGCGTGAAGGGGACCTTGACGTCGAAGCCGGCGTCCTTGGCGGCCTTCTCGACACCCACGCCGCCGGCGAGCACGATCAGGTCGGCGAGTGAGACCTGCGTGCTGCCCGTGTGGGAGGCGTTGAAGGCCTGCTGGATCCCCTCCAGGGTGCGCAGGACCGTGGCCAGCTGGTCGGGGTTGTTGACCTCCCACCCGCTCTGCGGCTCCAGGCGGATGCGCCCGCCGTTGGCGCCGCCACGCTTGTCGCTGCCCCGGAACGACGAGGCCGCCGCCCACGCGGTAGATACGAGCTGGGACACGGTCAGGCCCGACTCGAGGACCTGGCCCTTGAGGAAGGTGATGTCCTCCTCGCCGATGAGCTGGTGCGTCACGGCGGGGATCGGGTCCTGCCACAGCAGCGTCTCGGCCGGGACCTCCGGGCCGAGGTAGCGCACGACCGGGCCCATGTCGCGGTGGGTCAGCTTGAACCACGCCCGCGCGAAGGCATCCGCGAAGGCCTCGGGGTCGGCGAGGAAGCGCCGCGTGATCTGCTCGTAGACCGGGTCCGCCCGGAGCGAGAGGTCGGTCGTCAGCATCGTCGGGGGGTGGCTCTTGGACGGGTCGTGAGCATCCGGGACGGTACCCGCGCCGGCGCCGTCCTTCGGCTTCCACTGGTACGCATCGGCGGGGCTCTTGGTCAGCTCCCACTCGTAGCCGTACAGGGTCTCGAGGAAGCTGTTGTCCCAGCGGGTCGGGGTGGCGGTCCACGTGACTTCGATACCGCTGGTGATGGTGTCGCCACCCTTGCCGGTGCCGTAGGTGCTCTTCCAGCCGAGGCCCTGCTGCTCGAGCGGGGCCGCCTCGGGGTCGGGGCCGACGCTGTCCGCCGGGCCCGCGCCGTGCGTCTTGCCGAACGTGTGACCGCCCGCGATCAGGGCGACCGTCTCCTCGTCGTTCATCGCCATGCGGCGGAACGTCTCGCGGATGTCGCGGGCCGCGGCGAGCGGGTCCGGGTTGCCGTTCGGGCCCTCCGGGTTGACGTAGATGAGACCCATCTGGACCGCGCCGAGGGGCTCCTGGAGTTCCCGGTCGCCGGTGTAACGCTCGTCGTCGAGCCAGGTGGTCTCGGGACCCCAGTAAACGTCTTCGTCCGGCTCCCAGGCGTCCGAGCGGCCACCGCCGAAGCCGAAGGTCTTGAAGCCCATCGACTCCAGGGCGACGTTGCCGGTGAGGACAATGAGGTCGGCCCACGAGAGCTTCTGGCCGTACTTCTTCTTGACCGGCCACAGCAGGCGGCGGGCCTTGTCCAGGCTGACGTTGTCCGGCCAGCTGTTGAGCGGCGCGAAGCGCTGCTGGCCAGCCCCCGCGCCACCGCGGCCGTCACTGATGCGGTAGGTGCCCGCGCTGTGCCAGGCCATCCGGATCATGAGCGGGCCGTAGTTGCCGAAGTCAGCCGGCCACCAGTCCTGCGAGGTGGTCAGCACTTCCGCGATGTCCCGCTTCACGGCCGCGAGGTCGAGGGTCTTGAACGCCTCGGCGTAGTTGAACTCCCCGCCCAGGGGATTGGCCACGGCGGGGTTCTTGGCCAGGATCTTCAGGTTGAGCTTGTTCGGCCACCAGTCATGGTTGGCGTCACCCATGGTGGGAGGGGTCAGGCCGCCGTGCGCGACCGGGCATTCCCCCCCGCTCTCCGGAGTCGCGGGTTCGACGACTACTGGATCATGGTTCTCGGTCATGAGAATCCTTTCGGATCAGGCGGATCACGATGCTCAGGAACTGCGGGCGGTGGAACAGTCGGGGCACAGACTCCAGTAGATGACCTCGGCCTCGTCGATGGAGAAGCCGTGGTCGTCGGACGCGGTCAGGCAGGGCGCCTCGCCGACCGCGCAGTTGACGTCAGCGACGGCACCGCACGACCGGCACACGACGTGGTGGTGGTTGTCTCCGAGGCGTCCCTCGAATCGGGCCGGGCTGCCGGCCGGCTCGATGCGGCGCACGAGTCCCGCCGCGGTGAGGGCGTTGAGGGCGTCATACACGGCTTGCATGGAGACATGGCCGATGCGATCGCGCACCCCCGAGGTGATCGCCTCGACGCCGAGATGGTCGCCGCCCCGGACAGTCTCAAGCAGTGCGACGCGGGCGGCCGTCACCCGCAGGCCAGCACCGCGCAACTCCTCGGCGATGGTCGGAGTCGGGGAAGCGGTCACGGCGCCAAACTTACCCGCCTAAACACGAATCCCTCAAGACAACTAACTGTCCAAGTTTGAGACCCCCGCGCCGTGCGGATGGTCTCGGCGATGGTGCTACTGACCTGGCCGCTCGGCGACGAAAGTCCCATGACCGCTTGAGCCGATGACGAGTCCCTCACGCTTCAGGATCCACGAGGACCTTGACGACCGCGCGGTCGCCACGCCGTGCTCCGGCGAGATGCTGCATGATCGTCGGCAGCCGCGAACCCGGGGCTTGGTCACCTGACTCGATCTGCGCCGGAGTCGCCGTCAGCGATCTGCTGGCTCAGTTCGGCCGAGAGGCGCAATCAGGCTGCAACGACATGCGCTCTGGGCACAAGTTCACCGTCACCTAGCAGGATCACTGACCTGCGACTGTACTAGCTTGTGCTGTGCTGTGCTAGGTTAGGCTATACTTAGCTTCATCTGATGCGACCGACACCCAGGCAGTATGGAGAGGCAACCATGAGTCACGCGACACTGGCGCTGCGGACCCGGCTCTGGATCCGTTGGTGGCGCATCCGGCGCGGGTGTACAACGTGTGGCTGGGCGGGAAGGACCACTACGCGGCCGACCGCGACGCCGCGCTGCGGGTCGCGGGTCACCGGCCGCAGGTGGTGGCCGGGGCCCGGGCGAACCGGCAGTTCCTGGGCCGGGTGGTCCGGTATCTGGCGGGAAAGCAGGGCATCAGCCAGTTCCTCGACATCGGCACCGGGTTACCGGCCCCGGACAACACCCACGAGGTAGCCCAGGCCCTCGACCCGGCCGCCCGGATCGTCTACGCCGACAACGACCCGCTCGTCCTGGCCCACGCCCGGGCCCTGCTGGGCAGTTCGCCGGGCGGCGCCTGCGACTATCTCGACGCCGACCTGCACGATCCGGCCGCCGTGCTGGCCGGGGCGGCCCGGACCCTGGATTTCACCCGTCCCGCCGCGATCCTGCTCCTGGCCGTGCTGCACTTCCTGCCCGACGCCGACGAGCCGGCGGGCATCCTCGCCACGCTGGCGGCCGGGTTAGCTCCCGGCAGCTTCGTGGCCATCAGCCACCTGACCAGCGATTTCGCTCCCGCCGCCGTCACCTCCGGCGTCGCGGCCTACAACGAGGCCGTGCCCGGCGGGATCACGCCCCGTTCCCACGCCCAGGTCAGCGCCCTGCTCGGTGACCTGTCCCTGGTGCCGCCGGGCGTGGTGCCGGTCAGCGAGTGGCGCCCGGATCCAGGCCTCATCCGCCAGCCCGCCGACCTGTACGCCGCCCTGGCCACCACCCGCCCCAGCGCTTACCGGTGCGGATCGGACCCCCGCCCCGGGGTCCGATCCGCACCGCAGACGACACCTCCCGGCCCCGGCCCGGCTCAGCCTGTAGTCCCGCCAGCGAACCCGGACCAGGAGGACCCGGACGAGGCAATGCAGCGGATGCTGATCCTCACCGGGCTGCTGATCGCCGCGGGCCTCAACGCGGCCCTCAACGTCACCCGCGAGACCCCCGACATCACGGCCCGGCTGCCCCAGCCCGGCGGCCGCGACATCACGATCATCATTGATGATGACGGCTACATCGAGCTCCGTTTCTGGGCCCGTCCCGGTGCCACCCCGAGCCAGATCACGACCACCCTGACCCGGGCGATCAGCGCCATCACCGGTTAACTCGGAGGCCTGGCCACGGTTTCCGAGGCCGGCCAGGTCCTTCCCCTACCGCGCCCGGACGGTGGCGAGGTAGGTGTGCGGTGCCGGGGAACTGTTCGGGACGAACAGTCCCATGATGTGGTTGCGCCACACGGTGTTGCCGGTGACGGCGCTGCACGGGCACAGTCCGCTCCCGCCGACGTTGGCCTGATGCCAGCGCGCCCGGCCGAAGGACCGGCCCCGCACCGGGATGAACACCAGCGCCGGGGAACGGCCGAGGCCCATGCCCACGAGGTTGAACCCGCCCCGGACGGCGGTGATCCCCTCGAAGTGGGTGAATATGGCGGGCTTGTTGTTGTAGGTGTAGAAAGGCCGGCCGAAGGCGCCGGTCCGCTCGTTGTAGTTGATCAGGAATCCGCGCTGGCCGCCGCGGGCTGAGGACCCGCCGGCCAGCGTGTAGCGCGGGCTTCGCGGGCCGCCGTCCTGCCAGATGCCGTACAGCGTGGTCTTCGTGGACAGGCTGCCGTGCATCTGGATCAGGGTCCACTGGCGGCGGGTGATGTTGTAGATGAACGCGTTGCCCGAGACGAGGCCCCCCCGCACTGTCGGGTTCAGGTTGTAGTTGCCTACCACCAGATTGCCCATCGTGCTGTGCGGGATGGTGTCCAGCACGTGGCATCCGCGCCGCGATCGCGGGCAGGCCCGGACGTGCCCGGTGACGTGCCTGCCGTACGCGGGCACGTCGATGGACGTCCAGGAGCCGCCGCGGCCGCTGAGCGGGCCAAGGTAGATCATGCCCTGGTTGTGTACACCCTGAGGTGCGGCCGACGAGATGTAGCTGCCGACCGCCCGGATCTGCCCGCGCGGGATCGCCCGGGGGTTGAACAGATGCGTATTGGGGCCGTAGAAGGTGGCCGAGGTGACCTGGCGGAAGGCCGGGTGCAGCACGGAAACTGCCGCCCCAGCCGCTCTGGCGAGGCGGCCACGGAACAGGAACGCCGCCGAGCTGCTGCTGCCGGGGACCAGGCCGGTCAGTACCACGCCATCGCCGCCCGAGCCGCGGACTCCGGTGACGGTGTTCCCCGCCTGCAGGATCGAGGTGATGCTGGTGTGACTGCTGCTCCGCGAATGACCGGCCCGGCCCGGGCTCGCCAGGGCCGGCCCGGCAGCCATCATGACCAGCACTGCCGCGGTCCCGCCTGAAAGGACCGGAATAGCACGCGCCATCTTCATATGTGCCCCCCTGTGATTATTCTGGCCGGAAGGAATGCGCCCCCCTTGCTGGGTCAACGTAGCGGATCAATTAGCTGGCAGAAAGCCAAGGGTCACATTTTCCCGACTGTGTCACTATGCGTCGAGGCGGGCAGGCAGGGTAATTCACCGGAACCAAACCATTCAATTCCAGTATTTCGGTTAATCGGGCGGACCGGCCGGGCTCACCACTATCCCCATCGGGCCACCGCCGCACCCCCGGCCAGCGGGATGAGCGCGCGTCATCCAGCTCGGACGGTGGCCAGGTAGGTGTGCGGTGCCGGGGAGCTCTTCGGGACGAACAGTCCCATGATGTGGTTGCGCCACACGGTGTTCCCGGTGACGGCGCTGCACGGGCACACCGCGCTCCCGGCGACGTTGACCGGAGACCACCGCGCCCGGCCGAAGGACCGGCCCCGCACCGGGACGAACACCAGCGCCGGGGAATGGCCGTTGCTAATCGAGACGAGGTTGAACCCACCCCGGACGGCGGTGATCCCATCGAAATGGGTAAACGCGGTGGGCCGGTTGTTGTTGACGTAGAAAGCCGGTCGGCCGAAGGCGCCGGTCCGCTCGTTGTAGTTGATCAGGAATGCGCGCTGGAGACCACGGGCTGAGGACCCGCCGGCCAGCGTGTAGCGCGGGCTCCCGGGGCCGCCGTGTTGCCAGATGCCGTACAGCGAGGTCTTCGTGGACAGGCTGCCGTGCATCTGGAGCAGGGTCCACTGGTGCCTGACGATGTTGTAGATGAACGCGTTGCCCGATACGAGGCCTCCGTGCACCATCGGCTTCAGGTCGTAGTTGCCCACCACCAGGTCGCCCATCGTGCTGTGCGCGATGGTGTCCATCACGAAGCACCGGGGCCGGGATCGCGGGCAGGCCCGGACGTGCCCGGTGACATGCCTGCCGTTCGCGGGCACGTCGATGGACCTCCAGGAGCCGCCCCGGCCGCTGAGCGGCCCTAGGTAGATCATGCCCTGGTCGTGCACGCCCTGGCGCGACGCGGACGAGACGTAGCTGCCCACCGCCCGGACGTCCCCGCGCGGGATCGCCCGGGGGTTGAACAGGTGCGTGTTGGGGCCGTAGAAGGTGGCCGAGGTGACCTGGCGGAAGGCCGGGTGCAGCACGGAAACTGCCGCCCCAGCCGCTCTGGCGAGACGGCCACGGAACAGGAACGGGACCTGCGAGCCGCTACTGGTGGTCACCGAGCCGGTCAGCACCACACCGCGGCCCCCCGAGCCCCGGACGCCGGTGACCGTGTCCCCGGACTTCAGGATCGAGGTGATCCTGGTGTGACCGGCGCTCCGCGAATGACCGGCCCGGCCCGGGCTCGCCAGGGCGGGCGCCGCAGCCATCATGACCAGCACTGCCGCGGTCCCGCCTGAAAGGACCGGAATAGCACGCGCCATCTTCATATGTGCCCCCCCTGTGATTATTCTGGCCGGAAGGAATGCCCCCCCTGCTGGGTCAACGTAGCGGATCAATTAACCGGCAGAAAGCCAAGAGGTCACATTTTCCCGACTGTGTCACTATGCGACGAGGAGGGCAGGCAGCTAATTGCCCGAAACCGAAAAGCATTCAATTCCAGTATTTCGGTTAATCGGGCGGACCGGCCGGCTGCACCACCATCCCCATCGGGCTACCGCCGCGCCCCCGGCCAGCGGGATGATGCGGTCAGGCAGATTCCGGAGGCGCGGTAGCGGGAGTCTCCGCGCGCTGGGCGGGTCGTTCACGGCTGAAGGGGGCTTCCATGATCGAGCAGGCGTACGACCGGGATTCGGTCCGGCGGTACGTGGCCGCCGTCCGCGGCGTCGTGGGCTCTGACCAGTTGGGGGAGGCAACAGCGGCCGCCGCGCAGGTGATCCCCGGAGAAGGCGACCCGCAGGCCAAGGTACGCGCCGTGCTCCCGGGCCCGGGTACCGCAGACGTCTCGTCGGGCGGGGCGGAGGGCCAGATGGTGCCCTACCTGTCGCGCGAGCCGGCGGTCAGCCTGGTGCAGAGCGCCGTGTCCGGCGCCCTCCGGGAGCAGGGCGTGGTGGACCGGACGCCCTTGGACCGGAGTCTGTGGTTGACCATCACGCACACCGCCGAGGCGCTCCTGCACCCCGGGACCTTCTCACCGGGCGACCCGGACTGGGTCATCAAGATTGCCAGATCGATGCTGAGTCACCTGGCCAGGGGCAATCACCCTTTCAATCCCCGGCCCGCCGAGCACGCGATCAGCGACTCGGCGCGGCTGGTGGTGGTGGGAGATTGGGGGACCGGGCTGCCCAGAGCACGGGCCGTGGCCTCATATATGGCCGAGGAGGTCGCCGATGCCCTGGCCAACGGACGGGAGGCGCACGTCATCCATCTCGGCGATGTGTACTATTCCGGGCTGCCCAGCGAAATCCGCCAGCATGTGCTGGCCTGCTGGCCGGTGACGCCGGAGCAGGCCCGGGCCGGGGCGACGTCGTGGTCGCTGAACGGCAATCACGACATGTACAGCGGTGGCTTCGGCTACTTCGAGACGCTTCTGGGCGACCCGCGGTTCGCCGGCCAGCACTCGGCCGACGGCGCGCCGACCAGTTTCTTCCGGCTCTCCGCGCCTTCGTGGGACTTCGTGGGCCTGGACACGTCCTGGGATACGGACGTCATGTCCAAAGGCGCTTCCGGAGTGCTCGAAGACCCGCAAGCGGGTTTCGTTGCGGAAATAGCCCGGGAGACGCCGGGGCGCAAGCTGGTGCTGCTGAGCCACCACCAGCTGATGTCCGGGTACGAGCCGGCCGACCTCGGCCCGGTGCTGCCCGCCAAGCTCGGCCCGGTCCTGGACAGCGGGCGGGTGGCCGCGTGGTGGTGGGGGCACGAGCACCGCTGCATGGGGTTCGAGGCCGCCCACGGCGTCCGGTTCCCGCGCTGCCTGGGACACGGCGGCGTTCCCGTCCTCCAGACGTACGCGGCCGGCGACCCGGTCAAGCCGCCGGGAGTATGGGAAGCGGCAGGTTTCCTGGAGGACCCGGATGGTGACTGCTGGGCCCGTTTCGGGTTCGCCGTCCTGGACCTGGACGGCAGCCAGATGCAGGTCCGCTACCGGGATGACCGGGGCGCCGAGATCAAGCGGGAGGTCATTGAGTGACGCGACCCCCGCTGAGCGGGTCGCGCGCCATGTTCAGGCGTCGCGCTCGATGGGGCAGGTCATGCAGCGCGGCCCGCCCCGGCCCCGGCCCAGCTCGCTGCCGGGTACCCGTACCACCTCGACGCCGTTCTCCTCCAGGTACGTGTTCGTGGTGACGTTGCGGTCGTAGGCGACGACCACGCCGGGCTCGATGGCCAGCACGTTGCAGCCGTCGTCCCACTGCTCGCGCTGCGCCGCCGCCGGGTCCTGGCTGGCGGTCAGTACCTTGATGCCGGGCAGGCCGAGCGCGGCCGCGATCGCGGTGTGCATGTCCTCCGGCGGATGGTCGGTGACCTTGAGCTCGCGGGCGCTGGCCCCTGGCTCGACCGTGTACGACGGCAGCATGCCCAGATTCATGTACTTGGTGAACACGCCGTAGTCGCACATGGTCATCACGGTGTCCAGGTGCATGAACGCCCGCGCTTTCGGCATGTCGATGGCGACCAGGCAGCGGGCCGCCCCGGCCGAGAACAGCCGGTGCGCGATCAGTTCGACCGCCTGCGGGGTGGTCCGCTCGCTCATCCCGGCCAGCACCGCGCCGTTGCCGATGACCAGGATGTCGCCGCCTTCGATGGTGGCCGGGGCCGCGTCCGCGCCGTGGTACCAGACCTCGAAGCCGCCGCCCGAGAACATCGGGTGCCAGCGGTAGATGGCCTCGTCGTTGACGGTCTCACGCATCCGGGCCGGCATGGCCATGGCGTTCACCGAAACCCCGCCGTAGATCCAGGACGAGGTGTCCCGCTGGTAGAGGAGGTTGGGCAGCGGCGCGAGCACGAAGCTGCCGGCCTCCAGGGAATGGAACGCGATGCTCTTCGGCTCCGGGGTCAGCTCCAGGATCTCCTGCTTGGTGATCCCGCCGGTCAGGGCCTGAGCCAGCACCGGGGACGGGAGTCCCTCCACCGCGGCCCGCAGCGCCGCGCAGGCCAGCGGCCCGTTCAGCCGGGAGTCGAAGACCCGGTCCATGATGTAGTTCCGGGCCTGGGAGATCTCCAGCGTCTGGGTCAGCAGGTCCCCGTAGTAGTGCACGGCCACGCCCCGGGCCAGCAGCGCTTCCGCGAACTCGTCGTGCTCTGCCTGGGCCCGCTCGGCCCACAGCACTCCGTCGAACAGAAGCTCGCTGGCGTTATCCGGAGTGAGCCGCTTGAGCTCCAGTTCGGGGCGGTGCAGCACGACCTGGCGGAGCCGGCCGACCTCCGAGTCAACGTGGAACATGAGCTCTCCGTTCGGCGTGGGCGGTGCTGGTGTGGCCATCATGTCCGGCTAGGCTCCCCGCGTGGACCTAGACCTTGACCTTTCCCAGGATCCGGCGGCACTGACCGCGGCCTTGGTAGACATACCCTCGGTCAGCGGTGATGAGGAACGCCTGGCCAAGATGATCGACGCCGCGCTGCGCCGCATCCCGCACCTGGAGCTGTTCCGGGACGGCAACGCCATGGTCGCCCGGACCATGCTGGGCCGGCCGGAGCGGGTGGTACTGGCAGGGCACATCGACACCGTGCCGATCGCCGATAACCTCCCGGCCCGCCTCGACGGCGACCTGCTGTACGGGTGCGGCGGCTGCGACATGAAGTCCGGCGTCGCGGTCCAGCTCCGCCTGGCGGCCTCCCTGCCCGAGCCGAACCGCGACGTGACCTACGTGTTCTACGACGGCGAGGAAGTCGAAGCCGAACGCAACGGCCTGCTCCGGCTGTCCCGCAATTCCCCGGACCTGCTGGACGGCGACCTGGCCGTGCTGCTCGAGCCGACCAGCGCGATCATCGAGGGCGGCTGCCAGGGAACCATGCGGGCGGAGGTCCGCGCGACCGGCGAGCGCGCCCACAGCGCCAGGTCCTGGAATGGCACTAACGCCATCCACCAGGCGGGACCCATCCTGGACGTGCTGCGCAATTACGTGGCCCGGCAACCAGAGGTCGAGGGCCTCAGGTACCACGAAGGGCTGAACGCCGTCTATATCAGCGGGGGAGTGGCGGGCAACGTCATCCCGGACGAGTGCGTGGTCACCGTGAACCACCGCTTCGCCCCGGACCGCACCGTGGAGCAGGCCCAGGACTACGTGCGGGAGATCTTCCGGGGCTGGGACGTGGAGTTCACCGACTGGGCCGCCGGGGCCCGCCCGGGGCTGGCCGACCCCGCCGCCGCCACCCTGCTCGCAGCGGTGGGCGGCACGCCGCGGGCCAAGTTCGGCTGGACCGACGTGGCCCGCTTCGCCGAACTCGGCATGCCCGCACTCAACTACGGCCCCGGCGACCCAGAAGTCGCCCACTCCCGCGCCGAACACGTCCCCATCTCCCAAATCACCGAAGTAGAGACCCACCTCCGCACCTGGCTAACCACCTAACCCAGTTCCTGGCTAACTTCCTAACGCCCTGGACCAGCGTCCCAAGCCAAGCCAGACCCCACCTGGTCGCGCACCACAGACAAACGGCCAGTGAAGCGCGGCACCAGCCAACGCGCCGGGGCCGGTCCCTTGATCTAAGGACTTATTGTCCTTAGATCAAGGGACCGGCCCCGGAAGCCCGTCCCGAGCGCCCTACTTCGCCGGCCCGGGGATCAACCTAAGCGACGAGGTGTGGCTCTGCTTCTGCGCGTCCACCCAAGTCAGCGAGACCGTGGCGCCCGGCTTGTACTTGAGCATCACGCCGGTCAGGGCGCTCGCCGTGCTCACCGACTGGCCGCTGACCCCGGTGATCACATCGCCGGGCCGGACGCCCGCCTTGTACGCCGGGGTGTCCTGGTACACGTTGCAGACCAGCGCTCCGGACTGTGTCGGCACCTGGTAGCCCTGCTGGACGCCGCTCTGCGCCAGGCAGGCGCTGGCGTCCTTGACCGCGTCCACGCCCACGCCCATGAAGCCCTTCGGCCCGATCAGGATCCCGCCGCTGGTGTCTCCCGAAGCGATCTTCTTAGCGATGGCCAGCGCCCGGTTGATCGGGATCGCGAATCCCATCGAGGTCCCGGGCCCGCCCAGCGACTGGCTGTTCGCCGCGGTGTTCATGCCGACCACCTGGCCGGCCGCGTTGGCCAGCGCGCCGCCCGAGTCGCCCTCCGCGATCGCGGCGTTGGTCTGCAGCATGTTGTGCAGGGTCTCGGTGTTCTGGCCGCTGCCTGAGTCGCTGGCAGTGATGGTCCGGCCCAGCGCGGTGATCGCCCCGCTGGTCACGGTGGGGCTGCTGGTTCCGCCGGCGTTCCCGATGGCCACGACCCCGGTGCCCAGCCTGACCTTGGACGAGTCACCGACCTGCACCGTCTTCAGCCCGGAGGCGCCCTGCAGCTTGATCAGGGCCACGTCGTCGGAGGGGTCCACGCCGATGACCTTGGCCTGGAACTTCTTCCCGGCCACCACGGTCGTCGCGGTCAGGTGGGTGGAGCCCTCGACCACGTGGTTGTTGGTCAGCACCACGCCGTTGGAGGACAGGATCATGCCGGTCCCGGCGGCCGCGCCGTCCTGGTACTTGAGCGTGGAGTTGATGTACACCATGCCCGGCTCGACCTTGTTCGCCACCGACTGCTCGTCGATGTTGGCGGTGTTGGCGCCGCCGGCCGCGTTGCGGTTCGGCGAGGGTATCTGCTGGGAGGAGATGGTGTTGCCGGACTGGGAGCCGTGGTTCAGCGCCACCACGGCGCCGGCCCCGGCCCCCGCGGCCAGCGCGGCCACCACCACGTAGACCAGGGCCCGGCTACCACGGCGCCGTGGGCGTTCCGGCCCCGGGCCGCCGTAGCCGATGACGTCGCCCGAACCCCAGCCGCTCCCGGACCCGCCCGGCGGGGGGCCCCAGGGGTCCTGGGGACCATAGCCCCCGGGCTGGCCGTAGCCGCCCGGCTGGCCATAGCCCCCGGGCTGGCCGTAGCCGCCCGGTTGGCCGGGCTGGCCGGGCTGACCGTAGCCCCCGGGCTGACCGTAGCCGGGCTGGCCGGGCTCGGTCGGCTGGCCGGGCTGGCCGTAACCGCCCGAGGCCGCGGCCTGGCCAAACGCGGCCGTTGGCTGGTTGGCTCCCGGCTGGCCGTACTGGGCCTGGCCGTACTGGGGCTGGCCGTACTGGGGTGGCCCGTACTGGGGCGGTCCGTACTGAGGCGGCGTGTATCCGGGCTGCCCGTAGCCGGGCTGGCCGAACGCAGCGGTTGGCTGGCTGGGTCCCGGCTGGCCGTACCCGGGCTGGCCCGGGCCGGGCTGGGGGTATCCGCCCTGCGGGGGGGCGGCCTGACCGTAGCCAGCCTGACCGTAGCCGGGCTGGGCAGCGTCTGGCTGGCCCCCGAAGCCCAGGCCCGCCAGGCCGTGCTCAGGCTGGTCCGCCCCCGGACGGTCCTGTCCCTGAAGACCTTGCTCCTGAAGACCCTGCTCCTGAGGTACGGACCCGGCGGAGTCCGGTCCCTGGGTGCCGGACCGCTCATCACCCGCGGCCGGGACTATCCAGGTGCCTTCCGGTGCGGCGGGCTCATCCTGCTCAGCCAGGCTCCCGGTGGCGGCCGGCTCGTCACCAGCGGGCCGGTCCGGCTGGTCCTCGGCCGGGATGGGCGACCACGCACCCAGGTATTCCGGCGGTTGGTCCCCACTCCGGTCCTGACCTTCTTGCATCCGTATCACCTTTGCCCGGAAGTCAGCCTACGTTGCGTCGTTGCCTTGATGAGCGGCCGGCTCGTGGCCCGCTGTTCTCAGGCAACCTCCAGTAAGCACCACGAGCCTGGACGTGAGCTGAAGATGCCCTGAGGATTCCTCAGCCCGATGTCACCCCTTACTTCCCGCATGGGACTGCTTTAATTTCTGCTGAGCCCCGGTGGTCAACTCCTGAGGCGGTGGTCATCTCGTGAGCCCGGTGCTCATCGCGTAAACAGGGTGTGGTCATCCGGGCCGGGGACCGTCCGCCAGATGCCCGGCGAGCGGGCCTGCCCGCAGCCCGCGGCGGGCGCACTCGTCCAGCAGCCAGGGCAGCGCGCCCAGGGCCGCCGCCGCCGTGCCTGCGGGGGCCGCGGCCTCGGAATCGTGCAGCAGCACCGTCGCCCCGCCGTCCAGGGTGCTGGCCAGGGTCGCCTGCACTGATCCCGGCCGCCCGGCGCCCGCCAGCCCGGGGAACCGCCGCCGGACCGGGGCCAGCGCGGTGAGACCCGGAGCGCCCTGGGCGATCGCGAGCGCCGCGCCGCCGGCCAGCACCCAGACCGCTGTCCGGCTCCTCACCCGTCCGTGCATGCCGCTCCAGGTCCGTGGGGCTAGCCCGGCAGGCGCGGCGGCCGGGCCGTGGCCCCGGTCGCGGCGATCGCCTTGGTGAGGATCCTGTCGATCTTGGCTCTCTGCCGGTTCAGGTCGTTGGTGTCCCGCTGCAGCGCCGCTGCGTACTGCTGCCGCTTGGCCGCGTCCTGCGCGCCGAGTTGGTTCGCCACGTCGTTCTGTACCCGCTGGGCGTACGGGAACGCCCAGGTGACCAGCTCGTTGACCGCAGTCTCCAGGTGGAATGCGGCGAGCGACTCGGTCACCTGGTACTGGGTGAGGTCACCGAGCAGCTCGTTGTTGGCGGGGGAGCAGTTGGCCGCGCCGTAGCGGGCGATCTTGATGGTGGCCCGGACATTCTTCGCTGAGTTCTCCCCGGCCTGGACCCGGTGCAGGGCCGAGAAGGACTCGCCGACGCCGCCCGCGCATGACTGGATGTCGGCGGTCATGTCCTTCAGGACCCCGTTGAGGTCGCCGGCCTGCTGCGACCGGGAGGGCTTGTGCGTCAGGGCGACCAGCACAACTCCCACGACGATCAGCGCGCCAGCGAGCAGCAGCCAGCGGGGGGCCCTCTGATGGGGGGCCCACCGGCTGGTCCGGATTGGGACATACGGCGGGTCGGTACGGGTCGGGGCGTCCACTCGGGTCAGCTCCGTGCGCTCTGCTTGCTCATGATGGCTACCCCGCTGCTCAGGTCGGTGAGGGTCACCGCCCGGATCACCCGCTTGACGATGCGGTGCTGCGCGTTGAGGAAGAAGGTCTGCGGCAGCGCGGACACCCCGTAGCTGAGCGCCATGGTCATCGGCGCCGGGTCGGACGCGACCGGGTAGGCCACGCCCATTTTCCGGGCGAAGGCCAGGCCCGCCGAGCTGGTGTCGTTCACGTCGATGCCGATGATGATGACGCTGTGCCGGTGGCTGCGGTAGAACCGCGCGATCAGCGGGGTCTCCCGCTGGCACGGCTCGCACCAGGAGGCGAAGAAGTTCAGGATCAGCGGGTGGCCGGCGTACTGGGCCAGGGATATGTGCTGGCCGGGGTGCCCAAGTTCGGACAGCGTGAACGCCTGGGCGCGGGGCGGGGGTGCATGCGTGGGGGACCCGCCGGAGGTGGCGCCGATGGCGAGCAGCGCGACCACCACGGCCAGGACCGAGGCTGACCAGGTCAGAGCCAGCTTGCGGCCCCGGCTCAGCCCGCCGAACCAGCCGGCCGCGCGGCGGGCTGGCCCGGCCTCTGCGGCCGTGGCGTGGTGGGGCTGCCCGGCCACGCCTCGTTCGGGATCAAAAGGCGCACCATGGGCCGGCGGCACGGGCGGATCCGCCCTCCGCTCGTGCTGCTGGGTGCGCGTTGGTTCCTGGGTCATCGGTTCCTACTCGGCCATGGATCGTCCTTCAGGGTCCGGTCCGGCGCGGGCTCCGGTGGGCCTCCGGACCAGTTCAGCGGCAGCGCAGGGTACATCGCGCCGGTGCTCACCGCTGGGGCCGGGAGGACCATCTCGAACTCGCTGCCCGCGCCGGGAGTACTGCGCACCCGCACGTCGCCGCCGTGCGCGTGGGCCACCGCCCGCACCAGGGCCAGGCCCAGCCCGGTGCCCTTGGACCCGGTGCCCCCGGCGGCGCCGCCGGGCGGCGACCCGGTCCGGAAGCGGTCGAAGATGTGCTCGAGTTCGCTGGGCGCGATCCCCTGGCCGGTATCCGCGACGATCATACGCACCGGCAGGTCCGGCCCGCTCACCAGCACCGAAAGCTGGATCGTGTCGCCGCAGCCGGTGTGCCGGACGGCGTTTTCCAGCAGCGCGTCCACCGCGAGGCCGAGGCGCTCGCGGTCGGCGCCGATCGTGACCGGGTCCAGCCGGCCGAGCTGCCACTGCCGGTCCGCGGTCGGCCGCCAGCGCCCGATGACGTCCATCATGAACCGGTCCAGGGCGATCGGCTCCGGGCGGAGGAAGTCGGGGTCCTCGGAGGCGGCGATGACCAGCAGCCGCTCACCCAGCCGCCGCAGCCGGGACAGCTCACCCACCACCACCTCGATATCCCGCCGCTCGGTCCGGTCGGTGAGTTCCCGGGCCAGCAATTCGGCGTGGCCGAGGGCGATGGTGATGGGCGTGCGCAGCTGGTGCGAGGCGTCCTGCAGGAACCGGCGCTGGGTGGCCAGCAGCCGCGCGTTCTCGTCGCTGACCAGATCCCGTTCGTGGTCGGCGTCCAGCCGGCGCTGGGCGTGCCACACCATCAGCCAGAACATCGCGGCCATCAGCGGGACCTCGTTGAGTTCGTCCACCGACTGGGCGCCCTCGTAGACGTCCCAGCCGATCGCGGCGAACGTGGTCGCCATGACCACCGCGAGTACCCACAGCGTGGGCCGGGTAGCCCAGACCCGGAACCCGTAAAGCAGCGTCAGGCTGATCCAGATGAAGTGGAACGGGATCGTCTCCCAGCGCGAGAACACCAGGATGAAGATCAGGTTCACCACGGAGAAGAGGACCCACGCCACGTCGACCCAGGCGACCCGCCACGGCCAGCTGAAGCTGCCGCGGTCCCGGGCGGCCCGCGCGCTGGCGCGGCGGCTCGCGCCCCGGGTGAAGGCCAGCCCGGCCGGGAGCGAATGCCACAGCCCCGCCGGGAGCGGGGCCCGGGGCCAGGACCTGCCCGTCTCGCCAGAGTGCAGGCCCGGTTCCGCCGGCCCGGCGTCCATCGACCCTGGGGCCAGTGGTGCGGGGGCCAGCGGTGCGGGGGCCAGCGGCGTGGCACCGCTACGCGGTGAGCTGGTATCCCTCACCACGCACCGTCTTGATCAGGCCGAAGCCGAGTTTCGAGCGCAGGCGGCGGACGCAGACGTCGACCACGTTGGAACCCGGATCGAAGTCGTACCCCCACACCGAGGCGAGCAGCTGCCCTTTGGAAACCGACTGCCCGGCGTGCTCCATCAGCTCACGGAGCAGCAGGAACTCCAGGCGGGTGAGCGGCACCGGGCCATGCCCGATGCTGGCTTCCAGCCGGCCGAAATCAAGCACGAGTTCTCCTGCCCTGAGGACCTCGTTCACCGGGTGGCCGTCGTCGCGGAGCCTGACCCGCACCCGGGCCAGCAGTTCGGCCAGGGAGAACGGCTTGGTCAGGTAGTCCTGGGCCCCCAATTCCAGGCAATCCACCTTAGTCGTGACGTCTGCCAGGCAGGAGAGCACGAGGACAGCCTGGTCAGGCCGCTCGTGCCGGAGCCGGGCGAGGATCTCCCGCCCATCCATGTCCGGCATCACCAGGTCCAGGATGACCAGGTCATAGTCGCCTGCCGTGGCCTGGCTTAGACCTTCTTTACCCGATCCTGCAAAATCGATTGCATAACCGGCAGCCGTCAGGGCACGGGCGATGAACTCCCGGATCTGCGGCTCGTCATCAACGACAAGGAGCCGCGCCGCCGTGGGGTACACCCCGGGCAGGGGAGCCATCTTCGCAGGTGGATTACGTTGCATGGGCTTATCTGGGCGACGCGTCAGCGCGGCGCGGTGGCGAGCCACCGCCTGGACGATCCCCTCAGCCGAGGATGTACCGCCTGGAGGGGTGTGGTCAACCCTAGAGGGCGTTAGCAAACCATTGCAGCACCCGTTCTGTGATCAGAGGTGTTGCATCAGCCCTGAGCGGTAACAATCAGTTAGTGGATCGAGACTTAATGTAATCGGCAATGAGTCTAGACAGAAAGTTACCCGGGCGAGACGTCCTGATCATGACAATTTCGTCATTCAAGGCCAGCGCTGTTGCCGACGCACCGCGAACGATCGCAAGATCAGGTCCAGACGAGACCTCCGGCCCGCAAGTTCTGGGACATTGCGGCCGGCCAGTCGTGTGCGCGAGGCGCCGCGAAGAAGCGAGGTGGTGACTGGTGTCTCTGCCGGCCCGTATCGTGACCCTCCTGGTGGCGTTCGCCGCCGTGGTCGCCGGTGCGGTCTTCATCGTCATCCACTACCTGGGCGGCAGCCTCGCAGTGGTGAACTACTCGCCGGAGGCGTCCGGCGGAGTGGTGAACGTGGTCATGCAGGAGGACCCGCAGAACGATTCCGCCAGCAGGCCTGACTGGGTCAGCTACTTCGTGCAGGACCCGAAGACCAAGGCCTGGGTGCACACCACGCTGTTCCAGGTGCCGAAGAACACCCGGGTCAACATGACCATCCTGGGTTACGACGGCTGCACGCCGGCCCGCAACAACTACTGGAGCCAGATCCAGGGCACCATCGGCGGGAAAGCCAGCGTGCAGCAGTTCAAGACCGTCGGCCAGCCACTCGGGCCACCCAAGATCTTCTCGGTCATCAACACCTGGTCGCACTGCAGCGTCGGCCACACGTTCGCGATCCCCAGCCTGCACGTGTACGTCCCGATGGCCTCGCCCAACACCCTGCTGTTCAACAAGGAAGCCTGCAGCGACTCGCCCTGCACCGAGGGCCCGCACTCGATGGAGAAGTTCAGCTTCATGACCCCGAACCACACGGGGACCTACCGCTGGCAGTGCTTCATCCCCTGCGGCGGCGGCTTCCTGGACGGCAACGGCGGCCCGATGCAGACGCTCGGTTACATGATGGGCAACATGGAGGTGTCAGCCTGATGGCCGAGTCCCAGGCCCCGGCGGCCCCCGGCAGGGCAGACGGCAGGGCAGAACCGAATCACGGCCTGCGGATCCTCCTGATCTGGGTCGTGCTGGCCCTCGCCGCCGACCTGCTCATCTGGTTCGCCTGGTACCCGCACATGCCACCGGGTGACATGTCCTCGTCCGCCCGCCACCAGCAGTTCGATATCGCGGTGCTGGCCCTGGCGGCTGCGCCGGTCATGCTGTTCGTCTGGATCTACTTCGGCTACACGCTGGTCAACTGGCGTCACCGGGACGGTGACGACGACGATGGCCCGCCGCTCTTCGGGCACACCGGGGTCCAGGCCACCTGGATCGGCGCCACCGCGGTGATCGTGCTGGCCGCGTTCGTGTTCGGCACCGTCGAGCTGATCGTGCCGGCCGGCGCGGGCGCCGGTCAAGGCCCGCTGCCGGTCTGGAAGCCTTCCGGGGACAACCTGCTCCAGGTTCAGGTGATCGGCCAGCAGTGGCAGTTCACCTATCGCTACCCGCAGTTCGGCGGGATGGAGAGCACCCAGCTGGTACTGCCGGTGAACCGGACGGTCGAGTTCCATGTGACGTCGCTGGATGTCATCCACAGCTTCTGGGCCTATCAGCTCGGGGTGAAGGCCGACGCCAACCCGAACGTGGACAACGTGGCCTACACGACCCCCCAGCAGACCGGCGGGTTCACCGTCCGCTGCAGTGAGCTGTGCGGGATCTGGCACGGCGCCATGTTCAACTCCGGCCGGGTGACCACTCCCACCGCGTTCCAGGCCTGGGCCCGGGGCACCCAGCTGCGGGAGCACCAGATAGGCCTGCTCGCCGCGCTCCCGCCCTACGCGACCACCTACGACCCGACGGTGGTCCCGCAGCTCGGCCAGGAAGTCGTGAAGGTGGCCGGGATCACCGGCGCCAACGGCTACTACTACCCGTCTACTGACCCGGTGTCGCCATGACCGGCGGAGCCACCGCGCGCCGGCGCGCGCCGCAGGCGACTTTCCCGATTCCCGCCAATACTGCGATGAAGAGGTGACCGGATGTCCATCGAGATAGAGCCGGAGAAGGCGCAGCAGCCGGCGGGATCTGGACCGGTCGGCCCGCGCCTGGCCCGGCCCTGGTGGATGCGCCCGGCCATGCACACCGGGATCATCGGCGCCATCATCGGCTACTTCGTCGGTCACTGGCTGGGCAACTTCCTGTCCTCCGGCTATGAGCGGAACGCTGTTGTCGGACATGAACGACTTCCCGCTCGTCCTCGGCTACGTGATCGCCGTGGTCGGCTGGCTGGCCGGGCTGGGCGTGTTCAACGACCTGGGCCGCCAGATCCTCGGCAAGCCGGTCCCGGCGGCCGAGGAAGAAGAGGAAGCCTTCGGCGGGGTGGCCCGGTACTTCCGGTTCTCGCTGGACCACAAGGTGGTCGGCATCCAGTACCTGGTCGGGATGATCATCTACTTCTGCACCGCGGGCCTGTTCGCCATGGCCATCCGGACCGAGCTGCTCTCGCCGAGCTACCACATCATGAGCTCCAGCGCCTACCTGATGGTGGTCGGCGAGCACGGCACGATGATGATGATGCTGATGTCGTCGGTCGTGCTCGGCCCGTTCGGCAACTACCTGATGCCGCTGATGATCGGGTCCAAGCGGATGGCGTTCCCCCGGCTGGAGGCGCTGTCGTTCTGGCTCACCCCGGCGTCGTTCATCATCCTGCTGTCCAGCGTGCTGATCGGCGGGTTCCCCACCGGGTGGACCGGGTACGCGCCGCTGAGCGTGCAGGCCACCGAGGGCATGGACTCCTACGCGGTGGCCTTCGGCCTGATGGGGATCTCGATCTGCCTGGCCGGGTTCAACATCATCGTGACCGTGATCAACTACCGGGCGCCCGGCATGCGGTGGAGCCGGCTGCCGATGTTCGTCTGGTCCATGGTCACCGTCTCCTTCCTGATGGTGCTGGCCACCCCGGTCCTGGTCGCCGGCATGTACCTGCTCATCCTCGACCGCACCGCGCAGACCGCGAACTTCGTCAACACGCTGGGCGGCAGCAGTTACCTGTACGAGAACCTGTTCTGGTTCTTCGGGCACCCGGAGGTCTACATCCTGGCCCTGCCCGGGTTCGGCATCGTGTCCGAGATCATCCCGGTGTTCTGCCGCAAACCGCTGTTCGGCTACCGGGTGGCCGGGGCCGGCATGATCGGGGTGGCCCTGCTCAGCTTCTTCGTCTGGCAGCATCACCTGTTCGACAGCGGCATCAACCCGGAGATGCGGCCGCTGTTCATGCTGACCACCGAGCTGATCTCGATCCCGACCGGGTTCATCTACCTCGTGGCCATGGGCACCTTCTGGAAAGCGAAGATACGGTTCACGGTGCCGATGCTGTTCGCCCTGGGGCTGTACTTCAACTTCCTGATCGGCGGCATCTCCGGGGTCTTCCTGTCCGATGTCCCGGCCGACACCACCGAGCACGGCAGCTTCTTCGTGATGGCCCACTTCCACTACACGATCATGGGCGGCCTCATCTTCGCGTTCATGGGCGCCTGCTACTACTGGCTGCCGAAGATGATGGGCGTCAAGCTGAACCAGAAGCTGGGCTACATCCACTTCTGGACCATGTTCATCTTCTTCAACTCCACCTTCCTGCCGCTGTTCGCGGTGGGCATGCTCGGCCAGCCGCGCCGGGTCTTCGAGTACGCGACGAACCTGACCGGGCTCAACGACTGGGCGTCGATCTCCTCGTTCCTGCTCGGCGGCTCGATCCTGCTCTTCGTGATCAACTTCATCTGGTCCACGGTGATCGTCCGGGAGCGCGAGGTCGCGAACCCGTGGAATTCGCGCGGCCTGGAATGGCAGGTCGCCTCGCCCCCGCCGCCCGGCAACTTCGAGCACATCCCGGTGGTGCTGTCCGGCCCGTATGACTACGGCGTGAAGGACGCCCCGCCGGTTGCCGACCTGCACCCGCCGGTCGGCGTGGTCAGCGCTTCTTACGCGAGCGCCGGGACAGCCAGCACCGCAGTGGAGGCATAGCCATGGCTGAGCAGACCACCCAGCCCCCGAACGAGCTGGACCGGGCGGCCGAGGAAGCCGGGTTCTACCACGAGGCCGCGCTCAACGCCGCGTGGACCGGCTCCCGGTTCGCCATCGGCGCGCTGGCGTTCCTGTACGGTGCGCTGGCCTTCGCCTACTTCTACCTGCGCTCGATCAACTCCGAAGGGCGGTGGAAGGGGTCGGGCTACCACGCCCCGCAGATCGGCTACGGCGTCACGATCCTGGTCCTGGTCCTGCTCAGCGCCGTCATCCAGTACGTGGGGCTGCAACGGATCAAGGCCGGGGCCAAGGGAGCGTGGCAGGCCGCGGCCCTGGCGGCGCTGCTGCTCGGGACGGCCGCGGTGGTCGTGCAGATCATCCAGCTGCTGAGCCTGCCGTTCCAGCCGGGCAGTTCCGGTTTCTCCAGCGTGTTCACCGACACCTACCCGCTGCTGCTGGTCAGCTGGTTCGGGGCGATGCTCTGGCTGGAGATCCTGGTCATGCGCGCCCGCCCGCTGGCGCCGATCTCCTTCGTCGAGCAGCCGCCCACCTACGCCGAGGCGTTCGCGGTGCAGCGGTTCCAGTCCTCGCTGAGCGCGTTCACGCTGATCTGGAACTTCATGGCCGTGGTCACCCTGTTCTTCTTCCTGCTGTTCTACGTGCTCTGACATGAACCTGGTTGCGCGCGCACTGGTCGGCCAACGCGGCGGTCCTCGCCGTGGTCCTGGCCGTCACGGCCGTGCACCTGGCCGGGCTGCTCGGGCTGCGGTCGGACGCGCGGCGGGGCGGTGCCGCGCTCCCGGCCGGGCTGGCCCGCGAGGCGATCGCCTTCTACTCCGGGCTGCTCCTCGCGACCCTGGCCCTGGTCTCGCCGCTCGGCTACTGGGCAGGCACGTTCATCTGGGTCCGGGTGCTCCAGGGCATCCTGCTCGGCGTGTACGTGCCGCCGCTGCTGGTGCTCGGCGCGCCCTGGCTGGTGCTGTGGCGCGGCCTCGGGCGGGACGCCCGGCCCCGGGCCTGGGTTCCCGCCGCGCCGGTGCCCCCGCGCCTGCGCAGCTGGCCGGTCGCGGTCACCGCCCTGTTCGTCGTGGTCTGGTGCGGCTGGTACCTGCCGGTGCTCTACGACGCGGGGGTGCATCACCCGGTGGTGCTCGCGGCCCAGGCCGTCACCACCATGGCCGCCGGGGTGCTGCTCTGGCTGCAGATCATCGGGTCCCGCCCGTTCAGCCCGCAGTTCGGGCCGCTGTACCGGGTCATGCTGCTCGCCGCTATCGTGCTGTTCAGCACCGTCCTGGGCATGGTGCTCGGCTTCGACGCCCGGGTCCTGTACCCCGCGTACCTGGGGGTAGGGAGCCATCGTCTGCTCAGCGTGGTCAGCGACCAGCAGAACGGCGGGGCCGAGCTGTGGGTCCTGGTGCTCGAGCCCTACGTGATCGCGGGAGTCGCGCTCCTCGTCAGGTGGCTGAACGAGGAGGAATCGCAGGCCCTCTCCCTGGGCCTGGACCGGATGCTCCGGCCACCGAAACACACCTGGCCCACCGGGACCGGGCCGCGATGAATCAGTCAATGACCCCAGCTGGAGGATAGAGTGCACGCAGTGATTCCCCTGGCCATGTCGTACAACTGGAACAACGGCGCGGCCGTGCAGACGCTCGTCCTGCCGCTGGGCTTCTTCATCATCGTGATGGCCGCCCTGTACTTCGTCTTTGCCAGGCCGCACACGGTTCCCGGCCGCCGGCCCATCGCCGGGGCCCGGCCCGTAGCGCCGGATCCCCAGACCGCGCGGGACATGACCGCCGCCGTCGGCTTCGGGACCGCGCCCTCGGGTGGCGGGAAGGCGCCGCTGGCCGACCGGGGCACGCCGCCCGCGGTCGGCGCGCGGACCGACGAGGCGCTCCAGGCGGCCGCGCAGGAGGCGGCCGAGGAGGCCAAGGCGACGGGCGATAAAGTGGCCGGCGAGTCTGGCCAGGACGAGAACGCAGCAACCGAGGACTCGGAGGACCAGGAGTGACCCCAGCGACCGACGCGCTACCCGCCATCACGGGGCGGCGCTCCGCCCGGGTGGTCGCCCGGTCGCTCTTCGCCCTGACCAAGCCCCGGATCATCGAACTGCTGCTGGTCACCACGATCCCGACCATGCTGCTCGCGCAGCGAGGCCTGCCCTCGATCCGGGTCCTCCTGGTCACCCTGGTCGCCGGGGCCTGCGCGGCGGGCAGCGCGAACACCATCAACTGCTACATCGACCGGGACATCGACGCGATCATGCGGCGCACCTCACGGCGGCCGCTGAACGGCAAGGGCGGCGAGGCCGCCGTGATCAGGCCGGCTGAGGCGCTGGTATTCGGCATCCTGCTCGGCGCGGTGTCCACGATCCTCCTCGGCACGCTGGTGAACTGGCTGTCCGCGGCGCTGGCCGACACCGCGATCTTGTTCTACGTGTTCGTCTACACGCTCGGCCTGAAGCGCCGCACCCCGTCCAACATCGTCATCGGCGGCGCGGCCGGCTGCTTCCCGGTGCTGATCGGCTGGTCCGCGGTGACCGGCCGGGTCAGCCTGCCCGCGGTGGTCCTGTTCGCGGTGATCTTCTTCTGGACTCCGCCGCACTTCTGGGCGCTGGCCATGAAGTTCCGCGACGACTACGCCGCAGCCAACGTGCCGATGCTGCCGGTCGTCGCCTCACCCGCGGTGGTCGCCCGGAAGATCCTCTTCTACTCCTACGTGATGGTGCTGGCCACCCTCGCCCTTGCGCCCTACGCCGGCTGGCTGTACGCGGCCGCGGCGCTCGCCCTGGGCGGCTGGTTCCTCGCCGAGGCGCACCGGCTGCGCAGCCGGGTGGCCGCGATGACCTTCGGCGACGGGCCCCCGCCCGCGGCCGCGGGCGGAGTCACCCCGGCGGGTACCGCGGCCGGTCCGGCGGCTGGCGGGAATGTCGCGGTCGTCACGGCCGTGCAGGTGGATGCCGCGACGGACGTAGCCGGGCAGCCCACGGTCAGCGGGCCGGCCGAGGACGCGTGCGCCGGCCTGGCCCGGCCGAGCGCCAACCCGGCGCCGATGCGCCTGTTCCACCTGTCGATCGCCTACCTGACGCTGCTGTTCGCCGTCATCGCCGTCACGGCGCTGCTGCCCTGGGGGGGTTGGTAGGAGCGGAGCTGGCCGGTCGCGGCGTCGCGGCCGCAGGCAGCAGCACCACGGCCCGCAGCCCCGGGCCGGCGTCCTCCAGCCAGGCTGACCCGCCGTGCGCCTGCGCGGTGGCCCGCACGATGGCCAGGCCCAGCCCCGCACCACCCTCGTCGTCATCCTCCCGGCTGCGTGCCGCCTCCAGCCGGGTGAAACGGCCGAAGGCCCGCTCCCGGTCCGCGGCGGGGATGCCCGGGCCGTCGTCGGTGACCGAGAGCCGGGCGTTGTTGCCCGACGTGCCCACGGAGACGGCGACCCGGGACCGCGCGTACCGGGTGGCGTTGTCGATCAGGTTGCTGAGCATCCGGTGCAGTCCGTCCGGATCCCCGGTCACCGCGGCAGGCCCGGCGCCGGCCAGCCGGACCGGGACCCGGGCGTCGGCGTACCGGCCGACCTCCTCCTGTACCAGGCCGGTCAGGTCCACCCGGCGCGGCGGACGGCGCCGGGTATCCCGCTCGTCCAGCCGGGCCAGCACGAGCAGGTCCTCGGCCAGCCGGGCCAGCCGGAGCGTGTCCGCGAGCACGTCGCCGGCGGTCTGCCGCCAGTCCTGGCTGTCCGGGTGGTCCAGCGCCACCTCCAGCTGGGCCCGGATGCTGGCGATCGGGCTGCGCAGCTCGTGCGCGGTGTCGGAGATCAGCCCCTGCTGGCGTTCCTGGGCCGCGCCGAGCCTGCTGAGCATGTCATTCAGGGTCAGGGCCAGGTTGCGCACCTCGTCGCGGGCCTCGGGTACGGGGAGGGCCCGGGGCCGCCCGGTCCGGGTGACGTCCTGGGCGCCCCGGCGCAGTTCGGTGATCGGCCGGAGGGTGGACCCCGCGATCAGCCAGCTCGCCCCGGCCAGCAGGATCAGCAGCAGCGGGGTGCCGATGAGCAGCGCCCGGGTCAGCGTGGCCAGGCTCTCGCCCACCTGGCTGTAGGCGACCGCGGCGATGACGGTCCCGCCGTCCCGGGTGGCCGCGGTGGCCACCCGGACCGTGTCGGGCAGCCCGTAGGGACGGCCATTCAGGAACACCACCCGGCCGTCGCGGGCGTTGGCCGCCGCCACCGGGGGCGCCAGGAGCGGGACCAGCCGGTCCGCGTCCGGGGATACGTTCACGATCCGGCCGCTGGAGTCGAGGACCTGCACGGTGATGGTGCCCGGCACCACCGGAACGCCGTCCTTCGGCAGCCGGTTGGCGTCGGACAGGGCGGCGACTTCCCGCGCGCCCTGCCGGGCCGAGTTGTCCAGGTTGCTGATCAGCGAGAGCCGGAGCGCGCTACTGAGCAGCACCGCGGCTGCGGCGAGGGCCAGGGCCAGGCCGGCCGTGGAGGCCAGCGTGACCCGGGCCCGCAGGCTGCGCCGCCGCCACCAGCGGGCCGCGGAGCCCGGCCAGGATCCTGCGTCGCGTCGCACCCCGGCTCCCGTGGCTACTCGCCCGGCCGCGGGGCGAAGCCCGCCAGCAGGGCCCGGACGGCCCGGCCGACGCTCTCCCTGGTCGCGGCCGGGTCGGCCGAGCCGGCGATGAGCATGCTCCCGCGCACCAGCGCGCCGAGCAGGAGCCGGGCGATGGTCTCCGGGTCGTCGGCGTGCAGCCGCCCGGCATCGTCGGCGGCCTTCAAGGCCGCGACGATGGCCGACACCGCGTACCGCTCGTCCAGTTCGGTGAAGCGGGCCAGGCCGAGTACCGCCGGCGCGTCGGTGACGAGGATGCGCTGCACGTCCGGCTTCAGCACCGCGTCGAGGAACGCGTCGAACCCCCGGGCCAGGGCGTCGAGTTCATCGGTGGCACCTCGGGCCGCACTGGCCGAGGCCGTCATGAGCTCCGCGTGCACCGCCTCGAAGACCGTCTCGAACAGGGCGGTCTTGGTCGGGAAGTGATGGTAGAGGGCTCCGGTGGTCACCCGGGCCGCCCGGGCCAGGTCGTCCACGGACGTCGCGGCGAAGCCCTGCTCACCGAACAGCCGCCGGCCCGCGCCGATCAGCGCCGACCGGGTCTGGGCCACCTGCTCGGCGCGCAGCGACCCGGCCGGTCCGCTGCCGGCACCGGCCACGGTCCGGCACCGGCGCGGCCCGGAGCGCTCTGCGGACCCGGGGTCCGCGCGAGATGAAGGCAGCTCAGCCACGTCCTCTGTATAGCCCGTCCGCAAGTCCCTTGCGTCCATACACCCCTTCACATAGCATCGCTATGTGAAGTAATTATAGTATCCGAGATCGCAGGAGGATGGAAATGACCACGGGGGCCATCGGCGCGCTGCATGCGGACCGGGAGGCGATGCTGAAGATCGGGACCGGGCTCACCGACGCGGAATGGGCCACCGCCAGCGGCTGTCCCGGCTGGTCGGTCAAGGATGTGCTGGCGCACCTGGGCACGCTGCTGAGGCTGGTGATCGATCCGGCCTCGCTGCCGGACGCGACCGGGCTGGACACGGAGCGGGCTCAGGACATGTACGTCGAGTCCAGGCGGTCCTGGGCCCCCGCCCGGGTGCTGGCCGACTATGAGTGGGTCAGCCTGCCCGCGTTCGAGGCCCTGGAAGGTCTGGCCGGCCTGGACCTCGAGGTGCCGCTGGGGGATCTCGGCACCTATCCGGCCTCGCTGATCCCGACCGCGTATGCCTTCGACCACTACACGCACATCCGGGCCGACCTGTTCCCGCCGCGCGGGCCGCTGCCCGGGCCGCCGCCTCCCTCGGACGAGCTGCGGCTGGTTCCCGCGCTCGACTGGATCGAGGCGGCCCTGCCGCAGCAGAATGCCGGGCGCATCGCCGCGCTGACCGGCGCGGTACGGATCAGCGTGACCGGCCCGGGAGCCCGCACCCTCCGCCTCGGCCCGGGCGACCCGGTGGCGGAGATCAGCTCCGACGCTCCCGCGTTCATCCGGTGGGTCACCCAGCGCGGCAGCTGGGCGGAGCTGGGCGTGCAGGCCCGCGGCGACGACGGCGGCTGCGCGTCACGGCCGGGCTGAAGGTGTTCTGAGCTGGGCCGCGGCTGACCGGGCCCGCACGGGGCCGGCCCGGTCAGCCGCCGTCGGCCGCCAGCCGGTAACCCGCGCCCCGCACCGTCTGCAGGGCGCCGCGGCCGAACGGCGCGTCGATCTTGCGCCGCAGGTACCCGGCGTACACCTCGACCACGTTGAGGTCCAGCGAGTCGTAGCTGTCCCAGACGTGCTCCAGCAGCTCCGTCTTGGCCACCACCTGCCCGGACCGCCGCATCAGGTACTCCAGCAGGGCGAACTCCCGGGCGGTCAGCTCGATGTCGGTCTCCGCGCGCCGGACCCGCCGGGTCGCCGGGTCCAGGGTCAGGTCACCCGCCCGCAGCTGCGCGGGCCGGGGGATCGCGCCGCGCCGGAGCAGCGCCCGCAGCCGGGCGGCCAGCACCACGTACGAGAACGGCTTGGTCAGGTAGTCGTCGGCGCCCAGATCCAGGCCGTCCGCCTGGTCGTACTCCCCGTCCTTGGCGGACAGGATGAGGATCGGTACCCAGTTCTCCTCGGCGCGCAGCTGCTGGCAGACCCGGTACCCGGAGATCTTGGGCAGCATCAGGTCCAGTACCACGGCGTCATACCCGCCCTCGCGGGCGGCGTGCAGGCCGTCCTCCCCGTTATGGGCCAGGTCGACCGCGAAGCCCTCGGCGGCCAGGCCGCGCCGGACGGCGGCGGCCAGCCTTCGTTCGTCTTCCACGACGAGCACCCGCACGGCCCCGAGGCTACCCGGAATCCCCTCAGTGCTCGGTTCAGGAGTTCGCGTGACCCAGCCACGCCCGCACCAGCCGCCGCCCGGGCTCGCTAGCCCGTCCGGGTCGCGCTCACAGGATCCGCTCAGGCAGGGTGCGGCAAGATGGTGAATGGCAGGGCCCAGGCCGGCCGGGGAGCCGGGCGGTCGGGCCCATACGGGGCCAGCTGGGCCGGGCCGCCGGATCAAGGCGGCTGCGGTCCACGGGGCCGCGCACGGCCCGGTTCGTACCGGGCCACCGCGGTCAATGGGACGAGCCCGTGCGGTCGACCCGCACGGGGGCGAGTGAGGTTGAGTGATGAATACGCTGCCGACGATGTCCCGGCGCGCGAGGTGGGCGATACCCGCTGGCGCTGTCGCCCTCGCGGGTGCGCTGACCGCCGGTACCATGATCAGCACCGCCCAGGCCTCTCCTGAGCTGCCGGTTCGCACTCCCGCGCAGCTGCTCGCGTCGGTGGCCGGCCGGGACGCGCCGCTGCCCGCGCTGACCGGGACCGTGGTGGAAACCGCGTCGCTCGGCCTTCCCCAGCTGCCGGGCTCGGCCGACCCGAATTCCGCCACGGCGCTGCTGGCCGGGTCACACACGATCAAGGTCTGGTACGCCGACCCCACGCATATCCGGCTCGCAGTGCCGGTGCAGATGTCGGAAACCGACCTGATCCGCAGCGGCCGCCAGGTCTGGGTCTGGCAGAGCAGCTCGAACACGGTCACCCGGATGCAGCTGCCGGCCAGGGACGGCCAGGCCGCCAGGCACCCGGCGCCGATGCCGTCGCAGTTGCCGCACACCCCGCAGCAGGCGGCCAGCCAGGCGCTCAAGGCGGTCGGGCCGAGCACCCGGGTGAGCGTCGAGCGCAACGTGACGGTGGCCGGCCAGCCCGCCTACCAGCTGGTCCTGTCACCCAAGGCCAGCGGCTCACTGATTGGCCGGATCGCCATCGCTATCGACGCGACCAAGAACGTGCCGCTGCGGGTCCAGGTGTTCGCCAAGGGCGCGGCCAGCCCGGCCTTCCAGGTCGGCTACACGTCGATCTCGTTCGTCAAGCCGGCCGCGGCCAACTTCAGCTTCACCACTCCGGCCGGCGCCAAGGTCAAGGTGGTCAGCCCGCCCGCCGACTCCACCGGACCGACGTCGGCCAAGGATAAGAAGGCCAGCGGCGAGCCCCAGGTGATCGGCAAGGACTGGCTCTCCGTCGCGGTGCTCCCCGCGTCCGCGCTGGCTGGCGTGATGGGCACGGGCGGCGCGTCGAGCGTGGCCGGCCAGGCTGCGCAGTCGGCGGCGGGCAGCCCGGCCGGCGGTGGCGGTGAGGACGCCGCGGTCGCCGCCGCGCTGCTGAAGACGGCCACCCCGGTGCACGGGGCGTGGGGCAGCGGCAAGCTGCTGCACACCAGCCTGGTGTCGGTGCTGATGACCAGCGACGGCCATGTGCTCGTCGGGGCGGTGACGCCGGCGGTCCTGGAAAGCGCCGCGGCCCAGATCAAGTGAGCACCGGTCCTGTGAGCACGGGCCAGGTGGGCACCGGCCAAGTCAGCACGGCCCAGGTGAGCCCCGGCTCGGCGCCGGCCGCCGACCCGGGAGCGGCCGGCGGCGCGGAAGCGGCCGCCAGCCCGGAGGCGGCCGCCGCCGCGGAGCCCACCCCCGCGATCGTCACTGCGGGGCTGACCAAGCGGTTCCGCAGTGGCCAGCTGGCGGTGGACGGCCTCGACATGCTGGTGCCCCGGGGCAGCGTCTACGGCTTCCTCGGCCCTAACGGGTCCGGCAAGACCACCACGATCCGGATGCTGCTCGGCCTGGTCTACCCCACCCAGGGCAGTCATGCGCTGCTCGGCGTGCCGATGCCCGCGGGCACCGTCCAGGTGCTGCCCCGGGTCGGGTCCCTGGTCGAGGGGCCCGCGTTCTACCCGCAGCTGTCCGGCTGGGACAACCTGGCCCGGGTGGACGCGGCCGACCGGACCGCCGACCCGGGCACGGCGAAGGCGCGGATCAGCGAGGCGCTGGAGCGGGTCGGCCTGCTCGCCGCGAAAAAGAAGCACTACCGGGCCTACTCCCTCGGCATGAAGCAGCGTCTGGCCATCGCGGCCAGCCTGCTCCAGCCGCGGGAGCTGATCATCCTGGACGAGCCCACCAACGGGCTCGACCCGCAGGGCACCCGCGAGGTGCGCGGGCTGATCCGCGAGATCGCCACCGACGGCATCACCGTCCTGGTCTCCTCGCACCTGCTCGCCGAGGTCGAGCAGATCTGCACCCAGGTGGGCGTCATGCGGACCGGCCGGCTGGTCTTCCAGGGACCGCTGGAGGAGCTGCGGGCCCGCGGCGCGGCCCGGATCCGGGTCACCACGACGGACCCCACCCGGGCCGCGGAGGTCCTCGGCAAGCTGGGGCTGGCCGATGTGGCGGCCGCCGATGGGGAGGCGTCCGCGACGCTGGGCGACCAGGCGCCGGAGCAGATCTGCCGTGAGCTGGTCTACGCCGGCGTCCCGGTGGCCGGCCTGGACACGCCGCGGCCGAGCCTCGAGGAACTGTTCGTCGGACTCACCGGGGAGGGATTCGATGTCGACGGCTGAGCTGTCCGCTCCCCGCGACGGCGCCCCGGCGAGCGCCGGCGGCGCGGCCCTGGCCAGGCACGCCCGGCCGCGCAATGGCGTCCTCACCTGGCTCCGCTTGCTGGGCAGCGAGCTGCGCCTGATGTTCCGGCGCTGGCGCAACCTGGCCCTGCTCGGCGTGCTCGTGGTGCTGCCGGTGATCCTGGGCATCGGGCTGCGGATATCCATGCCGCATGGCGGCGGTGGCGGCGGCGGTGACGGGCCGGGCGCGTCCTTCTTCGCCGAGCTCGCCGGGAACGGGGTGTTCCTGTCCTTCCTGGCCCTGACCATCCTGCTCACCCTGGTGCTGCCCCTGGTGATGGCGGTGGTGTCCGGGGACTCGATCGCCGGCGAGGCGGGCCTCGGGACGCTGCGCTACCTGCTCACCGTGCCGGCCGGCCGGACCCGGCTGCTGTCCGTCAAGTACGTGGCCGTGGTCATCTTCGGGCTGGCGGCGTGCCTGCTGGTGTCGGCGGTGTCGCTGATCATGGGCGCGATCCTGTTCCCGATCGGGCCGGTGACGCTGCTGTCCGGGACGACCGTGTCCCTCGCGGATGGCCTGCTCCGGCTGCTGTTCGTCACGCTGTACGTGGCCGCGGGGATGGCCGCGCTGGCCGCGATCGGGCTGGCCATCTCGACCCTGACCGAGCACCCGATCGGCGCGATCGCCGCCGTCCTGGTCCTCGCGGTGGCCAGTGAGGTAGCCGACAACGTGGCCCAGTTCGCGGTGATCCACCCGTACCTGCCCACGCACTTCTGGCTGTCCTTCGACTCGCTGCTGCGCGTGCCGGTCGACACGACCAGCCTGCTGCACGGGCTGCTGTCGTTCGCGGCCTACATCGTGATCTTCGGCTCGCTCGCCTGGGCCCGCTTCACCAGCGCCGACGTCACCAGCTGAATCAGCCTCTGGCCGACGTCCAGGCGCGCGGGTCGAGGGTGCCGTCCACGGCGGCCCGGGCGACGTCGGTGAGGGGCAGGTTCGCGTTGCGGGCGTAGCCGCGCAGCCGGGCGAACGCCTCAGCCAGGTCGATGCCCGCCCGTTCGGAGATCACTCCTTTGGCCTGCTCGATGACGACGCGGCTGGTCAGCGCGGCGGACAGTTGCTCGTTCAGGCGCTGTGCCTCGGCGCTGGCCCGGTGCTGGAGGATGCTGAGCGCGGCGAGGTCAGCGAAGCCGCGGGCGACGATCACGTCCGCCTCCCCGATCGGGGAGCGGGTCGTGCTGAGCAGATTAAGGGCGCCGAGAGTCACCTCCCGCAGCCGCAGCGGCAGCGCGACCGCCGACTGGAAACCGGCGCGGACAGCCGCGGCGGAGAACAGCGGCCAGCGGCCGGACCCTGCCCGGAGGTCCTCCTGGTCGACCCGCCCGCCGCTGCGGAAGGCGTCCAGGCACGGACCTTCCTGCTCCTGGAGCTCGAACAGTTCCAGCAGGCGCATCGCCTCGCTGGACGAGGCCACCAGGCCCAGGCTGCCCGAGGGGGAGGCCAGCATCACCCCGGCGGCGGAGACGCCGAGCAGGGTGACACACCGGTCCGTGAGCCCGGTCAGCAGATCGACGACGTCATAGTCGTCCACCAGGGTGTCGGCCATCTCGACCAGAGAACGGACCACGTCGGCTTCCCGGGTCATCCCCAGCCCTCCCTTCTGAGCGGCGCCTCCGGGCGGGGGCGGGCGGGCCGCTTCATCCGAGCCGGAGCCTGCGGGCGATGACGTCCTGGGCCACGTCATCGAGCAGCCGGTCGTGGCTGTAGGCGAACGCCCGCAGGCGGATGAGTGCGTCGGTCACGCTGATACCTTCCTGAACCGAGACTATTCCTGCCGCGTTGTGCACGGCGAAGTGGAAGTCGGCGCCGGCCTCCAGCTGCTCGGCCACCACGCCGGACGGCGCCCCGGCCTGGGCGTCCAGCACCCAGCGGGCGGTCACCTCCGCCAGCACGAGCGCGTCGGCGTGCTGGTCGGAGCTGAGCTCGCCGGGGCGGTCGCGGTAGAGGTCGAGCGCCCCGAGGCGGACCGTGCCGACCCGCAGCGGAAATCCGAACACCGCCCGCACGCCCGCCTGCAGCACGGGCGGGGTGAACGCGAACCACCGGCGCGTCTGCGGGTCCGCCAGATCGGGCTCGCTCACGATCGTGTCCCGTTGATAGGCGTCCACGCAGGGGCCCTCTCCCAGCGTGTACTGCAACTCCTCGATGAGCTGGCTGACCTCGTCGCTGCTGCACAGCGACCCGCGGGGAAGGTCGTCGGACATGAGCATGACCCCCGCGCCTTTCATCCCGGTGATCTGCGGGCCCACAGCGCACAGCCGGGCGGCCGGCCACATGGCTTCCCCGTCGGACAGCTCGGCCAGTATCCTGCGCAGCCTGTCGCCGGGCATGTCAGCTGTCCGATCCCGGGCCGGGACGGCACGCGCCCGTGGTCCCGCGGCCACCGATCACGGCTGACTCCTTCGCCTGGGGAAGGAAAGCGTCAGCTGGGGCCGGATTCGGCGTCCTTCCAGGCCCGGACCTCCGGGCGTTTTCACCACGTTACGCCGTCAGGATGCTGCCGGGCGCCCGGACGGCGGGTGTGCGCACACCGCACCGCGGCGGCCTGGGCGGCGGTCGCGAATGCGGCGGGCGCCTGGCCGCACCGCCGGTGACCAGGGGGAGCCCTGTACATCAAGGCTCCGGGCGCGTAGCCTGACTCCGGCTGCTCCGGACCCTGGCGGCCATAACCACGCATCGCGGGTGGTTTGCGAAGCCAGGAGCCGGTTTTTTTGTGCCCGAAACCTGATGGCGCCTGTCCCCGGCAGGAGAGCGCAGGGGCGTCTCCTCAACCGGGCGACCGGGTCTGTCCAGAGGATTGTGGCTGGCGCGGACAGGAGGGTGAGCGGCGGAGGGGGCTGCTAACCCTTCAGTTCTGGGAAGTCCTCTTCCCAGAACTCCGTGTGCCCGCGCGGGCCGGTGGGTGCGGCGGGGCCAGGCCCCGCCGCACCCGGCGGGCCCAGCCGCTCTGTTTCCTGACCGCGCAGTTCCACCCGGCGGATCTTGCCGGAGATGGTTTTGGGCAGCTCGCTGAACTCCAGCCGCCTGATCCGCTTGTACGGGGCCAGTCGCTGCCGGGCGTAACCGAGGATCGCCACCGCGGTCCCGGCGGACGGCTCGAACCCGGCTGCGAGCGTGACGTACGCCTTGGGCACCGCGAACCGCATCGGGTCCGGCGACGGGACCACGGCCGCCTCGGCAACCGCCTTGTCAGCGTCTAGGGGTATCCCTGGCCCGGCGTTGCCCCCGCAGAAACAGAAAGCGCCGTCCCCGATGATCCAGAGACGGCGCTTACGCTCGCGGGGGAGGGCAGCAGGACCTACACGCGCAGCAACGTCTTCAGCTTCAGCGCGAGCCCTCCGTACCAGGTCACGTCGTGGGCGCCCAGGGTGGTCGGCAGCACCAAGACCGACCAGGACGGTGCGGCCGCGATCAACTCCATCGCCTTCAGCGGCCGCAAGTGCGCCTTCGCCTACATCGGCGGCAACTTCTCCCGGGTCAACGGCACCAGGGTGCGCAACATCGCCGAGATCAGCGTCAGGACGGGCAACGTGCTCACTGGTTTCGCGCACAGCGCCAACGGCACGGTGAACACCCTGGCCAAGGTCGGGGGCCATCTGCTGACGGGCGGCAAGTTCACGTCCATCAACGGGGCCAGCACCGCCCGCATGATCAGCCTGAACTCGCGTAACGGCCGGGGCGACGGCTTCCTGAGGCTGTCCATCTCGGGCAGCCAGGTCTTTAACCAGCAGGTCAGCCACGGCGGCACCCGCGACCTGGTCGAAGGCGTATTCAGCCGGGTAGGCGGCGTTAACCGGCGCCAGATGTTCATGCTGAACGTGGGGGGCTCGAGGGCCAGCGTGACCGCCTGGACCTCGCCGGACTTCAACGTCGCGTGTACCGAGTCGTTCTGGGCCCGCTCGGCGGCCTGGTCGCCGGATGACTCCACCGTCTACGTCGCCACGACCGGCTTTCACAACGTCGGCGGCAGCAATAGCGGTGCGCGCTCGGGACCGTGTGATGCCGCGCTGGCGTACCCGTCTACGCGGGCCTCAGTCAGGCACAGGTGGATCAACTACACCGGCTGTGATTCGCTGTACTCGGCTGCGGCCGACAGCCACGCCGTCTACTTCGGCGGCCACGAGCGCTATTCGATGAACGGCAACGGGTGTAACGGTCTCGGCGCCGGCGGCTACAACGCGCCCGGCCTGGAGGGCCTGGACCCCGCGAACGGGCGGCTGTACGTCAACTCAGCAGGCTCCGCCGGATATTACAGCCGGGCCCGGGGCCTGGGCGCCGACGGCATGCTGGCCACCAGCGCCGGCCTGTGGATCGCCAGCGACAACCTGGACGGCAGCGACACCTGCGGTGGCCAGAGCGGGCACGCGGGTATCTGCTTCCTGCCCTACGGCTGACCCCGGGACCCGCGCCGCTGGAGCCGGAGGTTCCGCTGCCGGGCGCTACAACGTGAGGTTGTCGCCGCCGCACGGTAGCGTTCCGGACGTGCCCCCCGGTGAAAAGCCCGCCCAGCTCAAGCCTGAGGCCGCGCTGCCCCAGACCTCGGTGCTGCTGGCCGCGGCTGTGGCCGGGATCGGCGGCGCCGAGCGGCCCGGGCAGGTCGCGATGGCCGAGGCGGTGGAGCAGTCCATCAAGTCCGGGGAGCACCTCGCCGTCCAGGCGGGCACCGGCACGGGTAAGTCCCTGGCCTACCTGGTGCCTGCGGTCGCGCACGCGCTGGCCAGCGGCAGCGCCGTCGTGGTGGCCACCGCCACCATCGCCCTGCAGCGCCAGCTGATCGACCGGGATCTGCCGCGGCTGGCCGAGACGCTCAGGCCGCTGCTCGGCCAGGAACCGGACTTCGCGATCCTGAAGGGCCGCCGCAACTACCTCTGCCTGCACCGGCTGAAGTCGGGCGCGCCGGAGGATCCCCGCGACGTGCTGTTCGACCGCGGCGCGACCTCCCCGGTCGGCCAGCAGGTCGAGCGGGTGCACGCGTGGGCGGCCGAGACCACGACCGGCGACCGCGACGAGCTGGTGCCCGGCGTGGACGACCGGGCCTGGCGGCAGGTATCGGTCAGCGCCCGGGAATGCCTCGGCGCCCAGCGCTGCCCGTTCGGCCGGGACTGCTACGCGGAGCAGGCCCGGGCGACCGCGGGCAAGGCCAGCATCGTGGTGACCAACCACGCCCTGCTCGCCATCGACGCGCTGGAATCCTTCCCGGTCCTGCCCGAACACGACGTCGTCGTCATCGACGAGGCGCACGACCTGGTGAACCGGGTCACCAGCGCCGCGAGCGGTGAACTGTCCGCGACCGGGGTGGACGCCGCCGCCCGGCGGGTCGGACGGCTGCTGTCCGCGGACGCAGCGGGACGGCTCCGCGAGGCAGGCGAGGCGGCGGCCCGGGCCTTCGCCGAGTCCCGCGACGGCCGCCTCGACTTTCTGGATCAGGATCTGTCCAGTGCGCTGGCCCTGGTGCGGGACGCCGCCGCCGGGTGCGCCACCGAGGTCCGGTCCAGCGCCAAGCAGGCCGGTGAGGAAGCGCCGGCCGATCAGCAAGCCGCGACGCGCTCGGCCCTGGCGGGCCTGGATGACCTGGTGGGTACCGCGGACCGGATCCTGGTCTCGTACGTCCCGGATCTCACCTCCCGGACCGATGTGGTCTGGATGGACCGTCCGATGGTCGAGGACCCGCGCCGGCCGGCCACGCTCCGGGTGGCCCCGTTGCAGGTCGGCGCGCTGCTCGCCGAGCGCTTGTTCCGCCGGCAGACCGTGGTCCTGACCTCGGCGACGCTGGCTCTCGGCGGGTCGTTCGAGCCGCTGGCCAGGCAGTGGGGACTGCCACGCCCCGGAGCCGAGGCCGAGCCGCCCGGGACCGAGGCGCCCGGGACCGAGACGCCTGATCCGGAGCCAGCCAGCCACGGAAGCGGCCGACGGGCCGGAGACCGGCGCCGTCGCGGCTACCGCGGGAGAGTCACCGCAGGAGCCGTCCCCGCACGGGCTGGCCTGGTCCGGCCTGGACGTCGGCTCGCCCTTCGACCATCCCCGCTGCGGCATCCTGTACGTGGCCAAGCATCTGCCCCCGCCCGGCCGGGACGGACTCCCGCCGGCCTACCTGACCGAGCTGAGCGAGCTGATCACCGCAGCGGGCGGCCGTACGCTCGGCCTGTTCTCGTCCATGCGGGCGGCCCGGCAGGCCGCGCTGGAGCTCCGCGGCACGCTCAGCGTCCCGCTGTTCTGCCAGGGCGACGACTCCACCGGCCAGCTCATCCGGCAGTTCGCGGAGTATGAGTCAAGCTGCCTGTTCGGCACCCTGTCCCTGTGGCAGGGCGTCGACGTGCCGGGCCGGCGCTGCAGCTGGTGGTCATCGACCGGATCCCGTTCCCGCGGCCGGACGACCCGCTGGCCTCCGCCCGGCAGCGGATGGTGGGGGCCCGCGGCGGCAACGGGTTCATGGCCATCGCCGTCTCCCACGCCGCGCTGCTGCTCGCTCAGGGCGCCGGGCGGTTGCTGCGCACCATGGACGACCGGGGCATGGTGGCCATCCTCGATCCGCGGCTGGCCACCGCGCGGTACGGCGGTTTCCTGCGGGCGTCGCTGCCGCCGTTCTGGGCCACCACCGACCCGGCGGTAGCCCGGGACGCGCTGCGCCGGCTGGCCGCCCAGAGCTCCTGACGCCATCCCGCCCGACCGGTTCCTCTCCCCGCGCCGGCCGATTCCGCTCCCCTGCCGCCGTCACCCCGGATGGGGCGCCCTGTAGCCTGTAGCAATCTCTTCGTCACCCTTGGTGACAAGGGGGATGTATCGGGGGAAGCTGGGCGTGCCGTACCGGGGGGGACGTGGCGGCAGGCCAGGAGCGGGGCTACGACGCCTTCATTTCCTACAGTCACCGGCTCGACGCCGCGATCACCGCGCGGCTCCAGGCCGAGCTGCAGCGCTTCGCCAAGCCCTGGTACCGGATCCGCGCGCTGCACGTGTTCCGGGACCAGACCAGCCTGGCCGCCTCCCCGCATCTGTGGACCACGATCGAGGAAGCGCTGTCCGACTCGTCCTGGCTGATCCTGATGGCCTCCCCGGAGTCGGCGCAGTCCGGCTGGGTATCCCGGGAGATCTCCTGGTGGCGGGCCCACCGGCCGATGAACCACCTGCTCGTTGCGGTCACCGAGGGCGAGCTGGTCTGGGATGAGACCGCCGGGGACCTGGACTGGGCGGCCACCACCGCGCTGTCCAAGGAGGCCCTCGGGCACGCGTTCAGCGAGGAGCCGCGTTGGGTGGACCTGCGCTGGGCCCGGGACCAGGCGGATAGCCTGCGGTCCGCGGACCCGCGCCTGCAGGACGCGGTGGCCGACCTGGCCGCGGCGATCCGGCACGTGCCGAAGGACTCCCTGATCGGGGAGCACATCCGCCGCCGGCACCGGGCCGTGCGCGCCGTCGTGGCGGCCGCGGCCGCCCTCGTGGTCCTGCTGGCCTTCTCGCTGACCGCGGCGTTCATCGCCAAGGGCCAGCGGGACCGCGCCGACCGGGAGAACACCGTGGCCACCGCGGGGCTGCTGGCCTCCACGGCGGTCGCGCTGACCCGCTCGCGTCCCGACCTCGCCCAGCTATTCGCGGTCCAGGCGTACCGGCTCGACCCGGGTAACCCGCAGGCCCGGGCGGCCCTGTTCGCCACGGTCCAGGCCGACCCGCAGGTGCAGCGCTTCCTGGTGGCCCCCGGGCCGGTGTCGGCGCTCGCCGTCTCACCCGACGGCGGCGTGATCGTCGCGGGCACCAGGAACGGCTGGGTGCGCGGCTGGAACCTGGCCCGTTTCACGCCGGTCAGCTACGGCCGGATGGACGGGCCGGTCACCGGCGTGGCGGTCAGCGCGGACGGGACCACGGTCGCCGCGGCCACCGGGCGGTCCGCCCGGACCTGGGTCCACGGCCACCTAGTCGCGTCCCGCTCCGCGCCGCCGGGAACCCCCTTCACCGCGGTCGGGGTGTCGCCGACCGGGAGATTCGCCGCGTTCGCGGCCTTTCCCGCCCTGGACGTGCTGAGCACCCCGGGCCGGTCCTGGCGGCAGGCCCGGCTGGCCGGGTTCGGCACCTGGCACCGGGGCCGCCCGCCCCTGGTCACGAACCTCGCCGTGCCCAGCGACACCGAACTGGTCGCGCTCGATGGCCGCTACGGCTCCTGGCGGCGCCTCGCCCTGCCCGGGCTCGCCGCGGCCGGCTCCGCCCGCAACACGTTCGGGCTATCCCGGTATCCGGCCTATACCTCCGCGCTGTCCCCGGCCGGCACGCTGTTCACGCACAGCTACGTGGCAGCGGGCTCGAGCCTGCGGGTGCTGAGCACCCACCAGTCAGGCCGCCCCGGCGGGGCGCGCCCGTCCCGGCGGCCGCCTGGCCCTGGCCCTGGCCATCAGCCGGAACGGCCGGTGGGTCGCCTCTGAGGACACCAGCGGCATTCACGTGTCCCGCATCGCCCGCCCGGCCGGCCCGGCCCGGGCACCGCGGTCCTACCCAGGCGCCGAGCCGCTGTTCAGCACCTCCCTGGCCTTCGTCGGGCGCAGCGACAGCCGGCTGATCTCGGCCTCGGGGAACCTGCTCACGCTGTGGAACCTCCGGCAGTACTCCCGCATCGGCCGGGCGGCCCGGATCCTCATGCCGGAGCGGTGTGGCCGGGTGTGCCCCGGCCCCCGGCTGGCGATCGGGCCTGATGGCCGGGAAGCCGCCCTGACCGACAGCAGCGGCCGCCTGCTGGTGCGGGCGGGACTGGGCCCCTCGTTCGGGAAGATCACCACGCTGGCCACGGGCGGGCCCGGGCAGTTCGGGCTGCCGCTGTGGAGCCGGACCGGGAACCGGCTCTATGTGTTCGGCCGGACGCTGTCGCTGCTCCCCGCCGGGAAGAGGCCTGCGGTCCCGCTCAGGAAGGACCCCGATCCGCCTCAGGCGCTGGCCCTGTCCGCGGCCGGGAACCGCCTGTTCGCGGTGGACGCGGCCGGGACGGTCCGGATCGGCGCGGTCCCCTCGGGTGCTGCCGCTTCCGGCAGGCCCGTGGCGCGGGGACCCGTGGTGCCGGGGTCCGTGGTGCGGGGACCGCGGGGCATCCGGCCGAACTTCGGGCAGTACCAGCGGCAGGCCGCGGTCAGCCCGTCCGGGTCCCGGGCGGCCGTCATCGACCAGTCCAACCAGGAGGTCTACGTCATCAACCTGACCACCAGGCGGACCTGGCGGGTCCCGGGGGTGAAGGCCTACGAGCTGGCCTACTCCGGGTCGCACCTGGTCCTGCAGCGGGAGAACGGCGACATTGACCTGCGTGACGCGGACGGCACCCGGGTGATCCGCTCCGTCCAGGCCGGGACGCCGTGGAACTACGGGAACATCGCGGCCGGCCCAGGCCCGGCCGCCGGCGAGATCCTGGTCGCCGGGGAGCGGGCCGACGGCCGCGGCATCCTCACCGACCTGGGCTCCGGGCACCTGCTGGGCGTCTTCCCCATCGGCAAGGCCTCGCCGTACCAGCAGACCACGATGGCGTTCACCCCCGGCGGGCGCAGCCTGGTCACCGTGACCGAGGGAAACAGCCAGACCGATGATGGCGTGCTCACCCAGCTGAGCGTGACCCCGGCGCAGTGGATCAGGGTCGCCTGCACCACGTCGGGGCACGGCCTGACCCCGGGGAACTGGCGCCGCTACATCTCGCCGTCCCCGCCCGCCAGGCTGGGGTGCGCCCGATGACCCGTCAGCTGCCCGATCGGGCGGAGCAGGTCGCCGGGGAGGCGGACACCGGGTGGCCGCCGGAGGGCGAGGGGCAGCTGCCGTTCTCGTTGCGGATCGGGGTGACCGGGCACCGCCGGCTCACCGACCCGGCTGCGCTGGTCCCGGGCATCCGGGCCGCGGTCCAGGGGGTCGTCGAGCGGTTCCTGGGCCCGGAGGCCGAGCCCGCCCTGCTGGTCATCTCCGCGCTGGCCGAGGGGGCTGACCGCCTGGTCGCTGCGGAGGTGCTGGCCAGGCCGGACGCCACGATGGAGGCCGTGCTGCCGCTACCGTCCGGGGACTACCTGGACGACTTCACCGGGGACGCCTCGAAAGCCGAGTTCACCGAGATGCTCGGGCGGGCCACCTCGGTCTGGGTGGCCCGGCCAGGCGGCAGCCGCGACGAGGCCTACGAGCGGGCCGGGCGCCACGTGGTGGACCGCGCCGATGTGCTCATCGCGCTGTGGAACGGCGAGCCGCCGCGGGGCCGCGGCGGCACGGCCACGGTCGTGTCGTACGCCCGCGCGCAGGGCGTGCCGGTGGCGTGGGTGTCCACGTCGGCCGTGGCCGCCCCGGTCTACTGGTACGACGAGGAACGGGCCGCGCACGTGGCGGAGGCCGCCCGGGAGTTCCGCGAGTACAACGCGGCTCCGATCCCCGAATTCACGGCACGGGCCCGCGCGGAGCGGGACCGGCTGGCGCCCGCCGGGCCCGCCGGGCCCCCCGATTCCCTCCGCCGGCCTGCTCGAACGTGGCCGGCTGGATCACCCCGTACTTCGTCCGCGCCGACGTCCTGGCCACCCGCCTGGAACGGATCTTCCGGCTGACGAACTGGACCATGTTCCTGGCGGCCGCGGCCGCGGTCGTCGTGGTAGCGGTCCAGGTCACCGTCTGGCCGCAGCTGAACTGGATCGCCGCGGCGGAAGTGGTCCTGCTCCTGGTGCTGGTGGCCGCCCCCCTGGTCAGCCGGAGGCTGCGGGTCCTGGACCGGTGGATCTCCTACCGTTTCCTGGCCGAACGGCTGCGCTCCGGCTACTTCCTGGCCCTGGCCGGGGCGGGCGACCGGACCAGGCCGGGGGAACAGCCCGAGCGGTCCGCGTACCGGTCCGACCCGACCGAGGTGTGGATCGAGCGGGCGCTGGATGAGATCACCGCCCGCCGTCCGCCGGTGCGTTTCGGCCCCGCCCACGTCGTGCCGCTCCGCGACTACCTCAGCGAGCACTGGATCAAGGCGCAGATCCGGTACCACGAGGACACCGCCCGCCGCCAGGGTGCCTGGGACTCGCGGCTGTTCGCGGCCACCGGCGTGCTGTTCCTGGTCACGGCGGTCGCCGCGTTCCTGCACCTGCTGGGATGGGGCGAGCATCACGACAACCCGACCGAGTTCGGCCTGCTGCTGATCGTCTTGTCGATCTGCGTGCCGGCCATCGGCGCCGCCGTGCACGGGATCAGGACCCAGTCCGAATTCCGCCGCCACTGCCAGCGCTACCAGCGCATGGCCGGGCTGCTGCGGCAGCTGGACGCCGACATGAGCCGGGCTGATTCGATCACGGTGATCCACGAGATCGCGGCGGACGCCGAGCACCTGATGCGCGCGGAGAACAGCGACTGGTTCGGCGTTATGCGGTTCCACGACGTGGAGTTGATCACCTTAACCCGGAGAGCGCCGCCCATGATCATGGGATCGCTGGGGGGGGTGACCCAGCGATCCCATGATCACCATGGGGAGCGGTGGATGGGCGCCATCCCCGGCCTGCTGGGCCCTGGGAAATATCTAAGCGGCGGGGTGCGCTCTATTTGGTGAAGGACCACATGCGAAGGCGGGCACACTGCATGGGCTCATGCTCAGGTCCGCCGGTCATCGCGGCGTATGCGGTCGCTCCGAACGAATCACCAACCTGGTGATCGTTCGGACAATGTCTTCCTTCCGTGCACCTGCGCGATGGCTTGGCCTGGCTGCCCCTGACCTCGGCGGTCACTTTTCGATTGATTAGAGCCGAGGCTGGCATGAAGCTAAATTTTCTCCCGTCAGATTTTCCCGGGCCGCTGACGAGGCCACCACCAGGCATCGGTCGACCCCGGTTCGTCCCGGACCACCAAACCAGCTGAACCACCGCCCTAAGGCGCCCACGCCAGCGCCGAAGCCGACTCCGCGCTGGCCGCTGTGGATATTGCTGGCCGGGGCCGTGCTCGGGGGTGTCCTCCTCTTCCATCCGGGGTTCAACACCGCGAAGACCCAGGACTTCAGCTACAGCAGCTTCGTCAACGAAGTAACGGCCAATAAGGTCTCCACTGCGTCGATCAGCTCGACCGGGGTGGTGACCGGGAAGCTGCATAACGGCATGGCCTACAGTTCCCAGATCCCCACGGCGCTGAACGACCAGGCGCTCTCCCCTCTCCTCCTCAAGCACAAGGTCCAGGTGACCGGGGGCAGTGCGGGCACGTCCGTCCTGGCGAGCCTGCTCTTCTCATTCTTGCCCCTGCTGCTCCTGGTGGGTGTCTTCATCTGGTTCGCCCGCCGTGGCCGCAAGCAAATGGGCGGAATCCTGAGCATCGGCAAGTCAAAGGCCAAGCTCTACGACGAGGAAAGGCCTACCACCCGTTTCTCGGACATCGCTGGCTACGAAGGCACCAAGGCCGAGGTCATGGAAGTCGTCGACTACCTGAAACACCCTCAGCGCTACGCCCAGGCGGGCGCGGTCGGTCCCAAGGGCGTGCTCATGGTGGGGCCGCCCGGGACCGGGAAGACGCTGATGGCCAAGGCCGTCGCCGGCGAGGCGGGTGTCCCGTTCTTCGCGCTCAGCGGGTCGAGCTTCGTGGAGATGTTCGTCGGTGTGGGCGCGTCACGAGTCCGGGATCTTTTCAGCGACGCGCGCAAGCACGCGCCCTCGATCATCTTCATCGATGAGATCGACGCCATCGGGGGCCGCCGCGGTCCCGGAGGGTTCGGCTCGAACGACGAGCGTGAGCAGACCCTCAACCAGCTGCTGTCTGACATGGACGGGTTCGAGCCCGGCGCCAGCGTGGTCGTCATGGGCGCGACCAACCGGGCCGAGATCCTCGACGCTGCCCTGCTGAGGCCCGGCCGCTTCGACCGGACGGTGGACATTCCGCTGCCCAACCAGAAGGAGCGGGAGGCGATCCTGGCCATCCACGGGCGGGGCAAGTCCCTCGCGCCTGACGTGGATCTGGCCGCGGTGTCCCGGGGAACGCCAGGGTTCTCGGGCGCCGATCTCGCCAACCTCGTCAACGAAGCGGCGATCAACGCCGTGCGCGACCAGCGCGCTGTCCTGTCCGCCGCCGACTTCGCGGCCGCACGCGACCGGCTGCTGATCGGCCAGCGCGACGCGTCCAACGCGCTGCTGCCCGAGGAAAAGCACTCAGTTGCCGTCCACGAAGCTGGCCATGCGCTCGTCGCGGTCCTGTCGGAGCACGCCGACCCGGTGGCCAAGGTCACCATCCTTCCCCGGGGCGCGGCGCTCGGAGTGACCGAGCAGCTGCCGGAGTTCGAACGCCACCTGTACCGCCAGAGCTATCTCACCGACACGCTCGCGGTCCGGCTAGGCGGACGCGCAGCCGAGATCATCGTCCTCGGGGAGCCCTCGACCGGTGCCGCGAATGACCTCGCGGGCGCGACCGACCTGGCCACCCGCATGGTGCGGGAATGGGGCTTCTCCACTGAGGTGGGACCCATCGGATATGGCCCGGAAGGGCCGAGCCGGGACAACCCGTTCGCGGGCCGTCCCTACGCCGAGGAGACGCAGCGGGCCATCGACCGGGAAGTGGCCACGCTGCTCCGCGAGGCCGAGACCCGGGCGACCTCGCTGCTGCGCACGAACCTGGACAAGCTCGGCCGGGTCGTCGATCTCCTGCTCGAGCGGGAGACCATCGACGGCTCGGATCTGGCGGCCATCGCCGGGACACCGGAACGCCACGGGGCACCCGAAATGACCTGGGCACCCCGGGCGGTGGCGATGACCCCGGCCGAGGCGGAGCACGGCGGGACCAGCGCGGCCAACGGGAAGGCCGCGCCGGTCAGCTGAGCCGCCGCGCCGCGCCGGTGGGTTAGCCGGATATGCGGGCTGCGGGTCGGCGACGGCACCGGCGCCGGGACGGCTGAGCGGGAGGGCACCGGAACCGGTGTGCGGGCGCGGGTGGGCGCGGCACCGGGCTGGGCATCGGGTGCGGGCCGGCACGGGCACCGGGGGGCCTGCGCGAGGAGGTACCGGAGCTGGCGTGCGTGCGCGGGTGGGCGACGGCACCGGGCTGGCATCGCGCTCGGGACGGACGGGCGCAGGTGCCGGGACGGCACGGGCGAGGGTGTCGCGGAGCCCGGCCCGGGCGTGGCGCGGGACACGGCCGACTCGAGTCCGGCCCGGGCCGGGTGGCCACCGCCCCCGGCCGCCAGGGCCAGGCCCGTCCCCCCGGCCAGCAGGGCGGCCACGGGCACTCCCAGCCAGGCCATCGCACGCGTGCTAGGTGTCCTCATCTGACCTCCAGTTCAGGCCGGCCGGGATGGCCGGCGGTCGCCGTAGGTACCTGCGGGAGGCACGTCTGGTTGCATGCCGGCCGGGTGAGATATGCGACGCCTGAGTCCCGGCCGTTCCGGGCCGGAACTGGCCTAAGGTGAGCGGACGTGAGCGGACGTGATCGGGCCGGGAAGGCAACCAAGGAGGCTCATTGAGCCCCGAGGAATTCTCTGAGTTCTACGCGGCATCGTTCCGCCGGCTGGTTGGCCACCTCTACGCGATGACCGGGGACCGGGCCGAGGCCCAGGACGCGGTGCAGGAAGCTTTCGTGCGGGCCTGGTCGCACCGCGGGCAGCTGGACCGCGACGGCGCGCCGGACGCGTGGGTCCGCGCGACCGCCTGGCGCATCGCCGTATCCCGCTGGCACCGGGCCCGGCGGGGCCGGCCCTGCTCCGCGCCCAAGGGGCGCCGCAGGTGACGGAGGGGCCGACGCCCGACCGGGTGGCGTTCATCGACGCTCTGCGCAAGGTGCCCGCCGAGCAGCGCCGCGCGCTGGTCCTCTACTACGTGTGCGACCTGAGCGTGGCCCAGATCGCGACCGAGACCGGGGTGCCGGACGGCACGGTGAAGGCCCGCCTGTCCCGGGGCCGGGCCGCGCTCGCGCCCCACCTGCGTGAATCAGTCGGACAGCCGACGAGCGGGAGAGCCGTCCGGGGCGGACCGGAGGAGGCGGGCCATGTCTGAGCTCGGTGACGAGCTGCACCGGCTCGCCGATCAGGGTGCGGAACAGGCGCGGCCGCTGCCGGCGGCCGAGATCATCCGGCGCGGCGACCAGCGCCGGCGCCGGCGGATGGTGGGCGGCACGGTGGCCGGCCTGGCCGTGGCGGGGGCCATCACCGGGGGCATCCTGTCCGGCGTGGCCGGGGGCGGGCCCCCGGCGCCGGACCGGCCGGCTGGCCATCCGGTCCCGGCCTCCACCGAGCCGGCGACGCAGCCGGCGGTGAGCACGCCGGCGCCGGTGCCCTCCGCCACCGCCACCTCTCCGTCGGCCGTCCCGACCAGCCGGCCGTCAGGCCGGCAGCCGGTGCCCACCAAGAGCAGCTAGCCCGGGCGCAGGTGGCGGACCCGGCGGCTTGGTTACCAGCTCAGGCGGTCCGTGTGCCCGGCAGAAGCGAGAAGGCATGTACGTGACGCGGCCGTACCACGGAGAAATGACGGTAATCCCCCCAGTCACACCGGCCCCGCCCGTCCACGTTTCACGTATCTAGTGTCGCCGAACCGGGACAAAACACTCCTCTGGGCGCACCACATACGTGAGATGTCGGCGCTGCCCGCACGTCAGCGCGGTGCAGTGTGCGTGCTGGGACGCACAATGCACCGCGCTGAATGATCTCGGTTGGCGAGTGGGGTTACAGGACGTCGTGGCCGGGGTGGGGGTCCGCCGGGACCTGGGCGTGCTCGGCGGGGATGCTGCCCAGCCGGCCCGCCTGGAAGTCCTCGAACGCCTGCACCAGCTCCTCCCGCGTGTTCATCACGAACGGGCCGTACGCGGCGACCGGCTCCCGGATCGGCTGCCCGCCGAGGACCAGGATGTCCAGCTCGTGGCCGGGTCCCTCCTGGGTCCGGGCGGCGTTCACGGTCAGCGCGTCGCCCGCGCCGAACACCGTGAGCTGCCCGGTGCGGACCGGACGGTGGTCCGGGCCGACCGTGCCGGAGCCGCCCAGCACGTAGACCAGCGCGTTGAAGTCGCTGCGCCAGGGCAGGTGCAGCTGGGCGCCGGGCTGCAGGGTCACGTGCAGCAGGCTGATGGGGGTGTGGGTGACGCCGGGGCCGGGGTGCCCGGCCAGGTCGCCGGCGATGACCCGGATCAGCGCGCCGCCGTCGGCCGAGGACAGCAGCGACACCTGCTGGGCGCGGATGTCCTGGTAGCGCGGGGCCGTCATCTTGAGGCTCCGCGGCAGGTTGACCCACAGCTGGAAGCCGTGGAACAGCCCGCCGCTCATGACCAGTTCCTCGGGGGGCTCCTCGATGTGCAGGATCCCGCCGCCCGCGGTCATCCACTGGGTGTCGCCGTTGGTGATCAGGCCGCCGCCGCCGTTGGAGTCCTGGTGGCGGAACACGCCGTCGATGATGTACGTGACGGTCTCGAACCCGCGGTGCGGGTGCCACGGCGTGCCCTTGGGCTCACCGGGCGCGTACTCGACCTCGCCCATCTGGTCCATGTGGATGAACGGGTCCAGCTGCCCCAGGTCCACGCCCGCGAAGGCCCGGCGGACCGGGAAGCCCTCGCCCTCGAAGCCGGACGGCGCGGTGGTCACCGACACGACCGGCCGCTCGGCCGCGATCGCGGCGTCGGGCTCGGGAACCCGGGGCAGGACCAGGATGTCCTCTACAGTCACCGCTGGCATGACATCTCCTCTGTTAAGCCTCGTCGACCAGCCTAGATGGCACGTTCACGCGCCCGGCCGTTGCCGTTCCCAGCCTTCTGCGGGCCGCACTTCACCTAACGATAGTTGATCGCTCAACATTCCTGCCAGACGGGAGGGTGAGCTGGAGGTGAGGTTTTCGTTGCGGCGGCTGACGGTCAGGGAAGCGGACGGGCCGAGGCGGCCAGGGGCGCGGCGCGGATGGGGCTAAGGCAGTTTCCAGTCGATGCCGCCGGCGCCCTGCTCCTCCAGCAGCGCGCTGGCCCGGCTGAACGGCCGGGAGCCGAAGAACCCCCGGTCGGCGGAGTTCGGGCTGGGGTGCGGCGACTCGATCAGCGGCACCCCGGCCAGCAGCGGCGCCAGGTCCCGCGCGTCGCGGCCCCAGAGGATCGCCACCAGCGGCGACTGCCGCCCGGCCAGGGCCCGGATGGCCTGGTCGGTGACCTCTTCCCAGCCGCGGCCGCGGTGCGAGCCTGGCTTGCGGGGTTCGACGGTGAGGACCCGGTTCAGCAGCAGCACGCCGCGGTCGGTCCACGGGGTGAGATCACCGTTCGACGGCGACGGGTAGCCCAGGTCCGCGGTGTACTCGCGGAAGATGTTGATCAGGCTGGGCGGCAGCCGCCGCACGTCCGGCGCGACCGAGAAGCTCAAGCCCACTGGATTCCCCGGCGTCGGGTACGGATCCTGGCCGACGATCAGCACCCGCACGTCGGCGAACGGCTGCTGGAACGCGCGCAGCACCCGGTCGCCCGCGGGCAGGTAACGGCGCCCGGCGGCCACTTCGGCCCGCAGGAAGTCACCCATCGCGCTGATCTGGTCCGCCACCGGGGCCAGGGCCTCGGCCCAGCCCGCCTCGACGATCTCGCCTAGCTCTCGGCCTGCCACGCAGCACACTCTAGGGCTCGCAGCCGGGCGGGGGCGGCAGGCCACGCGATTTTGTATCGAACAAGTTTTTGATCACCAGCGCGTGCCCGCGAGCAGGTCGGCGTGACCAGGGTCTCCGGTCCCGGCCATGACGGCCAGGGTGCTGCGGAACCTGGAATGACGGAAGTCTATGAACGGGGCCTGCGAATACGCCGGCCGGTGATGCGGGTCGGGGGGATGCGGATAAACAGGTCTTTCTCCCCGCCTGGCCATGCCTCGACGCCCGACTGCATCACGTGCGCTCGCTCGTGGTCGGAATCAACGTGCTGAGCCGACCCTTGGATGAGGATGCTCCACCCTTCCCGGGTGGCCTGGCTGATCTCGTCAACCTCGAAAGCCACGACGTAATCCGCGTCGGCTATGCCGGTCCGCAGATCCTCCCCCATCGGGCTGTCCTGGCCGGTCCGGAATACGACGGCCTGCTCGTACAGCACAAAATTGACCGGCAGCACGGTAGGCCCATACCGGCCCGTGTATCCGATCCGGCCGATGCCGCCCGCTGAAATCAACTGCAGGCACTCCGCCTCATCGAGCGGTTCCACGACCGCTACCGCGAACTCCGCCATCTCGCTGCCGCCCTCCGCTCGCTGCCAGGCCGCGCCGCTCTGGCCCGCGGACCGGGGAACATCCGTGATGTCCGCGGCCAAGTATCCGCCGCCTGGCCGCACCGGCTCAGAGTCGAAGGGCCTGAGTTGCGCCCGGACCTGCCTGGCCGGGGCGGGGAGGCTCAGCAGGCGGGCCCCAAGGGCTTCCGCCGGCCACTCCGGGGGAGTGGCCGGCGGAAGCGTCCCGGGGGGCCAGCCTGGATCACGGCCCTGGCTGGGCCGGGAGCCAGACTGGACTCGGGTCCGGCTGGATCAGCTGTGGACCGTGAAGTCCGCGCTGGCCGTGGCCGGGGTGCCGAGCTGCACCTGGTAGGCGCCGGTCTCCACGGCCGGCGGGCTGTCGGACTCGACGTCACCCGGGGTCACGGCCAGGACCGAGACGGGGAACGACACCTTGACGGTCTTGGACTGCCCGGCGTTCAGCGTCACCCGGGTGAACCCCGCGAGCCGCTGATCCGGGACCAGTACCACGCTGACCGGCTGGTGGACGTACACCGGCACGATGTCGGTGCCCGCCTTGCTACCCGTGTTGGCCACGGTGAACTGGGCGGTCACCGTGCCGTTGCGGGACACGCTGCTGGTCGCGGACAGCCCGCTGACCTTGAACGTGGTGTAGGAAAGCCCGAAGGCGAACGGGTAGAGCGGGTTGTAGCCGCTGCCCGGGCCCGAGCCGGTGTAGGGCAGCTGGTCGAACGTCTTCGGCTGGTCGCCCAGCGGTGACGGCGCCCCGGTGTTGAAGTCCGCGCCGGTCGTGGAGGCGTCGGACGGCCACGTCACGGGCAGCTTCCCGCTGGGGTCGATCTTGCCGAAGATGGTGTCGGCCACCGCGGTGCCCGCCTCGGTGCTGCCCTGGTAGGCCATCAGCACCGCGCTGGCGTTCTCGGCCGGGCCGAGGCCCAGCGGCCGGCCCGCGATCACCACGACGATCACCGGCTTGCCGGTCGCCTCGAGGGCACTGATCAGGGTCTGCTGATCGGGTGCCAGTTGCGGCGAGGGGTTGTCGCCCAGACCCTCGGCGTAGGCCTTCTCGCCCACCGCGACCACGACGGCGTCCGCCGATTTGGCGTCGCTCACCGCCGTGGCCTGGTCGGTCGCGTAGGTCACGTTCGGGTCCGCGGCCTGCAGGCCCTTGAGCACCGTGGTGCCCGGCGGGATCTGGTTGGCCGGCCCGGTGCAGCACACGTGTCCGGATCCGAAGACGCCCTGCCAGGCCACGCTCCACCCGCCCAGCTGGTTGGTCATCGAGTCGGCGCTCGGCCCGGTGACGACCAGCTTGCTGGACGCCGAGAGCGGCAGCGCGTTGTTCTGGTTGCGCAGCAGGGTCATCGACTCCTGCGCTGCCTTCAGCGTTACGTCCCGGCCCGACTCCACCGCGGCGCTCGCCTTGCTGGCGTCGACGGTCGGGTGGTCGAACAGGCCGAGCTGGAACTTCAGCGTGAGGATCCGCGACACGGCCTGGTTGATCCGGCTCACCGAGACGCTGTGGTCGGCCACGTCCGCCTGGACCGCGGTCTGCCACTGATCGGCGTTGAAGGGCAGCATGGCCATGTCGACGCCGGCGTTGATGGCGAGGGCGGCCGCGCCGGCCAGGCCGGCGGCCATGTGATAGGTGGTCGCGAGCGCGCCCACGTCACCGTAGTCGCTGATCACCACGCCCTTGAAGCCCATCCGGTCGCGCAGTTGCGTGGTCAGCAGGTAGTGCGACGCGGTCGCGGGAATCCCGTTGACCGAGCCGGAGTCCACCATGACCGTGCCCGCATTCGCGTTGATCGCGCCCGCGTACGACGGCAGGTACAAATCCTGCAGTTCGCGGATGGGCACGTCGGCCTGCACCCGGTCGTGGCCGTTGATCGACCCCGAGTATCCAGCGAAGTGCTTCACGGTGGCGGTGACCTTCAGCCCGCCCGCGCCGCCGCTCTGCAGGCCGCGCACGTTCGCCGCGCCCATGGCGGCGGCGAGCGTCGGCTCCTCAGACCAGGTCTCGTAGTACCGTCCCCAGCGGTTGTCCCGGGCTATGTCCTGCACGGGGGCGAAGTCCCAGTTCCACCCGGTGGCGCGGAGCGCGTTCGCGGTGACCTCGCCACCCGCCTGGGCGGCGGAGGGGTCCCAGGTGGCGCCCATCCCGATCGACTGCGGGAACAGCGGCGCCTGCCAGGGGTGGCCGAAGCCGTGGACGGCGTCCACGCCGAAGATGACCGGGATGTGCAGCCGCGAGTGCTTGATCGCGTAGCTCTGCATGGTGTTGTACTCGGTGGCCCAGTCCAGGCCGGTGTTGCCTGGGCCACCCTTCCCGGTGGTGTCGATGGGGACGTCGGACCCGCCGGCCAGGATCGAGCCGACATTGTCGTCCACGAAGATCTTCTGCTCGCACGTGGGGTTGGGCAGGTTGAACCCGCCCTGGCTGGTGCAGGCGCTGGTCGTATCGGTGACGTTGCTCTGCTCGATCTGCACCATCTGGCCGATCTTCTCCGGCAGCGTCATCCGGCCGAGCAGGTCGCCGACCCGCGCCGAGACCGGGGCGCTGGCGTTCAGGTAGGTCGGCTGGCTGCTGGCCGATGGGGTCGTCTTGGCCACGGCGGACGCCGATAGCGCGGTGACCAGCCCGATGGCCAGTAATGAGGCGGTGATTGGCCTGCGGAGGCGGGCTCCGGTAATGCCGTTTATCCCTCGGGTAAGACCACGGATGTCGTGCATGGCCGACTCCTTCGTCTTGTCGCCGCTTACTTCCGTGGGACAAGACGCTATTAAAAACGCATCTAATTTCAAGTAATGAACTGTCAATAATGGCCCGGGCCTGCGGCGGTCCAGACGTACGGCGGCGTGAGGCGCGCCGAGGCCGGGCGGTCCGCATGGGGCCGCGTGGCTCGCCCGGCCGCCGGTGTGGAGGTGCGGGAGCGCGTCGCGCCGACCGGCGGCCTTCGGTGACGCAGCGGACGGCGGTCGGATGACCAGGTCGAACACATATTTGATTTGTCGTATCCTGGGCGCATGGAGACTGCCCTGCAGGGATCCCTGCTCGACCTGAGTGACGAGTCGGCTCCGGGGCCGCTCGGCGCGTCGGTGCACCGGACCATGCTCGATCGCGGCGCGTGGGTGGACATCAGGCCCGGCTGGATGACGGGCGCCGACGTCCTGTTCGAACGGCTGCGCGATGCCGTGCCGTGGCGCGAGGAACGGCGGCGGATGTACGACCGCGTGGTCGAGGTGCCCCGGCTGCTGTGCTTCTACGGCGAGGGTGCGGCCCTGCCCGATCCGGCGCTGGCGCAGGCGCGGGCCGCGCTGGACCGGCACTACGGGCCCGAGCTGGGGGAGCCGTTCTGCACAGCGGGTCTGTGCCTGTACCGGGACGGCCGGGACAGTGTGGCCTGGCACGGCGACCGGATCGGCCGGGGGGCCAAGGAGGACACCGTGGTGGCCATCCTGTCCCTGGGCGCGCCGCGGGCCCTGCTGCTCCGGCCCCGGGGCGGCGGCCCGGCGCTGCGCCACGAGATCGGCCACGGCGACCTGCTGGTGATGGGCGGCAGCTGCCAGCGCACCTGGGAACACTCGGTGCCGAAGACGGCCCGGCCCACCGGCCCGCGGATCAGCGTGCAGTTCCGCCCGCGCGACGTGCGGTGACGCTGGGCTCTGACGGGCCGCGCGCTGGTCAGAGGGGGAAGCCCGCCTCCAGCTGGGCCAGGCCGGCGTCAATGGACGCGAACATGGTATCGAGGTCCATCTGACCCCCCTCCAGGACCGGCAGCGTGCTGGCCAAGATCACTCCGATGATCGCTCCGGCCAGCGCGCGCACCACGGCATCGTCGGCTTTCCGGTCCGCCCGCCGGGCCAGCACCGCGGCGATGATGTCGATGGTGCGGGCGAACTCGTCCAGCGCCCGGGCCCGGATCTCCGGCACGGCCATGGTCAGCTCGGTGGTCTGCTTGAACCGCTCGCGTTCCTCCTGGGTGAATCCGGCCAGTGCGGAGACCACGGCGCCGCGCACCGCGGCGAGCGGGCTGAGCCCGGCCGGCTGGGCCTTCAGTGCCTCGAAGGTCAGCACGTCCATATCGTCCTGCAGGACCACGTCTTCCTTGGTCGGGAAGTACCGGTAGAACGTCGCCGGGGACACCTCGGCCGCCTCGGCGATCTGCTCGACCCGGGTGGCGGCGTACCCCTGCTCCCGGAACAGCCGCAACGCGTGCTCCCGGATCGAGGCACGCGTCTTGGCTTTCTTGCGTTCCCGCAGCCCGGGCTGGTCAGCGTCGTACGTGCTCATGCCCTTGATCCTGCCCGCCCGGGGACGCCGGCGCGAGCGGAGCGCCGGACCCGGCCGTCACGGCCTGGTCCGCGGGGCGGCCGCCTGCTCGCGCCCGGCGGGGCAGGAAGGCCAGCGCGAGCAGGGCGCTGAGCCCGGCGATGCCCGCGCACACGGCCAGCATGACGTCCAGGCCGTGCGAGAACGCGGCGCGCACCGAGTCGAGCAGGGCGGCCGAGTGCAGGTGCAGCGCCACGTCCACTCCGGCGATGACCCCGGTCCGCGCCGCCCCGGCGGCGGCGGCCGGGAGCCCGCCCAGGTCGAGCTGGCTGCGGTAGGCCGACAGCAGGACGGTGCCCAGCACCGCGACCCCGATCGTGGCCCCCACCTGGCGCATCGCGGTGATCAGCGCGGACCCGGATCCGCTGCGCTCCGCGGACAGTGCGCCCAGCGCGGCGTTCATGGCGGCCGGCATGGCCAGTCCCAGGCCCAGCCCGGCCACCGCGTACCAGGTCGCGGTGAACGCGGTCCCGCTGGCCGCGCTGGTGGTGGCGCCCACGGCCAGGCCCGCGGCCATGACCACGAAGCCCGACATGACCAGGATCTTGGGACCGACCGGGGCATCTCCGGCGGGGCGGCCGTCCGGGCCCTTCGGCGGCGTCTGCAGCCGGGTGCCGCCGATCATGCCGATCACCATGCCGCCGATCATCGGCAGCATCCGCAGCCCGGTGGCGAGCGAGTCCAGGCCGCGGACTCCCTGGAAGTACTGCGGCATCGCGAACAGGATGCCGAACATCGCGAACGAGACGAACGTGGTCAGGATCGTGCCCCAGGTGAAGGCGGCCGAGCGGAACAGCTCCAGCTGGACCAGGGCCATCCCCTGCCGGCCGGCCCGGCGCTCCCAGGCCACGAACACGGCCAGCACCGCGGCCCCGCCCAGGATGGTGACCAGCGCGACCGGGTTACCCCAGCCGTCCGCACCCGCCTTGATGCAGCCGTAGGTCACCCCGGCCAGCCCCAGGCTAGACAGGATGATCCCGGGGATGTCGATCCGGCTGCTCCGGGCGCCGTGCGACTCGGGCATCAGCAGGCCCACGGCGACCAGCGCGAGCACGACGACCGGCACGTTGATCAGGAAGACCGAGCCCCACCAGAAGTTGTCCAGCAGCCAGCCGCCCAGCAGCGGGCCGATGGGGAAGGCGAGGAACGTCGCTCCCATCACCACCGCGATGGCCCGGGGCTGCTCGTCCGGGGCGAAGAGCACGGGCAGCACGGCGATCGACATCGGGAAGATCACCGCCGCGCCGAGGCCGAGCACGGCGCGGGCCGCGATCAGCTCGCCCGGAGACCCGGCGAAGGCGCACGCGGCCGAACTGGCCCCGAACACCACCAGCGCGATCAGCAGCATCTTCTTGCGCCCGACGCGGTCGCCCAGCAGCCCGGCGGGCAGCAGGGCCGCAGCCAGCACCAGGCTGTAGGACGCCGAGAACCACTGGAGGTCCGTGGTGGACGCGTGCAACTGGGCCGACAGGACCGGCAGGGCCAGGTTGAGCACGGTCAGGTCGAGCCCGACGACCAGCACGCTGGCCGAGATGGCGATCAGCGCCCACCACCGGCCGGCATCCGAACCGCCTGTGCGGCGGGCCTGCAGCGCACTCATGAGGCACCATCCTGGAGGTTGTCTACGTCTGATAGCTGACTTCAAAAGAAAGTTACTCTTACTTTAGAGCGCCTGTCAATATCGCGTGGTAGGGACCGTGCTGGTGGTGGGCCGTGTTGGCGGCGCGCATGATTCCGGCGGCCACCTGTTAGACCGGTGTCAGGATCGGGTCCGGGCGGCGATCCAGGCGGTTAGCTGAAGACAGCAGACCCCTCGTCCGGGAAGGAACATCTCTGTGCACGGCGCTCGTCGGATCATTATCGGCACCAACGGGTCACCGGGCAGCCTTCAGGCCCTGCGTTACGCGGCGGGGGTGGCGCAGGAGAACGACGCCCCCCTGGTTCCCGTGCTCGCCTGGCTGCCGCCTGGCGGTGACCTGGCTGACCGCCGCCATCCCTCCGGTTACCTGCGCCAGATATGGCGGGACGACGCCTGGCTCCGGATGTGGACGGCGCTGGAGATGGCCTGGGGCGGGATCGGCCCGGCGGGCCGGCTGGCCGAGCCGAGGGTGCTCCGCGGCGAACCCGGCGAGGTGCTCGTCGCGGCCGCCTGCGAGCCCAGTGACCTGCTGGTCGTCGGGGCTGGCCGGCGTGGCACCGTGCGCCACCTGGTCAGCTCCCGGGTGAGCCGGTACTGCCTGGCCCACGCCGGGTGCCCGGTCGTGGCCGTGCCCCCGCCCGGCCTGGAGCACGCCGCCGGCCACGGGCTGCGCGGCTGGGCCTTCCGCCACCGCGCCCTCCCGCACGGCGCTGTCCCGGCGGGCCGCCTGGACTAGCAGCTAGCAGAGCACGGCGCGGACCTGGCGGGCGATCTCGATGTCCTCCCGCGAGGTGATCACCAGCGTCGCGACCGGCGACCCGGCCGCGCCGATGTCGGCGTCCCCCGTGGCGGCCTGGTTGCGCTGCTCCTCGAGGAGGACCCCCAGGAAGGCGGGTGCGCCCCGGGAGCGGATCCGGGGCGAGTGCTCCCCGATCCCGCCGGTGAACACCAGCACGTCCAGGCCGTCCATGGCCGCGGCCATGCCCGCGATCAGCTGCCGCAGCCGGTGCAGGTAGACCTCCAGGGCGAGCATGGCGGCCGGATCGCCGGCGTCCGCGGCGCTGGATGACCTCGCGCATGTCGGCCGTGCCCGCCAGCCCGGCCAGGCCGGAGTCGACGCTCCAGCCCGTCGCCCAGCTCGTCGACGGCCATCCCGCCGTCGCGCAGCAGCCAGAGCAGCAGGCCCGGGTCGGTGTTCCCGGCCCTGGTCGCCATCACCAGCCCTTCCAGCGGGGTGAAGCCCATCGTGGTGTCCACGCTGCGGCCGTGGGCGATCGCCGCGAGCGAGGCCCCCGCGCCGAGGTGGCAGGACACGATGCGGAGCTGCTCGGGGACGGTGCCGAGCATCTCGCCCGCCCGCCGGGCCGCGTAGCCGTGCGACAGGCCGTGGAACCCGTAGCGGCGCAGCCCGAACCGCTCCCGCCAGGCGGCGGGCAGCGCGTAGGTGCGGGCCGCGGCGGGCAGGCCGGCGTGGAACGCGGTATCGAAGCAGGCCACTTCGGGCACCCCGGGCAGCAGCCGGGACACCACGTCGATGCCGCCCAGGGCCCGGGGCTGGTGCAGCGGGGCCAGGTCGGTGGCGGCCTCGATCGCGCGGCGCACCGAGGCGTCGATGACCGCCGGCGCCTCCAGGTGCGGACCGCCGTGCACGACGCGGTGGCCGACGGCATCGACCCCGGGCAGGCCGTCCAGGAACGAGGTGAGGGCGGCGGGGGGCCCGCCGGAATCCCAGTGCCCGACCTCGGTGGCGGCCAGGACCTTGTCCGCCGGGTTGAGCAGGCTCAGCTTGAGGCTGCTCGACCCGGCGTTGACGACGAGCACGTCCATCAGGACGGGTCCTCCGCGGACAGCTGGGGGGCGGTTCCGGCCGCGGCGGCGGCCGCGGGCCACACCCAGTTGCGCACCTCGGGCAGGTCCTCGCCGTGCTCCCGGACGTAGGCCCAGTGCCGGGTCCGGTTGTCCACCATCTCCTGGCGCAGCCAGGCGGCCCGGTCACCCAGCCCCGGCACCCGGTCGATGACGTCCATGACCAGGTGGAACCGGTCCATGTTGTTGAGTACCAGCATGTCGAACGGGGTGGTCGTGGTGCCCTCTTCGATGTAGCCGCGGACGTGGATGTTGTTGTGGCCGTCCCGGCTGTAGGTGAGCCGGTGGATCAGCGACGGGTAGCCGTGGTAGGCGAAGATGACCGGCCGGTTGGTGGTGAACAGCGCGTTGAACTCAGCGTCGCTCATCCCGTGCGGGTGCTCGGTCGCCGGCTCCAGGCGCATCAGGTCCACCACGTTGACGACCCGGACTCGCAGGTCGGGCAGCTTCTCCCGGAGGATGCTGGTGGCGGCGAGCACTTCCAGCGTGGGTACGTCCCCGGCGCAGGCCATGATCACGTCGGGCTCCTGGCCGTCGTAGTCGTTGCTGGCCCACTCCCAGATCCCGGCGCCCCGGGTGCAGTGCAGGATCGCGGCCTCCATGTCCAGCCAATCCGGATTGGGCTGCTTGCCCGCCACGATCACGTTCACGTAGTTGCGGCTGCGCAGGCAGTGGTCAGCGGTTGACAGCAGCGTGTTGGTGTCCGGCGGCAGGTAGACCCGGACCACCTCGGCCTTCTTGTTCACCACATGGTCGATGAAGCCCGGGTCCTGATGGCTGAACCCGTTGTGGTCCTGCCGCCACACGTGCGAGGTGAGCAGGTAGTTGAGCGAGGCCACCGGGCGCCGCCAGGGCAGCTTCCGGGTGGTCTTCAGCCACTTCGCGTGCTGGTTGAACATCGAGTCGACGATGTGGATGAACGCCTCGTAGCAGGAGAAGAAGCCGTGCCGGCCGGTCAGCAGGTATCCCTCCAGCCAGCCCTCGCAGGTGGTCTCGGAGAGGATCTCCATGACCCGGCCGTCCGGGACCAGGTTCTCGTCCACCGGCAGCGTGGCCTCTTCCCAGGTCTTCCCGCTGACCTGGTAGACCGCCTCGAGCCGGTTGGAGGCCGTCTCGTCCGGCCCGAAGACCCGGAAGTTGGCGGCCGGCAGGTTGTCCCGCATGATGTCGCGGAGCAGCCCGCCGAGCACCCGGGTGGGCTCGGACACCGCGGCCCCGGGCGCGCTGACCGGCACCGCGTACTGGCGGAAGTCGGGCATGGCCAGGTCGCGCAGGAGCAGGCCGCCGTTGGCGTGCGGGTTGCTGCCCATCCGGCGCTCGCCGCGCGGGACGAAGCCGAGGATGTCCGGGTGGGGCCGCCCGTCGGCGTCGAACAGCTCGGCCGGCCGGTAGGACAGCATCCAGTCCTGCAGCTGGCGCAGGTGCTCGGGGTTGGTACGCACCTCGGCCAGCGGCACCTGATGGGCCCGCCAGGTGCCTTCCACCGGCAGGCCGTCCACCACCTTCGGGCCGGTCCAGCCCTTCGGGGTGCGGAAGACGATCATCGGCCAGCGTGGCCCGTGGCCAGCTGCCGGCGGAGCCAGCTGAGCCAGCCGGACGGCCGGCCGACCGGGCCTCGTCCTGCAGCGCGCGGATCGCCGCGATCGCGTCGTCCAGGGCGCCGGCCAGTTCCCGGTGCACCACGGCCGGGTCGGAACCTGACACGAACACCGGGTGGTAGCCGTACCCGTGCAGCAGGTCGATGAGCTCCGGCTCCGGGATCCGGGCCAGCACCGTGGGGTTGGCGATCTTCCAGCCGTTCAGGTGCAGGATGGGCAGGACCGCCCCGTCCCGGGCCGGATCCAGGAACTTGCCGGAGTGCCAGCTGGTGGCCAGCGGCCCGGTCTCGGCCTCACCGTCACCGACCACGCAGGCCACGATGAGGTCGGGGTTGTCGAACGCGGCGCCGTGCGCGTGCGACAGTGAATAGCCCAGCTCGCCGCCCTCGTGGATGGAGCCGGGCGTCTCCGGGGCGACGTGGCTGGGCACCCCGCCCGGGAACGAGAACTGGTGGAACAGCCGGCCCATCCCGGTGAGATCCTGCGGGATGCTCGGGTAGATGTCGCTGTAGCTGCCATCCAGCCAGGTGTTCGCGATCGCCGCCGGGCCGCCGTGGCCCGGGCCGATCACGTACATCATGTTCAGGCCGTGGGTGACGATCGCCCGGTTGAGGTGCGACCAGAGGAAGTTCAGCCCCGGCGTGGTGCCCCAGTGGCCGAGCAGCCTCGGCTTGATGTGCTCCGGCCGCAGCGGCTCGGTCAGCATGGGGTTGGCCATCAGGTAGATCTGCCCGACGGACAGGTAGTTCGCGGCGCGCCAGTAGCCATCGAGGGCCTGGAGCTGATCGCTGGTGAGCTCGGGCCTCGAGGTCATGGTCATGTTGGTGGGCTCCCTTCCAGGTGCGGAACTCCGGGCGTCGGACGGGTCGCAGTCGGTCAGAGTCGCAGTCGGTCAGAGTCGCGGGCGATCAGGGTCGGGGCAGGGTCAGCAGGCGGGTCAGGGGTGCCTGGCCACGGGCAGCTGCCGCAGGAACGGATCGGCCGCGCCGTGGCTGGTGACCCGGATCCGGGCGTCTACCGCGATGACCCCGTTCGGCCGGGCGATCACCGGGTTGAGGTCCAGCTCGGCGACCTGCGGCAGGTCGTCGGCGAGCTGGGAGATCCGGAGCAGGGCGCCGCGCAGCGCGGCCACGTCGGCCGGCGGCTGGCCGCGGTGACCGAGCAGCAACGGCGCGGCCCGGATGGAGTGGATCAGGTCGTCGGCGTCGGCGGTGGTCAGCGGGGCCAGCCGCGCGGCATGGTCGCCGAGCACCTCGGTCGCCGCGCCGCCCAGGCCGAACACGACCAGCGGGCCGAAGACCGGCTCCTGCACGACCCCGATGATGACCTCGGTGCCACCGATGATCATGGGCTGGACCAGCACCCCGGAGAAGTTGTCCGCGAACCGCCCGGCCAGGGTGGTGAACCCGGCGCGGGCTTCGGCCGGGCCATCCAGGTCAAGCAGCACCCCGCCCGCGTCGCTCTTGTGCACCAGGCCGTACGCCTCGGCCTTGAGCGCCACCCGGCCGCCCAGGTCCACGGCGGCGGCCGCCGCCTCGTCCGCGGTGACCACCAGCCGGGACGCCACCATCGGCAGCCCGTAGCAGCGCAGCAGCCGGTCCGCCTCGGCGGCGGGCAGCCATCCCCCGCCGGGGATCCGGTCCAGGAACGAGGCGATCAGCGCGCGGGCCTCGGCGACGCCGATGCCCTTGATCTCCGGGACCGTGCCCGCCGGCCGGGACCGCCATGAGCCATAACGCGCGGCCCGGCTGAGGGCCTTGGCCGCGCTCTCCGGATAGGCGTACGCGGGAACGCCCAGGCCTGCGGGGCCCTCCCCGGCAGGCGGCAGCAGCTGGACCGCGTCCGGCTGATCCAGCAGCACGGCGGCCAGCGGGACGGGCAGCCGGGCCGCGCTGAGCGCCGGGATCAGGTCGGCGGCCGCGGTGGGGACGACCAGCGCGATGACCGCGTCCACGCCAACGTCGCCGGCCACCTCGGCCAGGGCGGCGCCGAAGGTCTCGGCGCTGACCGCCGCGGTCGTGTCCACCGGGCCGGCGAGCGCGGCGCTGGCCGGGAGGATGGCCGCCAGCCGGGCCTGGGCGGTGTGACTGAGGGTGGCGACGGCCAGGCCCGCCTCGACACACGAGTCCGCGGCGAGCACGCCCGCGCCGCCCGCGTTAGAGATAACGCAGACCCGGCTGCCCGCGGGGACCGGCTGCGCGGCCAGGAGCACGGCCGCCTCCAGCAACTCACCGAAGCTGGTGGTGGCGATGATGCCGGCCTGCTCGAACAGGGCCTGGCGGGTGATCAGCGGCGCGGCGGCCGCGGCGGTGTGCGACGCGGCCGCGCGCTGGCCCGGCGCGGACCGGCCGGCGTGCACGGTGAGCACCGGCATGGTTGCGCTCACACGGGCCGCGGTGCGGGCGAACTTGCGCGGGTTCCCGAACGATTCCAGGTACAGCACGCCGAGCCGGGTGACGCCGTCCTGGGCCCACCACTGGAGCATGTCGTTGCCGGACACGTCCAGCTTGTCGCCGACGGAGGCGAACGAGGAGATGCCGATGCCCAGCCGGGACAGGTGCTCCAGCAGGGCCACCCCCACGCCGCCCGACTGGACGACCAGGCCGGCCGTGCCCGCCGCGGGATGATGCGCGGCGAAGGTGGCGTCCAGGCCGAGACCCGGCACGGCCACCCCGAAGCAGTTCGGGCCGACCAGGCGCATCCCCCAGTGGCGGCAGGTGTCCAGCAGGCTGGCGGACTGGGCTGAGCTCAGCCCGGAGGTGATCACCACCAGGGCCCTGGCCCCGCGCTGGCCGGATTCCTGGGCCACGCCGACCACGGTGTCCGCGGGGACCGTCACCACGACCAGGTCAGGCGGCTGCGGCAGCGCGGCCAGGGCCGGCACGCTGGGGACGCCCTCGATGTCGGCCACGTGCGGGTTCACCGCGTGCAGGGTCCCGGCGAAGCCCGCGTCCCGGATGTTGAGCAGGATGGACCGTCCGATGGAACCGGGCCGGTGGCCCGCGCCCACCACCGCGACCGAGCGCGGCGCGAACAGCGGTTCCAGGCTGGCCACCTCGGCCCGCTGCTCCCGGCCCGCCACCGCGTCCAGGTAGGCGCTGGGCTCGCTGAGCGCGGCGCTGCGCGGGATCGGCATGCTCAGTTCGATGACCCCGTCGTCCATCCGCCGGGTCACGGTCAGCCCGGCGTCCGCGAACACGCGCAGCATCGCGATGTTCTCGGGCAGCGCCGAGGCGGTGAACACGCGCACCCCGCGTTCGCGGGCCAGCGAGACCAGGTGCTCGAGCAGCAGGGTGGCGACGCCGCGGCCATGCATCCGGTCGGCCACCGCGAACGCGACCTCCGCGGACTCGGGGTCGGCCGGGGACGGCTCGTAGCTGGTTACCCCCACCAGTTCGTCGCCCAGGAAGCCGAGCAGCGCCCCGTGCGGCGGCGTGCTGCGGTCCGGCGTGCCGTGGTCCGGCTGGCCGTGGGGCGGGCCGCCGGTCCGGGATACCCGGCGCGCCTCCTGCCCGGCGGCCTGGCGGCTCATGCTGAAGAAACGCAGATACAGGTTGTCCGGCGACATGGCCTCGTGCAGTTGCTTGACGGCCTCGTAGTCACCGGGGCCGGCTGGCCGGATGGTGATCGTGGTGCCGTCCGCCAGCAGGGCATACGAGCAGCCCGCTTCGGTGAGCGCGGTCAACCCTGTTTCTCCAGTCCTCGGCGGGGACGCTAGTGCCAGCCTGACCCGTCCTGGCGGCGGCCAGAAGGGCCGAAGGTCCCGCAACACCAGGCCGGTCCGCCCGGCGCCGTTCACAGTCGGTCACCGGACGGTACCCCATCATCGCGCAGGCCGCGGGCCGGTCCATGACCCGGCGGTCAGCCGTGCCCGGGGGGTGGTCCCTTGTCATGCTTGGCCCGGCCGGGGGAGACCTTCTTCCCGCCCCGCCCTTCGTCCGCCCGGCGGCCGCAGCCGCGGTACGGGCCGGAGAAGCGGACGACGCTGGCGCGCGCGCGCCGGCCGGGCCGGCGCGCCGTCCCGGGCCCGGGCGCCGGACCGGGACGGCGTGGCCTCCCGATGCGGCGAGGCGAGCGGGCTGGCGGGCTGGGCCGAGCGGGCCTGGCCTGGGTGGCCCGGGGCTGGGCCGGCCTGGGCCGTGGCCAGCAGCCAGCCGAGCAGGCCCGCGGCCAGGAGGCCAGCGGCCAGCCCGGCGGGGGCCAGCCGGCGGCGCCGCGGCCCGGCGGGCGGCATCACGCTGAGATCAGTGGACGTCGGCACCTCGGGCCGGCGCCGCTCCGATGGATGCGAGGCGGCTGTCCGGCGCGTCCGCCCGGCTGTCCGGCGCGTCCGCCCGGCGGTCCGGCGCGTCCGTCCGGCTGTCTCGCGCGTCCGCTCGGCCGTCCCGGATACGGCCCGCCCGCCCGGCCACCACGTCCGCCGAGGCGGGCCGGGCCGCCGGGTCCCTGGCGGTCAGGTCGGCGATCAGCGCGGCCAGTTCGGTCCCGCCCGGCTGGCTCAGGCACCCCGGCGGGAGGCCCGGCAGATCCTGCTCGCGGTGAGCCAGGGCGACCTGCAACGGTTCCCCCTGGAAAGGAGGCCGCCCGGTCAGGCACTCATAACCGACGATGCCCAGCGCGTACAGGTCGCTCGCCACCGTGGCCGGGCGTCCGGACACGCGCTCGGGCGCCAGGTAGCCCGTGGTGCCGAGGAGCGCCCCGGTGCGCGTCAGGTGCCCGGACCGGGACGACTGGGCGATGCCGAAGTCGGTCACCTTGACCCGGCCGTCGCTGGCGAGCAGCAGGTTGCCGGGCTTGATGTCGCGGTGCAGGACCCCGGCGGTGTGGGCGGCGTGCAGGGCCGCGGCGGCCTGGGCGAGCACGTCCGCGGTGCGCCGGGGATCCAGCCTGCCGTCCGTCAGCACGCTGGCCAGGGATGGCCCGTTGACCAGTTCCATCACCAGGTAGGCCGGCCGCTCCAGGCTGGCGTCCTGGTAGTCGTAGACCTGGGCGATTCCGGGATGGTTCAGCAGCCCCGCGTGCTGGGCCTCGGCGCGGAATCTGAGCAGCGTCACCTCGTCGTGCAGGTACTCCGGCCGGAGCAGCTTGACCGCCACCCAGCGGGCCAGGGCCTGGTCCATGGCCCGCCAGACTTCGCCCATCCCGCCGACCGCGATGAGTTCTTCCAGGTGATACCGGCCTGCTAGCTCGGTGATCGGCATCATGGCCGGCTTCACTACCCAACAGGCGGCCGGTCATCCATGCTCGCGCGGCCGCGGTTCCCCGGGAAGGGCGCGGGCCGCCGCGGTTCCCGGGCCACCGGCCGGATCTGAGCCCCGCAACCCGGGTCCTCAGATCCGGCCTCACCCCTGCCTGCCGCCCAGGTGGGCAGCCGTCTACTCTCGGAACAGTGAAATACTCGGCCAGCGGCCCATGAGGCCGGTCGATCCGCGGCTGCTCCGGTATGCGTCCGCGGCCCGGGGTTACCTGGTCCTGACCGTCGGGCTGGGGCTGGTCACCACGGCGCTGATCCTGGCCCAGGCCGGCCTGCTGGCCCACGCCCTGGCGGCCCCGGCCATCGGGACCGGCGTGGCCGCGCTGGGTGCCACGCTGGCCGTGCTGCTCGCCGTGCTGGCCGGCCGGGCGATCGCCGCCTACGGCGGGGAACTGGCCGCCCTGCGGGCCGCCGCGGCGGTCAAGTCCCAGCTGCGCCGCAAGCTCACCGCGCACGTGGTCCGGCTGGGACCGGCGTGGCTCGGCGGCCAGCAGACCGGGGAACTCGCCACCCTGTCCACCAAGGGCCTCGACGCGCTCGACCCGTACTTCGCCCGGTTCCTGCCCCAGCTCGTGCTGGCCTTCCTGGTGCCGGTGGCGGTGCTGGTCCGGGTGGGGCTGGCCGACTGGATCTCCGCCGTGGTGATCGCGGTCACGCTGCCCCTGATCCCGGTCTTCGCGGTGCTGATCGGGTTGCAGACCCGGGCCCAGACCGAGCGGCAGTGGCGGCTGCTGGCCCGTCTCAGCGGGCACTTCCTCGACGTGGTCGAGGGCCTGCCCACGCTCAAGCTGTTCGGCCGGGCCAAGGCCCAGGCCACGGTGATCCGCGAAGTCACCGACGCGCACCGGCACGCGACCATGCGCACGCTGCGGGTGGCGTTCCTGTCCGCCCTGGTGCTGGAGCTGTCCGCGGCCATCGCGACCGCGCTGGTGGCGGTGGAGGTCGGGCTGCGGCTGCTGGCCGGGCACATTCCGTACCAGACCGCCCTGCTGGTCCTGCTGCTCACCCCGGAGGCGTACCTGCCGCTGCGCGCGGTCGGCCTGCAGTTCCACGCGAGCATGGAGGGGGTCACCGCGGCCGGCCGCGCCTGCGAGATCCTCGACACCCCCCTGCCCGAGCAGGCGGTCCCCGCGGGACGCGGGCCGGCGTCTGGCCCGCCCGCGCAGGCCGACCTGCGCCGCGACTTTATTTTCCTTAACGGGGCGTCGCTGATGTACCCGGGCCGGGACCGGGCCGCGCTGGACCGGGTGTCGCTGACGATCCGGCCCGGTGAGCGGATCGCCATCGCCGGGCCGAGCGGCGCGGGCAAGAGCTCGCTGCTGGCCCTGCTGCTCCGGTTCACCGCACCGACCGGGGGGCGGATCGAGGCCGGCCCGCCCGGGGCGCCGCGGACCGATATCTCTGCGTTCGACCTGGCCGCCTGGCGCCGCCAGCTGGCCTGGGTTCCCCAGCACCCGTACCTGTTCGACGGCACCGTGGCCAGCAACATCGCCCTGGGCCGCCCCGACGCGTCCGCGGCCGACATCGCGCACGCGGCCGCCCTGGCCGGCGCGGCGGAGTTCATCGGGTCGCTGCCCCGTGACTACCGGACGCCGCTGGGGGAACGCGGCGCGCGGCTGTCCGCGGGCCAGCGGCAGCGGATCGCGCTGGCCCGGGCGTTCCTCCAGGACGCGCCCCTGCTGCTGCTCGATGAGCCCGCCGCGCACCTGGACCCGCTCACCGCCCGGATGATCATCGACACCATCGAGCGGCTGATGATCGGGCGGACCGTGGTGCTCATCACCCACGGGCCGGGCTGGTCCGGCGGCGCGGACCGCGTCGGCGGCGCGGACCGGACCGTCCTGCTCGACCAGGGCCGGCTCGTCCTGGCCGCGGGCTGCTTCGGCCCGGTGCCTGGTCGGTGCCGGTTCCGGGTCCGGCCCGGCGCCCGGCCCGGCCGGTCCGGGGCCTGGCCCGGAGGCCGGCCCGGGGCCCGGCGCGCGCCCGCTGGCGGCTGCGCCATGACCGCCTCGCCCGCCGCCGCCCGGCCGGCCTCGCCCACCGGGCCGGACCGTCCCGCCCGGTCCCGGCCCGCCCGGTCCGGGGTCGCGCACCCGCTGCTGCGGCTGCTCCGGATGGCCCGGCCGCTGCGCGGTCAGCTCGTGGTGGCCGTGCTGGCGGGCGCGGTGTCCACCGGCTGCGCCGTGGGGCTGCTCGCGGTGTCCGGCTTCCTGCTGGCCCGGGCCTCGCAGCACCCCAACATCGTGGCCATCTCCGTGGCCGTGGTCGCGGTCCGCGCACTGTCGGTGGGGCGGGGGGTGTTCCGCTACATCGAGCGGCTCAGCTCGCACGACGCGGCCTTCCGGGTGCTGGCCGACGTGCGGGTCCGGGTCTATCAGCGGCTGGAGCGGCTGGCCCCGGCCGGGCTGCGCGACTTCCGGTCCGGCGACCTGCTGGCCCGGCTGGTCAGCGACGTGGACGCCACCCAGGACCTGTTCATCCGCGGCATCGCGCCGCCGCTGACCGCCTTCCTGGTCGGCGCGGGCGCGGCCGGCGTGTGCCTGGTCATCCTGGCCCCGGCCGGCGCGGTGCTGGCCGCCGGGCTGCTGGTGGCCGGGCTGGCCGTCTCGTGGCTGGCCGCGGCCCGGGGCCGCCGGGCGGCGCGGCGCACCGCGCCCGCCCGCGGCGAGCTGAGCGCCCGGGTGACCGACCTCCTGGCCGGGGCCGCGGACCTGCACGCGTTCGGCGCCCAGGACGGCGCGCTGGCCCGGTCCGATGCGGCCGACCAGGAGCTGACCCGGCTGGCCCGGACGTCGGCGGCCGGTGCCGCGCTGGGCAGCGGGCTGTCCCAGGCGGTGGCCGGGCTGACCCTGTGGGGGGTGCTCATCCTGGGCGTGGCCGCGGTCGGTTCGGGCTCGATGAGCCGGGTGCCGCTGGCCGTGATCACGCTGACCGCGCTGGCCGCCTTCGAGGCCGTGACCGCGCTGCCCGCGGCCGCCGTCGCGCTCGGCCACGCCCGGGCCAGCGCGGTCCGGGTGGGCGCGGTGCTGGATGCGCCCGACCCGGTGACCGCGCCGGCCGCGCCCCGCCGGTTGCCGGGCGGGCCGCTGCGGGTGCGGTTGCGCGGGGCCCAGGTGCGCTACGAGCCGGGCGGCCCGCTGGCCCTCGACGGCGTGGACCTCGACCTGGACGCCGGCCGCCGGGTGGCCCTGGTCGGCCCGAGCGGGGCCGGCAAGTCCACGGTGGCCGCCGTGCTGCTGCGGTTCTGGGATCTGGCGGGCGGCTCGGCCACCCTGGGCGGAGCCGACCTGGCCAGCTACGACCCGGACGAGGTACGCACGATGATCACCGGGTGCGCGCAGGACCCGCACCTGTTCGACACCACCATCGCCGAGAACATCCGGCTGGCCCGGCCCGGGGCCAGCCAGCAGGAGCTGGAGGACGCCGCCGGGCGGGCGAGGCTGCTGCCCTGGATCGCCTCGCTGCCGCGGGGCTGGGACACCCCCGTCGGGCCCCGCGGCACCGCCGTATCCGGAGGCGAGCGGCAGCGGATCGCGCTGGCCCGCGCGCTGCTGGCCGACCCGGCCCTGCTGATCCTGGACGAGCCCACCGCGCACCTGGACCCGGAGAACCGGCGCGCGCTGACCGCGGACCTGCTGGCCGCGACCGCGCAGGCCAGCACCCGGGGCCGGGCGACCCTGCTGATCACGCACGAGATGGACGGGCTGGACCAGGTGGACGAGATCGTCGTGCTGGACGGCGGCCGGGTGGCCGAGCGGGGCACGCACCAGGCGCTGCTCGAGGCGGGCGGCCTGTACCAGCGGATGCTGGCGGCCGCTAGGGCAGCGGCACCTCGCTGAGCCCGCGGGCCAGATCGGCCCGCCCGTCCGGGCTGATTTCCTCCAGCACCTGGAGCAGCGCCGCCCGCCGCTGCTCGCGGACCCAGGCGGCGAGCCGCTGGCCGGACTCGGTCAACTGGAGCAGGATCTCCCGGCGGCTGGCCACGGCGGGCAGGCGGGCCAGCAGCCCGGCCGCGGCCAGGCGGTCGCACAGCCGGCTGGTCGCCGAGGGGGAGGCGCCCAGCAGCCGGGCCAGGCCGGTCACGTTCAGGTCGTCCGTGGCCTCGATGATGAGCAGCGCGCGTACCTGGGCGGGCGGGACCATGGCGCCGAGCTCCTCGATCGCCCGCTGCCACGCCTCGAGCAGGGCCGACAGCCCGGCTTCCGCGCGGTCCAGGTCCGCCGGAGCCAGCCCCGGGCGCTGCGACCCGTCCCGGTTCAGCGGGGCCGCGCCCAGCCGCACCGCGTCCTGGTTCATCCGCCTCCCGGGCCCGCCTGCTCAGGACCTGGCTCCAGGGCCTGCAGTAGTCGGTATCGTACTTTGCCCCGCCTGGCCCGCGGACGTGGATCAGGGTTGTGCGTCGCCCGCGTACTCGGCGGGGGCCTGCCCGCTGACCCGGGTCACGATCTCGGCGGCCAGGTCCCGGAGCTTCATCCGCCGGTTGTTCGAGGCCCGGCTGAGCACCGCGAAAGCCCGCTGCGCGTCGATCTTGGACTCCGCCATGATGATCCCGAGGGCCTGGTCGATGACGGCCCGGGACCGCAGCGCCTGGTTGAGCTGGTCGGCCAGGTCACGGGCCCGCGCGTACCGGGTCATGGTCACGATGGCGGCCGCGGCGGGCGCGATGAACAGCGCGACCAGCCCCTCGTCGAGCCGGCTGAAGCCGTCGGGGTCGCGGCTGCTCAGGTTCAGCGCCCCGAGCCGCTGGTCACCGAAGCCCAGGCCGGCCGCGAGGTAGCTGTGCAGGCCCACTTCCTTGGCCAGGCTGGTGAAGTCGGGCCACTGCTGCTCGGCCTCGAGCAGGTTCCACCGGTTCACCTGCTGCCGCCGGGCGGCATCCATGCACGGGCCGTCGTTCAGCAGGTACTGCCGGCGGTCCAGTTCCAGGGTGTCCTCGTCGGTGGCCGCGATCGTGCTCGGCTGGCCCTTCTCGTCCAGCACCGTCACGCTCGCCGCGCTGCAGCCCGGGACGAGCTTCAGCGTCATCGCGAGGATGCTCTGCAACGTGTCATGGACTGATTCGTCTTCCGCCAGCGCCCCGCTGAGCACGGTGAAGGCCTCGACCAGGTCCTCGTACCGCTCGCCGGGCGGGACCGGCGGCATTTCCTGCCCTTCGCCGGGCGGGACCGGCGGCATTTCCTGTCTCTCGCCAGGCGGGCCCGGCGATATACCATGCTCCACTGCGCACGTCCCCTGTCCGGACTGCGTACGTCCCCTGTCCGGCTGGCCGGGTGGCCAGGCGTCACGGCCACCGCAGGCTGCGGCAGCCTCGAGTTATCTGCCTCTGTGAGCCGGGTTCAAACCGGGAGTATTCCGGACGGCGCTGTCCGTGATCTAGTGCGGGTCCGGGTGGTCGCGCAGTTCGAGCAGCCGGTGCCGGGCGTCGTCGGCCGGGAGGCCGATGATGGCCGCGATCAGGTCCCAGCTCAGGCCCAGGTGCGTGGCCGCGTCGAGCAGGTCGGCCTCGAGCGCGTCCAGGTAGAGCCGCAGGTTGCCGAGCATGACCAGGCCGGCCCCGAGATCCAGCGGCCCGGCGGGTGGCTGGGCTCCGTACCGGGCCGCCAGGCGCACCGCGGCCACGGCGCGGAGATCATCCAGCGCCCGCGAGAGCGACGGATCGGCGACGAGGCCCTGGTTCCGGGTGGAAAGCCGGAACCGTGCGGTGTCCAGCACTTCGCGGTCCGGGCTGGCCGCCCAGCCGTTCCCGGCCGGTGGCCGGGAGGAAGGCCCCGCCAGGCCCTCGTCCGGTTCGTGTGCGAGCACGGCTTACTCCCGCTGCCATCTGTGACAGAGGTAGCCGCGCTGCTGGGCTACATCGTGAAGCGCGTCCCGCCCGGGGGCGTTCGCGCCTAGGAATTTAGGAATTATGGTCACGGCGGCGACCGCCGTCAACCTGGGCCCAGGCTGGGGACCGGCGGGCCAGCGCCGGCCGGGGCCACGCCGGGAGCCGGCGGCCGGCCAGGATGCTGGTCTCCAGCGCGGTATCGCCGGAATGTGTCAGTGGGTCCGCTTGGTCCACAGCGGCTCAACGGCTGACCATTCCGTGGCCCACCTGACCATCCGCCGGCGGTCCAGCAGCCGGCCGGTCAGCCAGGCCACGCTGAGCAGGATCACCGCCAGCACGGCGGGGGTCAGCGCGACTACCGCGATGACCCGGCTCGCGATCTGGCCCTGCCCGATCGGCCCGTAGACGAGATTGCCGTCCTCGTCCACCCAGATGTGCACCTGGGTGCCTGCCCGGCTGCCGACTTCCGCGGGGACCTCGCCCCGGCGCTGCCGCCCGTCCGGCGCGGTCCACTTGGCCTGCGTCCAGGCCAGTTGCGTCGTGCCGGCCAGCGGGTCATTAGGGTTCCGCGAGACTCGCTCCAGCAGCACCGCGGGGATCCAGTGCTCGCTCGCCGCCTGGGCCCGCGCCGCCCGGATCGACGCGTCATTCGTCAGATGACCCAGGCCGATGGCGGCCAGCGGGCTGGCGACCAGGAAGACCACCACGAGCCCGAGCCGCACCCATCCCTCAGCCCGGTCACAGCCCCGGCGGAGGGGGTTGGCATCGATACCCATCCGGCGGGCAAGCGCTGTGACCCAGCGCTTGAGCGTCCGCGTCACGCTCACCATCATCACCTCTGGCCGGACCGCACCGAACTACGCCCCCGGCTTCATGTCCCGGGCTGCCCTCCGCGGGGGGTTTCTTGCCCCCACGGGAGAGTTTTCCCTGGCAGGTCACGAGGCTAGGGGAACGCCAAGCCGCTACAGACAGCACAACGGCCAGGCGATACCGTTGGTTCAGAGATTATCCGTTACCCAACGTATGTCTGGCCAATGTAAGTCCGGGGAGAGGCTGGTGGAGCCGACAGGTCCTCATCCTGCGCCTCCGCAGCTGCGCCTCGATGATCTGCTCAGCGAGCTTCAGGCCCGGCTGCAGACCGTGCTGGCCACCCGGGACCGGGTCTACACGCTCCTGGAAGCGGTCGTCGCCGTCGGCGACCACCCTCGACCTCGAGACGGTGCTCACGCAGATCGTCGAGGCCGCGATCACCCTGGTCCGGGCCCGTTACGGTGCGCTGGGGATCATCGGCGAGGGAGGACGGCTGGCCGAATTCGTCCCGGTCGGGCTGGCCGACGACGAGATCGAGGCCATCCATCATTGGCCGGAAGGCCGGGGCCTGCTCGGTGCGCTGATCACCAACCCGCGCCCGCTGCGGCTGCCGGACATCTCGGGCAGCCCCAAGTCGAGCGGCTTCCCGCCCGGGCATCCGCCGATGAAGAGCTTCCTCGGCGTCCCGGTGCGGGTCCGGAACGAGGTCTACGGCAACCTCTACCTGACCGAGAAGGAGGGCGGCGCCGAGTTCGACGAGGAGGACGAGGCGCTGCTCGTCGCGCTGGCCGCGGCGGCCGGTGTGGCGATCGACAACGCCAAGCTGTACGAGGAGGGCCGCCGCCAGCAGCGCTGGCTGCGGGCCAGCAGCGAGGTGACCAGGCGGCTGCTGTCCGGCGACCCGCCGGATGAGGTGCTGGCCCTGGTCACCCAGCAGGCGCTGGAAATGTCGGGTGCGGACCTGGTCGCGCTGGCCCTGCCGACCCGGGACCGTCAGCAGCTGGTCATCCAGCATGCGGCGGGGGCAGGCGCGCCGGAGGCCATCGGGCTGGTGCTCCCGGTCAGCGCCTCGGTGTCCGGTGAGGTCCTGACCTCCGGCGAAGCGGTCGTCCTGGAGGACTTCGGCCACGATGAGCGGGTGGCGGGCGCGGCCCGGGAGCACATGCCGCTCGGGCCGGCCATCATCCTCCCGCTGGGCGCACCCGGCGACGTCCGCGGCGTGTTCACGGTGGGCCGCGACACCGGGGCGATGCCGCTGGCCCACGAGGCGGTCGAGATGGTCCTGACCTTCGCGGCGCAGGCGGGCATCGCGCTCGAACTCGCCGAGCACCGCCAGGACGCGGAGCGGCTGGCCATCTTCACCGACCGCGACCGGATCGCCCGGGACCTGCACGACCTCGTTATCCAGCGGCTCTACGCCACCGGCATGTCCCTGCAGGGGGCCATGCCGCTGCTGACCCGGCCCGAGGCCGCGACCCGGGTGAGCAGCGCGGTGGATGCCCTCGACGAGACGATCCGGGAGATCCGTTCCGCGATCTTCTCACTCCAGTCCCGGGGCGACGCCAGGCAACACGGACTCCGGTCGCGGGTGCTTGAGGTCGTGGATGAGATGACCGCCGCACTCGGGTTCGCCCCGTCGTTGCGGCTGGTCGGCCCGCTCGACGAGGCGGTGCCCGCGGGCGCGGGCGAGCAGATGCTCAGCGCGCTCCGTGAGGCACTGTCGAACGCGGCCCGGCACGCGGCCGCCAGCCGGGTGGACGTGACCGTGGAGGTGGGGGACGAGCTGATCCTGCGGGTCCGTGACGACGGCACCGGGATGGGCCAGATCACCCGGCGCAGTGGCCTGGCCAACATGGCTGAGCGCGCCGCGGACCTCGGCGGCAAGCTCGTGATCGGCCCGGCCGAGGGCCAGGGTACCCACCTCGACTGGCGGGTGCCGGTCAGCTGACCGGTCCCCAGCCTGGCTGCCCATGGCCGCCGCGGCCGGGATGCGGCTGGTCGAAGATCCGGGCCGCGTAGGCGGCGGCTTGGGCGCGGCGTTGCATGCCGAGTTTGGCGAAGAGGGCGGAGACGTAGTTTTTGACGGTTTTTTCGGCGAGGAAGAGGCGGTCGCCGATCTGGCGGTTGGTGAGGCCTTCGCCGATGAGGGCGAGGATGCGGCGTTCTTGGTCGGTGAGGGTGGCGAGGGGGTCGGTGGTGGTGTCGTGGTCGCGGATGCGGCGCATGACGGTGGCGGCGGCCTGGGGGTCGAGGAGGGACTGGCCGGAGGCGATGGTGCGGATGGCGCCGACGAGGTCGGTGCCGCGGATTTGCTTGAGGACGTAGCCGGCGGCGCCGGCCATGATGGCGTCGACGAGGGCTTCGTCGTCGCTGTAGCTGGTGAGCATGAGGCAGGCGAGCTGGGGCATTTTGGAGCGGAGGTCGCGGCAGACGGTGACGCCGTCGCCGTCGGGGAGGCGGATGTCGAGGACGGCGACGTCGGGTTTGAGGGCGGGGATGCGGGCCAGGGCGGTGGCGGCGGTGCCGGCTTCGCCGATGACGGTGATGCCGGGTTCGGTGTCGAGGAGGTCGCGGACGCCGCGGCGGACGATCTCATGATCATCAAGCAGGAACACCCGGATCGGCGCAGCGCGGCCCGCTTCATCCATCAATGGCATGCTCCTCGGCCCGGTGAGCCGGGCGCGATCCGCCCCGCTGCGCACACACGCAGATACCCGTCGCGTACAGCGTAAGCCCGGGGCCTTTGGCCGGCGCGCGCCACCGGCCCGAAAGTCTTCCCGGGGCGGGAAGGGCGGCGCTGCCCCGCCCGGGTGGGTACTCCTAGCCTGAGGGTGGAAGGCGCGCGGAAGAAACCGGAAAGGCCACGGAGAAAGGACAGCGGATGCCAGGCATCATCGTCGGGGTGGACGGTTCGGAACACTCCCTCAGCGCCCTGGACTGGGCCCTGAACGAGGCCGACCTCAGGAAGACCCCGCTGACCGTGATCACCGTGAGCCCGATCGTGTCCGGCATCTACGGTCCGGGATACGCGCCGGCCGACTACTACCCGGCCGAAGAGGAAGGCCGGGCCCAGGCGGAGAAGGCGACCCAGGAACTGGTGAACCAGGCGGTCGCGCGGCGCGGTGCGCCGCCCGGCGCACCGGTGACCGTGCGCGCGCTCAGCGGCACGGCTGCCGACGAACTGATCAACGCGTCGCAGGACGCGGACCTGCTCGTGGTGGGGGCCCGGGGGGCGGGTGGTTTTGCCCGGCTGGTGCTGGGCTCGGTCAGCACCCAGGTCACGCACCACGCGCTGTGCCCGGTCGTGGTCGTGCCGGTAAGCCGGAACGAATGAGCCCCGGGCTGGTCCGGTGGGCGGCCCGGGCTGGGTTAGCCTGAGGCTGGCCGGGCCGGCGCTGCCGCCGGGGCCGGTCACGGCGACTACGCAGGGAGGCCGGTCATGCCACAGCCCGAGGGCGCGGAACTGGAGAAGGTCCGGACCCGCCGGAAGGAATTGCGCCAGCGCTATCTGCGGCCACCGGGCGAGCGGCCCGCCACTCCCGTCCGCGGCGTCCACCACGTCGCGCTGATCTGCCGTGATGTCGAGGAGACGATTCAGTTCTATCAGGAGTTCCTGGGCTTCCCGCTGGTCGAACTGGTGGAGAACCGGGACTACGCGGGCTCCAGCCATTTCTTCTTCGACATCGGCAACAAGAACATGCTCGGCTTCTTCGATTTCCCCGGGCATGATCATCCCGCCTGGCAGGAGACCATCGGCGGTGTCCAGCACCTGGCCATCTCCATCCCGCAGCAGCAGTACGACGCGGCCAGGAAGAAGTTCGACGACACCGGATTCGAGTACCTGGGGCCGGACCGTGGTGTCGAGGAGAGCATGTACTTCCGCGACCCGAACGGCGTCGGTCTCGAGCTGTACCGCGAGGACCTCGGCGAGTTCGACGGCCACCACCTGATCGACTGATCGCAGGACCAGGCCCGGCTGCTCGCCGACGGCTCCTTCCTCGGCTGTATCTACTGGCCTACCCGTGCAGCTCGGGAAAGCGGCCTGCTGGTCGAGCGTGATAGTTGGGAGGTTGCAGAGGCGCATCGCTGACGAGGCGGGGGCGCCGGAGGCGTGTTCCCGGCGAGCCGTGACTAACCCGGCAGCTTCGGAAAGCTGGCCTGGCCAGGTCAGCGGGCTCGTTGGGGGTCCGCGGGCTCGGGTCCCCGATTAACTCTTCGGATGACCAGGCGGAGGGCGGACCAGGTCGCGTCGATGGCGCAGACTTTGTTGTCCACCAGGCCGGTGGGCAGGGCCACCTCCCGCACCACGGCGTCGCTCATGTCCGTGGGGACCCTGGCCGCGCGCTTGGGCCAGGCGATCCACAGCCCGCACGCCGGGGCCATGTGCCCGCGCAGCCGCCCCAGCTCCGACTCCAGGTCGGCGCGCCACGGCGAGAAGAACACGATCACGTCGAACAGCGCGCCGCCGTTCAGGTCCGGGCGGACCTCCGCCCCGGCCTGCGCGGCCAGGCTCTCCGCGAACCCGTCCGGGCCATCCAGCACGGCCACCGCGTGGCCGGACCGGATGCCCAGTTTCACGGCCAGCGGGGTGCCGGAGTACCCGCTGGGCGGGCTGGCACGGTCCATGGCAGCAACTTACGGCACGCGACCCAGGCCGACCCTGGGAGCTTGGGCGACGGGAGAGCCGCTCACCGCCGCGGGGCCCGGCCCGCACAGGGAACGAACCGGGCGGGCCAGTCCTGGGCCGGGCGCTGGTGTGGCAGCAGCGTGCCGTCGCGCCCGCTGTTGGCCAGGGCGCCGCAGGCCGGGCACGTCTCGCGCTGGGTCGCCCGGTGCCGTGGCAGGGCCAGCCGGTGGCCGTGGTTACGGGCGTACGTCTCCAGGTAGTCGGCGGGCGTCAGCCGGCCTCCCGCGAGCGCTTTCCAGGCGGCCGTGTCCAGCTGCCCGGCGGATTGCCAGTCGTTGTGCTCTTCCCGGCCGCGGACCCGGCTCAGCCGCCACCACACGGACCCGTCGGCCCGTAAAGTCCACTGCCACTCCAGGTCGGTGGACGCGTCCTGGCTGCGGGCAGGCAAGCTCACCACTTCGCGGGTCCACAGCCATCCTTTGCTGCGGTTTGTCATGGACCACCGTCCAGGGCCGGAGAGCGCAAACACGACGTCCCCCCGCGACCGTCATACCACCGAATTTAGCAGCGGACCTGGAGCCGGCGGGAGGACTAGCTGATCGCTGCCCCGGTGGCCGGGTCGAAGAAGTGCAGCCGCTCCACGTCGACGGCCAGCACCGCGGGGGCGTGGGCGCGGATCGCGGCCCGGGGATCGACCCGCGCCACCCCGCTGGCCACGGTGGCGGCGACGATCTCGCCCTGGGACTCCATCGCCACGGTCGCGGTGGACGGATCCGCCGGGGCGCTCAGCTGCCCGCGGAGCTCGGCTTCCTCCCGGACCCGCCGCGCGTCCAGGTGGAAGTGGACGAGCTGCTCGCTGCCGAGTACCTCGACCAGCTGGACGTCGACGGTGAGGCTGGTCCCCGGCTCCGGCGCCGTCCCGCCCGGGCCACCGCCGGTACCCGGGTCGGTCAGGCTCTCCGGGCGGATGCCGGCGATCACGGTCCCGTCGTGGTAGGCGGCCAGGCCGCTGACCCGCTTGAGTACCGCCGGGGGCAGGGACAGCCGCTGGTGGCCCAGGACTAGTTCCGCCACCTCCCCGGTGACCTCCAGCCCCGCCTCGTACAGGTTCATCGATGGCGAGCCCATGAACGTGGCCACGAACACGTTGGCCGGCCCGTCGTAGAGATCCCGGGGCGCCCCGGCCTGCTGCAGGACGCCGTCGCGCAGCACCGCCACCCGGTCTCCCATGGTCATGGCCTCGGTCTGGTCGTGGGTGACGTACAGCGTGGCGGCCCCGATCCGGCGGTGTACCCGCAGCACCTCGGCGCGCATCTGCACCCGCAGCTTCGCGTCCAGGTTGGACAGCGGCTCGTCCATCAGGAAGATGGCCGGCTCACGGACGATCGCCCGGCCCATGGCGACCCGCTGCCGCTGCCCGCCGGACAGCTGCCGCGGCTTGCGGCCCAGCATGGGGGTCAGGCCCAGGATGGCCGCGGCCTCGCGGACCCGGCGCTCCCGCTCCGCCTTCGGCATCTTCCGGTTCTCCAGCGCGAACGCGATGTTCTGGGCCACGGTCAGGTGCGGGTACAGCGCGTAGTTCTGGAACACCATGGCCACGTCCCGCCGGCGCGGCGGTACCGCGTTGACCACCTGGTCGCCGAAGCGCAGGGTCCCCCCGCTGATCTGCTCCAGGCCGGCCACCATGCGCAGCGCCGACGTCTTGCCGCACCCGGACGGCCCGACCAGGACCATGAACTCGCCCGCGTTGACGTGCAGGTCCAGACCCCGCACTGCGACGGTGCCGTTCGGGTAGACCTTGCTCAGGCCTTCCAGGGTCACGCTCTCAGGCACGGTGCCCCCTTCAGTTCGCGATGCTGCCGAGCAGCAGCCCGCTGCGCCAGTACCGCTGCAGGATCAGGAATAGCGCGATCAGCGGCACGATGGTCACCAGGCCGCCGAGCACGACCAGCGGAAAGAGTTCGGCGTTGCCGCTGTTCTGGGCGCGCTCGGACCACAGGCCCAGGCCGACGGTGAGCGGGTACAGCTGGTTCTGGCTGAAGATGATCAGTGGCAGGAAGTAGTTGTTCCACACCGTGACCACGTTCAGCAGCAGCACGGTCATCAGCCCCGGCACCATCAGCGGCAGCGCCAGCCGGAGGAAGATCCGCAGCTCGCCGGCCCCGTCGATGCGGGCCGCGTCGATGAGCTCGCGGGGGACCGAGACCTCGACGAACACCTTCATCAGGTACACGCCGACCGGGCTGACCATGCTGGGCAGGATCATGCCCCAGACCGAGTTGATCAGGTGCACCTTGGCGTAGCTCAGGTACAGCGGCAGGGTGATCGCCGTGATCGGCACCAGCAGGGCCCCGATCACCAGGTAGAACAGCGCCCGGTGACCCCGGAAGCGGTACCGGGCGAAGCCGTACCCGGCCAGGGCGGCCAGCGCGGTGGCCCCGCCCCCGCCGACCACCGCGTACAGCACCGTGTTGCCGAACCACTGGAAGTAGATCCCGTAGCCGTCCACGTTCTGGAACAGCAGGGCGAAGTTCCGGCCGAACACGAACGGCGAGGCGAACCAGAAGCCGAACGACTCGAAGATGTTGGCCTGGGTCTTGGTCGAGTTGATGAGCAGCCAGGCGATGGGGATCAGGGTGAAGACCGCGAACAGGACGCACAGCACGGTGACCGTGGTGACCGTGCCGCGGCGCAGCCCGTAGTACTCGATCGGGATGCTGTCCTCGTCGGCCAGGCGGCGCTTCGGCCGGGGCGGCGGGGGCGGGGGAGTCCCGGGCCCGGGCTCGGGTCCGGGCCGGACCACGGTGGTGGCACTCATCAGACCTCACTCCTGCGGCGGCGGACGAACAGCGAGCTGACCGAGATGATCACGATGACCACGCCGAGGATCACCGCGGCCGCGGCGGCCAGGTTGTACTGGCCGCCCGCGATCGCGGTGTTGTAGATGTACAGGGTCGGCGTGAAGTTGACCGAGATGGCCTGGGTCTCGAAGTACTGCAGGATCAGCGGCTCGGTGAACAGCTGCAGGGCGCCGATCGTGTTGATGAACACCAGCAGCACGATGGCCGGGCGGACCATCGGCAGCTTCACCTTCAGGATGATCTTCCACAGCGGGGTGTCGTCCAGGATCGCGGCCTCGATGACGTCCCGCGGCACCGATCTCAGCGCGGTGTACAGGATCACCATGTTGTAGCCGGTCCACTCCCAGATGACGATCACGATGATCGTCGGGAGGATCAGGTTGCTGGAGAAGTAGTCGGTGCCGCCGAACCCGAGGGCGTTAGCGAGGTGCACGAACGGGCCGAACTGGGGCTCCAGCAGGAACGACCACATCACCGCGCCCACCACCGCGGGCACCGCGAACGGGATGAAGAAGATGGTCCGGAACAAGGTGCCGTACTTGGCCACCCCGAGGTCGAAGATCGTCGCGAAGAAGAAGGCGATGGCCAGCATCACCGGGATCTGGATCGCGGCGAAGATGATCACCCTGATGACACCGGACCAGAACTCGCCCGACTGCAGGGTCTGGGTGTAGTTGGCCGCGCCGGTGAACACGGTGCCGCCGATGATGCGCGTGGTGTACAGGCTGGTGTAGACCGCGTACCCGAGCGGGGCCAGCAGCAGGACCACGAAGAGGGTCAGGAACGGGGCGACGAACCAGAAGCCCGCGCGGTCCCGCCGGCGGCTCCACGTCGACTGCACCAGCGCGCTCCGCAGCGGGGGCGGGCGTCTGGGGGCCCCGGTGACGGTGCCGTTCACGGTGGGGTTCTCCTTTCTCGGCGGGACGAGGCGGGCCGGGCCTGGGCAGGCCGGGACCGGGGGGCCGCCGGCGGGCACGCTCGGGGGAGTGGCGCCCGCCGGCCGGCGGTCAGGAGGCGGTCAGCCAGAGACCGTGAAGCCCTGCTGCTTGGCGTAGCTCACGAGGACATTCTGGAAATTACGGAACGCGGCGGCCAGCGTCTCCTTCCCATTCAGCACGCCTGCGAACACCGTGGCCGACTGGGTGAGCGCCTCGGTCATGAACGGCGGCCACGGCACGCCCTGGATGCTGCTGGCGGCCGCGGTGAACGCCTGGTCGGGGTGCGACGAGCCGGACACCGGGACGGTGATGTTCTTGTACGAGGGATCGCTGAGCAGCGGGAGGTAGGTCGGGAACAGCGAGGACGGCGCGGTCTTGGTGATGCTCCACGACGCGTCCGTCCCGTTCAGCCACTCAGAGAATTCCGCGGCCGCGGCCTTGTGCGCGCTCTGGCTGAACACCGGGTAGGTCGAGCCGCCCCAGTTCGCCGCCACGTGCGCGCCCGCCGTCCACTGCGGCAGCGGCGCCGCGCGCCAGTCGCCGACCGACTGCTTGGCGTCCGGCGCGAAGTACGACGGTCCCCAGGCCGAGCTGAGCCAGCTGGCGTCGATGCCCTTGTCCATGTCGGCGAAGGACGTGGCCGACACGTCCGTGGTCCCGTTCACCTCGTGCGCCGAGAGCAGCTTCTGCCAGTAGGCGGCGAACTTCATCTGGGCCGGGCCGGTCCAGTTGATGCCCACCGTGCTGCCGCCGCTGTAGGTGAAGGGCCACGCGTTGTCCTGCGCCATCAGGCTCATCACCCATTGCAGGTCGGTCGCGGAGAAGTTGGTGATGTACGCGGACGGGTCGGCCTTCTTCAGCGCGGCCGCGGCGGTGGCGAACTGGGCCCAGGTGGTCGGCGGGCTGATGTGGTACTTGGCCAGCAGCTTGGAGTTGTAGTAGAAGGCCATCGGGCCCGCGTCGCCCGGCATGGCGTAGACCGCGGGTCCCTGGCTGACTTCCTTCCAGGCCCACGGCACGAAGTTGCTCTTGTACTTGTTCGCGCCGTACGGGACGAGGTTGACCACGTTGTGCGTGACCTCGAAGGAGGGCAGCTCATCGAACTCGACCTCGGCCACGTCCGGGGCGCCGGATCCCGCCTTGAGCGCGTCGGCGATCTTCACGTACTCCGGAGAGCCTGCACCCACGTCCTCCTGGGTGACGCAGATGGACGGGTGGGTCTTGTTGAATTCCGTGACCGCCCGCCCCATTCCGGGCACCCAGGCCCAGAACGTGACTTTCGTTGCGGATGAATTCTTGCAGGAACCGCCAGCCTCCAGCGTTGCGCTGGAGCTGGCGCTCGCACTGGCGCTGGACGAGCCAGCGGCAGCCGGGGCGCCGCTGCTGCCGCCGCACGCGGCCAGCATGCAGAGCGCCGCCGCCCCGGCCAGGCCGGTCGCCGTGCGCCCTGCGATACGTCGTGTCCCCGGGGGGTGGGGCCAGCTGAATCGGGAGGTGGAGGGCATCTTCGCAGAACTCCTCAGGTGAGCTGTGTTGTTTTTCTGGGGGAGTCCGGGCGGCCGCGGGGGTGCGTCCGGCGGACGGTTAGCCACCCGTCGTCGCGGCCTCGACCACGGTGAATGACTGCGGTGGCAGGGTGAGGGTGAGCGTTGAGCCTTTCGGGGTGTCCGACCACTCCTCCAGGTGCGCACCCTCGACATCGGGCAGGACACGGGACTGCCGCCCGCGTTCCGCCGTGACGGTGGCGATCTGGGCGTCGCGGTCGAACGCCAGGTCGCGCAGGACGACCTCGATGGTTTCCGGCTCGTCCGGGTTACGGTTCACCAGCGTCAGCGCGACCCGTCCCCGGTCGGCCGACGCGGTCGCCGCCGCGTCGACCATGGCGAACGGGCCCAGGTCCGCGACCCGGTGCGGCCACCGGCCGTAGTTGGTGTCCGGTGTCAGCGGATTGATCATGGGAGCGTTCACCTGAACGTCGACCGCGACGTCCAGGGCGGCCCGGGCGTGCAGCAGCACCGGGTAGTAGATCGGCTGGACCGCGACCGCGTCGGCCGAGGTGACGATGGGCGCGATCGCGTTCACCATCTGGGCCAGGTTCGCGATCCGCACCCAGTCGCAGTTCCGGATGAAGATGTTCAGGTAGGTGGCCACGGCCAGCGCGTCCGGGAAGTTGTAGCGCTCCTCCAGCGTGCCGTCGTCGGTGCGGAACCAGACGTTCCACTCGTCGTAGGCGATCCGGGGCGGGCGGGCGATCTTCTTCACGTACGACGCCCGCTCGATGAGCGCCCGGGCGCACCGGATCGCGCGCTCGGCCTGGTGCGGCTGGAGCACGTCAACCCAGTAGTCGTCGGACCCGGTGTAGATGTGCAGCGAGTGGTAGTTGACCAGGGGGGCCAGCCCGTCGATGACCACCCGGTCCCAGTCGTTCCAGCCGTTCATCCCGCAGCTGACCAGCTTGGCCTGCGGGTCCAGCATCTTGATCGCCCGGGCCCAGCGGGTCGCGGTGCGCACGTACTCCTCGGCCGACACCGCGCCGACCTGCCAGTCGCCGTACATCTCGTTGCCCAGGCCCCAGTAGCGGACGCCGTACGGCTCGGGATGGCCGTTGTCCCGGCGGCGCTGCGCCCAGGCGGTGTCCCCCGCGCCGTTGCAGTACTCGACCCAGGCCAGCGCCTCTTCCAGGGTGCCGGTGCCCATGTTCAGGCAGACGTAGGGCTCGGTGCCGAGCTGCCGGCAGTAGGCCATGAACTCGTCGGTGCCGAAGCGGTTGGACTCTTCCGCGCCCCAGGCCAGTTCGGGGCGGCGGGGCCGGTCGTCCTGAGGCCCGATGCCGTCGGCCCAGTGGTAGTTGCTGACGAAGTTGCCGCCCGGCCAGCGCAGCACGCCCATGCGGAACTCGCGGAGCAGGCCGAGCACGTCGGTGCGGAACCCCTGGCCGTCGGCCAGCGGTGAGCCCTCGTCGTACAGGCCGCCGTAGATGCAGCGGCCCAGGTGCTCGACGAATCCGCCGAAGACGTTGCGGTCCACGGAGCCGATCTGGCGGGCGGGATCCACCACGATCCGGGTCACGAATCCTCCTTCTGCTTCTCGCGGTGCGCCGGGCTGGCGCTCGGATGAGGTGACGGGTCTGGAGCGGCTGGTGCTGGCGCCCGGCGGCCGCCGCACGAGTCGCGGACGATCAGCTCGACCGGCAGCCGCACGGTGGACTCCGGCGCCGGCTCCCCGGCGATGCTGCGCAGGAGCAGTTCCACCGCCTCCCGGCCGGTCTCGCGCGAACGGCACCCGCAGCGATGACAGCGACGGCGATGAGGTACGCGGCGAAGGGCATGTCGTCGCAGCTGACCACGGCCACGTCCGCGGGAACCCGGCGGCCGGCCGAGGCCAGGGCGGACAGCACGCCGATGGCCATCGCGTCGCTGTGCACGAAGATCGCGGTCATCCGCGGATCGCGTTCCAGCAGCAGCCGGGTGGCGGCGGCCGCGGTGCCCGGCGTCCAGTCGGCCTCCGCGGCCAGGTCCTCGTCCGGCTCGATCCCGGCCGCGCGCAGCGCGTCCTCGTAGCCGTGCAGCCTGCTGCGCACCACGTGGCGGCGGAACGGCCCGGTGACGGTCCCGATCGAGGTGTGGCCGAGCCGGATCAGGTGCTCGGTGGCGGTCCGGGCGCCCGCGCGGTGGTTCGACCCGACCAGCGGGACCCCGCCGCCGGGCACGTGATGCAGGCTGACCGCGGGCACGTACCGGCGGAGCATCTCGGCCACCTGGAGGTCGCCCTCGAGTTGCGGGGCGGCGGCGATGACGCCGTCCACCCGGCGGTCGATCAGCATCTGCACCACAGCGGCGCCGTCCTCGCCGCCCTCGGCGAGGTTGCCGACCAGGACAGCGTGCCCGTGGCTCCGGGCGGTCCGCTCCGCGGCCACCACGAACTGCGACAGCGCGCCGTCGGTGATGTCCCCGGCCACCAGGCCGATGGTCGCGGTGGACCGCTGCACCAGGCTGCGGGCGACGGTGTTCGGCCGGTACCCGAGGCTCTCCGCCACGGCGATGATCCGCGCCGCGGTCTCGGCTGAGACCCGCACGTTCCCGCCGTTGAGTACCTTGCTCGCGGTCTGGAAGCTGACCCCCGCCCGGGCGGCCACTTCCTTGATCGAGACATACCGACGCGCCATTACGTCCTGTCGTGGTCCGGTTCGCCTTGATGAACGAACGTTCGCCTAGACCGTAGATTTTCAGGGTCCCGGCGGTCAAGACACGGTTCGATAAATTTTGCCCGGAGTCTCCGCACGTGGGTGGGGTGCGTGCGGCTGAACGCAGGACCTCAGCCTGATCAGGCGAGGATAGCGGCTCGTTAGGTCCCGGACGGACTAATCGGGCAAACAGGCTTATTTTGCGCGCGAACGTTCGCGCGCAAGCTGCTCAGCCGCCGGCGGCGGGCACCGGCCGACGGCGCGGCGGTCGCGCCGGTCGCGGCGCAGTGCGCGGCGACGCATCGGCGGCTCGTGCCGGGCGGTCGGGCTCATGTCTTTGGTGTCGTTATCAGACACCAAAGACACGAGCCCGACCAGTCCCGCCGACGGTACGACTGCGTGCACAGGCCACGCTCACACCTGGACGAACTCGATCCCGGCCATCCGGCAGAACACCTTCCAGTCCGCCGCATGATGCCCCAGGTTCATCACCTCGTGGTGCGGCCCGCCCGCCGCCAGCCAGCCGTTCAGGCAGGCCCGCACGCCCGAGGCGGGCCGGAACTGGCCGTACGGCATCTCCAGCGCGGGCAGTTCCTGGCTGTCCAGGTTCTCGCCCTCGGCGCAGACCAGCCGGAACCGCGTTCCCTCCAGCGACACCAGGGTGGCCAGCGTGGCCGGGCCGGGCTGGAGCTGGAACAGGAACGTGGGCGGGTCGGCCAGCCGCCCGATCCCCAGCGGCCGCTTGATCAGCCTGACCGGCTTGTCCTTCCGGGCCACCTTCCAGTTGCCCTCGCCCATGTGGCTCTGCAGGATCGAGTCCGACGGGAAGTCCATCGCGTACATCTCGGTGAAGTGCGCGTCGCCGATGAGCTGGTGCCCCGCGTAGACCATGCAGGCGGTCAGCACGTCGCCCTCGGCCGCGTAGCCGAACCCCTTGGCCATCAGCGACGAGGCGGCCGCCAGCGGCAGCCGGCTGAACCGGCCGTCGTCGCCGATCGCGTCGAAGTGGGCGGTGTAGGCGCCGAACCCGCGGTCGATCAGGATCTGCTCGATGGCCACCTGCATCCGGGCATGGTCAGTCCGCTCCTCGGCGGACAGCCGCGGGTCGATCTCGAAGTTCTCGTCCTCGAACGCGATGACCTCGTTCGCCTGGGCGTCCGTGACGTCCAGCATGCCGCGGTACATGTCGCCCTGCGCGACCGCGAGAATTTCCGGGCCGAGCGACCTGACCAGCGCGGACTCGTCCACGCGGATATCGCCCATGTCGTTCATGGCGTAGCCGAAGATCGCCGTCTTCAGCGACTTCCACCGGGTCACGGTGGCCGCCGCGCGGGCCCACCGGGTCACGTCCTGCAGGAACGAATCGCTCTTCCAGTCGTCGGTGAGCACCGCGAACCGCTTGCCCCCGCGGACCATCGCGTTCGCGGTGTCCTGGGCGCCGTGCACCCCCTGGTTGTAGGTCATGTCGTCCATGTCCCAGGCCGGGGTGACATTCGGCTCGGGCTGGATGTTGGCCAGCAGCACCGGCAGCTGGGTCTCCGACAGCAGCCTGGCCACGCGCATCGCAGGCCCGTAGGTGAGCATCACGACCATGATCCCGTCGAGGTCGGAGCCCTCGAACTCGCGCATGGCGCGCTCGGCGTCCTCGCGGTACTTGATGGGCTTGCTCGGGATGAACTCGCCCGGCGTCAGCGAGATGGGCCGCGAGTTCCGCCGCGTAGCCCTCCTGGCGCCGCGCGATGCCGGGGATCATGTCGTCGTAGAGATCCTGCATGATCCCCAGGATCCCGATACGCGGCTTGCGTTCGCTCATCACATTCCTTTCGGCCGCTGGCCATATTCCTGCGTGTACCGCCGGTGCAGTGCGTCCACCTGCTCCTGGTCCAGCGGCGTGAGCTCGCCGTAGGCCCGGGCCAGGTGCACAGTACGGGCCGCGTCCTCGCACATCACCGCGGCCTTGACCGCCTCACGTGCGGTGGGGCCGATGGTGAACACCCCGTGCCTGCGCATCAGCACGGCCGGGGAACGGTGACCGGTCAGGGTGCTCACGACGCCGCGGCCGATCTCGTCGCTGCCGATCAGCGCGAACGGGCCGAGCGGGATCTCACCGCCGAACTCGTCGGCCATGGCCGTGATCACGCACGGCACGGCCTCGCCCCGGGCGGCCCACGCGGTGGCGTACGTGGAGTGGGTGTGCACCACCCCGCCCACCTCGGGCATGTGCCGGTAGACGTACGCGTGCGTCGCGGTGTCGCTGGACGGGCTGAACCCCTGTTCCACGGCGTTGCCGTCGAGGTCGCACAAGACCATGGACTCCGGGGTCAGGTCCTCGTACGCGACACCGCTCGGCTTGATCACCATCAGGTCGGTGCCGTCCGGGCCCGCGCCGGCCACCCGGGCGGAGATGTTGCCTGAGGTCCAGGCGACCAGGCCGTTATCGACGAGCGAGCCGTGCAGGGCGCAGACCTCCTGGCGGGCCCGGGTGATCGCCGAGTACATCGCGTGATCGGTGGTCATCGCTGGCTGCCCTCCGGGCTCGGGGTCTGCTGACGGCCGGGTCCCGCTGGCTCGGGCGGCGCCGGGCTCGGTCGGGCGCGCCGGGCTCGGTGGCGAGCACCCGGTCGCGCAGGGCCCGCAGCCGGTGCATGACCTCGTTGGTGCCCCGGCCGAAGTAGTCGTGCAGCGCCAGGTACTCGGCGTACATGTCGTCGTAGACGTCGGCGCTGGCCGGGTCGGGGGTGTACACCGCGTCGCGCTTGCCGCCCATGGCCGCGGCGGCGGCCGGCACGCCGGGGTAGGCGCCCGCGGCGACCGCGGCGTGGATGGCCGAGCCGAGCGCGGGGCCCTGGTCGGAGGAGATGACGCTGAGCGGGCGGCGCAGCACGTCCGCGTAGACCTGCATCACGAACGGGTCCTTGAGCAGGCCGCCGGCCACCACGAACTCGCTGACGCCGCAGCCGGAGGAGGAGAACGCGTCGATGATGACCCGGGTGCCGAACGCGGTCGCTTCCACCAGCGCGCGGTAGATGTCCGGCGGCCGGGTGGCCAGGGTGAGGCCCACGATGGCGCCGGACAACTGGACATCGACCAGCACCGAGCGGTTGCCGTTCAGCCAGTCCAGGGCGATCAGCCCGTGCGCGCCGGCCGGCTGGGCGGCGGCCTCCGCCGACAGCAGGTCGAACAGGGACACACCGCGCCGCCCGGCCTCGTCCCGGTAGGCGGCCGGGACGGCGTGATCGAGGAACCAGGCGAAGATGTCGCCGACCCCGCTCTGCCCGGCCTCGTAGCCGTACTCCCCGGCGACGATGCCGCCGTCCACCACCCCGCACATGCCGGGCACCTCGGCGAGCGTCGCCGAGTTCATCACGTGGCAGGTCGAGGTACCCATGATGGCCACCATCTGACCAGGGGCGATGGCGTTAGCCGCGGGCGGGGTGACGTGCGCGTCCACATTGCCGACGGCGACGGCGATTCCTTCCGGCAACCCGGTCCACCCGGCCGCCTCGGCGGTCAGCCCGCCCGCCCGGGTCCCCAGCGGCGAGACCGGATGGGCCAGCTTGTCCTCGGCGAAGCTGGCGAAGCCGGGGTTCAGCGCGGCGAGGAAGTCCGCCGAAGGGTAGTGGCCGTCCTGGTAGATGCCCTTGTACCCGGCGGTGCAGGTGTTGCGGGTCTCGGTGCCGCACAGCTGCCAGATGATCCAGTCGGCGGCCTCGATCCAGCGGTCCGCCTGCTGGTAGACGTCCGGGTCCTCCTCCAGCAGCTGGAGTCCCTTGGCGAACTGCCACTCCGAGGAGATCTTGCCGCCGTACCGGCCGATCCAGGGCTCGCCGCGCTCGTGGGCCAGCGCGTTGATCCGGTCCGCCTGGGGCTGGGCCGCGTGGTGCTTCCACAGCTTGGGATAGGCGTGCGGGCGGCCCTCCAGCCCGGGCACCTGGCACAGCGGGGTGCCGTCGCGCCGGGCGGGCAGCACGGTGCAGGCGGTGAAGTCGGTCCCGATGCCGATCACCTGGGCGGGATCGATCCCGGCCGCCTGGACGGCCTGGGGCACCGCCTCACGCAGCACGTCCCGGTAGTCTTCCGGGTCCTGCAGGGCCCAGTCCGGCGGCAGCGGCTCCCCGGTCGCGGCCAGCTTGGCGTCCATGACCGCGTGCCGGTAGGTGCAGACCGCGGTGCCGAGTTCGGCGCCGTCGCCGACCCGGACCACCACGGCCCGGCCGGAGAGCGTGCCGAAGTCCACCCCGACGACGTAACGGTCCTCCGGGCCGCCGGAGCCGCCCGGGCCGCCGGAGCCGTGAGCGCTAACAGCCATCATTGTCCTGTTCTGCCTGCTCGATCTGGGTGATTGACGTCCGGTCAGGCCGCGGGAGGTGCGGCACTGGAACGGACCACGAACTGCGGGAACGACCGGCTCGGCGGGTGCGGCCGCGTCACGATCGAAGATCAGCCCGACCAGCGCGTCCAGCGCCCGCCGGCCCAGTTCACCGAAATCCTGCCGCACCGTGGTCAGCGGGGGCAGGAAGTACGCCGCCTCCGGGATGTCGTCGAACCCGACCACGCTGACATCCTCGGGCACCCGCCGCCCACGTTCCGACAGCGCGCGCATCAGGCCCAGGGCCATCGGGTCGTTAGCGCAAAGTACGGCGGTCACGCTGTCATCCTGCGCTATCTGCTGTCCCATCGCGTAGCCGGACGCCGCCGACCAGTCGCCGGACACCAGGTCCGGTTCTTCGGCCCCCGCCTCGCGGAGCGCCTGCTGCCAGCCCTCCACCCGGGCCTCCGCGTCCAGCCAGGACGGCGGCCCGCTCAGGTGGTGCACGGTGCGGTGGCCCAGGCCGAGCAGGTACCGGGTGGCCACCGCCGCCCCCTCGGCGTTGTCCACCGCGACCGACTGCAGCGGCGGGCTGGTCCGGCAGCCCATCGCGACGAGCGGGATGTCCACCGGGCAGCTGGTCAGCGCCTCGACCGCGGATGTCTGCGGCACGATGACGATGACCCCCTCCACTCCCTGCCCGGCGAACCGGTCCACCGCGTCCAGCACCGACCGCCGGTCCAGGGTCGGCGCGCTGGCGATGGAGACGAAGTAGTTGTCCTGCGCCGCCCGCTCGATCCCGTAGAGCATGGAGGCCGGGCCGTACAGGGTGGTGTCGAAGCTGATCACGCCCAGGGTGTGGGTGCGCCGGGTGACCAGGGTCCGGGCTGCGGCGTTCGGCCGGTAGCCGAGCTCGGTGATCGCGGCGAGGACCAGTTCCCTGGTCTGCGGGCGGACGTTGGGATGATCGTTGAGGACCCGGGACACGGTCTGATGCGAGACGCCGGCCAGCTGGGCCACGTCGGTCATGACCGGCGGGCGGGTGCGCCCGCGATCCGGAAGTGCCACGTACCGCCTCCTTCCGCCGTCTCGTCCCGCCGCCCGGGGCTCCGCCGCCTCGACCCGCCCGGATTCCGCCGGCCGTTCTGCCTGCTGTTCGACTTGTGGGGACCGCTGCACGCCGGGTCGCCGGGCGCTGCCGCCAGCCCGTCCTGGGCTGGCGCCTTTGCCCTCGGCTTACCGTATTCAGCCATGGCCAGACTCAATAGCCACGGATAACACCTTGTGTACCCATGTGCTAGGTACAAGTATGCGGACTCCGGTTCGGTGCCCGGGGGGATTGTGACCGCTCACATCCCCGCAGGTCAAGCCGACCGCGGGGATGGCCGCCCGGGCGACCCTGGCGCCGCGCCGGGAGCGGGCCGCTCATGGCGTCTCCGGGCTGGTCGAGCCGCGTACGACCAGGCGGCAGTGCACGGTGTGCGGGCCATGGGTGGGCTCGCCTTTGATGGCCAGCAGCAGGTGTTCCGCGGCTACCCGGCCGATATCCTCCAGGCACATGTCGACGCTGGTCAGTGGGGGATCGGCGCCGAGGACCATAGGACTCCAGTTGTCGAAGCCGACCAGCGCGATGTCCTCAGGTACCCGGCAGCCGATCAGCCGCAGGGTGTCAGAGACGCCGCGGGCGATCTGATCGCTGCCGCAGAAGATCGCGTCCACCCCCGGTGTGGTGCGCATCACAAGCAGGGCCGCCTCCCGCCCCCATGCCTCACTCCACTCCCCGTACAGCACGTCGTTGGCGGTGAAGGGCAGGCCCGCGTCAGCCATCGCGTCGCAGAAGCCCCGCGCGCGCATCCGGGCGGCGAGGAAGCGCGGGGGGCCGGTGATGTGGCCGAACCGGCGGCGTCCCAGGGCCAGCAGGTGCTCGGCGGCCAGGCGTCCGCCGCCGGCGTCGTCGGGCAGGATCGCGGGTTCGTCGCTGTCCATCGACTGGGTCATCGCGTACACCACCGGGACGCCCAGGGTCGCGCCGATGCTGGGCCGCGGCTCGATCCGCCGCCCGGCCACGATCAGCCCGTCCACCCGGCGCGACAGCAGCATGTCCAGGTACTGCCGCTCGCGCTCCGGATCGTCCCTGGTGTCGCACATGAACACCGAGATCTGGCCGGCCCCGAGGGCGTTCTCGGCGCCGAGCATGACCGGGATGCTGAACCGGCCGAAGCTGTCCGTGGTGATCACGCCCACGGTATAGGTCCGCCCGGCGAGCAGGCCGCGGGCCAGCACGTTGGGGGCGAAGCCGAGTTCGCGGGCGGCGGCCGCGACCCGGTCCCGGGTCTCGGCGCGCAGCTTGCCCTGGCCGTTGAGGGCCTTGGATGCGGTCCCGATCGACACACCAGCGAGTGCGGCCACGTCCCGGATGGTCGCCCGCTTGAGCTTAGACCCCGGCGCGGGCAATCCCTTGCTCCATTGTCTTCCTTTCTCTTCCAGGGCCAGCGGTCGTCCGAGACGAGGCGGTTTGACCAGTCTTGACGCTGTCCCTCGTGGGCCCTAGCTTACGAAGGAAAACGTATTCCTAGAAAGGGCCACGGCATGATGGCCTCCGGTGAGTCCCACGCTGGCCGAGGGCCGGCCGTTCCCTCGGCGTCCGCCACGGTCGCGCACCAGCCGCTGGCCAGCGGGGGTGCCCGCCTGTCCGGCGGGCTCCTGCATGCCTGGCAGCAACGCAACGCCGAGGCCAGCCTGCCCCTGGCGCTGCGCCAGCTCGAGACGGCCGGGAACCTGGCCAATGTCCGGCTGGCCGTCTCCGGCGCCCGCGAGGGGTACCGGGGCCCGGTGTTCATGGACTCCGATATCTACAAGGTCCTGGAGGCGATTGGCTGGGAACTGGGCCGGTCGCCGGACGAGGGGCTGGCCAGCTTCCTGGCCGAGACGACTGCGCTGCTGGAAAAGGCGCAGCAGCCGGACGGCTACCTGAACTCCTACATCCAGGTCACGGGCCGTCCCCGGTACAGCTTCCTGTCCTCGAGTCACGAGCTGTACTGCGCAGGCCACCTGCATCCAGGCGGGCATCGCCTGCCAGCGCGGCGCGGGGGATCCGGCGCTGCTCGCCGTGGCCCGGCGGTTCGCGGACCACCTCGTCGATCACTTCCTGGACAAGCAGGAGGGTATCGACGGCCACCCCATCGTGGAGAGCGCGCTGGCGGAGCTGTACCGGGAGACCGGCCACGAACCGTACCTCCGCCTGGCCAGCCAGTTCATCGAGCAGCGCGGGCACGGGCTGATCGGGGACTCCGGGTTCGGAAGCCGGTACCTGCAAGATCACGAACCGGTCCGGGACACCGTGACCGAGGTGGGGCACGTGGTCCGCGCGCTGTACCTGGACACCGGGGTCGCGGACGTCGCCGCCGAGACCGGCGACGCGCCGCTCCTCCAGTCCAGCCTGACCCGGTGGGCCGACATGGTCGCCGCGAAGACCTACCTGACCGGCGGGAACGGGTCGCGGCACGAGGGTGAGAGCTTCGGGGATCGCTTCGAGCTGCCGCCGGACCGGGCCTACAACGAGACCTGCGCGGCCATCGCCAGCTTCCAGTGGGCCTGGCGGCTGCTCCTGGCCACCGGGGACGCCGCGTACGCGGACCTGATGGAGCGGGTCCTGTACAACGGGTTCGCCTCGTCCACCGACACCGACGGGACCCGGTTCTTCTACGTCAACCCGCTGGAGCGCCGGGCGGACCACTTCGAGAAGGACGATCCGGGCCGGCGCCGGGAGTGGTTCAACTGTGCCTGCTGCCCGCCGAACATCATGCGCACGATGGCCTCGCTGCAGCATTACCTGGCCACGGTCTCCGGAGGCACCCTGTACGTGCAGCAGTTCACCAGCGCGACGCTCAGCGCCCCCGTGGCCGGCGGGGTCCTGAGCGTCGAGATGGACACGGACTACCCGTGGGCCGGCGCGGTCGGGTTGCGGGTGACCAGCGCCCCGCCCGCAGGCCTGCGGGCTGGCCGTGCGCGTGCCGGCCTGGTCTGCGGTACCGGAAATTCGCCTCAACGAAAACCTCACCGAGGCGGATGCCGAACACGGGTACCTGGTGGTCCGGCGTCAATGGCGCCCTGGCGACGTGCTCCGCTTCGAACTGGACACCTCACCCCGGCTGACCTACCCCGACCGCCGGGTCGAGGCGGTGCAAGGGACAGCCGCGATCGAGCGGGGCCCGCTCGTCTACTGCCTTGAGCAGGCCGACCAGCCCGCCGGGATCGACCTCGCGGATCTGGCCCTCGTCCCGGGCCAGCTCGAGGACACCCGCGCCACCCTCCCCGGCGTCGGCGACACCGTCCTCGTCCGGGCCGGCGCGGTTCACCGGGCCGCGCCGCAGGAGGCCGGGCTGCCCTACCACGCCGCGGCCGATGAGGCCCAGGCCAGCGGGAACTCCGGATGGTGAGCAGGTCACCGCCACGGCCATCCCCTACTTCCAGTGGGACAACCGGGACGGCCGCCCCATGAAGGTCTGGATCCCCGCGGCCACCCCCCGCGCCTAGCCCCAAACCCGGCAGACCCACCGGGCCCTCAATCCAGCCCCGCCGGACCCTCAACCCCCCCAGCCTCACCTGACCCCTGAGCCCCAGCGCCCCCACAGGCAGGTCGTGATCAAACGATAGGTGTGCCTGCAGGCACACCTATCGTTTGATCACGAACTGCTGGGGGTGGGCTAGAAGGAGAAGCCGCCCGGCCGGCCGTTGCGGTCCGCGATGAGCCCGGCCAGGGTGGAAATCGCGATCTCAGCGGGGGTGCGGGAGCCGATGTTCAGCCCGATCGGCCGGTGGACCCGGGCGATGTCGGCCTCGGCCACGCCCAGCCCGGCCAGGGCCTCGATGTGCGGCCCGGGATGCCGGGGGTTGCCCATGATCCCCACCCAGCGTGCGGGGCTGGCCAGCGCATCGCGGAGCACCACCCCGAGTTCGGGCCGGTGATGGTCGGTCACCACGAGATCAGCGGCTGCGTCCAGGTACTTCGCGGCGTCGCCGGTCACCTCGTAGCCGGTGGTCCGGGCGGTGGCCGCGCGGTCCGGATCGGGTTCCAGCAGCACCACGCGGTACCCGGCGTCGCCCGCGAAGTGCAGCAGGAACTCGGCGACCGGAGACGTGAACGCCGCGATCAGGGTCTTCTCGTCCGGCGGGCGCCGAACCGTGGCCGTGGGCGACCGCGCAGGCCGCGCTCTCCCCCAGGTCGTCCTGCTCTTTTCCCATACCGCCGAGCTTGCCACGCTGGGCCAGGCTTTGGCGACGCCGGGCGCGGGCAGATACCCGTGCGAGCCAATGACCATGATCACGAGAGGACTACGGGGATGCAGCTCAGCGCGCGCAATCAGATTCCGGCCAGGGTCACCAGCATCAACTCCGGGGAAGCGACCGCTAATGTCTCGCTGGCCGCGAACGGGGTCCGGCTGGTGGCCTCCATCACGGTGGAGGCGGTCAAGGAACTCGGGCTGGCCGAGGGCAAAGAGGTGATCGCGGTGGTCAAGGCCTCCGACGTCATCGTCGCGGTCCCGGACTGACCGCGGCCACCTGGCCGGCTCGGGCCCGCACCACCACCCGGGACTCGTACGCGACGGCGGTCAGCTGGCCCGCGTACCGCGGGCTCCGCCGACCGCCGGTTACCGGGCGAGGCGTTCCAGCCTGGCGGCATCCGACGCGGTGGCCGGGTAAAGGACCACGATGCGGATCATCGGGTCATCAGCCATGAGCAGGGACGTGCTGTGCAGGGTCAGCGGCCCGGCGCTGGAGTGGCGGAACCGCTTGAGCCGGCGCTCGGGGCCGGCCACGTCGCTGCTGGCCCAGAACCGGGCGAAGTCGGGGGATAGCCGGGCCAGTCGCGCGGGCAGGGTGGTCCAGGCCGGGTCGTCGAGGTGGACGGTCATCGCGGCCCGGTACATCGCGACGTGCCGGGCGGCCTCCTGGTCCCAGTCGGCGATCAGGGTGCGCCAGTGCGGGTCGGTGAAGCCAAGATGCAGCATGTTCGCGGGCCCGCCAGGCCCCGGGCCGAGGTCGCCGAACAGCAGCCGGGCGGGCCGGTTGTGGGCCAGGACGTCGAACCGGGCCGAGATGGCGTACGCCGGGGCTGGTTCGAAGCCCCGCACGAGTGTGTCCAGCCCGGCACCGGCCGGCCCGGGTGCACCGGGGTGGTCCTCCCCGCCGCGGGCCTGGTCTTCGGGGTCGCGGGCGAGTGCGAACAGGTGCTCGCGCTCGTAGGCATCCAGCCGGAGCGCATCCGCGATCGCGGTCAGCACACTGGCCGAGGGCCGGGCCTGGCGACCCTGCTCCAGCCACGTGTACCAGGTCAAGCCGACGTTGGCGAGCTGGGCGACCTCTTCCCGGCGCAGCCCCGGGACCCGGCGTACCCCCCAGTCGGCCAGCCCCACCTCGGCCGGGCTCAGCCGGGCGCGGCGGGAGCGCAGGAACGCCCCCAGCTCGCGGCGCCGGTCCCGCACCGCACCGCGGGCCGGGCCGGCCTGCTGATCGCCAGGCGCAGCACCCATGACGAGCCCAGAATCCCACATCCGGCTGGCTGGCTGCCAGGTAGTGGCGCTACCAGGAGCGGCAGGCGCAGGATGGCGCACCCCGGCCGGTCCACACTGATGGCATGGCTCTCGATGCGCACACCGCACTCAGCTCACCCGACGGCACCACGATCGCGTACGACAAGCAGGGTGAGGGAGCGGCCCTGATCCTGGTGGACGGCGCGCTGACCGTCCATTCGTCCGGCTCCGGGGAACTGGCCAGGCTGCTCGCGCCGCACTTCACGGTCTACGGCTTTGATCGCCGCGGCCGCGGCGAGAGCGGGGACACACTGCCCTACACGGTGGACCGGGAGATCGACGACATCGAGGCGCTGATCGACCGGGTCGGCGGTCCGGCGTTCCTCTACGGCCACTCGTCCGGCGGGCCCCTGGCCATGCGGGCGGCTATCAGGCTCGGTAGCAAGGTCAGCAAGATCGCCATGTACGAGCCTCCCTACAACAACGATCCTGGCGCCCAGGAGTCCTGGAGCCGGTACCTCAGGCAGCTGAGAGAGATCCTGGCCGAAGGCCGCCGGGGCGACGCGGTGGCCCTGTTCATGCGGTTTGTCGGCACGCCCGACGAGCAGATCGACGCCATGCGCCGCGCGCCATTCTGGCCGGGCATGGAAGCCGTCGCGCCGACGCTGGCCTACGACCACGCCGCCATCCTGGGCGAGCCCTGGTCGGTGCCGGCCGAGCTGGCCGCGCGTGTCTCAGTGCCCGCCCTCGTGATGGCCGGCGACGCGAGCCTTCCGTTCATGCCCGGCGCGGCGCGGGCGCTGAGCCAGGCGATCCCGCAGGGCCAGCTGCGGATGCTGGAAGGCCAGACGCACGAGGTGAGCCCGGGCGCGCTCGCCCCGGTCCTGGTGGAATTCTTCACCTCATGAGTGGCAAGAGGCTGAGAGAGCTGAGGCCTGACCCCAGGCGGCCCGGCCCCTTCCAGCGCCCCCGTGGCCCCTCTGGGTGTCGCGCTCGGGCTGCGATTTTACCTATGGCGCCGCAGGCCGGAAGGTGCGCGCGAGGATCTTGAAGATGTGCCAGTCCTGGCCCCACTGGCTGTCGGGCGTGGACCAGTACAGGGCGTACGCGTGATGGGCGTTGGCCAGGATGTTGCGATTGAGAACGTGGGTCAGGACGCCCTGGTGATAGTACGTGAATTCCCAGTCCGCAGCTTTTTCCGCCTGCGGATAGCGGACCGACTCCAGGCGGATCCGGTGGTAGCCGGCATAGGTACCTTCCCGATTGGCTTCCTGCTGCTGCCAGTCCTTGAGCGGGTTGGGCTGGGGATGGTCGCTCTGGTCGATGAGCAGGAACTCGGCCCCCGAGGGCGGCAGTAGGTACACGTAGTGGCCCTGGTGCGATATCCGCCATCCGTTAGGCACGGCGATCGAGAAGCCGGTCGAATTCACGAACCTGTGGTAAGCGGCCGGGATGACGGCCGGGCCGAGCGGCCCCGATCGGGATCCGGACCCGGATCCCGATGTTGATGCCGAGGTCGGTGTCGGCGCGGGCGAGGACGGCGGTGCGCTTGCCGGGCCGCTGGACTTCGCGCTCGGTGCAGGCGAGACCGAATGCGAGGACGCGGGATGGCCCGTAGCGTGACCCGGATTCGGTCCGGCCAGGGCCGTGTGGTGACTGCCCACGATCATGCTGATCACTACGCCCGCCACCACGATGACCGCCGCAGCCGTGGCTGCCACCCAAGTGAGCGGCTTCCGGCGCCGCGAGGTGCGTGTTTTGCGGGTGGCCTCTGAGAGACGGGACCAGCCGGGCCGACCGGGGATGAGCCCTGAGGCGGTAGCGATGGGCTCAGGAACACGTCCCGGTTCCCGCTGGGGCCCGTGGTCCTGGCTGGTGGCCGCGGCCGGTCCCGCTGCCGCGTCCCGGCCCTCCGCCAGCAGGGCGGGCTCGGGCTCCCGGGGCGGCGGGTCAGCCTCGGGCTCGGCGAAGGACCCGGGTTCTTCGGGGAGGGCCCGCGGGTCGGGTTCTTCGGGGAGGGCCTCGGGGTCGGGTTCTTCGGGGACGGCATGAGGATCAGGCTTGTCCGGCCGGGTGTGGGGATCGGGCTGATCGGGGAGCGCGTCAGGATCAGGTTCATCCGGGAGGGCATCGGGCTCAGGCTGGTCCGGTACGCCGTCCGGAACGGGTTCCTCAAGCAGAGCGCCGGGCGCCGGCTCATCCGGGCCGGGGTCAGCTTCGGGCGCCGGGAGAGCGTTCCACGGCCCGAGCGTGCGAGTGTGCTCGGCGCTTTCCAGGCTGCTATGGGGCCCGGTCCCCGGCACGGTGCCGCCCCCGGCCGCGGGCGGTGGCACCACGGGGAACGGGACGGTCTGAGAGCCGCCTGCGGTGTCGGCGATCTCGCGCAGCATCCTCTCGGCCTCGTCCGGGCCCGGCCGCCGGGACGGGACGTGATCGAGGAGGCCCCGGATCACCGGCCACAGCGCGCCCGCCCGGCTCGGCGGATCCGGATCCTCATTGACCACGGCCATCAGAGTGGCCAGCGCCCCGGCGCGGTCGTAGGCGGGGCGCCCCTCGACCAGGGCGTACAGTGTGGCGCCCAGCGACCACAGGTCTGACTCGGGGCCACCCGGCTCGCCACGGGCCCGCTCCGGGGCGATGTACGACGGCGACCCCACCAGCACGCCTGACGTGGTGAGCGCCGGGCTGTCCTGCGTCCGGGCGATCCCGAAGTCGGCCAGGACCGCCCGGCCGCCCGCGTCAACGAGGACGTTGCCGGGCTTGACGTCCCGGTGCATGATGCCGAGCGCGTGCGCGGCTCTTAAAGCGGCCAGGATCTGCAGTCCGACTCCCGCGGCCTGCTGGGCCGTCAGCGGGCCATCCGCCTCCACCAGGTCCCGCAGCGACCGGGACGGGATCAATTCCATGACAATCCACGGGCGCCCGTCATCCTCGACGACGTCGTAAATCGTCACCACGTTGGGATGACTCAGCCGGGCCGCCGTCCGCGCCTCGCGCAGGGTCCGCTCGCGGAGCATCTCGCGCTCACGCTCGGTCATTTCGGCGGGAGGGGACACCTCCTTCACCGCGACCCGCCGGGAGAGGATGTCATCCTCGGCGAGCCACACGGTGCCCATCCCGCCGTTGCCGAGCGCCGAGATCAGGTGATACCGGCCCGCCACGACATGACCGGTATCAATCGGCGCTCCCACGCGAGCCGAGCTACCCCCTGACCGGAGATGAAACCCTCCGGCCGGATAACGGTCGGTAGCAGGGGCCGGTTTCATCGGCGGGCACCATAGCCTGCGCGGCCTGGCGGGCACCCCCGCCAGGCCGCGCGGCCCTCACATGCCGGCGTTCAGTCTCGGACCGTACCGGCGTTCAGCTTCTTACCGTGCGGGCGTTCAGCCTCCCTTGACCTGCGGTATCGAGGAAATAGTGGATTGCGCCTGGGTTAGCGCGGAACTGACCGACGACGTGCCGGTAATCGCAGACTGGATCGCGGTCCACAGCGCCTGCGACACCTTCGGGTAGTTGGCGCCGTACTGGGTCGTCCGTGACCGGGCCGTCGCAGTCTCCTTGGCGAAGACCGTGTACTCCGGACCGCCCCTGAGGTAGCTCGCGATCACCGACGGCTTGGTCGGGAGGTAGTACATCAGCGACGTCACGTGGGTCATCACCGACGGCGCCTGCATGCCCTTGATCCACTCCCAGGCCGCGTTCTGCTGCTGGGCGGAGCCGGAATTACCGATGTTCCAGGTCTCCCCGCCGAGCGGCGCGACCACCGTGGTGCCCGCCGTCTGGGTCGGGATCTTGACGATGCCGTACTGCTTGTTGTACTTCCAGCCTTTCGCGTTCAGGAGGGGGAAGATCCACGGGCCGTTCTCGATCATGGCGGCGGTCTTGTTCAGGAACTGCTGGGGAAGGTCCGGGGACTGGCCCCACTGCAACACCGACTTGGACGCCGACCCGGCCTTGACCATGTTGACCCAGAGCTGGAGGGAGTTCGTGAACGCGGGGGTGTTCACCTTGGCCAGGTTGCCGCCCTGGCTCCAGAAGTACGGCTCGAGCTGCCAGGTGGACTGCTCGTCGGCGGTCGCGTCGAAGGCGAAGCCGTACGTGTGGCCGGAGGTGAGCGTCTTGGCGTCGGACTCCAGCTGGGCCCAGGTCGTCGGCGGGGACAGGTGCTTGGCCGCGAACATGGCCTTGTTGTAGAAGATGCCGATCGTGTTGGTGCCGACGGGGTAGCAGTACTGCTTGCCCTGGTAGGTGCACTCGCTAATCGCCCCGGGAATGTAGCCGCTGGTGGTGAAGCCGGGCAGGCCGTTCAGCGGCTTGAGCTGGCCGGTGGCCGCCACCTGGGGCACGTTGGGGTTGTCGAGCATCACGACGTTCGGCAGGTCGCCGGCGCTGGCCTCCTGCAGCACCTTGGTGATCAGGTTGGCGAAGGGCACGACCTCACGCTTCACCGTGATGCCGGGGTGTGCCTTCTCGAACTGCTGGTTGTACCAGTTCACGGCCGTATTGCCCCCGCTGGGGGCGGTGTAGTAGTCGAGTTCCGTTATCGTGGTCTTCCCGCCGCCGGAGCCCGAGGAAGGACTGGAACTGCAGCCTGCGGCGGCCAGTGCCGCCACGACCACGCCGATCGCTACGGCCCCCCAGCCGCGTCTGGTGCCCGGCCGGGATCTGCCCCGCGCTGGCTGCTTCTTTATCTGCATGTGTTCCTCCTGATCCCGGGCTGGCGATGGGTCCAGCCGTTTCTTCGTGACCGGCATGCCGGTGATTCTCTGCAGGCCGCCGGCCAGGTGAGGCCGGCGGAATGGCGCGCGTGCTATCCCTTAACCGCTCCGACGGTGAGGCCAGAGGCTATATAGCGCTGGGCGGCGATGAGCAGCATCGCCGCGGGCAGGAGGCCGAAAACGCAGAGCGCCATTGCCTGGCCCAGACTCTGCTGGAACTCCCCGATGTAGGAATAAACGCTCAGGGTGAGCGGTTCGAACGTGGCTCCCGAGAGCAGGGTGAGCGCGAAGATGAAGTCGCCCCAGCCGTTGAGGAAGGCGAACACCGCCACCGTGATGACGGCGGAACGGCTCATCGGGAGAACGACGCGGAGGAATGTTTTCCACTCCGAGGCACCGTCCACCCTCGCGGCCTGCAGAACGTCATTCGGCAGGCCGAGCATGAAGGCCCGCAGCACCAGGATGCTGAACGGGATGGCGTAACTCGCGTCGGCCAGGATCAGGCCCGGATACGAGTTCAGCAGATGCAGCTTGTGGTAGAGGAGGAAGAGAGAGTTAGCGATCACAATTGACGGCAGGATCTGCGCGATCAGCAGCCCGCCGACCAGCAAGGCGGTGACCCGGAACCGGTATCGGGCCAGGGCGTGCGCGGCGGGCACGGCGATGGCCAGGGTCACGATGGCCGTGCCGACCCCGATGATCAGGGTGCTGACGATGTGCCCGCCCTGGGTCGAGATGACGGCGCTGTAATTGGCGAAGCTGGGCGTCGGCGGCAGGAAGTTGTAGTGCGTGCCCAGAAGCTGTGAGTTGTTCTCGAACGAGGCGATGATCACCGCGTACAGCGGGAACAGCAGGATCACGAGCGCGACGAAGGCGCCGAGCGCGGCCAGAGGGCCGGTAAACTTGCGCTGCCGGGACATGTCACGTCCTCCGGAGTGATTCACGGTTGAGCCATATGTATACCGGCGCGGCGACCAGGGCGATAACGAGCAGAACGGTATTCAGCGCGGCGCCCTGGCCGTAATCGAATTGCTGGAACGACAGGTTGTAAGCCCACGGAGCGAGAATCTCTGTGGAGTTCGCCGGGCCACCCTGGGTCAGCCCGATCACCACGTCGAATACCTTCACGGTGAAGACGAACCCGAGGATGAAAACGACCTCGATCACCGGCCGGATGACCGGCATGGTGATCTTGACGAGCCGGTTCCACCCGTTGGCGCCGTCGATCATCGCGGCTTCCCTCAGTTCTACCGGGACGTCCTGCAGCGCGCTGTAGAGCAGCACGGTGAAGAACGGGACGCCGATCCAGACGTTCGCGATCAGCACGGCCACGAATGCCCAGCCCGGCGAGGTGAGGAAGCCTATCGGGTGGCTGATGAAGTGGATGTCGCCGAGGACCTCGTTGATCGCCCCGGCCTCGGTCTGGAACAGGAACCGGAAGATGAAGCCGGTGATCAGCAGCGGCAGCAGCCAGGGAATGATGATCAGTGACCGGGCCAGGCGGTGGAGCGGGAACCGCAGGTTGAACAGCAGCGCCAGGCTGAAGCCGATGATGAACTGGAAGAGCAGCGAGAGGCCGGTGAAGATGAACGTCCGCGCGATGGCGCTCTGCGTCACTGACTGGGTCAGCGTGTCCCGGTAGTTCGAGATGCCGGCGAACGGAGCGAACAAGCTGGAGATCGTGGCCGGGGACGTCTGCTCGAAGCTCAGGATGAGGTTGTAGACGATCGGCACCACGAACGCGAACACCACGTAGAGCACGGCCGGGACGAGGAACGCTATGCGGGCATACTTCGTCCAGGCCGACGCCCGGCTCACGTTTGTGGTCGCGGGGCCACGCCGGGGCGCGCGGCGGGTGGGACCCCGGCGGGTCGGGGTTTCGGTCCTGGCCAAACCGGCCTCACTCCCCGGGGTTCTCGGCGGGCCCCAGGCTCGCCGGGGGACCGAACGGTTCGACCTGGCCGCCGCCCCGCAGGTACACGGGGATGGTGTCCAGCGGGGCGGGAGCCGTGATCCAGGTCCCGCCTGGGTACTCGCCGCCGGTCCAGGCGTCCTGCCACGTGGTGCCCTCCGGTCCCGCGGGAAGGTAGACCCGGCGGGAGCGGGCGCCCTCGGCGTAGACCGGGGCCACCAGGATGTCGCCGCCGAACAGGAACTGGTCCTCGACGTCCCAGCTCGCAGGGTCGGCCGGGAAATCGACGAACAGCGGGCGCATCGGCGGCAGGCCCGATTCGCTGGCCTTCCGCATCTGGGCCATCACGTACGGCCGCAGGCGTTCGCGCAGGAAGAGAAGCTGCCGGATGATGCCGTACTGCTCGTCACCGAACGACCAGACCTCGTTGTCCGCGCCGGTCTGTTCCGCCCCGATCATGGTGCCCGGCTCGCGGATCCCATGCAGCCGGAACACCGGGCAGAACACGCCGAACTGGAACCAGCGCACGATCAGCTCACGGAACGACGGGTCGTTGATGTTGCCGTTCTTGAAGCCCCCGATGTCCGTCGTCCACCACGGGATGCCGGATAGCCCGATGTTGAGGCCCGCGGAAATCTGGCGGCGCAGGTCCTCGAAGGTCGAATCGATGTCGCCGGACCAGACCAGGGCGCCGTAGCGCTGGCTGCCCGCCCAGGCCGACCGGCAGAGGCTGAGGATCTCCTCCTCGCCCTCGGCCCGCATCCCCTCGTAGAACCCCTGGGCGTGCAGCATCGGGTAGATGTTGCTGACCTCGGCCCCGGGTCCCGCGTGGTAGCGGAGGTTCTCCGGCTGCGCCGGCTGCAATTCGGGCTCGCAGGCGTCGAGCCACCAGGTCCTGATGCCGTGCTTGACGTAGTTTTCCCTGACCTTGGCCCAGATATAGGCCCGGGCCCGGGGGTTGGTCGCGTCGTAAAAGGTCATCGGCACGCGCCGGTCCGAGCCCCGGTCCCAGATGGGCAGCTGCACGCTGAGGCCCTGCTCGTTGTCCACCAGCAGGCCCAGGTCGGCCATTTCTGCGTAGTTCTCGCTGCCGGGGTTGACCGTGGGCCAGATCGACACCATCAGCTTCACGCCGAGCCGCTCCAGTTCCGCGACCATCGCTCCGGGATCGGGCCACTCCTCCGGATCGAACTTCCACTCGCCCTGGTGGGTCCAGTGGAAGTAGTCGGCGACGATCACCGACAGCGGCAGCCCGCGCCGCTTGTACTCCCGCGCGACGCCGAGCAGCTCGTCCTGGGTCTTGTAACGGAGCTTGCACTGCCAGAAGCCCGAGGCCCACCCGGGGAGCATCGGCGTGCGCCCGGACGCCTCGCTGTACTGGCGGAGCAGGTCCGCGGGATCGTCCGCGGCGGTGATCCAGTAGTCCCATTGCCGGGTGGACTCGGACACCCATCTCGTCACCGTGACGCCCAGCTCGACCCGGCCGATGCCCGGATGGTTCCAGAGCAGGCCGTATCCGAGGTTAGACACCAGGAACGGGATGCTGACCTCGGTGTTGCGCTGCACGAGCTCGATGACGGCGCCCTTCTGGTTGAGCAGGCCATGCTGGTGCTGGCCGAGCCCGTAGAAGCGCTCACCGTCCCGGGCGTTGAACAGCACCTCGAAGTGGTGCGTACCACCCCCGGTCGGGGCGTACCGCCGGGTCGGCGGCCCGGTGAAGTGCGGCGTCGTCTCCGAGAGCAGCTCGCCGCCATCGGAGCGGAGGAAACGCAGTTGGCCTGAACCGGACAGCTCAGCGGTCAGCCCGCCGTTGGTGATCGTGGCCTGCCCGCCGGTGATCTGGATGTCGCAGTCTGAGGGCGGCGCCGTCAGGAGCGCCCCGGGAAGATCGTCCTGGATCGACTGCGACAGTGTTCCGCGTATCCGCAGGCTGTTGCGGCCCCAGGGCTCGACGCGCACGATTTCGTGCCCGCCCCGCCACTCCAGAGCTGTATCACTCTGCGTGAAGGAACCCATCCGCAGTGGCCTCCTTGGTGAGACTCGGATCCGCATCGATCGCTAAGGCAAAGGTTTTCGCATTGCGATGCTAGGCTCCGTGACCAGACAGGGTCAACTGGTCTGGCCAGCCTTTCATGTCGTAAATGTTCACCACTCATGGTGACCAGCCGCGCGTGCTCCAGGGCTGCCCGGGCCTGAGCCGCCGCGTCGCTGCATGGCCGCGGCAGTCGAAGGAGGCAGCGGCGATGGTCACGGGCCAGGGACCGGTGACGATCACCGACGTGGCCCGTCTCGCCGGCGTCTCGCCCGGGACGGCTTCCAAGGCCCTCAACGGACGCGCTGGCATCAGCGCCGGCACCGTCCTCCGAGTGCAGGAAGCGGCCGAGCAGCTCGGCTACCAGCCGAACGCCCTGGCCCGCGGCCTGCTGACCGGCCGGAGCTTCACCGTCGGGCTGATCACCACGGACAGCTTCGGCCGCTTCAGCATCCCGGTGGTGCAGGGGGTCGAGGACGCCCTCGGGCCGGGCCGCATCCTGGTTTTCCTGTGTGAGAGCCGCGACGACCGCCTCCGCGAGCAGCACTATCTCCAGGCCCTGCTGGAGCGCCGGGTGGACGGCATCATCGTCACCGGGCGCCGCCAGGACCAGCGCGAGCCGATCGGCCGGGACCTGCGGGTCCCCGTGGTCTACGCGATGGCTTACTCGAGCGACCCGGCTGATCTCTCCCTGGTTCCCGACGATGAGGAAGGGGGTGCCCTGGCCGTCCGGCACCTGCTCGCCACCGGGAGGACGACCATCGGCCACGTCACGGGACCGCGCCGGTTCAGGGCGGCCGTGCTGCGCGCGGCGGGCGCGGAGCAGGCGCTCGCGGCGGCGGGGCTGGGTCTGGCCGGGGGTCAGGCCCAGTACGGCGAGTGGACCGAGGAATGGGGACGCCGTGGCGTGGACCTGCTCTTGCGCGACGCCCCCGGGCTTGATGCCATCTTCTGCGGCAACGACCAGATCGCCCGCGGCGCCGCCGACCGGCTGCGTGAGACCGGCCTGCGGGTCCCGCAGGACGTGGCCCTGGTCGGCTTCGACAACTGGGGTGTCATCGCCACCGCGTGCCGTCCGCCGCTCACGACCGTGGACATGAACCTGCGCCAGCTCGGCCGCGCGGCTGGTGAGCGCCTGCTCGCCGCGGTGGATGGCCATCCAGGCTCAGGCCTCCAGTTGCTGCCGTGCAGCCTCGTAGTCCGCGAATCGAGCCGTCCCCGCGCAGCTGGCCTCCTTCATGACGATCGCGGTAAATAAGTGGGGTCACTGGGTATGCGGAATCCGAATGGGTAGCCACTCCATGCGATGGCACCGGCCGGCGGATCCCTGACCGCGCCAGGGCACACAACGGCAAACGGCGCGCCCTCCGGGCGTGCGGTCCTTCTGCACAGGGTGCCCTGCGGGCACCGCAAACCCGGCCCGGCCCGTGGATGATAGCTTCGGCGCACAGCATTCCGGTTGGCCAGAACCCACGCGCAGCTGATCACGCGCATTGGCGCCGCGCTCCTGATTGCAGTCGGCGTACTCGCAGTTACCGGAGAGTGGGAAAACGATAATCACCTGGCTGAAGCTCCATGCGATCAGCAACTCGACCTCGCCCCTCTGACCACCAAGCCCGCACAAGCCGGAAGTACCGATAAGGAGGTGACGGGATGATCCTGCCGTCCTTCCTCGCGGCGCGCCCACGCGGCAGCCTTCTCCCTGTGGTGTCCACCGCAGCTGTGGTCACGGCAGGAACGCTCCTGCTCGCCGGCTGCTCCGCGCCGTCCACACCTTCCGGGACCACGTCCGCGCTCAACCCGGGCACGACCACCTTCACGTCAGCAAGCGCACCACGCATCCCGCACGTGACCGGCCGCCTGCTGACCGGCGGGAAATTCAGCCTGGCCTCTTACCGGGGCCACGTGACCGTCCTCAACTTCTGGGGATCATGGTGCACCGTATGCCGCGAAGAAGCCCCAGCGCTCTCCGCCGCCGCCCGCCACTTCGGGCCCGCCGGTGTCCAGTTCATCGGCGTGGACGTGCAAGACAACACCGCATCCGCCGAGGCCTACATGAAAGACTTCAAAATCGGCTATCCCAGCCTGTCCGATTCAAGCGACCAGATAGCGCTCGAATTCAGCCAGGTCATCCCCGACACAGCCTTCCCCAGCACGCTCATCATCTCCCGCAACCAGCGCATCACCGGCCGGATCATCGGCCAGGCATCAGCCAGCAACCTCTCCAACCTCATCCAGAAGGCCCAAAAACAGCCCTAACAGATCGGGAACAGCTTCACCGGCTTACGTACACAGGCGGCCACAGTGCGGCACAGGTCCAGGACCCAGGGCACGACACCGGCGGAGGCAAAACGCCCAGAGGCTGGTGCTCGTGCTGGCCGTTAGACGACGAAGGTTCCCCAGCCCTGCCGGGTCACGACCAAGCCCTCATCGACCAGGACGCGCACAGCCTTGACCACGGTGGCGCGGCTGACGCCGTGCTCCGCGGCCAGCTCGGTCACGCTCGGGATCTGCTCACCGCCAGGCCACTCTCCGGACTCGATCTTGCGCCGGAGTTCAGCGGCGAGCCGCTCGCTGGGAAGCTCGGCTGACCTGGGCACATGATGATCTTCCCCAAGCGTTCGGACCAGGTAACAGTGTTCGCACTGTTCGGACAGTTCGGAGACTGCTACAGTGTTCGAGTGGAGTTAACCGACGCGGAGATCAGCCAGCACACAGCACGGCTGTCGGAAGCCTGCCCCGAGCTGCAGATCACCACAGAACTCGTGCTTGACCATCGCGCGTTCATCGCACGCGGCAAGAACGGCCGGGGCCCGTGGATCGTGCTCTCAAGCGATCTTGACCGCTTCGAGGCAGCTATCGCACCCAGCAACGCCAGGTCTCCAGGCACCCGGCAGGACTGATGGCTCCCACCCAGGCCAGCCGCCCAAGCCGGCGATGGTTCACCGTCGTGGACGGCCAGCGGTTGCGGCGCTTACGCAACCAGCGCGGGCTGTCCCAGGAACAACTCGCCACCCACGCCGCGATCAGCCCCGCCACTGTGGCCAGACTGGAACGCCAGCCCGCCGCGCCCTGCCGCTGCCGCACACTCGGCCGCCTCGCCGCTGCCCTCGGTGAAGACCCCGCCCGCCTCACCTCCGATACGAAGCCCTGAATCATGAAGAGGTGCTGGTTCCCGGGCACGGTGGCCGGTCACACTGGTGGGGTGATGGGGCTGGTCCGGGCCGGTCTGGTGGCCGCGGTGCTGGCGGGAGTGCTCGCGGCGGGTGGTTGTTCCTCCTCCCCGCGCTGTCCCGCCGGTGCGCTATGCCCGGCCGCGGTGCCGTTCAGGGTGACGTTCACCGTGACCGCGGACGGGCGGCCCTCGTCGCCCTCAAGAAATCTGCCCCGCCTGAACGTCCGGGCGGGCCGACTCGTGGTGATCAACGTCGTGGTGAGCGTGCCGGGGCGGGCCCGCGTGTCGGCGCTGTGGCTTGGCATCTCCACGGGCACCGTCGGCGGCGGCCCGAACGGCCCCACCGGGGTCGTTCCGGTTCTGGTCCACTCCCGCCACGTGCTCACGGCAGGGCGGCATTCGTTCCGGCTGCGGTGGCGCGCTCCGGCGAAGGCACGACCCGGATCCCGCCTGTATCTGGCCGCCGCGTGGGCGAGCCGCCAGCCACCGGTCTTCAGCACCGAGCAGCTCATTGCCCACTTGGTGCTCGGCTGACTTAGGGCGGGGCGGGGGTCAGCAGGGCCTCCACGGCGGCGCGGAGCGGGGTCATCCGGGCCTGCGCCCGGCGCCGGGCCCCGGCCAGGCCGCCCGGCGGGACCGGCTCGGTGACCTCCAGGTAGGCCTTGAGCTTGGGTTCGGTGCCGCTGGGCCGCAACACGACCCGGGCGCCGTCGAGCCGGAGAATGAGCGCGTCCGTCGGCGGAAGCTCAGCACTGCCCGGGGCCAGGTCGGTGACGCTGCGGACCGGGAACTCGCCCAGGGCGCCGGGCGCCGTGGCCCGCAGCCCGGCCATGATCTCCCCAGGCGCCCGGGTCGGCAGCGTGAGCTGCCCGGTCAGGTGCACCCCGTGCGCCTCCTCCAGCGCATCCCAGCGGTCCAGCAGTGAATGCCCGGCCGCCCAGGCCTGCGCCGCCAGTCCGAGCAGGGCGATCGCGGCGCTGATCCCGTCCTTATCCCGCACCACGTCACCGACGGCGTAACCAAGTGCCTCTTCGTATCCGAATACGAAGTGCGTCCGCGGCCGCTCATCTGCGGCCCGGACGATCCACTTGAACCCGGTCAGCGTCTCCGCGTACTGCACTCCGGCCGCTGCGGCGATCCGGGACAGCAGCGACGACGACACCACCGTCGAGGCGACCAGCCGCGGATCCGGAGCCACCTGCCCTGGATCTCCCGGCTGCGGATCCCCCTGATCTGGGCCCGCGCCCGGCACGAACGCCCCGAGCACGAACGCGCCGAGCAGGCCGCCCACCTGATCACCGGTGAGCTTCCGCCAGCCGCCGTCGGCCGCCGGGTCGGGGACTGCCACCGCGAGCCGGTCACCGTCCGGGTCACTGGCCAGTACCAGGTCGGCCTCCAGGCGGCGGGCGTCGGCCAGCGCGAGGTCGAGCGCCCCGGGTTCCTCCGGGTTGGGGAAGGACACCGTCGGGAAGCCCGGGTCCGGCTCGGCCTGCGCGGGCACCACGTACGGGGCCGGGTACCCGGCCCGTTCGATGGCCCGCAGCATCAGCGGGCCCGCCACTCCATGCAGGGGGGTGTAGACGACGCGCACGTCCCGGACGCGGCCACCGGGAGGCGGCACACCGGGGGAGACGGCCAGGATCGCGTCCAGGTAGGCCTGGGCGATCTCATCCCCGTGCTGGGTGATCAGCGGGCCAGTGCCCGGCCCGAGCGGGATCTCCGGCAGCGGGCCCAGGCTGCGGATCGCGGCCTCGATCTCGGCGTCCACGGGCGGGATGATCTGCGCGCCGTCGCCCAGGTAAAGCTTGTAGCCGTTGTCCGCGGGCGGGTTGTGGCTCGCCGTGATCATCACGCCGGCCGCGGCGGACAGATGCCGGATCGCGAACGCCAGCAGTGGCGTGGGGCTGCGTCCGGGCAGCAGGTGCACCGGGATGCCCGCCCCGGTCAGCACGGCCGCCGCCTCTCCGGCGAACTCCGCGCTGCGATGCCGGGCGTCCCAGCCGAGCACCACCCCCGTTCCGGGCGGCCGGTGCTCGTGCAGCCAGCGGGCCAGCCCCGCGGTGGCGGCCCGGACCACGGCGCGGTTCATCCGGTTCGGGCCCGCCCCCATCGCGCCCCGCAGGCCCGCGGTGCCGAACTCCAGCCGGCCGGCGAACCGGTCCGCCAGGTCCGCGGCGGCCGTATCGCCGGCGGTGTCCCGCCGGGCGGCCGCGTCGAGCAGATCCTGCAGTTCGGCGCGGTCCGCGGCGTCCGGGTCGTCGGCGATCCAGGCCCGGGCCCGCTCCGCCAGGCCGGCGGGGATCGGCTGGCCAGGAGTCATGGCGCCGGGGTCATATCGTCCGGGGGAGCACCTGGGACAGCAGGGCGCCCATCCGGCCCGCGGCAGCCTGCCCCGCCGCGACCACGTCGGCGTGATCGAGTCCCGCCGCGGCCAGGCCGGCCGCGGGGTTGGTGACCAGCGAGATAGCCAGCACCTCCGCGCCGAGGTGGCGGGCCGCGATCGCTTCCAGCACGGTGGACATGCCGACCAGGTCCGCGCCCAGGGTGGCGAGCATCCGGATCTCGGCGGGCGTCTCGTAGTGCGGCCCGGGCATGGCCGCGTACACCCCCTCGGCCAGGCTGGGGTCGGCCTCCCGGGCCAGGGCCCGCAGCCGGGCCGAGTACAGGTCGGTGAGGTCGGTGAACCGGGACGGGTATCCCTCCGGCGGCGCGCCCGGCCCGGCGAGCGGGGACCGGCCGGTGAGGTTGAGATGGTCCCGGACCAGGACCGGCTGGCCGACCTGGAAGGCCGCCGCGATCCCGCCCGCCGCGTTGGTCAGCGCGACGACCCGGCAGCCGGCCGCCACGGCGGTCCGCACGCCGTGCACGACCACGCTGGGCTGATGCCCCTCGTACAGGTGCACCCGGCCGACCAGCGCGAGCAGCCGCAGCCTTGGTGTCACCATGGACAGGGCCAGGCCGGCGTGACCGGGCACGGTCGAGGGCGGGAAGCCGCCCAGCTCGGCGACCGGGACCTCGGTGACGGTGGCATCCAGGCCGCTGGCCAGCGCGTCGGCGGCCGGGGACCAGCCGGACCCGAGGACCACGGCCACGTCGTGCCGGGCCTGTCCGGTCAATTCGGCGAGGCGTGCCGCGCTGGACGCCGCGGCCGCGAACGGATCTGTCATGCTCTGTTCCCTGCTCGCCTCAAGGTCTGCTGCCCGGTCATGCCTTCACGTACGGTTGCCCGTCGGCCTTGGGCGGGCGGACCTTGCCGACCAGGCCCGCCACCGCGACGATCGTGACCAGGTACGGGGCCATCAGCAGGATGTTCGAGGGGATGGGCACGTTGAGCGTGGCCAGGATGGACTGCAGTGAGGTCGTGAAGCCGAACAGCAGCGCGGCCGCGGTCGCGCCCAGCGGCGTCCACCGGCCGAAGATCATCGCGGCCAGCGCGATGTAGCCCTCACCGGAGGACATGTCCTTGCCGAACGAGCCCACCTGCCCGATGGTCAGGAACGCCCCGCCGATCCCGGCGATCAGCCCGCCCATGAGGACATTCCGGTACCGGGTGGCCAGCACCTTGATGCCCACGGTGTCGGCCGCAGTCGGATGCTCGCCCACCGCCCGGACCCGCAGCCCCCACCGGGTGCGGAACAGGCCCACCTGGACCAGGGCGATCATCGCGTAGGTGATGTACAGGAAGATCGTCGAGTCGAAGAACACCGGGCCGATGATGGGGATATCACCCAGCAGCGGGATCTTCACGCTGCTGAACGTGACCGGGCGAGTTCAGCCGGTTCTGGTACGGGACCAGGGCCCGGTCATACAGGTAGCCGGTCAGCCCGGATGCGAACACGTTGAGCACTACGCCCAGGACGATCTGGTCGACCAGGAACTTGATGGCGAACACGGCCAGCACCCCGCCGAGCAGGCCGCCGGCCAGCGACCCGGCGATCAGCCCGAGCCAGAGCGAGCTGAAGGCGCTGGTGATCACGGCCGCGGCGAACGCGCCGACCAGCAGTTGCCCCTCGATGGCGATGTTGATCACTCCGGACCGCTCGCACATGCAGCCGGCCAGGGCGCCGAGGATCAGCGGGATCGAGTAGATCAGCGTGCCCTGCAGCAGGTTGATGACGTTCAGGGCGGTGGAGTTTCCCGAGTCAGCCCAGCACAGCAGGGAGACGATGAAGCACAGGACGGCGCCGGCGATGCAGGCCCGGCGCCCGGCCCGGGACAACGGCACCGTCGCCCGCAGCACCCCGATCGCGATCGAGACCGCGCCGAGCGCGTAGCACACCGCGGCCGCGGGCAGCACCAGGTTGGGCACGCCTACCTTCGCGCCGTACTGGGCGAACGCGAACGTCGCGTCGCCGTGACTGAACAGGCCGAACAGCAGGATGTCGGCCAGGCCGAAGACGACGAAGGTGGCCGAGGCGATCAGCGTCCGGTTGACCGCCACCGTAGAGCGGACGGTCGTGGTCAGCGTGGTCATGCGTTCCACCCTTTGGCGACGGCGCTCAGTCCGGCTGCCCGGGCCCGGCGCAGCCGGAACATGGCCCGGATCAGCGGCGGTGCGGCGACGAACAGGACGATGAGGGACTGGATGACGGTGACGATGTCCACCGGGATCTGGGTGGACGCCTGCATCTGCACGCCGCCCGCGTGCAGCGCGCCGAACAGCAGCGCGGACAGCACGATGCCAAGTGGCCGGGCCCGGCCGAGCAGGGCCACGGTGATGCCGTCGAACCCGTAGGTGCCGTAGCTCTGGAAGTTCAGCTGGTAGTCGGTGCCCTGGATGACCGTGCAGGCCGCCAGCCCGGCCAGGCCTCCCGCCAGCAGCATGACCAGCACCCAGCTGCGCTCCACGCTCATCCCGGCGGTCCGGGCCGCGCTCGGGTTGGCGCCGACCGTGCGGAACTCGAAGCCGGTCGTGCTGCGCTCCAGCAGCCACCACACCCCGACTGCGGCGGCCAGGGCGAGCAGGAACCCGGCGTTGATCCGCAGGCTGGGACCCGCGATGTGCCAGAGCCGCGAGTCGATCGCGATCACCGGGCTGATCAGGTTGGTGCTGTGCGGCTGCTGCAGTGTGCTGGTGCCCAGGATGTAGGCCAGGAAGTAGTACATGACGTAGTTGAGCATGATCGTCACGACGACCTCGTGCGCCCCGGTGCGGGCCTTTAGTTCGCCGACGATCCAGCCGATCACGGCCCCGCCGGCGAACGCGCCGATAATACAGACGATCACGTGGATGACCGGCGGCAGGCTGACCGCGAAGCCGAGATAGGTGGCCACGATCGCGCCGCCGATCCACTGGCCGGCCGCCCCGATGTTGAACAGGCCGGCCCGGAAGGCCAGGCCGACCGACAGGCCGGTGAGGATCAGCGGCGTGGCGTTGACCGCGGTTTCGGACAGCGGATTGAACACCGCGCTGATGTAGCCGTTGTGCAGCGCGGTGGCCAGGGACGCCTGGTTGAAGACGGCCGCGACCGTGTGCGGGTTGATGATCGCGCCCTCGAACATGGCCACGTAAGCGCCCCAGGCGGTATCCCAGGCCACAGCGATGGCGTTGCCAGGCGCCGAGAAGAAGGATCCCCACGCCTTCAGCACATCCGGGTCGGTGAAGGCGATCAGCAGGCCGCCCAGGACCATGGCCACCGCGATGGCCAGGATCGTGACCACCGCCGAGTTGCCCTCGAGGATGGCATCGATCACGGTGCGGCCGAACTGCCCCCGGCCGCGCGGGGCCGGACCGGCCTGGTCGGCGGCGGGCTCTGCGGCCGCCGGGGTCGGCGGCGGGGCTGGCTCGCTCATCCGGGCTCACCTCCGTCGTCCGCCGGGTTGCCGTCCCCTAGATCGGGGGGCGCTGCATCGGGCGGCGCTGCATCGGCGGGCGCAGCATCAGCAGGCGCAGTATCGGCGGGCGGTCCGGTACCCGGGACGCCGATGCCCAGCAGTCCCGAGGCCATGAGGCCGGTCTCGGCGCCGGCCGCGCCCAGGCCCTCGCCGGGACGGGACGCGGCCGCGTCGGCGTCGGTCGCGCCGGCCATCAGCATGCCGAGTTCCTCCGCGGGGACGTCCGGGTCCCGGAACCCGGTGATCTTCCCCTCGTACATGACCGCGATCCGGTCGGACAGGGCGTAGATCTCGTCCAGCTCCGACGAGATGATCAGCACCGCGACACCCTGGTCCCGTTCCTCCACGATGCGCCGGTGCACGAACTCGATGGATCCCACGTCCAGGCCACGGGTCGGCTGGCTGGCCACCAGCAGTCGCACGTCCCGGCCGATCTCCCGGGCCAGGATGACCTTCTGCTGGTTGCCGCCGGACAGCGTGCCCGCCTGGGTCGCGGTCGAGGTGGTCCGGATGTCGAAGTCGGCCACCCGCTCGGCTGCGGTCTTGTGGATCCTGTCGAGGTTCAGCGCGATCCCGGACGAGTAGGGCGGCTGGTCGTAGACGTCCAGGACGAGGTTGTCGGACACCGAGAACCCGGCGACCAGCCCATCTTCCTGGCGGTCCTCGGGGATGTAGCCGATCCCCGCACGCAGCCGCTGCCGCGGGGTGGCCCGGGTGATGTCCCGGCCCTCCAGCCGGACCGACCCGCCGGCGGCCGGCAGCAGGCCGAGCAGGGCCTCGCACAGCTCGGTCTGCCCGTTGCCCTGCACCCCGGCCACACCGAGGATCTCACCCGCCCGGACCTGGAACGACACCGCGTCCAGGGCGGGCCTGCCTTCCTCGCCGGGCACCGTGAGGCCCTGCACGTCGAGGCAGACCTCGCCCGGGCTGGCCGGCGGCTTGGTCACCCGCAGCTGCACCGACCGGCCGACCATCAGCGAGGCCAGCTCGGCGTCACTCGCAGTCGGCGGCCGCTGGCCAACCACCTGGCCGCGGCGGATGACCGTGATGGTATCGGCGATCTCCTGGACCTCTTTGAGCTTGTGCGAGATGAACACGAGGGACCGGCCGCCGGCCCGCAGGTCCCGCATGATCCGGAACAGCTCCTCGGTCTCACCCGGGGTCAGCACCGAGGTGGGCTCGTCCAGGATGAGCACATTGGCCTCGCGCAGCAGGGCCTTGACGATCTCCACCCGCTGCTGGACGCCCACCGGAAGGTCTTCGACCAGTGCGTCCGGGTTGACCTGCAGCCCGTAGCGTTCGGACAGCTCGCGCACGTCCCGGCGGGTCCGCCGCCGGTCGAGCAGGCCGAGCGCGCGGGTCCGCTCCATGCCCAGGGTGACGTTCTCGGCCACGGTGAACACCGGGACCAGCATGAAGTGCTGGTGCACCATGCCGATGCCGGCCTGGATCGCGTGGCTCGGCGAGCCGAGGTGCTGCGGCTGGCCGTCGATCAGGATCTCGCCCTCGTCCGGCTGGGTCAGCCCGAACAGGACGTTCATCAGGGTGGTCTTGCCCGCGCCGTTCTCGCCGAGCAGCGCGTGGATCTGGCCCGGTTCCACGGTCAGGTCGATGTGGTCGTTGGCCACGAGGCTGCCGTAGCGCTTCGTGATCCCCTTCAGCTCAAGCTTCACCGACCGCCTCCCGGAGCGTTATTCAATACCGGCTAGCGAGCGCAGGCCAGCGGCCCGCGCGAGCGGTCGGTGCGGGTGGATTGAATGACGCGACTCCTCAGCTAACTAGAGCCCCGGCGTGACCCGGGCGAACGCCCAGCGTGACCCGGGCGGGGTCCCCGCCCGGGTCACGCGCAGCCAAACCTATCCGGCCGGGTTACACCGGGCTCTTGGTGGGCGTCTTGATGCTGCCGTTCTCGATGCCCGTCTTCACCTTGGCCAGTTCCGAGTTGAGCGCGGCCGGGACCTTGCTGGCGAAGTCGTGGTACGGAGCCAGCGTCACCCCGCCGTTGGACAGCGTGCCGATGTAGTTGCCGCCCTTGAACGTGCCGTGCGCGGCGTTGAGCACCGCGGTCTTCACCGCGGTCTGGATGCCCTTCTCCACGCTGGTGATGAAGTACTTGCAGTACTGCGCGGCACTCACGCAGCCGTCGGTGTCCACCCACATCATGTTGACGTTGTGGCCCTGCTGGTCGGCGGTCTGCACGGCCTTGGCCGCACCCAGCCCGACGTTCCCCGCCACCGGGAAGATGATGTCGGCACCTTCCTGGATGAACGTGTTGGTCAGGGTCAGGCCCTTGGTCTGGTTGGTGAAGTCGCCGGTGAAGTTCCCGTTCTGCGTCTTCTCGCTCCAGCCGAGCACCTTCACGTTCTTGTGGTGCTGGGCGTTGTAGTACTGGACCCCGTCCCAGAACCCGTCCATGTAGATGGTGACCGTGGGCAGCTTCTGCCCGCCGAACGTGGCCACCTTCCCGGTCTTGGTCATCCCGGCGGCCAGGTAGCCGCCCAGGAAGCCATCCTGGACCGTGTTGAACAGCAGTGCGTCCACGTTCTTCAGCGCCGGCGTGTAGTTGTTGTCGACGATCGCCATCTTCTGGCTCGGGTGCGCCTTGGCCGCGCTCTGCGTAGCGGCCGCCATCAGGAAGCCGACGGTGACGATGATCCCGCACTTCTGCCCGATGAACGCGTTGATGTTCGGCACGTAGTCGCTCTGCGAGTTGGACTGCAGGTACTTCACCGCGACACCGCTCGGGTCCGCGGACTGGGCCTGCTGCATGCCCTGCCACGCGGACGAGTTGAACGAGCGGTCGTCGATACCGCCGGTGTCGGTAACCATGCACCCCTTGAAGCTGGCTGCGGCTGCGCTGCTCGATGCGCTACCTGACGACGAGCCAGACGGGCCAGACGTGTTGCTGCCGCACGCCGCGGCGAGCAGCGCCAGTGCGCCGAAGGCCGCGATGGCCGGGATCGTGCGTCTCACGAAAACCTCCTGATCCGGGGCGGTTGACACCGCCTGCATCTTCCGGCGCGGCTGTAGCCGCCTCTCCGGGGGGTAGCTCGTGCCACCCGCAGGGCCGCCGGTGGCCCCCCATTCCGCCCGGTACGCGGGACCTTGGAAGATCCCAAACGCCCCGCTCTGGGATGTCCGCAGGTTAGACCTGGTAGGGCAGCCAGGGAAGCGCTGACAGGCGGCCGCCGCCGTCCCGTTGCCAAATCGAAATCAGCGCGTTCGGCCACGAGGCACACGGTGATCATTTGGCCCGGTACGGAGCCGCCTGCGGCTCAGGGTAACCAGCCTGCAGATGAGGGGCGGGCACCGGCCGTGGCGCGGGTAAATTGGCGGGATGGATGAGAACCAGGCCCGACGGGTGGCCGACGCGCTGCGGGAGCGGGGCATCGACGCGCATCTGGAGAACGCCGGGATCGATATCTACGGGGTGCGGGTCGTACTGCCCGACCGCCGTGAGGCGATCTGGGGCAACGAAGGCACCGCGTCCCTGGAGGCTGAGGTTCTCCTGGACGGGGACCTGGTCGGCTTCGTGCCGGAGATCCCTGGCTCGGGGGCCTTCGACGACGCGCAGGTGGTGGACGCGATCGCGCGGGCCGACTACGACCAGCCGGAGGGCCGGGAACGCCCGGAGGCCCCGCCCCCGGGGAGCCCCTGGCGCCGGAGGGCGGGCTGTTCCGCCGCTTTATGGGCGGCTTCCGGTACGACTCCGAGTCATGAGCCATCCGGCCCGGGACGGACAACGCCCCGGGCCGGATCGCCCGCCATGCCCCCGCTGGCTGGAGGCTACTGGCTGGCCGCGGAACTCACCTGGTGATAGCCGGGCGGGATGGTGACCAGGGCCTTGGCCCGGTTGGCGGCGGTCGGCGGCAGCCAGCGCACGTTGGTAACTGACATGAAGCGGGTGTGGCCTCCTGAGCCGCCGGACGTCTCAGTCACACCGATCATGCGCACAGGCAGGTACGTCTGGGGGTTGACGTACAGGGTCCACAGGGCCCGCGCGTACTTTTCGTGCACCACCTTCCCGTATCCCCCGGACAGGCGGACCGTGACCGGCTTCCCGGTGATCTTCGTAGCCTGCACGCCGTTGATCCGCACCTGCCCGGTCACCCTGGCGCTCCCGCAAGCCAGGGTCGCCCTGACGAAGGCCGGCCAGTCGCCGCTAGCCGGCGCCGGGCCGCCCATCTCCATCGCTGCCTTCCCGCAGGCGCTGGACGGTGGGGAGTAGACATACGTGGAGAGGCTGTACCGCTGGTCGAAGTAGGTCACGTAAGCCTCGGCCAGCTTCCCCTTGATGAGGGCCGTGCCCTGGGCCAGGTAGCGCTGGGATCCTCCGGCGTGGGTGCACTCCCCGCCAGGCATCAGCACGTGACCACATTCCCTCCCGGTGAACTCCTCGAACCGGCTCCGCCGGCCGTAGGCCCAGGTCACGCTGGGCTGACCGCCCGTGCTCATGGTCACCCCGTGGTAGACGCCGTGCTCGCTGGCCAGCGCGTTCTCGACCCGGGTGACGATGTACGCGGTTTCCCGGGCCTGAGCCAGGCTGCTGCCCGTTCGCGCGGGGGTGCCACCCGCCGCCGCGATGGCGATGATCACGGCCGCCGCGGTGGCCGTCACGGCCCCGCCGGCCACCAGGGCGCGCCGGGCCGTCCGGCGCCGGCGCAGCCCGCCGGCCGCGCCGCTGGCTAGTCCCTGCGGAGCCCGTACCTCCGCGGTAAAACGCTCCATGCCGTCCCGGAGCAGTTCTTCCACCTCTGTGTTCATCTTCCTGGTCCCCTCAGACCTGTCTGGGTAAGTCCTGTGTGGCTGGGCGCGGTCTCGGGCCAGCTGTCGGCGAGCTCCCGAAGCCGCCGCAGCCCACGGGACGTGGCCGATTTGACGGTGCCTTCCGGCCAGCCGAGCGCCGCCGCCGTCTCCGCCTCGCTTCGCTGCTCCCAGTACCGGAGCACCAGGACGGCCCGCTGCCGCGGCGGAAGCTGGAGCAGCATGCGCACCAGCGCGTCGCGCAGGTCCACCCCGGCCGTGGCGTCGGCGGGCGGCTCCGACGCCGCCCGCAGCAGCAGCAGCTTGCGCTGCAGCCGGCCCTGGCGCCGGAAGCCGTCCGCGGCCAGGTTGTAGAGCGTGCGGCGCAGGTACGCCTCGGGGTCGCCCTCGAGCGTGCGCCAGTGCCGCAGCAACCGCTCCAGCGCGGTCTGCAGCAGGTCCTGCCCCGTCTCACGGCTCCCGGTGAGCAGCACCGCCGTGCGCATCAGCTGGTCGGCGCGCTCGGTGAGGAAGCGCTCCAGTTCCCCGACCGCCCGGTCATCTGTCATTGGCTATCCTCCCTTCGCCCACCAAGCACGAAGGAGCCGGCGCGCACGTTCCGCTGCCGTGGACGAATTTATCCGCCTGCTAGCTTCAGGGGCAGACACGATCTTCATGGGCAGGCACGATCCCGACACGGAGGCTGCTGCATGATCGACTGGGCCCAGATCGATTGGGCAGCGTTGCGGGCTGCGGCCACGGAGGTGGCCGGGCGGGCCTACGCGCCGTATTCGCGGTTGCGGGTCGGTGCGGCCGGCCAGGCCGAGGACGGGCGGATCATCACCGGCTGCAACGTCGAGAACGCCTCGTTCGGGCTGACCTTGTGCGCCGAGTGCGGGCTGGTCAGCGCGCTGCATGCGACCGGAGGCGGCCGGCTGGCGGCGGTCAGCGTGGTCGCCGGGGACGGCGAGCCGCTGGTGCCGTGCGGACGGTGCCGCCAGCTGCTGCTGGAGGCGGGCGGCCCGGGCCTGCTGCTGGACACCGAGGCCGGCCCCCGGGAGCTGGGTGAGCTGCTGCCGGGCGCGTTCACCGGTACCGACCTGAGCGCCCGCCGTGACTGAGGCCGCCGGGACCGAGGCCGAGACCGCGCGCGAGACCGCCGCATCCGATCACCACGCGGTCAACCTGATCCGGGCCAAGCGGGACGGGCAGCGGCTGACCGACGCCCAGATCCGCTGGCTGTTCGACCGCTACCTGGCCGCCGACCCCGGCGCCGTCCCCGACGAGCAGATGTCCGCCCTGCTCATGGCGATCTACTTCCAGGGCCTGGATACCGCCGAGCTGCGCACCTGGACCGCGGCCATGATCGATTCGGGGGAGCGGCTGGACCTGTCCGGGGTGGGCCGCCCCACCGTGGACAAGCACTCCACCGGCGGCGTCGGCGACAAGGTGTCGCTGATCCTCGCGCCGCTGGTGGCCAGCTGCGGAGCCGCGGTCCCGCAACTGTCCGGGCGGGGTCTCGGCCATACCGGGGGCACCCTGGACAAGCTGGACGCCATTAGCGGGTGGCGGTCTTCGTTGCGGAACGACGAGATGCGCGCGGTGCTGCAGGCGGCCGGCTGCGTGATCTGCGCGGCCGGGCCCGGGCTGGCCCCGGCTGACCGCCGCCTCTATGCGCTGCGCGACGTGACCGGGACCGTGGAGTCGATCCCGCTGATCGCCAGCTCGATCATGTCCAAGAAGATCGCCGAGGGTACCGGGGCGCTGGTGCTGGACGTGAAGGTGGGCAGCGGCGCGTTCATGCGCGAGGAGTCCCAGGCCCGGCAGCTGGCCCAGACCATGGTCACCCTGGGCACGGAGCACGGGGTGGCCACCTCGGCGTTGCTGACCAGGATGGACACCCCGCTGGGGCGGGCCGTGGGCAACGCCGTGGAGGTCGGGGAGGCGGTGGCCACGCTGCGCGGCGAGGGGCCCCCGGACCTGGTCGAGGTGACCCTGGCCCTGGCCCGGGAGATGCTCCGGCTGGCCGGGATCGACGCGGACCCGGCGGCGGCGCTGGCCGACGGCCGCGCGCTGGCGACCTGGCGGGCGATGGTCCGGGCCCAGGGCGGCGACCCGGACGCGCCGCTGCCCGCGGCCCGGCACACCCGGGCGGTGCTGCCCGCGCCCGGCGATGGCTGGCTGCAGCGGCTCGACGCCCGGGCGGTCGGGGTGGCCGCCTGGCGGCTCGGCGCGGGGCGCGCGGTCAAGGAGGATCCGGTCAGCCCGGCAGCCGGCGTGCGCTGCCTGGCCAAGCCGGGCGAGCGGGTCGGGCGGGGCCAGCCGCTGCTGGAACTGCTGACCGACGACCAATCCCGGTTCGACCGCGCCGCCGCCGCGCTGGCCGGCGCGGTCACGGTCGGCGAACGGCCACCGGAGGCCATGCCGCTGATCATCGATCATCTGTGAGAATGGGGAGATGGCTCCCACATTCGAGGAGATCAGGGCTGTTCCCAAGGTGCTGCTGCACGACCATCTGGATGGCGGTCTCCGCGCATCCACGGTGGTGGACCTGGCCCGTGAGATCGGTTATGACCGGCTGCCGTCGCAGGACGTGGCGGAGGTCGAGCAGTGGCTGCGCCGGGGCGCGCACCGTGGCCACCTGAAGTACTACCTGGATGCGTTCCAGCACACGGTCGCGGTCATGCAGACCCGCGAGGCCCTGATCCGGGTCGCGGCCGAGTGCGCGGAGGATCTCGCCGCCGACGGGGTGGTGTACGCGGAGGTCCGCTTCGCCCCCGAGCTTCACGTGGCCGGGGGACTCACCCTGGAGCAGGTGGTCAGCGCGGTCCTGGAAGGCTTCCGCCGCGGCAGCGCCGGGCGGGGCATCACCGTGTACGCGCTGCTCACCGCGATGCGCACCGCGGCGCGCTCGCTGGAGATCGCCGAGGTCGCGGTGCGGCACCGGGACGAGGGCGTGGTCGGCTTCGACATCGCCGGCGCCGAGGCGGGCAGCCCGCCCACCCGGCACCTGGACGCGTTCCAGTACGTGGCCCGGGAGAACTTCCACATCACGATCCACGCCGGGGAGGGTTTCGGGCTGCCGTCCATCTGGGAGGCGCTGCAGTGGTGCGGAGCGGAGCGGCTCGGCCACGGGGTGCGGATCGTGGACGACATCCGGATCGGCGCGGACGGGCACGCCACGCTGGGCCGGCTGGCCAGCTATGTCCGGGACCGCCGGACCCCGCTGGAGATGGCCCCCTCCTCGAACGTGCAGACCGGCGCGGCCCCCTCCATCGAGGCGCACCCGATCGGGCTGCTGCGCCAGCTGTCTTTCCGGGTCACGGTGAACACCGACAACCGGCTGATGAGCGGGGTCAGCGTGTCCTCGGAGTTCGAGCGGCTGGTGGAGGCGTTCGGCTACGGCTGGTCGGACATCGAGTGGCTCACGATCAACGCGATGAAGAGCGCGTTCGCGCATTTCGACGAGCGGCTGCGGATCATCGACACGGTGATCAAGCCGGGATTTGCCACCGCCCGCGCCGCGAGTAATGCTGTGGTCCGGATACCGGGGCGCCCGTGAGCGCGGTGTGCCGGTGAGCCAGCCGACCAGCAGGAGCGTGCGGATGCAGCGGGACACGGCGGTGGCCGGGGTGGCGTCCCCGGCACGGGGTGGGGCGGACCTGCTCGGCCTCAACCCGGCTGACGTGGCCACCTCGGACGCCGCGCTCCGCCAGTTGCTGCACGGGCTGCCCGGCGTGGACCAGGTGGGCGCGGCGCAGCGCGCCGCCACCCTGGCCACCCGGTCCATCAAGCGGGACGCCAAGCTGTGGGCGCTGGACGCCGCGGTCACGATGGTCGACCTGACCACGCTGGAGGGCGCGGACACCCCGGGCAAGGTCCGGGGACTGTGCGCCAAGGCCCGCCAGCCCGACCCGGCCGACCCCGCGGTGCCGCCCGTCGCCGCCGTATGCGTGTATCCCGACCTGGTCGCCGTGGCCCGCCCGGAGCTGGTCGGCAGCGGCGTGAAGGTCGCCTCGGTGGCCACCGCGTTCCCGTCGGGACGCGCGTCGCTGGCGGTCAAGCTGGCCGACGTGGCCGACGCGGTCGCGGCGGGCGCCGACGAGGTCGACATGGTCATCGACCGGGGGGCGTTCCTGGCCGGCCGGTACGGGCTGGTCGCCGAGGAGATCCGGGCGGTCCGCGACGCCTGCGGCCCGGCCCACCTCAAGGTCATCCTGGAGACCGGGGAGCTGGCCACCCTGGATAACGTGGCCCGGGCCTCCTGGCTGGCCATGCTGTCCGGCGCGGATTTCATCAAGACCTCGACCGGCAAGGTGTCGCCCGCCGCGACCCCGCCGGTCACCCTGGTCATGCTGGGCGCCGTGGCCGACTTCGCGGCGGCCACCGGACGCCGGGTCGGGGTGAAGGTGGCCGGCGGGGTGCGCACCGCCAAGGACGCGGTCCGCTACCTGGTGCTGGTCAGGGAGACCGCCGGGCCGGAATGGCTTACCCCGGCGCTGTTCCGGATCGGGGCCTCCAGCCTGCTCAACGACCTGCTCATGCAGCGCCGCAAGCAGCTCACCGGCGTCTACCCCAGCCCCGACTACTTCTCCCTCGACTGACCCGGCCCGGGTCAGGCGCGGATCACCCGCCGGATGACCGCAAGAAGGATCGCGGCGGCCACGGCGGCCTTGAGCCAGCCTGACGCGGCGAGGCTGGGCCCCGCTGCCTCTGCCTTCACCTCGACCCGGATGGTCGCCGGATCTGCACCAGTCATGAGCGCGACGAGGTCGGCCACGGTGGCGGGCACGTCGTCCAGGCGCCGGGCCTGGGTTATCTCGTCCAGTTCGGGCACCGTGATTTCCCACCACTTGCCGACGCGGTGGCACACCGCTGTGTAGGTCACCGGGGCGCTGGTGCTGGCCGCAGTCACTGGAGCCACCCTTCCGGCAGGCAGGCCATGCGCGGATCGAAGGCCTTGATTAACAGCCTCTTGGCCATCGACTTCACGTTCAATACTGTCCCACCGCGCTCCGACAACATTGTGGTCAGCTGCCGTCGGGGTAGCCGCCGCGGTGCGACACCATCGGGTAGTGGGGGAGCGCGCCGGCCGGGTCGGCGATCATGGCCTCGGTCAGCCGCTGGTACGGCGGATGTGCCCGCCAGCCGTCGGGATACGGCACCAGCCCGGCCGCGATGAGCGGCTCCTGCCCGTCCGGCTGGGCGTACAGGGCCCGCAACGCCCGGGTCAGCCCGTCGATGACGCCGTCCCCAGACCGCGCCCGCCAGCCGTCCACGATGCTGCCCGCCCGGCGGTGGTACGCGGCCTGGGCCCGCTCGCCGCGCGGGGTGAGGCTCACGTACTTGCCCCGGCCCCCCGCCGGGTCAGGCCCGCTCACCGCGAGACCCCCCTTTTCCAGCCGGCCTACGAGACAGGCTGACCGCCTCCCGCGACACCCCAGCCAGGCGCGGCATGTCCGCCAGTGCGACACCGTCCGCGCTGAGGACCCGCAGCGTATTGGCGCTGACCGGGAGGGACAGCGCCGAGTCGCGCTCGAACTCGGCGCGGAAGCTCATCAGCGCCCGCGAAAGCAGGGTGGGCAGCCCGGTGCCGGGCACGCGGTGCCCGGCCGCGACGGCAGGCGGGTTCGGGCCCTTCTCGTATCGATGGGCCCCGGACACCGGCAGGAAGGCGGGCCACTCGTCGCCTGCCGGCCCCACCACCGTCCGCAGCGCCTCGCTTAGCTGGCCGATCACGGCCTCGCCGAACCGGTCCCGCCAGCGCTCCTCGATCACGCCGGCCAGCGGCTCGCAGATGTCCTGGGCCAGGCGGCCCCACCGGGTGGGCCGGACGATCGCGTCCTGGCGGGGCGGGGACGGCCGGCTGTCGCCCGGGCCCGGGCCGACCCGCACGTACCCCCACCGCTCGAGCCCGGGCAGGTTGGTCAGCGGGACCAGGTCCGCCACGTCCCGCAGCGGCACCCCGTCGGGAGGGAGGAACCGCAGGAAGTTGGCCCACATGCTCAGCGACACCAGCCACGGGCCGCGGCCTTCCCGCGCCGGGCCCCAGGTCGTCCGGTGCGGGAGCTGCCGCTCCGATTCGTTGTCGAACTCGATCGTGAACGCGACGAGAGCCTGCGACAGCAGCGCCGAGAGCCCAAGCTCCGCCACGAGGACCGCCGCCCCCTGAACTCGCCGGCTGGGTTTCCCCGGCTGGCGGGGCGGGGCGGCCGGCCGCCGCGACGCCGGCGGGTTCCTGGGCGGGTCGGCCGGGGCACCATCCGGACCGGTCTCTGCCCGGCCACGGCCCGCCTCGCCCGGGTCGGCCCGGCCCGGGCTGGCATGGTCGGCGGCCGGGTGACCGTGGCTGGGATCCAGGGTGGCCCGGATGAGCAGCGCCCCGGGCCGGGCGCCGTCCCCGGCGCCGCGCCTGTCGAGCCCCGCACGTTCAGGCTCCGGGCGTTCAGGCAGCGGGCGGCCGTGCGCGCGCAGCACCTCGCGCAGGTCCGTGAGGTCCGCGGCCCAGCCCAGCCCGGCCAGCCAGCCGACCGGGTCATCCGGGGCCCGGGACTGCCGCAACGCCGCCAGCCGCGTGTCCGCGAGCTGGTCAGCCTCCCGGGTGGTCATGGTCAGGCCCAGCCAGCTGCCCGGGGCCGAGAGGCTGGTGATCGTGTCCAGCAGCCCGTCCACCTCCGCCGGGGTGAGGTAGACGAGCAGGCCCTCGGCGATCCACGCGGTCGGCCGGGCCGGGTCCAGGCCCGCGGCCCGCAGCGCCGCCGGCCAGTCGTCGCGCAGGTCGCAGGGCACCACGAGGCGTTCGCAGCCGGGCACGGCGTGCTCGGCGGCGAGGACCTGGTCCTTGGGGCCGAGCACGTCCGGGGTGTCCACCTCGAAGCAACGGGTGCCCGGCGGCCAGGGCAGCCGGTACGCCCGGGCGTCAAAGCCCGCGCCGAGCAGCACGACCTGGCGGCAGCCCTGCTGGCCGGCCTCGGCCAGCAGGTCGTCCAGGAACAGGGTGCGGGCCACCACCCAGACCCGCAGGGCCACCCCCCGGCGGCCTCCGGGCGCCGAATCCGGGTCCAGCCCGCCCGCTTCCGCGAACGTCGCGGCCAGCGGGTCGGCGAACAGGCGGTCGGCGCGGGCGGTCTCAAAGGCCCGGATGGCCGCGATGGTCAGCCCGGTGCCGCCGACGCCCGCCAGCGAGACCGCCGCGCGGGGCGGGGGCGCCGGGGCCCGCGTGGCCGGGTCCCGCCCGTGGCCGAGGCCGCCCGGAACGCCTGGGCCGCCTGGGCCGCGAACCGTTCCGCGAGCTCGCGGCCGGCGGCCAGTTCCGCGACCGTCTCGGCCAGCCCCTTCCGGCCGGCCAGGACCATCCAGCACGCCAGGATCAGCGGGCGGGCCCAGATCGCGCCAGCCAGCCGCCCGATCTCGTCGTCCCCGGGCATGACGTGCTCGCGGTAGCCGGCCACCACCGCGTCCAGCCGGGACGGCCCGGCGCAGCCGGCCGCCCAGAGCAGGAAGGCCAGCGGGTACAGCCGCGGGCCGCGGCCGGCTCCGGTCCAGTCCACCAGGACCAGGCCGCCGTCCGGGGTGAGGATGGCATTGGCCGGTACGAAGTCGGGGTGGATCAGCGCCTGCGGCAGGTCCGCGCAGCCGTCCGCCCGGTCCAGTTCGGCCAGCAACGCCGCCAGCAGCGGCTGCTGATCTGCGGGCAGGCCGGGTGCTGAGGCCTCCAGCCGGGACCGGGCCGCCGCGATCTCCTCGGCCGGCGAGCCCTGATGGACCAGGTGATGCCAGCCTCCGCCGGCGCGGAGGTGGTCACCGGGCTGGCGGGGGTGGCCGCCGGGCAGCAGGTGCAGCCGGCCGAGCAGGCCGCCCAGCCGGCCGAAGGTCCGCCGGCTGCCGTCCGCCCGGGTGCCCGCCACGTACCGGGTGACCAGGACGCCCTGTCCCTCATGCCGGAAGACCGGCCCGGGCGCCGCGCATCGCTCGGCGGGGAACTCCTGCTGCTCGAGGCGCCGGAGCAGGGCCGCGTCACCCTCGGCGGCCGCCAGGGGCCGGTCCGCCGCGAAGACCCGGGCGACCCAGTCCGGGCCGTCCCGGCGGCCGACGCGGTACACGCCGAGATCGAGTTCGGTCAGCCGGGCCACCTGTATCCCGTAGCGCGCCTCCAGCTGGGCGGGCAGCGTGTCTCGCCCTGACCTGGGCGAGATCATCCGGCTGGGGAACGGCTCGGCCACGTGGGCCACTGTAGATGAGGCCGGCGTTACGATTCGCGGGTGGACAGCGTTGTTCCGGGAGACGCCTCCGACCCGGGAGCCATCGTCGTCTCCGAGAGCCGGTCGCAGATCGGCATCCTGTTCGGGTTCCTGTCCCTGGCGTTCGCCGTGGCGCTGGCCCGGGGCGTGGCTGGCGCGCAGAGCGCGCCGGGGCGGGCTGCCGTCGCGGTGATCTTCGGCATCCTCGTGCTGGCCTGCGTGCGGGCCTGGATCATGATGATCCGCCGGCCCGCCCGGCTGGAGATCGCCGGGGACGTCATCAGGTACGTGCCCGGCAACGGCCCGGTGTCGGCCCTGTCGCGCCAGCAGGGAGATGAGCTCCGCCTCGTGCGGCGGCGGCGGGGGCGGATCTGGACCATCGAGCTCACCATCGCGGGCTCGGGCACCGGCATCGTCCTGGGCTTCTTTTCCCGTAACGCGGTGCGGCAGGCCTGCCTGGCCCGCGGCTGGCGCTTCGATGACCAGATCGGCCGCGGCCGGGCGTAGCCGCGGTGGGGGGCCGCACTCACGCGGCTATAGCGTCGGCTGTAGACACATGATGGCCACGCCCACGCGGGCGCGGGCAGGAAGGACAGGCATGAGTGCGGCATCGGATGGCTACATCGACCTTCGCTCGGACACCGTGACCAGGCCGACGCCGGAGATGCGCCGGGCCATGGCCGACGCCGAGGTCGGCGACGACTGGTACGGCGACGACCCGACCGTCAACCGGCTGCAGGAGGACGCGGCCGGGCTGACCGGCCACGAGGCCGCGCTGTACCTGCCCACCGGCACCCTCTGCAACCAGATCGCGCTGCACGCCTACGTCCGGTCCGGCGGGTTCGTGGCCTGCGAGGCCACCGCCCACGTAGGCGGGACCGAGGCAGCGTCGGCCGCGGCGCTATCCGGGATCGCCTTCCACCGGATTCCGGCGCCGCGCGGACTACTGTCCGCGGACCAGGTCGCCGCGGCTCTGGAGCCCGATCCCTACGACGTTGACCACGTCGGCCTGGTCACGGTCGAGAACACCCATCAGCGGGGTGGCGGATCGGTCCTGCCGGTCGCGGACCTGGCCGCCATCGCCAAGGTCTGCGCCAGCCGGGATACCCCCCTCTACCTGGACGGCGCCCGTATCTTCAACGCGGCCGTGGTGGCCGGAACGACCGTGGCCGAGTACACCCGGCACGTGGACGCGCTGATGTTCTGCCTGTCCAAGGGGCTGGGCGCGCCGATCGGGTCGTTGCTGGCCGGGAACCGTGAGTTCATCCGGGAAGCACGCCGGCTGAAAATCCTGTTCGGCGGGGCCTGGCGGCAGGCCGGGATCATGGCCGCGGCCGGCCTGATCGCGCTGCGGGACAGCCCAGGCCGGCTGGCCGAGGATCACGCGAACGCCCGGCGGCTGGCCGAGGGCGTGGCCGAGATCGTGCCGGGAGGCGTGGATCCGGCCAGCGTCCAAACCAACATGGTGTTCGTGGACGTGGCCGGGACGGGCTGGCCGGCGCTGGAATGGATGCGGCGGCTGGCCGCGGCCGGGCTCCGGGTCACGGTGGTGGCGGGGCGGGTACGGATGCTCACCCACGCTGACGTGACCGCGCGGGATATCGAGACGGCCCTGGCCGCCTGGCGCCGCGCCGCCGTCACCTGAAAGGGGAAGCGTTCTCATGATCGCTATCGCGCAGGTCAGCGACCTTCACCTGGATGGCAGCCCGGAGCGAGCCCGCCGGGCCCGGGCGGTAATGGACCGCCTGCGCGGGGGGCGCACGCCCCTCGACGCGGTCCTGGTCACCGGGGACATCGCTGACCACGGCCGCCCCAGCGAGTACGAGGAAGCGCGCACGATCCTGTCCGCGCCATGCCCGGTGCTGTTCTTGCCGGGAAACCACGACGAGCGGGACGCCTTCCGCCGCGGGCTGCTCAGCGACCGGGTCGCCGGCGCGCCGGGCGGGACCGGCGGCACCGAGGCGCCGCCCGGCACGGAGGCGCCGCTCAACCAGGTGCACCGCGTAGCCGGGGCGGTCCTGGCGCTGTGCGACTCGCTGGTCCCCGGCCAGGACGGTGGGTACCTGGCCGACGAGACCCTCGACTGGCTCGACGCGGTGCTCAGCGACGATCCCGGCGCGCCCGCGCTCGTCTGCCTGCACCACTACCCCGTGCCGCTGCACACCGCGCTCGCCGACACGATCCGGCTGGCCGGGGAGGACCGGCTAGCCGCGGTGATCAGCCGGCATCCCCAGGTGGTGGCCGTCTTGTGCGGGCACGCCCACACCGCCGCGGCCACCACCTTCGCCGGCCGGCCCTTGCTGGTCGCCCCCGGCGTACTGTCCACCGGCGTGACCCCCTGGGACGTGAGTGCCACCGCCGACTATGAGGCGCCCCCCGCCGTGGCGTACCACATCATTGGCGACGACGGCCGCCTCACCACCCATTACCGCCCCGTTGCCCTGGCGGCGCGCGGCTAGCGGGCGGGGAGGGTGAGGGTCTGGGCGGCCAGGGCGTGCCCGGGGCGCTTGCCGGTGAAGATCCAGGTCACCCTGGTGAAGTAGCGCTGCCCCGCGTGCCCGGGCCACGCCTTCGGCCGCCACAGCACGGTCAGCACCGGGTACTTGATGTACTTGCCCTGGGCGCAGGTCGGCGTGCAGTTGTCCACCTTGAGCACGCCGTTGCCGTACGCGGTGCCGCGCCAGGTCTGCCAGTGCAGCGTGGCCAGCATCTCGTTGGCCGTGCAGCCGATGTCGTAGCCGCCCGGCCGGACCTGGCCGTGGCCGGCGCAGTTGACCATCACGACCGTGGTGGACACGGCGGATGCCGGGGCCACCGCCACCGCCGTGGCCGCGACCGTGCCAGACACCGCCAGCAGCCCGGCAGCCATGGTGATCCGCATGCGAGTAAGCCTCATCAGGTGCTCCTTCCAGCAGGGGCTGGACCCCCTCGTCACCTGCTAAGACGCCGGCACCTGAAGATTGGCTGAAAACAATTGGTCACGGTTGTGTATCGGCGCGGCCGGTAATGGCGCCGGAATGCCTGTTACGGGCGGCCCGGAAACCGGGTCAGGCGCGGGAACCCGCAGTCAGGCGCGGGAGCCCGGTCAGCCGCCGGGAACCCTGGTCAGGCGCCAGGAAGTCCGGTCATTCCCTGGGAAGCCGGCTCAGCCTCCGGTAGCGCCCGGTCCGTCCAGATGCTCGCGGATGCACCCCGTCGTGACCGCGCGTCCAGGCGGGCGGGCGGAACCGGCCGGGCCCGGGCGCCGGGCGGCGCGGGCGGGCCAGGCGGGGCCGCCGGGCTCGGCGGGGCCGCAGCGCTGGGCAACGGTAGCTGGCCGGGCGCGCCCACCCCGGCGCGGTCCGCCGCCGGGTGCACGGAAAGCCCGGCCGTTTCGGTCAGGAACTGCCACCCGCCTGCGTGGTCGCCATTCGGGTAAATGGCGGTCCGTACCGTGGAGATGAGCTTGGCTACCGCGAGTTCCAGGTTCTCGTGGCTGATGGTCATCGAGGCGGTGACCCAGCCCTGGGCGAGCGAGGAGGTCAGGTCCACGTCCTCGATCGCCGGGTCGGTGGCCTCGATCTCGGCCAGCGCGTAGGCGAGCGCGTCGAAGCGGGAGCCGTCGAGGGGGCCGCCACCCTGGACCCTCATCTCGCCGTAGAACTTCATTCTGCGCCCCTTGCTCAACGGTCTTCCGGAGGATGCTAGCCCAAACCACCTGACCGTGAGTTAAGGGTGACGAAGCCGCCGGTGACCCCCGCTACGACCGGTCCGGCCGGCCCTGGCTCATCACCGCCACCCAGCGGGACCGCCGGGCGATGGCGCTGCCGCGGGTGACCAGCACGATCGCGACGGCGCGCCGGCGGACAGCGGGCGTCCCGGATCAGGAGATGGCCTCCAGGCGGGCCATCTCGCCGGGTGACAGTCGCAGCGCGGCGGCGGCCACGTTGGCGGCCAGGTGGTCCGGGTTGCCCGTGCCGGGGATGGCCAGCACGTGCGGACCCTGCTGCAGCGTCCAGGCCAGCCGGACCTGCGCGGGCGTGACGCCGTGGGCCGCGGCGATCGTGCGCACCTCGTCGTGCTCGGTGTCCGGCGTGCCCCTCTCACGGCCCTGGCCCACGATCGCGAAGAACGGCACGAACGCGATCCCCTGCTGCCCGCAGGCCCGGAGGAACTCGTGGGCCTCCGGCGGCGCACCGATCCCGTAGCGGTTCTGCACGCACACCACGGGCGCGATGGCCTGGGCCTGGGCCAGATGCGCGGGCCGGACGCTGGACACGCCCAGGTGGCGGATGAGCCCCGCGTCCCGCAGTTCGGCCAGCACGCCGAAGTGCTCGGCGATCGAATCGACCGGGTAGGCGCGCAGGTTCACCAGGTCCAGGTGATCACGACCTAGCTGGCGCAGGTTCTCCTCGACCTGGCCGCGCAGCTGGTCCGGCCGGGCCCAGTCCAGCCACTGACCCGACGGATCACGGCCCGGTCCGACCTTGGTCGCGATGACCAGGTCGTCCGGGTACGGCGCGAGCGCGGTGTTGATCAGCTCGTTGGCGGAGCGCAGCGGCGAGAAGTAGAACGCGGCGGTGTCGATGTGGTTGACGCCGAGCTCGATCGCGCGGCGCAGCACCCGGATGGACTGGTCCCGGTCGCTCGGCGTGCCCAGGTCGAAGGCGGCGCTGCCGGTCAGCCGCATGGCGCCGAGGCCGAGGCGGTTGACGATCATGTCGCCGAGCTTCCAGGTCCCCGCGGCCGCCGCCGGCATCGCCTCCGAAGTCATCCCCTGAGTGTGCCATCCAGGGCCTGCTCGACGCGAGAGCTGCGACGGGTCGGCTCTGCGGTTCAGGTGGACGACGCCTGGCCGTTCGGAGGGGTAACGGCGTCGGGCTCGTCATGTGCGCAAGAGCTGTCCGCAGCGGTGCGCACCTTGCCTCGTCCGCCACACCGTCATCCACCGGCATACCCTGCGGCCGTGGCTGGGTACCTGGCCGCAGGCCGGCATCCCGTGCAACGATAGTGTCGTGGCAGATCGTCAGCATGTTGACGTCGCCAGGTCAGCATATGCTGACGACCATGGAACCAGTACTCGAGATCGCCGAGGGTGCGGCCAGCACCGACCCCGAAGCCGGGCTCCGCGCCGTGGCGGCCCTCCGGCAGCTCACTGAACGGCTGGAGATCCTCCAGGTCGATAACGCCCGGGCGCTGGGGTGGTCCTGGCAGCAGATCGCCGAGCGTCTCGGGGTCACCAAGCAGACCGTGCACCGCAAGCACGGCCGGCGGACCGGGAGGCGATGATGCTCGAGCGCTTCACCGATGACGCCCGCACCGTCGTGGTCCATGCCCAGCGACACGCCCGCCGGCTCGGCCACCGCTACATCGGCTGTGAGCATCTGCTCCTGGCCCTGGTCGGCACCGATCAGCCGGCCAGCGCGGTCCTGCGTGAGCAGGGCCTCACGCCCGACCGGGTCGAGGAGGAAATCGTCCGCCGGGCCGGGACCGGGGCCGGGGCGGGCCTGTTCGCCGACCTGGACCGGGCCGCGCTGGCCTCGATCGGGATCGATCTCGACGCCGTGCGGGCCAGGATCGACGCGTCGTTCGGCCCGGACGCGCTGACCCGGGCCGACCAGGCCGTCCACCGGACGATCCGCCGCCCCGGTCCCGCCCGCCGCAGGCTCATCCATCGCTGGACCCACCGGGACCGGGTCCGGCGCCTCCCGCCGGTCGCGGGCCGTGGCTCCCCCGCCCGAGGGTCGCTACCGGGCCGCGGATCAGCCCGCCGGGCACATCCCGTTCACCCCCGGCGCCAAGAAATGCCTGGAGAACACGCTGCGCGAGGCGGTGGCCCAGCACCAGAGCGGCATCGGTGTCGAGCACATCGCGCTCGGCCTGCTCGCCACGAACCGAGGGCTGGTACCGCCCATCCTGGACGAGGCCGGCCTGTCCGCCCCGGCGTTGCGGGCCGCGATCCTGGACCGCTACCGCCCGGCCAGCTGACCGGCCGGGGCCGCTATCGCAGCCCCCGGCCCTTATCGCGGCCCCCGGCCCTGCTCGTGGTTCACTTCTGTTCATCCGATCGGGAGACGCAGGGTGACCCACCTCGTAGACGGCAGGACGATCGCCGTGACCATGGCCACGGCGACCGCCGCGGCCGCCGACGTGCTGCGCAGCGGCGGGATTGTCCCCACCCTCGCGGTGCTGGTCCCCACCGATGACGCGGGCGCGGCCTGGTACGTGCGGTCCATCCAGCGGGCCGCCGCGCCGGACTGGTATTGCCTGCCAGGTCCACCGGATGGGCGGCCCGCGATGTGCCGCCCAGCGCCGCGCAGATCAGTGACCGCCTCGCGGAACTGTCCCGGGACCCGGCGGTGCACGGCGTCATCTGCCAGACCCCGTTGCCGGCTGGCGCCGAGCTGGCCCGGGTGGGCGCGGCCATCCCGGTCAGCCAGGATGTTGACGGGGCGAACCCGGCCTCGCTGGGCGGGCTGGCGGCCGGGCTCCCGGGCGTGTTCGCCCCGGCCACCGCCGCGGCCGTGCTGCAGATCCTGCGGCATGAGCGCATCCCGCTCAGCGGCCGCCGCGCGGTCGTGGTCGGCCGGTCCACGGTGGTGGGCAAGCCCGCCGCGCTGCTCCTGCTGGCCGAGCACGCCACGGTCACCATCGCCCACTCCCGGACCGTGGATCTCCCGGCCGTCTGCCGGGAGGCCGACATCCTCGTCGTCGCGGCCGGCCGCCCGAAGCTGATCGGGGCGGATCACGTGCGCCCGGGGGCCGTGGTGATCGACGTGGGCACCACTCCCGCGGAAACCACGGGCCCCACGGGAAGCACGGATGGCGGGCTGGCCGGGGACGTGGACGCGGCCGCCGTGACCGGGATCGCCTCGGTGCTCACCCCGGTGCCGGGCGGCGTCGGCCCGGTCACCACCGCCGTGCTGATGCAGCACACGCTCGCCGCCGCGGCCCGGGCCGCCGAGCAGGATTAGCTGACCCGGGCGGACCGTCTGCTGGTGATGGTCAGGTCCAGCTGGGTGGGCATCGACATGTTGCCCAGCGCCTGGCGGGCGTGGGTCAGCGCTTCGGTTTCTATCCGCTGCCGCAACGCGGTGAGGTCCGCGGTTTCCTCGAGCACGGCCCTGACCACGAGCTCCGGATCGTCCGGGTCGCCGATCAGCCGGGCCTGCGCCGAGTCCACGCCCCGGTAGCCCTCGATTTCCCCGACGACGGCATCGGTCAGGGCCCGGTTGGCCAGGGTGGTGCGGCCTGCGCCGGTGCTCCGACTTGATCAGCAGGTCACCCGAGCGGTCGGTGGAGAAAAGCAGCGCGATCAGCCAGCGCAGCGCGAGCAGCCCGATGATCAGCGCGGCCACCGCGATGACGGGCCACAGCCAGACACCGTGCGCGCCGAAGTAGTGCCCGGTCGGGTTGTCCATGAGCGTGCTGTTCTTGGTGCCGGTGCCGTACACGCCGATGGATGCGGCTCCCGCGTCGAGGCCGACGGCGATCAGCAGCAAAGCGAGCACGATCAGCAGGGTGCGGTTGGTGCGGTCGGCATGCATCAGTGGCTCCTGGGTGCGACCCGGACCGACACCGACAGGGTCCGGCGCAGCTTCAGCGCGGAGAGCCGCTGCCGGACAGCGTCCGTTATCGGGTCCCGCAGGCTGCGGGCGGCGGTCCGGTCCTGGGCGGACGCGGTGGCCGTGACCTTCACCTTGCGGCGCTTGACCTTGACCGAGGTGCTCCGCACCCCGTCAACCGCGGTGACCGCGGACCGGATGGCGGCCGCGAGGCCCCGGCGGGTGTAGGCGGTGTCAATCGCGTCAGCACCCGCCTCGGTGGGATCGGCGGCCAGCCGGGACACCCGGGCCGGCTTCAGCTCAGCGATCAGCAGCACCAGCCCGGCCAGGATGAGTATCCCGCAGATCACCCGGATGCTGCCTGCGGCCCAGGCGTTGTGCTGCGCCCAGTGATAGGCGGCGCGCCAGTGCACGATCCCCTGGTGGTGGCTGGTCCGGTCGGCCACGACTGTGGCGATGAGCAGCACCGCCGCGGCCAGCAGGGCCAGGCTCAGCAGGGCGGCCAGGACGCGATTCACAAGTCTCATCTGTCTGTCCTTGCTCCTGTCAGTGCACCCGGGGCGGCGCTGGCAGCTGGGTGACCAGGGCAGTGACCGAGATGGATACTTCACTCACGGTGAGGCCGGTCAGTTCGCTGACCCGGCGGCGCACGTTCTCCCGGACCGCGCTGGTGACCTCGGGGACTGACGCGGGCCAGCGCACGCTGATCGACAGGTCCAGATTCACGAGCGAGCCGTCGACGTCGGCCGAGGCTTTCGGCAGCGCGGTGAGGCTCGTCTGCCGGGCTCCGAGGGCCGAGGCGCCAGCCATGGAACGGCCCAGGAACCGGGACGCGGCCGCACCCGCATCAGGGACCTCGACCGCGGCGCGGGCGGCCATCTTCTCCACCACCCGGTCGTTGATGCTGATCATGCCCAGCTCGTTACGGCCAGGCCCGGAGGCGGCGCACCGCGGGCTGGATGGCCGTACTGGTCGTCATCGGCTGTCGCGCCGGCGTGACAGGTAGCGGACCCAGGTCCAGGTCACCCTCGAGCACCTTGGCGACGACGAAGCCGATCGCGCCGAACAAGGCGACGATGAGCATGTCCCCGAAGTTGCCGAACGCCACGGCCAGGCCGAGGGCGAGCCCGATCACGATGCCCATAGCAGTGGTACGTGTCATGTCATCTCACATTCACAATCTCACGAGGTCGTTACTTGGTCCGAGGTGGCGGGCGGCGCCAGCCCATCCGGCGCAGTATCGGCCTCAGCAGGCTGACTAGCCACGGCGTGTCCGCGACGATCACCACCCGGGCGAGCAGGCTCCCCGGCGGGGCGCCGGTCATAGGCGGCGAGGCCGGCGGCGAAGGCGGCGGGGTCGCCGCCACGGTCGGGGTGATGGGTGCGGATGAACTCGCGCCGGGCCCGCCGCCAGGACTGCTCGTCGGCCATGAACTCACCTCTTCGCCTGGCCCGCCAGCCGGGGCTTCACCAGGAGCGCCGGCCAGGTCGGCTACCTCCAGGTCCACCCGGCGCGGCCCCACCAGCCCGGCCACAGCGGTCCTGACCTGGCGGGCCATCTCCGCGACCGGGACCCCCCACCGGCCGCGAACGGAGATCAGCACGTGATCGGAGGCTACCCGCACCCCCGCTAGCTGGCGTCCGGGCAGGTAGGACACCACGCCGCCCCACGGACCCGAGGAAAGGTCATCGATGGCCGGGCAGCTGCGGACCGCCGCGGCCACGGCGTCAAGGTCGACGCCGTCGATGACAGCCCGGGCCGGCTGGGTCATGACACCCGCGAAGGCGCGTCATCCTGGTCGTCGGTGCCCGGCATCCAGAGGTCATCGACGTTGATGTTGACCTCCACGACATCCAGTCCGGTCATCCGCTCGACGGCCTGCTTGACGTTGCGCTGGATGCTCCGGCCCAGGTCAGCGATGCTGACGCCGTATTCCACGACGATGTCCAGGTCGATCGCGGCCTGGGTCTCGCCGACCTCCACGCCCACGCCCTGGGCGACGTTGGGGCCGCTGCTGCCCGGGATCCGCTCCCGGACCGCGCCGTAGGCGCGGCTGGTGGACACGCCCATGGCGTGCACGCCGCTGATCTCACGGCAGGCGATCCCGGCGATCTTCTGCACCACGCTTTGCGCGACGCTGATCTTGCCGTCGTCCGTGGACAGGCGCTCGGCGGTACCCGGGCTGAGCTCGCTGGTCCTGGCGGCCGGCTTGGCCGGCGGTGCTGAGCTGCTGGTCTGCGTCATCAGGGTGCACTCTCTCTGTCGAAGCGTTGAAGGTCGAAGCGTTGAAGGCCGAACGTGGAAGGCCGAAGCGTGGAAGCGGCGGCCTGCCGGCCGCGTCGAGTCGGCACCGGTTCTTCGGTCCGCTCTGCACTGTTAGACACGGGCCGGCCGGAAACGTCGCACATTTTTTGCTCACGGCCGGGGCAGATGGGGCCTGCAAGCCTGGCGGCCAGGGACGGGCGGATAAACCAGGCATGAGGAGGGGCGGTGGGATCAGAGGTCGACGATGCCTACCTGGTCCGGCGGGCCCAGGAAGGCTACGTTGACGCGTACGCCGATCTCGTCGACCGTCACGGGCTGCTGGCCTACCGGGTGGCGTTGCGGCTGCTCGGCAACCATCAGGACGCGGAAGACGTCGCCCAGGAAGCGCTCGTCGCCGCGTGGCAGCAACTGCCCGGATTCAAGGCGGATTCCAGCTTTTCCACCTGGCTGTACCGGATCGTCACCCGCCGCGCGCTGAACCGGATCACCCGCAGGCGGGTCACCGAATCCCTCGACCTGCTGGGCGACGTTGGCGACGCGGGCGACGGGCCGGGCCAGCAGACGGAGCGGAATCTCACCGTCGACGCGGTCACGGACGCCGTGACCGCGCTGCCGCCCCCGCAGCGGGTCGCCATCGTCCTGCGCCATTTCGAGGGCCTGCCGCTCGCCGAGATCGCGGACATCACCGGCAGCACGGTCCCGGCCGTCCGTAGCCACCTGTTCCGGGGCAGGCGCACACTGAGTAAGACGCTAGCGGAGTGGAGGTGAACGGAATGTCCGGTCCTGGCCAGCCAATCCACGACGCCAGCCTGCTGCTGAGCGGCGCGAACACCCGCCTCGCCTGCGGTGCTGACATCGATGAGCTGCTCGAGCAGGCCGCCGACGGGTACGCGGGCCAGTTCACCGGCCACCAGCAGGACTGCCCGTACTGCCAGGCCGCGCTGATCGAGTTCGGCCGTATCTGGGCCCCGGTGCGCAGCCTCGCCGCGGAGCAGGTCGCCCTGCCCGCCGCGCTGAAGAGCGCCGTCGCCAGCCAGATCCGCAGGCTCGTCGCGGATATCTGGTACACCCTCCAGCTCAGCGACGGCGGAGCCATCCGCGTTGCCGCCCGCGTCGTGGCCAGGATCGCCCGCGAGGCCGCCCGCGACGTCGCTGGTGTCCGGGTCGCCTTCGGCCGCAGCACCCACAGCCGGATGGCCGGCCTGGTCGAGCGGGCCACCCTGCGGCACCGGCACCCCAACGCGGCCGTCGGCGTCCTCGGCCGCACCGCGGTGGTCGATCTCGCGATCGCGGTCCAGTACGGGGACCAGGTGGACGCCGTCGCCCGCGAGGTCCAGCGGCGGGCCGTGGCCGAGCTCCGCAGCAAGGTCGGCCTCCGGGACGTCACGGTGAACGTCAACGTGGACGACGTCATCACCTGACCCCGGGCCGGGGCGAGGTAGGTTAACGCCATGGTCGCCACCTCACCCCTGGCCCCGCCGGACTGGGACTACGCGCCGGCGCCCGAGTCCACGGACATCGTGTCGATCGCGCCCCGCTATGGCCTGTTCATCGGCGGCGAGTTCGTCCCCCCGGCCGCGGACCAGTACTTCGCCACCCTGAACCCGGCCACCGAGGACCCGCTCGCCGAGGTGGCCCAGGCCGGGGAGCAGGACGTGGACCGGGCGGTCGCCGCGGCCCGCGCGGCCTACGAGGGCCCCTGGGGCGCCACGCCGGGCCGGGACCGGGCCAAGTACCTGTACCGGATCGCCCGGGTCATCCAGGAGCGGGCCCGCGAGTTCGCGGTGCTGGAAAGCCTGGACAACGGCAAGCCGATCCGGGAATCGCGGGACGTGGACATCCCGCTGGCCGCCGCGCACTTCTTCTACTACGCGGGCTGGGCGGACAAGCTGGAGCACGCCGGGTTCGGCCCGGGCCCGCGGCCGCTGGGGGTGGCCGGCCAGATCATCCCGTGGAACTTCCCGCTGCTGATGGCGGCCTGGAAGCTGGCCCCGGCGCTGGCGGCCGGCAACACGTGCGTGCTCAAGCCGGCCGAGACCACGCCCTTGACCGCGCTGCTGCTGGCCGAGGTCATCCAGCAGGCGGACCTGCCTCCCGGCACGGTGAACATCCTGACCGGCGACGGCGCCACCGGGCAGGCCCTGGTCGCGCACCCCGGCGTGGACAAGATCGCGTTCACCGGGTCGACCGAGGTCGGCAAGGAGATCCAGCGCGCGGTCGCCGGCACGGGCAAGAAACTCACCCTGGAACTCGGCGGCAAGGCCGCCAACGTGGTCTTCGACGACGCCCCGCTGGACCAGGCGGTCGAGGGCATCGTCAACGGCATCTTCTTCAACCAGGGCCACGTGTGCTGCGCGGGCTCCCGGCTGCTGGTCCAGGAGTCGGTCGCGGACACCGTCACCGACCGGCTCAAACGCCGGCTCGGCACGCTGCGCCTCGGTGACCCGCTGGACAAGAACACCGACATCGGCGCGATCAACTCCCGGCAGCAGCTCGACAAGATCACCGAGCTGTCCGCGGCGGGGGAGCAGGAGGGCGCGCAGCGCTGGTCACCGGCCTGCTCGCTGCCCGAGCGGGGTTACTGGTTCCCGCCCACCGTGTTCAGCGGGGTCAGCCAGGCGCACCGGATCGCCCAGGAGGAGATCTTCGGGCCGGTGCTGTCCGTGCTCACGTTCCGCACCCCGGAGGAGGCCGTGGCCAAGGCGAACAACACCCCGTACGGGCTGTCCGCCGGGATCTGGACCGAGAAGGGCAGCCGGATCTTCTGGATGGCGCAGCGCCTGCGCGCGGGGGTGATCTGGGCCAACACCTACAACCGGTTCGACCCGGCCAGCCCGTTCGGCGGCTACCAGGAGTCGGGGTTCGGCCGCGAGGGCGGCCGTCACGGGCTGGCCGGGTACCTCGATGCCTGACCGCCGCGCCCGCCCGGGAGAAAAGCGCAAAAATCTTCCGCAACGAAAACCACCCGCAAGGCTCCCTCGCCCCGGTCCGGCGGCCAGGGCGCGGAGGCGGGCGTGCCACCCGGCGCCGCCCGGCTCCGGACGCGGCTGGCCGGGCCGGGGCGGGACAGCCCGGCACCGCCCGGTCCGCCGCCGCGTCCCGGAACGGCGGGGAGCAGCCGGCCAGGGACGTGTCCCGGCGCGCCGCCGGCCGCGGACGGCGGCCCGGCTGGCGGTCCGCAAGACCTACAAGCTGTTCATCGGGGGCGCCTTCCCCCGGTCGGAGTCGGGCCGGTCGTACCCGGTCACGGCGCCGGACGGCACCCTGCTCGCGCACGCCGCGCTGGCGTCACGCAAAGACGCCCGGGACGCCGTGGTCGCGGCCCGCAAGGCCTTCCCCGGCTGGTCCGGGGCGACGGCCTACAACCGCGGCCAGGTCCTGTACCGGGTCGCCGAAATGCTCGAAGGCCGGGCGGAGCAGTTCACCGGCGAGGTTGTCGTTGGAGAGAAAAAGAATGACCGGGCTGGCGCGGCCCGGAACGTGGCGGCGGCTATCGACCGGTGGGTCTGGTACGCGGGCTGGCCGGACAAGGTCGCGCAGGTCACCGGGGGCGCCAACGCGGTGGCGGGCCCGTACTTCAACCTCAGCGTGCCCGAGCCGTCCGGGGTCGTGGCGGTGCTCGCGCCACCGGAGGCCGGACTGCTCGGCCTGGTCAGCGTGCTCGCGCCGGTCATCGCCACCGGCAACACGGCCGTGCTGGCCGTCAGCGGGCCGGCGGTGCTGGCCGCGGTCAGCCTGGCCGAGGTGCTGGCCACCTCGGATGTGCCGGGCGGCGTGGTCAACGTGCTGACCGGGCGGCTGGGGGAACTGGCCCCGGTGCTGGCCGCGCACCAGGACGTCAACGCGATCGACCTGACCGGCGCGGCCCCGGCGGACCGGGCGGACCTGGAACGGCTCGCGGCCGGGAACGTGAAGCGGGTGTTCGCGGCCGGGCCCCGCTGGGTCGCCGGAAGACTGGGCGGCGGACCCGGGCCTGCGGCGTTTGCTGGCCTTCCTGGAGACCAAGACCGTCTGGCACCCGGTCGGCACCTAGCTCGGGCTCACCGGTCACCTGGCCGGCCGGGCTGGCTCGCCGAGGTAGCTTTCCGGGAGTGAAGGTGCTGGCCCCGCACGATGATCCGGGCAATGGATGCCCGAGCACGCCGTGCACCAGCCTGCGAAGTGGCCCAGAGGGCGGTCCGGGATCGTGCTGTGCAGGTCCCATGCCATGAAGCCGGCCAGGACGAATGCCCAGACGACCGGGCGCGCCGATGACCCATTCAGCGTAGCGCGGCCGGTGCTCGGGCCGAGGAGCTGCGGCCTCGCCGCCGCGTCCGCGGCCAGCGCGGCGTAGGTGTACCAGCGCTTCGAGAGTTCCGTGCTCATCGCCACGGCCAGGCACGAAGACGTGCAGGTGGACCGCCGCAGGACAGCGCAGGTTAGCGCACTTCGGGGGGCGTCCGCCGGTCACGTCCCTGGCGACGTAGATGGTCACGGTCCGCGAACGGGCCAGCGGCGTGGTCGCGCTGCTGCTCGGGAACAGCTCGACGTAGTAGCGCGTGGCCAGGCTGGGGGTCACGGTGAACGCGTAACTCGGCCCCGCCGCGGGAGGCTTTCAGGACGACGGACCCGACCGGGACCGGCGCGTGCCGGTCCGGGAACGGCTGGGCGTACAGTTCGGCGGTCTCGCCCCGGATCACGTGGCTGACCTCGCCGTGTACCCGGGCGCTCGCGTTCGGGCCCGCGCGGTAGATGACGTACTCGTCGCCGGTCACCGGCGCGATCGGAGACACCGCGGCGACCGGGATCGAGGCCAGCGGGCGGCTGGACAGCCCGCCGCGCAGGATATAGGCCCCGATAGCCGCCGCGGCCAGGACGAGGACGGCCGCGAGCGCGGCCAGGATGGCGCGGCGCGATGGCCTCCGGCGGGCCGGGGCGGGACGTCCGAACGCGGCGGGGCGGCCAGACGGCGCGGGGGGAGCCGGGAGAGCGGACGGGGCGGGGGGAGCGGCGGCCGCGGCGTGACGACCGGGGCGGCGGGGCGAGCGGACGCGGCGGGAGGACCGGGCGGAAGAGCGGGCGCGGCAGGGCGGGCCGGACGGTGCGGGTCGGGGCGCGTCGTCCGCGGAGGCGGGCGGCTGCGGCCGGGCCGGCGCGGTGCTCCGAGGCCGGCGGGTGCTCCACGGGCGGCGGGTGTTCCAGGGCCGGCGGGTGCTCCGCGGCTGGCGGGTGCTCCGCGGCTGGCGGGTGCTCCACGGCCGGGATGGGTTCGGGCTCAGAATCGTAGGACGCCAGGCCGAACGCCGCGCGCATGGCGTCCGCGAACTCCCGGCAGCTCGGGTAGCGATCCCCCGGGGCCTTGGCCAGCGCCCGGGCGAAGACCTGGTCCGCGGCGGCCGGCAGATCGGGCCGCCGCGAGGTGAGCGGCGGCGGGGGTTGCGAGAGCTGCGCGTACATCAGCGCCGCGGCTTCCGGGGACCGGAACGGCGGCGCGCCGGTCAGCATCTCGAACGCCGAGCAGGCCAGCGCGTACTGGTCCGCCCGCCCGTCGGCCTGGTGGCCCTCGATCCGCTCCGGGGAGATGTAATCCAGGGTGCCCATGAAATGCCCGGCGCCAGTCAGCCCGGTCGAGGTGGACACGGTCCCCTTGCTCAGCCCGAAATCCGACAGGTACACGTGATCAGGCCGCCCGGGCCGGGTATCCAGCAGCATGTTCGCGGGCTTGACGTCGCGGTGCACCAGCCCGGCCGCGTGCGCGGCGTCCAGCGCCGAGGCCACCGGGGAGACGATCGCCGCGGCCCGGGATGCCGAGAGCGGCCCCGTCCGGCGGACCAGGCTGTACACGTCCCCGCCGGGCACGAAACGCATCGCGATGAACAGTGCCCCGGCGGCGGTCTCGCCGGCCTCGAACACCGGGATGATGTGCGGATCGTCGACCGCCGCCGCGGCCCGGGATTCGCGGATGAACCGCTGCCGGGACTCCCCGTCCCCGGCCAGCGCGGGGGCCAGGACCTTCAGCGCCACCAGCCGGTGCAGCCGCTCATCACGGGCCCGGAACACGACGGCCATCCCGCCCTGGCCGATCTGCTCCTCCAGCCAGTACCCGGCGATCCGCGAGTCTGTCGCTAAGCCCGATCCGACCTCAGCCAGGAACCCGGAGCCGGCCTGCTGATCGCGCACCACGCCTCCAGCGCTCTGGCCGTCCTGGGAAAGACCACCGTACCGGGGCAATTCATCGCGCGTCCGCGCCTTAGGATCAGATCTCCCCGAACAGGCGGTCCCCCGCATCGCCGAGGCCGGGGACGATGTAGCCGCGCTCGTTCAGCCGCTCGTCCATGGCCGCCGTGACCACCCGGACCGGCAGCGGCTCGTCGCCGGGGAAGGTGGCCTTGATCCGGTCGATCCCCTCCGGCGCGGCGAGCAGGCACACCGCGGTGACCGAGGCCGCGTCGCGCTGGCTCAGCATGGTGATCACGGTCTCCAGGGTCCCGCCGGTGGCCAGCATGGGATCCAGCACGAAAACGTCACGGCCGGCCAGGTTGGCCGGCAGCCGGTTGGCGTAGGTGGCGGCGACCAGCGATTCCTCGTCGCGGGCCAGCCCCACGAAGCCCACGTCGGCCGTGGGCAGCAGCCGGATCATGCCGTCCAGCATCCCGATCCCGGCCCGCAGCACCGGGACGACCAGCGGCGGCGGCAGGGCCAGCTTCACCCCGCGGGCCTCGCCGACCGGGGTCTGCACCACCTCGGGCTGGACCCGGACCTCACGGGTGGCCTCGTAGGCGAGCAGGGTGACCAGCTCGTCGGTGAGCCGCCGGAACGTGGGAGAGTCGGTGCGCTCATCGCGCAGCGTGGTCAGCTTGTGCGCGATGAGCGGGTGATCGACGACCAGAGTCTGCATGATCGCTAGTCTTTCACTGCGGACCGGCCCCGCGGCGGCGGATCAGGGCCAGGTAGCCGTCTTCCAGTCCCGGCCGCAGCGGCTGCGCGGACGGCAGCGGCGGCGCCGGGGCGATCACCCGGTACACGGTGCGGTCCGGCAGCCGGACCGCGGACACCACGGCGGCCGCCTGCGCCGCGCTCAGCGGCCGGTCCGTCTGCACCGACCAGACCAGGCCGTCCGCGGCGCGGGCCAGCCCGGCCGCGTCGCCCTGGAAGATCACCCGGCCGCCGGCCAGCACCGCGCAGCCGTCGCAGGTACTCGACACGTCCGTGACGTCGCGAGTGGCCAGCACCACGGTGCGCTGCCCGGCCAGCGAGACCAGCAGCACCCGGATCCGGGTCTGCTCCTGCGGGTCCAGGCCCGCGGTCGGCTCATCCAGCAGGAGCACCGCCGGATCGTTGAGCAGGGCCTGGGCCAGGCCGAGCCGCCGCCGCATCCCGCCCGAGTACCCGCCGGCGGGCCGGTCCGCCACCGCGTCCAGGCCGGTCAGGTGCAGCACCTCGTCCACCCGGCGCTGCCGCCGCCGCGGGCTGGACATGCCTTTGAGGGTCCCGGCGTAGTCGAGGAACCGGCGGCCGGACAGCTCCGGGTACAGGCCCAGGTCCCGGGGCAGGTAGCCGAGCCGCGCCTGGAACTGCCGCCGCTCCCGGGGGCGGCCCAGGTCCCAGCCGCCGGCCCGGGCCGACCCGCGGTCCGGCCTGCAGACGCCCGCCAGGATGCGCATCAGCGTGGTCTTGCCCGCGCCGTTGGGCCCCAGCAACCCGAACAGGCCCGGCGGGATGTCCAGGTCGAGACCGTCCAGGGCGGTGATCCCGCCCCGGTACGTCTTCCGGATCCCCCTCAGCGTCAGGTCCATCCTGCCCCCGGACCCGTCAGCCGGCCCGGGCCCGGCGGGCCTCGGTGAGTTGCAGCCCGGCGACGGCGGCCACCGCCACCGCCAGCAGCAGCCCGATGCTGGCCCCGGCCTGCGCCGCCGAGCGTGCGTCCCGCAGCAGGTAGGACAGCCCGGCCAGGCCGCCCGGCAGATCGCGGGCGAACAGCCCGTCCGCCGCGTACGAGCCCAGCGGCAGCAACGGCGTGGCCGCCAGCGTGGGCATCAGCCGGGGCGGCATCAGGTTCCCCCAGAACCAGTAGCCCGCCAGCAGCACCCGGAACACCGCGGGGGTCAGGATCGCCGCGCCGGCCAGCGAGACCGCCGTCACGCAGATCAGCCCGGGCGCCAGCACGGCGGCGAACGCGGCCAGCCCCCAGGCCAGCGGCAGCCCGGAGCGCCGCTGCAGCGCGATGACCAGGAGCACCACCAGCCAGCTGGCCAGGGCCTGGGTGCTCACGGCGGCGGCCGCGCCGAGGAACCGGCCCCAGACCCGCGCGCCGCGCCGGGACCCCGTCGACTCCAGCAGCTCGGCCAGCCCGAGCCGGCGGTCCCGTCCCGCCCGGCCGGCCAGGGCCAGCCCCGCGACCAGGGGGACGATCAGGTTGAAGTTCACCGCGTAGACGCCGACCTCGGCCCGGGCCGGCCAGATCAGCTGGGTGCTCAGCGGGATCCCGGCCAGCCGGGTGCCCGCGATCCCGGCGACCGCGATGGCCGCCCACAGCCACCAGGCCCGGATCAGCATCCGGTATTCGCAGGTGGCCGAGCCGAGCAGCGCGGGCATCTCAGCGGCCGCCCTGGACAGCGCCATAGCCCGGCACACCGTCGCCGAGCGCGCCCGGCAGCAGCCGCGCCGGACGGCCCAGCAGCAGCCATCCGGCTATCGCGGCGACGACGGCGACCAGCAGCAGCGACAGCCGGTTCGGCCAGTAGCCCACCGGGTCAGGCCCGGGGCGGCTGGTGGCGAACAGGTAGAACGGGCGCAGCGCGGGATGATCCGCGAAACTCCGGGCCAGGCCCTCCTGGATGACCCAGACCAGGGCGGCCGCCGCGGCCCCGGCCCGGCCGTCCGCCGCGGCCGCCGCGGCCGCCACCGCGATCGCGGCCAGCACCGCGGTGGGGACCAGCCAGGCCAGTTCGGCGCGGGCCAGGCCGGGCGCCCACAGCCCGGTCAGCTGGACCGCGGCGGCCGTGACCGCCGCGAACGCGCCGGACCAGCCGGCGACCAGGGCGGCCCGGCGCAGCAGCGTGCGGCGGTAGGCCGCCGGGTAGCTCAGCTGCAGTTCCAGGGCCGGGTCGGTGCCGATCAGCCGGGCCACCGCGATGGCGGTGCCGAGCGGCAGTACCCCCTCGACCAGCGAGGCCGCGAACGGCCCGGCCGGGTGGCCGGTGATCCGCAGGACGGCGATCACGACGGCCCCGCCGCAGGCCAGCAGCGGGGCGATGGCGAAGCTGGGCCGGCCGGCCAGGGCCGCCTCGACCAGCCACCGCGGGCTCGGGCCGGGGACGGCGCGGGATGAGGTCACGGGCGTGGCCCAATCTGGGGAGATGGGGGCGGGCGGGCCGGTCACCGCAGCATATTCGACATGCGTTCTACCTGCAGGAATGTAGGAAAGTGGACGCTATGCGGCCCCCAGGTGGACACCAGGCCGCGAGCGGCGGATAGATGTCACCGACAGTTCTTGCCCTGGCCACGGCGCAGCCAGGGCGGCTGCCACGACCGCGTTGCATGGTGGCAGCGTGCGGATTGGGATCGTCACCGAATCTTTCCCGCCCGAGGTGAACGGCGTGGCGCACAGCGTGCTCCGGGTCGCCGAGCATCTCGTATCGCGGGGACATCAGCCTCTCGTCATCGCGCCCCAGGCCGCGCCAGCCGCGGGGAGGCCAGCCCGGGCAGCTCCCGGCGGCCACCTTCCCGGCGGACACCCAGCACGCGTTCCCGGTGGTCCGGGTCCGCTCGGTGCCATTCCCCGGGTACCGGAGCGTGCGGCTCGGCCTGGCCTCCCCGGCCATCCAGCGCGCGCTGCTCGGGCACCGGGCCGAGCTGGTCCACCTGGCCAGCCCGTTCTTCCTCGGCGCGCTGGGCAGCCGGTCGGCCCGGCGGCTGCGGCTGCCGGTGGTGGCCGTGTACCAGACCGACGTGCCCGGGTACGCCCGGGCCTACCACTGGGGCCGCCTGGCCGAGGCCGCCGCGTGGCGCTGGCTGCGCGACATCCACAACGCCGCCGACCGGACCCTCGCCCCGTCCACCGGCAGTATCGAGCGGCTCGCCGCGCACGGCGTGCAGCGCATCTGGCTGTGGGGCCGCGGCGTGGACACCCAGCTGTTCAGCCCGGCGGCCCGCAGCGCCCCGCTGCGCCGGACGCTGGCGCCAGACGGCGAGGTGCTGGCCGGGTACGTCGGCCGGCTGGCCCCGGAGAAGCAGGTCGAGCTGCTGGCCGGGGTGGCCGGGCTGCCGGGGGTGCGCCTGGTCATCGTGGGCGGCGGGCCCGCCGAGGCCCGGCTGCGCCGGCTGATGCCGTCCGCGGTGTTCCTCGGCCAGCACCGCGGCGACCAGCTGGCCCGCATCTTCGCCAGCCTGGACGTGTTCGTGCACAGCGGCTGCCACGAGACGTTCGGGCAGACCATCCAGGAAGCGGCGGCCAGCGGCCTGCCGGTGGTGGCCCCGGCCGTGGGCGGCCCGCTCGACCTGGTCGACGACGGGGTCACCGGCTGCCTGGTGCCGCCCGGCGACGCGGACGCGCTGACCGCCGCCACCCAGCGGCTGGCGGCCGACCCGCTGGCCCGCGCGGCCATGGGCCGGGCGGGCCGGCAGCGGGTGCTGGCCCGCAGCTGGACCGCGCTCGGCGACCAGCTGATCGGGCACTACGCGGCGGTCCTGGGGGAGCGGTGCCCGCTAACTGGCGAGCTGGCGGGCGACCAGGGCGATGCCGTGGCCCCAGGCGATCTGCTGGCTGGCGGGCAGGTAGGCCGTGCCCGACTTGGTGTGGTCAACCTCCGGTGAGGCCAGGTACCGTTCCCGGCCCCGCGGGTCGATGAAGTACACGGCCGAGGTGTGCTGGACGTCGGCGTTCGGGTTGGCCGCGTAGACCTGGATGTTGTAGCCCCGCCACACGGCCTTCAGCGCGGGCACCGGCCCGGTGAAGAAATGCCAGCTGGGAATGGTGTTCAGCGCCTGGGCCCGGGTGTAGGTGGCCATGTCCTGCACCCGCGCGTGGTAGGCGTTGACGTTGACCGCGGCGAACACCACCTTGCTGGCCAGCGGGCCCAGGTCGTGGTAGGCCTTCACGAACTCCGCCGACACGATCGGGCAGATGTCGGTGCAGTGCGGGTCCATGAACTGCAGCACCACGACCTTGCCGTGCAGGCTGGCCAGGCTCATCGTGTGGCCGTTCTGGTCGGTCAGGGTGAAGCCGGGAGCCCGGTCCGCGGGCACCGGGCTGAGCACCATGAGGTTCGCCAGGCTGGTGGACACGCTGGCCGGGATGCCGGACACCCGGGTGTGGGCGAGGGCCGAGGCGTGGTCCCGCCGGAGAATCAGGTACGCCGGGATGGCCACGGCCGCGGCCAGCGCCACGGTGAGCACGGTGGCCAGCAGCAGGGCCCGGTACAGGCCGCCGCGCCGGGGCGGCGGCGGGGGGTCGCCGCCGGGCCGGGCCGCCTGCACCTGCTCTGGGGTGCTCGAACTCACCGGGAACGCCTCCTGCCTGGTGACGGCCGGTGCTGCCGTGTCGTGCTGCCGTGTGGTGCGCCGTCGCCGCTAGCTGCCGAGCATATTCCCGGTCCCGGCCGCCCCGGATACCGCCGCGGGGTACTCCGGGCCCGTTGCCTGGCCGTAGCCTGCCTGCCTCCAGGCTGGCTGCGCCGCCCCAGCACCGGAACGTGGACCGGAAACGGGATGTAACGATTAGCGGAATGGCCGGTGAATGTTGCCGCCGGGCCCGCCCCGGGCCAGGATGTCCCGTGTCGTCTGGCTATTCTGCAGATGCTCTTCACGTCCCAGTCTCTGACTCGTGCTGAGGGGGTCAGGTGCCCGCTGACGTGCGGCCCGCGCGTCCCCAGCCTTTAGCTCACCGGATGCTGGCCGGGCGGGCGGCTGCCCGGTGCTGGCCCGCCGGCCTGCGGCGGCGCTGGCCCCGATGCTGGTGGCTCCGTGCTGGCGGCCACGCTGCTGGCGGCCGGGCTGTCCGGCTGCGGCACCCAGTCGGCGGCGCCGGCAACGTCATCACGGTCTCCACCGGCGCGTGCGGCGCCGGCTGGCACCGGGTCCGCGCGGGGATGCAGACCTTCCAGGTCCGTAACTCCGGCACGGCCGGCGCGGAGGCGTACCTGATCAACCCGGCCACCGGGGCGGTCTTCGCCGAGGTGTCCGGCCTCGGGCCGGGCACCACCCGCCCGATGCGCCTGGACCTGGGGTCAGGCAGCTACGCGTTCCAGTGCTTCATCCAGGACACCGACACGCTCACCGGCCCGACGGTGCGGGTCGGCGGCCACCATCAGGGAGCGCCGGGCATCCTGCCCGTCACCACCGATGATCTGCTCGGCCCGGCCCGCGTCTATCACGCCTACGTCAGCGCCGGGCTTGACACGCTGGCCCGGCAGGTCGGCCTGCTCACCAGGCTGATCCGCGCGGGCCGCCTGATCGCGGCCCGGGCCGCCTGGCTCCCCGCGCACCTGACCTATGAGCGGCTGGGCGCGGCGTACGGCACGTTCGGCAACTACGACACCGAGATCGACGGCCGCCCGGACGGGCTGCCCCGCGGGGTGTCCGACCCCGCCTTCACCGGGTTCTACCGGATCGAGTACGGGCTGTGGCACGGGCAGGGCGCCCGGCAGCTGGGCGGTCCGGCCGCCAAGCTGGACCGCGACGTCGCTGGCCCTGCGCCGGTTCTGGCCGGGCATGGAGATCGACCTGCTCGATCTGGGCCTGCGCACCCACGAGATCCTGGAGAACGCGCTGGAATTCCAGCTGACCGGGCACGACGACTACGGCAGCGGGACGACGCTGGCCACCACCGCGGCCAACATCACCGGCACCCGGGAACTGCTCACCGTCCTGCACCCGCTGCTCGTCGCCCGTTACCCGGGCCTGCCCGCGGTGTACGCGGGGCTGGACCGGCTGGACAGCCTGCTCGTGGCGGAAGAGCGGCCCGGCGGCCACTGGACGCCGGTGCGCGCGCTGGGCACGGACCGGCGGCAGCAGATCGACGCCGCCGCCGGGCAGATCCTGCAGGAACTCGCCCCGATCGCGGCCATCACCGAGCCGCGGAGGTGATGATGCCCGCGTCTGGCGACCCAGCTCCGGGGAGAGGGTGTGGCTGACGACCCTGGGGTCAATGACCCCGCGAGGAACCAGCCGGCGGTGAATGAGTTCGAGCGGGATGACGGCCCGCACAACGCGGACGCGGGCTCGTGCCCGGTCCGGCCGCCCCGCCGCTCGTTCCTGCGCGGCGCGCTCGGCGCCGGGGTCACCGGGGCCGTCACCGGGGTCGTCGCGGGCGCCGCGGCGGGTGCCGGGGCCGGGTACGCCTACCGCTCGTCCCGGGCCGCCGCGCCGGGCCAGGTCCTCGACGCCGAGATGCTGGCGGGCCGGCTGCCGGCCGTCCCGTTCCACGGGCGGTACCAGGCGGGCATCCTGCCCAAGCCGTAGCGCCAGACGATCATGCTGCTCGTTCAACGTGACCGCTGACGGCCGGGGAGAGCTGACCGACCTGCTGCGCACCATCACGGCCCGGGCCCGTTTCCTCACCGCGGGCGGGATCCCGCCGCAGGTCGGCATCGGCGGGCCGCCCTCCGATTCCGGGGTGCTCGGGCCGACGGTGGTCCCCGACGGCCTCACCGTCACGGTCGGCGTCGGGTCCACCCTGTTCGACGACCGCTACGGGCTGGCGGCCCGCAAGCCCGCCGGGCTGACCCCGATGACCGCCTTCCCCAACGACGACCTCGACCCGGCGCAGTGCGGCGGGGACCTGAGCCTGCAGCTGAGTGCGGGCAGCCAGGACACGGTCCTGCACGCGCTCCGGGACATCGCCCAGCACACCCGGGGTGGCATGCAGGTGCTGTGGCGCATCGACGGGTTCGCCAGCCCGGCCCGCCCGGCCGGCACCACGCCCCGGAACCTGCATGGGCTTCATGGACGGCATCGCCAACCCCGACACCCAGCCGGCGCCGAGGTCATGAACAACCTGGTCTGGGTCCAGCCGGGCGCCCACGGCGAGCCCGCCTGGACCGCGCACGGCAGCTACCAGGTCGTCCGGCTGATCAGGATGTTCGTCGAGTTCTGGGACCGGGTCGACATCATCGAGCAGGAGAACATGATCGGCCGGCGCAAAGACACCGGCGCGCCGCTGGACGCCAACGCGGAGTTCGCCCGCCCCAACTACACCCTCGATCCCACCGGCGACGTGATCCCGCTCACCGCGCACATCCGGCTGGCCAACCCGCGCACCCCGCAGACGGAGCACAACCGCATCCTGCGCCGCGCGCACAACTACGACCGGGGTATCGACTCGGTGGGTGACCTCGACATGGGGCTGATCTTCATCTGCTACCAGCAGGACATCGCGCGCCAGTTCGTGACGGTGCAGACCCGGCTGATCGGCGAGCCGCTGGTCAACTACATCAGCCCGTTCGGCGGCGGCTACTTCTTCGCCCTGCCCGGCGTGCAGGACAGCCGCGACTACCTCGGCCGCGCCATGCTGGCCTGACGCATGCTGGCCTGACCGGGCTGGCCTGACCGGCACCCGTTCGCGACCGGCCATTCTTGTTCGCGCGTTTGCCTGCCGGTAAACATCCGGACGCCGTCTGGTCACGCCCTTCCGGAACCTTTGGGTCTGTTGTGCGCGATGGTGCTACTCGCGTGTGTGCTGTGATAGCGCCATGAACAGCCCCAGACTCAGGAGGGTGAAAATGGGCGAAGGCCCACGTAATGGCACCGGGAATGGTCCGGGCAGGCGGCGCTGGATGCGCCGCTACACGGCCATCCTCGCTGCGGGGGTGCTGGCCGGCGGCGCCGCAGTCGGCGCGACGGTAGCCAGTGCGAGCACGTCCCAGACCGGAGCGGACACCGCCAACTCGGCGGCCACGCCCGCGACGGCCCCGGCCAGCTACTACAAGGTGGTGGCGGGGACCAGGACGCCCGATCAAGCACCTGGTCGTGCTCTTCGACGAGAACATCTCGTTCGACCACTACTTCGGCACCTACCCGTACGCGGCCAACACCGACGGGTCGAAGTTCTACGCCAAGCCGGGCACGCCCAAGGTGAACGGCCTGCACCAAGCAGCCTGCTCACGCACAACCCCAACAGCTACAACCCGCGAGCGGCTCACCCACGCCGCAGGCGCTCACCTGCGACCAGAACCACGGGTACCTGCCTGAGCAGCAGGCGTTCAACGGCGGCGACGATGGACAAGTTCGTCCAGTTCACCCAGACCGACAACTGCACCGGCGAGTACGGCCCGCCCGGCATCGTCATGGACTACTTCGACGGCAACACGGTCACCGGGCTGTGGAACTACGCGCAGAACTACGCGATGAGCGACAACAACTACGACACGAACTTCGGGCCGTCCACGCCCGGCGCGCTCAACGTGATCTCCGGCAGCGACGGTGACGGGTACGCGGTCAGCCCCAGCACCGGCCAGCCGGTCGCCGATCCCGGCACGCGTCAGCGACCTGAACAGCAAGGGCCTGGGCACCATCTACGGTGACCTCGACCCCGCGTTCGACGACTGCTCCGACGCCAGCCACACCTCCGACCAACCCGGTCGGCGTGATGACCGGCAAGAACATCGGTGACCTGCTCAACCAGCGGCACGTCACCTGGGGCTGGTTCCAGGGCGGGTTCGCGCCCACCTCGACCAACAGCGCGGGCTACGCGGTCTGCGGGTCCTCCCACACGAACATCGGCGGCGCCACGGTGGCGGACTACTCGCCGCACCACAACCCGTTCGAGTACTACAAGTCCACGGCCAACCCCAAGCACCTGCCGCCGTCCTCGGAGGCCATGATCGGCCGGACCGACCAGGCCAACCACGAGTACGACCTGTCCGACTTCTACACCACGCTCAAGGACGGCAACATGCCGGCCGTGAGCTACCTCAAGGCCGCCGAGTACCAGGACGCGCACCCGGGCTACTCCGACCCGCTCGACGAGCAGAACTTCCTCGTCAACACGGTCAACCAGATCGAGCAGTCCAAGTTCTGGAAGTCCACCGCGATCGTCATCACCTACGACGACTCCGACGGCTGGTACGACCACCAGAACTCGCCCCGGGTCAACGGCTCGAACACCACCGAGGACGCGGCCGTGTGCACCACCGCCCCGGTGCGCATCGGCGACACCCCGGACCGGTGCGGCTACGGCCCGCGGCTCCCGCTGCTGGTCATCTCGCCGTACACGCGGGAGAACTACGTCAGCCACAACCTGACCGACCAGTCCTCGGTGGTGAAGTTCATCGAGGACAACTGGCTCCGCGGCCAGTCGATCGGCCCCGGGTCGTTCGACAAGATCGCCGGCAGCCTGGACGGCCGCGGCGGCGTGCTGGACTTCTGGACCCGGCCGCACTTCGACCCGGTCATCCTCAACCCCACCACGGGTGAGGTGGTCAGCCACTAGCCACCGCTGGTAGGCGGTGAGCGCAAGAGCGGGCCGCCGCAGGATGATCCCTGCGGCGGCCCGCTGCCGTGTCTCCGGCTACCACGGCCGCTCTGCGGCTACCACCCGGCTGTCCCCGTTCGTCTGCTACCACTCGGCTGTGCCCCTGATCGTCTCGCTACCACTCGACGAGGGTCCACACCTCCGGGCGGGGAGTGCCGCCGGTGTCCACCGAGGCGAAACCGCGCGCGGCCTCCTTCAGGTGGGCCAGGGCGGCCTCGCGCTGCCCCGCCGCGTGCAGCAGGTCGGCCAGGTTGGTGTGCAGCGCGGCGACCCGGTGCTGGTCGCCCAGTTCGCGGCCCAGCGCCAGCGCCTCCTGGGCCAGCGGCAGGGCCTCGCCCGGCTGGCCGCTGTCGGCCAGCAGCCGGCTCAGGTTGTTGAGCGCGGCCACCGCCGCCCCCGGGTCGGGCAGGCCGCGGGCGTGCTCCAGGCTTTCCCGCAGCCGGGCCGCGGCCGAGGCGGCCGCCCCTCGCCGGGCGTCCAGCATGCCCAGCACGTTCAGCGCCTGGGCCACGGCGGCCGGGTCTCCCGCCCGCCGGGCCGCCTCCAGCGCGCTCTCGGCCAGGCCGGCCGCGTCCTGCGCCGCCCCGCGCCGGTAGGCCAGCACCGCGCGGTCGGCCCCGATCCGGGCCCGGCGGCTCGGGTCACCGGGACCCAGCAGGTCGAGGGCGACCTCCAGATGCGCCTCGGCCAGCGCCCAGTCACCCAGCCGGTGATGCACCTCGGCGAGCTTGTGCTCGATGCCCGCCGAGCCAGCCTGCTGTCCGTCGATGGCCGACGCGGCCGCCTCGAACTCGGCCAGCGCTTCCCGGTAACGGCCCAGCACGGTGAGCACGTCGCCCAGCGCGACGGCCACCTCCACCGGCGGGTAGCCCAGCGCCTCGGCCCGGCGCAGGTAGGCGTACTCCTCGGCGTGGGCGTACAGGTCCCGGGCCCGCCCGGCGGCCCGCCACCACCAGCCGGCCGCCTCGGCGTCCCGGCCTGCGCGCTGAAGATGCTCGGCGATCGGCGCGGCGCGGGTGGTCACCGGGTCCCGCTCGTACCGGCGGATCAGCACGCCTGCGGCCCGGCCATGCAGCAGCCTGCGCCGGGCCAGGGTCGAGGAGTCGTAGACGACCTCCCGCAGGGCCTCGTACGGGAACTCATAGGTCGGACGGCCGCGGTCCCCGGACGGCGGTGTCTCGGTCAGCAGGAACCGGCGGACCGCCTCGTCGAGCGCCTCGACGGTCTCCGTCTCACCCCGCCCGCTGACCGCGCGGAGCAGGTCCGCGTCGCAGCCGCTGCCCAGCACCGCCGCGGTGGACAGCATCTGCAGGGTGGGCTCGCTGGCTGCCTGCAGCCGCCTGCGCAGCAGTTCCCGGACCGAGGCGGGCGGCCACCAGTGCTCGCCGCCGTCGCCGGCCCCCGAGCGCAGTCCCTCCACGTACTCGCGGACCAGCATGGGCAGGCCCCGGGTCTGGGTGAGCAGCCGGCCCACGTCGGCATCCCGGACCCCCGAGCGCAGCAGCAGGTCGCGGACCTGCTCCTCGCGCAGCGGAGCGGGTTCCACCGCCGTGGCCCGGCCGGCGTCGGCCGCCTCGCTGAGCGCGGCCCGCAGCCCGCGGAGCCGTTCGGCGTGCTCGGTGGACCAGCTGATGACGAGCAGCAGCGGCCAGCCCGGGAGCCTGCGCGCCAGGTAGGCCAGCAGGTCCAGGGACGGGCCGTCGGCCCAGTGCGCGTCCTCGACCACGATCACGCCGGCCGGCGGCCCGGCCCGGCCCGGCGTCGCCGCGGTCCGCAGTGCCTCCCCGATCGCGCCGTAGAGCCGGGCCAGCGCCATCGGGCTGTCCAGCGGGGCCGGGTCGTCCGGGTAGTCCACGGCCAGCTCAGGGCAGAGGCGCCCGGTCATGGCCGCCGTGTGCGCGGGCAGCCGGGCCGGCAGTTCCGGGCAGACCGACAGTGCCGTGCGCAGCAGATCCGCGGCGGCCACGAACGGAAGCTCGCCCTCCCCGTCGTGGCACCGGCTGGCCAGCATCACGCCCCCGGCCGCCTGCGCCTCCGCGCGGAACTCCTCCAGCAGCCGGGTCTTGCCGCAGCCTGCCGCGCCCAGCACCGTCACCACCCGGCCCGCCGCGCCCACCCCGCGCCAGGCGGCGTGCAGCGCCTGCAGCTCATCCTGCCGGCCCACCAGCGGCCAGCCGGCCGGACCCGGCGCGCCGTCAGCCCGGCTTGGCGCCGGGGCCGGCCAGGCGGCGCCCGGTTTGCCTCAGTGGGCCGCCCCGGGGCGGGCGCCAGCCGTCCAGCCCGGACATCGTCATAGAGCTGGGTGGTCTCCGGAAGCGGCCGCACCGCGAGCTCGGTGTCCAGGATCCGGACCAGGGCCCGGTACTGGCGCAGGGCCGCGGACCGCTGCCCGGTCCACGCCAGCAGCCGGATCAGCGCCTGGTATGCGGGCTCGTGCAGCGGGTCGAGAGCCTGCCAGCGCTGCGCGTGCGCCACCGCGCGGTCCAGGTCACCCGCGGCGGTGCACGCGGTGACGAGCCGTTCCAGCACCGCGGCGAGCCGCTGCCGGAGCCGGTCCGCGGTCGCGGCCTGCCAGTCGTCGAACTCGGGACAGTCGCGCAGGGCGAACCCGGCCAGGAAGTCGTCCCGGTAGAGCCGGGCCGCCCGGTCCAGCGCGCCAGCGTCCGGCCCGGCCGCCAGCGCCTCGAAGTCGGTCACGTCCACCCGCACCCGGCCCGGGTCCAGGGCCACCGCCGCCCGCGTGACCCGCAGGCCCGGCCCGGCCGCGGCGGCCTGACCGACAACGTGCGGCGCAGCGAGGCCCGCGCCCGGATGGTGTCCGCCTCCGGCCAGAGCAGCGCCGCCAGCCGCTCCCGGCTCAGCTCGTGATCGTGCATCGCGAGCAGGGCCAGCACCGCCGTGGCCTTGCGGGTGTCGAAACTGACCGGCCCGCCGTCCCTGGTCACCGCGGGCGGCCCGAGCAGCGCGAGGTCCAGCTCCGCCACGCCGCCTCCCCCCGGGGTGCCTTCCATGACCTCCGGAAGCCACCGTAACGCAGCATCGTGAAATTCTCTCAGTGCCGCGGACTTGCCGTAACGATCTCGTATCGCCATCTCCCTAAGCTGGCCCTGAGCTT
>CAWINS010000031.1:0-16300 GCA_963837335.1 uncultured Actinomycetes bacterium | reverse complement strand
CTCCGGCCCAGGTCAGCGATGCTGACGCCGTACTCCACGACGATGTCCAGGTCGATCGCGGCCTGGGTCTCGCCGACCTCCACGCCTACGCCCTGGGCGACGTTGGGGCCGCTGCTGCCCGGGATCCGCTCCCGGACCGCGCCGAACGCCCGGCTGGTCAACACGCCCATGGCGTGCACGCCGCTGATCTCACGGCAGGCGATCCCGGCGATCTTCTGCACCACGCTTTGCGCGACGCTGATCTTGCCGTCGTCCGTGGACAGGCGCTCGGCACTGACCTGGCTGGTCCCGCTGGTTCTGGTGGTCGGCTTAGCCGACGGCGCTGAGCTGCTGGTCTCGGTCATCAGGGTGCACTCTCTCTGTCGAAGCGTTGCAGTCGAAGCGTGCAGTCCGCAACGTGGAAGGCCGAAGCGTGGACGCGGCGGCCTGCTGGCCGTGTCGAGTCGGCACCGGTTCTTCGGTCCGCTCTGCACTGTTAGACACGGGCCGGCCGGAAACGTCGCACATTTTTTGCTCCGGCCGGGGCAGATGGGCCCTGCAAGCCTGGCGGTCAGGGACGGGCGGATAAAACCAGGCCTGGAGGAGGCGCGGTGGGATCAGAGGTCGACGATGGCTACCTGGTCCGGCGGGCCCAGGACGGCTACGTTAACGCGTACGCCGATCTCGTCGACCGTCATGGGCTGCTGGCCTACCGGGTGGCGTTGCGGCTGCTCGGCAACCATCAGGACGCAGAAGACGTCGCCCAGGAAGCGCTCGTCGCCGCGTGGCAGCAACTGCCCGGATTCAAGGCGGATTCTGCCTTTTCCACCTGGCTGTACCGGATCGTCACCCGCCGCGCGCTGAACCGGATCACCCGCAGGCGGGTCACCGAATCCCTCGACCTGCTGGGCGAGGTTGGCGACGCGGGTGACGGGCCGGGCCAGCAGACGGAGCGGAATCTCACCGTCAACGCGGTCACGGACGCCGTGACCGCGCTGCCGCCCCCACAGCGCGTGGCCATCGTCCTGCGCCATTTCGAGGGCCTGCCGCTCGCCGAGATCGCGGACATCACCGGCAGCACGGTCCCGGCCGTCCGTAGCCACCTGTTCCGGGGCAGGCGCACACTGAGTAAGACGCTAGCGGAGTGGAGGTGAACGGAATGTCCGGTCCTGGCCAGCCGATCCACGACGCCAGCCTGCTGCTGAGCAGCGCGAACACCCGCCTCGCCTGCGGTGCTGACATCGATGCGCTGCTCGAGCAGGCCGCCGACGGGCACGCGGGCCAGTTCACCGGCCACCAGCAGGACTGCCCGTACTGCCAGGCCGCGCTGATCGAGTTCGGCCGTATCTGGGCCCCGGTGCGCAGCCTCGCCGCCGAGCAGGTCGCCCTGCCCGCCGCGCTGAAGAGCGCCGTCGCCAGCCAGATCCGCAGGCTCGTCGCGGATATCTGGTACACCCTCCAGCTCAGCGACGGCGGAGCCATCCGCGTTGCCGCCCGCGTCGTGGCCAGGATCGCCCGCGAGGCCGCCCGCGACGTCGCGGGTGTCCGGGTCGCCTTCGGCCGCAGTACCCATAGCCGGATGGCCGGCCTGGTCGAGCGGGCCACCCTGCGGCACCGGCACCCCAACGCGGCCGTCGGCGTCCTCGGCCGCACCGCGGTGGTCGATCTCGCGGTCGCGGTCCAGTACGGGGACCAGGTGGACGCCGTCGCCCGCGAGGTCCAGCGGCGGGCCGTGGCCGAACTCCGCAGCAAGGTCGGCCTCCGGGACGTCACGGTGAACGTCAACGTGGACGACGTCATCACCTGACCCGGGCCGGGGCGAGGTAGGTTAACGCCATGGTCGCCACCTCACCCCTGGCCCCGCCGGACTGGGACTACGCGCCGGCGCCCGAGTCCACGGACATCGTGTCGATCGCGCCCCGCTATGGCCTGTTCATCGGCGGCGAGTTCGTTCCCCCGGCCACCGGCCAGTACTTCGCCACCCTGAACCCGGCCACCGAGGACCCGCTCGCCGAGGTGGCCCAGGCGGGGGAGCAGGACGTGGACCGGGCGGTCGCCGCGGCCCGGGCGGCCTTCGAGGGTCCCTGGGGCGCCACGCCGGGCCGGGACCGGGCCAAGTACCTGTACCGGATCGCCCGGGTCATCCAGGAGCGGGCCCGCGAGTTCGCGGTGCTGGAGAGCCTGGACAACGGCAAGCCGATCCGGGAATCGCGGGACGTGGACATCCCGCTGGCCGCGGCGCACTTCTTCTACTACGCGGGCTGGGCGGACAAGCTGGAGCACGCCGGGTTCGGCCTGGGCCCGCGGCCGCTGGGGGTGGCCGGCCAGATCATCCCGTGGAACTTCCCGCTGCTGATGGCGGCCTGGAAGCTGGCCCCGGCGCTGGCGGCCGGCAACACGTGCGTGCTCAAGCCGGCCGAGACCACGCCCTTGACCGCGCTGCTGCTGGCCGAGGTCATCCAGCAGGCGGACCTGCCTCCCGGCACGGTGAATATCCTGACCGGCGACGGCGCCACCGGGCAGGCCCTGGTCGCGCACCCCGGCGTGGACAAGATCGCGTTCACCGGGTCAACCGAGGTGGGCAAGGAGATCCAGCGCGCGGTCGCCGGCACGGGCCGGAAACTCACCCTGGAACTCGGCGGCAAGGCCGCCAACGTGGTCTTCGACGACGCCCCGCTGGACCAGGCGGTCGAGGGCATCGTCAACGGCATCTTCTTCAACCAGGGCCACGTGTGCTGCGCGGGTTCCCGGCTGCTGGTCCAGGAGTCGGTCGCGGACACCGTCACCGACCGGCTCAAACGCCGGCTCGGCACGCTGCGCCTCGGTGACCCGCTGGACAAGAACACCGACATCGGCGCGATCAACTCCCGGCAGCAGCTCGACAAGATCACCGAGCTGTCCGCGGCGGGGGAGCACGAGGGCGCGCAGCGCTGGTCACCGGCCTGCTCGCTGCCCGAGCGGGGTTACTGGTTCCCGCCCACCGTGTTCAGCGGGGTCAGCCAGGCGCACCGGATCGCCCAGGAGGAGATCTTCGGGCCGGTGCTGTCCGTCCTCACGTTCCGCACCCCGGAGGAGGCCGTGGCCAAGGCGAACAACACCCCGTATGGGCTGTCCGCCGGAATCTGGACCGAGAAGGGCAGCCGGATCTTCTGGATGGCGCAGCGCCTGCGCGCGGGGGTGATCTGGGCCAACACCTACAACCGGTTCGACCCGGCCAGCCCGTTCGGCGGCTACCAGGAGTCGGGGTTCGGCCGCGAGGGCGGCCGTCACGGGCTGGCCGGGTATCTCGATGCCTGACCGCCGCCCCGCCCGGGAAAAAGCGCAAAAATCTTCCGCAACGAAAACCACCCGGCCGGCTGCCCCGGCCCGGCTCCAGGGGAGAACGGGCCACGCCGAAGGCCGCCCGGTCGGCTGCCTCGCCCCAGACCGGCGGCCAGGAGCCCGAGGCGGGCGTGACCCGGCGCCCGCCCGCCGCGGACGGCGGAACCCGGCTGGCGGTGCGCAAGACCTACAAGCTGTTCATCGGGGGCGCGTTCCCCCGCTCAGAGTCGGGCCGGTCGTACCCGGTCACGGCGCCGGACGGCACCCTGCTCGCGCACGCCGCGCTGGCGTCACGCAAAGACGCCCGGGACGCCGTGGTCGCGGCCCGCAAGGCCTTCCCCGGCTGGTCCGGGGCGACGGCCTACAACCGCGGCCAGGTCCTGTACCGGGTCGCCGAAATGCTCGAAGGCCGGGCGGAGCAGTTCACCGGCGAGGTTGTCGTTGGAGAGAAAAAGAATGACCGGGCTGGCGCGGCCCGGAACGTGTCGGCGGCTATCGACCGGTGGGTCTGGTATGCGGGCTGGCCGGATAAGGTCGCGCAGGTCACCGGGGGCGCCAACGCGGTGGCGGGCCCGTACTTCAACCTCAGCGTGCCCGAGCCGTCCGGGGTCGTGGCGGTGCTCGCGCCACCGGACTCCGGACTGCTCGGCCTGGTCAGCGTGCTCGCGCCGGTCATCGCCACCGGCAACACGGCCGTGCTGGCCGTCAGCGGGCCGGCGGTGCTGGCCGCGGTCAGCCTGGCCGAGGTGCTGGCCACCTCGGATGTGCCGGGCGGCGTGGTCAACGTGCTGACCGGGCGGCTGGGGGAACTGGCCCCGGTGCTGGCCGCGCACCAGGACGTCAACGCGATCGACCTGACCGGCGCGGCCCCGGCGGACCGGGCGGACCTGGAACGGCTCGCGGCCGGGAACGTGAAGCGGGTGTTCGCGGCCGGGCCCCGCTGGGTCCCGGAAGACTGGGCGGCGGACCCGGGCCTGCGGCGTCTGCTGGCCTACCTGGAGACCAAGACCGTCTGGCACCCGGTCGGCACGTAGCTAGGGCCATCACCGGTCACCTTTGCCGGCCGGGCTGGATCGGCGGGCGCTTTCCGTGCGCTGAGGGCCTCACCGGTAGATTTTCCGGGCGATGGATGCACCGAGCACGCCGATGCACCAGCCTGCGAAGATGGCCCAGATGACGGTCCGCGATGTGCTGTGCAGGTCCCATGCCATGAAGCCGGCCAGGACGAATGCCCAGACGACCAGGCCCCCGATGACCCACACAGCGTAGGGCGGCCGGCGGCCAGCGGGCCGCCCGACGGCCTGCTGCGCAAGAGGTAGGCCCCGATCGCCGCCGCGGCCAGGACGAGGACGGCCACGAGCGCGGCCAGGATGACGCGCCGGGATGGTCTCCGGCTGGCCGGGGCCGGACGTCCGAACGCGGCGGGCCGGGCCGACGGTGCGGGGGGAGCCGGGAGAGCGGACGGGGCGGGGGGAGCGGCGGCCGCGGCGTGACGACCGGGTGCGGCGGGGCGAGCGGACGCGGCGGGAGGAGCGGGCGGAAGAGCGGGCGCGTCAGGGCGGCCGGACGGTACGGGTCGGGGCGCGTCGTCCGCGGAGGTGGGCCGGGCGGCCGGCCGGCGTGCGCTCCAAGGCTGGCGCGTGCTCCTCGGGCGGCGGGTGCTCCGCGCCGGCGGGCGCTCCGCGGCTGGCGGGCGCTCTGCGGCTGGCGGGTGCTCCACGGCCGGGATGGGTTCGGGCTCAGAATCGTAGGACGCCAGGCCGAACGCCGCGCGCATGGCGTCCGCGAACTCCCGGCAGCTCGGGTAGCGATCCCCCGGGGCCTTGGCCAGCGCCCGGGCGAAGACCTGGTCCGCCGCGGCCGGCAGATCGGGCCGCCGCGAGGTGAGCGGCGGCGGCGGTTGCGAGAGCTGCGCGTACATCAGCGCCGCGGCTTCCGGGGACCGGAACGGCGGCGCGCCGGTCAGCATCTCGAACGCCGAGCAGGCCAGCGCGTACTGGTCCGCCCGCCCGTCGGCCTGGTGGCCCTCGATCCGCTCCGGGGAGATGTAATCCAGGGTGCCCATGAAATGCCCGGCGCCAGTCAGCCCGGTCGAGGTGGACACGGTCCCCTTGCTCAGCCCGAAATCCGACAGGTACACGTGATCAGGCCGCCCGGGCCGGGTATCCAGCAGCATGTTCGCGGGCTTGACGTCGCGGTGCACCAGCCCGGCCGCGTGCGCGGCGTCCAGCGCCGAGGCCACCGGGGAGACGATCGCCGCGGCCCGGGATGCCGAGAGCGGCCCCGTCCGGCGGACCAGGCTGTACACGTCCCCGCCGGGCACGAAACGCATCGCGATGAACAGTGCCCCGGCGGGGGTCTCGCCGGCCTCGAACACCGGGATGATGTGCGGATCGTCGACCGCCGCCGCGGCCCGGGATTCGCGGATGAACCGCTGCCGGGACTCCCCGTCCCCGGCCAGCGCGGGGGCCAGGACCTTCAGCGCCACCAGCCGGTGCAGCCGCTCATCACGGGCCCGGAACACGACGGCCATCCCGCCCTGGCCGATCTGCTCCTCCAGCCAGTACCCGGCGATCCGCGAGTCTGTCGCTAAGCCCGATCCGACCTCAGCCAGGACCCCGGAGCCGGCCTGCTGATCGCGCACCACGCCTCCAGCGCTCTGGCCGTCCTGGGAAAGACCACCGTACCGGGGCAATTCATCGCGCGTCCGCGCCTTAGGATCAGATCTCCCCGAACAGGCGGTCCCCCGCATCGCCGAGGCCGGGGACGATGTAGCCGCGCTCGTTCAGCCGCTCGTCCATGGCCGCCGTGACCACCCGGACCGGCAGCGGCTCGTCGCCGGGGAAGGTGGCCTTGATCCGGTCGATCCCCTCCGGCGCGGCGAGCAGGCATACCGCGGTGACCGACGCCGCGTCGCGCTGGCTCAGCATGGTGATCACGGTCTCCAGGGTCCCGCCGGTGGCCAGCATGGGATCCAGCACGAAAACGTCACGGCCGGCCAGGTTCGGCCGGCAGCCGGTTGGCGTAGGTGGCGGCGACCAGCGATTCCTCGTCGCGGGCCAGCCCCACGAAGCCCACGTCGGCCGTGGGCAGCAGCCGGATCATGCCGTCCAGCATCCCGATCCCGGCCCGCAGCACCGGGACGACCAGCGGCGGCGGCAGGGCCAGCTTCACCCCGCGGGCCTCGCCGACCGGGGTCTGCACCACCTCGGGCTGGACCCGGACCTCACGGGTGGCCTCGTAGGCGAGCAGGGTGACCAGCTCGTCGGTGAGCCGCCGGAACGTGGGAGAGTCGGTGCGCTCATCGCGCAGCGTGGTCAGCTTGTGCGCGATGAGCGGGTGATCGACGACCAGAGTTTGCATGATCGCTAGTCTTTCACTGCGGACCGGCCCCGCGGCGGCGGATCAGGGCCAGGTAGCCGTCTTCCAGTCCCGGCCGCAGCGGCTGCGCGGACGGCAGCGGCGGCGCCGGGGCGATCACCCGGTACACGGTGCGGTCTGGCAGCCGGACCGCGGACACCACGGCGGCCGCCTGCGCCGCGCTCAGCGGCCGGTCCGTCTGCACCGACCAGACCAGGCCGTCCGCGGCGCGGGCCAGCCCGGCCACGTCGCCCTGGAAGATCACCCGGCCGCCGGCCAGCACCGCGCAGCCGTCGCAGGTACTCGACACGTCCGTGACGTCGCGAGTGGCCAGCACCACGGTGCGCTGCCCGGCCAGCGAGACCAGCAGCACCCGGATCCGGGTCTGCTCCTGCGGGTCCAGGCCCGCGGTCGGCTCATCGAGCAGGAGCACCGCCGGATCGTTGAGCAGGGCCTGGGCCAGGCCGAGCCGCCGCCGCATTCCGCCCGAGTACCCGCCGGCGGGCCGGTCCGCCACCGCGTCCAGGCCGGTCAGGTGCAGCACCTCGTCCACCCGGCGCTGCCGCCGCCGCGGGCTGGACATGCCTTTGAGGGTCCCGGCGTAGTCGAGGAACCGGCGGCCGGACAGCTCCGGGTACAGGCCCAGGTCCCGGGGCAGGTAGCCGAGCCGCGCCTGGAACTGCCGCCGCTCCCGGGGGCGGCCCAGGTCCCAGCCGCCGGCCCGGGCCGACCCGCGGTCCGGCCTGCAGACGCCCGCCAGGATGCGCATCAGCGTGGTCTTGCCCGCGCCGTTGGGCCCCAGCAACCCGAACAGGCCCGGCGGGATGTCCAGGTCGAGACCGTCCAGGCCGGTGATCCCGCCCCGGTACGTCTTCCGGATCCCCCTCAGCGTCAGGTCCATCCTGCCCCCGGACCCGTCAGCCGGCCTGGGCCCGGCGGGCCTCGGTGAGTTGCAGCCCGGCGACGGCGGCCACCGCGACCGCCAGCAGCAGCCCGATGCTGGCCCCGGCCTGCGCCGCCGAGCGTGCGTCCCGCAGCAGGTAGGACAGCCCGGCCAGGCCGCCTGGCAGATCGCGGGCGAACAGCCCGTCCGCCGCGTACGAGCCCAGCGGCAGCAACGGCGTGGCCGCCAGCGTGGGCATCAGCCGGGGCGGCATCAGGTTCCCCCAGAACCAGTAGCCCGCCAGCAGCACCCGGAACACCGCGGGGGTCAGGATCGCCGCGCCGGCCAGCGACACCGCCGTCACGCAGATCAGCCCGGGCGCCAGCACGGCGGCGAACGCGGCCAGCCCCCAGGCCAGCGGCAGCCCGGAGCGCCGCTGCAGCGCGATGACCAGGAGCACCACCAGCCAGCTGGCCAGGGCCTGGGTGCTCACGGCGGCGGCCGCGCCGAGGAACCGGCCCCAGACCCGCGCGCCGCGCCGGGACCCCGTCGAACTCCAGCAGCTCGGCCAGCCCGAGCCGGCGGTCCCGTCCCGCCCGGCCGGCCAGGGCCAGCCCCGCGACCAGGGGGACGATCAGGTTGAAGTTCACCGCGTAGACGCCGACCTCAGCCCGGGCCGGCCAGATCAGCTGGGTGCTCAGCGGGATCCCGGCCAGCCGGGTGCCCGCGATCCCGGCGACCGCGATGGCCGCCCACAGCCACCAGGCCCGGATCAGCATCCGGTATTCGCAGGTGGCCGAGCCGAGCAGCGCGGGCATCTCAGCGGCCGCCCTGGACAGCGCCATAGCCCGGCACCCCGTCGGCGAGCGCGCCCGGCAGCAGCCGCGCCGGACGGCCCAGCAGCAGCCATCCGGCTATCGCGGCGACGACGGCGACCAGCAGCAGCGACAGCCGGTTCGGCCAGTAGCCCACCGGGTCAGGCCCGGGGCGGCTGGTGGCGAACAGGTAGAACGGGCGCAGCGCGGGATGATCCGCGAAACTCCGGGCCAGGCCCTCCTGGATGACCCAGACCAGGGCGGCCGCCGCGGCCCCGGCCCGGCCGTCCGCCGCGGCCGCCCCGGCCGCCACCGCGATCGCGGCCAGCACCGCGGTGGGGACCAGCCAGGCCAGTTGGGCGCGGGCCAGGCCGGGCGGCCACAGTCCGGTCAGCTGGACCGCGGCGGCCGTGACCGCCGCGAACGCGCCGGACCAGCCGGCGACCAGGGCGGCCCGGCGCAGCAGCGTGCGGCGGTAGGCCGCCGGGTAGCTCAGCTGCAGTTCCAGGGCCGGGTCGGTGCCGATCAGCCGGGCCACCGCGATGGCGGTGCCGAGCGGCAGTACCCCCTCGACCAGCGAGGCCGCGAACGGCCCGGCCGGGTGGCCGGTGATCCGCAGAGCGGCGATCACGACGGCCCCGCCGCAGGCCAGCAGCGGGGCGATGGCGAAGCTGGGCCGGCCGGCCAGGGCCGCCTCGACCCGCCACCGCGGGCTCGGGCCGGGGACGGCGCGGGATGAGGTCACGGGCGTGGCCCAATCTGGGGAGATGGGGGCGGGCGGGCCGGTCACCGCAGCATATTCGACATGCGTTCTACCTGCAGGAATGTAGGAAAGTGGACGCTATGCGGCCCCCAGGTGGACACCGGGCCGCGAGCGGCGGATAGATGTCACCCACAGTTCTTGCCCTGGCCACGGCGCAGCCGGGGCGGCTGCCACGACCGCGTTGCATGGTGGCAGCGTGCGGATTGGGATCGTCACCGAATCTTTCCCGCCCGAGGTGAACGGCGTGGCGCACAGCGTGCTCCGGGTCGCCGAGCATCTCGTATCGCGGGGACATCAGCCTCTCGTCATCGCGCCCCAGCCCGGCCGCGGGGAGCCAGCCGCGGCACCCGGCGGCACCTTCCCGGCGGACACCCAGCACGCGTTCCCGGTGGTCCGGGTCCGCTCGGTGCCATTCCCCGGGTACCGGAGCGTGCGGCTCGGCCTGGCCTCCCCGGCCATCCAGCGCGCGCTGCTCGGGCACCGGGCCGAGCTGGTCCACCTGGCCAGCCCGTTCTTCCTCGGCGCGCTGGGCAGCCGGTCGGCCCGGCGGCTGCGGCTGCCGGTGGTGGCCGTGTACCAGACCGACGTGCCCGGGTACGCCCGGGCCTACCACTGGGGCCGCCTGGCCGAGGCCGCCGCGTGGCGCTGGCTGCGCGACATCCACAACGCCGCCGACCGGACCCTCGCCCCGTCCACCGGCAGTATCGAGCGGCTCGCCGCGCACGGCGTGCAGCGCATCTGGCTGTGGGGCCGCGGCGTGGACACCCAGCTGTTCAGCCCGGCGGCCCGCAGCGCCCCGCTGCGCCGGACGCTGGCGCCAGGCGGCGAGGTGCTCGCCGGGTACGTCGGCCGGCTGGCCCCGGAGAAACAGGTCGAGCTGCTGGCCGGGGTGGCCGGGCTGCCGGGGGTGCGCCTGGTCATCGTGGGCGGCGGGCCCGCCGAGGCCCGGCTGCGCCGGCTGATGCCGTCCGCGGTGTTCCTCGGCCAGCACCGCGGCGGCCAGCTGGCCCGCATCTTCGCCAGCCTGGACGTGTTCGTGCACAGCGGCTGCCACGAGACGTTCGGGCAGACCATCCAGGAAGCGGCGGCCAGCGGCCTGCCGGTGGTGGCCCCGGCCGTGGGCGGCCCGCTCGACCTGGTCGGCGACGGGGTCACCGGCTGCCTGGTGCCGCCCGGCGACGCGGACGCGCTGACCGCCGCCACCCAGCGGCTGGCGGCCGACCCGCTGGCCCGCGCGGCCATGGGCCGGGCGGCCCGGCAGCGGGTGCTGGCCCGCAGCTGGACCGCGCTCGGCGACCAGCTGATCGGGCACTACGCGGCGGTCCTGGGGGAGCGGTGCCCGCTAACTGGCGAGCTGGCGGGCGACCAGGGCGATGCCGTGGCCCCAGGCGATCTGCTGGCTGGCGGGCAGGTAGGCCGTGCCCGACTTGGTGTGGTCAACCTCCGGTGAGGCCAGGTACCGTTCCCGGCCCCGCGGGTCGATGAAGTACACGGCCGAGGTGTGCTGGACGTCGGCGTTCGGGTTGGCCGCGTAGACCTGGATGTTGTAGCCCCGCCACACGGCCTTCAGCGCGGGCACCGGCCCGGTGAAGAAATGCCAGCTGGGAATGGTGTTCAGCGCCTGGGCCCGGGTGTAGGTGGCCATGTCCTGCACCCGCGCGTGGTAGGCGTTGACGTTGACCGCGGCGAACACCACCTTGCTGGCCAGCGGGCCCAGGTCGTGGTAGGCCTTCACGAACTCCGCCGACACGATCGGGCAGATGTCGGTGCAGTGCGGGTCCATGAACTGCAGCACCACGACCTTGCCGTGCAGGCTGGCCAGGCTCATCGTGTGGCCGTTCTGGTCGGTCAGGGTGAAGCCGGGAGCCCGGTCCGCGGGCACCGGGCTGAGCACCATGAGGTTCGCCAGGCTGGTGGACACGCTGGCCGGGATGCCGGACACCCGGGTGTGGGCGAGGGCCGAGGCGTGGTCCCGCCGGAGAATCAGGTACGCCGGGATGGCCACGGCCGCGGCCAGCGCCACGGTGAGCACGGTGGCCAGCAGCAGGGCCCGGTACAGGCCGCCGCGCCGGGGCGGCGGCGGGGGGTCGCCGCCGGGCCGGGCTGCCTGCACCTGCTCTGGGGTGCTCGAACTCACCGGGATGCCTCCTGCCTGGTGGCGGCCGGGTGCTGCCGTGTCGTGCTGCCGTGTGGTGTCGCCGTGGCCGCTAGCTGCCGAGCATATTCCCGGCCTGCCGCCGCGGGTACCCCGGCCCGTTCTGCGGCTGGCCGTCGGTCGTGCCCTGCTCAGCTGATCATGAATGTCCTGCCCCGATCATTAGCTGGCGTGCCGGGCTTGCTGCCGGACCCTGAAGCTGCGGTACTGCACCATTTTTGTCCGCCAGTTTGCTTGTTAGTCGCCTGCCGGACGTGATTTGGCCACGCCGCTCCGGGAACGTTTGGCTCTGTTGTGCGCGATGGCGCCGCCACGTGATGTGGGTGTGAAGGGCGCCTTAGACCTGCCCCAGACTCAGGAGGGTGATATGGGCGAAGGCCCAGTCAATGACACGCGGACCGGCCGGAGCAGGCGCAGGTGGCGGAGGTCGTCTACGGCCGTGCTCGCCGCAGGCGCCCTGGCCGTCGGCGGAGCCGTAACGGCCACGGTGGCCAGCGCCAGTACGTCCGGTGCGGCCCAGACTGCGCTGGCGCGTGGCCACAACGGGAGCACCACCACGCCGATCAAGCACCTCGTGGTCATCTTCCAGGAGAACGTTTCCTTCGATCACTACTTCGGCACATACCCAAAGGCAGCCAACACCTCTGGCCAGCCGTTCCGGGCGGCCCGGAACACTCCGCGGGTCAACAACCTCCTCGACACGAAGGGCGCTGGGGGCACAGGGAACCTGCTGACCAATAACCCCAATAAGGATGCCGACGGGAACCAGGTCAATCCGCGCCGCTACGACCCGGCCAACATCAACGATGTGCTGACCTGCGACCAGGACCACGACTACAACGATGAGCAGAAGGCGTTCGACGGCGGGAAGATGGACAAGTTCGTCACCAGCGTCGGCACCGGGTCAGGCACCAGCGGCACCGGCCAGCCATGCAAGGCCAGTGACGTGATGAACTACTACGACGGCAACACCGTGACCGGACTGTGGAATTACGCCCAGAACTTCGCGATGAGCGACAACTCCTTCGGGACCACCTTCGGGCCGTCCTCGCCGGGCGCCATCAACCTGGCCTCGGGCAACACCGGGACCGTCGGCAAGATGATCAACGGCGCCGACACCGACGGTGACACCGTCCCCGACGGCAAGGGCGGCAACTCGCTCGTCAGCGACGCTCAGCCCTACTACGACGACTGCTCCACCCGTGACGCGGTCTCGATGACGGGCAAGAACATCGGCGACGAGCTGGACGCCGCCGGGCTCAGCTGGGGCTGGTTCCAGGGCGGCTTCCGGCCCACCACCAGCTTCGCCACCGCGACCGGCGGCACCCAGCCCACCAGCACGTTCACCCCGGATCAGTTCAAGGGCAAGTTCGCCACTCCCCCGGCCTCCGACCAGGGGCTGTGTAACGCAGTGCACCCGGTCGGCGCGGCCGTCGGCGGCACCGGAGGCGTCACCCCCGGTCCCACCAACTACGGCAACAAGGACGACTACATCCCGCACCACGAGCCGTTCCAGTACTACGCTTCGACGGCCAACCCGCACCACCTGCCGCCGGCGTCCCTGTCCTCGATCGGCACCGACACGCAGACCTTCACGAACGGCGTCCCGCAGTTCAACACCGCCAACCACCAGTACGACACGAGCGACTTCGACTCACTCGTGGGCGCCATCTCGCACGGGTACCTCTCGCCCGATCACCTGCCGGCCGTGAGCTTCCTCAAGGCCCCCGGGTACCAGGACGGCCACGCCGGCTACTCCGACCCGATCGACGAGCAGAAGTTCATCGTCGATGAGGTCAACGCGCTGGAGAACACCCCGGACTGGTCCAGCACCGCGGTCGTCATCTCCTACGACGACTCCGACGGCTGGTACGACCATGTCTACAGCGGCATCCACAACACGTCGAACACCTCAGCAGTCCCGACGCCGCCCGGGCCACAGGACTTCCTGACCGGGACGGGGCTCTGCGGGGACACCACCGCGCACCCGCCGCTGGCCGGCCAGAACGGCCGGTGCGGCTACGGACCCCGCCTGCCGCTGCTGGTCATCTCGCCCTGGGCCAAGCGCAACTTCGTCGCGCACACCCTGACCGATCAGAGTTCCATCATCAAGTTCGTCGAGGACAACTGGGGGCTGCCGAGGATCAGCGGCTCGTTCGACGCCATCGCGGGAACGCTGAACAACATGTTCGACTTCCACGCGAAAAGTTCCGACCGTAGGCTGTTCCTTAACCCCACGACGGGACAGCCCTACCAGAAGTGGTGACAGGACGTCACGTGCTGGCTGGCTGGCGGGCGCCGCCAGCCAGCGGCGAGGCTGCTAGCCGCTAGCACCCGGTAACCGGGAGCGGGCCGCCGCGAGATGAATCCCGCGGCGGCCCGCTCTGCTGCCACCCAGCTGTATCTCTGCTCGACGGGCTACCACTCGACGAGGGTCCACACCTCCGGGCGGGGAGTGCCGCCGGTGTCCACCGAAGCGAAACCGCGCGCGGCCTCCTTCAGGTGGGCCAGGGCGGCTTCGCGCTGCCCCGCCGCGTGCAGCAGGTCGGCCAGGTTGGTGTGCAGCGCGGCGACCCGGTGCTGGTCGCCCAGTTCGCGGCCCAGCGCCAGCGCCTCCTGGGCCAGCAGCAGGGCCTCGCCCGGCTGGCCGCTGTCGGCCAGGAGCCGGCTCAGGTTGTTGAGCGCGGCCACCGCCGCCCCCGGGTCGGGCAGGCCGCGGGCGTGCTCCAGGCTTTCCCGCAGCCGGGCCGCGGCCGAGGCGGCCGCCCCTCGCCGGGCGTCCAGCATGCCCAGCACATTCAGCGCCTGGGCCACGGCGGCCGGGTCTCCCGCCCGCCGGGCCGCCTCCAGCGCTCTCTCGGCCAGGCCAGCCGCGTCCTGTGCCGCTCCGCGCCGGTAGGCCAGCACCGCGCGGTCGGCCTCGATCCGGGCCCGGCGGCTTGGGTCACCGGGACCCAGCAGGTCCAGGGCGACCTCCAGATGCGCCTCGGCCAGCGCCCAGTCACCCAGCCGGTGGTGCACCTCGGCGAGCTTGTGCTCGATGCCCGCCGAGCCGCCCTGCTGTCCGTCGATGGCTGACGCGGCCGCCTCGAACTCGGCCAGCGCTTCCCGGTAACGGCCCAGCACGGTGAGCACGTCGCCCAGCGCGACGGCCACCTCCACCGGCGGGTAGCCCAGCGCCTCGGCCCGGCGCAGGTAGGCGTACTCCTCGGTGTGGGCGTACAGGTCCCGGGCCCGGCCCGCGGCCCGCCACCACCAGCCGGCCGCCTCGGCGTCCTGGCCGGCGCGCTGAAGATGCTCGGCGATCGACGCGGCGCGGGTGGTCACCGGATCCCGCTCGTACCGCCGGATCAGCACACCCGCGGCCCGGCCATGCAGCAGCCTGCGCCGGGCCAGGGTCGAGGAGTCGTAGACGACCTCCCGCAGGGCCTCGTAAGGGAACTCATAGGTCGGACGGCCACGCTCTCCGGACGGCGGTGTCTCGGTCAGCAGGAACCGGCGGACCGCCTCGTCGAGCGCCTCGACGGTCTCCGTCTCACCCCGCCCGCTGACCGTGCGGAGCAGGTCCGCGTCGCAGCCGCTGCCCAGGACCGCCGCGGTGGACAGCATCTGCAGGGTGGGCTCGCTGGCTGCCTGCAGCCGCCTGCGCAGCAGTTCCCGGACCGAGGCGGGCGGCCACCAGTGCTCGCCGCCGTCGCCGGCCCCCGAGCGCAGTCCCTCCACGTACTCGCGGACCAGCATGGGCAGGCCCCGGGTCTGGGTGAGCAGCCGGCCCACGTCGGCATCCCGGACCCCCGAGCGCAGCAGCAGGTCGCGGACCTGCTCCTCGCGCAGCGGAGCGGGTTCCACCGCCGTGGCCCGGCCGGCGTCGGCCGCCTCGCTGAGCGCGGCCCGCAGCCCCCGCAGCCGTTCGGCGTGCTCGGTGGACCAGCTGATGACGAGCAGCAGCGGCCAGCCCGGGAGCCTGCGTGCCAGGTAGGCCAGCAGGTCCAGGGACGGGCCGTCGGCCCAGTGCGCGTCCTCGACCACGATCACGCCGGCCGGCGACCCGCCCCGGCCTGGCGTCGCCGCGGTCCGCAGCGCATCTGCGATCGCGCCGTAGAGCCGGGCCAGCGCCATCGGGCTGTCCAGCGGAGCTGGGTCGTCCGGGTAGTCCACGGCCAGCTCAGGGCAGAGGCGCCCGGTCATGGCCGCCGTGTGCGCGGGCAGCCGGGCTGGTAGTTCCGGGCAGACCGACAGTGCCGTGCGCAGCAGATCCGCGGCGGCCACGAACGGAAGCTCGCCCTCCCCATCGTGGCACCGGCTGACCAGCATCACGCCCCCAGCCGCCTGCGCCTGGGCGCGGAACTCCTCCAGCAGCCGGGTCTTGCCGCAGCCCGCCGCGCCCAGCACCGTCACCACCCGGCCCGCCGTGCTCACCCCGCGCCAGGCGGCGTGCAGCGCCTGCAGCTCATCCTGCCGGCCCACGAGCGGCCAGCCGGCCGGACCCGGCGCGCCCTCATCCCGGCCCGGCGCGGGGGCCGGTATGGACGGCGCCTGGTTTTCCTGATGAGGCGGCCCCGGGGCGGGCGCCAGCCGCCCAGCCCGGACATCGTCATAGAGCTGGGTGGTCTCCGGAAGAGGCCGCACCGCCAGCTCGGTGTCCAGGATCCGGACCAGGGCCCGGTACTGGCGCAGGGCCGCGGAGCGCTGCCCAGTCCAGGCCAGCAGCCGGATCAGCGCCTGGTGCGCGGGTTCGTGCAGCGGGTCGAGAGCCTGCCAGCGCTGCGCGTGCGCCACCGCGCGGTCCAGGTCACCCGCGGTAGAGCACGCTGTGACCAGCCGTTCCAGCACCGCGGCGAACCGCTGCCGGAGCCGGTCCGCGGTCGCGGCCTGCCAGTCGTCGAACTCGGGACAGTCGCGCAGGGCGAACCCGGCCAGGAAGTCGTCCCGGTAGAGCCGGGCCGCCCGGTCCAGCGCACCAGCGTCCGGCCCGGCCGCCAGCGCCTCGAAATCGGTCACGTCCACCCGCACCCGGCCCGGGT
>CAWINS010000030.1:0-120856 GCA_963837335.1 uncultured Actinomycetes bacterium | reverse complement strand
GCGGTGAAGAACCAGCGCAGCCCGGGCCTCTTAGCCGCCACTGGTCGCGCCCGCCCCGCCTGGGTCCTCCGGCTCGGTCCCGGTGTTCTGGATGCCGGTCTGGATGCCGTGCTGGATGCCGTGTCCTGGATGCCGGTGTCCTGGATGCCCGTGTCCTGGATGACCGTGTACTGGGTTCCGGCGAGCCCGGAGCCCGCGAATCCCGGGCCAGGGAACCCGGCGCCGGCCAGTCCGGAGCCCGGCGGGACCTGGCTCACCCGGAGCGGCAGCGGAAGGATGAGTTCCGGGCCTGGCTCGGCCTCGTCTGGCCCGAGCGGCAGCGGTGAGCCGACGAGCTCCTGCCCGGCCATCCGGGGCACGGTCAGCCGGAAGACCGAACCCTTTCCGCATTCCCCCCAGGCCTGCAGCCAGCCGTTGTGCAGCCGGGCGTCCTCGAGCGAGATGGCCAGGCCCAGCCCCGTGCCGCCGGTCGTCCGGGCCCGCGCAGGATCCGCTCGCCAGAACCGGTCGAACACCATCTGCGCTTCAGCGGGCCCGAAGCCCACCCCATGGTCGCGGACGGCTACGGCCACCGCGTCCCGGTCCCCCGCCACGGTGACGACCACATCCCGGCCCTCGCCGTGCTCGACCGCGTTGTCCAGCAGGTTGCGGAGGATGCGCTCGACCCGGCGGCGGTCCACCTCCGCGACGCACGGCTCGGGGGGCAGCCGGAAATCGATCCGGGTCCCCCGCCGGGCCGCGAGCTGCTCGGCGTCCGCCGCGGCGCGCCGGACCAGATCGCACACGTCGGCCGACTCCGCGTCCAGGGTGGCCGCGTTCGCGTCGTAGCGGCTGATCTCGAGCAGGTCGGCGAGCAGCGACTCGAACCGTTCCAGCTGGCCTTCCAGTAGTTCCGCCGAGCGGGACGCGGCCGGCATCAGCTGCTCCCGGGCCGCGAACAGCACGTCGGCCGCGATCCTGATCGTGGTCAGCGGGGTGCGCAGCTCGTGCGAGACGTCGGAGACGAACTGCCGCTGCACCTTGGACAGTTCCTCCAGCTCGCGCAGCTTCTCCTGGAGGCTGGCCCCCATGTCGTTGAACGACCGGGCCAGGGCGGCCAGGTCATCGGTGCCGCGGACCGGCATCCGCTCGTCCAGCTGGCCGTCGGACAGCCGCCGGGCCGCGGCGGCGGCGTCCCGGATGGGGACCACCACCCAGCGGGTGACCAGGGACACGATGCCGACCAGCAGCAGGACCAGGACCAGCCCGCCGAACAGCATGGCGTGCTGGACCAGGCCCAGCGTGGCCTGCTGCTGATTCAGCGGGAAGAGGTAGTAGAGCTGGTCGTGCGTGTTGATCACGCCGCCGATCGCCAGCCCCGGGCCCGAGGCCTGGCCGTGCAGGTACCGCATGAGGGTCGGGGTGGACCAGAGCTCGTCGGTCCGGCCCTGCTGCTGCTCGCTCGTTACCTTCTGGATCAGCCCGCGCGGCACACTGTGCCAGCTGAGGTTCTGGTTGCCGAACGTGCCCCCGAAGGCGGAATCGCCGGCGGACGGCTGGGCCAGGATCACCACGTCGAAGTTGTCACCCGGCCCGCTCAGACTCTGCAGCGTCGCGGTCAGCGAGAGCAGCGACTTGACCCGGTCCCCGGCCGAGCCTTCCAGCCCGCCCTCGTCCTTGGCCACGCTCAGGCCCTCACCGAGCTGGTGGGCGGCCGAGGTCCGCGCGCTGTTGAGCAGCCCGCTCTCGATCTGCTGGACCAGGAAGAAGCCGAGGACCGTGACGACCACCACGCAGATCACCAGCGTGGTGGCGACCACCCGCAGCTGAAGTGAGCGGTGCCAGCGCCGGCGCAGCTGACCCGCCACCACGCGGGCCCGCCGGTCCAGGACCCGCAGGGCGCGGCGTATCCCGGGCGGCAGGCGGCGGGCAGCCCGCCGGACCAGCAGGGCCAGCCGGGAGTGGCCAGCCGGCTGGCCGAGGCCCAGGCCCGGACGACCAGGGCCGGGGAGAGCAGGGCCCGGAAGCGCGGCCCCGGCGTCCGCGGCCACTGCCCCGGGCAGGGTGACACTCCCCGCGGAGAGCCCGCCCACCGGTATTCCACTGGATTTACCAGCACTGATTTACCAGCACCGGGCAGTCCGTTACCGCGTGGCCCGCGCCCCGCCTCGCCGCTGCTCGCTGCCCCCTCCATCACCCTTCTTCACGCTGATCGGGAAAATGCCCGGCCCTGCTGACCCGCCCCGGCCGGCTCCATGATCAGGCCGGTCCTGCCTTGTAACCCACGCCGCGCACGGTCACCACGATCTCCGGATGCTCCGGGTCCTTCTCGATCTTGGCCCGGAGGCGCTGCACATGCACGTTGACCAGGCGGGTGTCCGCCGCGTGACGGTACCCCCAGACCTGCTCCAGCAGCACCTCGCGGGTGAACACCTGGCGCGGCTTGCGGGCCAGCGCCACCAGCAGATCGAACTCCAGCGGGGTCAGGCTGACCGGGCGACCGTTGCGCTTGACCGAATGCCCGGCCACGTCGATCTCAACGTTGACGATCTGCAGCATTTCGGGCGCCGGGTCGTCGGTCCGGCGCAGCCGGGCCCGGACCCTCGCGATCAGCTCTTTCGACTTGAAGGGCTTGACGATGTAGTCATCCGCGCCGGACTCGAGTCCCAGGACCACGTTGACAGTGTCGCTCTTGGCCGTGAGCATGACGATAGGCACACCAGATTCGGTGCGGATCTGCCGGCAGACGTCGATCCCGTCGATACCTGGCAGCATCAGGTCGAGCAGCACAAGGTCGGGATGAGTGTCCCGGAACACCTCCATCGCCTTGTCCCCGTCCGAGACGAAGGTTGGCTCGAATCCCTCGCCACGGAGCATGATGCCGAGCATCTCGGACAGGGCAGCGTCGTCATCGACGACGAGCACACGACCTTTCATGAGCCTCATAGTTCCATGGAAACATCGGCGGGGGCACTCTTCCGCTGAGGCGGAGGAGCGTTTAGCAGACGAAGATTACCTGTAGTAATGGGTTGGGTTATACCACGCTCTGTCACTAGGGCGCTGACCAGGGACGCCGGGGTGACGTCGAACGCCGGGTTATACGCGGCGCTACCAGCGGGCGCGAGGACCTGCCCGCCCAGTGTGGTCACCTCCTGGGCGGCCCGGTGCTCCACGACGATTTCAGCGCCGGTAGCCGTGCCGAAGTCGATGGTGGACACCGGCGCCACCACCACGAACGGGACGCCGTGGTACTGGGCGAGCACCGCCAGGCTGTACGTGCCAACTTTGTTGGCCACGCTGCCGTCCGCGGCGATCCGGTCGGCCCCGGTGAGCACGACATCGACCGCGCCGCTGGCGAGCAGTCCCGCCGCCGCGGAGTCGGGCAGCACCGCATAGTCGATGCCCGCCCGCTGCGCCTCATAGGCGGTGAGCCTGGCTCCCTGCAACAGGGGGCGGGTCTCGTCCACATACAGCCGGATCAGCCGGCCGGCCTGGTGCGCGGCCATGATTACCGCGAACGCCGTCCCGCCGCCCGCGGAGACCAGCGCGCCGGTGTTGCAGTGCGTAAGCACCCGGGCGCCCTCCGGTATCAGGCCGAGACCGTGCCGGGCCATCGCCGCGCTGGCGGCGGCGTCATCAGCCGCGATCGCCCTCGCCTCGTCGAGGGCGGCACCAGCCGCCAGTCGTTGCGGATCCTGGTTTTGGTGTTTCGGCTCCACCGCGCGGCCGAGCGCGGCCTGATATGCGGCCAGTGCGCGGCGGGTGCCCCAGGCCAGATTCACCGCGGTGGGCCGCGCCTCACCGAGCAGCCGGGCCGCGGCCGCCACGTCGTCGCCGCGGCAGGCGGCCAAAGCTACGCCGAACGCGCCGGCCACGCCGAGGGCCGGTGCGCCGCGGATGACCAGACGGCGGATCGCGTTGACCAGTTCAGGGACGTTTTCGCAGGTGACGACCTTCTCTTCGGCGGGCAGACGGGTCTGGTCGAGCAGGGCGACGGCCGGCCCGCGGGGCGGGTCAAGCCACTCCAGGGTGGGCACGCTCATGATCTGAGTCTGCCCGCCGGCCTGCGGCGGGTTGACCGGGCGGCCGCCAGGACTGACCGCCCAGCGGGCCGCCCCGCGCGGTTGCGCTGGCTGGACTTCATGACACCGCTGCTTCGTGCGAGTATGGGCGCCAGCGGGACGAGGGGGCCAGCCCTGCTATCGGCGAGCAGTTTTGCGGCCGTGTGCCGCGAAGGAGAACCATGACAGACAGTCCGTCGTCGGACGCGCCGGGAGACGGGCAGGCCCAGCGGCCCCAGCCATGGTTCCCGCCCGGCGGCGGGTACGGTCCGGGCAGCCCGCCGCAGGCTCCATCCGGCCCGCCCGGTGAGGACCACCCAGAGGCTGGCCAGCCCGCGGCCGGCCAGCCCGGGTACGGCCAGCCGGGTACGCCTGGCTGGCCCGGGTGGGGCCAGCCGGGTACGGACAGCCTGGACCTGGCCAGCCGGGATCCGGGCAGCCGGGATATGGCCAATCGGGCTACGGTCAGTCAGGCTCCGGGCCATCAGGCCCGGGCCACCCGGGCTACGGGCAGCCGCCACCCGGTCAGTGGCCGCGTTATGGCGAGGCAGCACCCAAGCCCGGCGTGATCCCGCTCCGGCCGCTGGGCGTCGGCGAGATCCTCGACGGCGCCTTCGCCTCCATCCGCCGCAATCCCAAGGCCATCCTGGGCCTCGCCGCCGTGGTCATGACGATCTCAGCGGTCATCTCCGCCGTGATCACCCGCACGCTGCTCAACCTGGGCAGCCTCAACCTGCCCAGCCCGGGCCAGCAACTGACGACTGCCCAGGCCACCCACCTGGTGGGCCGCATCGTCGCGGTGGCCCTGCCGGCGTTCGGGCTGAGCATCCTGCTGACCATCATCGTGCAGGCCATCCTGGCCGGGCTGCTCGCCCCGATCATCGCCCGGGGAGTCGCCGGCCAGCAGATCAGTGCCGCGGACGCCTGGCGGATCACCCGCCCGCGGCTGCCCAGCCTGCTGCTGGCCACCCTGCTGGTGCTGCTGGCCGGGCTCGGGCCGGTGCTGATCCTCGGCGTGATCGTGGGGATCGCCCTGCTGGCCGGCGCGCCCGCCGCGGTGTACGGCGGTATCGCCTTGCTGGGGCTGGCGGCCCTGGTGCTGACCATCTGGCTCTCGACCATGTTCAGCCTGGTCACCCCCGTCGTCGTGCTGGAGAACGAGCGCCCCGTCCGGGCGCTGGCCCGGTCCTGGCGGCTGGTGCGCCGGAGTTTCTGGCGGGTGTTCGGCATCACGCTGCTGGCCGGGATCATCGTGGCCATCGCGGGCGGAATCCTGCAGCTACCCTTCACGTTCTTCGGCGCGGTGCTGGGCAGCGGCATCGGCGGGACGGTGATCCTCGTGATCGGCGCCATCGCGGCCGGCACCGTAACCCGGCCGATCACCGCCGGGGTGACGGTCCTGCTCTACGTGGACATGCGGATGCGTAAAGAGGGCCTGGACCTGGCGTTGCGGACCGCGTCCGGCTCTGGCGGGCCAGGGGCGGGCCAACCGGGATCGGGCCTGCCGGGATCGGGCCTGCCGGGCTCCGGTGGCCCGCTCGGTGACGACTTTGCCACCGTGTGGCGGCCGCCGTCGGCTGACTCGGTGCCCACCCCGGGCGCACCTCCCACGACCGCGGGGGCCCCGCCGCCGTGGTGACTGCGGCCGGCCCCTTGACCGGCCGCGAGGCCGGGCAGCGGCTGGCCCGCGCCGAGCTGTCCAAGGCCATCTACCATCCGCATGAGCCACTGGCCCAGCGGATCCTGAACGCGATCGGCGACCTGCTGAACGACTTGTCCCAGGCGGGCCGGGCGTTTCCGGGCGGCTGGTGGGCGGCGGTCGCGCTGGCCGCCCTGCTGGCCACGATCATCGCCGTGGTGCTGAGCCGGACCGGCCCGCTCGCCCGGTCCCGCCGGGCCGAGGGTCAGCTGATGACCGGCTCCGGCCCGCTCAGCGCGGCCGACCACCGGCTGCGCGCCGGGCGCCTGGCCGACGCGGGCGACTACGCTGCGGCCACCGTGGAACGTGTCCGGGCGATTGCCCGTGAACTCGACGACCGGGCGGTGCTGATCCCGCGGGCCGGGCGCACCGCGAACGAGATGGCCGACGAGGCCGCCGCGGCGCTGCCCGCGGAGGCCGGCGCCCTGCGCAGCGCGGCCCTGCTGTTCGACGACATCTGCTACGGCGACCGCCCCGGCACCGCGGCGGGATACGCGCTGATCCAGGAGCTGGACACGCGGATCAGCGCATCGGTCCCCAGGCCCGGCGCGCCCCTGGCCGGGGTCGCGGCCGGGCCGGGCGCGGGGGTCGCGGCCGGGCCGGGCTCCGGTGGCGCCGGAGCGGGCGGAGCGAGATGACCGGGCCGGCGCCCATCCTGGCTGAGCCGGGTCCGGGCCCGGCCACGCCCGGGGCGGTCCGCCCGGCGGCCCCAGGCCTCCGGCCCGGCCCGGGCCCGGGCCCGCCTTCCGGCCGCCGCGCGCGCTGCGCCGCTGGCGGGCACCGCTCGCCGTGCTGGTGCTGGTCCTGCTGGGCGGGATCGTGATCGCCCTGCTGACGCCGTCCCGGCCCACCACCGGCTACCTCGATCCAGGCAACCCCGGACCGCAGGGCACCCGGGCTCTGGCCGCCATCCTGGCCCAGCGCGGGCAGCCGGTGACCCGGGCCGACAGCGTGGCGGCCGCTCAGGACGCGATCCAGGACGCGGGGCACCGGGCCGGGCCAGGCCGCGTCCCTGCGCTCGTCATCACCAGCCCCTACCTGCTCAGCCCGCGGCAGCTGGGCGAACTGACCCGGCTGCCGGGGAACGTCATGGTGGTGGAGCCGGACAGCGCCACCCTGAGCGCGCTCAACCAGGAGACGGCCGGGACCGCGGCGCCGCGGGTCACGGTGGCGGGCGCGGACGCGGTCCGCCCGGTCCGCCCGGGCTGCACGCTGGCCGCGGCGACCGTCGCCGGGGAGGCCGGCCTGGGCGGGGTGCTGATGCGGGTGAGCGGCACCGCGGGCGCGCTGTGCTACCGGGTGGACGGCCATCCCACCCTGGTCCGCTACCTGACCGGGGGGCGCACCGTCACCCTGCTGGGCAGCGGTGTGCCGCTGACCAACGCGGATCTGGCCCACCGCGGCAACGCCGCGCTGGCGCTGAACCTGCTGCGCGGCAGCCCGCGGATCGTGTGGCTGGTGCCCAGCCCGCCGGCCGTCACCGCGGCGGGGCAGAAATCGCTGCTCCAGGTGATCCCCGGTCCGGCTTACCTGGTCGCGCTGCAGGTATTCATCGCGGCCGGGCTGGCCGCGCTGTGGCGGACGCGGCGGCTCGGCCCGCTGGTCGCCGAGCCACTTCCGGTGGTGGTCCGCGCATCGGAGACGGTGGAAGGACACGGCCGCCTCTACCGGTCCCGGCGATCCCGTGGGCGGGCGGCCGCGGTGCTGCGTGACGCCGCCCGGCTTCGGATCACGGCCCGGCTCGCGCTGCCCGGCGACACGGACGCCGACGCCGTGTGCGCGGCGGTGGCCGCGCGCACCGGGCGCGAGCCCGATGCGGTCCGGGCCATCCTGTATGGGCCGGCCCCCCGCGACGATGCGGCGCTCGTCAGACTGGGGCAGGATATTGACGCTCTCGAGGCAGAGGTACGCACGCAGTGACAGGGGTACGCACGCAGTGACCGCCGAATACCAGGCTCTGGGCACCGACGTACGGGGCACGCTCGAGGCGGTCCGCACCGAGGTCGGCAAGGCCATCATCGGCCAGGACCCGGTGCTGACCGGCTTGGTGATCTGCCTGCTCTGCCGGGGTCACGTGCTCCTCGAAGGCGTGCCCGGAGTGGCCAAGACCCTGCTGGTGCGCTCGCTGGCCGCCGCCCTGTCGCTGCGCAGCACCCGGGTCCAGTTCACCCCGGATCTGATGCCGGGTGACGTGACCGGCTCGCTGGTCTACGACGCGAAGACGGCCCTGTTCCAGTTCCGTGAGGGTCCGGTGTTCACCAACCTGCTGCTCGCCGATGAGATCAACCGGACGCCCCCGAAGACCCAGGCCGCGCTGCTCGAAGCTATGGAGGAGCGGCAGGTGTCGGTGGAAGGCCAGCCCCGGCCGCTGCCCGAGCCGTTCCTGGTGGCCGCGACCCAGAACCCGGTGGAGTACGAGGGGACGTATCCGCTGCCCGAGGCGCAGCTCGACCGCTTCATGGTCAAGCTGACGGTCGGCCTGCCCGGCCGGGACGACGAAATCGGCATCCTGGCCCGGCACGCGGCTGGATTCGACCCCGGCAACCTGGCGGCGACCGGGATCAAGCCCGTCGCCGGCCCGGCCGAGCTCGCCGCGGCGGCTGCCGCGGTCCGCGAGGTCCGGGTGGCCCCGGAGGTGGCCGGCTACATCGTGGACCTGTGCCGGGCCACCCGGCAGTCACCGTCGCTGCGCCTCGGCGTGTCCCCGCGCGGGGCCACCGCGCTGCAGGCCACCAGCCGGGCCTGGGCCTGGCTCGCGGGCCGCGACTACGTCACGCCGGACGACGTGAAGGCGCTGGCCCGGCCGACGTTGCGGCACCGGATCCAGCTCCGGCCAGAAGCGGAGATCGAGGGTGCCTCGGCGGACGGGGTGCTGGAGGCGGTCCTGGCCTCCGTTCCGGTCCCCCGGTGAACTCTTCCTGGGGGAATCCCCGTACCGCGGTGATCCTCTCCCGAATCCGCTACCGTGTCCTCCCCCGGAATCCCCGGACCGCGGTGATCCCCTGATGGCGCTGACCGGCCGGGTGGCCGCGGTGGCGCTGCTCGGCGCCCTGGCCGTGCTGGGCTTCCGGACCTGGCCCGCCCTGGTGGCGGTCAACGCGGTGCTGCTCGCCGCGATCATCGCCGATCTGGTGCTGGCGGCCAGCGTCCGGCGGCTGGGCGTCACCCGGTCCGGCGACACGCGGGTACTGCTGGGCGAGACCGCCTCGGTCGCCGTGACCGTGCACAACCCGGGCCGCCGCCCGCTGCGCGCCCAGCTGCGCGCCGCCTGGCCGCCGAGCGCGCACGCGCAGCCCGGCCAGGTGGGCCTGGTCGCCGTCGCGGGCGGCCAGGCCACGGCGGCCAGCACGCTCACCCCCGACCGGCGGGGCGACAAGGTATCCCCCGCCGTTATCGTCCGCTCGTTCGGGCCGCTGGGCCTGGCCGCCCGGCAGGGCCGCCACGACGTGGCCTGGAGCGTGCGGGTGCTGCCGCCGTTCGGCAGCCGCAGGCACCTGGGCGAGAAACTCTCTCAGCTGCGCCAGCTCGACGGCCAGCACCGCTCGCTGCTGCGCGGGCCCGGCACTGAGTTCGACTCCCTGCGCGAGTACGTCATCGGCGACGACGTTCGCTCCATCGACTGGCGGGCGGCGGCGCGCCGGGGTGACGTGATGGTCCGGACCTGGCGGCCGGAACGCGACCGGCGGATCCTGATTGTCCTGGATACCGGGCGGACCTCGGCGGGACGGGTCGGCGGCATCCCGCGGCTGGATGCGTCGATGGATGCGACGCTGCTGCTCACCGCGCTCGCGGCCCGGGCCGGGGACCGGGTGGACCTGATCGCGTTCGACCGCCGGCTGCGGGCCCGGGTGCTGGGTGCCCCGCGCTCATCCGTGCTGGCCTCGTTCACCACGGCTATGGCGCCGCTGGACGCCGAACTGACCGAGACCGACCTCGCGGCCATGGTCAGCGCGGTGCTCACCGTGGCCCGGCACCGCTGCCTGGTGGTACTGCTCACCGAGCTCAACCCGGCGGTGATCGAGGAGGGCCTGCTACCCCGGCTGGGCCCGCTCGTGTCCCGGGACATGGTCATGATCGCGGCGGTGGCTGATCCGCGGATCGCGGAAATGGCGGCCGCCCGGGGCGACGCGGCCAGCCTCTACGACGCGGCCGCGGCGGAAAGCGCGCTGGCCCAGCGGCGGCGGATCTCGGCCCTGCTGCGCCGGCAGGGCGTCAGCGTGGTCGATGCCCCGCCGGACCGGCTGCCATCCGCGCTGGCCGACGCCTACCTCGAGCTCAAGGCCAGCGGCCGCCTCTGAGGATTGACTCCCCGCCCGGGATCAGCCTGGGGCCGCCTTCGCCGACTTCCTGAAGGAGCGGATCGCGCTGCTGCACGAGGAGTGGATAGCCCATCGTGACGCGCTGCGCGCCGCGGGCGAACTCCCCCCCGAGCCGCGAGTAGAGACGAGGATGATCATGAGTAGCGGGCCAGCGATCACGGTTGCCGGACTGAGCAAGTCATTCGGCGGGAGTGTGGTGCTCGACGGCATCGATCTCACCGTCGCCGAGGGCACGATCTTTGCCCTGCTCGGGCCCAACGGCGCAGGCAAGACCACGATGGTGCAGATCCTCTCCACCCTGATCCCGGCCGACTCCGGCCAGATCCGCGTCGCGGGCCACGACGTGGTCACCGATCCGGACGGGGTGCGCGCGCGCGATCGGGGTCACTGGCCAGTTCTCCGCGGTCGACGATCTGCTGACCGGCGAGGAGAACCTGCGCCTGATGGCCGACCTGCACCATCTCGGCCGCGGCAGGGGCCGCAGGCGGGTGGCCGAGCTTCTCGACGCGGTTCGAGCTGGCCGACGCCGCACGCAAGCCGGTGTCGACGTATTCCGGGGGGATGCGCCGCCGGCTCGACCTGGCCATGACCCTGGTCGGCACGCCACGGCTGATCTTCCTCGACGAGCCCACCACCGGGCTGGATCCGCGCAGCCGCCGCACCATGTGGCGACAGCATCCGCGAGCTGGTGGCCGGCGGGGTGACGATCTTCCTGACCACCCAGTACCTCGACGAAGCCGATCAGCTCGCCGACCGCGTCGCGGTGCTGGACCACGGCCGGATCGTGGCCGAGGGCAGTCCCGGCGAGCTTAAACGCCGCATCCCGGGAGGTCACGTCTGGCTCCAGTTCGCCGCGCCGGATGCGTGGAAGTCGGCCGCCGGCCTGCTCGGCCCGGTATCGCGCGATGAGGAGAACCTCACCCTGCAGGTGCCCGAGCGACGGCACCGTCGCCTCCCTTCGGCGCCTGCTCGGCGACTCGATGACGCCCGCATCGAGGTCGAGCAGCTCTCCATCCACACCCCCGACCTCGACGACGTGTTCTTCGCCGTCACCGGCCGCCCCGACCGAGCCGCACTCCGAGAAGGAAGCAACCCTGCGATGAGCACCCTCGCCTATACCTTCACCGATTCGGCGACGATGCTGCGCCGCAACCTGCGGCGGCTGCAGCGCTACCCGTCCATGACGCTGCTGCTGGTCGGTATGCCGATCGTGTTCCTCCTGCTGTTCGTCTACGTCTTCGGCGGCCAGCTCGGTGCCGGGTTCACCGGCGGGCTCACCGCACGCGGCCGCAGCGGCTACCTCGACTATGTGATGCCGGGCATCCTGCTGATCACCGTGGCCGCCGCCGCGCAGGGCACCGCGATCGCGTGGCCATGGACATGACCGGGGCATCATCGACCGGTTCCGCACGATGGCCATCGCTCGCGCCTCGGTGCTCACCGGCCACGTGATCGCCAGCGTGATCCAGGCCCTGTTCGGCCTCGCCGTCTGCTCGCCGTCGCGCTCGCACTCGGCTTCCGGCCCACCGCGGGCCCGGTGGCCTGGCTGGCTGCCGTCGGCCTGCTAACCCTGTTCGCCTTCGCCCTGGTCTGGCTGTCCGCGGCCCTCGGCCTGGCCGCCAAGACCGTGAGAGCGCCAGCAACACCCCCATGGTGCTGACCTTGCTGCCCTTCCTGCCGGGACGGACGCGATCGCCGCCATCGCCTGGAGCGCCGGGATCGCGCTGGCCGGCTACCTGTGGGCCCAGCACCTGTACAACCGCCGCCGCGCACACTGAGCGCGTGAGGGTAACTCCGCAATGGCCGGCGGCCACCGGCGTGATCCGTAGAGTGGGTTAACACATCCCCGAGGGCTCGTGGCGAGTAGCGATTGAGTCCAGAGTTGTTGCCAGCGGAGGTCGCCTTGTTGCTTGATCTGGGTGGCACCCGGCTGTGGTTCGACGTGTCGGGGCCGTCGCTGCTTCCGGAGGGTGAGGGGGTCGCTGAGCGCCCGACCCTGGTCGCGGTCCACGGGGGACCGGGGCTCGATCACGTCAACATGAAGCAGGCCCTGGCTCCGCTCGCTGATGATGTGCAGATCATCTACTACGACCAGCGGGGGCATGGCCGCAGTGACCACAGCAGGGCCGAGTTCTGGAACCTGCCGACCTGGGCCGATGATCTGCGGCGGCTCTGTGACGCGCTCGGGCTGGCCAAGCCAGTCGTGCTCGGCAGTAGCTTCGGCGGTTTTGTCGCCCTGACCTACGCCGGGATATTCCCCACCCATCCGGGCGGCGTGATCCTGACCAACACCACGGGCGGCCGCATTGACCATCCCGCCAGCGTGGAGATCTTCCGTCGGCTCGGCGGCGACGAAGTGGCCGCTGTGGCCGCACGTGACTTCGCCGAAGTGACCGAGCGGTCGGCTGATGAGTTCAACCGGGTCTGCTATCCGCTGTACAGCAGCAAGCCGGGCTTCGCGGAGGAGTCCCGGCAAGGCCTGGCCAGATCGATTCAGACGATCGACGTCAACCTGCACTACTTCCGCAATGAGGTGCCCCGTTTCGACCCCTGGAGCGTGCTGGCCGACGTCACCTGCCCCGTTCTGATCCTGGCGGGCGAAGACGACCCGGTCTGCCCGATCTCTGTCGTCGAGGACCTCGCCCACCACCTCCCCGCCGCGACAACGCGACTCGTCCGGTTGCCGCAGGCGCGCCACCGTGTCTTCCGCGACCGCCCCGACCTCGCGTTCCCAGCGGTGAAGGAATTCCTGGACGACATCAACCGGCACCCGGCAATGTGAGTATCAGGCCGGGCGCTTCTGCTATCGGGTCACCGGCGGGTCCCGATGTCTACGAGGGCAGCGCGAAGAATTCCAGCGCGATGTTGTCCGGATCACGGAAGGACAGCACGGAACCGTAACCAGCATCGACGACACCGCCATTGACGATGCCGAGTTCGTCCAGCCGGGCCTGCCATGCTTCGAGTTCACCCCGGCTGCTACAGGCAAAGGCCAGGTGGTCCAGGCCGACCCGGCGCTCATTGAAGGGAAGGGTGTCTGCCGGATCGGGAAACTCCTGAAGTCCGACGAGCGCCTGACCAGCGGCAACCAAGACAGCGCGGCGAAATGGAGGAGACTCTTCGGCCAGGACCAGCTTTGCCTCGAAGAGTCGCTCGTACCACGGGATACTACGGTCGAGATCACTGACGGTCAGAGACACATGGGCGATGGTCAGGAATTCAGGCATGTAAGTCTCCCCGTAAGCTGACGCGCGACGACCGTAAGGCAGGGGGACAGCGTATCGACTCAGGATCCTGAGGGGCCGGGGTCGTTGCGGGCCATCTGGGCGGATCGCAGTTCCGCGTGCATCTCCCACGGGGCCCGGGGCAGAACGTGCCCGGTCTCGAGCAGGGACTTGAGATTGGCGAACACGGCCGGCCATCCGGTCGAGATCGCCTTCACGGCATCGTCGTCGGCGAGGTTCGCGTGCGTGACGGTGAGCCGGACGATCTCGTGAAACGGCTCAATGTCAAAGGTCACCGTGGACGGGCCGCCGGCGGGCGTGGCGCCGGGGGCGTCGAACGTCAGGGTGAGGCGGTGCGGCCGCACGGACTCCACCACCGTGCCGATCACGTCAGCGATACCTGAGCCGTCGACGCGCCGGTGTTCCCAGCGTGAACCGGCCCGCCAGTCGGAGACATTGCTGTGCCCCCAGTAGCTGGCGGTCAGGTCCGGGTCGGTCAATGCGTCCCACACCCGCTCCGGTGAGCTCTCGATGTAGGTGACGTACACGTAGTCGGGTCGTCCGGTCATGGTGCCCTCCTCTGCTCGTTGCTTGATGGTGCTCAGCGCCCGCAGCCGTGGTCGTTCAAATTTCTCGATCCAGCGTTCCTGGATGTCCCAGAGCGGGACGGGGTTGAGATAGTGCAGCTTCTCCCGGCCGCGGCGAATGGTGGTGATGAGGTTCGCGGCCTCAAGGATGCCCAGATGCTGGGTCGCTGATTGCCGCGCCATCTCCAGCGGCCCGCACAGCTCCCCGAGGGTCTGGCCGTTCCGCTCCCGGAGCCTGTCCAGCAGCGCCCGCCGCGTCGGATCGGCCAGGGCCCTGAACACCGCGTCGTCATCGCCCACCCGACGATTATGCAGGTATTCTACCTGCATATGTCAACGCCGCTGGGCCTGGCCCCGCTCCCGGGGAGATGATCCGATGGCCGCCAGCGGCCCGCCGCTGGCCAGCCCCGCCAGCCGCCCCCGCGGCTAGCCGGCCACCGGGACCGTATCGGGCGCGAACTCCATGTCGGGGCTGGCCCCGGCCGCCGCCGCCCGCCGCCCGAACACGAGGACGTACCCCACGAACGCCACCTCGGCCACCGCCCCGATGCTGATCCGGGCCCAGGCGGGCAGCGGCGAGGGAGTGACGAACGCCTCGATAACCCCGGAGACCAGCAGCACCACGATCAGACCGAGCGCGATCGTGAGCGAGGAGCGGCCCTCCTCGGCCAGCGCCCGCCCGCGGGGCCGGGGCCCGGGGTCGATGATGCTCCAGCCCAGGTGCAGCCCGGCCGCCGCGGCCAGGAACACCGCCGTGAGCTCGAGCATCCCGTGCGGCAGGATCAGGGTGAAGAACAGCCCGCCCCGCCCGTGCGCGACCATCAGGCCGCCTTCTACCCCGGCGTTGGCCGCGTTCCCGAACAGCACCACCAGCGTCGGCAGCCCGAGCAGCACGCCGAAGATCAGCGCCTCGGCGGCGACCCACACGTTGTTGGTCCAGACCTTCGCGGCGAACGAACTGGCCGCGTACTGCGAGTAGTAGCCCCGGAACTGGTGATTCACCAGCTGGCGGACGCTGGCGCCGGGCAGCAGCGCGGCCTGCACCCCCGGAGACCGGGCCACCCACCAGCCCAGCAGGACCGCAACCAGGATGGACCCGCCCGCGGTCCCCGCCCACCACCACCGGATCCGGTACGCCATGGCCGGGAACGACACCACGGCGAACCGGCTCACCGCCGACCAGGCGGGCACGTGCGAGCCGGTCACTGTGGTCCGGGCCTGGGCGACCCGGCTGGACAGCCGGGCGGCGAGCACCTGATCGTGCCCGGATGCGCGCAGCACGGACAGGTGCGTGGTGGTCCGCTGGTACAGCGTGACCAGCTCGTCCACCTCGTCGCCGGTCAGCCGCCGACGCCGCCGGACGAGTTCGTCTAGCCTGGCCCAATCGGCCTGGTGTGCGGCTACAAATGCGTTAACGTCCACTCCAGGCAGCCTACTGACAGACTGGGGAACCGCGTGGCCGAGGTGATCACCGGCGAAGCCGTCGTCATCGACGTGCCCCTGGCCCGGTTCCCGAGCCGCAGCCTGGCCCTGCTCATCGACATCGCGATCCAGCTGGTGCTGCTGTTCGGGCTGGGCGGCGTGGCGCTGGCCGCCGGGGCCGGTGGCGGCCTCGACGCGGCGGCGGTCGCAGCGATCTCGCTGACCGTTTCGGTGGCGATCATCGTGGGCTACCCGACCCTCTTCGAGACCCTGAGCCGCGGCCGGTCACTGGGCAAGCTGGCCCTCGGACTGCGCGTGGTCAGCGACGACGGCGGCCCGGAGCGATTCCGCCAGGCGCTCATGCGGGCCCTGGCCGGGGTCCTGGAGATCTGGCTGACTATCGGCTTCCTGGCCCTGCTCACCTCGCTGCTGTCCTCCGGCGGCAAGCGCCTCGGCGACATCTTCGCTGGCACGTTCGTCATCACCGAGCGGCTGCCCGGCCGGCGCGGTACGACCGCCCCGATGTCGGCGCTGCCCCCGGCGCTGGCCGCCTGGGCGGCCACGGCTGAGCTGTCCGGGCTGACCGACGCCACCGCGGAGACCGCGCGCCAGTACCTGAGCCGGTACTTCGACTTCACCCCGGCGACCCGGGAGGAGTTCGGCCGCCGGATCGCCGCCGCCGTGACCGCCCAGGTGACCCCGCCCCCGCCAGCCGACGCCACCCCGCCCGACTACCTGTCCGCGGTGCTCGCCGAGCGCCGGAACCGGGCACAAGCCCGGATGACCGCCCAGGCCAGCCCTGGCTCACCCGCCCCGGCCCCACCCGGCCAGGCCCATCCCACGGCCGCCAGCGCCGCCCCAGCCACAACCAGCGCCGCGACCCCGCCCGCACCTGCGACCGCCGGGGCCCCGACCACTCCCCCGCCCCCGGAACCCCCGCCGCCGCGCCCAGGGGGGTTCCTCCCCCCTCGGTGACTAAGACCGGTACCGAGGCGACTCTTCCTCCACAACGGGCGTTAGGACGGGGAATTGCCCGGATTAGGCACACGCTGCGTAGGAAGAGTCGCCGACGAGGTACCGCGCCCCGCTCCTGGGCTGGGGCTGGCCCTGGGCTAGGGCTGCTGCCAGGAGTCCAGGTACTCCTGCTGGGCCGGGCTCAGCTCGTCGATGGCGGCGCCCGTCGCGCCGAGGGCCAGGCGGGCGATCTCGTCGTCGATGGCGGCCGGGACCCGGTGCACACCCGGCAGCAGCGAACCGTGCTCGCGGGCCAGCCAGGCCAGCACCAGCGCCTGCCCGGCGAACGACACGTCCATGACCATGGGCGGGTTGCCCTCCGCGGCGACCAGGTTGACGATCCGCCCCTCGGCCAGCAGCAGCAGCCGCCGCCCGTCCGCGAGCACGTACTCGTCGGTGTGCGGCCGCACGTCCCGCTCCACGCTGACCGCCAGCCCGGCCAGGGCCCGCACGTCGATCTCCACGTCGAAATGGCCGGCGTTGGCCAGGATCGCGCCGTCCCGCATCACGGCCAGGTGCGCGGCGGTGATCACCTCCCGCGAGCCCGTCGCGGTGATGAACACCTCGCCGATCAGCGCAGCGTCCGCCATCGGCAGCACGCGGTAGCCCTGCATCATCGCGTCGAGCGCCCGGACCGGATCGACCTCGGTCACGATGACCTGCGCGCCGAGCCCCCGGGCCCGCTGGGCGATGCCCCGGCCGCACCAGCCGTACCCGGCCACCACCACCGTCCGGCCCGCCAGCATGATGTTGGTGGCCCGGATGATCCCGTCGATGGTGGACTGGCCGGTGCCGTACGTGCTGTCCAGCATGAGCCGGGTGCCGGTGGCGTCCGCGGCGACCGCGGGGAAGGCGAGCGTGCCCTCGCTGGCCATCCGGCGCAGCCGGATGACCCCGGCCGTGGTGGACTCGCACCCGCCCGCCACCTTGCCGAGCAGGTCGGGCCGCTCCCCGTGCAGCGCCTCCATCAGGTCACCGCCGTCGTCCACGACCAGGTCCGGGCCGGCGTCCAGGGCCCGGTGAATGTGCTCTTCGTAGGCCACCCGGTCGGCGCCGGCCCGGGCGAACACCACCGCGGCACCGCAGGCGTCCAGCGCGGCCGCGATGTCGTCCTGGGTGGACAGCGGGTTCGAGGCGGCCAGGTAGACCTGCGCACCCCCCGCGCGCAGCGTCTGCACCAGCACCGCCGTTTCCGCGGTGACGTGCAGGCAAGCCGCTACGGTATGGCCGGCCAGCGGCTTTTCCCTGACGAAAACCTTGCCGATGCCGGTCAGCACCGGCATGGAACGCTGGGCCCAGCCGATCCGGGCCAGACCCGCGCTGGCCAGCCCGGCGTCCGCGATGTCGGACGGGGCGCCGGGCGGCCGCTCGCTCATGGGGTTGGTGACGTGTCTTTAGTAGCGGTAGTGGTCCGGCTTGTACGGGCCCTCCACCGGGACGCCGATGTAGCCGGCCTGCTCCTTGGTCAGCTCGGTGAGCCGGACCCCCAGCGCGTCCAGGTGCAGCCGGGCCACCTTCTCGTCCAGGTGCTTGGGCAGCGTGTGCACGCCCACCGGGTACTCATCCGCCTTGGTGAACAGCTCGATCTGGGCGATGACCTGGTTGGTGAAGGAGTTGGACATCACGAAGCTCGGGTGGCCGGTGGCGTTGCCCAGGTTGAGTCAGCCGGCCCTCGGACAGGACGATGATCGCGTGGCCGTCGTTGAACTGCCACTCGTCCACCTGCGGCTTGATGATCATCCGCCGGATGCCGGGGATCCGGGCCAGCCCGGCCATGTCGATCTCGTTGTCGAAGTGGCCGATGTTCCCCACGATGGCCTGGTGCTTCATCATCCGCATCTGGTCGGCGGTGATGACATCCCGGTTGCCGGTGGCGGTGACGAAGATGTCGGCTGTCGTGACCACGTCGTCCAGCTTGGCTACCTGGAAGCCGTCCATGGCCGCCTGCAGGGCGCAGATCGGGTCCACCTCGGTGACGATGACCCGGGCGCCCTGGCCGCGCAGCGACTGCGCGCAGCCCTTGCCCACGTCGCCGTAGCCGCAGACCACGGTGACCTTGCCGCCGATGAGCACGTCGGTGGCCCGCTTGATCCCGTCGATCAGCGAGTGACGGCAGCCGTAGATGTTGTCGAACTTGGACTTGGTCACCGAGTCATTCACGTTGATGGCCGGGAACGCGAGGGTGCCGGAGTTGGCCATCTCGTACAGCCGGTGCACGCCGGTGGTGGTCTCCTCGGTCACCCCGCGGATGCCCTCGGCCATCAGCGTCCACCGGTCCTTGCTGGTCTCCAGGGACTCGCGGAGCAGGTCGAGCACGACCTTCCACTCCTCGGCGTCGTCCTCGGCCGCGGACGGGACGGCCCCGGCGCCCTCATACTCGGCGCCCTTGTGCACCAGCATGGTGGCGTCGCCGCCGTCATCGAGGATCATGTTGGGGCCGTCCTGGCCCGCCCAGGTCAGCGCCTGGTTCGTGCACCACCAGTACTCCTCCAGCGTCTCGCCCTTCCAGGCGAACACCGGGATGCCCTGGGGGTCTTCCGGGGTGCCCTCCGGCCCGACCGCGATCGCCGCGGCGGCGTGGTCCTGGGTGGAGAAGATGTTGCAGCTGGCCCACCGGACCTGGGCGCCCAGGGCGGCGAGGGTCTCGATCAGGACAGCCGTCTGGATGGTCATGTGCAGCGATCCGGTGATCCGCGCCCCGCGCAGCGGCTGCGCGTCCGCGTACTCCTCCCGGACCGCCATCAGCCCCGGCATTTCGTGCTCGGCGAGCCGGATCTCCTTGCGCCCGAAGTCGGCGAGCGACAGATCGGCGACCTTGAACGGGACGGATTCGGTGGGCATGACACTCCTCAGCAGGGTCACGGATGGTCGGCTCCCCCGACCGTACGGCACGGCCCGGCCCGGCCGCAGCCTTCAGGCGGGTTTCTTGACAAAAAGATGTTAGATTCAGCCTATGCGCATCACGGAGGCCGCCCAGCGGCTCGGCACGTCCCCCCGGATGCTCCGCTACCGGGAGGCCCTGGGCCTCCTGCCCGCCCTGGGAGGGGCGGGACTCCATGAGGCGGGCCGGGAAGGCCGCGCACCGGGGCGCGCGGCGGGAGGCGGAGCGCGGCGCGGCCCGGGGCACCGCCAGTTCCGTGATCAGGACGTGGCCGCGGTGGCGCTGGCCCTGGACCTGGAGCGGCGGCTGGACATCAGCCCGGCCGCGCTGGCCTTCGGCCTGCGGGTGCTGGCCGAGCCCGGGGTCCGGGCCCAGGTCGCGGAGCTGGGCCGCCGGATCGGGCGGATCCCGCCCCCGCCCGGCAGCGCCCTGGACTTCGAGAAGGAACGGGCCCTGCGCCTCCTCAGCATGGGCCAGCGCCCGATCCGCCCAGCGCCACCCGGCCGGGCGGGACCGCCGGCCGGGCCGGGCGCTCCAGCGCATCCTCCAGCCCGCCGTCCCGGACCACCCACGTCCTCCCCCCGCCCATAACCCAAGTAAGCCCCACCACCCCCTCGGCCCGCCGCGGCGGTTCTTTCCGGCCCCATCCCTCCAGTCACACTGGCCCCTCCTGCCCACTCTTCACGCCCGTCGTGTCGTGCGCCATAAACGGACAAAACACCCACCAGAACGCACGTCGCGTGAAGAGTCAACGCTGGCCATGATCAACTGGCCCCGATGAGGTGACCTGTGGTGCTGGTGGTGCCCGGGATACGGGCTAGTCGCCGGGGCGGCGGGGGCGGCGCACCGCGCGGATGGCCGGGTCGGTGACATCCGCCTTGCCCGGCTGGTAGATATCGGGCTCCAGGTAGATCATCTCGGCGATCGGTACCACGCTGCGGACCCGCCGTTCGGCCGCGTCGATCCCGGCGGCCACCAGCGCCGCGCTGTCCGCGCCGCTGATCGCTATCTTGGCCGCGACGAGCAGGCTCTCCGGGCCCATGTGCAGGGTCCGCAGGTGGATGACCCGCTGCACCTCCGGGCCCGCTTCCAGGGCCGTGACGATCGCCCGCTCCACCTCGGTGCTGGCCGACTCCCCGATCAGCAGGCTCTTCATCTCGACCGCCAGGATCGCGGCCACGCAGCCGAGCAGGATGCCGATAGCCAGCGAGCCCGCCCCGTCCCAGACCGGGTCGCCGGTGATGACGGTCAGCGCCACCCCGGCCAGCGCGAAGACCAGCCCGGTCAGCGCGGCCAGATCCTCGAGCAGGATGGCGGGCAGCTCAGGGGCCTTGGCCCGGCGGATGAACGCCCGCCATCCGTTCCGGCCGCGGACCAGGTTCGTCTCGTGCACCGCGGTGCGCAGCGAGAAGCTCTCCAGGCCCATCGCGATGATCAGGACCACGAAGGCCACCACCGGCGAATGGATCGGCTCCGGGCTCATGATCTTGTGGACGCCCTCGTACAGCGAGAACACCGCGCCCACCGTGAACAGCACCACGGCCACGATGAACGCGTAGAAGTAGCGTTCCCGGCCGAAACCGAACGGGTGCTCCTCGGTCTGTTCCTGCCGGGCCCGGCGGCGGCCGAGCAGCAGGAGGGCCTGGTTCCCGCTGTCCGCCACGGAGTGCACCGACTCGGCGAGCATGGATGCCGACCCGGTGATGGCGAACGCCACGAGCTTGGTGACCGCGATGCCGAGGTTCGCGCCCAGCGCGGCCAGCACCGCGCGCAGTCCCTCGGAGGAGGGCTCTTCCGCCTGGGCGTCAGGCAAAACCGGGTCAGGCAACGGCGCGTCAGGCAACTAGACGATCCGTTCCTTCAGCTCGCTGATCACAGCGATCGGGCCGGGGTCGACACCGATCGCGATGCCCAGGTACACGGTGGCGTAGTCGATGAGCTGGATCAGGCTGGCCAGCCGCTGCAGCGGCGTGTCACCGTCCGCGGCGAGCTCACTCACCTCGATCCCGCGCTGCGCCGCCAGTTCGGCCGACACCTCGCGCCTGCGGGCCACCTGCGGGTGCTCCTGGCGGTCCCGGAGGATGACGAGCCGCAGCGGCACCGGGGGGCGCGGATCCGCCTCCTCGTCCAGCGTCACCTGCCCCCCGGCGGGCCACGGGGCGAAGGGGCCGTCGAACACCACCACCTGGTTGTGGTTGGCCTCGGGCAGCACCCCGGTGACCGCCGGGTACTTGGCGTTCTCGTTCAGCTGGCACGCGAACCGGGTGGCCGCCACGCCGGTCAGCGGCGAGCTGCCCCAGATCATGGGCAGCGTCCCGGCCAGCTCCAGGGCCAGCGTTTTGGCCGGGTTGACGAACGACTCGCTGTCCGGCCGGCAGAGGTGGGAGACCCGCTCCAGGTCCGCGGCGGCCGCCTCGAGCCCCGCCGCCGGGATGTCCGCCACGCCCAGCCGGTCCGCGATGATCAACAGTGGCACGGCCAGGCCCCACAACGTAACGCGCGGCATGCCCGCGGGCTCGACCGGGATGAACGGGGCCCGGGCCTGCTCGGCGATCAGGGCCAGCGCGGAGCCCGCCCCGCCCACGGCGAGCAGTGGGCAGCCCCGGCGCACCGCTTCCTCCGCCGCCGACAGGGTCTCCTCGGTCTGGCCCGAGCAGGACACCGCGATGACCAGGTCGGCCGCACCGACCCAGCCCGGCAGCCGGTAGTCGTGCTGCGCGACGACCGGCAAGGCGGCACCGGGGCCGCAGACCGCGGAGAGCACATCGCCCGCCACCCCGGAGCCGCCCATCCCGGTGACCACGATCGATCTCGGGCGGCCGGCCGAGATCACCGGCCCCAGGTCGGTCTCCGCCGTGACCCGGGCCGAGGTGCGCACCTGTGCGGCTGCCGACGCCACCTGCCGGAGCACGCCACCCGGATCTCCAGCCTCCAGCAGGGCCAGGTCGTCCAGGCGGTCCTGAGGGGCCAGGGTCACGATGGAGTTCCCGGCTGTCGCGCCTCGTCAACCAGGAGCACCGGGATATCGTCGCGCACGGGGTAGGCCAGGCCGCAGTCCTCGCCGGTGCACACCAGTTCGCTGGCGGCCTCGTCCACGCGCAGCGGCGCGTGGCACTTCGGGCAGGCGAGAATGTCGAGCAGCCAGTCGTCGATCTTCACTAGTTCTCCACAAGTGCGTGGGTCTCCGGGAAAGCCCGGATACCCGGGCTAACCGCGCACGATGCCGAGCACCTCGTCGCGCAGCCTGAGCATAGTGTCCTCGTCCGATGCCTCCAGATTCAGCCGGAGCAACGGTTCGGTGTTGGACGGGCGCAGGTTGAACCACCAGCCATCGCCCGTGATGGTCAGCCCGTCGAGCTCGTCGGATGTGATGCCGGGCCGGCTGGCGAACTCCGCGCGGACCCGCGCGGTCGCCCCGGCCTGGTCAGCTACCTCGCTGTTGATCTCACCAGTAGCCACATACCGGCCGTAACCAGCCAGAATGTCGGACAGGGGAGCATCCTGCTCGCCGAGCGCGGCCAGCACGTGCAAGGCCGCGAGCATCCCCGAGTCGGCGTACCAGAAGTCACGGAAATAGAAGTGGCCGGAGTGCTCGCCGCCGAACACGGCTCCCGTCTCGGCCATCCGCGCCTTGATGAACGAGTGCCCGACACGAGTCCGTATGGGGATACCGCCGTGCTCGGTGATGATCTCGGGCACTGCGCGGGAGGTGATCAGGTTGTGGATGACGGCGGCGCCGGGCTCGCGGGCCAGCTCCCGGACAGCGATGAGGGCGGTGAGCACCGAGGGCGAGACGATGTGCCCGCGCTCGTCCACCACGAAGCAGCGGTCCGCGTCCCCGTCGAAGGCCAGGCCGATGTCGGCCTCCGAATCGATCACCGCACGCTGCAGGTCGCGCAGGTTCTCCGGATCGATCGGATTGGCCTCGTGGTTCGGGAAGGTCCCGTCCAGCTCGAAGTAGAGCGGCACCACGGTGATCGGCAGCCCCTCGAAGACCTTCGGCACGGTGTGCCCGGCCATCCCGTTGCCCGCGTCCACGGCCACCTTCAGCGGCCGGATAGCCGACAGATCGACCAGCTTCTTGAGGTGGCTGGCGTATCCGGAAAGCAGGTCCCGCTGCACGACGACGCCGGGGGTGCCGTGGTACGGCGGCAGGCCCTGGGCCGCCGCGTCCCGCAGCTGGATCAGCCCGGTCTCCGCGCCGACCGGCCGGGCCCCCTCCCGGCACAGCTTGATCCCGTTGTACTTGGCCGGGTTGTGGCTAGCCGTGATCATCGCGCCGGGCATGCCCAGGCTGCCGCTCGCGTAGTACAGCATGTCGGTCGAGCCGAGGCCGCCCTCGATGACGTCGGCTCCCTGGGACGCGGCGCCCCGGCCGAACGCCTCGGCCAGCGGGCGGGATGAGGTCCGCATGTCGTGCACGGTGACCACACTGGGGGCGCCGGTGAGCCGGACGAACGCGGCCCCTACCGATTCGGCGACATCCTCATCGAGCTCGTCGGGGACGATCCCGCGGACGTCATAGGCCTTGAAGATCTTCTCGTAGGAGCCCACTGAGGCTCTGCCTCCCGTATCTAACCCGGCGGTCACGCGCCCGGGTCCGTTTGCGTCATTCCGGCTGGCCGCCCAGGCGGGTCCGGCCACCTGGCACCGGGCCCGGCACTGGACCGCAGCACTGGCCACATTGCCGCAGCCAGCGCCGGACCGGCGCCTGCTTTATGAGGTGCTGGGATACCGGTGCCCAAATATTCCGCGGAACTGCGCCCGCCCGGACGGCTGGCGGCCGGCTGGCCGCGGAACATGGAGACCGAGCCTACCGGCCCGCCAGCCAGCAGGCCGGGTTACCTCAGCCGGTCCCGTGCGTCGGGTGAGGAGCGCAAGACCCGCAGGTGGCCCCGCCTGCCCACTTCGATGCCCTGGCCGACCGGCTCACCGGCCGGCGGCAGGGCGGCCTCACGCACCGCGTTGGCCAGCGCTTCCAGGTCATCGGTTTCCGGCGGCACGGGCTCGACCGGGAGCCGGACCACGTCCCAGCCGCGCGGCGCGGTCAGCCGGTCGGCATGGGCCGAGCACAGGTCGTAGCAGTGCGGCTCGACGTAGGCGGCCAGCGGGCCGAGTACCGCCGTGGAGTCGCGGTACACGTACGTCAGCGTGTACACGGCCGGGTGCTTGCAGGCCGGCCGGGAGCAACGGCGGGCGCTCACCATGACCGGCCGCCGGCCCGGCCGCACCGGTTCGTGGCGTGCCAGCGCGACCGGAGGGGAGAGGGGCCGCGTGCAACGCTCACAACGGCTGACCGTACCCATCCGCGGGCGGTAACGCCACCACCCGGGGCACACTGCACGATCGTGTCTCGCTCAGCGCCCCGCTCGGCGGGCGCGAACGGGGCCCGCCGGACCCGCGCGGCGCGGCCGCCGGGCGCCGGGCGAGCACCCGGGATACCCTCGGCAACTGTGCATACCGGTGAGGGGGACGGGGACAAACCCCCGGAAAACCGCGCCCGGATCAGGCGGCGCGACCGGCATGGGCGCGGGCTGCGCGGCGTGCTGGCCCCGCCCGGGGTGCCCCTGCACCGGAGCCGGTCGCAGCGGTTCGACGAGCTCATCCTGGAGGCGGTGGCCCGGCTGGAGCCGCGCTGGGAGGCCCAGCTGTCCGGGGTGGAGTTCGCGGTCGAGGAGATCCCGCCGCCGGACCCGCCCGGCCTCGGGCCGGAAAGCGTGTCGCTGGCCCGGCTGGATCCCGGCTCGCCGGGCACAGCCGGCGGGGCGGTAGCCCGGCCGCCGCGGATCGTGGTGTACCGGCGGCCGCTCGCGGCGCGCGCCGACAGCGAGGATGAACTGGGCGAACTCGTCTTCGAGGTGGTGGTGGAGGAGTTCGCCCGGTTGCTCGGCGTCGACCCGGAGGACGTGGACCCGGGCTTCGGGGACCTGGACTGACCGTCGTCCGCCGGGTTCAGCTCACGGCACGGCAGAGATGGCCTCGTTGCGGACCAGGGGCAGCGGGATGGTGACCAGCGAGCTGGCCACCGGGAGCAGCGCCTGCAGCGCGCCGCCCGTCCCGCTAGCCGAGATCACGCGGCCCGCGTAGACCGGGCCAGATCCCGCGAGGGGCGAGATCACCACCGCGAACGGCGTGCCACGCGGCGCCCCAGGCACCGCCTTGAGCGCCACCACGGCGCTCTTCCCGGATTTGATCTGCACGGTCTGGGTACGGCGCGCCGAGCCCGCTGAGGAGATCTGGGCCACGCTCACCCGCGCCGTAGCGTGCGGCGCGGACAGGATCAGCGCGGACGCCCGGCCGGAGCCGGTCAGGTTGTCCGCGATCACGCCCTGCTCCTCGATCGCGGGCGCGGCCGCGGTGAAGGAGCCCGGCGAGCCGTTGGCTCCTCCGGGGATCATGATGGTGGCGGCGATCGGGGCGCTGGCGGTCAGCTTGATCGCGGCCGGGATCCCGGCCAGCGACGGCAGCGAGACCTCCGCGGCGGACCCGCCGGGGATGTCGATGCCGCCCGCTCCGGTGGGCTGGTACGTGCCGCGGGACGTGACCGCGGAGACCGAGACGTTCGCGTCCTTCACGCCGGGCACCGAGAGGTAGAGGTCGCGGCTGCCGGGCGCGGCCGGCAAGCCCGGGATCACCAGGTGGGTGGACGGGGCCTGGGCGGCTGGCAGCCACGCTCCCTCGCCGGTCCCGGTGCTCTCCTGGACCGCGGCGGCCACCTGCCCCACGCTGGTCCGCACGTGCAGGGCGAGCGACCGGGAGTTGCGCAGCACCGGGGCCAGCGACTGGACGATCATCCCGTGCGGCGGCACGGTGATCCCGTTATCGGTGGTGTCCTGCAGCGGCCCGGCGTCGGTGAAGATGTCCACGTCCGCGTCGGCCACCTGGCTGCTCGCGTTCATCAGGTACACCTGGATGCGCCCGGCGGTGCGCTGTCCGGGGCCGGCGAACCAGAAGTCGGTGCCCGGGCTGCTGCAGGCCGCGGTGGGCAGGCCCGTTCCGGCGGTCTGCTCCACGTTCAGGCCCTGGGCCAGCGCTCCGCTGGCCTGGACCACGACCCCGCCCGGGGTGGCCGTGGATACCACCGTGGTCGCGGCGGGCTTCCCCTTGGGGCCAGTCTGGGCCCGGGTGGTGCGGTCAACGTTCACGGTGGCGAGCCGCGGCGTCCCGGCCTTGGTGATGCTGAGCACCGCCGGGCCGGCCGTGCTGCGGCCCGGGCCCGCCAGCCGGGTCACGACCGCGACCCCCTTCCCGGCGGACGCCGGGCTGCCCGGGGACGCCATCACCGCGAGGCCGGCACCCCGGCTGAACTGGGCCCCTGGCGCGGGGCAGACCCGGGTCACCGAGGTCACCGGGACCGAGCGCGGAGCCGTGGGCGCCGATCCGGCGCTGAGCGAGATGGGGTGCCGCAGGCCAGCCAGCGCGTAGAGGCCACCCAGCAGGACGACCACCACGGCCGCGAACAGAACCCGGCTGCCGCGCAGGTTCCTCACCAGTCACCATCCCCTGGCTCGTCGGCGGGATCACGGCCCCGGGTCCCGTGCGCGCGGCTGCCGGAGTAGTCCTCGGGAGCGGGATAGTCGGGGCCGGGGTACTCCGTGCCCGAGTACTCCCCGGCGCCGGGCTCGTCAGGGCCCGGGTACCGGGGACCGGGATAGTCGCTGCCCCGGTACTCAGGGGCCGGGTACTCAGGGGCGGGGTACTCGGGAGCAGGGTACTCAGGGGCCGGGTACTCAGCGGCCGGGAATTCGGCGGGAACGTACCCGGCGCCCTCGTGGGCCGCGTGCGGCTCCGCCGGGCTGGGAAAGCCCCCGCTGCCGGGGCCGGGTTCTGGCCAGACGGAGCCGGAGCGGCCCGCGCTGGACCAGGCCGGGCCCGGCTCAGCCGGATCAGGGCCACCCGGGCTGGACCAGGCCGGACCGGACCCACCCGGATCAGAGCGACCTGGACTGGACCAGGCAGAACCAGACTCACCCGGACGAGAGTCACCCGGATTGGACCAGCCCGGGCCGGGCCCGCCAGCATCGGACCGGGACGAGTCCTGCGGGTATCCGCCGGACCGGGAGGACCGGGCGGAGTAACCAGCGGACTCCGGGTAGTCCGGCGCGCCCGGATAGGCCGCGCCCGGCGGCGCGGCGCCGGGGTAGCCCGTTCCGCGCCGGCCGGAACCGGCCGGCGCGGGGCCCGGTTCGGCCGGATAACCTCCGGAGGCCGTCCCCCGCCGCGGCGGCAGCACATCATCATCGCCGGGCAGCCGGCCGCGGCTCACCCGCCGTCCGCCGCCCTGGCCGGCCTGCGGATACTGGCCACTCCCGTAGGCCCCACTCCCGTGGGCCGTGCCGCCGTCACCGTAGCCAGCACGGCTGTGCCCGCCACTGCTGTCGCTACCACTGGGATAGGCACCGCTGTTGTGGCCAGCACTGCGGTAGCCACCGCTGTTGTAGCCAGCGCCGCGGACACCAGCCCGGCCCGGCCCGGAGTCATCCTGCCCGGCACCGCCATAACTGGTCTCGCCATAACCGGTGCCCTCGTAGCCGGGCCCGCCGTCACCGGCACCGCGGTACTCGCCGCTGGGATATTCACCACTGCCGTAAGAGGGGCCCGGGTAAGGACCGCTGGTGTCCCCGGGCGCGTGACGGTAGGGGCCGGGGCCGGCTCCAGCGCGGTGCCCGGTTGCGGCGTACTGGCCCGCCGGGTACTCAGCGCCGGCCTCACCTGGCCAGCTGGCATCGTCCCCGGCGCGGCCACGTCCGCCAGCGCCGGTCCCGGACGCCGCCGACAGCGCCGTCTCCGGCTCCGGGGCGCTGCGTTCCCTGGTCTTACGGCCGCGCAGCCATCGTTTGCGGCCACCCCGGCTGGCGGCCGGGTCATCGTCCTGGCCGCCGGCCCGTTCCGCACCCGCCGAGGCCGCCGCGGCGGGCGGCGCGGCGACCTGTTCCCAGGGTGCGCTCCCCCGGTCCCCCAGCAAGGTGGGGTCGTCGTCCTGGTCCCAGAACCCTCCGCTGGCCGGCGGGCCGGTCAGGGCCGGGGGCAGGTCCGCCGGGGGGCCGGCGGCGTCCGGCCCGAAACCGGCCGCCGCCCCGGGACCCGTCGCGGCGGCCGCCCCGGCGTCCATGGCCAGGTCGGCTCCGGGGAACGCATCGAGGTCTTCGTTTTCGTGCCGTGGGGAGCGGGAGGGGCCGAGCGTCCCGCGCCGGCCTGCGCCCGGCCCGCTGAGCGGTGCGCCGGGTCCCGCGCCCAGTCCCCCGGCTCCGGGCCGGGATGCGCCCGGCCGGGACGCACCCGGTCCCGATGCCGCGGCCCGGCGCCCCGGCCGGCCCGAGGCCCGGCCCGCAGCCGCCGCCCGGCGGGACAGCCGGCTGCCCCGGGACGATTCCTCGTCCTCGCCGGGCGTGCTCCCCGGCTCCAGCCCGGGTTCCAGCCCTGGTTCGGTGAGTCCTTCGGGCTTCTCGCGGCCGCGCTCCCGGCGGCGGCCCGCGGCCCGCTCCGCTCCGGCCGCCGCGGCGCTCTCGCCGGGAACCCGGGCGCCCGGCAGCCCGAGCGCGACCACCACCAGCAGGGCCAGCACCTCCAGCACCACGATCAGGGTCCGGCTCAGCTGGCTGTGGGAGATGTCGAGCGTGCCGCCGCCGGCCGGAAGCCGGAAGGCCTGGGCCCAGCTGCCCGCTGGCGAGGGGACAGACTGCAGCGCCGTGCCGTTGAGGGTGGCGGTCCAGCCGCCGCCCGGCTCGGCCAGCTCCAGGGTGCCGCCGCTGCGCGGCGCGGCCACCGCCGAGACGCTCACCTGCCCGGAGGGCACCGCGACCAGCTGGCCGCCCGGCTCGAGGACCCGGACACGGGCCGCGGTGCGCGCCACCCGCCACAGCTGGAAGGCGGACGTCTTGCTTACCGGGCGCAGGTCGGCGACGTCGTTCAGGGTGCTGGCCAGCGTGGTGTCGGCCGGCGTCGGCAGCAGTACGTAGCCGATGCCCATCGCCGCCAGGGCCTGGCCCTGGTTCTGGGCGTCCCCGCCGCCCGGCGCGGCCAGGGTGGACACGACGGCGTCCAGGGTGCGCTGGGCGGCCGGGGGCTGGGCCAGGTCGGTGGCCCCCAGCAGCGGGTCGGCGCCGCGGAGCACCTCGTAGGTAATGGTCCCGTGCCCGGCGCGCAGGACGAGGGTGCGCAACCGCTGCCCGGTGTTGGAGGACACGCTGACGAACGGGGGGAGCACCGGCGCGGCCGCCCCGCCGACCGGGCCCCGGACCCCGGCTTCCACCCAGGAACCCGCGGCCAGCAGCGGCGCGCTGCACGCCGCCACGATCAGGAACAGGACACCCAGACCGGCCGGGCGGCGCCACCGTCCCTCGCTGAGCTGGACGGGCAGGGCATCGGCCGCCGCGACCGCCGCGAGCACCAGGCCCGCCGCCGCGATCGCGAGCGAGATCCCGGGCCAGGCGACCACGCGCTTGCTGGCGTCGTCCGTGGTCAGCAGCATCCGGCTCACGGCGATCGAGACCAGCAGGCCGAGCAGGGCCACCGACCAGCCCGCCATGACCAGGGACCGCCGGGCCGTGAGCAGCAGCGCACCCAGCGCGGCCAGGGCCAGGCCGCCGGTCACCCAGAACGGCGGCAGGCCCGGGCCGCCCGGGGACAGCAGCAGCAGTGACCGGGCGGGCAGGGCCGCGGTGGCCAGCCCGGGCACCTTGTCCCCGGCCTCGAGGAACAGCAGGGACGGCCGGGTGGCGACGTCCAGCGTCCACGGCAGCAGCAGCACCGGGGGCACGACCGCGGTGATGCCCAGGTTGAGCAGCATGCCCCGGCCCGAACGATGGAAGACCACGGCGGCGAGCAGGGCGGCCAGGACGGTGACGACCCAGATCAGCGGGACGAAGGCGGCTGCTATCGCGACGACCAGGCCGGTCGCCCAGGCCGCCCGGCGGGCCCGGCGCGGGGCCTCGGTGAAGATCCGGGCGGCCAGCACGGCGATAACGGGGATGAGGACGAAGACCACGGCCGAGCCGAAGCGGCCGGCCGCCACCGCGCCCATGCCGACCGGCAGCAGGGCGTAGGCCACAGCGGCCCAGACCCGGGCCAGGACTGACTTGGTCAGCCGGCGGGTCGCCAGGAAGGCCGCGAGCCCGGCGAGCGGGATAGCGCCGATCATGATGACGTCGATGGCCAGCCAGGGCTTGCCGCCGAGCACCGTGGCGAGTACGGCGATGACCGCCACGTAAGGCGGGGTGGAGCTGGCCGATCCGATCCCGGCCGGGTGGAACCCCTGCAGGTACTCATGCCAGAGCGCGGCCGCGCCACCCCAGGCTGGGGTCAGTGCCCCGCCGGTCAGCGTGCCCGCGCCCAGCAGCGAGCGCTCCGCGACCAGCGCGATGATGGTGAGCCCGGCCACCAGCAGGACGCCCGGGTGGGTCAGGATCCGCTGCGCGAGCCCGTTGTCCACGAGCATGAAGTCGTCGTCGGACGGGTCGTCCGTGGCGTGATGGCTGCCCGCCGTGTCGATCTGGGTCGAGGTGTAGAACACGCTCGCGGCGAACTCCGCCAGGCGCCGCACCGAGTGGCCGGGAGGCAGGTCAGCCGCGCAGGCGGCTGTAGGCGGCCCGCCTGCCCCGGGCCCGGCGCCGCCGGGCCGCGGCCAGCTGCAGCGGATGCCCGAGGACCGACCCGACCCCGGTGAACTCGTCGAGGGCGGCCCGGGGGCGCTTGGCGAGCAGGAAGAACACGGTGCGCAGGGCGGACAGCAGCAGGTTGCCCGCCAGCGCGGACAGCGCGGGCCCCAGCGGCAGGTTAGCCAGCAGCGTGAGCAGCGCGTTGTGCCGGTCCATCCGGCGCGGCCGCGGGGCAGCGGACGGCGTGCGCCGGTTCCGGGCCGTGGCCTCGAGGTGGTAGACCACGGCGTCGGTGACCACCCGCACCCGGTGCCCGGCGGCATGCACCCGCCAGCAGAAGTCGACGTCGTCACGCAGCAGCGGCATGGCCGGGTCGAAACCGCCGACCTGATCCCAGACATCCCGGCGGACCAGCATCCCGGCGGAGCTCACCGCCATGACGTCACGGTCCCCGTCATGCTGGCCCTGGTCCACCTCGCGGGGTTCGATGCCGGTGATCCGGCGCCCGGCCCCGTCGATGGTGACCCCGGTCTCGAGCAGCACCCGGCGGTCCGCCCAGTCCATCACCTTCGGCCCGAGCACCGCCGACGAGCGCGCTTCAGCCGCACCGCGCAGCAACTGCTCCAGGGCGTCCGGAGCGGGCTCGCAGTCGTCGTGCAGCAGCCAGACCCACTCGGTCCGCTCACCCGGGGCCAGCCCGGCCGGCCCGGGGACGTTGGTGTTGGCCGCCCGGTGCCGGAGCGCGTGCGCGATGGCCGCGCCGTATCCGGTCTTGCGGTCCATCCCGAACACCACCGAGCGGCCCAGCAGCTCGGCGAGCACGGCACCGCTGCGGTCCCGGCTGCCGGTATCCACGGCGACAACCCGCTGCACCGGGCGGGTCTGACCGAGCAGCGCCTCCGCGATATGCGGCAGCCACGCGGCGCCGTCGTGAGCGACGATCACCGCGGTAACGACGTGCTGGCCCTGCGTGTTAGTTGTCGACACGAGTCCGCTTGCTGGTCAGAATGGGCACCTGCTAGGGCGCCGCCAGCTGTCCACTCGAGGGCCCAGCCGGGGCGGGTACGCGTGAACAATACGCGACCCGATACCGGCCGGGCAGGCACTCTGGACGCTTCAGTGCAGACCACTGTCACCCGGGCAGCCAGCCGCCCGGGCCGCCGTGCGGCGCAAGCTGCACGGCTGTCCAGGCAGTTAACCAGCGGTGACCAACAGTGGCCCCCGGCGCCAGCGAACGGACCAGGCGAACTGGCCTGACCCGGACCAGCCTGGCACGGACCAGCCCAGCGCGGACTAACGCAGTCCGGACTAGCCCGGTCCGTATCAGACCGGGACGGTCAGACCGCCTCGCGCTTCATCCGGCGCCGCTCACGCTCGGACAACCCGCCCCAGATGCCAAAGCGCTCATCATGCTCGAGCGCGTACTCCAGGCATTCCACCCGGACCTCACAACCCCGGCAGACCTTCTTGGCCTCCCGGGTGGAGCCACCCTTCTCAGGGAAGAAAGCCTCCGGATCCGTCTGTGCGCACAAGGCGCGATCTTGCCAGCCAGGCTCGGTGGCGTCATCGACACCAATTCCGAACCCGACGGACGCCAGCGGGACGATGACGTCAGCCACCGTGCACCTCCTACCCCTTCGATGCCCGTGTCCTCTCCCCCGGAACACGGAAAACTACACGCTTGAAATTACACCCGCGTGTCTTGCGTCGCGTCAAGCTGGATACGTGGTAAAGCGCAATGTTCTTGACCCTGATGACGGGAAAGTCCGCCCAGAAACTTGAGGCCCCAGCATCGCCGCGGGCCGTTCCGGCCCCTGGAAACGGGCTTCCCGGGGGGTTCGCGGGAACCTGCTGAGCCAGGGTTGCAAGACTGGCCGCCATGCGCATCACCGTGCTGGCAGGCGGAGTCGGGGCCGCGCGCTTCCTGCGCGGGCTGAAGGCTGAGGCCCCGGACGCCGACATCACCGTCATCGGCAATACCGGGGACGACATCATCCTGTTCGGCCTGCACGTCTCGCCCGATCTGGACACCGTGATGTACACCCTCGGCGGCGGGATCAGCGAGGAGCAGGGCTGGGGCCGGGACTCCGACACGTTCACCGTCCTGGCCGAGCTCAAGGCCTACGGCTCCGGCTCCGGCTGGTCCGGGCCAGACTGGTTCAACCTGGGTGACAAGGACTTCGCCACGCACATCGTCCGGACCAGCATGCTGGCGGCGGGGCAGCCGCTGTCCGCGGCCACGGCCGCGCTGTGCCAGCGCTGGCAGCCCGGGGTGACGCTGATCCCGATGACGGACGACCGGACCGAGACCCACGTGGTCCTGGCCGACGAGCCGGGGCAGGCCGGGTCCCGCCGCACCGTGCACTTCCAGGAGTGGTGGGTGCGGCTGCACGCCTCGGTGCCCGCAACCGACATCCTCGTCGAGGGCGCGGCCCAGGCCCGGCCCGCCCCGGGCGTCCTGGAGGCGATCGCCGCGGCCGACGTGATCCTTTTCCCGCCCTCCAACCCGGTGGTCAGCATCGGCGCCATCCTCGCCGTGCCCGCGATCGCCGACGCCGTCCGGGCCAAGACCGTCGTCGGGGTCTCCCCGATCATCGGCGGGGCGCCGGTGCGCGGCATGGCCGATGCCTGCCTGGCCGCCATCGGGGTCCCCGCCACCGCCCAGGCCGTCGCGGCCCACTACGGTCCCGGGCTGCTGAACGGCTGGCTGGTGGACGAGCAGGACAAGGCGGCCGTGGACGCGCCGGAACTGGCCGGGATCACGGTCCGTGCGCTGCCGCTGTACATGACCAGCCTCGCCACCACCGCCACCATCGCCCGGGCCGCCCTCGACCTGGCCCAGGAGCTGTGCGGATGACCGTCAGCGGCGCCGGCGACCCCAGCACCGGGCGCGCCGTCTCGGTGACCGGCGTCCCCGGCATCCCCGAAATCGGCCCGGGCGACGATCTGGCCAGCCTGATCGCGGACGCCGCGCCGGACCTGGCCGACGGCGACATCGTGGTGGTCACCTCCAAGATCGTCAGCAAGGCGGAGGGCCGCGTCATCCGGGCCGACCGGGACAAGGCGATCGACGCCGAGACGGTCCGGGTGGTGGCGCGGCGCGGCCCCGCCCGCATCGTGGAGACCCACCACGGCCTGGTCCTCGCCGCGGCCGGGGTGGACGACTCCAACACCGCCGCGGGCACGGTGGCGCTGCTGCCCGCGGACCCGGACGACTCGGCCCGCCGGATCCGCCGCGGGCTGCGCGACCGGCGGGGCGTCACCGTCGCGGTGGTGATCACCGACACCATGGGCCGGCCCTGGCGGATGGGCCAGGCGGACGCGGCCATCGGCGTCGCCGGGCTGGCCCCGCTGCGCGACTACCGCGGCCAGGCGGACACCTTCGGCCGGACGCTTGAGGTGACGGTCACGGCCGTCGCGGACGAACTGGCGTCCGCCGCCGACCTGGTCAAGGGCAAGCTGGCCAGCATCCCCGTGGCCCTGGTCCGGGGACTGGCCGACCTGGTCAGCGAGGCCGACGGCCCCGGCGCCCAGGCGCTGATCCGGCCCGCCGCGGAGGACATGTTCCGCTACGGCGCGTCCGAGGTGCTGTCCGCGCGGCGGACGGTCCGGGAGTTCACCGCCGACCCGGTGGACGCCGAGGCGGTGCGCCGCGCGATCGCCGCCGCCCTCACCGCGCCGGCGCCGCATCACTCCACGCCGTGCCGGTTCGCGGTGCTGGCCTCAGCCCGGGCCCGGACCGCGCTGCTGGACGACATGCTGGCCGCGTGGATCTCCGACCTCCGCGCGGACGGGTTCACCGAGGAGCAGATCGCCCGGCGGGTCCGGCGCGGTGAGCCACTGCGCCGCGCTCCGCTGATCATCGTGCCGTGCCTGGTCGCCGACGCGGCCCACGTCTACCCGGACGCGCGGCGCGGGGCCGCCGAGCGGGAGATGTTCGTGGTGGCGGTGGGCGCGGCCGTGCAGAACCTCCTGGTCGCGCTGGCCGTGGAAGGCCTGGGCTCGTGCTGGGTGTCCAGCACCATGTTCTGCCGGCCGGTCGCGGCGGCCGCCCTCCGCCTGCCGGCGGCATGGGAGCCGATGGGCGCGGTGGGGGTGGGCCACCCGGCGGCCCCGGCCCCGGACCGGCCCCCGCGTGACCCCGGCGACTTCATCCTCACCCGCTGACCCCATCCTCCGTCGCGGGATCTCACCTTCCCTTCCGGGAGCGAGACCGGCGCTAGATCTCCAGCCGCCGGGACAGATCGGAGGCGAGCACGCCGCCGGGATCCAGTTCGGCCCGGAGCTTGCGGAACTCCTCCAGCCGCGGGTACATCCCGGCGAAAACCCCGGGCCGCACCCGGGAGTCCTTGGCCAGGTAGACCCGGCCGCCGGCGTCCAGTACCTCGTCGTCAAGCTGGTCCAGCAGCCCGGCCAGGCCCGGCGTGCCCGCCGGGAAGTCCAGCGCCAGCGTCCAGCCCGCCAGCGGGAAGGACAGGAACCCCGGGTCCGCCGGGCCGAACCGCTTGAGCACGGTCACGAACGAGGGGGCGCGCGCGCCGCTGATCCGCTCCAGCGCCCGGCGCACCACCCCTTCCTGGCCATAGGGCACCACGAACTGGTACTGGCGGAAGCCCGCCGGGCCGTATACCCGGTTCCAGTTCCTGATCCCGTCCAGCGGGTGGAAGAAGGCGCCGATGGTCTGGATCTCGCTCTCCCGCCGCCGCGGGGCCTTGCGGAACCAGGCTTCGTTGGCCAGCCCGACCGTCACCGGGTTCAGCAGCCCGGACGGGAAACCCCGCGGGGCGCCGACCCGGGCGCCGGGCCGGAACGCCAGCGGGCTGCGCCGGTCCTTCGGCCCCAGGTCCCCGGGCGCCGCGAAATCGCCGCTGGTGATCACGGACCGGCCGAGGCTGGTCCCGCGGGCCAGGCAGTCCGTCCAGGCCACCGTGTAGCCGTAACGGTCGTCGGTAGCCGACAGGTAGGCCATGGTCTCGTCGATGTCGGCGGTGCGGACGGTGTCCACCCGGACCCGGGAGGTCTGCACCGGCGTCAGCTGGACGGCCGCGGCCAGGATGATGCCGGTCAGGCCCATCCCCCCGGCCGTGGCCCAGAACAGGCGGGGATCACCGCCGGGCGTCACCCGGCACTGGCGGCCGTCTGGCAGCAGCAGGTCGAACCACGGCACGTGCTGGGCGAAGCTGCCCGCGGCATGGTGATTCTTGCCGTGCACGTCCGCGGCGATCGCCCCGCCCACGGTGACCTGCCGGGTCCCGGGCGAGACCGGCACGAACCAGCCGGACGGCAGGCCCGCCACCATGAGCTGCTCCAGGCTGACCCCGGCGTCGCAGGTGACCAGCCCGGTGCTGGTGTCGAGGCTGGTGATCCGGCGCATGGCGGTGGTGCCGATGACCAGCCCGCCGCCGCACTGGGCCGCGTTGTTGTAACTGCGGCCCAGGCCACGCGCGATCACCCCGCGGCCCGGGGCGCCGGCCAGCAACTCCGCGACCTGCCCCGGATCGGCGGGCTCCGCCAGCTGAGCGGCCGATGGCGCGATCCGGCCCCACCCGGTGAGCTCCGCCCGGCGGCTGGCCGGCGCAGACGGCCTGGCCATGCGATCTGCCATCCCTCATCTCCTCCGCTAGCGGGTCTGCCCCGGCCGGCCGACGATCATTCCCGCTTACGGCCTGCCGCCCGGCCCGCCGTCCGGGTCAGGGTACGAGGCGCCAGGGGTACGGCAGGCACTGTCGGGCGGATCAGCGCCGGCTGAGTCCCGCCCTGCCGGTCACGGCATGGCCAGCGGCAGTGACGTCCGGGTGCCGCCGCGTACCGCCGCGCACACCCCGTCGCTGGCCGCCGCGGCCGCCAGACGATCCGGCGCGGGCTGCCCATAGGTCGTGGTGCGCTGGCGCAAGGGCCGCTCCAGCGGCGCCACCAGCTCCGCGAACTGGCTGATCGTCTTGAACGACCCGTTCTGCGAGCCGGCCATCCGGCTGATCGTCTCTTCCATGAGCGTGCCGCCCAGGTCGTTCACGCCGCCCTGGAGCACGTCCCGGCAGAGGTCTTCGCCCAGCTTGACCCAGGAGCACTGGATTGAGCTGATCGCGCCGTGCAGCATGATCCGGGACACCGCGTGCACGGCCCGGTTCTCCCGCCGGGTGGGGCCGGGCCGGGCCAGCCCGGCCAGGTAGATGGGCGCGCTCGCGTGCACGAACGGGAGCAGCACGAACTCGGTGAACCCGCCGGTGCGCTCCTGGATGCCGCGGATGACCCGGAGGTGCCCGACCCAGTGCGCCGGCGTGTCCACGTGCCCGTACATCATCGTCGCGCTGGTCGGGAAACCCAGCTCGTGGGCGGTGGTGATGACCTCGATCCAGGCGGACGCGGGCAGCTTGCCCTTGGTGAGCACCCACCGGACGTCGTCGTCGAGGATCTCCGCGGCGGTGCCGGGCAGCGACCCGACCCCCGCTTCCCGGGCCCGCACCAGCCAGTCGCGGATGCTCAGCCCGGTCCGGGACGCGCCGTTGACCACCTCCATCGGCGAGAACGCGTGCACGTGCAGGTCCGGGACCCGCCGCTTGACCTCGGCGGCGATGTCGAAGTAGGCCGTGCCGGGCAGGTCCGGGTGGATGCCGCCCTGCATGCAGACCTCGGTGGCCCCGGCCTCCCACGCCTCCTCGGCCCGGTCGCCGATCTGGGCCAGGGACAGCGTGTAGGCGTCGGCGTCCGTGCGGCGCTGGGCGAACGCGCAGAACCGGCAGCCGGTGTAGCAGACGTTGGTGAAGTTGATGTTCCGGGTGACGACGTAGGTGACGTCGTCACCGGCCGTGTCCCGGCGCAGCCCGTCGGCCAGCGCGGCCAGGGCGGCGAGTTCCGGGCCGTCGGCGTCCAGCAGCGCGAGGGCCTCGGCGTCGGTGATCCCGGCCGGGTCGCGTTCCGCGCTGCGCAGCGCCGCTGCCACTTCGGGCCGCAACCGCCGGGGAGCCGCCGGGGAGTCCCGGCGGGCTTCGGGGGCGATCCGCGTGGCGACCTCGGCCCAGTCCCCGTATACCTCCGAGAAGTCCTCCCGCCGGTCGGCCGTCCGGCCGGTGGTGTCGATGGTGACGTGCAGGTCGGTCCGGCCGGCCGCCTCGCCCCAGCCGCCGTCCGGCTCCTGCCAGGGCAGGCCCGCGGGCCGGGCGTCCGTGCGGGCCAGCCCGGTGGCCGGGTCGGCCAGGGCGGCCACGTGGGCGGCGAGCCTCGGGTCGAGCCACGGCTCGCGCAGGTAGCCCGGGTAGATCGTGAGGCGCTCGTGCAGCGTCAGGCCGGCCGCGGCGGTCCGCTGGGCCAGCTCGTCGATCTGCGGCCAGGGGCGCTCCGGGTTGACGTGGTCCGGGGTGAGCGGCGACACGCCGCCCCAGTCGTCGATCCCGGCCGACAGGATCAGCCCGTACTCCTCGCCGATCAGGTTCGGCGGGGCCTGGATCCGCATCGCCGGGCCGAGGATCAGCCGGGAGACCGCGATCGTGGCGGCCAGGTCGTCGAGTTCGGCGTCCGGCACCCCGCGCATCTTCGTGTCCGGCTTGGCCCGGAAGTTCTGCACGATCACTTCCTGGATGCCGCCGTACTCGCGGGCCACGCCGCGGATCGCGAAGATCGAGTCGGCCCGCTCGGCCAGGGTCTCGCCGATGCCGATCAGGATGCCGGTGGTGAACGGCACGCTGCTGCGGCCGGCGTCCTCCAGCACCCGCAGCCGGATCGCGGGGTCCTTGTCCGGGCTGCCGAAGTGCGGCCCGCCCCGCTCGGTGAACAGCCGCGACGCGGTGGTCTCCAGCATCATGCCCATGGAGGGGGCGACCGGCTTGAGCCGCTGGAAGTCCTGCCAGCTGAGCACGCCCGGGTTCAGGTGCGGGAGCAGTCCGGTCTCCTCCAGGACCCGGATGGCCATGGCCCGGACGTAGGACAGCGTGTCGTCGTAGCCGTGCGCGTCCAGCCACTCCCGGGCCTGCGGCCAGCGCGCCTCCGGCTGGTCGCCCAGGGTGAACAGGGCTTCCTTGCAGCCGAGGGCGGCGCCGTCCGCGGCGATCCGCAGCACCTCGTCCGGCGACAGGTACGGGCTCTCCAGCCGCCCGGGCACCGTCACGAACGTGCAGTATCCGCACCGGTCGCGGCACAGCCGGGTCAATGGGATGAAGACCTTGCGCGAGTAGGTGATGACGCCCGGCCGGCCCGCCGCGGCCAGCCCGCTGTCCCGGGTCCGGGCCGCGTAGCTGAGCAGTTCGGCCAGCTGGTCCCCGCGGGCGTGCAGCAGCACGGTCGCCTCCGCGGGATCCAGGGTCTTGCCGTCCCGGGCCCGGGCCAGCGCCCGCCGCATCGCGCTAGCCGTAGGCGGCGCGTCGGCAGGCCGCACGCTAGCGGTAGGCACCACGTCGAGCGGCTGCGCGCTGGCCGCAGGCGCGAGCCTCGGATGGCAGCGCGCTAGCCGTAGGCAGCGCGGCGGCAGGCCGCGCGCTGGCGGGTGGTTGCGGTTCCGGCTGAGCTGAGGGGCGGGGACGACGGGGGGCGGGCGTGTCGGCGCTCATCTTCCCCACCCTAGGTGGTGCCCCTGCCGCACTCCGGCCCGGCCATCCCCGCCCGACGCTCAGCCACGCCCCGCCCCAGCCGACCAGCCCGGCGTCCCTCCCAGTCCGGTGCCTCCTCCGGACCCGGCGTCCGCGCCGCCAGGCGCCCCTCCAGCCGACCGCCGGTCTCATGATCATGGGATTACTGGGCTATTGCCCCAGTAATCCCATGATCATGAACGGCGTCATGTGACTGGAGGGGGTGACGTGGCGCACGGGGTAAGTGGTGCGGTTGGGAGGCCTCGGGCGGGGGCCTGCGCTGCGCTCGGGTGGGCCTGGGCTCGGGCGGGTGGCTGACCCGGCCCGGCAGCCGGGCAGCCTGGTAGCCGGAACCGGCCCGCGGCGGCCCGGGTGGTGAGCTCAGAACGAGCGGTAGTCGCGGATGGACATCCGGGGGCCGCGCCGTGGCGGGCCGATCCCGGCCAGCTCCACCAGCCGGGCGGCCCGGTGCCGGTGGCCGGCGTACGGCGCGAGCAGCTCGAGCATGCCGGCGTCGTCCACTCCCCTCCGACCGGCCAGCGCCCAGCCCACGCGCGAGGGCAGGTGGTAGTCGCCCACGGATACCGCGTCCGCGTCCCCGCAGGCGCGCTGCCGCACCTCGGCGGAGGTCCAGACGCCGATCCCGGCCAGCGACCGCAGCCGCCGGTCCGCGTCGGCGGGCGGCATGGTCACGATCTCCTCGAGCAGGCCGGCCACCTCGGCCGCGCCGATGATGGTGCGGGCCCGCACACCTTCGACGCCAGCCCGGTGCCACTCCCAGGACGGGATGCGGCGCCAGGTCCGCGGCGGCGGGCTCACCCGCATCCCGGCGGGGGCGGGCCCCGGGGCTGGATCGCCGAACTTCAGCAGCAGATAGCGCCAGGCCCGCCGGGCCTCCGCGCCGACCACCTTCTGCTCCAGCACGGCCGGGACCAGGGCCTCGAGTACCCGGCCCGAGCGGCCGACCCGGACGCCCGGGTGCCGGGCGGACAGCTCGCGCAGGAGGGGATGGGCGGGAACGAACCCAGCCCGGTCGTCGTCGGCGCCGAGCATCCCCGGGAGCTCACGGAGCAGCCACGCGGCCCCCGGGCCCCAGGCGGCGGCGCGGACCACGGTGACCGGCGCCGGTTCCACCGCCGACCCGGCCAGCGCGGGACGCGCCGGGGCCACGCGGAGCGTGCCAGGTCCCTCCGGGGTCAGTGCGGTGCGCCAGATGTACCCGTCCGGGGTGACCTGGTAAGCGGGATCCCCGCGGCCGCGAGCATGCACGCCCAGGGTCCGCGGCAGGTCCAGCACGAACGGCGCCCGCCACTCCAGCGTGCTGCCTGGGTCGCTGGCGGCAGCCGGCTGTCCAGCCTCACGGCCGGCGACGGGCGGCCGTCCAGCCCCACCGCCGGCTACGGCCGGGCGGCTGTCCTCGGCGCCGGCTACGGCCGGCGCCGTGAGTTCCGGGACGCCGGGCACGGGCTCACGCGTCGGAGGAGAAGCGGACGCAGGTCAGGCCCAGTGTCTGGCCGGGCCAGACCCGCAACCCGGCGCGCAGCTCGTTGCCCGGGGCGATATGCACCTCGTCCCCGAACACCACGCCGTCCAGGACCACGCCTTCGCCGACAACCGTCCCGCGGCCGATCACGCTGCCGCTCACCCGGGCGCCGGCCCCGACGCTGGCCGCATCGAACAGCACGCTGCCGGTGACGTAGGCGTCCGCGCCGACTCGTGCGCCCGCGCCCACCGCCGTGCCCCCGCGCACCTGGGCCGCCGGATCGACCGAAGCCCCGTCCAGCGTCAGCAGTTCGCCCGGCGGGCCCGGAAGCGCGCCCGAGGCCAGCCGCCCGCGCACCAGGTCGCAGGAGCCCTGCACGAACGCCTCCGGGGTGCCCACGTCGAGCCAGTAGGACGAATCGGGATAGCCCATCACCAGGGCCCCGGCACTGATCAGATCGGGGAAGGTCGACCGCTCCACGGAGATCACCTGGCCGGGCGGGATCTCGTCGATGACCGACCGGCGGAACACGTAACAGCCGGCGTTGATCCGGTTGGTGACCGGGTTGGGGGTCTTCTCCAGGAACGCGGTCACCCGTCCGTCTTCGTCGACGGGCACGCAGCCGAAGCGGGCCGGGTCGGGCACCTCGACCAGGTGCAGCGTCACCGCCGCGTCAGCCTTGCGGTGCAGGTCGATCTGCGCGGAGATGTCGTGACCGGACAGGATGTCGCCGTTCAGCACCACGACCGGACTGTCCGGAGCGCTGCGCAGGCCCGACGCGGCGTTCCGGATCGCCCCGCCGGTGCCGAGCGGCTCTGCCTCGTGCACGTAGGAGATCTCCAGCCCGAACGCGGCGCCGTCCCCGAAGCACTCGGTGAACATGCTGGCCCGGTAGGCGGTGGCCAGCACCACATGGGTGATCCCGGCCGCCGCCGCCTTGGCGAACTGGTGGGCCAGGAACGGCACCCCCGCGGTCGGCAGCAGCGGCTTGGGGGTGCCGATGGTGAGCGGGCGCAGCCGGGTTCCCTGGCCGCCGACGAGCAGGATCGCCTCCAGCGGCTCACGGCCGTCCGGGGAAAGCGCTGAGGGCGTTTCTGGCTGGGCTGACATGTGCAGCGAGGTTACTCTGCGCCCTGCGCCGCTGCACGCTGGTAGGACGCCATGTGAGCCTCGGCCGAGGCCTCCCAGGTGAACTCCTGGGACCGGGCGTGCCCGGCCTCGCTGAGAGATTCCAGCCGGGCCGGGTCATCGATCAGGCCGCGCAGGGCCGCGTGGATGTCCTCAGCGTCCGGTTCGGTGTAGGCGACCGCGTCCCCGCCGACCTCCGGGAGTGACGTCCGGTGCGTGGTGAGCACCGGCGCGCCGCAGGCCATGGCCTCCAGCACGGGCAGCCCGAAACCCTCACCCCGGCTCGGGAAGGCCACCACGAGCGCGCCGCCCAGGAAACCGGGCAGGTCGCTGAAGCGGAGGTATCCCGGGCGGACCAGGCGCAGGTGGGCCGGGACCGCGGCGACGGCCTCGTCCACCTCCTCGCTCCAGCCACTGCCCCCGCCGAGCACGAGTGCGGGCGGGTCGGCCAGGTCGGCTACGGCGCCGGCCCAGCCGCTGATCAGGGCGGGGACGTTCTTGCGCGGCTCCAGGCCGCCGAGGTAGGCCACGTACGGCTTGCCGTGCAGGCCGAGCCGGTCGGACACCTGGCGCATCCGCTCCGGGGCCGGCCGGTGGAACAGGGTGTGGTCCACGCCGTGGTAGGCCACGTCGATCCGGGTCGGGTCGGCCCCGAGCACGCGGACCAGTTCGTCCCGGGTGGCCTTGGACGGCACGAGCAGCCGGGTGGCGCGCCGGGCGGCAGTGCGGATCGCGGACTTGAAGAAGGTCGCCGTGACGGGGTTGTGCGCGTCCGGCTCGGTGAAGTACGTCAGGTCGTGGATGGTCGAGACCACGGGCACGCCGGGCCGCAACGGCATGGTGTAGTGCGGCGCGTGCAGGACGTCGGCGTTCACCTGCTGGGCGACGAGCGGGAGGCCGGTCTGCTCCCAGGCCAGCCGGGCGGCCCGGTGCGCGATCGCGGTCGGGCCAGCCACGACGGTCGCCTCGGGCACGAGCCTGCCGTACCGCTCCTCGTCATTACGCTGGCACGCCACCGCCAGGTCCGCTCCGGTTGCGCCCAGCGCGGCGGCCAGGCCATCCACGTACCGGCCCAGCGCGCCACGGTCCGCCGGGACGGCGGTCGCGTCAACCAGCACCCGAGGTGCCACGAGCAGTCTTTCTCCTTACCCCCCGCGCGGGGGCCTGCTGCCACTACCGAGAAGCCAGATAGCTGGCCAATTCCGCATTGATGAATCTCTCGTCACGACCGAGGGTACGCCCTCCGCCGACCTGCCGGTGAGCATCGGTGCTCATGTCCCGCGCGGGCCACGACCCAGCCGACGGCAGCGTCGCGGCCCGTATGGTCTAGACCATCTTACGGCCCTCCTCGCCGCATCAGAAGGGCCCGGCTACCCGGACGCGGACGGCGACGGACTAGCCTTCGCCGACGGTGGCGGAGTGGCTTTCGCCGACGGCGCCGTCTTGGCCTTGGCGGCCTGCTGCGCCTGGTCCAGCGCCTTCTTCATCGCGCCGATGTCCTTGGCGTAAGCGGCGAGATCACCCTTCTTGAGGGCGGCCTGGGCCTGGGCATAGTCCGACTCGGCCTGAGCCAGGTGCCCGCGCACGGTCGCGCTGGCCGACCCCTGTCCCGGAGCCGGATCCGGAACCCGAGCCGGAGCCCGAGGAGGACCCGCCCGAACTGGGCGACAGGCCCGGGACGACCTGGCTGAGCGCGTCCGCCAGAGTCGGCCCGAACCCGACGTTCCCGTCGAACGAAGCCGCGACCCGCTTGAGCACCGGGTACGACCCGGAGCTGCTGCCGCCCGTGGTGCCGGCCGCCTGGATGTAGATCGGCTCCTCATAGACCAGCGCGCCGCCGACCGGGAGCGTGATCAGGTTGCCCTCGATCACCTTGGAACCGTTCTGCCGGTACAGCGACAGCTGCGAGGAGATGATCGGGTCCGACTCGAACGTGCCCTGCACCTGCTGCGGGCCGAGGATGGCCGTGTCCTGCGGCAGTTGCAGGACCCGGATCGTGCCGTAGCCGGGCGACAGCGGGTTGCTGTCCACGGCCATGTACGCGGCCAGGTTCTGCCGGCCCCGCTGAACCAGCGGCGAGGTCATCGAGAACTGGGCCACCGTGCCGGGCATCTGCATGGTCTGGTAGTACGGCGGCTGGCTGGCCGCCTGCGCGCCGTTCGACTGGCTGGGCTCGTCCGGTACCGCCCAGAAGTTCTGCCCGCCGTAGAAGGACTGGGCGGACAGGACGTGGAACTGGGTCAGGATCTGGCGCTGCACCTCGAACAGGTCCGGTGGGTAGCGCAGGTGCGGCATCAGGGCCGCGGGGATGTCCTGCTTGGGCTTGATGACCCCGGGAAACGCCTTCATCCAGGTCTGCAGGATCGGGTCGCTGGCGTCCCAGTCGTACAGCGTCACGCTGCCGGTGTAGGCGTTCACCACCGCCTTGACCGAGTTGCGGATGTAGTTGATGTCGCCGGTGGGCTGGCCGGCCACCGTGCCACCAGGGGCGTCGCTGGTCGATGTGGCCTGCCCCATGCCCACCCGCTGCGAGTACGGGTACAGGTCGCTGGTGGTGTAGCCGTCCACCACCCAGAGGATCTGCCCGTTGGCGACGACCGGGTAGGGGTTGCCGTCCAGGGTGAGGAACGGCGCCACCTTGGCCACCCGGGCCAGCGGCTGCCGGTCGTAGAGGATCTTCGACTGGCTGTTGATGGCCCCGGACAGCAGGATGTTCAGCTCGCGGAACTTGATCGTGTACAGCAGCCGGTTCAGCGGCGAGCCCACGTCCACGCCGCCACCGCCCTGATAGGTGTTGTTCTGCTGGCCGCCGGCCGCGCTGGACGGGTAGTCCAGTTCCTGCTTGCGGCCGCCTGGCGGCCCGCCGACGATCGCGTACGCGTTCTGCCCCTCGCCGAAGTACACCCGGGGCTGGCTGAGGCGCAGGATCCCGTGCGGCGGGATATCGCTTTCCACGAACGAGGGGTTGCCGTTGCCCTGCACCGTGTTGGCCGTGGCGGCGACCACCCCGAAGCCGTGCGTGTACACCAGATGGGTGTTGATCCAGTTGCCCTGGCCGGGCGGCGGCCCGCCCATGCCGCGCACCGCCACCACCGTGTCCTGCGGCAGCGTGTCCGCACCGGGCACCGGGTAACGGTCCATGGCCAGGTTGGACGGGAACTGGTAGTAGCTCTTGACCTGCTGCAACTGCTGGAACGTCGGCGACACCACGTCGGGATCCAGCAGCCGCATCCCCTTGAGCGTGCTCACGTCGCCGTCCAGCGTGGACTGCGGCACGTCCGTGCTCGCCTTGTACGGGGTGACCCGGACCGTGGACGAGGTCACCCCGTAGGCCTGCCGGGTGGTCTGGATCTCCTTATGGATGTACGGGGTCTCCTTGGCCAGTTCGTTCGGCTTGACCACGAACTGCTGGATGATCGCCGGGTAGAGGCCGCCGATGAGGATCGCGGACAGCACCAGCAGGCCGAAGCCCACCGCGGGCAGCATCGCGCTGCGCCGGGCGGCCCCCGCGAAGAACAGCAGGGCGCACAGGACGGCGATCACCGCGAGGACGGTCTTGGCCGGCAGCACCGCGTTGACGTCGGTGTATGAGGCGCCGGTGGTGACCGCGCCCCGCTGGGAGAAGTCGATGCCGTACCGGTCAACCCAGTACGCCACGGCCTTGAGCAGCACGAACACGCCGAACAACACGAACAGGTGAGCCTGCGCCGCCATCGTCACCCGGGGGTGGCGGCCCTGCATCCGCAGCCCGCCGTAGAGATAGTGCACCAGCGTGGCCAGCACCAGCGAGATCAGCACCGCCGCGAACAGGTAGCTCAGCACCATCCGGATGAACGGGTAGGTGAAGACGAAAAATGAGAGATCAATGTGGAACTGGGGATCTGTTTTCCCAAACGGAACCTGGTTGGCGAACAGCATCCACGTTCGCCAGGAGCCCGCGGCGGTGATGCCGGAGATCACGCCCAGCACGCCGAGCACCACCCCGAGCAGGAGCCGCCGGTGCGGGTCGATGGCCATCCGGTAGGCGTCCCCGCCCTGGCCCGGGGTGGCCACCGGCCGGTAGATGGGCCGCAGCCGGTAGGCCAGCGCGGCGTTCGCCCCGGTGACCACGGCCATGAACAGCCCGGCCACGAAGAACATGGCCCAGCGCGTGCCGTAGGTGGTGGCGAACACGGACGAGTAGTGGATGGACCGGTACCACAGGAAATCAGTCCAGACCCCGGCCACGATCGCGACCAGCACCAGGAAGACGATGACGGCCACGATGACCGGGAGGACCAGCCGGGGCCAGCGCAGCAGGGCGGCAGGCGGACGGCCGGCAGGCGGCCGGGCCGATCCGGACCGGAAGGACACCGCACTCCCCCTCACACGCCGTCAGCCCAGTACTGGGCCGTGCGGCGCCAATGTACCCCGATCAGGCCGGCTAAGCGGCACCCGCGCCGGCGTGGTGATCATGCAGTGGTCACTCAGCACCCAGGTAACACTCAGGTGGCACTGAGCAACCAGGGATGCTCAGCAGCCGGGCACACTGCGGCCCGCCTTGATCGCGGTCAGGTCGTTGATGGCCTGGCGCAGCGTGGCCACCTTGACCAGGCGCAGCCCGGCCGGCACCGCCCCGGTGGTGTCCGAGCAGTTGGCCGCGGGGGTCAGGAAGATCGTCGCCCCGGCCGCGCGGGCGCCCGCCATCTTCTGCTGGATGCCGCCGATCGCGGACACCGCGCCGTTGGCCGAGATCTCCCCGGTGCCCGCGATGAACCGGCCGCCGGTCAGGTTGCGCGGGGTCAGCTTGTCCACGATGCCCAGCGCGAACATCATCCCGGCGCTGGGACCGCCGATGTCGCCGACCTTGAAATTGATCTTGAACGGGAAGGTGTAGCTCTCCGCGACGAGCACGCCGATCACGGCGTGACCCTGGACGTTCGCGGTCTTCAGCCGGACGTGCCCGATCTTGCCCTTGCGGAGGATGGTCAGGGTCACCACCGACCCCGGGGGGTGCGTGCGGATCAGGGTGCCGGTGTCGTGGTTACAGGTGACCGGGGTGCCGTCCACCGCGGTGATGCTGTCGCCCACGTGCAGCACGCCGGCGGCCGGGAGGCCCTTCTCCGTCTGGGTGACGGTGTTCAGGGTGGTGAATCTGATCCCCAGCGTGCACAGGGCGGCGGCCTGGGCGGTCTGCTGCGAGTTGGCCATCTCCGCCGTGTCCTGCTGGACGACCTGCTGCTCGGACTGATTGGGCGGGAACAGCTCCGACTCGGGGACCACCGCGGTGTGCGGGGTGAGCCAGGCGCGGATCGCGGTGAACACGTTGAACCCGTCGCCGGGGCCGCCGAGGAAGGAGACCGTGACCAGGTTGAGGTGCCCGGAGGTCGGGTACGTCCGGCGCCCGTCGATCGTGATCAGGGGCCGGCCCGAGGTCGTGCCCAGGGTGTTCAGCGTCGGCCCGGGAGACAGGATCACGTAGGGCACCGGCACCAGGGCCGCGATGAGAGCCGCGGCGACCACGCCGATCCCGGCCACGAGCAGAGTCACAGTGCGCCGCGACATGGGGGGAAGACTACGCACTGTTCACCCATTCGCTCTCGCCGTCGCCGAAGACCTGATGCTTCCAGACCGGCACGGTCTGCTTGAGCTCGTCGATCAGCGCGCGGCAGGCGGTGAAGGCCTCGGCCCGGTGCGGGCACGAGACGGCGACGACCACGGCCAGGTCCCCCACGTCCAGCTCGCCGACCCGGTGCACGGCGGCGATCGCGGTGACGTCAAAGTCCGCGGTGATCTTCTCGCACACCCGGCGCAGCTCGGCCGCAGCCGACGGATGCGCACTGTAGCCGAGGTGCTGCACGTCACGGCCGCGATCGTGGTTGCGTACCGCGCCGCTGAACAGGGCGATGCCACCCGCTGAGGGGTCGGCCACGGCGTTGTGCACCTCGTCCACGGACAGCGGTGTGTCCCGTACCTCGGCGAGCCGGATCACAGTCACGGAGCCAAGGTAGCGCCTGAACCTGGGCGGCTGGACCAGGCCACGTTCAGGTTTTCGTTGCGGAGAAAAGGGATGGTGCAGCAGGCCCGCAGCCGCCTGCGCGTCAGGTGCCGCGCTTGCGGCGGCGCGCCACCTCGCGCACGATGGCCGCCGTTCCGATCACGGCCACGGTCGCCCCGGCCGCGGTGATCGTGGCTTCCTTGCGGGGCAGCCGGCGTCCGGCCACGGCGTGATGCCCGGCCCGCTGCTTCAGCAGTTCGGTGAGGGCCGCCGCGTTGTCGTAGCCGGGCCGCCAGCCCGCCGCCCGGAGCGTCTCGCACTCCACCACCCACGGGTAGACCATGTAGCGCAGGTCGGCGACCGGGGCGGGGGTGATGCCGAGCCGGTGCAGCCGCTGCGCCGTGCCGAACGTCAGCCCGGCGGGCAGCTCGACCCGGCGCAGCCCGCTGAGCTCCTCGACTTCGTCGGATTCCAGCCAGCCGTCGCAGCCCACCGCGAACGCCCCATCGACTGTCCCGGCCACCGCCAGCTCGAGCGCGGAGACCAGGTCCTCGATATGGCAGAACTGCCAGCGCGGTGCGCAGCCCTTCACCGTGAGCAGCCGGGGAGACTCGAAATGCCGGGTCACGAGGGTGTCCACGCCCTCGCCGACCAGGGCGGCCGGGCGGACCACGGTGATGGCCATGCCCGGGTGGGACCGGGGTGAGCGCTGGGCCAGATGCTCGATCTCGAGCAGGTCACCGGCCACGCTGCCGTCGTGATCCACGCCCAGCGGCGCGTCCTCCGGCAGCGGCACCGGGTTGTCCGGGGCCGCGCCGTACACCATGGCGCTGGTCACCAGGATCACCCGGCCGACCCGCCCGGCCGCCGCCGAGGTGAGCACGGTCTGCGCGGCGCGCACGTTGAAAGCCCGGCGGGCCCGGTGATCGGTGTCGGCCGCCAGGTCGATGTCGGTGTGCACCAGGACGTTGACCCCGCTCAGCCGGCCGGCCAGCGCCGGGTCGCGCACGTCGGCCAGCCGCCACGTCACGCCGACCACGTCCCCGCGGTGATCGTCGATCGCGATGACCCGGCGCACCGCCGACGAGGCCGCCAGGCGCAGGGCCAGGGCATGGCCCAGACCCCGCGCCGCGCCGGTGATGGCCACGACGGGACGCGGCTCCTGATCAGTGCGCTCGCGGCGAACCTGGGCCCGTGTGGTGCTCAACGTGTGCCGCTCCCGAGATAACGTGGCGGTTGTGACCCTTCCATCCTGCCTGAGAGGTCGCGGAGATGGCTGATCCTCCCTTCGGCTTTGGTCTGCCCGGCGGTTCCGGGAGTTCTGGTGGCCGGGGTGGCTCCGGTGGATCCGGCGGCGGCCCCGGCGATAATCCGGGCGGTAATCCGCTCGGCGACCCGCAGCAATTTGCGGACGCCCTGCGGCAGTTCGCCGACCTCATGGCCTGGCAGGGCGGCCCGGTCAACTGGGACCTGGCCAAGAACGTGGCCCGGCAGACAGTCGCGGCCGAGGGCGATCCGAGCGTGCTGGACGCCGACCGCAAGAAGGTCGTCGAGGCCATCCAGCTGGCGGACCTGTGGCTCAATGAGGCCACCTCGTTCCCCAGCGGGGTCCGCACCGCGCAGGCCTGGAGCCGGTCCGAATGGGTCGAGGCCACGCTGCCCGTGTGGTCCCAGCTGTGTGACCCGATCGCCGAGAAGGCCGTGGACGCCCTGGGCGGCATGATCAACGCCAACCCGGAGGAGCTGGGCGGCGAACTGCCCGCCGAGCTGAGTTCCGCGTTGCAGGCGGTCACCGGCGGGCTGGGCGGCATGGCCGGGCTGGGCGGCGGCCTGGGCGCCATGATGCGCCGGATCGGCGGGATGATGGTCGGCGGCCAGACCGGGGCCGCGGTCGGCGGGCTGGCCCGCGAGGTGGTCAGCTCCACCGACGTGGGGCTGCCCCTGGGCCCGGAGGGCGTAGCCGCGCTGCTGCCGGCCGGGGTGGCCGACTTCGGCCAGGGCCTGTCGGTCAGCGCGGAGGAAATCAGGATCTTCCTCGCGCTGCGCGAGGCCGCCCATCACCGGCTGTTCGCGCACGTCCCGTGGCTGCGCTCGCGACTGCTGGCCGCGGTCGAGGACTACGCGCGCGGGATCACCGTGGACGCCTCGGCGCTGCGTGACGCCATGCCGCAGATCGACCCGTCCAACCCGGACGCGCTGCGCGAAGCACTGTCTGACGCCAGCATGTTCCAGCCGGAGGACACGCCGCAGCAGAAGGCGGCGCTGGCCCGGCTGGAGACCCTGCTCGCCCTGGTCGAGGGCTGGGTGGCCACCGTGGTGGAGGATGCGTCGGCCGAACGGCTGCCGCAGGCCGGCGCGCTGGCCGAGGCCATCCGGCGGCGGCGGGCCACCGGCGGTCCCGCGGAACGCACCTTCGCCACCCTGGTCGGCCTGGAACTGCGGCCGCGCCGGCTGCGCGAGGCGGCCGAGATCTGGCGGCGGCTCACCGACGTCCGCGGATCGCAGGGACGGGACGCGCTGTGGGCGCACCCGGACCTGATGCCCACGGCGGAGGACTTCGACGACCCGGAAGGGTTCGTGGCCGGACGGCCCGCGCTGGACATGTCGGCGCTGGCGGAAGAAATGTCCGCGCTGGATAAGGAGATCGACGAGGTCGAGGGAGAGTCGGACCCCGGTCCGTCCGGTTCCGGCGAGAAGCCGGATGACCCGGACCCGGGCGATCCCCCGCCGGCCGGGTAGCCGGCCGGCGCAAATCCCGCTTATCCACAGCCTGGGCGGGAAGTCTGGCCTGCTGGCGGGTGACCTGACCGGCTGACGGACCGGAAATGCACCGTCATCCCCCGCTACATCCACAGTGGCGCTCCGCAGTGTCCCCAGGGAATCCACAGGCCTGTCCACAGGCGGCGTGGGGCCAGGTCACTGAGGCGAGCCACTGGCCGGGCCACTGGACGGGGCGCTCGCGGCACCGGGGGAAATGTCGGCCGCCCGTGGCAGGCTCGCGGCCATGAGGCCAGCGATAAAAGCAGGGCTGCTGATGGTCTGGCGGGACCCGGACACCCTGCAGATAGGCATCGACCCGAGGCGGGCAGTGGCGTTACGCGGGATGCGCGGCACGCAGGCCCTGATTAACCTGCTGGACGGGAGCCGGGATCTCGGCCAGGTGCTGGCCGCCGCCCAGGACCAGGGGATCGCCCGCCCGGCGGCCGAGCGGGTCATCGGGCTGTTAGCCGCGGCGGGGGCGCTGCATGACTTTCCCGCCGCCACGTTGCGGGCCCTGCCCGACGGCCCGCGGGCCCGGCTCGCCGGGGAACTGGCCACGGTATCCCTGGCCCACGGCTACGCCGACGGCGGCGCCCTGGTGCTGGCCCGCAGGCAGGCCGCGCGGGTGCGGGTGTACGGGGCCGGCCCGGTGGCCGCCAGCCTGGCCAGCCTGCTGACCGCATCCGGTGTCGGCCGGGTCAGCTGCATCGGCGCGGCAGCCGGGTGGCCAGAAGGGGAACCTTCGGGGGCCAGGGCCTCCCGGGGCCGGGGCCTCCGGGGCCGGGCCCAGGCTCGCGTCCTGGCCACCCGACAGGCCGGGTCCGGCTCGGCCACCCGGGCGGCGACGCCCCGCCCCGTACCCGGCGGTCCGGGCCGGCGCCGCAGCATCCGGACCTGGCTGTGCTCACCGACGGCTATCCGCCCGAATTGCCGGGCACCCTGGTGGCCGGCGCGGTCGCGCACCTGACCGCGGCCGCCTCCGAAGCGATCGGCGTGGTCGGCCCGCTGGTCATCCCGGGCCGGACGGCCTGCCTGAGCTGCGTGGATCTGGCCCGCAGCGACCGGGATCCGGCCTGGCCGCTCATCCTCGCGCAGACGTCCGGCCGGGCCTCGCAGCCCGCCGCGTGCACGGCCGTGCTGGCCGCGGCGGTCGCGGCCCAGGCCACCGCGCAGGCGCTGGCCTACCTCGACCAGGCCGCCTCGGGCGGGGTGGTGATCAACGGCACACTCGAGCTCGTCCTGCCTGACTGGCAGTGGCGCCGGCGTAGCTGGGCGCCACACCCGCACTGCCGCTGTAGCCGGCGCCCGGCATTCTGACCGAGAATGGGAGAGTGAATGATCTCCCTCGGCGTGCTGTCACCCGGACCGCGAAGCTGGCCACCCTCCCTGCCGGCCTGGCCGGCCGGACCGCGCTCGGTCTCGGGAAGCGGCTCGGCGGCCGGCCCGCTGAGATCGTCGCCGCGGAGATCCAGCAGCGCACCGCCGAGCAGATCTTCCGGGTCCTGGGAGAACTCAAGGGCGGCGCGATGAAGCTCGGCCAGGCGCTGTCCATCTTCGAGGCCGCGCTGCCGCCGGAGATCGCCGGGCCGTACCGGGCCACCCTGACCAAGTTGCAGGAATCCGCGCCGCCGCTACCGGCGCGGACGGTGCACCAGGTCCTCGCCGGGGATCTGGGCGAGTCCTGGCGAGACGAGTTCGCGGAGTTCGACGACACGCCCAAGGCGGCGGCGTCCATCGGCCAGGTGCACCGCGCGATCTGGCGGGACGGCCGCCAGGTGGCCGTCAAGATCCAGTATCCGGGGGCCGGGCGGGCCCTGCTCAGCGACTTCAACCAGCTCAGCCGGGTCGCCCGGCTGTTCGGGATCATCATGCCCGGGCTCGAGGTCAAGCCGCTGCTGGACGAGTTGCGGGCCCGGGTCGCGGAGGAGATCGACTACCAGCTGGAAGCGACGTCGCAACAGGCTTTCGCCAAGGCCTACGCCGGCGACCCGGACATCTACGTGCCCGACGTGGTCCAGGCCACCGACCACGTGCTCATCAGCGAGTGGATGGACGGCACGCCGCTGTCCCAGATCATCGAGTCGGGATCCCAGGAGGACCGGAACCGGGCCGGGATCCTGTTCACCCGGTTCCTGTTCTCCGGCCCGGCCCGGGCCGGGCTGCTGCACGCCGACCCGCACCCGGGCAACTTCCGGATGCTCGCCGATGGCCGTCTCGGCGTGCTGGACTTCGGGGCCGTGGACCGGCTGCCCGACGGCCTGCCGCCGTTCATCGGGAAACTGCTGCGCATCATGCACGGCGACGGCAGCATCAGCGAGGCTGAAGACGAACTCCGTGAGCAGGGGTTCGTCCGCGAAGGTATCCAGGTCGACCTCGATGCCCTGTACGCCTTCCTGGCCCCGCTCGCCGAGCCGTCCCGGGTGGACACGTTCAAGTTCAGCCGTGAGTGGCTTCGCGGCGAAGCCCAGCGGGTGGCCGACCCGCGCTCCTCGAACCTCGGGCGCCGGCTCAACCTGCCGCCGTCCTACGTGCTCATCCACCGGGTGTCCACCGAGGGCATCGGCGTGCTGTGCCAACTGGAAGCCGAGGGGAATTTCCGGGCCGAGATGGTGCGGTGGATGCCTGGCTACGCCCGGGAAGGTGACGACACTCCGCCGGGCACCGAGGAAGTGCTCACCCCGCCGCAGGCGTAGCCGTCCCGGCCGGTCCCGGGTCCCGCGGTCCCGCCCCGCGGTCCCGCCCCGCGGTCCCATCCCCCCGCGATCCTGCCCTGCGGTCCCGTCACGCCCCCCGCGATCCCGGCGGCCCGGTTGCTGTCACGGCCGGCCAGCGCCGGGCACCTCGACCGGGAGGGCGAGGATCTCCCCGGTGCGCGGCCCGGTGGCTAGCCGTTCGAGGTTGGCGGGGACGCTGTCGGCCTTGCGCCACTCGGCGGTGCAGATGAACAGGATCCGCCGGTCCGGGCCTCCGAGCATCAGCGCGAACGGCGCCCGGTTCTCCTCGAGTTCGACGCGTTGCAGGACCTGGCCGCCTTCGGCGACGCGGGCGATCGAGAATCCCCCGGTGGACACCCATACTGCGCCTTCGGCGTCCAGGCAGATGCCGTCCGGCCCCAGACCCTCGGCGAACACCCGCCGCGCCGACAGCCCGCCGTCACCGTCGATGCCGAACGCGGTGAGCCGCCCCGCGAAGGACTCGGAGATGATCAGCGTCCGGCCATCCGGGGTGATGATCATGCCGTTGGGGAACTGGATGTCATCGGCGACCTGGCGCAGTTGCCCGTCCGGCGTGACGAGCTTGATGTAGCCCGGCTTGGGCGGCGCGCCCGCGGCGAACTCGAAGTCCGCGCCGTTGACGTAGGCGTTGCCGCGGGCGTCGATGACAATCTCGTTCGCCCGCTGCTCGGCGTGGACGGCTATCGACCCGTCAGGCTCGTGGCGCCGGACTTTGTCGCCGGTCGTCAGCAGCCTGCCATCGGGTAGCCACTCGATGGAGTACCCCATCGAGTGGCTGGCCGGATCGCGGGTCAGCATGACCTCCGCCTTGCCGTCCATGTCAACCGCCATGACCTGCCGGTCGATCCAGTTGCAGAACCACAGCCTCTCCTCATGCCATCGAGGCGACTCAGGAATCCCCAGGCCCCTGCAGCAGGATCTCCGGTTCAGGCATAACGCTCCTCTCCCTTGCAGCCGCGACGGTCTCCGACCAGCCGTCTACCTCCTACACGAACGGCCATGAGCCCGATCGACAGCGTGGGCCGCCGGTTCTTCGAGGAAGCGGAACGCTGAGCCCGGCCGGGGCGAGGAACTCGATAAGACCGGGCCGGTACCGGCACCTGACCTCTGCGGCCTGCGTGGCTGGTGTTACCCCCGCAGGCCTTCCAGGCGTGCCGCGACCTCCCGGTAACGCTGAACCGGCACCAGATGCACGCCATCGAAAGCGCCGCTATCACGCAGCCGGGCAATCTGCTCACACGCGGCAGCCACACCCGCCACCGGGTCAGCAGCAACCCGCCCAACCAGCGACGCCGGAATCTCAATATCCGGGATTGATGCCGCCAGCCGCCGCGCCATGCCCGCACTGGCCAGGACCATCACCCCGGCATACACCGGAACATCCACCGGATTCGCGTCCCGCCACCGCAGCTGTTCCTCCACCGCATAACTCACCTGCGTGAACACGAAATCAGCGGCCCGCTTCCAGGCCGGCAGCGGACGCAGCGCCGCCGCCACACCTACCCGCCACGGCGGCGACCCGGCGAACACGCCATCCTGCGCGCACCCCCGAGCCTCCTCGATCATCGACCGCACCGTCAGATCACTCGTCCGCCCACCAGAACCCGGCTTATCGCCGTAGACGAACAAGAACTCACTCACCCCGTACGCCGCCGCAGTAAGCAGGTCACGGCGGAACCCCAGCAGATTCCGGTCCCGCGAGTTCAGGCACGCGATGCTCCGCCCGCCCATCGCAGCAACCTCGTGCGCCACCGCGATACTCGACACCGTCGCCCGCCCAATGTGATTGTCCGGGATCAGGAACCCGTCAGCCACCGGGCTCAGCACACCGATCTGATGACGCACATGCCTAAGATCCGGGCGAGTCGGAGGCTCGATTTCACACACGAGCTCAAACGGTCGAACGCTCATACCGCAACGCTAGACCCTCAGAACCCGCCTCCCCGCGGCGCACAACTACGGGACCCGCGATCCAGGGGGCCTTCCCCGGATCAGCCGGACCTGCGTTCGCGCACGGCTGCCACGACCTTGGCGAGCTGGGCGTCGAAAGCGTCAAGCTGCTCAGCTTCGGCGGCGCTCGCGACGAAGGCGTGCCGATCGCAGGCAATGCCGCCGCGCCATATCCGCTCGATGGCGCGCGTCGTGGTGATGTCCGTCAGCGGGTCACCGGACACGAGGACCAGGTCCGCGCGCTGCCCGGCGGCGACCCGCCCTCGGTCGGCGAGGCCGAACACTCGTCCGGCTGCGCCGTGGCAGCGGCCAGGGCCTGCGCCGGGCTGATGCCGCACCGGACCAGGAGTTCCAGTTCCCGGTGCAGGCTTGCCCCGAACACGGTCCCCGGGTTCGGGGCATCCGTGCCTGCCAGCAGGGTGACCCCCGCATCGGCCAGTCGCCGCACGTTGTCCTCGGCCCGCGAGTAGGGCGGCATTTGCCGGCCATGCGATCCTGGGGCATCCGAAGTCAACCGGCGTGCCCAGGCGTCGCCGAGCACTTCAGCGAGCCGTGGGTCCCCTGCCACTGCCGCGCCACCCGGTTCGCCGAGGGTGTTCTCGATGGTGGCCAGCGTCGGACCGACCACGATGCCGGCTTCGGCCATGCGTCCGGCCAGGGCCTTGTCCAGCTCGGCGTGCGCAGGGACGTGGGCCACCACATCGACACCGGCGGACACGACCTCCTCGACACCGGCCGTCGAGCTCACGTGAGCGACGACCACTAAGCCGCGGGTGTGCGCGGCACTGACCAGTGCCTGGATGGTTGCGGGGTCCAGGGAGGGCCATAGCCCCCCGGTGCCGGAGATGATCTTCAGATAGTCCGAGCCCTCCGCGATCCGTTCCGCCACGAATTGCCCGGCCTGATCAGCGGCAGTCAACGTCGGGAACGGGGCGTACATCATCGACGGGTGCCCGCCGGGCGCGGTAGCGCCGACACCCGAGGAACGCACGTCGGCCACGTCCGGACGGGAGCCGGCCTGCTCCTTAGCGCTGGCCACCAGGCCGGGTTTGCTGAACATGTCCAGAACCGTGGTCACGCCGAAGGTCAACGATTGCGCGAGAGCGCCGGGAACCAGGTGCACGTGCGCGTCGATCAGACCGGGAAGCACCGTCCCGCCGCCGGCGTCGATCACTTCGTCGCCTTCTTGGGCGGCCGAGGCGGCCGAGCACGTGGTGATCAGGCCGTCAGCGAACCGGACCGAAGTCCAGTCCTGCGACTTCGTCCCGTCGAATACCTTCGCGTTCACGATCGTCGTTGCCGCGCCCAAAGCGTCCTCCCCAGGGGATCCTGAACGACCTGAACAATAGAGGAAGGCAGGGAGCGGAGTGCCCCAGAACGCGCGGCTCCGGACTGCGCTGGCATGCACGTGGGGGCGGCCGGTTCCGGCCGCCCCCACGCCCCCGCGGGATGGTGCTGCGCTTAGGACCTCAGCCCTAACCCGCTGCGCAACTGCCTCGCCGAGGCCTTCGCGCGATCCAGGCGCCGTGCCGCCCGGTCCACCCGGCGCGACGCCCGGCGCAGCGCGCGGATCTGCGCGGCCTGTGCGTCCCGGCGCCCCTGGGCCAGCAGTTCACGGTGCCTTTCTACTGGATAGTTGATCGGATGCATGACTCAACCGCCCGTCTTCCTTGACTGACAGATCGACGACTTGACTCAGGCCGCCACTTCGGTTTTGCGCGGGCGACCACGTGGCCTCTTGCGCGGCACGACCTGTCCGCGCAAGAACAGCTCACCGCCCCACACGCCCCAGGGCTCGCGGCGCTCCATAGCCCCGGCCAGGCACGCCAGCCTGGCGGCGCAATCGACACAGAGCGCCTTCGCCGACTCCACGTCCTGCGGAGACTCGGCGAAGAACAGCTCCGGGTCCTCCGTGCAGGGCAGCTGCGTGCTGCGTGCCGCTGGCACCACAGCGCGGGTGACCTCAGTCAGCCCTGATCCTGATCGCACGGATTCTGATGCGGAGACCGCCTCGAACCCCGCCGTGCCCGCAGCAACGGCGGCGGTACCGGGCCCGTACATCGTCCAACCCCTCTCGTCCTGGTCATACCGTCTCTCGTGGGTCTGACAAAACGGCGGGCCCGACATGACAAAGACCGCGGACCCGGTGCGGGTCCGCGGCCTTTTGGGGATCCAGGCCGGTCTTTTTAGACCGGATCCCAGGCTGGGTGCGAACCCGTTCGGCTGCCACCGGTGGCGACAGCGTCGATAGCGTGGACGTACGTCTGAGCGGGGCTGTCCTGCTTGCGCGGGGCGTAGCCAGAGCGCGGCTTGACCGTCGCCGGCCCCTGGCTGAGCCACGGCATGCGGACACCCGCGGCGGCGCGCGAAGGCGCCATCTCACGGATATCTGCGGTGCGAGAGGTGGCCAGGACACCAAGGGACGGGTGGGCACCCAGCGGCGCAGCAGAAATTCCGGCGCACAGAGATGCGACCGGAACGAAGGTCTCGTTGCTATTCACTTGGCCCACCCCCTTCCGTCAAGGCGTCGTAAGCTGACTGAACAACACAGGAAGAAGCCTAAGGACCCTGGTCGGCGAGGGCAACTTCTTTTTCTGGATGACTTCTGTACCCCCGCCCGGCGGGCCGCCTGTACCGGGCTGGATCGCCGGGCGGATGCGCAGGCGGGCTCACCTCGCGGTGCGGACCAGGCCCTCCTGCACGACGGACACCACCAGCTCGCCTTCTTCGGTGAAGACCTGGCCGCGGGCCAGTCCCCGGGCCCCGGCCGCGGTCGGGGATTCCTGGTCATACAGCAGCCAGCGGTCAGCGCGGAACGGCCGGTGAAACCACATCGCGTGATCCAGGCTGGCCCCGCTCGTCTGGCCGTCGGCCCAGGACAGGCCGTGCCGGCGCAGCACCGAATCGAGCAGGGTCAGGTCGGAGGCGTAGGTCATCAGGCACACGTGCAGCAGCGGGTCGTCCGGCAGCTCGCCGTTGGCCCGCAGCCAGACCAGGTTGTGCTCGGTGCCCGCGACCCGCACGCCCGCCGGGTCGTCACCGGCCGGCCCGACGAAGCGCAGGTCGATCGGATTGCCCGTGAAGTACTCATGATCGGGCCGGGGGATGGACTCGGCGGCTGGCACCGGCGGCATGGCCTCGGCATGCTCCACGCCGGGCTCGGGGTGGTGGAACGAGGCGGAGAGCGTGAAGATCGTCTTTCCGTGCTGGATGGCGGCGACCCGGCGGGTGGTGAAGGACCGGCCGTCCCGGACCCGCTCCACCGTGTAGACAATCGGGACGGCCGGATCGCCGGGCCGGATGAAGTAGGCGTGCAGCGAATGCACCGGACGGTCCGCGGGCACCGTCCGCCCGGCCGCGACCAGCGCCTGGCCGGCGACCTGGCCGCCGAAAACCCGCTGCCGCCAGTCGCTGGGACTGCGGCCGCGGAAGATGTTCACCTCGATCTGCTCCAGATCCAGCAGGTCGATCAAGCTGTCCAGGGCCTTGCTCACGCGGGCACGGTATCGCGCCCGGGGAGCTAGCGTCGCAGCCGGGCGAGGAACCGGGACGGCTTGCGGGTCCGGCGGCCCCCCGGGGACCGCGCCAGCGACCAGGACAGGAAGAGCCGCTCCCGGGCCCGGGTCACGCCCACGTACAGCAGCCGGCGCTCCTCCTCGACCGCCTCGTCGGTCTGCGCGTACACGATGGGCATCGTCCCCTCGGTCAGGCCGGGCAGGAAGACCACGTCCCATTCCAGCCCCTTGGCCGCGTGCAGCGAGGCCAGGGTGACCCCCTGGATGGCCGGGGCGTGCTCGATGGAGCTGCGGCGGGCCAGCTCACCGACGAACGCGCCCAGGGCGGCATCCGGATGGGCGGCGAAATAGTCCGTGGCCAGCTGGGCCAGCGCCTCGAGCGACTCCCAGCGCTCCCGGGCGGCACCGCGCCCGGCCGGGGCGTCGCGGGTGAGGCCCAGCCCGGCCAGAATGTGCCGGACCTCAGCCGGCGGCTCACTGCTGGCCTCGGACGACACCGATTTCGCCGCCGCACGGAGCAGCCCGGTCGCCTGACGCACCTCAGGCCGGTCGAAGAACCGCTCTGCCCCCCGCACCTGGCAGGGCACGCCCCGTTCGGCCAGGGCGCGTTCCAGCGCCAGCGTCTGGGCGTTGGTCCGGACCAGCACCGCCACCTGGCCGGGCGGCACCCCCTCGGCCCGCAGCGCGTCCACCCGCGCGGCCACCGCCGACGCCTCCGCCTCCTCGTCCGGGTACTCGGCGAACTCGGCCGCCGGGCCCGCGGGCCGCTGGGCCACCAGCGCCGCCGAGCGGCCGGTCCCGGACTGGTGCGCCCGGCCGGATCCGCCCAGCCCCGCCCCGGCCCGCAGCTGCTCAGCCAGCGACCGCGGCCCGGCCGCGCCGGTCAGCTGATTCGCCAGCGCGATGATCTGTGGCGTGGACCGGTAGTTGCGGACGAGGTTGACCACGGTGGCGTCGGGGAACTCGGCGGTGAACCCGGTCAGGAACCCGGAGGTGGCCCCGGCGAACGAGTAGATGGTCTGCCGCGGATCCCCGACCACGCACACGTCGTCACGATCCCCGGCCCAGCTGTCCAGGAGCAGCTTCTGCAGTGGGTTGACGTCCTGGTATTCATCGATAACGAAGTAGCGGTACCGGTCCCTCACCTCGGCGGCCGCCTGGCCGTGCTCGGCGAGGATGGCCGCGGTGAGCTCGAGCACGGACTCGAAGTCCACCAGGTGACGATCGCGGCGCAGATCCTCGTAGCGGCCGTAGAGTCCGGCCACCACATCGGGGGCGAGCGGCGGGGTCCGGGCCGCTTTGGCCGACGCCCCGGGGTAGTCGTCCGGCCGCACCTGGGACGACTTGGCCCACTCGATCTCTGACGCGACGTCCCGCAATTCCGCGGCCCCGGCGCTCACCCGCAGGCCGCGAGCCGCCTCGGCCAGCAGGCTCACCTTGGAGGCGAGCACGGCCGGAGGCCGGCCACCCACCGTGGCGGGCCAGAAGTGGACCAGCTGGCGCAGCGCGGCCGAGTGGAAGGTGCGGGCCTGGACCTGCTCCAGGCCGCCGCCGGTGCCGGCCAGCTGGACCAGCCGGGCCCGCAACTCCCCCGCGGCCCGCGTGGTGAACGTCACCGCGAGCACGTGGGCCGGATCCACCACGCCCGTCAGCGCCGCATAGGCGATCCGGTGCGCGACCGCGCGCGTCTTGCCGGTCCCCGCCCCGGCCAGCACGCACACCGGCCCGGTGGTGGCCAGGGCCACCTGCCGCTGCTCCGGGTCCAGCGCGGCCAGCACGGCCTCCGGGTCTGGGGCCGCGGCCGGACCGGGATATGGTTCGCCTGGCTTGCCCGGTACGGGCTCATCCACGACTGGCACGTCCTACCTCCTGTGCGCGCCATCCTCCCGTATCCCGCCGACACGAGGCGCGGCCACTGGCCGCCAGCACTTGTCTTTATGTAGCTGACCAGGGCATTTGACCAGATCCCGCAGGCTGGTGACGGAATCGGGAAGCCAGCACGCCTCCGGCGTGTTGAGACTGCGGGACCTTACTAAGACGATGGGAGCGGCTGCGTGCCAGAGCCGGTGACGATGGACACCACCGTGACGATGTACACGACCCAGTGGTGCGCGTTCTGCCGACGGCTGAAGAGCCAACTCAACCGGGACGGGATCGAGGTAGCCGAAGTCGACATCGAGCGCGATGAGGCGGCGGCCAGCTTCGTGATAAGCGTCAACGGCGGCAACATGACCGTGCCCACCGTTGTATTCTCCGACGGGACGGCGATGACGAACCCGTCGGCGGCCCAGGTCAAGGAAAGGCTGCGCGGGCTCGCCGCGAACTTATGAGTGGCAGGCACGACCGATCAAGCGCTGACGCGCGTGCGCGCGCCGGCCGTTCTGCGCTGCCCTCAGACGAGGCCGCGGCACCGTCCCGGGACACCCCCGACCTGGAAGGTGCAGGCCAGCGCGGTGTAAGCCGGCCCGGGGCCGGGGATGGCCAGGGCATGACCGATCGCTTCGACGCGGCTGGATCCCCCGGTGATGACCGGACGGCAGGCCCAGGCCCGGCCCCCGACGGCCCCACCGGCCCCCTGGAGGCGGTCGCGCGGCGGACCCCGACGGGCTGGCGCGTCGGCGATGAGGAAGTACCGGACCTGACCAGCGCCATGGTCCTGGCCGACCTGCTCGCCGCGGAACTGTCCGCAGAGGAGCAGGCCGAGCTGGACTCCGCAGCCCCCGCACCCCCGGCGCCCCGGGATGCGGCCCGCCACAACACCGGCCAGCTCGGCGGGATGACCAGCCCTCCGCCCAGTATCAGCCGGGCCGGCGCGCACCGGGCGGACACGCACCGGGCGGACACGCACCGGGCAGAAGAGACTCCTTTCCGGCCGGGCGACGCCGCCCAGATCCGCGAGGCCGAGCAATTGCGCGAGGCTGAGCAGCTCAAGGAGACGGTCGCGCAACTGGAGCGCGCGCTGACTGTGCGGGTCCGCGTGGAGCAGGCCATCGGCGTGCTCGCGGAGCGGCACCGGATCCGGCCCCGGCAGGCCTTCGAGCTGCTGAGGTCCGCATCCCGGGCCCGCGGGCAGCGGATCATGGAAACCGCCAGCCAGGTGATCGCCAGTGCGACCAACCCGCTGCTGCGCCTGCCCGAGGAGCTGGCCAAGCCGCCGATGCCGCGGCGGATGCCCCGGCGCAGCCGGGGCGAGGCCTGACCCCTCGCCGCCGTCCCCGCCGCGCCCGGTACCACCGGCTCTTCCCGGGCAGCTTTGCGTTTTATTGGCGTTAGAGGGAATTGTAAAGACTTCTCCGGGATAGGCCCGCGCGACCTTCATTAAACCGCGCGAAAAATGACCTCAATTGTTCCCTCTCGTTACCCAGGCCATTATGACACCGGATGCGAGACTTATCCGGCCCGGAGCATCCACCCGCGGGACGATGGGAACGAAGCAGGGCCGTAGCGCGGCGCGGACCGGCTTGCGCTTCGGCTACCGGGCCGACCGGGTCGCAGTGTACCGGCCCAGCTGGCAGCGCGTTATGTGAACGTTTGGTTCAGAAGGTGTAACGCTGGGTAACAACGCAACCGTGGATGAGCACGCGGACAATGGTGTGCCAGCGGGCCGCCTGCTGATCATCGGCGGCGCGGAGGACCGGTGCTGCGGCACCGGGGTCCTGGAACGGTTCGTCGAGCTGAGCGGCGGCGACCAGGCCCGGATCACCCTGGTCACCACCGCGACCGGCATCCCCGATGAGGTACACGCCGAATACGAGCAGGTCTTCCGCAAGCTCGGCGTCGGGCAGACCCGGGAGCTCAGGCTGCGCGGCCGGGCGGACGCCGACTCCGACGCCGCCGCCGCCGCGCTGCGTGATTCCACCGGGGTCTTCTTCAGCGGCGGCGATCAGTCCCGGATCCTGGCCCTGGTCGGCTCGCGGGCCAATGACGTCCTCCGCGAGCGACTCGGCCGCGGCCTGGTGGTCGCGGGCACGAGCGCGGGCGCGACCGCCATGGGCCGGACGATGATCCTCGGCGGCGAGGGCCCGGAGGTCTCGGCGGCCACCGTGCGGACCGGGCCGGGGCTCGGGCTGGCGCCCAGGCTGCTCATCGACATGCATTTCGCGGAGCGTGGCCGGCTCCCGCGGTTGCTGAGCGCGGTCGCGCTCGACCCGGATCACCTCGGCGTGGGCATCGACGAGAACACCGCGATCCTGGTCGATGGCGACACCTTCGAGGTGCTCGGCACCGGGGTGGCCACGGTCGCCGACGGCGAACGGTCCACGGTCGTGCACGCGGCCGGCGACTGCGACCCGATCACCTTGTTCGACGTCCGGCTGCACCTGATGCCGGCCGGGTGCGTATTCGACATCGCCGCGCGGGCCCCGGGTATCGGGCCCGCGCACACCCGCTACTGAGCCCCACGCCGCGCTCCGTCTGCTGGAACCGGGGCTGGCCTCCGGGCCAGCCTGCCACGAGGCCCCCGCCGAGGACCGACCGAGGGAGCATCCGTGCGCCTCATCGACAGCCATCGCCTGTCTGGCCCGAACATCTACACGTCCCGCCCGGTCGCGGTGGCCCGGCTGGAACTGGACGGGCTGACCGGGCAGGAGACGTCGGACTGCCCCGGCTTCGTCGCCCGGCTGACCAGGGCGCTGCCGGGGCTGGCCGGGCACCACTGCGCCGCGGGGCGTCCCGGCGGCTTCCTCGCGCGCTGGCCCGCGGGACCTACTTCGGTCACGTGACCGAGCATGTGGCGCTCGAGCTGTCCGCCCTGGCCGGCCGCGAGGTGGCTTTCGGGCGGACGGTCTGGGCCGGCGCCGAGGGCCGCTACGACGTGATCATGGAGTGCCCCCAGGACGAGCCGGCCTCCTCCGCGGTGCCACGGGACCTGCTCACGCTGGCCATGTAGGTGGTCACCGAGATCCTCGCCGAGCGCCCGGCGCCGCTGCGGGACGCCCTCGAACCGATCGCCCGGGAGGTGGCCGCGGCCCGGCTGGGGGTCAGCACCGCCGCCCTGGCCGCGGCGGCCCGCCAGCGCGGCATCCCGGTCCGGCGGTCCGGGAGCCTGAGCCTGCTCCGCCTCGGCTACGGCTGCCACCGCCGGCTGGCCGTGGGCGGCCCTCACCGAGCAGACCTCCGCCGTGGGCGTGGACATCGCCTCCGACAAGGTCCTGGCCAAGGAACTGCTGGCCATCGCGGGGGTACCGGTACCCGCCGGGGTCGTCGCCCGGTCGGCGGCCGGCGCCGCGGCGGCCCTGGGCACGCTGCGGGCGCCCTTGGTGATCAAACCCTGCCACGGCAACCATGGGGCGAACGTCACGGTGGGGGTGACGTCCCCGGTCCAGGCGGCCGAGGCGTACCAGCGGGCCAGCACCAGCGGCGCCGAGGTCGTGGTCGAGGAATATGTGCCTGGCGCCGGACTACCGGGTCCTCGTCGTGGACGGGCACGTGGTGGCGGCGGCCCGGCTGCATCCGGCGTCGGTGACCGGAGACGGCCGCCAGGACATCGAGGCCCTGGTCCGGGAGGCCAATACCGACCCGCGCCGGGGCGAAGGGCACGCGCTGCCGCTGACCCGGATCGTGCTCGACGAGCACGTCCGCAGCCATCTCGCGGCGCAGGGCCGCCATCCCGGGTCGGTCCCCGGGCCGGGCGAGGTCGTCACGTTGCGCCGGAACGCCAACCTGTCCACCGGCGGCACCAGCACCGACGTCACCGACCTGGTGCATCCTGAGGTCGCGGCGATGTGCTGCCGGGCCGCGGCCGCGGCCGCCCTCGACGTGTGCGGCATCGACCTCCGGCTGGCCGACATCGCGCTCCCGCCGGGCCAGCAGGCGGGCGCGGTGATCGAGCTCAACGCCTGCCCCGGGCTGCGGATGCACCTCGAGCCCACCACCGGCCGCCCGCGCGACGTCGCGGGCGCGATCGTGGACCGGCTCTATCCGCCGGGCGCACCGGCGCGCATCCCGATCGTGTCCGTGACCGGCACCAACGGGAAGACCACCACGGTGCGGATGATCTCGCACATCCTCGGCCAGGCCGGGCTGCGGGTCGGGATGGCCACCACCGACGGGGTCTACTGCGGCGGGCAGCTGATCCACGAGGCCGACGCCTCGGGCCCGCGGTCCGCCGAGATGGTCCTGGACGACGCCACGGTGGAGGCGGCGGTCCTGGAGACGGCCCGCGGCGGCATCGTCCGGCGCGGCCTGGGCTACGACCGCGCCGACGTCGCGGTGGTCACCAACATCACCGCCGATCATCTGGGCTGCGACGGGATCGACGACCTCGACGACCTGACCGGCGTCAAGGCCCTGGTGGCCGAGGAGATCCTGCGCGGTGGCACGCTCGTGCTCAACGCCGACGACCCCCGGTCCGCCGGGCTCGCCCAGCGCCCCCTGGTTAGAAAACGAAACCCGGTGGTCCGGTTCTTCAGCCTGTCGGCCAGCAGCCCGGTGGTCATGGCGCACCGGATGAGCGGCGGGATCGCCTGCCTCCTTCGCGACGGCCAGCTGATCGAGGCCCGGGGCGGGGAAGAGACGGTGCTGCTGCACACCGATGAGCTGCCGGGCTCGTTCGGCGGCGCCGCGGCGCATCTGGTCGCCAACGCACTGGCCGCCGCGGCCGCGTGCCGGGCGCTCGGGGTCAGCGTCAAGGACATCCGGCGGGGCTTCGCCACCTTCACCCCGGCCGAGGCCAACCCCGGCCGCGGCAACGTCTACCAGGTCGGCGGGGTCCCGCTGGTGGTGGACTACGGGCACAACCCGGCCGCGCTGGCCAGCATGGGCCGCCTGCTCCGCGAGGCCTGGGGCGGCCAGCCCGTCGCGGCGATCACCCTCCCCGGCGATCGCCGGGATGACCTGATCGAGGAGAGCGCGGCCACCGTGGCCACCTGGTTCAGCCGGGTGGTCGTCTACGAGGACCGCGACCTGCGCGGGCGTGAGGCCGGCGAGATGACCCGGCTGATCTCCGGGGCGCTGGCCCGGCACCGCCCGGACATCCGGGTCCGGCCGGCCGACGGGCCGGAAGACGCGCTCCGGTGGGCCCTGGCGCTGGCCGCACCGTCCGATCCGGTGCTGCTCACCTACGAGAAGCTGGGCCCGGTGCGGGACCTGCTGGCCGGGCTCGGCGCCATCGCCTGGCCGTCCTGATCATGGCAATGACCCTGCCAATCTGGCGCGGAGCGGAACGGATCCGACATAAGGTCCATAAAGCGGTGATTGAAACGGGTGGCCGCAGGTCCCAGGCGTTTGGAGGTGGCGGTGGGCCTCGTCCCCTCGGCGGTGAAACCGCCACGGACCGCCGAGCCCCCCGGGCTGCGCACCAGGCCGTGGACGCCGTGGCTGGTCCTGGCCCTGTACCTGCTCGGCGCGGTCGCGGTGACCTGGCGGCTGTGGGCCGACCCCGCCTCGCGCATGCAGGTCGGAGACCCCACCGACGTTGACCTGTTCGCGTGGTTCATCCGCTATTCGGCGGAGTCGGTGGCGCACGGGAGCCTGCCGGCCCTCGTCACCACCGCGATGAACGCGCCCCACGGCATCAACCTGATGTGGAACACGTCGCTGCTGCTCCCGGGCGTGCTGCTGACCCCGGTGACCCTGCTGGCCGGGGCGCAGACCAGCCTGACCCTGCTGCTCACGCTGGGCTACGCCGGATCGGCGGCGGCGATGTACTGGGTGCTGCGGCGCTGGGGCGTCCGGATCGGCCCCGCGGCGCTCGGCGGAGCGGTGTACGGGTTCTCCCCGGCGCTGCTCGCGGCCGCGGTCGGCCACTATCACCTCGAGTTCGCGGTGCTGCCGCCGCTGCTGATCGACGCCCTGCTGCGCATCGTCACCGGCCGCGGCCACGCCATCAAGACCGGGATCTGGCTGGGCCTGCTGGCCGCGGCGCAGTTCTTCATCGGAGAAGAACTCCTGGTGGATACGGCCCTGGCCGCCGTGGTGGTGCTCGTCGTGCTGGCCCTGATGGTCCCGCACGCGGTAGCCGGGTCAGCGCGCCGCAGCGCGGCCGGCCTGGCCGTGGCAGCCGGCGTCGCGCTGGTGATCTGCGGCTACGCCCTGTGGGTCCAGTTTCACGGGCCGCTGGCCGAGCACGGCAGCCCGTGGAAGTCGAACCACTACCGGAACCGGGCCGCGGCGTTCGTGACCCCGGCCGGCAACATGCTGCTGCACACGCCGTCGGGGGCGGCCGCCATCGCCCGGCATCCCGCCTACGCCGCCGAGTACGTCGCGTACCTGGGCTACCCGCTGCTCGTGGTGCTGATCATCGCGGCGGTCTGGTACTGGCGCGATCTGAGGGTCCGCGTCGCCGCGGTGGCCTGCGCGGTGCTGGAGATCTTGTCGCTCGGCGGCACCCAGGTGGTCCGCGGCGTCACCGTGCCTCCGGTGCTGCTGCCCTGGCACTGGCTGGCCCACCTGCCGGTGGTCAGCCAGATGCTGCCGGACCGGCTGTCCATCCTGGCCGACGGGCTGGCCGCCGTGGTACTGGCGGTCTCGCTCGACCTGGCCCTGTCCGCGGCGCACCAGCCCCGCTGGCGGCGGCAGGGCCTCCCGCTGGCGCTGGTGGCGATCGCGGTGCTGCCACTCGTCCCGCTGCCCATGCACACCACCCAGGTGGCGGCGCTCCCGTCCGGGTACCAGGCCGCCTTCACCCGGCTGTCGCTGCCGCGGAACGCCCGGGTCCTTGTGGTGCCCATGCCCCACGGCCACGTGTCGGAGGCGCTGCGCTGGTACGCGGAGACGGGATATCCCGGCTCGATGAACGGCGGCTACTTCATCGGGCCGAACCGGAATGGCAAGGCGAAGGGCTACGGCGGCCATGGCCTCCAGCACATCGCCAAGTCCATCGACACCCTGTGGCATCCGGCCAGCCAGGCCACCGGGCCAACCGTCGCCCAGATGCGGCGGTGGGTCCGGCGCTGGAGTCCGGCGGCCGTGGTCGCGGTGACGCGGCGCGACTCCCGGCTGGGGCACCTGCTGACCACTGTTTTCGGCGCGCCCACCTTCTCGGTGGGCCGGGTTCTGGCCTGGCGGCGCTAGTGGCAGCCGTCTGTGCTTTTCCTGGTACTTTGCCTGCCGCCAAGATTGTCTCGGGATAATTCGGTATATAGTCCATTGACCAATTTGCGACAACGGGATGGCGCCGCTGTGAAGCTATCGATCCTGATGCCGGTCTACAACGAGGCTGAGACGGTCCAGAACGCAATCAAACGTTTGCTGGACGTTGAGTTCCCGTGCCCGGTTGAGGTCGTGGTCGTGGACGACGGGAGCACGGACGGAACATCAGAGATTCTCGAGGGCCTGCACGACGACCGCCTGACTCAAGCTCCAGCACGCGGTCAACCAGGGCAAGGGTGCCGCGGTGCGCACCGCGGCCGCGGCCGCGACCGGCGACTACGTCCAGCCATTCGACGCCGACATGGAGTACCAGCCGGAGGACATCCCGGAACTGCTCAAGCCGGTGCTCCGCGGCGAGGCGACGGTGGTCTTCGGCAGCCGGACGTTCGGCAGCCACTCGGCCTATTCGTTCTGGTACGTCATGGGCAACAAGGGCGTGACGACCGTCGCCAACATCTTGTTCAACGCCTACATCGCCGACCTGGAGACCTGCTACAAGCTGATGCCCCTGGAGCTGTACCGCAGCCTGGACATCACCTCCAACGGGTTCGGCATGGAAGCGGAGATCACCGGCAAGCTGCTCGCCCGGCAGATCCGCCCGTTCGAGGTGCCGATCACCTACCGGGCCCGCAGCCGCGAGGAAGGCAAGAAAATCACCTGGAAGGATGGGGTTGCGGCGGTGTGGCTGCTGACCCGCATCCGGGTGACCTCCAAGCGGGCCAAGCGTCGCGGCGTCGCGGCCTAGCCAGCGCCGGCCGAGCCCACGCCGGTCCAGCCCACGCTGGTCCGGCAAACATCGGTCCAGTTCACGCCGGTCCGGCAAACATCGGTCCAGCAAACTTCGGCCCAGCGCACCCGGCGCGGGTATCCGAGCGGGGAGGTCGGGGTGAGCCTTGTCCGGCGGGCGGCCCGCCCGCTGCGGGCGGCGGCCTGGCCGCGCCAGGCCACCCAGCGGGACCGGACACCGGCGCGCGGCCGCGCGGCTACCTGGCTGGTCCTGGGCTGTTATCTGCTCGGCGCGGTGGCGCTGACCTGGCATCTGTGGGCCGACCCGGCCGGGCGCGCCCAGGTCGTCCCCGGCCGCGGCGTGTCCCACGACATCGACCTGTTCGCCTGGTTTCTGCGTTATGAAGCCACCGCGATAGCCCACGGGCGGCTGCCGGACCTGGTGACCACGGCGCTGAACGCGCCGCAGGGCGTCAACCTGATGTGGAACACATCCTTCCTGCTGCCCGGCGTGGTGTTCGCCCCGCTGACGCTGGCCATCGGGCCGCAGGCCACCCTCACCGTCCTGCTGACGCTGGGGTTCGCGGGCTCGGCGGCCACCATGTTCTGGGTGCTGCGCCGGTGGGGCGCCAGCCTGGCCGCGGCGGCCCTGGGCGGGGCGGTCTTCGGCTTCTCCCCCGCGCTGCGGATCGCGGCGGTGGGGCATTATCACCTGCAGTTCGCGGTCCTGCTGCCGCTCATCATCGACGCGCTGCTCAGGCTGGTGACGGGCCGCGGCCGGCCGGTGCGCACCGGGGCCTGGCTGGGCCTGCTCACGGCCGCCCAGCTGTTCATCGCCGAGGAGACGGTGGCGCTGACGGCCGTGGCCGGGGTGGTCATCGTGGTGGTGCTGGCGGCCAGCCGCCCGCGCGCGGTGCCGGGCCTGGTCCGCGGGGCGGTGACCGGGCTCGCGGCCGCGGCCGTCGTGCTGCTCGTGACGGCCGGGTACCCGCTGTGGGTTCAGTTTCATGGCCCGCTCGTCGAGCACGGCAGCCCGTGGAAACCGGGGCATTTCCGGAACCGCCCAGGTGACTTCGTGAACGGCCCCAGCGGGGTGCTGGTGCACTCACAGGCCACGGTGGCGTACCTGTCCCAGCACGCCGTACGGATGGTCGAGTACTTCGCCTACCTGGGCTGGCCCATGCTCGTCGTGCTGGTGCTGGCCGCGGTCTGCTTCTGGCGGGACCTCCGGGTCCGGGCGCTGGCCCTGGCCTTCGTGGTGCTGGAGGTACTCAGCCTCGGCAGCCGCACCGTGGCGGTGGGGGGCCTGCACATCCCGGCCACCCTGATGCCCTGGCACTACCTCCAGGGGCTGCCGTTGCTGAGCCAGAGCCTGCCGAACCGGTTCTCACTGCTGGCGGATGGGGCCGCCGCGGTGGTCCTGGCCTTCTCCCTGGACCTGGCGTGGGGACGCGCTACGGGACGGGCCGCCCCGGCGGCGGCGGATGCTCGGGCGGCGGATGTCCCGGCCGCAGATGCACAGGCAGCCCCGGCCGCCCCGGATACCGCGCCCGCGACGGCCGGGCCGCCGCCTGCCCCCGTCCCCGCCTGGCGTAAGGCCGCCGCCGTCGCCCTCATCGCCCTGGCCATCGTGCCCATCATCCCGCTCCCCCTGCAGACGGCGGCGGTCATCGCGACCCCGGCAGGCTGGCAGCAGGCTTTCGCCCGGCTGCGGCTGGCCAGCGACGCACGGGTGCTGGTCCTCCCGCTCCAGCCGCCCACCGTGATGCGCTGGCAGGCGGACACCGGCGTGCCCGGCTCGGTGATCGGCGGCTACTGCATCGCGCCCACCCCGGGCACGGGCCAGGCCGAGTTGTGCGGCAGCGGCCGGAAGCCGACCGCTGACTATCTGAATGACCTGGCGCTGGGCAAGCCGGGGGCCGTCGCCCCGTCCATAGCCCAGCTCCGGTCCGATCTGAGGTACTGGCGGCCCGCCGCGATCGTGGCGGTCACCAGCCGGGACTCGCGGCTCGGGCGCTATCTCAGCAACGTGTTCGGCCGGCCCGCCCTGCAGGACGGCAGCGTGCTGGCCTGGCGGCCGGTACCGCTGCCCCGGGCGCTCGGGAACCGGAAGGGTTCCCCCGTGAACAGCTAAGGCCTGTTACGGGGCTGACCTACTGGGCCGGGTTAGTGCGCCGGGTTACGGGGCCGGGTTACTGAGCGGGCCTACTGGGGCGCCGGGAGCTTGATGCCGGGGTGGGCCCACGGGCGGGTGAACCCGACCACGGTGCCGTCGCCAGGCGCGGCAGCGGAGGTGCCGTACGCCGAGATCCGGATGGCGAAGCCCGTCGCGTAGGCCTCGATCATCTTGCCCTTCCCGATGACCAGGCCGACGTGACCCGGGGCGGTCGGCGTGCCGTCCGAGCCCGCGAAGAACACCAGATCGCCGGGCTGGACCTGGCTGGCCGGGATCTTCGGCCCCCAGGCCCACTGCTGCTGTGAGGTCCGCGGGATGGAGATGCCCGCCGCCCGGTACGCCATCAGCATCAGCCCGGAACAGTCGAAGGCGTCCGGGCCGGTGCCGCCGAACAGGTAGGGCTTGCCCAGCTGCTCCCGGGCGTACCCGATCGCGGTAGAGACCAGCTGGTTCGGCACCGCCGACGTCTGCGCGCTGGTCAGGCACTCCGGCGCGCTCACCGTGGTGGTGTTGCTCACGGAGTAACCGCCGCGGCTGTAGACGCCCGCCCAGTAGAGCACCGTCTGCACGTAGGACTGAAGGTGGTTGTAGGCGAAGATGGCGCCGCTGACGTTGTTCTGCACACCGTGCGCGAGCAGGTACTTGGCCGCGCCCGCGATGGCGTCCGCCGGTTCGTAGACACTGGCTACGCCGTCGCCGTTGGCGTCGGTGGCCACCCCGCCGACCGCCTCGGATGCCGGGTGCGCGGGAGCACCGCCCCAGGTGTTGGTGGAGGCGCCGCCGATGCCGATCTGCATGGGCCCGGCGGCCCCGAAGCCGTTCTGCCCGGAGTGCACGCCCGGCAAATTGGACTGGCCGTCGTTGGACTCCACTTTGCCGATCCCGGCGAGCAGAACCCAGGGCACCCCGTACTGCTGCCCGGTCTTCTTGAACAGGGCGAGGTAGTCAGCCGGGATGGAGTTGCGGGCGGCCGTGGTGACCGCGGGCTGAGTCGTGGCCCCGGAGCCGGAGGAAGGGCATCCCACACCCGCGGCGAAGAGCATGCTGGCCCCGCCGACCATGGCCATCGGGACCACCGCCACCGCGGTCACCAGCAGCGCGGCCACCCCGATCGCCACCAGTACGGCGAGCCGGCCGGCACTGAAGCCGAAGCGCCAGCTCACGTATTCCCTGCCGACGCCAGCTCGATGTCGTTGACCAGCCAGCTCTGCCCACTGCCGGTCAGGGTGATCGCGTACTCCCCGTTGTTCTGGCTCTTCCCCTGCTTGCTGTGGATCGTCTGGACGATGGTCACCACGAAGGTCAAGCTGCCGGACCCGAAGGTGCGGATGGAGTTGATCGTGGTACGGGCGGACGAGACCTGCTTCTGCTGGGTGCGCTGGCTGGCCACCCCAGGCGTGCCGTAGGCGCGCGCCAGGGTGGCGCTGAGCTCGCTGGTGGTCAGGCCGTGCAGGCTGGCCTGGTAACTGGATGCGCTCTCCCGGTAGGAGAACGTGTCGTACGCCGCACCGAACGCCTCGGTGACGCTGGCCGCCTTGGCCAGGCTGGTCTGGCTGAACGGCAGCCACTGGTAGATGTCGGGTGCTGACCCGGCCGGGGTCGGCACCGGGGACGCGGATGCCACGGGAGCGCTGGAGTGCGCGGGGGCAGCCTGGAGACGTCCCCCGGGCGCCGGGCGCCGAGGTACTCGGGGTCGCCCCGGCAGCCCCGTGTCCCTGTCCCACCGCCGAGCGTACGCCCGGAATGAGCAGGTATGCCCCGATGCCGCCGAGCACGATGACAATGCCGACGAAGGCCAGCACCCGCTGGGCCGGGCTCAGGTCCATGACGCTCCGCTACTTCTTCCGGCGCACCGGGCGCAGCCAGAAGGGACCGGGTGGCCCGGACTCCGCGCCCGGGCCGGATTGGCTGCCTCCGGCTTGCCCGCCGCCGAACTGACTGGGCGCGGCTGGCGGCGGAGCAGACTGGCCGGCCGCCGGCCGGCCGGCTGGCCGAGCCGCCACCCGAGCCGCCACCCCTGGACCGCAGCGGTGGCGCCGCATTCCGGGACGGCCCACGGGACGGGCTCCCGCTGGTTGAGTCCGTGCCGCGCGACGGGCTGCCCCAGAAGCCGGAGCCACCGTTGCTGTTGCTGCGTGGCGCGCTGCTCCCCTGGTCGCCACCCCCGGAGGGTGTGCCCCGGGCGGGGCTGCGCTGGGGGGCGCACCGCCGCGGGAGGGGGCACCACTCCGCGGTGGAGCGGCTCCGAACGTGGGCGGTGCCGCGCCCGTGGCCGGCCCGGCGCTGCCCCCGGAAGCCGGGGGGGCCGCCGCGGGCGGGCGCGGTGCGACCCCCGGCCAGCGCTGCCGGGCCGCTCCCGGGCGAGCCGGGGCGGACGCCGCCGGCGGCGCACCCGAGGGCGCCTGGGTCCCCGGAGCGCGGGATGCCGGAAGCACTGCTTCCTGACCCGCGGGCACCGGGCGCCCCGGCGGCCGGCCCCGCATCAGCCGGAGCCCGGCCTGCGGCGGCGTCGGTTGCTCCGGAGCGGGCCCAGCCCGATGGCGACCGCTGCTGGCCGGAGCCGTCCCGGTCGGGCAGGTCCAGTGGTGGTGCCGCGCGCGGGCTTCCGTCGGCCGCGGCCGCGGCGGCGGCCCGGCCCCGGCCGCGGGAGGTCAGCCCGCCGCGGCCCGATCCGCCCTGGGTCTCGTCGGTGGCAGCGTCGCCCGGCGCGCCGGCCTGTTCGGGCCCGCCGTTCTCGCTGCCTACCGTGGCTGCGGAAGCCGCGGAGGCCCCTGCCGCCGCGGCGCCGGCCCCGCCGGCCACGGCGACCTGGGCCGCCAGGCTGGCCGCCTGCGCCGGGTTCCGCCTGGCCCACCGGGCCGCGCGGTACGCGGCGAAGCCGGGGACTCCCACGGTGGCGGCGTCCAGCGTGTTCCGCCGCGCGAGGCTGCCGGCCTGGGCCAGCCCAGCATCGGCCCGGTCGCGCGAGCCGACCATTCCGTAGCCGACGGCGGAGAACAGGTGCACGAACGGCTTGCGGTAGATGAATACCGCCACGGTGACCAGGGCGATCATCAGGATTTTCAGCGCCCAGGGCAGCACCGCGTCACTCGTGCCCATGATCAGGGAGTAGGCGTACAGCAGGATACTGAGCACCAGGGCCACGGCCGCCTGTTTGAGCAGGACCCCGACGAGCATTTCGACCCAGCGCAACGCGACCACTCGGCCGAACCCGGGATGCGTCCCGACGATGAGGAAGAACGGCCCCGCCACGAGCAGCAGCAGGAAGCCGAGTTTCAGGATGATCAGGGTGATGGCGATCAGCAGCACCAGCACGCCGGCCACCAAGGCGGCGAACAGTGCTGCGAACGCGATCTCCAGCCGGGTCGGATACTGATTTCCCTGGAATAGGGAGTAAACGTCGGGATCGTTCTGCTTGATCGATTGCGCGATGCCCGCATAGGCGTTTTGCTTGGCCTGAATCAGGGACGCGGTGGGGTTTTCGTTAGTGGCGATGGCCTGGGCCCACAGCAACTGGCGGCCGTACTGGTTAACCACCGTCGGCTTGGCGCCCTTGGCGGTGGTGTACGTGGTAGTGCCGAACTCGCCGTCCAGCCACGGCTTGCAGACCAGGACCGTCCACAGCTCGTTGGCGTTCTGGTCCACGATGCCCGTGCCGCCGGTGAAGTTATAACTGGCCGTCTTCACCTGCGGGTCATGACCCTGCACCGGGACGCAGTTACTCGCGACCGGGGCCGGGAGCCCGGAGAACGCGACATTAAGCGTCTGGGTGATCCCGTTGGACACGGTCTTGCCCAGGCCGGTGAAGTCGGCGGGCCGGCCGATGAGCCAGATGGCCGCCGCGCACGCGATGACCATCCAGATGGTGCCCTCGATGGTCCTGGTGGCGCGCTTGCGGATCAGTCCCTGCCAAGCCAGCCAGATCGCGCCGATGATGACCACCGGAGCCAGGAACGGGAAGTAGATCGCGTTGCCCAGGCTGGTGATCAGCCGGTCCACCGAGCTGGTCAGCCAGGACAGGATGCCCTCGCCGGCCGCGGACTGGTACACGGTGATGGTCACCCGGTCCAGCGCCTTCGAGGCGTCGAACACCATGCCCGCGACGCTGTTCCCGATCAGCGAGGTCATATCCGAGCACTGCATGTCGTAGGCCGCCCACGACTGCCCCGCCATACCGTAGCTGTCGTAGAGGGTGGCAGGCTGTTTTCCGCCGGTCACGGGCGGACGGATCAGCGAATCGATCCCGCCCGCCGCGGGCTCGGGCGCGGGGACGGACGGCTGGCAGATGTTGTTGAGGTCGCCTATTAAACCGCTGGACCCCGCGTTGCAGAAACCAAGCAGTCCGCCGATGTCGCCGATCCCTGGGGCTGAGCAGATACCCGACGGGGCGGTCTTATCGCGTGTGGTGCTGGCGGCCGCCTGAGTGGCCGGCTGTGCGCTCCCCCCTCCCCGCCCGTGCTCACCGCCGTGCTGGGCCGACGCCGAGTGCTGGGCCGACGCGGCAGGCGTCCCGGCCGCGCCGACCGCGGCCTGCGCGATCGCGGGCGAGCCGAGCAGGCCCGCGACGACCACGGCGATGAGCACGCCGGGCAAGGCGAGGGCTCTGCGGGCAACCTGGGCCCGGCTACGGACTGTGGCCATCGTTGGCTCCTGAAGCCTGGGGGGAGAGGCTGGGCGGGGCATGAAGTGACCGCCGGTCACCCGGCGGGCTCGCCCGGTGGCGCCGCACCGAGCAGCCCAGCGCCCTGGGCCGGGGCGCCATCCGGTGATACGGGATCCTCGGCCGGGCGGGCCCGCGTGGGGTTGGTGTCCAGCCACTGCCGTACTTGATCGGAGATCAGGTCGATGCCGATCCGGCCGACCCGGCCGTCGAGATCGCGGAAAATGCATTCCCCGTTGCCGAGCCCCCGCAGCACGGCCTTGTGTTCTTCTGACGCCTCCACCCCGAGGAGCGCCATCACGTTCGCCACTTCGACCCGCTCCGAGGAGCGGAACGCGAAGACCCCGGATATACAGTTCGTGACCTGCTCGTTCAGCAGGTCCCCAGCGTTCTGTGACACCAGGATCAGGGCCGTGTTCCGGGAGCGCCCCATGCGCGACACCTCGGGGACCAGCTTGGCCCCCTGCGGCGTCGCCGTGATCGCCCACGCCTCATCGAGGAAGATCGCCTTGGGGAGCCGGCGATCGATTCCGTTGAGGAGTCTGCGGGCGAACTGGGACACCAGGTAGAGCAGGGCAACGGACAGCCGCTGCTCGTAGGAATAGTCCTCCCGGCCGGCCGCGCTGTCGGGCAGGGTCAGGCCGGCCAGAGTGAACACGGTTGTCCAGCCGGCCGTGTCGATCTGCTGCCCGCCCGAGGGCGCGAAGCAGAGCCGGGCCAGGCGCATCTCCGACATGGATCGGAGCACCGCGCCGAGGTTCTTCGACGGCGGATCGGCGGACTCCTCCAGATGCCGGATGACCTTCCCCAGGCTCGGCCGCTCGCGGCTGGCCACGCTGGCCACCGCCTGGATCATTGCGCTTTCGCGCTCCTCGCTCATCCGCGGCAGCAGCAGGCGGAGCGTCTCCGTGGCCATCGTCCGCTTCTCGGCCAGATCGTCGCCGAACGAGAACGGGTCGAGCAGGCCCGGCGCGGCGGCACCCAGCGGCAGCACCCGTGCTTTCCGGCCCCGCTCGGCGAGCAGTTGGACCAGCGGTTCCGCATCGCCCTTGGGGTCGATCACCGCGACCGTCACCCCGCGCAGCGCCAACTGCAGGATGAGCAGCAACGCCAGCGTGGTCTTGCCCCCGCCGGGCTCGCCAGTGACGGCGATGGCGGTGGGCCGGTTCAGCGCCGCGGCCAGGAGCGGATCGAAATGGACTACCGAGCGGGCCCGGCCGAGTGTCTCGCCGATGTACGGGCCGACCCAGCCCTGCCCGCTACCAGGCCGGTCACCCAGGTCCACAGTGGCGGTCGGCACCCCGCCCGCGATCGTGTAGAGCGGCTGGCGCTGCACATAGGAGCTGAGCCGGACCCGGTCCCCGGGCAGCGACTCGCGGAGCAGGGAAAACTGGTCGCCGGTGGAGTTGACCACGTCGATGCCCATATCCCGGTAGTGCTCCACGACGGCCTCCACCCGGCGCTGGCACAGCTCCCTCGTCGGCGCGGACACCACGAGCCGGTGCCAGCCGTAGACGAAGGGCAGCCGTTCCTTAGTGATGCCGTGCTCGAGCATCCGGGCCGAGGCGATCTGCTCGGCCAGGGCGATCGGGGCGTCCACCCCGGCCTCCCGGATGTGCGCGTCCATATCCCGGGCGTGCGCGAGCCGCCGGCCGACGTCCTTGCTGGCCTTGGCCGGCGGGATCAGCCGCATCCGGGAACTGACCTCCACCGGGAACGGCAGCGAGTCCGCGAAGTGCAGCCAGGGCTCCCCGTCCGGGAACGACATCACGTCGGGGAACCGGCAGAAGGACAGGAAAGCCTCGAACGACTCCCCCTCCGGATTCTCCAGGTGCAGCAGGGTACGGCCGTTGTGCACCTGACCCTCGTAGAGGGACTCGATCTCACCGGCCCCCCACCGGCGGCGCCGGACCGCGGACGGGCGCGGGTCACCTGCGCTGCCCATCAACGTGTGCCGGACCAGCCAGGCGATCTCGTCGCTCGTAGCGTGCCGCGCGGCGAGCGCACTGGCCCCCAGGGCCCGGCCCAGCCGCTCGGCGTGGTCCGTCCAGCGGCTGATCTCAGCGCCACCGATCGCCTCATCATCCAGGCCCATCGCCTGCTCGCCGGCCCGGTAGGTGCTGAGGAACTGGGCGAACACCCCGCCACCCAGCTGTGCCCGCATGCCGCGCTGCCCTAGCCGGACGCCCAGGTAGACCTCTTTGGCCCAGAAATCCTTCGCCCAGACGTGCCGGTACATCTCATCCAGGTAGTTCCGCCAGCCCGGCCCGCCGTCCGAGGTGGCGTCCAGCTGAGCGGCCCACTCCGCGGCCGGGTAGGAACGGTGCACGATGCGCAGGTGGACTTCGGCGTCCGGCATCCTGATCGCGGCCAGCGCGACGGTGATGTTGGTGGCCAGGGCCTCCCGGTCCAGGGGCGTGGTGAACTCATATGGCTGGGTCGGCAGCCGGTAGTAAGCCCAGGCGTGCGTCTCGGTGAGCAGGATGTGGTCATCGAAGTAACGCAGGGACAGCCGTGACCGTCCTCCCGTCCGGGCGCTCACCGGCCCCCGCGCCGCCGCCCGTCGCGCTCACCGGCGGCCCATCGATGCGGCGCGCCGTCGGGCGGCCCGGAGGCGCCGGGCGGGGCAGTCGTGCTGCCCTCGATCGCCAGCGATGAGACCAGCACTCCGGCGAGCGCCGTGTAGGCCAGCTGGACCTGCGGCCGGAGCTGCGTGAAGCGCGATTCCGCGTCGGCGGCCGCGTCGCTGATCCCCTGCTCGGAAGGCGGCGCACCCAGGTGGTCATCCCAGGGCACTCGCACGATGGCCCGGCAACGGCCGCGGACGACGAGTTCAGCCTGCTCGACATGGGTCATGCTGCGCTTGCTCACCCCGTTGATGACCGTGATCGCCTCGGTGCACAGTTCCCCGTAGCCGTGCCCGTCCAGCCACTCCATCGTCATCGCGACCGCCCGGGACGCGTCGGCGCTGGCCGGTGCGACCAGCACGAGCTGGGCGGCCGTGGACAGGACGCGGGCCACCGCCGAGGCGCCGGGGTCCGCCAGGGTGAGCGGGTAGCGGGACGTCAGGACCTCGAGTACCCGCGCGTACTCCTCATCGGCGAGCGCTGGCCCGCCGTCGGGAGCGGAGTCGTGCGCGATGAGGTCCAGGCGCCCCCGGCCCCGCTGGCCCGGCACGATGGGCGCGGATCCACCCAGCAGGCCGCGCGCGGTGGCCGCCGGAGAGGTGCGGGCCAGGCCCGCCAGGGAGGTCTGTCCTGGGTTGAGGTCGAGCGCCGCAACCAGCTCCCCGCGGAGGGTGGCCAGCACGTCGGCGAGCATCAGCGTGGTTACCGACTGGCCGGCGCCGACGGTGCAGCCCAGCACCACGATCAGCCGGGGGCCATGGATCGGCAGCAATACCCGCTCGCGGTCACGCCGTTCCATGTCCGGACGGCCGGGCCCGTGACCGCCCGGGACGACCCGCACATGCTCCCGCCAGTTGCTGCCGGCCCGGTGCTGCCCCGGGCCGCTCAGCGCCCGCTCCACCATGGTCGGCCGGGCGCTGGAGCCGCCCCGGACCACAACGATGGGCGGGGCCCAGGGACTGGCCGGCGCCTCGGGCGGGCCGTCCTCGGGTGGTGCGTCCTCGGCCGGCAGGTCCTCGTCGGGCCGGAATGCGTCAGCTCCCTCTTCGTCTGCGACGTCTTCGCCTGGCCAGTCTTCCTCTGGCTCGGCGGGCGCCTCTCGAGCCGGCGCCTGCGCCAGTGGCTCAGCTACCTCAGGTTCAGCCGCCTCAGGTTCAGCTCGCCCTCAGGTTCAGCTGCCGCGGGCTCAGCCAGTTCGGGCTCAGCCCGCTCATCCTCGGCCACCTCACTCGGGCGGCTCAGGCTCGTCCGCGAAGGGTCGTCTTGGGCGAGCCTCCGACGGCTCAGCCCGCTCATCCTCGGCCACCTCATGGGCGGCCGGCCTCGGTCCGCGAAAGGCTGGTCCTGGGTGAGCCGATCCACAGCCCGGCTGCCATCATCCACGACCGGCTCATCCTGGGCCGGCCGGCCTCCTCGGTCACCTCGGGCGGATCCAGGCCGATGAAGAATCCGGCCGGCCCAGGGACGCGTGGCGCCGGCACCGGGAGCGCAGGCGGGGCAGCAGGCGGCGGAGCAGCTGCAGCCATCCCCATCCCAACATCCGTCCCGGGCCCCGGCGCGGCCTCGACCACCGGCCCTGCGGACGCATCAGCCGCTGGCTCCTGCCGGTCCCAACCCGCTGGCCCGCTCACCACGGGCCCGGCGGGAGGCGCGGGCGCAGCTGTCTCCGACCCGGTCGGCGCAGCCGCGTCTGGCCCAGTCGGCGCAGCCGTATCCGGCCCACTCGGGGTAGCCGTATCTGGCCCGGCCAGTGACGCCGCCATCCCCGGGACCGGATCCGCCATCCCCGGGACCCGATCCGCTGCCGCCGGGACCGGATCTGTCCCTGCCGGGACCGGATCGCCCGCAGCCGGCGACGGGATCCGCCGTGGCCGGCCCCACCGGTACGGGATCCGCCGTGGCCGCGCCCGGCACCGCAGGCACCGCCGGTCCTGCTGACCTCGCGGGGCCCCCCACGTCCCCGAAAGCGAGAGGCGCCGGGGCCGGTGGCCCGGGAGTAGTCCAGGGCGGCCCGGCCGACGCCCCGTTCTCGGGCGCTGGAGCGTTAGCCGGGGCGTGCGGGTCCTTGACCGGCCAGGCTGCGCCGGATGGCCGGGCCGCACCCTCGGGACGAACGTGCCTGGTGCCGCTTTCCTCGTCCCCCGGGTCGAGGCCCGGCACGCTGCCGGCAAAAGTGGGCCTGGCGGCATGGCGGCCCACCGGCCCGGGCCTGCCCACCGGACCAGGCCTGCCCACTGGCCAGGCCGCACCGGCCAGGCCCACCGGCGCAGCCTGGCTGTCCAGTCCGGCGGCCGGCCGCACCGGGCCCTTCCAGTCGTCGTGACCGATCTCGGCCGGTGCTGTCTCGGCCGCCACGGCCGGCGCGGCCTCCTTGGCCACGGCGGGTGTCAACCCCATCGGGCCACGAGCGCCAGCAGCCCACTGCGGCGGTCCGCCCTGCTTTTCTGCTGGCCGGCGCAGCCGCGGTGCCGGAGCGGCGCGCGGCACCCGGGTCGGCTGGCCGGCCGAGGTGGCCTGAGCGGCGGAGGCCGTGGCGGCTTTGCGCGCTGCCGCCGGACGGACCCGGGCCGGACGCCGGGCGGGAGCGGGGGTGGCGTCCGGAACCAGGGCCGGGGCCTCGGCGGGCGACCGCTGGACTTCAGAGTCCCGGCGCCAGACCTTGCCGACCACCACGACGTCGTCTTTCTCCGCCAGCGGAGCCATCCGGCACCAGGTACCTGGCTCTCCCAGGTAGCGGATCTGCGAAATGACCAGTTCAGGGAGCCGTTTGCTCTCCAGCACGGGCCGCGTGGCCAGCCACGTGATCACGGCTGGCGGCAGCACATACAGCCAGAACAGCGTGTGGTTGAAGGGAAGCCCGAGGATGGTCAGGAGGATCACGTACGGGACCGTGATCGCCGCGAACACGGCAATCTGGCCAACCGGGACCGGCATCGGCAGCCTGAAGTCGTACAGCTTGTAGAGCCGCTTTTCGATGCGCCAGATGCTGGTGTAGGTGGGCAGGTCCACCGGGTGCTCTCCTTCCGGCCTGGGCGGAGATCAGTGGACGCCGAGCGCGTTCGCGATGCCCTGAGCGAGTGTCTGCACGATGCTCGGGGTGTAGAAGATCACCGCGATCGCGACGGCGAGCACAAGGAACTGCACAAACCGGATGATTTCCCGAGTGAACAAGAAGAACAGGGCGACGATCCCGACGATCCCAAGGAACAGCGGCCCGAACAGCCCCTGCAAGTAGTTCACGAGACCCGAGGTGCTGAGCGACGACGGGGCCGCGATGATCAGCGATTGGAACGACATCGGTCTACTCCGGGTTATGGGGGATCACGCCTGGCCGGGCGGAGGCGTGCGGCCTTCGTAGTGTGGTCACGGCGGCCCCGGTGACTCGGTTGCTGCACTGATGTCCCTGACGTACCAGGTCCCGTTTTGCTTCACGACGGTGAGCGCATAGCTCATCTGGAGCTGGGCAGCCGCCCCGCCCTTGGTGATCTGACCCGCGGAGTTCCTGGCCGGAACGCTCCAGACGACGGTCGCAATGATATGGCGGGTCGTGCCGCCAGGTGGGACGCTGATGGCAGCTATGGAGCGATAATCCACCGCACCCTTAAGCCCGGTCAGCGTCGTGCCGGGGGCCAGGAAACGGCCCAGGGTCACCTGATTCCCGCTCGCGTACGCCTGGAAGAACGCCGGGAGCTGGTTCGTCAGCACGGCCTGGGTGGCGGAGTCAGAACCAGCGTTCGCGGGCGAGGGCAGGGTGGCCCGCCCGGGCGCGGGAAGCCAGGCGGGCGCGCTGGACACGACGAGCCCGTCCGAAGACGCGTAGACCGGCACCCCCAGCTGCATCAGCTGGCCGTTCACCCGGGCCAGGAGCGTCACCACGGCGTGATGAGCGTCTTGCACGTCAGTGGTGGCCACCTGCTCGGACTGCAGGAGCGAGGTGCCCTGGCCATTCCAGCCGAGTTGCGGGTCTGATCCGCTGGGCAGGAAGGCGCCGAGCTGGGCCGCGCGCTGCCCGGCGTCGTGCGGACTGTAGTTCAGGTACACCTGCCCGAACTGCAGGGCGTAAGCATCCGCGAGGGTCACCGGGAACCCGCTGGCCGCCGGGGCCGAGGCAACCGGGGCCGGCTGCGCCGAGCCAGACTCGTTCGACAAGATCGCGACCACGCCGCGGTAACCGATCAGCAGCAAGACGGCCCAGGCGATCCCGCGGAAGGCCCAGACGAGCCAGCGGCCGCCCGCTCCGCCCCAGGTTCGCCCCGAGCGCGAGCGCTTGGTCTGATCGCGTCCGGAATACTCGGTCCCCGCTTCGTAGTCCAGTCCGTGCTCAGCCAAATGCGGACTGCGATCAACGGTTGACCGGCGAACCATCGCACCTCCGCCCGTTCCTGCGCACGCGCAGCAAAGAGTTGCGGTGCCTTCCTATGCCGTCTATCGCCCTATTCTGCGCCATAACCTGCCGACCCGGGAGCCCCTTTCGCGAGGCCCACTGCCCGGTACACGGGCAAACAAACCGCCCATTGACCAGCGTGAGAGCACCACGATTGCCATCGCAGGTCTCTGACCTGCGACGATGTCGATACGCAGGTTTGCCAGGAACTCTCGGTTGACAGCTGTCAGCGTGCCCCGCAACCCAGGGGAAAATAGTTGCACCCGATGCCTTACGAGGCATCTTAGCGGTATCTGGAGGCCCGGGCGAGCACCGCAGCGCCCGTGTCGCACGGGCATCTGGCCCGTGTTGACGTCTAGGCCTCCTGCCGGAGTGGTCCGTCCGATTGCCGGCCAGCGGTGCGACTTCATGCTCGCTAATACGCCACTCTCCCAGGCCTTAGCGTCGGCAAATCATCCGGCTTATCGAGCCCCAGAAGGCACGAATCTCACTGCTCACCCACAAGACCACTGCCGTACACCGGATTAGCGGCCGGGCGGCTCCTGGGAATCACCTGCGGAGATGGCGGCTCAGCCCGGACGCCGCGCGACGAAGACCAGCTCACGACCGGGCCGGTCGGGTGCGTCACGCAAATCGTCCACGACGAAACCGGCCGCCATCAGGGAATCGGCGACCTCATCGCGCTGCCGGAAGCGCAGCGTCAACTCCGAGGTCAGGGTCGCGCCGTCCGCCTCGAACACGAAGATCGACCGGAAGGACACCAGGTCACCGCGGATGTCGGTCACCTCGGACCACGACCGAACCGCGCCAACCCCGGCAACGACGGCCCGCGACAGCGAGCCGGCGCGATTCCATTCCCGCCACGCCTGCGCGGCCGGATTACGGGTCTCGAAGACCAGGCGCCCGCCAGGCCGGAGAGCGGCATGAGCACTCCGCAGGGCTGCGTCCCACTCCGCGTTGGTGAGGAAGACCTGGGCGACGTTCCCCGTCATCGTCGCGAGCTCGACCTGGAGCGGAGGCAGGCCGGCCGCGTCGCACCGCAGCCAGCGCACCCGCCCGGCACCCGGCTTGGCCCGGGCCACATCAAGCGAGGCACCCGCCGGGTCCACGCCCATGACGTCGACGCCACGGCCTGCGAGAAGGCAGGCGAAGGTGCCCGTGCCGCACCCGATGTCGAGGACACTGCGGGCCCCGAACTCCTCGGCGATCGCCGCGTACACCACGAGGTCGTCGCGGTCAGGATCGAGGGGATCGTAGACCGCGGCCAGCCGCGGTTCCTCGAACAGCGCATCCGCCATCACGGCACTCCGCAGGGCGCTAGACGTTGAAGCGGAACTCGACCTGACGGCGCCGCCGATCAACGCCACCCAGCGACGCGTGCTCCGTCAGGCGGTTCGCGCTAGCATCCGATGCTCGGTGACTGATCCCGGCTCGTCCTCAAGCTCGACGTGCTTCACATCGCCCGGTTCGGACAGGTAGAGGCTGATGGCCTCGGTCAGAGCCTGCCGTAGCTCCTCCATATCAGCACCGGCAGCGAAGCAGCCGGGCAGCTCAAGGACTTCGGCCCAGAGCTCTTCACCCGGCTCGTGGTGGACGCGGACGGTATACACCTCTCCGGCCATCACTCGTCGCCTCCCTTGAGTCCTGCCTGTCACATGATCGCCATCGATAACCCGATTGGGTAACCTCCGCCACCCTTGTCATGGGGCAGAGTGATCGGCCGGTGGCCGGGTTTGGTCATCTTCACGACGTGCTTACCCCCGGCGGTCTCGATCCAGCCGTTTGCTTCGAGCAGTCGTTTCATTGATCGCTGATCGTGCCGGGCGTGCTTCGCCACCTGACTCCCGCCTCCCAGTGTACGTAGCCGTGGCGGACACCCCAAGGACAGACTGGACCTCTGGGTGGTACGAACCGTAGAAAGCGGGTCTGACATTCAAACGTTGAAGCGGAACTCGACCACGTCGCCGTCGCGCATCACGTAGTCCTTGCCCTCCATGCGTACCTTGCCGACCGCGCGGGCCGCGGTGAGCGAGCCGGCGGCCACCAGGTCATCGAACGCCACCACCTCGGCCTTGATGAAGCCGCGCTGGAAGTCGGTGTGGATGACGCCGGCCGCTTCCGGGGCGGTCGCCCCGACCGGGATCTCCCAGGCCCGGACCTCTTTCGGCCCGGCGGTCAGGAAGGTCATCAAGCCCAGGGCGCTGAACCCCGCGTGCGCGAGGCGGTTCAGCCCCGGCTCCCCCATCCCGAGCTCGGCGGCCATTTCCGCCACTTCGTCCTCGGGCAGTTCGGCCAGTTCCGCCTCGGTCTTCACATCCAGGAAGATCACCTGGGCCGGGGCGACCTGCGCGGCCAGCTTGCCCCGCAGTTCCTCATCCGCCAGGCCGGCCTCATCCATGTTGAACACGTACAGGAAGGGCTTGGCGGTCAGCAGATGGAGATCGCGCAGGTCAGCGAGGTCGATCCCGGCCCCGGCCGCTCCCGCGAACAGCGTCGTGCCGCCATCGAGCAGTTGCTGCGCGGCGGCCGCGGCATCAGCTGCCCGCTGGCGCTCCGGGTTCCGGGCGAATTTCGCTTCCTTAACGAGGCGTGGTACTGCCTTTTCCAGGGTCTGGAGGTCGGCCAGGATCAGTTCGGTGGCCACGGTGTCGATGTCGCGCCCAGGCGAGACGTCGCCGTCCACGTGGCTCACATCTGGGTCGGCGAATACCCTGACCACCTGGCAGATCGCATCGGTCTCGCGGATGTGCGCGAGGAACTGGTTACCCAGGCCCTGCCCCTGGGACGCCCCGCGGACCAGGCCCGCGATATCCACGAACCGCGCGGTGGCGGGCACGATCCGGGCCGAGTCGTAGAGCGCGGCCAGGACGCCGAGCCGCGGATCGGGGATGCCGACGATCCCGACGTTCGGCTCGATCGTGGCGAAGGGGTAGTTGGAGGCCAGCGCGCTGGCCCTCGTCAACGCGTTGAACAAGGTGGACTTGCCGACGTTGGGCAGGCCGACGATGCCGATCGAAAGACTCACCTGCGCGAGTCTAGAGCGGATCGCCGGGTAGACCTGCCGGGCGGCCGCCGCGCCCGTGTGGCGGCCGCCCGGCGGGCGGGGACTAGGGCAGCTGGCCCATCCGGTTGACGACCGCGAGCTTGAGCAGCGCGTCGCCGTCGTACTGGTGGGCGCCCGGCCCGTGGAACGAAGCCGCGGGCCATGTCCTGACGCCCAGGAACTCATACGTCCCGGGTTCGAAGATGACCGCGCCTCTACCACCCTCGAAGATCCACTCAACGGCCACGCCGACGCGCCCGACCGCGTCCCGCACATGCGGGACGACCGTGAAGCCGGGAGTATCCGCCATGAGCTCATACAGGGCGGCCCGCTGCGCGGGCCGCAGGTAACTCTGCTGCATCAGCACGAAGACTCCCTTGGCGAGCTGGTTGGCCAGCCAGGATCTCCCCTCACCGGGCTGGGCGGTGTCCGAGGCAATCTGGACTTTGTCCAGGTAAGCGAAGAGCCGCTGGGGGTTGGTCGGCATGTCCGGGAAGTAGCCGACATCCGGCAGGCAGTGCTTGGTCTCGGCCTGGGCGAGCGTGCAGGCGGGATACTGGCCCGCTCCTTGCGACGGATGAACCAGCCCGCTGTGGCGGCCGTCGGCCGGCAGCCAGAGCTGCGTCTTCGCCCCGGTCGGTCCCTCAGTCTCGCTGTAGACCCATTGGCTGGGGCGCGGCGCTCCGGCAGGCTGCCGGAGCGCGGCCCGGGCGGCCGCAGTCAGGAACTGCGCCGCAGTCAGGCTGACCCCGTTCTTGCCCCCGCCGGGCAGCACGGCAGATGTGCGGCCCGGCTGTCCGTCGTGGCCAGGCACGACGATCAGCGCCGCCGCTACACCCGCGGCGATGGCCGTCGCGGCGACACTGACGAATACGAGCCGCCGGGCTGACCACCGCGACCTGACGGGCGGCGCGCCGGGTGGCCCGGCGGCAGTGCGCCTGCCCGGTGCCTGGGCCTGTGCCTGGGCCTGCTGGGCGGTTCGCTGGGCTGCCCCGCCGCTGACTTCCGTCGCGATCGCGGCAGTCAGCCGACCGCGGGCGGATGCGAGCTCAGTGACGCCGGGCAGGCGCTCTTCAGGCGCCAGTTCCCTGATCAAGTCCAGGTCATTCATTGCTCAAGATCTCCTCGAATGTCTCGGCGCTGTCCGTCTCAGCGAGCGCGCGGCGCAGCCTGCCCCGGGCGCGATTCAGCCGGGACCGGACGGTCCCGACCGGAATGCCGAGCGCCCGGGCGGCCTCCTCGTAGGTCAGCTGCTCCCAGGCGATCAGGATCACCACGTCGCGGTCTGCGGCGGCCAACTCGGCGAGCGCCGCGGCCAGCAGGCCGCGGACCGAGCGTGCCGTGAGATCAGCCGACACCCGGTCGGCGGGGCCAGGCACATCCAGATCGGCCAGCGCCGCTCGCCGGGTCCGGAACTGGCGGGCTTCATCGCGGCGGTGCTGTCCGATCAGGTTGGTGGCGATTCCGTAGAGCCACGGCCCGGCGTCCCGGTAGCCCGTGCAGTACTGCCGTCGCTTCGCGAACGCCGCCAGGAACGTCTCGGCCACCACGTCGTCGGCCACCTGACGACCGATCCGGCGGGCGGCATACCGGTGAATGCGCGGCGCATGACGGTCGAAGAGCACCGCGAACTGCTCGGGCTCACGCCAGGAGCGCTCGACGATGACGGAGTCGTCGTCCAGCTCTTCGGCCAGAAGCTCCGCAGGCTTCATCCGCGATCTCTATCCATGTGAGTACCTTCCTCGTGAGTGTCCACCGGTTAATCAGCACTCGCCGCCAAAGCGGTTCACGGAGCTGTCCTCGCCGCGGCCAGGCGGATGGTCAGGGCCACGAGATGGCCTGCCGACCGGGGAGCTGGCCAGGCGTGTCGGACAGGAAACTGTCAGTGGCCGCTGCCACCATGGCGGACCATGGACGTCTTCTGGATGTTCGCCCTTCTGGTGCTGGGGGGCGTGGTTGGCGCCGCGCTCGGTTACCTGTACGCCCGCGGCCGGCTGGCCAGCATGACCGCCGACCTGACCGGGCAGGCCCGCGCCGCGGAGGAGCGCGCCCGGTCCGCCCAGGACCGGGCGGCCATCATGGAGCGCGCCGCCCAGGAGCGGGCCGCGCTGATCGACGGCCAGCTCGCCGAGCGCTTCCAGGCCATGTCCGCGCAGGCGCTCGACCGCAGCGCCACGATGTTCCTGGAGATCGCCGAGGGGCGGCTCAGCGCCGCCAACGCCAAGGCCGCGGGCGAGCTGGAGACCCGCCGGGCCGCGGTCGAGCACCTGGTTCAGCCGCTGCGGGACACCCTGGCCAAGGTAGAGGACCAGTTGCGGCAGACCGAGGAAGCCCGGCACCTGTCCCATGCCGCCCTGACCGAGCAGATGAAGATCACCAGGCAGAGTTCGGAGGATCTGCGCGCCCAGACCCAGGCGCTCGTGACCGCCCTGCGGCGGCCGGAGGCGCGCGGCCGGTGGGGCGAAATGCAGCTGCGCCGGGTGGTGGAGTTGTCCGGGATGGCTCCCCGGTGCGACTTCGACGAGCAGGTCAGCGTGCAGACGGCCGAGGGCATGTTGCGCCCGGACATGGTGGTGCGGCTGGCCGGCGGCAAGAACATCGTGGTCGACTCGAAGGTCTCGCTGGCGGCCTACCTGGAAGCGGCAGAGACCTCGGACGAGGTGATCCGGGCGGCCCGGCTGGACGCCCACGCCCGGCATCTGCGCGAGCACGTGGACCGGCTCGCGGCGAAGTCGTACTGGGCCACGGTCAGCCCCGCGCCGGAGTTCGTCGTGCTGTTCATCCCTGGCGAGGCGTTCCTGGCCCCCGCACTGGAGCACGATCCCGCGCTGCTGGAGCACGCCATGGCCCGCAAGGTACACATCGCCACGCCCACCACCCTGGTCACGATGCTGCGGACCGCCCAGTACGCGTGGCAGCAGGACGCGCTGGCCGATAACGCGCGGGCCGCCTTCGACCTGGGCCGTGAGCTCTACGAACGGATCTCGAGCCTGGGGCGGAACATGGACCGCCTCGGCCGCACACTCACCTCCGCAGTCACTACGTACAACCAGACCGTTGGCTCACTGGAGAGCCGGGTACTGGTCAGCGCGCGCCGTCTGAGTCAGCTCGGCGTGGTGGAGGGAGAACTGGAGACTCCCGGGCTCATCGAGGAGGCCCCCAGGACACTGTCGGCTCCGGAACTGGCCGCTCCGGAACCGGCCGCCCCGGAACTGGCCGCCCCGGAACTGGCCGCCCCGGAACTGGCCGCCGGAGAACTGGCCGCCGGAGAACTGGGCCCCCCCGAGCTGGGTGTCCCCCCGCAACCGGACTCCCCGGACCCCGGTCATCCCGCGCCATGCCCCCCGGTGCTTCCCCGCCCGGACGAGTCACCAGGGGCCGCGATGGCGATACCGGGACGAAATGGCGCAGCCAGCTAAGCCGGACCGCACCTGCGTCTGCTGGATCCTGATCGCTGTGTTCGGGGCACTGCTGACCGTTTCGGGCGGCCCCGCGTGGAGCAGATCTACTGGGGCAGGAAGATCTGGGGGAGAGCATCGATCCGGCCAGTTGAGCGTCGGACGGACGCTCGGTGGACCACCTGACGGACGGCAAAGCTGGCCGTCAAGCGCGTGGCGAAGGGTGAATCGGCGCTCGCGGACCTGCGGTCCAACCTGCCGTCCGGGCGTGTCAATCGCCCTGATCGGGCGCCGCGCCGGGGTACCGTGGCCAGCGACGCCGTCATCGGCACGGCAGCGCCGGGGAGGGAGCACAAGGTGTCCCAGCCACGGCCTGATGCGTCCTGGCCTCGGCACCGGCCAGGAGCAGACCGCTCCTCCACGCCCCCGGCAACCGCGAGTTCCCGGTCCCAGGGACGGATCGATGTGTCCGGTTCCGGGCCCCGCTGGGGACCCGCTGATCCGTGGTCCGGGTCTGGCCGGAGCCATGATTGGCCTGCGGGCACCGCGGAACGCGACCCGGCCGCGGCACCGGGCACGATCACGCAGCACGGCACGACCAGCGAGCAGGCGAGCACTGGACAGGCCGGCGCCGAACAGGCCAGCGCTGAGTGGGCCAGCACCGAGCAGGCCAGCACTGAGCGGGCTAACCCTGCGGATCGCGGCCGGATCACGCTGACCGGGCGCGGGGCGATCGCGGGCATGCTCCTGCTGTTCCTGGTCAGCCTGCTGGTAGCGAACTGGCTTCAGTGGGGTGTCCTGGCCGGCGCCAGCTTCGTGATCGGCAGTGTGGCCGCGGCCTGGTACACCAGGCCGCGGGACCTGCTAGCGGTCGCGGTGAGCCCGCCGTTGCTCTTCTTCTGCGCGCTCGTCTGCGTCAAAGCCCTCACCGCGCAGGGCACCGTGATCATCTCGACGGTGGAGGGAACCGCGCTGACCCTGGCGAACGTCGCTCCATGGCTGTTCGCGGGGGTCATCCTGTACCTGATTGTCGCCTGGGCCCGCGGCCTGCCCCGGTGCGTCACCGAACTGCGTCACGGCTTGCGGCCCGATCTGCCCCGGCCACGCGCAGAGAGCCCCGCGGCCACGGTCAGCCACGGAGGCTACCGGCCCGGCTCTCGCGGTTCGCGCTGAGCCGCTACCGCTGAGCCCTTAACGCTGACCTGCTACCGGCGAGCAGCGCGGCGCAGTTCCGGGGGCGGCGCGAAGACCAGCCGCTCCTCGACCGCCTCGACTTCCTCCACGGTGCCGAACCCGCACTCCGCGAGGTACTCCAGCACGCCGGTCACCAGTTCCTCGGGAACTGAGGCCCCGCTCGTCAGGCCCACCGTGCTTGCCTCGGCCAGCCAGGCCGGGTCGATCGCCGTAGCGTCCTCGACCAGGTAGGACGCGGGGGCGCCGGCGTCCAGGGCCACCTCGACCAGGCGGACCGAGTTCGACGAGTTGGCCGACCCCACGACGATTACCACGTCCGAGTCGGTGGCGATCTTCTTCACCGCCACCTGACGGTTCTGGGTGGCGTAGCAGATGTCATCACTGGGCGGGTCGGCGAGATTCGGGAACCTCTCACGGAGCGCCGCCACCGTCTGCAGGGTCTCGTCCACGGACAGCGTGGTCTGTGACAGCCAGGCCACCTTGTCCGGATCGCGGACCTGGACGTCCGCGCCACCTTCGGGGCCATCTACCAGGTGAATCCGGCCTGGGGCCTCCCCAGTGGTGCCGACCACTTCCTCATGGTTTTCATGGCCGATGAGGAGGATGTCGAAGTCCTGGGCGGCGAACCGCTTGGCCTCGTTGTGCACCTTGGTGACCAGCGGACAGGTGGCGTCGATGGTCCGCAGGTTGCGGCGCTTCGCCTCCTCGCGCACCTCGGGCGATATCCCGTGGGCGGAAAAGACCACAACGGCGCCCTCGGGCACGCCCTCGGCCTCATCCACGAAGATCGCGCCGCGCATCTCGAGCTCACGGACGACATGGGTGTTGTGGACGATCTGCTTACGCACGTAGACCGGGGCACCGTAGCGTTCGAGGGCCGTCTCGACGGCCTGTACGGCCCGGTCCACCCCGGCACAATAACCCCGGGGCTTGGCGAGCAGTACGCGTCGGGTAGTCGCGGGCATGTCCCCTATGGTAGTTGAGCCCCCCGTGCCCCATGCCAGGGCGGCACCCCCGTACCGTGCGGCTCGCCAAGCTCACTGGTCACCGCCGCTTATCGCCCCAGAAGCGCCAATCTCCCAGCAGCGGGCCGTGACAGTGTCATGCTCGATCTGGTACGACTGTGCCTGTCACGGACCCGTGCTGCGCCGCCAGGGCCGGAAAGCCCGGCGGGCAGGCACCGTGGAGTCGCGCGGGCACCCGGAGCCCTCATGCCGGGACATACCCGAGGAGAACGATCAAAATGCCTTTGCCGCAGGTCAATGACCGCCTCAAGGAAATCCCGGCGCAGGCGTTGCGGACGGTATTCGCCAGCATCGGCCAGCTCCTGCTGGTCGCGGATCGGCTCCGGGCACGAGCTGCCGAGCAGCTCTCGGGCAGCGCCCCGGCGACGACCACCCGGCCAGCGGATCAGGCCCCAGCTCCGGTAACCCCGGCCAAACCGGCCAGCGCCGGCCAAACCAGCCAGGCCGGCCAGGCCGGACGCGGAGACCTCGCGGTGGCGGTCACTGGATAAGACGGGGAACGTCAGGGTGCTCGACGGGGGCGAAGAAGAGGAGGACGTGCCCCGAGTCACTCGGGCCGTTGCGGAACCCGCTCCTGCCCCAGCGCCGTCCACCGAGTACACGCCTACCGAGGTTGTCCCAGCCGTCTCTGTCCCCGCTGAGCCCGCTCCCGCCGAGCCTGCCCCGGCCGCAGCCCGGCCGGCCATGCAGCAGGAGGCCGAGCCTGCCCTGGCCGAGGTCACCGCCGAGGAACCCCTCCCGGCCGAGCCCGCTCCCGCCGCAGCCCAGCCGGCCATGCAACAGGAAGCCGAGCCTGCACCCTCCGAACCTGCCCCGCCTGCCGCAACCGTCGGCGAGGCCCTGCCCGTCCCCAACTACGACCAGCTCTCGGTGGCTTCACTCCGGGCCCGGTTGCGGGTGCTGGACGCCGGCCAGGTCCAGACGCTGCTCGACTACGAGAAGGCCCACGAGAGCCGCCTGGCCGTGACCACCATGTTCGAGCGCCGCCTCACCAAGCTCAGCGAAGGGAACTAAGGCCCGGCCGGAGCCAACCATCATGGCGCTCGACACATCACCCGAGGCACCGGTCCCGGTCCGCACCATCCTGAGGCTGACCAGCGAATGGATCGGCCGACTCGGCCGGGTCTGGGTCGAAGGCCAGATCGCCGAGCTGACCCGGCGCGGCAGCACGGTATTCCTCACCCTGCGTGACCCGGTCGCGGCGGTCTCGGTCCGGGTGATCTGCCCGCGCACGGTGCTGGACGCCACCGACCCGCCCCCCGCCGAGGGAGCCCGGGTGCTGATCTGGGCGAAACCAGACTTCAATACCAACCGGGGCTCTTTCTCCCTTTCCGCCACGGAAATCCGGGCCGTGGGCATCGGCGAACTGCTGGCCCGGCTGGAACGGCTTCGCCGCGCTCTGGCGGCTGAAGGGCTATTCGCGGCCGAGCGGAAGCGGCCACTGCCGTTCCTGCCCGGCAAGATCGGCCTGATCTGCGGACGCGACTCGGCGGCCGAAAAAGACGTGCTGCGCAATTCCGCCCATCGGTGGCCCGCCGTCCAGTTCCGGGTCGAGCCGGTGGCGGTCCAGGGTTCGTACGCGGTAGGCGAGATCGTGGACGCGCTCCACCGGCTGGACGCCGACCCGTCGGTGGACGTGATCGTCATCGCCCGGGGCGGCGGCTCTATCGAGGACCTGCTGCCGTTCTCCGACGAAACGCTCATCCGGGCGGTGGCGGCGGCGAAGTCCCCGGTGGTCAGCGCGATCGGGCATGAGCAGGACACCCCCCTGCTGGATCTGGTGGCGGACGTGCGCGCATCCACGCCGACTGACGCCGCGCGGCGCGTGGTGCCGGACGTGAGCGAGCAGGTCGCCCTGATCACCCAGTTGCGCGGCCGGGCCCGCCGCTGTCTCTCCGGGCGGATGGAACGGGAGACCGCCTGGCTGGCCGACATGCGGTCCCGGCCCGCCCTGGCCTCACCGGTCCGGGAGATCGAACGGCGCCAGGAACTCGTCACCGGGCTCACCGAGCGGGCCCGGCGGCGGCTGTCCGCGTCGCTGGACCGCGCCGGGGACGACGTGTCCCACGTGCGGGCCCGCTTGCTGGCCCTGTCCCCCGCGACCACCCTGCGCCGCGGCTACGCCATCGTGCAGCGTCCCGACGGCAGCGTGGTGCGCGCCGCCGCGGAGGTGCCTCCCGGGGAGCGGCTCACCCTCCGGTTCGCCGACGACCAGCTCACCGCGGTGTCGGACGAGCCATAACCGCGGCCCCCGGCCCGCACGGCAGCACGGCCGCTAGTCGCTTAGACCGGCAAATCTGTGCCCGCCTATTTACCTTCCAGGGCGTTTCCTCGCGCATTGAATGGGCGAAGACTCTGAAGATTGCTGTGAGCCGGGGGGAGATCAGCGCAATGAGATCAGCACAGTGAGATCAGCACGGTGACGACACATGCCGTAAACGGCACGACATCCAATCAGACCACCACCCGGCTGCCCGGGCTGGATGGGCTGCGCGCACTGGCCGTTATCGCGGTTATTGCTTTTCATGAGCAGTTGTCCGCATTTCCCGGGGGATTCCTCGGGGTCGATGTGTTTTTCGTGCTCAGCGGGTACCTGATCACCGACTTGCTGGTCGCCCAGTGGAACCGGCACGGCCACCTCGCCCTGCGCGGATTCTGGGCGCGGCGGGCTCGGCGGCTGCTGCCCGCCCTGGGAGTCCTGCTCGTCGCGGTGACCGCGGCCACGGCCGTGATCGAGCCGGCCCAGATGACGGCGCTGCGCGACGCCCTGCTCGCCGCCGTCACCTACTCCAGCAACTGGTGGCAGGCGCTGGCGCACCACTCCTATTTCGCGCAGTTCGGGCCGCCGCCGCCGCTCCAGCACCTGTGGTCACTGGCCATCGAGGAGCAGTTCTACCTGCTGTGGCCGCTCCTGCTGATCGTGATCCTGAAGACCTGCCAGTCCGGCCGCCTCCGGGCCGCCCTGGCCTGGCTGGGCGCGGCACTGTCCGCCCTGGCCATGGTCCTGGTTTACGTGCCTGGGGCGGACCCGTCCCGGGTCTACTACGGCACCGACACGCACGCGTCGGCCCTGTTCATCGGCTCAGCGCTGGCGCTGACCTGGCCACTGCGCCGGATGCAGGCGCTGAGCCGTGACGGCGCCCGGGTCCCCGACGCGATCGGCCTGGCCGGGATCGCCGTGCTGGCCTGGGCGATGGGCCACTTCGCCGGGACAGACCGGGTGCTCTACCCGGCCGGATTGCTGGTCGCGGCCCTGGCGGCCGGCGGCGTGGTACTCGCCGCGGCGAGCCCGGGGCTGATCAGCTGGGCGTTGGGCGGGTCCGTGCTGCGCTGGATCGGGATCAGGTCCTACGGGATCTACCTGTGGCACTGGCCGGTCATCGCGCTGGCCGGTGCGGCGTTCCCGCGCCAACTCCCGGCCCACTGGATCTGGCTGCCCGAGGCGGCGCTCTCCGTCGGCCTCGCCGCCGCCTCCTGGCGGTGGGTGGAGGAACCCATCATCCGCAACGGGTTCCGGGTCACGGTCCGCGGCTGGTCCCGGGTGATCATCGGGTCCCCGGCCGGGGCACACCGCGCCCCCGCCCGTGTCGTCCCCGCGGCCGCCGTGGCGGCCGCCCTGGTCGTGGCGGGCGCCGCGGGTTACGGGGTGCTGCACGCCCACTCCCCGACCGGGCTGGCCGAGCAGATCAGTGAGGGGGTCAAGGTCAGTCAGCAGGACCCGGCTGGCCCGGGCGCGCTCGCCCCGGCGGCCGCGTCCAGCCCCAGCGCCCTGGTCCCGTCCGCCAGCGCTCCGGCCGCCACCGCCTCGTCGGCCAGCGCCCCGTCCACCAACGACCCGTCCGCCGGAGCTCGGTCAGCCACTACTCCGTCGGCCACCCCCATGGCGCCCAAGGCCGTCGTTGCCCGGGCCACCGCCACCCCGCCGCCCGCCCCGGCCCGGGTGTCCGGCTCCCAGGTCTTCGCGATCGGCGACTCCGTCATGCTGGCCTCGGCCGTCCAGCTCGCGGCCGCGCTCCCCGGCATTTCCATTGACGCGCAGGTCAGCCGCCAGGTCAGCGCGGGCCTGCCGATCGTGCAGCGGCTCGCAGCGGCCGGGACGCTCCGCCCGGTGGTGGTATTCGCGCTCGGCACCAACGGAACGTTCACCTCCCAGCAGATGCGCCAGCTGATCCGCGCGGTGGGCCCGCACCGGGATCTGGTGCTGGTGAACACGTACGAGGCGCGGCCCTGGGAAGCGGGGGTGAACCGGGTCATCGCCGCGGCGGCCCGCCGTTACCCCAATGTGGTGATGGCGAACTGGTTCGCGGCCATCGGGCACCGGACCAGCCTGTTGTGGCCGGACGAGGTGCACCCGCAGCCGGGCGGAGCCCGGCTCTACGCGCGGATGATCGCCGCGGCGGTCCGGGCCGCCCGGACGGCGGGCGCCGCTGACCCGGCGTCCCGCCCGGGACTGCCGCCGACCGCGCACCACGTCGCGCCCCTCGGCTGACCGCCCGCTCCACCCGCGCCGGGCCTCCCCACTCCGCCAAGGCCCCTGACGCGTCGTGATCATGGGCTTACTGGGCTTATTCGGGCTGTTGCGGATTCGATCGGCTGGCCCGCGAGGTGGGAGGGGTGGTTCCTGGCGGCGATGGCGGTGGGTGGTGGCTGGCCTGGGCCAGGCCGCCGGGTCAGGCGGGCTGGGTGCCGGCTGGTCAGGGCTGCGGGGGTGAGGTGGCTGGCAGTGATGGCTTTGAAGAGGTTGTGCACGGTGGCGGCGAAGGCCCATTCGGCGGCGGCTTTGGGTTTGCCCGCATGGTGCGCTGGAGGAACCGCATGTTGTTCTCGATGTGGCCGTGGAAGGTTTCGGCGATGTGGCCGCGCTGGCGGTAGGCGGTGATGCCTTCGCCGGTGGCGAGCCGGGCGGCCATCGCAGCGGTCGCCTCGCCGCGGGTACCGTCTGCGGGGCCGCCTCCTGCACGGGCCCGTTTTTCGAGGTCGCGGTGCTTGCCGGTGGCGATCAGCCGGTCGGGGCCGGGCAGGGTGAGGTTGTCCTCGGAGCAGTACCCGGCATCAGCGAGGAACAGCGCGATGAGGCGGTCCCGCCCGGTGGCGGGGTCCTGTCCTCGCGGGTCCGCGGGGCTGCCAGCCTGCGGGGGCTGGTGCGTGGTGATCAGGGCGGCGGCGTCCAGCGCCGCGGTGAGCATCGGCCCGAACCAGGCGGTGTCGGTGGTGTCCTGGGTGAGCTGGGTGGCGATGATCAGCCCGTCGGCGGAGGTGACGTTCTGGGCGTTGTAACCCTGCAGGAACCCGCCGCCGCGGACCGGCATCAGCCGCGAGTCGCGGTCGGTGATGTTACGGGCCGGGCCCGGGCCTTTTTTCGCGGCGGCCTTGCGCTCCTGCTCCGCCGCCTTGGCCTGTGCCCTGGCCAGGGCGGCGCGGGCCCTGCGGACCGCGGGAGCCTGCTCTGCCGCCACCGGCCGCCTGCCGCGGAACCCGCGGTGCCCGGCCGCCCGCGCCTGCGCATCCCGGGCTTCCCGCCCCGCGATCAGATCCCGCTGGGCCGCCCCGGCACGCTCCAGCCGCTCCCGCGCCGCAGTCACCGCCGCGGCGGCGGGCGGCGGCCCGGTCAGCGCTGGCCGCGGCCGCCGCGTCCAGGTAGGCCCGGGTCTGCGCATCCCGGGCGGCCTGCGCAGCCTGGCGTTCAGCTTCCAGCTCCGCCAGGGCCCGGCGGATCCGCTCGTCCCGGCTGCCGCCGCCAGCGCCGCCTGGCGGCAGGCGGTCCCCGCGGCGGCCCTCCCCGAACCGCTCATCCTCGGCCGCGTCCGCGTCCGCGTGCTCGCCAGCGCGCTGCGCGGCCAGTGCCCGCAGCCGCTCCTCCGTCCGGTTCGCCGCCTTCGACGCGTTCGCGGTGATCTTCGTGCCATCCAGCGCCACCGTGCCCACGGCGCCCATGCCCAGCCGGGCGCACAGCACCGTATTGCCCCAGTAAGCCCATGATCACGAACGGCGGCCTGGGGTTTGTGGGGCTGGTGGGCGGTCTGACTGGAGGGCTGGTGTTACGCCCGGGAACTCGCGCCGTGATGGGTGCGGCGAGCAGCGGGCGAGGGCGGTTTTCGTTGCGGCGAATTTTAAAAAGGCGCGTCAGGATCGGCGGATTCCGGGGTGCGGGCGGCCATCGCGGCGGCGAGCCGGGCCCGGGCGCCCTCCAGCCACTGCTCGCAGATGGCGGCCAGCCGCTCGCCACGTTCCCACAGGTCCAGTGACTGCTCCAGGGTCAGCCCGCCGCCCTCCAGGCGGCGGACCACCTCGGTGAGCTGGTCACGGGCCTGCTCGTAGCTGAGTGCGGTGGCCGTTCCATCCCCGGCCGCCTGCGCTCCGCCCTTCCCGGCGGGCTTTGCCTCGGCGCTCACGGCATCAACGTAGCCGGCTGGTCACGCCCCGGGACCCGGGGACCGACTCCGGACAGGACATCGAGCACCCCGTCGGCCAGCCGCCGGGCGTAGGCGGCGTCCTCGCTCAGCGACACCTCGGTCACCGCGAGCATCAGGGCTCCGGTCATCACGACCGCGACCGCCTCATCGAGGGGCTCGGCACTGCGGGCGAAGAAGTTCGCGTTCCGGCTGGCCCACTCGCGCAGCCGCTGGCGCATGATCAGGTCGAACCCGGGCGGTGCGTCACCCGAGACGAACAGCCGGGACAGCTCGCGATCCGCCAGGCAGCCATCGAGATAGGCGCGGGCCGCGGCGAGGAACAACTGCCGCGGCTCGGTGACGTGGTCTTCGCGGGCACCGCGGGCCCCCAGGCGGGCCCGCCGGGCCTGGCCCTGGTGGAACTCCTCGAACAGCGAGATGTACAGGTCAGCCTTGCCGGTGAAGTGATGGTAGAGGCTGCCCACGCTGGCACCGGCCCGGGTCACGATCTCGGTCACCCCGGCCTGCGCGTAGCCCGCCGAGATGAACACCTCACGGGCGGCGGCCAGCAAGGCGGCCCTGGTGACCGCGCCGCGGTCGGCGGACCGCACGGTAGGCTGCGGAACATCTGTTGTCATTCGCCTGTCACCGCCTACGCAGTGCTCCCCACGTTTGGGCTCCGGACGTCTGGCCTCAGGGTGTGTCGCCTTAGGCGACAAGGCTACGCCCGCCGGTCAGGCACCGAGGATCGCGGCACTGGCCCAGGGATGAGCAGGGGAAAAACGGCCACCCAGGGAAGGCGGTCTCTGCGATGACCGAGAACGAGGCAGCGGCCCCCGGAGGGCCTGGGCCGGCCGATCTGACGGCCGAGCCGGAGACGCACGCACCGGACCGCAACCTGGCCCTGGAGTTGGCCCGGGTGACCGAGGCGGGCGCGATGGCCGCAGCCCGGTGGGTCGGCCGCGGCGACAAGAACGGCGCGGACGGCGCGGCCGTGCAGGCGATGCGGGCCTTGATCAACACGGTGTCCATGAACGGCGTGGTCGTCATCGGCGAAGGCGAGAAGGATCGCGCGCCCATGCTGTTCAACGGCGAGCAGGTCGGTGACGGCACCGGCCCGGCCTGCGACGTGGCCGTGGACCCCATCGACGGCACCCGGCTGACCGCGAACGGCATGCCGGACGCGATCGCCGTGCTGGCCGTCAGCGCGCGTGGGTCGATGTATGACCCCTCCGCGGTCTTCTATATGTCCAAGCTGGTGACCGGCCCGGCCGCGGCGGACGTGGTTGACATCGAGGCCCCGGCCGCGGACAACATCGCCGCCGTGGCCCGGGCCAAGGGCTGCTCGGCCTCGGACGTCACCGTGGTCATCCTCGACCGGCCGCGGCACGAGCGGCTCATCGCCGAGGTCCGGGCGGCCGGGGCCCGGATCAAGCTGATCACCGATGGCGACGTGGCCGGCTCGATCATGGCGGCGCGGGACGGCACCGGTGTGGACCTGCTGCTGGGGGTGGGCGGCACCCCGGAGGGGATCATCACCGCCTGCGCGATCAAATGCCTGGGCGGCGTGATCCAGGCCCGGCTCGCGCCCCGGGACGAGGCCGAGCGGGACAAGGCCCTCGCGGCCGGCCACGACCTCAGGCACGTGCTGACCACCGACGATCTGGTCACGTCCGAAGACGCGTTCTTCGCGGCTACCGGGATCACCGACGGCGAGCTGATGACCGGCGTCCGGTTCCGGGCGGGCGGCGCGGCCACCCACTCGCTCGTGATGCGGGCCCGGTCCGGCACCATCCGCAACATCCACAGCGAGCACCAGCTCTGGAAGCTGCGCGCCTACAGCTCGATCAACTTCGACAGTCCCTGCTAACAGGGCCCTGCTAGACGGGCCCGGCTAGACGCGGCCCGGCTAAGGGCGGGGGCGGCGGGAGAACAGCCCCGGGCGGCGGGGCCGGGGCGTCCGGACGTGGATGCGTCCCAGCAGCGCCAGCGTGTGCAGCTCGATCACGGGCGTGCCCGGCGGGATCAGCGGCTCCGGGCGGGATTCCGGCCGGGTCCCGGGCAGCACCTCGGAGAGGTTGCGGGTGATGACCGTGATCCCGGCTGGCACCAGCAGGTTCACCTGGCCGCCCAGCGCGCTGACGTACATCTGGGTGCGCTGCCCCTGCAGCATCGCTTCGCTCAGGTCCAGCACGACCTGGCCGCCGATCGCGGTCACCACCAGCCGGTCCGGCACCACCCACCGGCCGCTGCGCCGCTCGGTCGCGAAGAAGGCGGTCACCGCGCGCGAGTTGTCCAGCCGCAGCGGCTGGGCTCCGGGCAGGGCCAGGTCTTCGGTCAGCCCGGCCAGATCACCGAGAGTCCGGGCGGTGTAGGCCCGCTGCACGCGGTGTGCGTGCTCTTCGAGCGTGATCCGGCCGTCGCCGGCCGCCTCGGCGAGCAGGGTCACCACGCGCTCCCGGTCGGCGTCCGAGGCGCGCAGGTCACGCGGACTAGGCACGGGGGCTCACCCTTTGACGATAGCCGCCTTGACGCCCAGACGGCGCGATCCCTACCCTGACCGCACGGACCGAGCCTGGGAGCGGCACATGGAGCTGGACGGCACGGATCCGCAGGGTCGGGAACGGCGCGGCCGGATGGCGACCAGCGCCGCGTTCTTCGTCCAGGGCCTGTGCTTCGCGGTGGTGGTCACCCGCGTCTCGGTCCTGCAGAACAAATTCCACCTGTCCAACGGGCAGCTCACCCTGGTCCTGCTCATCGTGCCGGTGATCGCCGGGGTCGGCAGCGTGATCTCCGGCCCGCTGGCCGCCCGGCTGGGCAGCGGCCTGGTGCTGCGCGTCGCCCAGCCGCTGGTCTGCCTGAGCCTGCCGGCCATCGGGTTCGCCAGCACCCGGCCCGAGCTGTATCTCTCGGTGGGCCTGTTCGGGCTGTTCCTCGGCGCGGTGGACGCGACCATGAACATGCAGGGCGCGATCACCGAGAAACGCTACGGGTACAGCGTCATCAACGGCTTCTACGGCTTCTGGAGCGCGGCCGGGATCCTCGGCGGGCTGTGGAACGCGGCCGCCGGGAAGCTCGGCCTGTCCCTGGGCGTGGCGTTCACGATCGCCGGTCTCGCCGGGCTGGCCGCCGCGCTGGTCCTCGGGCCCAGCCTGTTCGGCAAGGAGGCCGACGTCGCGCCGCCGTCGGAGGCGGCCGCGAAGAAGGCGGGCATCCAGATCCCGTGGCGGCCGATCATCCTCATCGGCGTGGCCATGTGCTGCATGTACATCGGGGACGCCGGCGTGTCCAACTACAGCTCGGTCTACATGTCGAAGGTCCAGCACGGCAGCAAGGCGCTGCTGCCGCTGGCGTTCGCGGCGTACCAGACGCTGATGCTGGCGGGCCGGATCTTCGGGGACCGCGCGGTGCGGCGGTTCGGCGCCGCGGCGGTGGTCCGGGCCGGGGCCGTGGTCGCCGGGCTGGGCCTGCTGGGCGTGGTGCTGGCCCCGTCCCCGGCCCTGGCCATCGCCGCGTTCGCCGTGACCGGCCTGGGTTTCTGCGTGGTGCCGCCGATGTGCTTCTCCGCCACCTCGAAGCTCGACCCGACCGGATCGGGCATCGCCATCTCACGGGTGAATTTGTTCAATTACGCCGGGTTCGTGCTCGGCGCCGCCCTGGTCGGCGGGATCGCGGGCGCGGTCGGCGGTCCGGCCGGCTGGCGGGCCGCGTACGTCGCGCCGCTGGTGCTGACGCTGGTCATCATCGCGCTGGCCGCCGGGTTCCAGCCGGGCCGGGCCCGCGGCGCGCGGCCCGAGACGGCGAGTACCGCGGAGGCCGGCTCCGCCGCACCCGGCTGAGCCTGCCGGGCTGCTCCGGGCCCTCCCGGCTTCCCTGCGCCGCTAGGCAGGGCCCGGGAAGCCTGTTAGCTTGCCGCTAGCAACTACTTTGCCTCGGGCAACTATCAGCGAGGGGAAGCGAGCCGCGTGGGCGAGTCGGCGAACGGCCAGATACCGGCTAAGGCGCGCGGCGACCGCTACAAGTGGGTGGCGCTGTCCAACACCACGCTGGGCATGCTCTCCGCGACGGTCAACGCGTCCATCGTCATCATCTCGCTGCCCGCCATCTTCCGCGGCATCCACCTCAACCCGCTGACCCCCGGCAACGTGAGCTACCTGCTCTGGATGCTGATGGGGTACCTGGTGGTGTCCGCGGTCCTGGTGGTGACGCTGGGCCGGCTCGGCGACATCTACGGCCGGGTGCGGATGTACAACCTGGGCTTCACCGTGTTCGCGCTCGGCGCGCTGGCCCTGCCGTTCGACCCGATGTACGGGGCGGGCGGGGCGCTGTGGCTGATCGGCTGGCGGGTGGTGCAGGCCACCGGCGGGGCCATGCTGATGGCCAACTCCCCCGCCATCCTGACCGACGCGTTCCCGGCCGACCAGCGCGGCACGGCGATGGGCATCAACCAGGTCGCGGGGATCTCCGGCACGTTCATCGGGCTGATCCTGGGCGGCATCCTGGCCGCGGTGGACTGGCGGCTGGTGTTCATCGTGTCGGTGCCGATCGGCGTGGGCGGGGCCATCTGGTCGTACCTGAGCCTGCAGGAGCGGGGGATCAGGACCAGGTCCCGCATCGACTGGCTCGGCAACGTGACCTTCGGGCTCGGCCTGATCGGCCTGCTCACCGGGATCACCTACGGCATCCAGCCCTACGGCGGGCATGTGATGGGCTGGACCAGCCCGGTCGTGCTCACCGGCCTGATCGGCGGGGTCGTGCTGCTGGTCGCGTTCTGCTTCATCGAACTGCGGGTGGAAAGCCCCATGTTCGACCTGCGGCTGCTGCGGATCCGGGCGTTCGCGGCGGGTAACGCGGCCACCCTGCTGGCCTCGATCGCCCGGGGCGGCCTGCAGTTCATGCTGATCATCTGGCTGCAGGGCATCTGGCTCATCCTGCACGGCTACAACTACAAGGACACGCCGCTCTGGTCCGGCATCTACCTGCTGCCGCTCACCTTCGGGTTCATCGTGGCCGGGCCCGTCTCCGGCTGGCTGTCGGACCGGCACGGGGCCCGGTGGCTCGCGTCCGGGGGCCTGCTGGTGTCGGCGGCGGCGTTCGGCGGGCTGCTGCTGATCCCCACGGACTTCCAGTACGTGACGTTCGGGACGCTCATCTTCGTGGCCGGCGCGGGCATGGGCCTGTTCTCCGCGCCTAACGCGGCCGCCATCATGAGCAGCGTGCCCGCCCGGCAGCGCGGGGCCGCGTCCGGCATGCTGGCCACCTTCCAGAACTCCGGCTTCGTGCTGTCCATCGGCATCTTCTTCTCGCTGATGATCGTGGGCCTGTCCAGCACGCTGCCGACCACGCTGACCCGGGGCCTGATGTCCCAGGGAGTGCCCGCGGCGCTGGCCCATCAGGTCGGCCAGACCCCGCCGGTGGCGAGCCTGTTCGCCACGTTCCTGGGCTACAACCCGATCCATGAGCTGCTCGCCCCGACCGGCGTGCTGGCCCATCTGCCCGCCCACAACGTGGCCACGCTGACCGGCAAGCAGTTCTTCCCCCTGCTGATCGCCGGGCCGTTCCACCACGGGCTGGTCATCGTGTTCAGCATGGCTATCACCGTGCTGCTCATCGCGGCGGGAGCGTCACTCCTGCGCGGCGGCCGCTACGTGTATGACGAGCACGCCGAGCAGGCGACCTCGCCCCAGGGAGCGTCGCCGGCCGCGCAAAACGCCCCGCGCTGACGGGTTCACGGCCCCGGTAGCGAGCGGGCCCAGCGGCAAATATAGTTAGCTCTGTGAACGATATAGGAGTGGTGCGCGAGGCTGAGCGGGCCGCACTGCGGGCCGAGGCGGCCGAGCTGCTGGCCGCTATCAGCGCGGTCCGGCGGACCAGCCGCCGCGCCGTCCGGCACGCCTGGGCCACGGATCCGCTGCCCACCGCGCAGAGCGAGCTGCTCCGGCTGATCGCCTCCCGGCCGGGCATCTGCGTCGCGGACGCCGCCCACGAGCTGCGGCTGGCCCCGAACACGGTCAGCACCCTGGTGGGGCGCCTGGCCGAGCAGGACCTGCTGAGCCGCGAACGATCCCTGCCGGACAGCCGGTCGGTCCGGCTCACCATCACCGAGAAGGCCCGGCGGCGACTCGCGGAGTGGCGCGACCTGCGGGCCGAGCTGGCCAGCGAGGTCCTGGCCACGCTGCCCGAGGCCGACCGGCGCGCGCTGGCCGGCGCGATCCCAGCCCTGGTGCGCCTGGCCGAGAGGATGCAGCCCGAGAGGATGGAGTACCGATGAGCCCAGAACCCGGCGGGGCCCTGACCTTTGGGGCCCAGACCTCCGGGGCCCAGACCACCGGGGCCCAGACCTCCGGGGCCCAGCCCAGCCCGGCGCCCGTGGGTGGCGCGGCGGCTCTGGCCGTGGCCGAGCCCGCGGTCAGCTGCGCCGGTGTCACCTACCGGTTCGGTGACCACGTCGCGGTGGACCACGTGGACCTGACCATCCAGCCCGGTGAGACGTTCGGCCTGCTCGGCCCCAACGGGGCGGGCAAGACGACCACGATCCGCATGCTGGTCACGCTGCTCAAGCCGATGGACGGCCGGATCAGCGTGTTCGGCGCGGACGCTGCCTCCCAGCCCATGCGGGTCCGGCGGATGATCGGCTACGTACCGCAGCTGCTGTCCGCCGACGGGTCGCTGACCGGCCGGGAGAACGTGGAGCTGTTCGCCCGGCTGTTCGACGTGCCGCACAGCCGCCGGCGGGCGCTGGTGGAGGAGGCGCTGGCCGCGATGGGCCTGACCGAGCCCGCGGGACGCCTGGTGAAGACCTACTCCGGCGGCATGGTGCGCCGCCTGGAACTCGCGCAGGCCCTGGTCAACGCCCCCCGGCTGCTGGTGCTGGACGAGCCCACGGTGGGCCTGGACCCGATCGCCCGCTCGGACGTGTGGGACCACATCACCCGGCTGCGCGAGCAGGCCGGGATGACGGTGCTGATGACCACGCATCACATGGAAGAAGCCGACCTGTACTGCGACCGCGTCTCGCTCATGCACAGCGGCCGGGTGCAGGCCACCGACAGCCCGGCGAACCTGAAGGCCCTGCTCGGGCCGGACGCCTCGCTGGACGAGGTGTTCCGCCACTTCACCGGCGGGACGCTGGATGAGGACACCGCGAAGGGAGGCATCCGTGACGTCCGTCGCGCCCGGCGCACCGCCCGCCGTCTCGGTTGATTACGGCCCCGCGCCCAGCGCGCGGGTGGGCCTGGCCCAGCTGGCCAGCCGGATGGTCACGCTGTGCTGGGTCGAGGTGCGCAAGCTGCGGCACGACCGCACCGAGCTGTACACCCGCGCCATCCAGCCGGCCCTGTGGCTGCTGATCTTCGGCGAGACGTTCAGCAGGATCCATGCCATCCGGACGCCGAACGGGATCTCCTATCTCGCCTACCTCGCGCCCGGGATCCTGGCCCAGTCGGCCCTGTTCGTGTCGATCTTCTACGGCATCCAGATCATCTGGGAACGGGACGCGGGGGTGCTGGCCAAGCTCATGGTGACGCCCACCCCGCGGTCCGCGCTGATCACCGGCAAGGCCTTCGCCGCCGGAGTGCGGTCGATCGTCCAGGCCGCGGCGGTGGTGGTGCTGTCGGCCATCCTCGGCGTCGCGCTGACCCATAACCCGCTGAAGCTGCTGGCCACCGCCTGCGTGGTGGTGCTGGGCTCGGCGTTCTTCTCCTGCCTGTCGATGTCGATCGCCGGCCTGGCGCTGAACCGGGACCGGCTGATGGGCATCGGGCAGGCGATCACCATGCCGCTGTTCTTCAGCTCCAACGCGCTGTACCCGACCGCCCTGATGCCGGGCTGGCTGCAGGCAATCAGCAAGGTCAACCCGCTGTCCTACGAGGTGGACGCGCTGCGCGGACTGCTCATCGGGGTGCCGACCAACCTGGCGCTGGACGTGGCCGTGCTGGTGGCCGCCGCCGTCGCCGGCGTGATCGTGGCCTCCGCCCTGCTCCCCCGCCTGGCCAAGTAAGGCCCCACCCCCTCCGGTCCGCAAACCGGCGGCGGCCCGGGTGCCCGGTCTCCGGTCAGTCCGGGGGGTCGGGCACCGCGCCCTCGTGTGGTTCGGCCGTCCGGCCCAGCACGGCGCGCAGCAGCGTCTCGGCGGCGTCGGCCGCGGCCCGGGCGGTGACCGCGTTGGTGTGGGCCCGGTCCAGGTTGCCGAGCGCGATGCAGTCAAAGGCGACCTGGGCGTCGTGCACCGCCAGCTCGAGCTGGCGGGACGCCTCGTCCAGGCTGATCGCCTGCTCATCGCTGGTCGGGATCCTCACGGCCCGCTCATCACTGCCTGGGATGCTCACGGACATCTCCCCTCCTGTCCCGGACCCGCGCCTGGGATGGGACACCTTTACCCGGGTGCGGGCCGGCCATGCAACTCCAGCCGCAGCGACTCCCGGCCGCAGCGACTCCCGGCCCGGATCTACCATGAAACGACACCACCACGCCGCGAGGACAAGCCACGATGCCCGAGTTCGCGTATACCGACCTGCTCCCCCTGGGCCCGGACGCCACCGAGTACCGCCTGCTGACCACAGACGGGATCACCAAGCGCCACGCGTTCGGCCGGGACTTCCTCGAGGTGGACCCGGAGGTACTCACGCTGGTCGCCAGCGAGGGCATGCGGAATATCGCGCACCTGCTGCGGCCGGGGCACCTGCGCCAGCTGCGGGCCATCCTGGACGACCCGGAGGCCAGCCGCAACGACCGCTTCGTGGCCATGGACCTGCTGAAGAACGCGTGCATCGCGGCCGGCGGGGTGCTGCCCATGTGCCAGGACACCGGGACCGCGATCGTGATGGGCAAGCGCGGCGGGCAGGTACTCACCGATGGCCGGGACGAGGAGCACCTCAGCCGGGGCATCTATGAGGCCTACACCCAGCTGAACCTGCGCTACTCACAGCTGGCCCCGGTGTCGATGTTCGAGGAGCGGAACACCGGCACGAACCTGCCCGCCCAGGTCGAGGTGTACGCCACCGCCGGCCAGGAGTACAAGTTCCTGCTCATGGCCAAGGGCGGTGGGTCGGCCAACAAGTCCTTCCTGTACCAGCAGACCAAGGCGGTGCTGAACCCGGCCGGGCTGCACACCTTCCTGGAAGAGAAGATCCGCTCCCTGGGCACGGCGGCCTGCCCGCCGTACCACCTGGCCATCGTGGTCGGCGGCACCAGCGCCGAGTATGCGCTGAAGACCGCCAAGTACGCCTCAGCCCGGTACCTGGACACGTTGCCGGCCAGCGGATCGCCTGCCGGGAACGGGTTCCGCGACCAGGAACTGGAGCAGGAGGTGCTCGAGATCACCCGGAAGATCGGCATCGGGGCCCAGTTCGGCGGCAAGTACTTCTGCCACGACGTGCGCGTGATCCGGCTGCCGCGGCACGGCGCGTCGTGCCCGGTGGCCATCGCGGTCTCGTGTTCCGCCGACCGTCAGGCGCTGGCCAAGATCACGCCGGAGGGCGTGTACCTGGAGCGGCTGGAAACCGATCCCGCGCAGTACCTCCCGGACACCAGCGAGGATGATCTCGCGGACGACGTGGTCCGCATCGACCTGAACCGGCCGATGAGCGAGATCCGCGCGGAACTGACCAAGTACCCGGTCGCGACCCGCCTGTCGCTCACCGGGCCGCTGGTCGTCGCGCGCGACATCGCCCACGCCAAGATCGCCGAACGGCTGGCGGCCGGCGAGCCGATGCCCAGGTACCTGGCTGACCACCCGGTGTATTACGCCGGGCCGGCCAAGACGCCTGAGGGGTATGCCTCGGGCTCGTTCGGCCCGACGACCGCCGGCCGGATGGATTCCTACGTGGACCAGTTCCAGGCCGCGGGCGGATCGCTGGTCATGCTGGCCAAGGGGAACCGCTCACCGGCTGTTACCGCGGCCTGCCGCGAGCACGGCGGGTTCTACCTGGGTTCGATCGGTGGCGCGGCGGCCAAGCTGGCCCAGGACTGCATCACCAAGGTCGAGGTCCTGGAGTACCCGGAACTGGGCATGGAGGCGGTCTGGCGGATCGAGGTCCGCGACTTCCCCGCGTTCATCATCGTGGATGACAAGGGCAACGACTTCTTCGCCGAGGAGCCGCAGCCACCGCTGCTCACCATCGGCACCCGGTAGCAGGGCGGCCTGCGACCGGGGCGTGCCCGGCCCGGTGACGCCCCGGTGACGCCCTGGTGACGGCCGGGTAAATGCCGGCGCGACACACGTGCTATTCTCACCCGCTTCACAGGAATCCCGGTGGATAGCGCGTGTATCGTCCCTTGTCATGCACGTTGCGGCCAGCACGGGGCGGATGGTCGCGGGACGTTACCTCCTGCAGAACACCATCGGCCGCGGGGCTATGGGCACCGTCTGGCGAGCCCGGGATACGGTCCTGGCTCGTGACGTCGCGGTCAAAGAGGTACGACTCCGTGGCCCGGTGACCGCTGGCTCGGTGATGACCGAGGAAACCCGGGTGCTCTACCAGCGGACCCTGCGTGAGGCGCGCACCGCAGCGCGGCTGAACCACCCCGCGGTGGTCACCATCTTCGACGTCGTCGAGGCCGATGGCAGCCCGTGGATCGTGATGGAACTGGTCCAGGCACGGTCCCTGGACCAGGTGCTCACCGAGGACGGGCCGGTGCCCCTGCAGCAGGCCGCCGATCTCGGCCTGCGGGTGCTCGGCGCGCTCGCCTGCGCGCACGAGGCGGGCATATTGCACCGCGACGTGAAGCCGAGCAACGTGCTGCTCGGTCCGGACAGCCGGGCCGTGCTGACCGACTTCGGCATCGCCACCCTCGAAGGAGACAGCGGCCTCACCCAGGCCGGGATGGTGATGGGAACCCCCGGCTTCACCGCGCCAGAACGGATCCGGGGCGACGCGGCCAGCCCGGCCTCTGATCTGTGGTCGCTGGGAGCGACCTTGTACGCCGCGGTGGAAGGGCGCGGTCCTTTCGACGACCGGGGCAACTCCATCGCGATCCTGGCCGCTATCGCCAACGAGGAACCGCCGCGGCCCCAGTCAGCCGGCCCACTGCGGCACGTCATCGAGGCCCTGCTGAACAGGAATCCGCAAGCACGTCCGGATGCCGCCACCGTCAGCCGCCTGCTGGCCGCAGCCGGGACCAGTGCCCGGAGCAGCGCCGCCCAGAAAGGTGCCGCCCGGAGCAGTGCCGCCGGAAACGGGGCCGCCGGAAACGGGGCCGCCGGGGCCAACGGCGCGGCCGGGGCCGGCCGCCCCCGGGACGCCGGGCGGCGGGCCGGCAAGGCGCTGCTGACCGCCCCGCTGGGCCTGGCCAGGCCCAGACCGCAGGCCCAGGCCCCGGCGACCGGAATCTCCCAGCCTGGGACCCCCCGGCCGGATGGCCGGTGGGAGGGACCGGACGACCCGTGGCCCGAAAACTCGCGGTCCGGAAATCCACGGTCCGGAAGTCCCTGGTCCGAAAATCCGTGGCCCGGCGGCCTGCCGGAGCTCGGCGGTGCGCCGTGGGCCAGCCAGATCCCGCCCGGCGACGGGCCGGCCACGGCCACTGACGCACCGGCCCGGGCCCTGGCCGCCCGGGCCCTGGCCGCCCGGGCCCCGGCGGCCCGGGCCGTCGCCGCCTGGGCCCTGGCCGCCCGGGTGGTAGCCACCCGGGCCCAGGCCGCCCGGGCAGTGCCCACTCGCGCCCAGCCCGCCCGGGCCCACGCCGTGGGACCAGCGGCCGGCCGTCATGGCGCCCCGGCGCCGGGGCTGCGGCGCGGGCTAGCCGCTGACCTCGCGGCGATGCTCCCGCGTGGCCGCCGCGGGCTGCTGGTCATCCTGGGCGCCCTGGCCATCGTCGCGGCGGGCATCCTGACCGGGATGCTCCTGACCCGCGGGGGCAGCGGTTCCGGGTCCCCCGCTGCGGCCCAGGCCGGATCCGGGGCTGGTTTCACCATGACGCTCCCCGCCGGGTGGCAGACCGCCCGGCAGGGGGCCAGCACCAAATTCTCCAGCCCGGCGGGTGACGTGTCGATCCTGGTCACGCCCACCTCAGCGGGCCGGGCCCGGGGTCTCGGACAGCCCCGCCTACTGCTGGTCCAGGCGCTGAAGCGGGGCACCTTCCCCGGGTACCTGCCGATAGGCGGCCGGCGCTTCTCCTTCACGGGCGGGGCCGGGATGGCCTGGCAATTCACCTGGCAGCCCAGCACCGGAAGGCGGCGGGAGGTGCGGGACATCGCGTTCCGGGCCGCCGGCCGCAGTGACGGCCGTGCCTACCTGGTCCAGGAGTCGGCGCCCGTCGTGGCCTGGGCCGCCAGCCAGCCGGTGTTCAGGCAGGCGCTGAGCACGTTCGGGGCCGGCTCGTGATGCTGGCGGCCGCCCCCCGAGGGGCAGGCCGCCAGCGCCGGGGACAGGAGCTGCGCCGGGTCAATATCCGACGTAGGACCCGCCCTGCCGGACGTTCACGACTCCGGGGATGTCGTTCATGGAGCCGTACCGGCTGATCGCATAGCGGAAGGCCGCGATCATGTTGTCCACCGGGTTCCAGATGTTGTGGTGCCCGGCCAGCGCGTAGGCCCGGAACGTCGGGCCGATCACCTGGGCGATGCCCTCGGACGGATGGCCCGCCGCGGCGTTGGAGTCCCAGCCGTTGTACGCGTGGGGGTTAGCCCCTGACTCGTGCTTCACCACGATGTAGGCCGCGTTCGTGCTGAGCCGCCCTCGGGACACCCCGTGCTGCTCCAGCGTGTGCTCGGCGGCACAGATCCACCAGTGCAGGGTGGATGTCGCGCACGGCCCAGCGTGCCTGCTGCTGGCCAGGTGGACCCGATGCCCGGCCTTGGCCTTGTGGGCCGTCGTGGCCATCCGGGCCGTCGTGGCCGTGCGGGCCGGCCTGGATTTCCCGGACCGGGCCGGTGCCGCAACGGCGGCAGCCAGGCCGGAGGCCAGGATGGCCCGGCCGGAGGCGGTGACCGGAGATACGCCGGCGGCCAGTTGCGAGGCGGGGGACCCGGCTCCGGCCCGGCTGCTGGCCCGCCGGTCCGGGGAGATCTGGGCCAGCGGGAGTGTGCCGGTGCCGCCGTGCACGGCCAGGGCCGTGCCGAGCGTAGTGGTGGCACCCGGGCCGCCAGGGGTGGCGGCGGCCAGGCCCACGGCGACCAGTGCGGCCGCCGCCGCGGTCGACCCGGCGACCGCGAACGTGCGGCGAGCGGGCTTCCGGCAGGCATGACGAAACGGGGGTGTCCTGGGGATGGACAAGACTGACCTTCGATCGGGCGCACGACGGTGCGCTCGGCTTCCACCCGGGGGCACTGCGGAGCACAAGAAGGGTGCTGGCAGCGGCGTGCCGATGTGCCGCGGGTCAGGGCGGCGGGTTGCGGGGGGAGCAACCATCCTCACGCCCGGGTGCTTTCCGGTCACCCACGATGCCCAATAAGGGGTATTAGTTCTGCCCGAAACCCGGTAAAGAAGACTATGACCTAGCGCACATCCGACGCTAGATCTCTCGAATATAGATTCGATTAATAGATTTGATTAGGTGAACCTTGGCAGCACTCGCCCGCCGGATGACGTTCTGTGATGCGCGTCACTAAATAACGCCGAGTAGTTAAGGCGCCGCTCAGTGTAGGAGATTTAGGTCATCCAATAAGGCGGTAATCGTTCGACTGAGGTGACGAAGCAAAACAGTAAGTAATATCAGATTTACACCGAGTAATAAGTTGGCGTTGACCACATATCAGGTACCGAAAGGCGTCAATAACAGTCTGTTACTTAGTAGTAACTGTGCGCTTCCCAGAACGACCACGCGCTGCACGGGTCGCCATAGCGTTCCTGGATGTATCCCAGCCCCCACTTGATCTGGGTGGCCGGATTCGTCATCCAGTCCGAGCCCGCTGAGGCCATCTTGTCGCCGGGCAGGGCCTGCGGAATGCCGTAAGCGCCGCTGGCATTTTCGGCGTTGTACCGCCAGCCACTCTCCCGGGTGTAGATGTTGTTCAGGCAGCTGAAATACGTGCCGGGGCTCCACCCGAACGACGAGAGCATGTTGTACGCGATGCTCTGGGCCGTGCCGGGGTCAGGGGGCGGCGCAGCCGCCACGGTGGAAGCCGCGCCTCCCGAGGTACCCCCGGCCCCCTGCAGGGGCTGTGCGGCGACCTTGGGGGCGCCGACGAGGTGCATGGAGTGCGACGCGGCGGACAGGACGATCATCTGCTGCCGCTGCTGCTCGAGCACGGCCACGGCCTGGCTGCTGGACACGGCCGCGGCGGCGATGGCCGCCCCGGAATTGGGCACATTGCCAGGCCGCACAACCACCAGGTAACCAGCAATGGCGATTCCGGTGACCGCGGTGACCGCGGTAGCGGTGACGGGCAACAAAACGCCACTGCGGCGTCCCGCCCGTCGTTTTCCGGGGCTTCGCCTCCGGTGTTCTGACAAGGCTGTCCTTCCGTGGGCCGAACTCCTGGGCCAGTCACCCGGGAGCAGACCGCTGCGCCTGCGGGCAGCGCGTGGTCCAGTTCTTCCTGCCAATACCAGCCGCAGAAACTAACTCGCTGAGAAGAGGCTTGGCGGGAAAGCCTTGAACCATCGGCGCTACCTTGCCAGAGGCGAGGGAGGGGTCTGCAACCGCTTCCGCTGAAAAAGTTGTGACGGCTGGGCAACCAGCAATGCGGGGTAGATCACAAATTGACAACACGTACCGTAATAATTACCTGCTGTAATGAACACTCAGGTTGTGGTCACTGCCTGCGCCGCCCGACGTGGTGACGACACGCTGGTGTTGTCACGGAAGCAGGGTTTCCCGGGAGTTTGTCCGCGGCCGGGCCCGGCAGGCCAGCCAGAGTTACATGTGCGCCGGGTTCTGGCCCTTCTTGGGCTTGGCTGGGGCCACCGGGTTCGTGGCTCCGGCCGGCCCGGTCATCGCGGTGACCGACTGCTGCGTGGCGTTGATGGTCGCGGTGATGGCGGCACCGTTCCCATCGAGGGTGACCGTCACCGGGTTCGCCAGCCCGAAGTTCTGGCAGTTGAGGTTGGTGAAGGACATGTTCAGCCGGTTGGCCATGAAGGTGAACAGGTTGCTGCCCACCGCCGGGACCGGCGAGGTGCCGGTGGCCAGCAGGGCCTGGTTGTTCCGCAGGAACAGGCTCTGCACGTTGACCATGTTCTCGCAGTACGCGGCCGGGGTGTCCGCGGTCTGCGCCCGCATCATCACCGGCTGGTCCACGCTGGTCCGGTACCGGTTGGTCTTCTGCTGGCTGAACACCCCGTTTACCAGGGTCATTGGGTCATTCTCCGGCACCAGCGCGATCGGGGTGGCCTGATTCCTGGCCGCGAACAGCTCGTCCAGCGCCTGGGAGGTGCCCGGCGTGCCCGCGTTGGTCAGGTCGGGCTCGGTGAACGGAGTGCACCCGAGCGTCGGGTCCAGGAATCCATTCAGCAGCGCATTGTCACTGCCGTTGTTGATCGTCGTGGCACCGGCCAGCGCCGCGGCGTTAACCGCGTTGTCCTGCGCCGTCTGGCCGTTCCCGTTGAGCAGGTACTGCGTGGTGACGTTGTCACTCTGGTCCTGGTCGATCAGGTTGAAGTTCCGGGTGGTCGGGCAGGTCACCCCCGGCGCCTTGGTGGCCGTCGCGACCGCCGGGATCGTGGTCAGGCCGGCCGCGATGTCCTTGTTGACCGCGGCGAAGAACGCCACGCCGTTACAGAACGACACCTGGCCGAAGATCGAACCGGCCAGGCCGTTGACGCACTTAGCGCCGCCCAGGGTGGCCCCTGTGGCGCCCTCCAGCGTGAGGTTGGTGCCGTTGAAGCCGAAATCGATGGTGACCATGGCGCCCGCGGGGAGTGTGGGCACCACCGGAGCAGCCGCGGGCTGGGTGCCCTGGGTGATGACCAGCGGCTCGTAGGTGCTCAGCGCTCCGGTGGCCGGGTTCAGGATCGTGGCCTGCGCGAACGCCCCGAGGTTGGCGAAGTTGGCCATGGTGCAGCCAGACGCCTGCGGGGACATCCCGTTCGGGCCAGTCAACTGGAAGGGCGTGGCCAGGCCCGGTGCGGTCAGCGGGTTGGCCGGGACGATGAGCACACAGCTCACGTTGGACGCTGCCGCCGGGGTAGCCGTCGCTGTCGCGCTGGCTGCAGCCGTCGGGCTGGCCGCAGCCGTGGGGCTGGCCGTGGCGCCGGACGTCCCGGTGGCGGCCGGCCTGGCCGTCGCTGCCCCGGTGCCCTGGGCCGAGAGGTTCAGCCTCGCGTTTCTCTCCCCCATGAACCTGAGGCCGAGGACCAGGCCGACCGCCATCGTGATGACCAGGGGGACCGTGATCAGCATGACCCGGTTCCCCCGGGCGCCCGATGGGGACCAATGCCTGTTGCGCATTAAATCCACCTCCATGCCGCTGTCAGCACTCCCAGAACGTTACGGTAGACCACTAACACCCGGTTAATCAGCGGGACTATAAAGTGGCGTCTTTAATGCACAGCACCGCCTTGCGGGATCAAATATTGCGTAATTCTTACGCCCCAGGTAATAGGCCTTTCCCTGAGACGTGCGGCGACGGTGCGGAAGCGGGCCATCACGATCTGCTGCATGCTGCGGGCGTCCGCAACACCCTCATATAGAGCAGCCCAATCCTGGCCCGCACCCATGATCCCGGGACCTGGACTCCGCCGCCGTGACGGCCCGGCCGCTCCCGGTCATACACCGGTCTCCCACCTGACGGTCCCGGCCACCCGCATTTACACCGTTAATTCCCGGCATCACCCGGTGGCCGGAGCATGACATTTTCGTGCGCGTATCGCGTATATGCGCACGCTCACCGCGAATGCGAGGCCTGGATCCGCTTGGCCACGGCGAGAGCCGTATCGATGGGAACCGCGAAACCAGTGTGGTGCAGTCCGCTTCCCGTCCCGGCCACGTTTATCCCGATGGCCTGGCCAGACAGGTTCACCAGCGGGCCGCCGGTCTCCTCTCCCGCCACGACCCGGGCGGTGGACATCAGCAGGCCGGTGAGCCGCTGGCCACCGGCGGCCAGCACGCCCGTGCCGCTGGTGAGGTTCCCGATGTTCAGGGTGAGGGTCTTGGTCAGCCCGGCGCTGCCGACGGCGGTAACCGCTTCGCCCCGGGTGAGGTAGCGGGAGTTCCCGATGGCGACGGGCCGGAACGCCGGGCCGCCTGCGATCTGCAGCAGGCTCAGGCCTTGGGAGCGGTCCGTGCCCACCAGACGGGCCGGATAGAGCCGGCCGGACAGCACCACGCGCACCGTTAGCCGGCGTGCGCTCTGGAGCACCTGGGCGCTGGTCAGCACGAGTCCAGAGGGGGTGAGGATGACCCCTAGGCCGGCCGGCGTGCCGCGCGGCGCCACGATGTGCACGAGGCCCGGCGCGGCCGAGCTCAGGATGTTTGCCTGGTTGTCCGCGCCAGTCCCGTCCTCGTCCTCGACGAACACCTTGTTCTGCCGGGGCGGGCCGGGGATCACCGAGGAGGCGTGGGCCGCGCCGGACAGGCCGCCCACCGCAGCGAACGCCGCGAAGGCGACGATCACGGCGGTCACGGCCGCACCGATCCCCAGGGCCAGCCGGCCAGGGCGTGGCCACCAGGCCTGCGTCTGGGCCCGCATTCTCCGCCGGGCTCTCCGGGCTCCCCGGGCTCTCCGGGCTCGGGGCCGGGGCCAGCTGCGCGCTAGGCACCTCCCGCCCGGCTGCGTCATCCGCCTGGGCCTGGTCGTGCCCGCTGCCGTTGTCCTGCATGGTGTGTCCTGCTCCTCAAGTCACTCCGGGTCCGGGGAATCCGCGACGAAAAGGTGCGGTGGCCTCCAGGACTTCGGAGGCCACCGCACCCTGGTGGGATTACCCGACTATCAGGTTGAGGTAGTTACATCCCGGACGGGTCCATCAGGTGGCGGCGACCGCCGCGCCCGATCCGATGCCTCGCCGGAGGCATCCTGGTGCCCGTCGCGCCGGTGCCCGCCGCCGTGGTGGCGGTGGCCTTCTGCTGGGTGACGTTGAACGTCGCGGCGGTGGCCACGGCGTTCCCGTCGAGGGTGACCGTCACCGGGTTCGTCAGCCCGAAGTTCTGGCAGTTGAGGTTGGTGAAGGACATGAAGAGACGGTTCGCCAGGAAGGTCAGCAGGTTGTTCCCCACCGCCGGGACCGGCGAGGCGCCGGTAGCCAGCAGCGCCTGGTTGTTCTGCAGGAACGAGGTCTGCACGTTGACCATGTTCTGGCAGTAGTTCGCCGGGCTGTCGGCCGCGTCGTTGGCCGCGGAGACCGGCGCCTGGCCCACGTTGGAACGGTAGAGGTTGGTCTTGGTCACGCTGAAGGCGTTGTTGACCAGGACCATCTCGTCGTTCTCCGGGATCAGGGCGACCGGGGCCGTCTGGTTCTTGGCCGCGGACAGCTCGTTGAGCGCCTGCGAGGTGCTGGGCGTCCCGGCCTGGGACAGGTCAGGCGCCGTGAAGGACGTGCAGCCGAGCGTCGGGTCCAGGAAGTCGGAGATGAGCGCGTTGTCACTCCCGTTGACCGCCTTGGTGGCCCCGGCCAGGTTCGCCGCGTTGGCCGCGTTGAACTGTGCGGTCTGGCCATTGGCGGTGACCAGGTAGATGGAGGTGACGTTGTCACTCTGGTCCTGGTCGATCATGTTGAAGTTGCGGACCGTCGGGCAGGCCACACCGGCCGCCTTCGTGGCCATACCCGTCGCGGGCACGACCAGCCTGCCCGCCGCCTCGGCCCGGAACGCGGCCTGGAAGAAGCCGGTCCCGTTGCAGAACGACACCTGGCCGAAGTCCGACCCGGCGCCCAGCCCGTTCACGCAGCGGCCCTGGGCCAGCGCGGTCGGGGTGGCCCCGACCAGAGTCAGATCGGTGCCATTGAACCCGACGTCGATCGTGACCACGGCACGCGCCGGCAGTGCCGGCACCACCGGCGCCACAGCCGCGGTCGTGCCCTGGGTGATCACCAGCGGCTCGTAAACCGACAGCGCACCAGTGGCCGGGTTCAGGATGGTCGCCTGGACGAACGCGCCAAGCGCCGCCGAGTTGGCCATCGTGCAGCCGGACTGCGCGGGCGTCATGCCGGCCGGGCCTTCCAGCTGCCACGGCGTGGACAGCCCCGTCGCACTGAGCGGGTTGGCCGGCACGATGATGCGGCAGTTCATGTTGGTCGCGGCGGCTGCCGCGGTCGCGGTGGCCGTCGGCGTGGCGGTCGCTGCGGCGGTGCCGGTCGCCGTGGGGCAGATCGTCGGCGTGGCCGCTGCGGTCGCTGCTGTCGTCGCCGCAGTGGTAGCCGTGGCCGCCGTCGTCGCTGCGGCCGTGGCGGGCGCGGTTGCGACCGGCGCGGCCGCGGTCCCGCTCGGGGTAGGCGCCACGGTTGCGGCGGTGCTGGCGGGCGTGGCTGCGGCCGCGGTCCCGGCGGCTGCGGCGGTAGCGGCCGCCGTGCTGGTCGCCGACGGCGTGGCGCAGGCTCCGGCCACGCTGGCCGCGTTACTCGCGCCGAACACGCTGCCCATGTTCGGAATCAGCAACGCCCCGCCGACCCCGCCCACCACGGCCACGGCCCCGACTATCGCAAGGAGCCGGGTCCGTGACCGCGGCTCAAACTTGCGATCATGGTTAAAGACTCTTCTTCTGTACGACACGACACCGTTCCCTTTTTGATCGGGTATTGCTCCCGATCGATCACAGTAGCCCTGCCGTTGTATCGGTTGACACCGAATCAAGATTTTTTGATTTTTGCCCCGACCGTAGTCATCACGAACACGAGGCTAAGTAGCGTATCCGCAGTTCAGAGCCTTGTTGATCAAGGCAAAAGCGACCAGTCAAGACGCCCTTTAGTGACCGTAATAACTTTGTAAGAAATGGCGACCGGGGCGGCCCTAGCGCCGGATGCCCACAGATAACGCCGGGATCAACAATAGCGGATGAGGCAATGCCGACAAGGCCGCCCCCGGGACGCTTCGTGCGCCGCGGGGACCGCCGACTCATCGTCTTGTGTTTGCCCACGTACACGTACCGCCCCGCAGCCCGGTTCAAGTCCCGCCCAACTCTCTCGCTCACCGGGGCGGCCAGGGCACTATTCCCGCTGCTCCGGTGGGCACCGCCACAGCTGCTGACGCCGCACGCCGACCACCCGCCACCCGCTGTGCGGCCCGCTCGGGCCTGCGCCGGGGAGGCAGGATCAGCGCCGGGCGGTTTTCGTTGCGGCGAATTTAAGGGTTGACCGCAGGCCCGGTTACTTGACCGAGCCGGCTGTCATGCCCGCCACCAGGAAGCGCTGGAGCAGCAGGAAGCCGACGACGATCGGCACGCTGACGGTGAGCGACGCGGCCATGATCTGGTTCCAGTAGACCTGGTTCTGGGTGGCGTAGCCCTGCAGGCCGACGGCCAGAGTCCGGGTCGAGTCGTTGGTGAGCACGGAGGCGAAGAGCATCTCGCTCCAGGCGGTCATGAACGCGTAGATACCCACCGCGACGATGCCTGGGATCGCGGCCGGGATGACCACGCGGATGAACGCCCCGAGCGGCCCGGTGCCGTCCACGGTGGCCGCCTCGTCCAGCTCGCGCGGGATGGTGTCCAGGTAGGCGGCCAGCATCCAGATGGCGAACGGCAGCGTGAACGTCATGTAGGTGATGATCAGGCCGGTCCGGCTGCCGTACAGGTTGATGCCGGTGTCCTGGCTGAGGTTGACGAAGATCACGAACAGCGGGAGCAGGAACAGGATGCCGGGGAACATCTGGGTGGACAGGATCGTGATGGAGAAGACCTGCCGCCCGTGGAACCGGTACCGGCTGACCGCGTACGCGGCCAGCAGCGCGACGATCACCGAGGCCACCGACGCCACCGAGCACACGATCAGGCTGTTCTCCAGGTAGGTCAGCAGCGGGATGGTCTGCCACATGTCGACGAACGGCGAGAGGGTCAGGTGGCTGGGAATCCACCGGAACGCGCCCTCGACGTCCGGGAGCGGCTTCAGCGACGCGGTGAGCATGACGTACACCGGCGCGATCGCGAACAGGCCGAGCAGCGTCAGGACGATCACCCGGGCCCACCGGAACCAGGCTGGCTCATGCATGGCGGGCCCCCCGTCTCCCGAGCGCCAGATAAACGAGCGTCACCAGCAGCAGGAACAGCAACAGCAGCACCGACATGGCCGACCCGGTGCCGAAGTTCCAGCTGACGAAGGAGTTCTCGTAGATGTGAATGGAGATGATGTCGGCCTGCGTCGGCGGGGCCGAGCCGAACAGCGTGAACGGCACCGAGAAGTCGTTGAACGTCCACAGGAAGAGAACCAGCAGCAGGACCCGGTTGACCGGCCGGATCAGCGGCAGGGTTACGTGCCGGACCTGGCCCAGGATCCCGGCGCCGTCCAGCGACGCCGCCTCGTACAGGTCGGCCGGGATGCTCTGCAGGCCCGCCGTGAGGATCAGGAACGCGAACGGCCAGGTGCGCCAGAGCTGCACGACCACCAGCGACCAGAAACTGTCCTGCCCGATCAGCCAGAACGGCCGGGATCCCACCAGATGCAGGGACAGCAGCAGCTGGTTCACCATGCCGGTGTCCCGCTGCAGCATGAAGTTCCAGGTGATGACCGAGGCGAAGACGGGCAGCGCGTACGGGATGAGGAACAGGGTGCGGACCGCACCCCGGCCCCGGAAGGCCCGCTGGGTGAGGACCGCGGCGGCCATGCCGAACAGCCAGGCCCCGGCGAGCACGATGAGGGTGTAGATGATCGTGACCGTGAACGAGTGCAGCAGCGCCTGCCCGGTCGCGGAGGAGAAGTTCACCGCGACCGCGTAGTTGCTGAACCCCGCGAACGGGGCGGCCCGCCAGTTCCTCAGGTAGAACAAGGTCAGCTGCAGGAAGCTGATCCCCACCCCGGCCAGCATCGGCACGATGTGGATGAGCAGTTCCAGGAGGATCGCGGGGATCAGCAGGATGTAGGGCAGCGATCCGCGCCGCCACCACCGCCGCTTGGGCGGTGATGACGGCGCGGACGCGGTGACACCCTGCTCGACCCGGATGGTGTCAACCACCAGGGGTCAGCCTCCTAGTTGTTGCTGAGCCTGGCTGAGCGCCTGCCCGATCATGGCGTTGGTAACAGTCTTGCCGGTAGCCGCGCTGGCGTACAGGTGGATGATCGCCGTCCCGACCGCGGTCTCGAACTGGCTCTCCGCGGCCACCGCGGGCATGGGCGCGGCGGAGTGGCTGAGGATGCTGCGGAAGACGTGCACGTCCGGGGTGTTGAAGGCCGGGTCGCTGTAGGCGGCCTGGACCGTGGGCAGCGAGCCGTAGGTGTGGTTGAGGCTCTCCTGCTCCGGCGTGCTGGTCATGAACTTCACGAACTGCTCGGCTGCGGACAGGTTCTTGCTGTCCTTGAAGATCGCCAGGTTGATGCCCGCCACCATGCTGGTGATGGGCTTGCCGCCGGCCGGCATCGGGTCGGGCAGCGGGAGCGGCGCGACGCCGATGTCTGAGGCCTTCATGCCCAGCTTGGCCAGCGACCCGGAGGCCGTCTGCCAGAAGACCATGGCGGCCTTCCCGGTGGCGTAGTCGGTGAGCGCCTCGGTGCCCTTGGAGTACTGCGCGTCGCTGGTATTGGCGATCTTGTCGGTCTGCATGAAGTCGATCATCTGCTTGACCGCGGCCACGTTCTGCGGGGTGTCGAACGTGGGCTTGCCCGCGGCGTCGAAGAACGACCCGCCCTGCTGCTGGCTCAGCTCGAACGCCAGGTGGACGTTCTCCGGAATCTGGCCCGCCTCGAGGGTCAGCCCGTAGTGCCCGCCCTTGGTCAGCTTCTTGGCGTCCGCGACAAACGCCGACCAGGTCGCGGGCGGCCCGCTGATGCCCGCCGCCGCGAACTCGGCCTTGTTGTAGTACAGGCCGTAGGCCGTGCTGTAGAGCGGGACGGCCACCGGCGGCTTGCCGGCCGCGCCGGTGGCCGACAGGCTGCCGGCCAGGAACCGGCTGGACCCGCCGATCGTGTTCATGACCGACGTGCTGAAGGGCAGGAACGCGCCGGTCGCCTGGAGCGACGCGGACCAGGTGTTGCCGATGTTGAGGACGTCAGGGCCCTTGCCGGACACCGTGGCCGCCGTGATCTGGTTGAGCAAGGTCGTCCACGGGATCACCTGGACCTTGACCTTGATGCCGGTCTGCTTGGTGAATTTCGCGATCTGCGGGGCCAGGACCTGCTGGTCGTCCTGCAGGCTGGTGCCCTGGTTGCTGGCCCAGTAAGTGAGCGTCGGATGGGCGGAGGAACCGGAACTCGTACCGCTGCTGCCGCAGGCAGCGAGGGACAGGGCCGCCG
>CAWINS010000029.1:0-118034 GCA_963837335.1 uncultured Actinomycetes bacterium | reverse complement strand
GTGGCGGCCGGGCTATCGACGCCCAGCTGGGGGACCCCGACGGGGTCGCGGTCGGCACGCGGGGGAGCATCATCATCTCCGAATCAGCAGCGGCCCAGATCCTGGCCGTGGACACCACCGCTGGCACCTTCTACGGCCAGGCCATGAAAGCCGGCCACATCTACACCATCGCCGGCACCGGCAGCACCGGATTCTCCGGCGACGACGGTCTCGCCACGGCCGCGAAGCTGGACGGCCCCTTCGGGCCGGCCACCGACGCGGGCCGGGAACGTGGTGTTCGCTGACCGGCTGAACCAGCGGATCCGCGTCGTGGCCAGCACCTCGGGCACGTTCTACGGCCGGGACATGACCGCCGGGCACATCTACACCATCGCCGGGAACGGCACGTCCGGCGACACCGGCAACGGCGGCCCCGCCACCTCGGCCGAGCTCAGCTTCCCGACCGGAGCGGGCGTGGACGCGCACGGGAACGTGCTGATCGCCGACGGGTCCAACAACCAGATCCGCGCCGTGGCCGCCAGCACGGGCACGTTCTACGGCCAGGCCATGACCGCCGGGCACATCTACACCATCGCCGGGAACGGCACGTCCGGCTACTCCGGCGACGGTGGCCCCGCCACCGCCGCCGCACTGGACATCCGCGCGGCCCCGGCGGTGGACAGCGCCGGGAACGTGGTCTTCGCGGACAACTTCAACTCCGTGGTGCGGGTCGTGGCGGCCGCCTCCGGGACGTTCTACGGCGTGGCCATGAAGGCCGGGCACATCTACACCGTCGCCGGGACCGGCCAGTTCGGCTTGTCCGGCAACGGCGGGCCCGCGACCTCATCGGCCCTGGAATCGCCTCAGGCCACCGCCGTGGACCGCTCGGGGAATCTCCTCATCGCCGACTTCGACACGAACCGGGTCCGGCTCGTGCCCAGCCGCCCGGGCAGGTTCTACGGCCAGGCGGTGAAAGCCGGGCACATCTACACGATGGCCGGCAACGGCACGGGAGGATTTCGCGGCGATGGCTACCTGGCCACGTCGGCCTGGCTGCTCTCCCCCGTCGGCGTGGCGGTTGACCCGGCCGGCGGCGTGCTGATCGACGACTCGGGTAACCAGCGGATCCGGAGGTGGCCGGGTAGGCCGGCGAGCCTGCAGGACGCACGGGCCGGTCACCCCACGAGTGGCCGGCCCAGCGGAGCCTGCCCCTGGCGCGGCGGCAGCGGTGATCGTAACCTGCCAAAGCAGCCCGTCATCCGCTGGCGTCACCGGGCAGGCAGGAGACTTCCGCATGAGACGCAGTTCCGCCCCCCTTGGCCTGGCGCTGGCCCTCGCCCTGGGCCTGCCCCTGGCCGTGACGACGGCCGCCGGAGCCGTGTCCGCGACAGCCGGCGCCGCCGCCGCGCCCACGGTGGCCCTTTCACCGGCGGCGGCCAGCCACCACGACTGGGGAAGGCCCGCGCCGGCCTACGCGCCTTACTTCGAGACCTGGACCAAAGACCAGCTCCCTTCGGTGGCCCGCGCCTCCGGGGCGCGCGACCTGACCCTGGCCTTCCTGCAGACCCCGAAACGGGGCTCATGCTCGGTGACCTGGAATGGGGACGCGAAGCAGCCGGTCAGGCCGGGCGGCCGCTACACCGGCCAGATCAGGAAGCTGCGCGCGATGGGCGGGAACGTGATCCCGTCCTTCGGCGGTTACAGCGCCGATCAGGACGGCACCGAGATCGCCGATTCCTGCCGGAGCGTGCCCAGGATCGCCCGGGCGTACGAGTCCGTGGTCACCACCTACGGCGTGACCCGCCTGGACATGGACGTGGAGGCCAATTCGCTGAACAAGCCGGCCGGGATCGCGCGGCGCAGCGCAGCGCTGCGGCTGCTCCAGGACTGGGCCGCCCGGACCCACCACCGGGTCCGGATCACTTTCACCCTGGGCGTCGAGCCATGGGGCCTGCCCGCCAACTGCCTGGCCGTGCTGAAGAGTGCCGTCTCCCGCGGCGTCCGGTTCACCGTGAACATCATGGCCTTCGACTACTACATCAAGGCCAGCAAGACGGGCATCGAGATGGGCACGGCGGCGATCCAGGCCCTGTACGGCACGCACCGCCAGCTCGGGCGGCTCTATCCGGGACTCAGCCGGCCGCGGCTGTGGGGCCTGGAGGGCATCACGCTGCTGCCCGGCATCGATGACTACCCGAAGAAGACCGAGGTGACCTACCTGAGCGACGCCCGGGACGTCGCCCGGTTCGCCCGCGCCCACCGGCTGCCGCTGATCTCCATCTGGGCCCTCCAGCGGGACAACGGCGGCTGCCCGGGCACCATCGACAGCAACTCCTGCTCCGGCATCCACCAGCCGAAGTGGGCCTTCAGCCACCTCCTGGAGAGCTAGGCCACGTCCGCGGCGACACCACCCGCCTGGCACCTGCGTAGCTGAAAGAGATTACTTTTAGTACGACTCAACAATACGCACAGTAACGTCAGCCAGAAGGGCCATGGATGTCCAGGATCCTGGTGGTCGATGATGAGCCAGACGAGCGGTTCCTGCTCCGCAGGATGTTCGAGCGCGAAGGGCATGAGGTGCTGGACGCCTCCGACGGCGCCGCCGCCCTGGCCATCGTCCGCGAGTCGCCCCCGGATCTGATCCTGACCGACATGATGATGCCGGTCATGGACGGCGCGGAGCTCATCCGGCGGCTGCGGAGCGACCCCGCGACGGCGGGCATTCCGATCCTGGCTTCGACCGGCGATCCGGATCTCGCGGGCGCCGCTGACGTGGTCATGTCCAAGTCGTTGCCGCTGGAGGACCTCGCCGCCGCCGTGAGTGCCTGCCTCAAGGAAGGACGTGACCTCGCCGCCGCCGTGAGCGACCCCCTCAAGGAAGGACGTGACCCGTTGAAATTGATGTTGACCGGCATCGCGGGACTGGACCTGGTGCTCAACGGCGGCCTGGAGCGCGGATCGGTCGTGGTCCTGGCCGGGGCACCAGGCACCGGCAAGACCATCCTGGCCCAGCAGATCTGCTTCGCCAAGGCCACCGCCACGCACAAGGCCGTGTACTACACGACCGTGTCCGAGCCGCATACCAAGCTGGTCCGGCACCTGGAGCCGTTTGCCTTCTTCGACCGGGAATCACTCGGCACCACGGTCGAGTACATCCACCTGGGCAGCTTCCTGGTGCCCCGGAGCGAGGACGGGCTGGAGCCGCTGGTCTCGGAGATCGTCCGGAAAACGCTGGAGGAAGAGCCCGCCATCGTGGTGGTCGACAGCAGCAAGATGCTGCGCGACTTTGCCGACGAACGCCAGTTGCGCTCCGCGCTCTACAACCTGACCAGCCGCATTGCCCACACCGACACGGTGCTGCTGCTGGTCGGTGAGTACACACCGGAGGAACTGGCCGGCGGCATCGAGTTTTCCCTGGCGGACGGCATTATCTACCTTGAGTATCAGCCCCGCGAGCCGGTCGACCGGCGCTCGCTGCGGGTCATGAAGCTGCGCGGGTCAAGCCAGCGGCCGGGCCGGCACACCTTCCAGATCACCCCGGCCGGCATCGAGGTCTTCCCCCGGATAGAAACCCTCATCCCGGAGGCGATCGAGGCGGCCTCCGGCCGGATCGCCACCGGAATCCCCGGCCTGGACCAGCTCATGGGCGGCGGCCCGAAGGCCACCGACGCCACCCTGATCACGGGACCCTCCGGCGTCGGCAAGACCATCTTCGGGCTGCGCTGGACCGCGCACGCCCTGGAGCAAGGGCAGCGCTGCCTGTACGTGACCTTCCAGGACACCCCCAAACAGCTCACCAACATGGCCGGCACCTTCGGCTGGGACATCGGGGCCGCCCAGGCCTCCGGCCGTCTCGCGATCTCCTACGTCCCGATGGGGGACCTGGACCTCGACGTCCTGGCCAGCGCCATCCGCTCGGAACTCGCCAGCCATTCGGTCAGCCGCGTCGTGATCGACAGCCTCGCCGAACTGGTCTTCGCCGCCCGCGAATCGGAACGTTTCCCCGCCTTCATGCGCAGCCTGGTCGGGCTCATCCGGGCGGCCGGCAGTTCATCGCTGGTCACCAGCGAAACGGCTGGCCGCGGACTGGCCACCCAGTCGCTGGACGGGCTCATGTTCTTGTTCGACAACGTCATCGACCTCCGGTACATCGAGGAGGAATCCGGGGTGGGCCGGGCCCTGAACGTGGTCAAGATGCGGAACAGCCGGCACGAGACCACGCTGACCAGCTTCACCATCGCCGATCATGGCGTCACCATCGGCGAGCCGCTCGCCGGGGTCACCGGACGGCTGGGCTGGAGCGCGCTGCGAACGGAGGTCCCGCCTGCCGACGCCGTCCCGGTGCCCGCGGAACACGCCTGAATTCCCGGCCACACCCGGCTGCATCCGGCCGGCGCAGCCCGGCGCAGCCCCGTGTGCACCCCGCCGGATCCCGCGCAGGTCTCAGGCGGGCTCCGCGGCGGCGAGAGTAAAGCTGAAGGTCGCGCCCTGGCCGATCGAGCCCGCGGCCTCCACGCAGCCGCCGTGGCGCTCGATGATCTGGCGCACGCTGGCCAGCCCGACGCCGGTACCAGGAAAGGCCCTCGTCGCGTGCAGACGCTGGAACGGGATGAACAGCTTGTCCTGGAGGGCAGGGTCGAAACCCGCGCCGTTGTCGCGCACGTAGCAGTGGATGCGGCCGTCCAGAGCCTTGGTCGTCCCGAACTCGATCGACCCACGGTCCCGGTCGGCGGTGAATTTCCAGGCGTTGTCCAGCAGGTTCTGCAGCACGGTACGGATGAGCACCGGGTCAGCCATGGCCCAGCAGGGCTGCTGGATGGTGAACTCGACCCGGCGCTCGGGGGTGGCGGCCCGGAGCTCCCCGGCGATGGCGGCGGCCTCGGCCCCCAGATCGACCGGCTCCAGGTTGATCTCGGCCCGGGAAAGCCGGGCCAGGCGCAGGAGAGCGGCGATGAACTCCGACATCTGCTGGCTGGCGGCCTGGATCCGTTCGGTGTATCTGCGGCCCTCGTCGCCGAGCGCAGGCCCGAAATCCTCCAGCAGTGCCGCGGTGTAACCGTCCATGGCCCGGAGCGGAGCACGCAGGTCGTGGGAGACCGAGAACGCGAAGGCCTCCAGAGCCTGTTGGCCTGCTCCAGATCCCCCGCCCGCTGCTGGTCGGTGACGTTCCGCTCGAATGCCTCGCGGCGCTCGCCTTCGCGCCGGGCATCGAACCGGTCCAGGGCGTCGCGGCGTTCAGTGTCCTGGGCCGCCTCGGCCTGGTCCTGGGCGGTCCGGGCGCCGCGGCGCTGGATATCGGCCTGGACGTCGATCCGCTCCTGGGCGTCGTGGGCGTCGCGGCGCTGGATGTCGGCCTGGACGTCGATCCGCTCCTGGGCCTCACGCGCGTCACGGCGCTGGGTATCGGTCTGATCCTGGACCTGGCGGGCGTCGCGCCGCTCGCTGTCGATGGTTCCCTCAGCCTGATCCTGGTCGTGCTCGAGGGCTTCACGGATCACGCCATCGCGGCGCTCGCTGACCGTTGATTGATCTCGCGGCCGTCTCGCCGTGCTCTGGTCTCCCGGTCATCTCAGTCGTCCCTGCGTCACCAGAGGGACCGGCCAGGCCGGCCGCTGGATGGCGGGACTGCGTCTCCCCTCGAAGGCGCGCGGCCAGCAATCCCGCATAGAGGAGGACCAGCCCGCAATAGGGGCCCCGAATCGGGTCCTTACAGCACTAATAGTTAAATGTAACATACAGACAGTAATAATTGGGCGCGGCGGGCCGCAGGCTCAGCGGTCCAGGATGCGCAGCCGCTGCGGGTCGTACAGCGGCGCGATCTGCAGCCGGACGGGGACGTCACCGGCCGGGGTGCGGACCCGGAAGTCCCCGTTCTTCAGCCATCCGCCGGTCACCCCCTCGGCGCTCTCCACCTGGGCCAGCCCGACCGCCCCGCCCACGGTGTAGCCGTAGGCGGCGGCCCGGACGTAGCCCACCCACTGATCCCCCAGGAACACCGGCTCGTTGCCGAACAGGTCGGCGGCCGGGTCCTCGGCGAGCAGGCTGACCACGCGATGGCGCGGCGGGCCCTGCTCCCGGGCGATCAGGAGGGCTTCACGGCCGGTGAACCCGCCCGGCTTGTCCCAGGCCACGGCGAACCCGAGCCCCGCTTCCATCGGGTTGTCGGTGTTGTCGATGTCCACGCCCATGTCGCGGTAGCCCTTTTCCAGCCGCAGGCTGGACATGGCGGACAGGCCGACCAGCCGGAACCCCAGGTCGTCGCCGGCCGACACCAGGTCGTCGTACACCCCCATCGCGTACTCCGCGGGCACGTGCAGTTCCCAGCCGAGTTCGCCCACGTAGGTGACCCGGATAGCAAGCACCGGCGCGTACCCGACGTGTATCTGCCGCGCGCTGAGGTACGGGAACGCCTCGTTGGACAGGTCGGCGTCGGTGAGCCGCCCGATCAGCGTCCGGGACGCCGGCCCCTGCACCGACAGCAGCGTGGTGCCCGACGTCACGTCGGTGACGGTGAGGAACTCACCCGGCCCGGTCGCCCGCCTGATCAGTGGCTCGATCCGGCGGTGGATGAGGTCGCTGGCGATGACCAGGAACTTATCCGGCTCCAGCCAGGTCACGGTGACGTCGGCGACGATGCCGCCCGCCTCGTTCAGCCACTGGGTGTAGACCAGCCGGCCGAGCCCGGCGGTCACGTCGTTGGCCGACAGCCGGCTGAGCACGGCAGCCGCGCCCGGTCCCTGGACCAGGAACTTGGCCATCAGGCTCATGTCCAGCAGTCCGGCCGCCTCGCGTACCGCGGCGTGCTCGCGCCCCACGGCCTCATGGGCCGCGGGCCGGCCCCAATCCAGGCCAGCAGGGTCCAGGCCAGCAGAGTCCAGGCCAGCAGAGTCCGGCGGCCGGCGTGTCCGGCCCGGACGCGTACCACTCGGCGAACTCCCAGCCGGCCGAGGTGGCGAAGTGCCCGCCCGCCGCGGCCAGCCGGTCGTGCAGCACCGAGCGGCGCACGTTCCGCCCGGTTGACGGCTTCCAGGCCGGCCAGACCCCGTCCCCGAACAGCACCCCCAGCTGCTCCACGGTCCGCTCGGCCCGGAACCGGCGGGACGTCTCGTAGGTGTGCGTCCGGTCGATGGCGACGCTCGTCGCGTCCACCGGCGGCACCCCGTCCACGATCCAGTGCGCGAGCATGCTGCCGACCCCGCCGCCGGACAGGATCCCGAGTGAGTTCAGGCCCGCCGCGACGAAGTACCCGTCCAGCTCCGGGGCCGGGCCGAGCAGCGGCCGCACGTCCGCGGTGAACGACTCCGGCCCGCAGAAGAAGGTGCGCACGCCGGTCTCGGACAGCACCGGGATCCGGTCCAGCGCCGGACCGAGGAACGGCTCCATCCGCTCCCAGTCCGGACTTATTTTCCCGAACGAGAACCCGCCGGGCACCCCGTCCAGCGACCACGGGGCGGCCACCGGCTCGAAGAGCCCGACCAGCATGCCGTCGCCCTCGGGCCGGTAGTAGCCGTAGTTATCGGGGTCCTCGATGACCGGCAGGTCCGGGTCCATCCCCGGCACCGTGTCGGTGAGCAGGTAGTAGTGCTCGGCCGCCTGGAGCGGAACCCCGACCCCGGCCAGGGCCCCGAACTGGCGGGCCCACATGCCCGCCGCGTTGACCACCACCTCGGTCTCGATCCGGCCCGCGCTGGTGAGCACGGCGGTCACCTGCCGCCCGCGGGTCTGCACCCCGGTCGCGGTCACCCCTTCCACGATCGCGACCCCCAGCTGCCGGGCGCCCTTGGCCAGCGAGGTGGCCACGCCCACCGGGTCGGCCCGTCCCTCGTCGGCGACGTAGAACGCGGACAGCACGTCATCGGTGCGGGCCAGCGGCCACATGTCCGCCAGTTCGCGCGGCGAGATCTCGGCGTCCTCGACCCCGAAGCCAGCCATCCAGGCCGCCTCGCGGCGCAGCGCCTCCTGCCGGCGCGGGCTGGTAGCCAGGGAGATGTGCCCGACCGGGCGGAACCCGGTGGAGTGCCCGGTCTCCTCCTCCAGCCGGGCGTACAGGTCCCGCGAGTACCGGCTGAAGAACAGCGCGGTCTCGTCCGTCATCCCGGCCGAGGTGATCAGCCCGGCCGCATGCCACGTCGTCCCGGCGGTCAGCTGGTGCTGCTCGAGCAGCACCACGTCGGTCCAGCCCAGGTGCGCGAGGTGATAGGCGATGCTGCAGCCGGTCACCCCGCCACCGACGATCACCACCTGCGCCCGGCTGGGCACCGCCCGGCCCGGGGTTACCGTAGCGGCGGGGGTTTCCGGGCCGCCCGTGCTGACCGGGTCAATCGTCACATCTGCCTCCAAGTCGGCGCTCACCTCGGCGCTTACCTGGCGCTATGCCTAGCATGGCCGGTTGCGCCCGGTCCAGGCCGCCTGGAAGCCGAGGGCCCGCTGGGAAATTGCTGAGCAACCGAGGCAGCAGGACCGGAGGTGGCGCGTTTCTTGAGTGTGAATGCTGAGAATCCTGGCGTGGCCGCCGGGGTGCATCCGGCCGGGGCGGCCCAGGCCCCGGATACCCAGCCCCGGATACCCAGCCACCGGGCCCGCCGCAGGCAGGTCCCGAAGGCGCGGCGGCGGCAGTCGGGGCGCTGTACCAATCGAGCGCCCTGGGGCTGATCCGGATGGCTTACGTCATGCTCGGCGACCTGCCCAGCGCCGAGGATGTGGTCCAGGAGGCCTTCTGCGGGCTCTACCGGCGCTGGGACGGCCTGGCCAGCACCGACGGGGCGCTGTACTACGTGCGCGCCTCGGTGCTGAACGGCTGCCGCTCAGCGCTGCGCCGCCGGGCGGTCCGCCGCGGGTTTGCGCAGCACCGGACCCTGGCCGACGAGCCCCCTGCCGCGTCCGCCGAGACGGTCGCGCTGGGCGGGGAGGAACGCCAGGAAGTGATCCGGGCCCTGGTGCGCCTGCCGGACCGGCAGCGGGAGGTCCTCATCCTGCGGTTCTACGCCGAGCTTCCCGACGAGCAGATCGCCCGGGTGATGGGCATCCGGCCGGGCACCGTCCGGTCCACCGCGTTCCGGGCGCTCGACGCGCTGGGCCGGACGCTGAAGGAGACATCATGACGCGCAGCGGAGGGGGCGCCAGGACGCCGCTCGAGGACCGGGTCCGGGACGCCATCCGGGCCAAGGCCGCCGAGGTCCCGCCGGACGCGGTCCCGCCGCTCCGGCTGCCGGCCCGCCGCCGGTCCTCCTTCTCTCTCACTCACGGCGGCAGGGAGAGAGAAGGAGGACCGGCGGGGCGGGCGCGGGCCGGGGGCGCCTGGACCGGGCGGCCCTGGGCCGCGCCCATCGCCGCCGCAGCCGGGGTGGCGGCCGCCCTGGCCGTGGTTTTCGCCCTGACCAGCGTGATCCATCCTGGCCGCCCCGCGAGCGGCCAGCCGGCCGGGCTGGCCGCCCTGCCCCGCTACTACGTGGCGCTGACCTTCGCCGGCGACGGGCGAGTGCTGCCGGGCGCGGGCAGCTCTTCAGCCCGAGGACCAAGGCCGTCGTCCGCGCCACGGCCACCGGGACGGCCCTGGCCACGGTCGATCCACCCCGGCCTTACGGAACGTTCGCCGGGGTGACCGCGCGCGGCCGATGACCGCACGTTCGTCCTCGCCGCGCAGAAGCTGGCGCGCTACCCCGCTGCAAGACACCTGACCTGCCCGCCGACGAAGTTCTTCCTCCTGCGGCTCGATCCTGGCCGCCGTCATCCGGCGGCAACGGGCCCGGCTGACCCCCCTGCCCATCCCGGCCATCCGCGGCCGGCAACTCCGCCAACCAGGTCGTGGACTTCGCCCTGTCCCCAGACGGCACCGCCTGGCCGTGCTGAGCGGCCGGAACGCGTCACGTCCGCGCTGAATGTCTTCGAACGTGGCCACCTGGCGCCGGGACGATCGTGACATCGTGCCCGGCGCGTCGGGACCGCCTCACGGGTGGTGCCGATCACCCAGGCAGAACTCGCTCTCCTGGGGCTGCGGATAACCGGACGCTGGCCTTCTCTACCGGGCATGGGACGGCCGGGAGGGGGTGCGGCTCCTCGACACCGACCGGCCCGGCTCCGGGCCTGCTGGCCAACAGCCGGGTCGCCGGTCCCGAGTCCCGCACCGACGTCCTGGACCCAGGTCCAGCTGACCCCGGACGGGCACGCGATCATCGGCACCAGTCACAACCCCGCCGGGAAGGGACCGTCTCCCAGCGGCTGGTGCAGGTTCTCGGCCCGGACCGGGAAGGTCGTCCGCGTCTGCGGTCACACGTCACGTCAGGCGGACATGGCCGATGACGTCGAGCAGGTCCACTGGATGAGCCCGTCCGGCCGGGTGCTGATCGTCACCGACCGCTCGCGCCCGCGACCACTCGACGGGCGCCGTTCGCGGACGTTGACGCCGGGATGCTGGCCGGCGGCCACTACACGCCGCTGCCCTGGTCCGAGAACACGTTCACCGCCGCCTGGTAGCAGCTTCTGGGCGCTTTGTTCTGCACGGCCCGACGCTAATCGCTCTCAATCACCGGCGAAATGCGGAGGGCGATCGGAGAATGCCTGGGCGCCCGGCCGGACGCCCAGTTGACCGGCCACGATTTGAGGCATCTGCGAGGATATTTCTGCTACAGAAAGCTTTGCCTCTATTACTCAGAGTCAAAGTTTTCCTGTCGGGTTGCGAACACGCTCCGTTATGATGCCTAATTGTTTACTTCAGCGACATGCGCTGGGTGGGGAACTGGTATGGGGGGATTCAATGTTGTTTAGTAACTGGCGTGCCAAGACAGCGGCAATCGCGGCCGTGCTGACGGCCTGCGCGGCCTGGACCGCAGTGCCCGCGTCGGCGGCGACAGGGCCGCCGTCCACGACGCCGGCGTTCAACACTCCGCAGCTGGCCAGTACCGGGACGACGGAGCAGGTCCGGCAGATCGCGCAGTGCGGGAACACCATGTACGCGGTGGGCACGTTCACCGCGATCTCGCAGGCGGGGACGACCTTCTCCCGCAACAACGTGTTCAGCTTCAGCGCGTCGAAGCCGTACACGATGACCTCCTGGAACCCCAACGTGAACGGGATCGTCAACGGCATCACGTTCAGCCCTGACTGCTCTACCGCCTACATCGGCGGCAAGTTCAGCACGGTCGGCGGGGTGGCGGCCAAGAACCTCGCCGCGGTCAGCACCTCGAGCGGAGCGCTCATCACGGCCTTCGGGCACAGCGCCAGCGGCCAGGTCGAGTCGCTGCAGTACTACAACGGGCACGTCCTGACCGGGGGCTACTTCACCTCGATCAACAACAGCAGCGCCAACGCCTACATGGCCAGCCTCAACCCGACCACAGGCAAGGACGACGGGTTCATCCACCTGGGCATTTCCGGGAACTACCAGTTCCCCGGGGTGTCGTCCAACCCGACCCGGGTCTACAACCAGCAGCTCAGCCACGGCGGCACGCTGGACATGGTGGAGGGCGACTTCACCTCGGTCGGCGGCCAGGCCCGGCAGCAGATGTTCATGCTGAACCTGAGCGGCCCGACCGCGACCGTCACCGGGTGGACCTCCCCGAGCTCAACACCAACTGCAACTACAACGAGTCGTTCTACGCCCAGTCCGCGGCCTGGTCGACCGATGACTCCACCATCTACGTCGCGACGACCGGGTACAAGCCGAATGGCACGCCGGCCGGGAGCTACCCCCGGACCGGGCCGTGTGACGCGGCGATCGCCTACCCGGCCACCCAGACCAGCGTCACGCACACCTGGATCAACTACCCGGGCTGCGACTCGCTGTACGCCGCGGCGGCCGACTCGACCACCGCGTACTTCGCCGGGCACGAGCGCTGGTCGTCGAACCCGAACGGCTGCGACTTCGCGGGGCCTGGTGCGATCGCCGCGCCCGGCATCGAGGGACTGAACCCGGCCACCGGCGCGCTGACCTACAACCCCACCCGGGGACGCGGGCTCGGTGCGGATGACATGCTGGTTACCAGCGCGGGCTTGTGGATAGCCAGCGACAACCTGGACGGCACCAACCAGTGCGGCACCCTCGCCAACCGGGCCGGGATCTGCCTCCTTCCGTACAGCTAGGACACGATTTGAGGATGGTGAGCTGAGCGCGGAAGCGCTCGCCAGCCGGGCGGCCACGAGCACCGTCCCGGGGAGCCCGCGGGTCATCTACCTGGCCGGCCTCGGCCGCAGCGGTAGCACCCTGCTGGAGCGGCTCCTCGGGGAGTTGCCCGGGGCCTGCCCGGCTGGCGAAGTTGTGCACATGTGGCTGCGGAGCGTCCGGGACGACGAACTCTGCGGCTGCGGCCAGGCGTTCTCCTCATGCCCGTTCTGGCCGCAGGTAGGCCGGGCGGCCTTCGGCGGCTGGGACCGGGTGGACGTGGACCGGGTCGCCCGGCTGCGGGCCCAGGTGGACCGGGGCCGGTTCCTGCCCCTGCTGGCCTCCCCGCCGCTGCGCCGCAGGCTGCAGCCCGCCCTGGACGAGTACGTGGCCTACTACCGGCGCACCTACGCCGCGATCGCCCAGGTCAGCGGCAGCCCGGTGGTGATCGACTCCAGCAAGCACGCTTCCCTCGCGTTCTGCCTGCGCACTTCCCCCGGGGTTGACCTGAGGGTCGTCCACATGGTCCGCGACAGCCGGGCGGTCGCCTACTCCTGGGGCAAGGTGGTGGACCGGCCGGACGCGGCCGGGAGCCAGATGGCCACCTACCAGCCGGCCAGCGCGGCGTTGCGGTGGAACGTCCAGAACAGCGCCCTGCAACTGCTCTCCCAGCTGGGCACGCCCACGCTGCGGGTGCGTTATGAAGACTTCGTCCAGGACCCGGCGGCCACGCTCAGCGAGATCGCGGCGTTCGCCGGCCTGCCGGGCGGCCCGGACTTCGGATTCCTGGGCACCGACGGGCCTGGCCGCCGGTGGGCCGAACTGGCGGCCACGCACACCGCGTCGGGCAACCCGATGCGGTTCACCACCGGCCGGGTCCCGATCCGCTACGACGCCGCCTGGCAGAGCGCGATGCCGGCCGGTAACCGGCGCACGGTCACCGCGCTGACGCTGCCGCTGCTGATGCGCTACGGCTACCTGGGGACTCCTTGACCTGGCGCCGGGGGGCGGCCATCTCCGCGATCGCCGCGGTGGTGGTCGCGGCCGTGGTGGTCACCCTCACCGTCGGCCTGGGCTGGCCGGGCAAGCCGGCTGCCCGCGCCACCCCGGAGCCTGCGCTGCCCAAGACCCCGCTGGCCATCCCGGCCCCGGCCACCGGTGCGTACTTCGGTGCCTGGGTCGATCCGACCATGTACGGCCAGCACGGTCACATCGGCGCGGTGAACGCGCTGCAGCAGCAGATCGGCCGGCGGCTGGACATCGTGCACACCTACCTCAGGCAGCCCGCGGCGTTCCCCACCGCCAGCGACCTGGCCTGGGTCCGCCAGGGCAGCATGCTCCTGGTCTCCTGGGCGCTGAACGACAGCAAGGGCATCGCGGCCGGTGAGTGGGACGCGTCGATCCGCCAGCGCGCGCAGGAGTTCAAGGCCCTCGGCAAGCCCATGTTCCTGGAGTGGCGGTGGGAGATGGACCGCCCGAACCTGCGCTTCGAGGTCGGCTCGCCCGCGGACTACGTCGCGGCCTGGAAGCACATCCGGCAGATCTTTGCCGAGCAGCACGTCACCAACGTGGCCTGGGTGTGGTGCCCCACGGCCCGCGGGTTCGCCAGCGGCATCGCCCAGGCCTATTACCCGGGAAATAACGAAGTGGACTGGGTGTGCGCCGACGCCTATCCCAGGCCCGGGTCACGCGCATCATTCGCGGCCATCATCGCGCCCTTCCTGACCTGGGCGGCCCGGCACCCGAAGCCAATCATGATCGGCGAGTACGGGGTGCCGCAGACTTATGGCGCGCCGCTTCGCGCGCAATGGCTGCGCGGCGCCGAGCAGACCGTTGTCCGTGACCGTCAGATCAAGGCCCTCGTCTATTTTGACTCCAACACCACCCAGACCTCCGCGGTGTCGAGTTTCGGACTGGACGCCGGCCCCCTGGCCGCCTTTCGCGGCATAGCAGACAACCGCTACTTCAATCCGCGCCGCGTGCCGGTGAACCGGAACTGACGAAGCGGCGCATGACTAGCCGCGGGTCCGCTCGGCGTAGCGGGCCAGCGGGGGCAGCAGCCACGTGGTCACATCACCCAGCCTGGCTCCGGCCTCCGCCGCCCCGTCGCAGGTGTACCGCGTGGCGATCTCGATCAGGTACAGGGCCGCGACGAAGACCGCGAATCCCGGTCTGACCCCCAGCGCCCCGAGGGTCATCGGGGCGGTGAACAGCGTGGCCTCGGCGGCCGACTGTGCCCCTCCGGCACCGTTCCGCTCCACCTCTCCCTGCAGCTGGTGGTGCAGGGCGTCGTAACCGACAGGCACACCGCTCTCGAACCGTTCCCAGTCCCAGGCGAGCACCTGGTCACCGGAGGAGGCCATGTTCCACGGCGTCCAGTCGCCGTGCCACGAGCCAAAGGCCAGGCTGGTGACATCGGCGGTGGCCTGCAGATCGTCCATGACCTTCAGCAGCGCTGCGGCCGTCTCGCGATCCAGGCACGCCTCCAGCCGCGAGCGCAGCGAGCGCCAGTAGCCGCTCTGGCCGACCACCTGCGTGCTGACTCCCTGCATGGTGGCCAGCTCGACCATGGCGGAGGTCAGCATGGCCCGGCTTACGGCCCGCCCGGAGCCGCTCAGCGGCGTCTGGACCAGGACCTCGTGTTCCCGCCACTGGCCGTGGTGCAGCAGCCGGGGGACCTGCAGGCGGGTGAGTCCGGCCGCGCCGAGCACGTCCAGGGCGGCCGCCTCGACCCGGACCAGCTCCCGGGTCAGGCTGGTGATGCCCACCTTCGCGAACCCGAGCATCTCACCGCTGGGGCTGAGCAACTCCAGCACCGGCTTGCGATTAGCCCGGGGCGGGCCGACTCGCAGGCTCACGACCAGGTCCCGGTCCAGGACTTTACGCAGGTAGGACACCACGTCCGCCTCGGGCCCGTCCCCCGTCGGCCCGACCGTGATCCGGTGCGGCAAGACGTCGCCCAGGCCGAGCTGCGCCGCCGCGGCCAGACCACGGAAGGCGAGCCGCCGGCCGCCGACCGCGGACGCCTTGTAATGCCGCAGAGCGGCCGCCGTCGCCCGGCGCGGCCTGCGGGGTACCAGCAGGACCGGCCGGGTCTCGTTGGGGACCAGGAGGAACTCAGCCTGGCTGCCGGCCGGCCCGGGGCGGTCAGACCCCGCGCCCGTCCCCGGGGCCATCCGCCCCCGGCGCTCGATGCGGGCCGGTTCGGGCCACAGGACCGGTCAGGATGTCGCGCAGATAGCCGCTGCGGTCGGTAACCGACCCAGCTGACTCGGTTACCGTGGCCATGGCTGTCCCCAGTCCAGCAGCTCAGCGAGCCGCTTGTTATGGGGAGCGAAGTGGTCCTCGAGCATGCGCTGCGTGCCCGGGGCCATCGGGGTGCCGGGGCGTGCGTTGTGCTGCCCGAAGCTGGCCGGCTGGAAGGGCGCCAGGCCGAGGAAGCCGGTCAGCTCTTCGTATTCCTGCGCGGGCCGGGCGAAGAACGCCTCACTGTCCATGACGTGGACCTGCTCCCGGGGGAACAGCCCGAAGATCCGCTCGAGCTGATCCGCGTAGTGACCGCGGTGCGTGTAGGAATGGTGGCGGTGGGTGAAGCTCTCGTAGGCGGGGTCGGCGCGCATCCGGTCGGTCTCCCCGATCAGCCGCTCGTCCTCCAGTTCCAGCGCCTTCTCAAAGCCCTCCCACTCATAACCCCGCGCGTACTCGTGCTTGTAGGCCGAGAAGGCCCGCTCCACGGGATCGCGCAGCATCACCACGAGCTTGACCCGGGGCAGATCGCGGGCCAGCCGCTCCATCGCGAACGGGTGGTACATGTAGTACCCGCTGGCCTCGAACGTCATCGGGCCGCCGTGGCGGGCCGTGGCCGCCTGGGCCACCCGGGCCACCGGGAAATGACCCCGGTACCAGGTCAGGCCCCGGTAATAGTTCAGGTCGAAGAAGTTGATTCCCTTGTGGAAAGCAGGCCGCACAACCTGCGGGTGAGCCATCAGCGCCCGGAACAGCGACGTGGTGCCGCATCGCTGGGCACCGATCATGATGAAGCCAGGCTGCAGCCGCAGCGGCGCCGTCGCCGTGCCCACCTGCAGGTACGCACGTCGGCCGGCCCTCCGGACCGGTTCGGGTGCGGCCTTGCGCACGGACGTCATGAAACTCCCACCTCGTTTTCTCTCTCTCTGGCCATGATCTAGGCCAGCCCCCGGCCGACCAGGCGGGCCGCCCGCAGCACGTGCTTGCGGTCCACGCCGGTCGCGATATGGGCCAGCGCCAGGTAACCGTGCGGTGACGCAGGCCACCTGGCGATGGCGGTGGCCGCGTACCGCAGCGCCCGCCCGCGCTGGCCGAGCAGCGACCGCGAGAACGCGATCTGCCCCAGCAGGCGGGCGTGCCCGCGCGGTGACGCCGCGATCTCCGGGTGCCTGGCCAGCAGGTACTCGAGGCCCGCGACGGTCACGGCGGCGTTGCCCGGCCACCAGGAACCGCCGTCTTTCCGGATATCGGCGAGCGGGCTCAGCACCGCCCCGATCCGGCCGACCCGGGCCACCCGGAGGATGAAGTCGTAGTCCTCGGCGTAGCCGTTCGGGATCTGCTCGTCGTACAGGCCCGCCTTGGCGAACACGTCCCGGCGCATGGCCAGCGTCGAGGAATGCAGTTCCTTGACCCGGTTACGCAGCAGCAGCCGCTGGCTGATCCGCTCGGCGCGGGCCGGCCAGCTGATGATCTGGCCGTCGGGCAGCATGAGCCGGATGCCCGAGCCCACCACGAGCAGGTCAGGCTGGTCGAGCAGCCGCCCGATCTGGGCGGCGAGCTTGCCCGGGTGCCACACGTCGTCGTCGTCGCAGGTGGCGATGAACCCCCCGGTGGACTCGGCGAGCCCGGAGTTACGCGCACCGGCCAGACCGGGCGTGCGGTGATTGGCGATCACCCGGACCTGATGCTCCCCGGCGCCCAGGCTGGCCAGGGCCGGATCGGGTGCCTCCTGGTCGTGAACCACGACGCACTCGATCCGGCCGGGGTAGGCCTGGCCGACGATCGAGGCGATCGTCGTGCGCACCAGGTCCGGCCGGCCGCGGGTCGGCACGATCACCGACACCAGCGGCCAGCGCCGCGGGTCACTGCTCACTGTTTCACCCGCGCCGCGCCGGGCGGGGCCCCGTTCGCCGCCGCGGGGTACGCGGTCTCCGGGTGCGCCCGCGGCGAGCTCCTCGGGGGTGCGCGCCGGGCCCATGATCACCCGGGTGGCCAGAATGAACAGGGCCAGCAGCAAGATCCCGTAGAACCAGCCACTCAGCACGTCAGTGGTCCAGTGCATGCCGAGGTAGAGACGGCTGTAGCCCTCGTTGAAGGCCACCGCGGCCACGGCCGCCCCGGCCCAGATCGCCGTCTCCCGGCGGCCACTGAACTCACGCCACAGGAAGTAGGCGATCAGCCCGAAGAACACCACGGCGCGATCGGAGCCGCCCGAGGGGAACGTGCCGTGCAGGAATCCGGGCGGACCGACCCGGTGGGCGACGACGTGGATCCCGTGCGTCAGGTAGCGCTGCAGCAGCGACAGGGCGAGGAACGCCAAGGCCGGCAGCCACTTGAAGCGCCGCCAGGTGACGGCGAGGCACACGGCCGCCGACACCACCGCCATCCGGGTCGACCACGTGTTGCCGATCTTGGTCAGGCTGGCCATCAGCCCCTTCCACGTGGTGGATCCGGTGCGTGACGGTCCAGTGATAGATGGGCTTGTCCATGGCCGGGCCCCCGTGCAGCACGAGCTGCCCGAGCAGGGCCATGATCCCGAAGATCACGGCGCCCCCGACCACGATGACCCCGAGGAAGAGCAGGGCCTTCCGGACGGCCCCCCGGATCGGTCGAGCTCCCGTCCGCATCGTCCAGCGCCGGGCGATATCCCAGCCACGGCAGCCGGCCGAGCCTCGGCCCGGCGGGCGCGGCGTGGGCCCGGCGGGCCAGCAGCGCCGCCACCCCGAAGATGACGGCCAGCCCCACGGGCCAGATCAGGAAGAGCAGTATTTTGGACATCTACAGGCCACCCCTTGATTGATTTTTGGCCATCTCAGGCCACCCCCTTGACTGCAAACAACTTGGTCAGGCGCGACGCCCCCGGCAGGGCCTTCAGCCTCAGGCTGTCCCGGAATCGCCATAGCCCCGCGGCCTGGACGAGGCATCCGGCGCCCACCGCGCCCAGCGAGGCGGCGGCACCCGGGCCGAACACAGCCCGCGCGGCCAGCGGGATCACGGCGAAGCTCACGACGGACAGGCCGATGGCGATGAACGTGCCGCGCCCGAATGGGTTCAGCCGCTTCGAGGCGGCCAGCTGGGCCAGCGGGATGAGGTTGGTGATGATGATCGCGACGGCCCACCCGATCGCGGCACCGGTGATCCCGTACCGGGGAATGAGGAGCAGGTCGAGGCCGACGTTCACGAACACGGCCATCAGGCCGTTGGCCAGGCTCCAGCTGCTCCGGCCGGTCGTGATCAGGACCATGTCGACCTGGCCGCACGCCGTGGCGACCAGCATGGTCAGGCCGAGGATGACCATGACCATGTCGCCGGCCCGGTAGGAGTGCCCGAAGATGCTCAGGATCTCCGGGCCGTAGATCACGGCCAGCAGGTACAGCGGCCAGGTCAGCATGACGAGCCAGGCGGTGGTGGCCCGGTAGACCACGTTGGCCCCGCGCCGGTCGTCGACCGCGAAGAGCTCGGCGAACCGGGGCTGGGCGGCCTGGCTGAGCGCGGAGTTGGCGAACTGGCCCGCGACGAGGAAGCGGGTCGCGGCCGTGTAGATCGCGGCCTCGACCGGCCCCAGGATGATCGCGACGAGCACGATGTCAATCCGCTGGATCGTGATCTGGGCCAGGTTGGCCACCGCCCGCGGGCCGGTGAAGCGCCAGAATCCGCGGGACGTCGCGCTGCCCACCCCGGCACCGACGCTCACCGTCTTACCGGACCGCGCTGCCTTGGACCGCGCGCCCTCCGCCGTCGGCGGCGGTGCTCCCGCCGGTGCTGACGGCGCCCGGGCCGGGCTGGCCGGGGGCCCCGGCACCCGGCCGGTGGTCGCGCCGGACCCGGCGCAGCCAGTACCAGCCGATAGCGGCGGCCGGCACGTAAGGCAGCGCCCACAGCGGCGCGAGCAGCGCGATGCTGCCTGCCGAGATCGCGACCGTGACCCCGATGAGCTGGGCGGTGGACCGGCCGATCTTGTCTACGACCACGGTGGGCTTCATGGCCCGGTACCCGCGGGCGGCACCGAGCAGGGTGTCGGACAGGGCCGCGAACGGGAGCGCGAGCGCCAGCGCCCGGAGCGCGTCCGCCACCGTGCCCGGAGCGGCTCCGTCCTTGCCCAGGTGGCCGCTCAGCAGAAGGTGCGCCAGCGGCTCGGCGAACAGGATCATGCCCGCGGTACACGCCAGCGATACGATCACGACCGGGACGATGGCCGCACGCAGGATGGCGGAGACCCGGTCCTCATGGCCGAGGCGGCGCAACCGGGCGATGAAGTTGACCAGCCCGACCCACGCGCCCAGTCCGGCGGCGGACTCCACGATCAGGAACAGCGAGATCGCGGTGAAGAAGGCTCCCGCGACGGGCTTGGTGTACTCCCGGGTGATCACTACGGTGAGCACCAGGGTGGTGACCGCCGCCACCAGGGCCCCGATCAGGTTCAGCGCACTGCCCCGGGCCACGTCCTTCAGCCGCGGCCCGGGCTGGCCGGAGTCCCGCCGCGCGGTCACCGGCAACGTCGGAGCATCGGGCGGCGTGGCCGCCATCATGACTCCACCTCTGCGGCGGGCGCCGGGATCGCGGGACGGGCCACGGCCCGCGGACTGGCCAGGGCCGGCGGACTGGCCAGGGCCAGGCCTCCGGGCCAGACGGGCCGCGGTGTCTCCCGCTTCCGCCGCGCCGGCCTGCTGGCGCTGGGCCCGGGCATTCCTCCAGAGCATGGCGTAGGAGAGCATCAGGAAGCCAAGCGGTGCCCCCGTCGCGGTGTAGGAGAACATGAAGATGAACATCAGGAGCACGACCAGCACCCCGGCGAGCCCGTAGGGCGATCTATCTCGCCAGTACCGGCCGACTCCGTAGGCGAAGAAGCCGAGGTACAGCGCGGCGCCCAGGAAGCCGTTGCAGATGAAGAGCAGCCACAGCTGCCCGTTGCCGCCAATAGTGCCGTTGCCGCAGGTCGGGCATTTGACCGAGCGGCCGACCGTGACCGATTGCACGCTGCCCTGCTGGTGCCGGGTGTCGCCGAAGCCCACCAGCGGGGACGCCACCGCGTCCTGCGTGGCCGTGACGGCCAGCGACCCGCGCCGCGAATCACTGGCCCCGTTGGCGAGCCGCGCGCCGATCATGCCCTGCAGCGGGGTCGCTCCGATCAGCACACCCACGATGACCAGCCCGGCGACGAGCCCGCCCAGCACGGCCAGGCGGCCCGTCGCGGCCAGGCGGACGGCGATGTAGACGACCGCGAAGATGAGCGCGATCCACAGCCCGCGGTTCAGCGAGTAGATGATGGGCACCATCGCGACCGTGAGGCCCGCGGCGGCGATCAGCCGCTGCCTGCGCGTTCCATGGCACCACCACTGCGCGATCAGCCAGGGCAGCAGCAGGGCCAGGCAGTTTCCCCAGTTGTTCGTGTAGGCGAACGGGGCGTCGGGCCGCCCCGAGGTACCCAGCACGCTCTGCAGCTGGGCGAAGGCCGGATGCAGTTGCGCCTGCAGGACCTGGTTGCCGGCCTGCAGGCGGTGCGGGACGATCGCGGCGAGCGGTGCGGTGAAGTGCAGGTGGGAGAAGAAGACGCCCAGCAGGCCGCCGGCGATGGTGTACAGCCCCACCAGCCCGAGCAGCCAGGCCAGCCGCTTGCGGGGCAGTTCCCGCTCGGTCAGGTTGCCGACGAACAGCAGCATGGCCGTGGCGGCCAGGTAGCCCACGGTGCGCACGCCGTAGGAGATGAGCCGGTTCGAGACCGGGCTGGCCAGCGTCCCGGGGGCGATCGCCGAGATCGTGGCCACTCCCACCACTACCACCAGCAGGAACAGCAGCCATAGCGCGAAGCCTGGGGGCACCCGGATCTTGCGGTTTCCGGACGCGCTCCAGGCGTACAGCCGGGCGGCCATCGGGATAGCCAGCAGGATCCAGATGTAGTCGCCGAAACCCAGCGCCCACCACAGCGGGAATCCGGCCAGCAGGGCTGTCACCGGCCACGCGGGATGGCGGGCCAGCCAGCTCGCCCGGGCCGGCTCCGGCCGGACCGGTTCCAGGGACCGGGGAACTTCCGGGCGGGTCAGGACCGCGGTCTGGATCATGACCGGCCCCCGGAGATGGCGGCCCGGGTACCCGGCGGGGCCAGGATCACCCACGTGGTCCCGTGCTGGAAGCCGATCGGGGTATTTTTCGCGTCGAGGAACGCCGTCACGTCGTGCAGCCCGGGCTTGGACCAGGTGCCCCAGACCGCCGTACCACTGGCCGCCTTACCACTGGCCGCGCGTTACCACTGCTCCCGGCCGCGGTGGCGGTTCCGGAGGCGGTTGCTGAGGCGATCAGCGCGGATCCCGAGCCGATGACCCGGGCACTGGTCGTGGTGAGCCCGAGCTTGCGGCTCAGGAACACGGTCTTGTAGGGAACGTCCTGCACCACGAGGTTGGCGGCACGAACGGCCGGCCCGCCGGCCACCTGCCGCCAGCTGTGGGTCCGCGCCTCGAACGTCCAGACCTGCGTGGCCTGACCCGGGGCGGTGATGCGGAGCGTGGCGGCCCGCCGAGCACCAGTACTGGCGAAGCTGGGCGCATCTCCCACCGCGGAACCCTGGTAGGTGAAGAGCTGCGGCGGCGCGGTACCCCGGGCCGCCTGCTGGACCTGGCTCGTGGACACGGTCGGGCCCTGGGCGGCCGCGGCGTACAGCGAGGGATGGCCGGCGTAGCCCACGTCCACCACGTCCGACGCATCCAGGACCCGGATGAACGATGGGGTCCCGCCGTCGTAGGCGGTCAGCGGGTGCAGGACGGACAGCGCCTGGCCGTCCATGGGACGCGTCTGCCCGACCGGCCCGACCGACCCGTCGGCCCGGGACTGGAATACCGCGATGTAGCGCAGCGGTGAGGTCAGTTCCTCGTAGACCACGTCGGCCGCGCCGAGGCCCCGCGGCTGGCTGCCGGACACGGACACGGCCACCGCAGGCCGGCCCGCGGCCCGGGCCCCGCTGGCGGGCAGCCCGGTGAGCGGCGCCAGCCAGGTGCGCGGCGAGTGTCCCGGCGACGCGCTGCCCGCGGCCGCGGGCGAGTCCGTGCTCGCGGCGTGCTGCATGAGATCAGGCGGGGGCGCCTCGCAGCCGGCGGCGGCCAGGGTCACGGCCACGGCCACGGCCGGCACGGCCCCGCGTAGTGACTTTGTCCAGCCCCGTGGCATCAATCCGTCTCCGTCGCGCCATCCGCAAGATCGGCGCGCGCATGAACAGACACCGCGGCGTCATCCTCTCCCGCCGGGGGCCCGTCAGACCAGGAACGATCGGGGCCCGGGGTCGCCGCCTCAGCGTCGGTCACGGGCTTGCGCAGCCTGACCGACCCCGAGGAGGACAGCTCGGGCCCGCGGACCGGCGGCGCCGGCAGCCGGAGCCGGGGCACTGCGACCAGCCCGAGCACCGGGGCGCCCAGCCGGGTGACCCGCTGGCTGGACTCTTCGATGTCTTCCCGCCTGGTGGCGGAGACCTCGACGGCCACCAGGGCGGCAGCGCAGTACTCGGCCAGGGCGAGACTGTCCGGCCCGGTGCTGCCGGCCGGAGCTTCGACGACGGTGTAGTCAGCGTATTCGCGCAACTGCTCGGCCAGGACCCGCGCCTCCTTGTGGTGCAGGTCGTGCAGATCCTCGGCCAGGACTACCAGCCGGAGCCCGGGGAACCCGGCCGGCTGGAGGGCGAGCGCGTCCACGGACAGATCCCCGGCGGCCAGTTCGGCCGCGGCCCGGGTATCAAGGCGCCGTGACTCAGGCACGCCCAGAAGCCCGGTGGTGCCCGACCCGCCCGCGCAGACCAGGATCACTGCCGAATGTGTCCGGGTCAGCGCCGCGGCCAGGTTCGCCGCGACCACTGAGGCGGCGGCACCGGCCGAAGCCCCGGCCACCAGGACGAGCTGATGGTCCTGGCTCAGCGACGCCGTCGTGGAGCGGGCCAGCTCACTGAAATCCTGTCCCGCGCGTGACCGGGGATCCGCCAGGGTCTGACCGTCGAGATCCTTGGCGGACAGGGCGATCAGCGTGGGCACGCCGAGGTGCCCAAGGCTCCTGGGGTTCTTGATCCGGGTGTCCCGCTTGTCCCAGGCGAACGCGATGACCACGCCGATGAGCAGCCCGGCCAGCAGCCCGCTGGGAAGGATGAGCTTCTTCTTGGGACTGCTGGGAGCAGTCGGCGGCGTGGCCTTGGTGATGATCGATCCGCCCGAGGCCGCTGCCCCGGACGCGGACAGCGCGGCGGACTGATTAGCCAGCGCCCTCAGCTGGCTGGCCGCCGTCTGAAGCTGGGCCTGGGCACTGGCCCGCTGCGGGGAGTTCACCGGCAGCGACCGGCTCTGGATGCTCAGCTGCGCGGTCCGCTTCTCCAGCGCGGTCAGCTGGCCCCTGATCGACTTCAGCTCAGCGTTGTCCGTATTCGTCGCGGTGGCCGTGCGGTTGGTCAGGTAGGCGTCGGCGAACGCGTTGGCGCAATCGGCCGACTGCTGGGCCGACCGCGCCGAGCAGCTGATCTGCAGCACTGAGGAGTTCGGGGGGACGGCGACAGAGATGTTCTTCACCAGAGCCTGGGGCGTAAGCGACGTATGAAGGTCGCTTGCGGCGATGGCGGCTACCGAACTCGACTGGACGATCTGCACCTCGGTGTCGAGGTTGACCGCACTGCTGGTCCGTCCGCCCGCGACCGCTCCGCTGCCCTGATTCTGGCTGATCCCGGTCGCGGTGACGTTGACCGTGGCCGTCGCCGTGTATCCCTTGGGCGACGTGGCGATGTAGGCGCCGGCGGCCACAATGCCGACGCACGCCAGGACCAGGATGATCCACCATCGTCGGCGCAGCACTCCGAGATAGCCCGCGAACTCGAGGGAGTCAGCCTCTTGCGACACGCCCATGCCCGGTACTCCTCCCCCTGTGTGCCCCCGGAGCAAGCGGATGAGCAGCGCCGCCAGTTCCCCGCTCGGTGACAAGTTGACTAACTGGATGTGAACACACCCTGACAAGCAACTCAATCTACGGAGGATCGGCAAACGTGTCTATAGCTGTATTGGTTAGCCGGCCTCCCCCAAACATAGTAGTTGCCGCCGCAAATCACTCGAAGCCGGGAAGTCCGGGGCTCCGGGGCCGGCCATCCCGGCCTGGTATTCGCCCGGTGGCCGTGACCCTTGCTGACCAGCCGGATGCCGCCCTCAGAATTCTGTACACGACTGCTTACTAAGAGTCATTGGGCTAATTCATTTTATTACGAAGAGCGCGATAGCGATCACATTCCGTGATTTGACGCCCACCCTCTCGGGGCTGCAGCCGTCCTCCGCTCACGATGAGCCTCCGGAGCCGGCCACCCGGCCGAGACGGCCTACCCCATGGATGAGCCACGGCGTAGCGGCCCTGCCGCCCGGTTAATTATTTGTTACAGCCTACTAATTCGATCGGAATAATGCCTTCTGGCTCCGTGCCGTTTTCCCGCGGGATCGGTTGCCCAGTTATGGCTGGCCAACCCGGCGACTTTCCGGAACGGCCCCCACTCCCGCACGAACTGTGAACGCTCGGTTACAGCCTCATCCGTTTGCAGTAACGCCGGAAACTAGTGCTCAGTGATCCCTTATGCAGCCCGTGGTTTCTGACTTACGATGACCTGCGTTGCGTAAATAACCAGCTACCTCTGCATGTATGAGAGGTAAAAGCAGCACGTGCTGCGAGCCAGTGGGGTATTGGGGGTGGGGGTGTGTCTCGGTCGGCAGTCGCGGGTCGCCGCGGCCTGACACAGGCAGCTGGCTCCCTCAGAGCCCGGGCCGCATCGGTCTGGGTGAGCCGTTATCTAAGCCTGGCCGCCATGATCGATGTGGCCTGCGCCTTGCTGGCCGGGGTGGTGGCCTACGAGGTTCGGTACCACGCACGGATCGATCCGCCGGACGTGTACCTGGCCCTCACGTTCGCCCTGCCGCCCCTCTGGTGGGCCGCCGTCGCACTGTCCGGCGGGTACGACAGCCGGATCATTGGCACCGGGGCCGACGAGTTCCACCGGATCCTGCGCGCGGGCGTGAGCCTGACCGCCTGCGTGGCGATCTTCTCCTACGCGGCGAAGCTGGACCTGGCCCGTGGCTATGTGGTGCTGGCTCTGCCCTCGCTGACCGCCCTCGACATGCTCGCGCGGTACGCGCTCCGCAAGCGACTGCACCGCCAGCGCCGCCTCGGGATCTGCACCCGCCGGGCCGTGGTGGTCGGGCCCGCGCGCACCGTGACAGAACTGATCACCGTGCTGGGCCGGGACAACTCACACGGCCTGTCCATCGTGGCCGCGTGCGTGCCGGGAGGCCGGCGGCGCCGGGACGAGATCGCAGGTGTCCCGGTGTCCGGCGGGATGGACAGCGTGACCGCGGCGGTGCACCACTTCCGGGCCGACACGGTCGCCGTGGTGAACTGCGCCCAGATGGACAGCGTCCGGCTCCGCGAGCTCTCCTGGGCCCTGGAAGGGACCGGCACGGATCTGTGCGTGGCCCCGGCTCTGATCGACCTGGCCGGTCCGCGGACCACGATCCGCCCGGTCGCCGGGCTCCCGCTGGTCCATCTTGATCACGCCAAGCTCACCGGGCCGCAGCGGATCGTGAAGGGGATATTCGACCGGACGCTGGCGGCATCGGCACTGATCCTGCTTTCGCCGCTGCTGCTGGCGATCGCCTGCGCGATCCATTTCTCCGACGGCGGCCCGGTCCTGTTCACCCACCTCCGGATTGGCAAGGACGGCCGCCCGTTCCACGTGTACAAGTTCCGCAGCATGGTGGTGGGGGCCGAGGCGCGGAAGGCGGGCCTGGAAGCCAGCAACGAGGTGAACGGGGTGCTGTTCAAGATTCGCCGCGATCCCCGGCTCACCCCGATGGGCGGGTGGCTGCGCCGCTGGTCCATCGACGAGGTCCCGCAACTGCTCAACGTGCTGCGCGGGGAGATGTCGATGGTGGGCCCGCGCCCCTGGGCGGCGCTCCCGTATGAGAAAGCGGTCGGCGAGGAGGGCCACGTTCCGCGCAGGCTGGCCGTCAAGCCCGGCCTGACCGGCCTGTGGCAGGTCAGCGGGCGGGCCAACCTCCCCTGGGAGGAATCAGTCCGGCTGGACCTGCGCTACGTCGAGCACTGGTCGCTGGCCCTGGACCTGCAGATCATGTGGAAGACCGCGCGTGCCGTCGTGCGCGGCACCGGTGCGTACTAAGCCGGGGGCGGCCCGTGCCAGTGGCCGCACCCGCCTGGCCGGACTCGATTTCGATGGCCTCACCGAGGCCCAGACGGTCAGTCACATCATCGGCGCCAGCCACCGCGGCGAGGGCGGCTGGGTCGCCACCCCCAACGTCGATATCTGCCGTCAGGCCCGCCGGGATCCGTCCCTGCGCCACTTGATCGGGACCGCCTCGCTGGTCGTTCCGGACGGGATGCCGCTGGTGTGGGCCGCGCAGCTGAGCGGCCATCCGCTGCCTGAGCGGGTGGCCGGCGGCTCGCTGATCTTCTCGCTGAGCGAGGCGGCGGCCCGGCAGGGTCTCTCGATCTACCTGCTCGGCGGGGCGTCCGGAGTTCCCCGGCGAGCGGGGGAGGAACTAAGCCGCCGCTACCCGGGCCTCCGGGTCGTGGGCGCGGACTCTCCTCCGTTCGGATTCGACACCGATCCGCGGGCCATCGAGGGCGTCCGTGACCGGGTCGCCGCGGCCACGCCGGACATCGTGTACGTGGGGCTCGGGTTTCCCAAGCAGGAGCGCCTCATCGCCACCCTCGCCCCGGCGTGCCCCCGGGCCTGGTTCATCGGCTGTGGCGCCGCGATCCCGTATGCCGCGAAGGCGCTGCCCCGGCCTCCGGCCTGGATGCGCCGGGCCGGGCTGGCCTGGGCCTTCCGGCTGCTGCACGAGCCGCGCCGGCTCTTCCGCCGCTACCTGATCCATGACCTGCCGTTCGCCATCAGGCTCCTGACCTCCGCCGCGGCCGGGCGCTTCCGCCGGGTCACTCGTGGTTAGGCGGCTCATGCCAGGTGCGCAGGAACGCCTCAACCAGGCCCTCGGCCCGCGACCGGGTCTCGACCGCGGGCAGGCCGCGCTGCGCCAGGGAGGCCAGCGCGTCGGCCGCCTCGTTCAGCGGATGCCCCGTGTGCGAGTGCACATGCTGCAGCCTGATCTCCGGGTGCTGCGCCATGATCCCGGCCAGCCGGACCAGGGTGGGCGCCGCCTGCGGCCCCCGGCGCGGCAGCAGGCTGTAACCGTCGGGCATCCGCTCGATCCGGCCTCGCTGCCAGGCGCGCAGGTACCGGATCGCGATCGTGCTGTCCAGCAGCAGTTCGGGCGGCCGCGGCTGCTCCGGGCCCTCCAGCAGCAGTGCGACCGCTCGCAGTTCGGCGACCAGAACCGCGGCGGGACCGCTCGGGTCGTGCCGGATCGCCGATCCCTGCCGGCTCAGTCCCCACGAGCCGTTCGAGAGCACGCAGGCGATGCCCGCGACGCCGCGCTTGTAGCTGGCGTCAGTGGCCGCGACCAGCGGGCGGGAGCAGTGGTATCCCTTGACCTTGCCGTACATGGGTGGCTAGCGACTCCGGCATTCGGTTCGGTGCGTCTCCCAGCGCCAACCCTCCTTATCTTCACAGATGATCTTCCTGTCGTCGCCCGCGACGCCCGTCTTGCTTGGTCAGCGGCTTGCCGGCCGAGTCCGGGAGGCGCAGCTGGCCAATGAGCGCGACCAGCCAATTCATGTCACGTGATGTGGGGGGAACATGCGGAAGTATCAAATTGCCGCTACGGCGGTAGCAGCGTCAGGGCTGATGGTGATCGCCGCCTCGGCCGCCCAGGCGCAGGGAGCGGGTGGCGAGCCGCCACCCGCCGGGGTGGTGTCGGCCACGCCCGTCAGCGGAACGCCGCACCTGAAGGCCAGCGACAACAATCCCATCCAGCAGATCCGCCAGCTCGTGCAGTGCGGCAACACGATGTATGGGGTGGGCTCGTTCTCGGAAATCGTGAAGGGCAGCACGACCTACACCCGGGAGAACGTCTTCAGTTTCCAGGCCAGCAAGCCCTACACGGTGACGAGCTGGGCTCCCAATATCGTCGGCACCGAGGGCACCACCTCCGACGCTAGCGACGCGGTCAATACGATCGCGTTCGTCAACGGCAATTGTGCGGACGCCTACATCGGCGGCAAGTTCACCTCGATCAACGGCACCGCGGTCGCGAACATCGCCGAGATCGACACCACCACCGGCAACGTCGTGGCCGGCTTCGGGACCAAGGCGTCCGGCGCGGTGCAGACCATGGTCGGCGCGGGCAATCACCTGCTGGTGGGGGGCAACTTCGCCGGGGTGAACGGTGACACCGCTGACCCGTACATGGTCAGCCTGAGTCCTACCACCGGGAAGAGTGACGGGTTCCTGCACCTGAACATCTCCGGTAACTACCAGTATCCGGGCGTGGCGACGAACGCGACGCGCGTCTTCAACCAGCAGCTCAGCCACGGCGGGACGCTGGACCTGGTCGAAGGTGACTTCACCTCGGTCGGCGGCGTGCCGCGGCAGCAGATCTTCATGCTGAACGTGGGCGGTTCCAGCGCCTCAGTGACCGGCTGGACCTCGGCTGAGTGGGACGGCAGCGATCCCAGCCAGCCGTATCAGTGCGTCGGCATCGAGCCGTTCTACATCCAGGCGGCCGCCTGGTCGCCGGATGACTCGACGGTCTACATCGGCACGACTGGCTACCACGCGAACGGGTACCCGGTCGGGCAGACGCCGCGCCAGGGGCTGTGCGACGCCGCGGCCGCGTTCCCCGCGACCCAGGCATCGGTACAGCACCAGTGGGTGAACTACACCGGCTGCGACTCCCTCTACTCGGCCGCCGCTGACGCCAACGGCGCCTACTTCGGCGGGCACGAGCGGTGGTCGATGAACGCCAACGGCTGCGACGGCCTGGGGAACGGCGGCTACAACGCTCCCGGCATGGAGGGCCTGGACCCGGCGAACGGCAACTTGTTCGTCAATGCGGACGGGAGCGCCGGTTATTACAGCCGGGACCGGGGACTGGGGGCCGACGACATGCTGACCACCAGCGCCGGACTCTGGATCGCCAGCGACAACCAGTCAGGCAGCCAGATGTGCGGCGGGGCCCAGAACCTGTCCGGTATCTGCCTGCTGCCCTACACCGGCTAACCAGGATCTAGCCAGCTCAGAGCCCCGCCTCCCGGGCCTTACCCCGGCGAGGCGGGGCTCTTCGTTGCGTGTTCCCGACTTTCGGGCCCGCGCCCCACCGCGATCACCCTGTCCGTTGCGGGGGCGAGGGGAGTTATTACGGTTCCCGGACCCCGGACGCGCTGGGCCGGGAATTCGGTGCCGCCGCCACTAACGTCATCGGTGCAGTCAGATTCATGCCGCCCGTGGTCGCCCGGGAAAGTTCCGGCGCGGCCCTCTGGACGCATGGAAAGGGATTCTCGGTGAGAACCAGATACGACAGGGCCGGCGCGCAAGTGCGTGGACCCAGAATGGCGGATTCAGAATGAGTTGAACGAACAGTCGTAGCGGCGATCGGCGTGGCGGCCGTCGCGGTGGGCGGAGCGGTCGGCGGTGTTTTCGCCGTGACCGGGCACTCCAGCGCGCCCTCCAGCGTCAGCCTCTCGGCCAACTCACGCGGCGAGCACCACCCACGCGAAATGCGCCTGGCCCGTGGCTGGTCGTTCAGCAAGCTGAACAACAGCAACGACCCCACGTTCAACCAGCTGCTGGGCATCAACAACCGCGGCCAGATCGCGGGTTATTTCGGCTCCGGCGCCAAGGGTCACCCGAACAAGGGCTACGTGCTGAGCCTGGGCGGGCTCTCGTCGTTCACGAACGAGAACTTCCCCAGCGGCATCCAGACCCAGGTCATCGGGATCAACGACACCGGGGCGTCGGTCGGTTTCTGGTCCACCCAGAACACCAAGAGCATGACCAACAACAACTTCGGCTTCTACGACTGGCACGGCCAGTTCCACAGCGTCAACTTCCCCACCCGGAACATGGCCAAGCCGCCAGTCAACCAGCTCCTCGGCGTGAACGACTCGGGCATCGCGGTGGGCTTCTACATGGGAGCCAAGGGCCAGGCCCACTCCTACGCCTACAGCATCCCCGGCGGCTGGTTCCACCGGATCCGGCTCTCCGGGTCGATGAGCACGACCGCGTCCGGCATCAACAACCGGGGCGACATCGCCGGCTTCTACACCGGCCGTGGCGGCGTGACCCGGGGCTTCCTGCTCGGCGCGCACGGCCACCTCACCCGGCTGACCGTGCCCGGCTCTTCTTCCACGATGGCCTTCGGCGTCAACGACCAGCGTGAGGTCGTCGGCACGTACATGGTCGGCAGCGGCAACAACGCCAAGTCGTTCGGGTTCATCTGGTCCCGCGACTTCGGATTCCGGACGGTCAACGACCCGCACGGTTCCGGGGCCACCACGCTCAACGGCATCAACAATGCCGGTGACCTGGTCGGCTTCTACACCGACGCCAAGGGCAACACCGACGGCCTGCTGGTGGCGCAGGGCCACTTCCGGGCGCCGCTCGCCCCGCCGCTGACCACCACGACCCCGATGCCGACCCCCACCCCCACGGTCATGCCGACCGGGACCACCACGCCGGCCCCGGTGCCGACCGGGGTAGGACCAACCCACTTCTGAGTCATCTCGGCATAACCAGCCCCACCGATCACGGCGGGCTGGCCCGGAACTCCCTGCTCCCGGGCCAGCCCGCCGCGTCATGCGCGTAGCCCGTTCAGCGGCCGCCCTCCGGAGTTCCTGGGGTGAAGGACACGCCGCGCAGCACTTCGCCGGAACGGGCGGACTCGAAGGTCGCGAAGCTCTCGGCGGGCAGCGTCTGCGCCCCGGGGTTGTCGGTGATGACGACGACCTTGTTCGGGTCGGCGCCCTGGTCCCCGCCTCCGCTCACGGTCGAGGTGACGCCCCAGATCGTGACCGTGCCATTCCGGTTGACCTGGCCGGTGATGTTCCGCAACCCGTCGGTGGCCGGCGCCCACGGCAGCCCGGTGGCCGCGTTGTCGCCGGCCGGGTAGCCCGGTACCGCATACGGGGTGCCGAGGCTGAGTCCGCTGCTGAGGGTGTACGCGAGCGTCCAGGTGCCGTTCTCGAGCACCCACTTCTGCAGCCCGGCCGTGGTCTGCCCGGCGGCCGTGGTGTACGTGCCGGTGGCCGTGGAGTAGGTGTTGTCACCGTTGCCCTCGTCCGCCACGTACAGCGTGCGGGAGTTGGCGAACCACAGGCCGAACGGGAACGAGGTGGCCGATTTCAGCGCGGTCGGGAAGCCCTTCAGGATGCACATGTTGTACGGGGACACGCCCTGGGTCTGCAGCAGGGACGGATCGTAGGCGACCGGATTGGCCGGCAGCGCCGCACCCGGCTCGGGCAGGCCCACGCCGCTGGGGCACGCCTTGCCGGTGGTGTCTACGAAGTAGACCGTGTTGACGCCGTTACTGCCGCTGCCCTTGGTGTAGTACAGGACGTGGTTGAAGATCGTCATGCCGCGGAAGTTCGTGTCCTTGCCGACCTTGTCGGCGGCGTCCCCGAGCTGGGTCACGCTGAAGCTGCCGACCGGGGTCGGCTGGCCCGGCTGCTGGACCCTTTCCGGCTGCCGGGACGGCGTCATGATCTGCGCGCCCGCCCCGAGGATGACCCCGTCCGGCTGCGGGTTGCTGCCATTGCCGGCGTTGCCGGCGGTGTACAGCACGTCCGCGCCATGGCTGTCGTTGAGGATGGCCGCGCGCCCGTTGTTGCCGCTGTAGGCGTTGGTCTCGGTGTAGCTGAGCCGGCCCTGGGCGTCGAGCGTGGCGACCGCGCGGTAGTAGGTGCTGGGTACCGGGTTGGTCGGGTCGACGACGCCCGGGGTGTTCGAGTTGGACACGTCGATGGTGTCCGGCTTGGCCACGTAGCCCATGAACGTCAGGTCGCGGTCGCTCGTGGAGAGGTTCAGGGCCAGCTCCGATTTGGAGGAGAAACTGGTCACCAGGCCCCCGCCCGGCCCCGTGCCGTCGGGCACCCGCAGCGTGCTCACCAGCCGCCCGGACGGGGTGAGCTGGTTGAGGAACACCGGCGAGGTCACCCCGAAGCTCGGGTCGGCCAGCACGTTGTTGAACACGCCCGGGAACGAGCCGTCGTTGGTGGCGGTCACGCAGCCGCTGGTGCAGCCCGGCGGCAGGACGGTCACTCCCGGCGTGAGCAGGCCCGGGTCGTTCTGGTACACGGACCCGCTGACCAGCAGGTTGCCGGGCCGCAGGGAGCCGCCGTGGTCAGCGGCGGACGCGGCGCTGGCCCCGGTCGCGGCGATCACCGGGCCGGCGGCCGTCACCACCACCGCGAGCAGTAGCGAGAGTCTGGGTCGGGAGAGCTTGGCGAGCATCGTGAGCGTTACCTCCTCGGCAGGCCGGGTCCCACCTACGCCCGGCGCTGACCCAGCGTCCTTAGCCAGGAAGGCCGCGCCCCGGCCACGGAGTGAACCCGACGTGAACATTGCGGCGGGGAAGGGCAAGCCGCGGTCCATGGTCAGGGCCGGTCTGGTCAGGGCCGGTCTGGTCAGGGCCGGTCTGGTCAGGCAGAGAGCGCGGGGACCTGGCCGGCGCTGGCGGTGCGGATCACGTGCCGGCGGAACAGCTCCGCGGCCGGCAGCAGGCGCCGTTCGGCGGACCAGGTCAGGGTCAGGTCACGGACCGCCCCGGCGTCGAGGATCTCGCAGTAGGCCAGCGGCCCGGCCGCGGCTTCCAGGGTGCCCGCCCGCGGTGCGGGGACGATGGCCACGCCCAGCCCGGCCGCGACGAAACCGCGCACCGTGGACAGGTCGTCCCCCTCGAACACCACGGCCGGGCGGAACCCGGCCTGCTGGCACAGGTCGTCACCCAGCTTGCGGAGGGCCGAGGTCGGCCGCAGGCTGACGAACGGCTCCGCGGACACCTCGGCCAGGTGAATGCGCTGCCCGGCCAGCGGATGGTCGCGCTGCACGGCCAGCCGCAGCGGCTCGATCGCGATCAGCCGGGTGCGCAGCGCGGCGCTGCGCGCCCGCCGGGTGCCGATCTCCAGGTCGGCGAGCCCGCCGTCCAGCGCGGCGGAATGCACCTCGTCGCGCACCTGGGTGAGCTGGAACGTGACGTGCGGGTGTGCGTCGCGGAAGCTCCGCACCAGGTCGGGCACCAGCCAGGTGCCCAGCGATTGCTGGAAGGCGAGTGCGACGGTGCCGGTATCCGGCTCGATCAGCTGGCTGACCGCGGCGATCCCGTCGTCGAGCTGATGCAGCATCGCGTCCACGTGCCGCTTGAACACCGCTCCCGCCTGGGTCAGCCGCAGCGTCCGGCCGTGCCGCCGCAGCAACGGCGTGCCGATCTGTGCCTCCAGCCGGGCCAGCGCCCGCGACACCCCGGACTGGGTGACTGCCTCCAGCTCACTGACTTCCGTCACCGTCGTACCGTCGGCGACCTGCTGGAACCAGCGCAGCGCATCGGTATCCACATCCATGACCGTAGGTCATGGATCAAACGCTTTCTATTCCGCAACGAAAACCCGTTGGTCTCCTGGCCCCAAATTGGGGCCCGAATAAGGTGATGGCCCGGAGCGGACCACGCAGGCGAGGAGGCGGCGGGATGACTGGCGAGTCGGTGGCGATCGTCGGGGCCCGGGTGGTGCCAGTCACCGGGGAGCCGATCGACGGCGGGACGGTGCTGGCCGAGGCGGGCCGGATCACCGCGGTCGGCACTGATCTCGCTGTTCCCCCGGGGGTCCAGGTCATCGAGGCGGCGGGCCGCTGGGTGCTACCCGGGTTCATCGAGGCTCACGGCCACGTGGGCGTGCACGAAGAAGGCGAGGGCTGGGCCGGATCGGACACCAACGAGCTGACCGACCCGGTGACCGCGCAGGTCCGCGCGCTCGACGCGATCAATCCTGCTGACCTCGGCTTCCGCGACGCGATCAGCGGCGGCGTGCTGGCCGTGAACATCAATCCGGGGTCCGGCAACCCCATCGGCGGGCAGACGGTCGCCGTCAAGTGCTGGGGGCGGACCGTCGATGAGATGGTGCTGCGCCAGCCGTCCGGGATGAAGTCCGCCCTCGGCGAGAACCCCAAGCGGGTCTATGGCGAGCAGCACAAGACCCCGAGCACCCGGCTCGGCACGGCCGCAGTGATCCGCAGCGCCCTGGTGGAAGCGGGCAACTACCTGAGCAAGCTGGAAAGCGAGCAGCGCAAACCGGAAGGCGAGCGCGGCCCGGTCAGCCGGGACCTGAAGCTGGAGGCGCTCGGCCGGGTACTGCGCCGGGAGATCCCGTGGCGGCAGCACTGCCATCGCGCCGACGACATCGCCACCGCGATGCGGATCGCCGAGGAGTTCGGCTACGACCTGGTGATCGACCACGGCACCGAGGCGCACCTGCTGGCCGACATCATCGCGGCCAGGGGCATCCCGGTGGTCCTCGGCCCGCTGCTGACCAGCCGGTCCAAGGTGGAGGTGCGGAACCGCTCGCTGGCCAACCCGGGCCTGCTCGACCGGGCCGGGGTGACCTTCGCGCTGACCACCGACCACCCGGTGGTGCCGATCAACTTCCTCCCCTACCAGGCGGCCCTGGCCGTGAAGGAAGGCCTGGCCTGGGCGACCGCAGTCCGGGCGCTGACCATCCACCCGGCGCGGATCGCGGGCATCGACGACCGGCTCGGCTCCCTCGAGCCAGGCAAGGACGCGGACCTGGTCATCTGGTCCGGTGATCCGCTGGACGTGCTGAGCCGGGTCGAGCGCGCTTTCATCGGTGGCGCGGAGATCTACACCGCTGGTGGCAGCCCGGAATGGGCCGAGCTGCGCTGACACCGCGGGAGGCACTCCCCGCCGAATACCGGGCACGCGAGGTAAACGGCTCAACGGGGGGCGGCCTGCATGTCCGGCACCAGCACGCTGAACGTCATCATCGTCGGGGCCGGGCTGGCCGGCCTGGCTTGCGCGGCCGACCTGGCCGCCGCGGGAGCGTCGGTCACGGTCCTGGAGTGCGCAGACGGCGTGGGCGGCCGGATGCGCACCGATCGGGTCAACACGGGTGAAGTGAACACGCGCCAGCCGGGCGGGTTCCTGCTCGACCGTGGCTTCCAGGTCTTCAACACCTCCTACCCGCAGGTGCGGCGCCGGCTGGACCTGCGCGCCCTGCAACTGTCCCCGTTTACGCCCGGGATGCTGCTGCACACCGGGGCCGGGCGGCTGCGGTTCGCCGACCCCACCCGGCGCCCGGGTGACCAGGGTGATCTGGTCCGCGGCCACCTGACCGGGCCGGGAGGCCTGGCCGCGCTGGCCGCGCTCAGCGCCCGCGACATGCTGCTCCCGGCCCGGCTGCTCACCCGCGGACCGGACCAGAGCACGCTGGCCACCCTGGCCAGCGCGCGGATCCCCGGCGAGCTGATCGAGCTTCTGTTCCGGCCGTTCCTGGCCGGGGTGTTCGGTGAGGATCAGCTGGAAACCTCGGGCCGCTTCTTCCATCTGGTCTGGCGGAGCATGCTGCGCGGAACGCTGTGCCTGCCACGCCGCGGCATCCAGTCGGTTCCCGAGCAACTGGCCGCCGCGCTTCCGCCCGGGACGGTCCAGCTGGAAACCCCGGTCCGCATGCTCACCGGCCAGGGTGTGCTGCTGGCCGACGGCCGCGGGATCCGCGCCGACGCGGTGGTGGTGGCCACCGGAGCCGCCGCCGCGGCGGCCCTGCTGCCGGGGCTGCCCGTCCCGGACACCCGCACCCTCACCACCGTGTATCACGCGGCCCCGGCCAGCCCGCTCGCCGAGCCGACCCTGCTGGTCGATACGGAGGGCGAGGTCCTCAACACCTGCGTCCTCTCCGAGGTGAGCCCGGGTTACGCCAACAGCCGGTCGCTCATCTCCACGTCGGTGCTCGGGGGCGGCGGCGCGGACCGCGAGCCGGCCGTGCGGGCCAGGCTCGCCGACCTGTACGCGACCAGCACGGCCGACTGGGAGCACCTGGCCAGCTACACCATCGACGGGGCCCTGCCCGCCATGCCCGCGCCACTGCGGCTCAGCCAGCCGTGCCGGGTCACCGAAGACGGCACCGGCCCAGGCAGAGCCCGTCTGGGTAGCACTAGTCTGGCCGGGCCGCGCCGGTACGTGTGCGGCGATCACCGCGCGACCGGCTCGGTCCAGGGCGCCCTCGCCTCCGGCGCCCGGGCCGCCCGCGAACTCCTGGCCGACTGCTAACCGGCCTGCCCCCGCCGGGTCAGCGGAATGATGATCAACAACGCCGGCTGACCACCACCGGCCCTTCCCGGTGACCGGGGAAGGGCCAGCCGGGTCACCGCGTTGACCTCAGCAGGGGATAGTGTCCGCCTCCAGCGCCCTAGCGCGACCACCGGGCGGACCACCGATGAAGGTGAGGGTATTCATGACGCTGCCGTATGACGCCACACCCAAGTTCGGCGACTATGCCCGGCCAGAGATGCTGGTCAGCACCGAGTGGGTGGCCGAGCACCTCGACGATCCCGGGCTCGTGGTCGCCGAATCCGACGAGGACGTGCTGCTCTACGAGACGGGGCACATCCCGGGCGCGGTCAAGCTGGACTGGCACACCGAACTGAACGACCCGGTCACGCGCGACTACGTGGACGGCGCGGGGTTCGCCCGGCTGATGTCGGAGAAGGGCATCGCCCGGGACACCACGCTGGTGCTCTACGGCGACCGGAACAACTGGTGGGCGGCGTACGCGCTCTGGGTCGCGACACTGTTCGGCCACCCGGACGTCCGCCTGCTGGACGGCGGCCGGGCGAAGTGGATCGCGGAGGACCGCCCGCTGAGCACCGACACGCCGGACCGGCCCCGGACCGACTACCCGGTGATCGAGCGGGACGACGCCCCGATCCGCGCGTTCCGTGAGGACGTCCGGGCCCACCTGGGCCAGCCCATGATCGACGTACGCTCGCCCGGCGAGTACAGCGGCGAACTGCTGCACATGCCGGACTACCCGCAAGAGGGCGCGCTGCGCGGCGGGCACATTCCCGGCGCCAAGAACGTCCCGTGGGCCCGCGCGGCCGCCGAGGACGCCACGTTCCGGCCGCGCAAGGAGCTCGAGGCCATCTACGGCGGTGAGGCCGGGCTGAGCCCGGCCGACGACGTGATCGTGTACTGCCGGATCGGCGAGCGGTCCAGCCACACCTGGTTTGTGCTGCACCACCTGCTCGGCTATCCCACCGTGCGCAATTACGATGGCTCCTGGACCGAGTGGGGCAACAGCGTCCGCGTCCCCATCACCCAGGGGGACAAACCGTGACGGCCACCCTCAACCCGAGACTGCAGGACATCGTCGACGAGTTCGGCGCGGTCCAGGGCAAGGAGAAGCTTCAGCTGCTGCTGGAGTTCTCCGAAGATCTGCCACCCCTCCCAGCCCGCTACGCCGAGCACCGCGACCTGCTGGAGCCGGTCCCGGAGTGCCAGTCCCCGCTGTTCCTGGCGGTCGAGGTGGCCGAGGACGGCACCGCGCACCTGTTCTTCGACGCGCCGCCGGAAGCACCGACCACGCGAGGATTCGCGAGCATCCTGCAGACCGGCCTGGACGGGCTGAGCACGCAGGAAGTGCTGGCCACGCCGGCCGAGTTCACCACCCAGCTCGGCCTGTCGGATCTGGTCAGCCCGCTGCGGCTGCGCGGGATGGCCGCGATGCTGGCCCGCATCAAGCGGCGGATCCAGGAGCAGCAGGCCGCGCAGGCCTCCTGACCACCCCACCTGACCGGGCCGCCTGACCGGGACGCCGGTGGTCAGCAGCCACCGGCAGCCAGGCGGTACCGAATTACCCAGGCGACCCAGGATTCTGCCCGGATGTCCCACCAGCGGTCTGCAGCTACCTGCAGTTCGTTGTTGCAAGTAAATTGCAGTAACGCCTAGTCTGGTGCGACGTCCCCGGCAGGAAGGTGGCCCGATGGCTGATCCGCGTGCCCGGCTGGCCCGGATCCGCGATGGGCTGACCCCGCAGGAGTGGAGCCGGGCCGGGGCGATGCTGCTCATCGTGGCCGGGCTGAACGTCGCGGGCTGGGTGATGCTCGCCGTCGCGGTCAGCGGCCACTTCCACATCAGCAAGACCGAGACCTTCGGCTTCACCACCGGGATCCTGGCCTACACCCTCGGCATGCGGCACGCGTTCGACGCCGATCACATCGCCGCCATCGACAACACGACCCGCAAGCTGGTCAGCGACGGCAAGCGGCCGCTGTCGGTGGGCTTCTTCTTCTCGCTGGGTCATTCCAGCGTGGTGTTCATCCTGGCCCTGGCGCTGAACTTTGGCATCCGCGCCCTGAACGAGCAGGTCAGGAACTCCAGCTCGCACCTGCAGTACACCACCAACATCATCGGCACCCTGGTGTCCGGGATCTTCCTGTTCCTGATTGCGGCGATCAACGTGGTGATCCTGGCCGGGATCGTCAAGGTGTTCCGCGGGATGCGGACCGGCCAGTACGACGACGAGGCCCTGGACGAGCAGCTGAACAAGCGGGGCCTGATGAACCGCATCCTCGGCCCGCTGGCCCGCCGGATCGACGCGCCATGGAAGATGTACCCGATCGGCTTCCTGTTCGGGCTGGGCTTCGACACCGCCAGCGAGGTCGCGCTGCTCGTGCTGGCCGGCACCGCGGTCATCGGCGGGCTGCCCTTCTACGCCGTGCTGTCCCTGCCGATCCTGTTTGCCGCGGGGATGAGCCTGTTCGACACGGCGGACGGCTGCTTCATGAACTTCGCGTACGACTGGGCCTTCGCCCGCCCGGTCCGCAAGGTCTACTACAACCTGACCATCACCGGGCTGTCCGTCTTCGTGGCCGCGTTCATCGGGGCGGTGGAAGTGCTGGGCCTGCTCGGCCAGGACGGCCACCTGACCGGCCCCGGGTGGGCGTGGCTGGAGGACTTCAACATCAACCAGGCGGGCTTCGTGATCGCCGGGGTGTTCGTCCTGACCTGGGTGGTGGCCCTGGCTATCTGGCGTTTCGGCAAGATCGAGCAGAGATGGGACCGGGCGGGGACGTCCGCCTGCGGCGGGGAGCCCCTGATCCTGGCGGCCCCGGGTCTGAGTGGTTCCCCGGTCGGCTCCCGGGCGGCCGCTAGGCAGGATCTGGACGGTCTCCTGGTCGGGGCCGGTAATCCCCCGCCTCCGGGCGGTCAGCCGCTTCGGCCACCTGCTTGAGCAGTTGCAGGCGCTCCCGCCAGCTGGCTGCCACTGAGGTCATCCACGACGCGGTGGCGACGAGCCGCTCCGGGCGGACCGTGAACACTACCTCGCGGCCGTCCCGGCGCCGGGTTACCAGGTCCGACTGCTGAAGCACGGCCAGGTGCTTGACCACGGCCTGCCGGGACACTGGCAGTTGCCCGGCGAGGGCCGTGGCGCTGGCCGCGGCCTGCTCGCCGAGCAACTCCAGCAGCTGGCGCCGGGTCGGGTCGGCCAGCGCCGCGAAGACCTGATCCGCGGCTGTGGTGCTAGCCAGCCTGGGTCCAGCCACTCCAGCGCTCATGCTGACGCAGGCTCCTCCGCCCGGATGCGAAGGCTGCCCAGTTCCTCAGACCAGCCGCCGGTGTTGTCCTTGAGCTGGGACTGGCGCACCTCCTCCGGGACGTCGAGCGCGCCGAAGCCACTCTCCACCACGGTCACGGTGACGCCCTCGCCAGAATCGCCGACGAAGAACTCGATCAGTGTGGTGTTGCCGGGCGCCAGGTCGGCCCCGGGAGCCTGACTGGCCCAGCGGAAGGCGGCGTAGCTTTGCGGCCGTATCTCCACCACCTCGACGGGGAACCGGCCCCATTGGGCCGACTCCCGGACGGTCTGGGAACCAGGCGTGCGGTCCGGCTCCGCATCGACCTCGGTAGGCACCCACCAGCCAGGCACGCTGACCAGGTCCCAGACCCGGTCTAGCGGGGCGTTGATGACGATCTGCTGCTCGATCCGGTCCGGCATGAAGTGACTCCTCTGGGTACGCATCCGCTGCACTCAGCAGCCCCTAACTGCAACTCCAGAGTTGCACATTGTTCTAGACGCGCAACCCGCAGTTGCACTTGGTGAGTGGTCAGGGGCGGATCGTGGCCATCGCGCGCGGAGGAGCGAGGCGGGCGTGATGAGCGCAGGCCCGGCCCGGACTGGCACGGCGGCAGGGCACGGACGGGGCGGCGGGTACGCGCCGGCGCGGCGCAGGGTGGAGGGGGCCGCATAGGGTGGCTCTACGCCGGCGGCCCCGAACCTGACGGCAGCGAGATACGAGGGAGATCACGTTGGACGTTGAGCGGGCACGGGCCTTGCTGGCCGCCAAGCGGGCTGAAGTACAGAAGCTCCTGGCGGAGACCGAGACGGCCGGGCGGGAAGACCGGAGCAGCGAGGATGAGAAGGGCACCGACGTCGCCGATCCCGCGCAGTCCCTGACCCAGCAGGGCATGGACGACGCGATCGCGGAGAGCCTGCGCGACCGGCTGGCCGCGCTGGAGCGGGCTGAGCAGCGACTGGCGGACGGCACCTACGGGCGGTCCGTGCAGAGCGGGAAGCCGATCCCCGATGCCCGGCTGGAAGCCGACCCCGCCGCCGAACTCACGGTGGAGGAAGCCGCCGCCCAGGAAGCCGCGAACCAGTAGGCCCGCCGCCCAGGCGTCGCTCCGCCCTGCTACTCCGCTCCTGCTGCTTCGTGCGGCCGCTACTCAGCTCTGCGACTCAGCTGGGACCGGGCGGTCGAGGTAGGGCGGCAGGCCGAACCGCTCGAACAGGCTGGTGTCCAGGAAATGATGGACGTGCGAGATCTGCCCGTCCGAGATCTCCGGGACCTGGATGCACCAGGGCACGAGGCGCGTTCCGTCGCTGTCCGGTTTGTACTGACCGAACGCGGGCGAGCCGTTGGCGACGACCGGGATGAGCCGGGACCCATCACAGCCGCTGCCCCAGCCGGTGTACCAGCCGCGCAGTTCCTCCCGGCCGCGTATCCACATCCGAAACGGCGGCATGGAGATGCTGGCGTCCTCGTGCAGGAGCGCGACGAGCCGGTCGATGTCATAGCGCTGGAACGCGTCGACGTACCGGGCGAGCAGATCCCGGTCCGCCTCAGCTAGCTGCGGTGATGGCCGCTCGTCCGCCTGGTCGCTGGCGGCCATGGTGCTGCGGGCGCGCTGCAGCGCGCTGTTCACCGAGACCACCGTGGTGTCGAGCAGGTCGGCCACCTCGGAGGCCTGCCAGCACAGCACCTCACGCAGGATGAGCACCGCCCGCTGCCGGGGCGGCAGGTTCTGCAGGGCCGAGATGAAGGCCAGCCGGATGGTGTCCTGCAGCACCACGCGCCCGGCCGGATCGGTGTCCGGGGGCACCGGGCCGTCACCGGGAAACGGCTCGACCCAGGCCGATTCCGGCAGCGTGGCCACCGGCTCGGTGCTGGACGGCACCGGGGCCGACAGGTCCATGGGCATGGCCCGTCGTTTGCGGCTGCGCAGCATGTCCAGGCAGACGTTGGTCGCGATCCGGTACAGCCACGAGCGCAGCGCGGACCGGCCCTCGAACCGGTCGAACGCCTGCCAGGCGCGGACCATGGCCTCCTGTACGGCGTCGTCGGCGTCGTGCGCCGACCCGAGCATCCGGTAGCAGTAGCCGGTCAGTTCCCCGCGGTAGAGCTCCAGGTCATGAGGGCCAGCATCGGTGGCGGCTATCTCGCTCACGCTCCTCCCCGTCCTCTCCCCGTCCTCGTTGAACGAACTTACCCACCGCCGCCAGGTCTGGCGAATGAGCCGGGGCCAGGGCGCTGACGGGTCTACGGGCAGTGTGCCAGCGGCTACCGACAAACGAGGGGCCTTGAATCCGGTTCACGCCAGCCGGCGGGTGGCGGCCGGGGAGGCCAGCGGATGGCGGCCAGCCAGGTCACGGCCGGAGCGGCGGACCAGCCACGGCGGGGCGGCCGGCCAGGTCACGGCGGGACGGCCGGCGGAGTCACAGCCAGCGGGTCACGGCCAGGCCGCCCGACGGGTACGGAGGCACAAAGGCGCCCAGATAGGCCATTCCTGATCGGACGAAAAATCCTCGCCGAGAGACCAGATAGCCGCGAAGCCCGCGGGCCAGGAAGGAATTGGTGCCGCCCGCGACATCGGCACCAGATCCGCCGCATTAAAATGCGCGTGATAATGACCGTAACCCAGACGCTCCACCATTAGTTGCGGCCCCGGCCCGGCCGGATGGTTGGTGCGGGAGGCGGCGGGCGTGGCCGGCCGGCGGATGGCGCGGCCGGGGAGGCACGGCTTGCCTAACCGGGGCCGCTCGTACAGGGTGAGGAGTCATCGGGGCCCCAACGCACTATTCGTCGCGCGCTGCCCGGAGCCGGCGGGCTGGCCACCGGCGCAGCGCGGGACCGCAGGAATGATCATGCCGACTGCTCAGAACGGATCGCCGCGCGCCGCGGGCATCCGGGACGTGGCCCGGATGGCGGGCGTCTCGGTGGCCTCGGCGAGTTTCGCGCTCAACGGCCAGCCCGGCGTGGCCGACGATACCCGCCGCCGCATCCTGGCCATCGCGGAGCAGCTCGGCTACCGGGCCAACCCGCAGGCCCAGGCGCTGCGCCGGGGCCGCACCACGACCTACGGGTTCGTGGTGCGCAACTTCGCCAACCCGTTCTTCCTCGAGGTGCTCTCCGGCGCCGAAGAGGTCGCGGGCGAGGCGGGCGCGACCCTGCTCGTCCTGGACTCCCGCTACTCGCTGGAGCGTGAGCGCCGGCACCTGCAGGAGATGGCCGCGCAGCGGCTGGCGGGCCTGGCCATCGCCCCGGTCGGGACCGGCGAGTCCATCCGGCTCTGGCACGACCTGCGCCCGGGGGCCCCGGTGGTGGCGCTCAACGCCTCGGCCGCCCGCATCACCGGCGTCTCCCGGGTCCGCCCGGATAATGCCGCCGCGGTCGAGTTGCCGCTGCGCCGGCTGGCCGAGCTGGGGCACACCTCAGTGGCGTTCCTGAGCGCGCCGCGCCGGCTGATGGCGGACCCGGACCGGCTGCGCTACTTCCGCCGGCTGTGCCGGGTGCTCGGGTTGCGGGCCACCGTGGTGTACTCGCCGCTGACCATGGGCGACGTGCAGCAGGCCACCCGGGCCGTGCTGGCCGGCCCGGACGCGCCGACCGCGGTCATCACCAACTCCGACTACACCGCGCATGCGGTCTACAAGGCCGCGCGCGAACTCGGGCTGCGGATCGGCCCCGGGGTCTCCGTCGTCGGGCACGACGACCTGGCCACCTCCGAGCTCCTGGATCCGCCGCTGGCGACCATCTGGCTGAACCGGCGGGAAATGGGCCGGGCCCTGATGCTGCGCCTGCTCGGGCGGGTCCCGCCGGGCGACTACGTGGCCCCTGTGGAACTCATCGAGCGGGCTTCCCTGCAGGCCCCTGCTCCCCGCCCGGGCCAGCTCCTGGCCGCCGCTCCGGCCGGACCCCGGCGACCCGCCAGCCTGGGAGTTTTGCCGTCCGGTAAACACCAGTTGGCCCCCGCGCGTCAACTCGGTAACGGCTCTTGACACTCCCGCGGCGGGTGCGTCAGCATACCGGCAAAACTAAACGTTTAAGGTCTTTTGTCGGGTGCTGTTCGCGGGGGGGTCCGCTGACCTCCTGAGCACTACTGCGTGGTGGGCGCTTAGCCTCAGCGGCCCGCTCAAAAGTGGGATAGCCAATAACAGGAGGCAATTTCCCGTGAGATCTCCCTACCGTTTCACCCTGATAGGGGCAGCGGCGCTAGCTTTGGCGGCCGCTGGCTGCTCCTCGGGTTCGACGTCGTCGTCCAGCGGCGGTACTAACTGGGCCACGGTGACGTCCGTGTCCGCGGGCGGCGGAATGAGCAAGCTCGTCGCGGCGGCGAAGAAAGAGGGCACGCTCAACGTCATCGCGCTCCCGCCGACGTGGGCCAACTACGGCAACATCATCAAGACGTTCTCCACCAAATACGGGATCAAAGTGAGCTCGGCGCTGCCGGACGGGACGAGCCAGCAGGAAGTTGACACGATCAAGCAGAAGAACGGCACCGCGGCCGCACCCGACGTGGTGGACGTCGGCGTCTCCGTCGCGCTGGCCAATACCAGCCTGTTCACGCCGTACAAGGTGAGCACCTGGTCGGCCATCCCGGCGGCGCAGAAGAACCCGGACGCCCGCTGGTACAACGACTACGGCGGCTACATGGCGATCGGCTACTCCAGCAAGTTCGGCACGATCACCTCAATGAGCCAGCTGCTGCAGCCGAAGTTCAAGAACGCGGTCGCCCTGAACGGCAACCCCACCGCGGCGAACGCCGCGCTGAACGGGGTCATGATGGCCAACCTCGTCGAGGGCGGCTCGGCCAGCGACATCTCCAAGGGCGTGAACTTCTTCCACGACCTCAAGGCGAAGGGTAACTTCTCCCCGGTGTCGGCGACCGGTGCGACGATCAAGTCCGGGTCCACCCCGGTGGTCTTCAACTGGGACTACCTGAACCTGCCCAGCTACGTCGGGGTGTCCAACTGGAAGGTGTTCATCCCCAGCAACGCCGTGCTCGGCGGGTACTACGCCCAGGCCATCAACAAGAGCGCGCCGCACCCGGCGGCGGCCCGGTTGTGGGAGGAGTTCCTCTACTCCCAGGCCGCCACCGGCGGGCAGAACCTGTGGCTGCAGGGCGGGGCCCGGCCGGTCGAGCAGGTCGCCATGACGGGCAACGGCACCATCGACAAGGCCGCCGCGGCTAAGCTGCCCCCGGTCAGCGGCAGCCCGGTGTTCCTGACCGAGGGCCAGGCGACGAGCGCCGCCAACTACCTGGCGACCAACTGGGCCAAGGCCGTCGGCTAGCAGGGGAGGACCGTGACCGTCGCCGCGACGACGACCGAGGCTGGCGCCCGGCCCGCACGGGCCAGGCGCCAGCCTCGCCTCCCGGCCTGGCTGGGAATCCTGCCGTTCCTCGCCTACGTCGGGATTTTCCTCCTCTTGCCGACCGGCATCCTGGTCGTCGACGCCTTCAAGAACCCCAGCGGGTCCTGGAACTTCGGCAGCGTGTCCACCTTGTGGGGCCCGGTCGTGCGCGGCTACTTCATCGGGTCGTTCAAGCTGTGCCTGATCTCCGCCGTGGCCGGGGCGGTGTTCGGGGCCCTGGTGGCCTACGCGGTGGCCTCGGGCAAACCGGACGGCGCGGTGCGGCGCTTCGCGCTGGCCGGGTCGGGCGTGCTGGCCCAGTTCGGCGGGGTCACCCTGGCCTTCGCCTTCCAGGCCCTCATCGGCCCGGCCGGGCTTCTTTTCCATGCCAGCTGGTACTACAACTTTCCCTGGGGCATCGGCCTGATCTACATCTACTTCCAGGTCCCGCTCATGGTGCTGGTCTTCCTGCCCGCCATCGACGGGCTCAAGGCCCAGTGGCGGGAGGCGTCGGAGAGCCTGGGCTCCTCGACCTGGCAGTACTGGCGGTACGTGGGCGGCCCGCTGCTCGCCCCGGCGTTCTTCGGCGCGGCGCTGCTGCTGTTCGCCAACGCCCTGTCCGCGTTCGCGACCATCGAGGCCTGGGAGAACCAGATCGCTTACACGGTGCCGCAGGAGATCAGCACGTCCCTGTCCAGCGAGGTGGGGCTGGCCAACGTGAACGCGGCCGACCTGCTCGCGTTCGGCATGATCGTCATGGTGGCGGTCGTCATGACCGGGTACGCGCTGCTGCAGCGGAGGGCGGCCCGATGGCTGCGCTAGCGTCGGTCGGCGAGACCCCGCTGGCCGCCCCCGCCACCCGCGGGCCGCAGGGCATGCAGCGCAGCCGACGCCGGCGGCTGAACGCCTTCCGCTACGTGGTGTTCACCCTGTTCGGCCTGTTTATCGTGCTGCCGCTGCTGGCCCTGGCCCGGTTCTCCCTGGAAGGGAGCAAGCTCGGCACCTGGTCAGTGGCCGCCTGGAAGCAGATCGTGTCCTACCCCGGGCTGGCCGGCGCGGTAGGACTCACCCTGGAACTGGCCGTCATCACCAGCGTGGTCATGCTGGTGCTGCTGCTGCCCACGATGATCTGGATCAAGCTGCGGGTGCAGTGGATCAGCCGGATCTTCGAGTTCCTCTGCCTGCTTCCGCTCACCATCCCGGCCATCGCGCTGGTCGTCGGCCTGGCCCCGGTCTACAACCGGATCCAGCACTACAGCCTGTCGGCCCTGCAGCTGTTCTGGGTGTACGTGATCCTGGCGCTGCCGTATGCCTACCGGGCGCTGGCGTCGGGGCTGGACGCCCTCGACGCCGTCACGCTGGCCGAGGCGGCCCGGAGCCTGGGCGCGAGCTGGTTCACCGTGATGTTCCGGGTCATCGCGCCGAACATGCGGCAGGCCATCCTGAACTCGATACTGCTGACCGGCGCGCTGGTGCTGGGCGAGTTCACCATCGCCTACCTGCTGCTGTTCAACACGCTGCAGCCGACCCTGTACTCGATCAGCCGGAACACGCCCAACGCCGGGGTCATCTTCTCGACCTCCCTGGCCTCGCTGCTGTTCGCCTTCGCCCTGCTGATCATCGTGTCCTATGCCGGACGCCGACGGCGCCGGGGATGAGGAATAATCCGTGAGCTCACCAGTGACCAGCGCCCAGGGCGCCGTCGCCAGGACCGCCGTCGAGGTCCGGATGGAGGGGCTGACCCGCCGGTACGGCCCGGTCGTGGCCCTGGACGGCCTGGACCTGACCTTGCAGCCCGGCGAGCTGATCGCGCTGCTGGGCCCGTCCGGCTGCGGCAAGACCACCACGCTGCGGCTGCTGGCCGGGCTGGAGGACGCCGACGCCGGGACCATCACGGTCGGCGGCCGGGACATCACCCGGATGCCGGCCAGCAAGCGGGACATGGGCATGGTGTTCCAGGCCTACTCGCTGTTCCCGCACATGACCGTGGTGCAGAACGTGGCCTTCGGGCTGCGGCTGCGCCGGATGGCCAAGGCCGAGCGGGAGCGGCGGGCCCTGGAGATGCTGGACCTGGTCGGGCTGTCCGAGCAGTCAGGCCGGTATGCCCACCAGCTGTCCGGCGGCCAGCAGCAGCGGGTCGCGCTGGCCCGGGCCCTGGCCATCGAGCCCCAGGTGCTGCTGCTGGACGAGCCGCTGTCCGCGCTGGACGCCAAGGTCCGCGCGCAGCTGCGGGACCAGATCCGGCGGATCCAGCTCGAGGTGGGCATCACCACGCTGTTCGTCACGCACGATCAGGAGGAGGCGCTGGCCATCGCGGACCGGGTCGGGGTGATGCGGGCGGGCCAGCTGGAGCAGCTCGCCCCGCCCACCGAGGTCTACTCCCGCCCGGCCACCCCGTTCGTGGCCGAGTTCGTCGGCCTCACCAACCGCCTCCCCGGGACGGTCAGCGGCTCGACCGTGACCGTGCGCGGGCAGGATCTGCCCCTGGTTGATCTCGGCACCCCCGCCGGGCCGGTCACCGCGCTGGTCCGGCCCGAGGCGGTCACCCTGGCCTCGGAGACCTCGGCCGGGTCCGGCCCACTGGCCGGCACCGTGATCGCCATCACCTTCCTGGGCGCGACCAGCCGGGTCACCGTCAACCTGGGCGACACCACGATCATGGCCCAGCTGCCGACCTCGGACGCCACGGAACTGAGCGCGGGCAGCTTCGTCGCGCTGACGATAAGGCCGGACCCCGTGCTGGTTTCCGTTGCGGAAGACAATTCGGTGGCTGCGAGCGAGGCTTGAGCGCGGGACGCCCGCCACTGACTACCCATCGCCGGCTGGCCCCCGGCACGGTGCTGCGCCAGGGAGCCAGCGCGCCGTACCGCGCCGTCGAGGTCATCGCGGGCGAGCGGCACGTGCTGCGGGACGACCTGGGCGCTGACGCCTCCCGCCAGGCCACCAGGCGCACGCCCCCTCCTCTGCCTCATCCACGTCACCGACCTGCAGCTGGCTGACGTCCAGTCGCCGACCCGGTTCGAGTTCCTGAACCGCTACTTCGCCGACCCCCGGTACGCGGGAGTGGTGCCGGTCCAGCGCCCGCAGGAGGCCCTCACCCCGCACGCGGTGGACGCCACGGTGCGGACGGTGAACGCGCTGCGTGGCCCGGCCACCGGCCTGCCGCCCGCGCTGGCCGTGACCACGGGGGATGCGATCGACAACGCCCAGTGGAACGAGGTACAGGCGTTCCTGGCCCTGTTCGACGGCGGCCTGGTCGTCACGGACTCCGGCCGCCCCGGGTACGCCGGGGTGCAGGCTCTCGACTGGCCGGACGACATCTTCTGGAAGCCCGACGGGATCGGCCCGGACGGGCCGGACTTCTTCCGCCGCGAGCTGGGCTTCCCGCATCACCCGGGCCTGCTCGACGCGGCGCTGCGCGAGTTCACCGCGGGCGGCCTGCAGATGCCGTGGCTGTCCTGCTTCGGCAATCACGAAGCGCTCAACCAGGGCGTGGGCACGCAGACCGCGGGGCTGGCCGCCGCGCTGACCGGCGACCGCAAGCCGACGGCGCTGCCGGACGGGTTCGACAGCGACCAGGCCCTGGAACTGTTCACGGTGCGCCCGGAGGCGTTCATGGCCGGCCCCTCCCGCCAGGTGCCCGCCGATCGCGGCCGCCGCCCGATCACCCGCCGCGAGTTCGTGGCCGCGCATTTCCGGCCCGGCGCGCGCCCGCTCGGGCACGGCTTCAACGACGAAAATCTCCGCAACGGAACCGCCTACTACGTCCATGACACACCGGCCGCGCGGTTCATCGCGCTGGACACCAATTGCCTGGCCGGCGGGGCCGACGGGTGCCTGGACCGGCAGCAGGCCCGGTGGCTGGAGGACCGGCTCGCCGAGGTGCACTCGGCCTACCGGGGACCGGCCGGGGCCGAAGTCGCGACCGGGCACGACGACCGGCTGGTCATCCTGTTCTCCCACCACGGCGTGGACACGCTGACCAACACCCGGGGCTGGCATCCCGGGCCGGGCGGCGAGCCGCTGATCGGCGCGGGCGAGCTGGTCGCCCTGCTGCACCGCTTCCCCAACGTGGTGCTGTGGCTCAACGGCCACACGCACACCAACACCATCCGGCCGCGGCCCGACCCGGATCAGCCGGGCCGCGGCTTCTGGGAGGTCACCACCTGCGCGGTGGTGGACTGGCCCTGCCAGACCCGCCTCGTGGAGCTGGCCGACTCCGGCGGGCAGCTGTCCATCACCTGCACCATGGTGGATCACGACACGCCGCTAAGCCCGCGGGCGCGGCTGGACCGGTGCGGCTGGACCGCGCGCTGGCCAGCATCGATGACCTGGCCTCGCTGCACCGCGAGCTGTCCGTCAACATCCCGTTCGGCGGCGAGCACCCGGGCCGGACCGGGGCCGCCACCGACCGGAACGTGGAGCTCCTGATCCGCCCGCCGTTCCCGCTGTCGAGCCTGCCCGGGGCCTAACCGCCCCCCGGCCCGGCCTATGATCGGCCGGTGCGGCGTGAGTCTTCGACCGTGGTGGTCCTGGTGGGTGCGGTGGACGAGCCGCTGCTCGCGGGCCTGGCCCGGTCCTCCAACGTGTCCCTGGTCCGGCCGCCCGACGACGAGCAGGACAGCCTGACCGCGGCGGCCCTGGCCCTGGGCCAGGCGGCGCGGCGGCGGTCGCCGTACGTCCTGGTGCCCGCCGACCCGCTGGCCGGGGTGGCCGCGGAGTGGGCCGCCATGTGGGATCTGACCGCCGGGCCGGGCCACGCCGCCGCGTTCGAGCAGCAGGCCGCCGAGGCCGTGGCCGCGGGGCGGGCCGGGCGGTTCGAGCTGCCCGACTACTACGTGGTCCTGACTCCGGGAGCCGGCCCGGGCGACGCGTCGGACCCGGGGGCCGGCCCCGCCCGGACCGCGGGACGAGCGCGGGCGACGGCACCGGGATGTACCTGGGCCCGCTCCGGGCCGCCCGCCCCCGCCGGGTCGAGGCGGTGGTGAGCGCGGCCGATGGCGAGGCCGCCGAGAACACCGAGCGGGTGCTGCAGGCGCTCCGGACGCTGCGGCACGGCCCCTGGTGGCCGCCGCTGGACGAGCTGATCGACAGCGCCCGGCACTTCTTCGCGGGCAGCCTGGGCGACGGCAATCTGGGCGGCGGCAGCCTGGGCGGCAGGGCCCGCCCAGCCACGCCCCCGGCGCGCGCCTGACCAGTCAATAAACACTTTCCGTATCCAAAAGACCAGCCATGGGTGACACTGGAGACTCAGGACGTCGGCGGCATCGGGGCTAGCCGGGTCCCGGCCGGACCCGGAGGCGCCACGGTGACCGCTACCTCCCCGACGCCCGCGACCCCCACGGCGGACATGTTCTACGACGCCCGCCGCGGCGTCTACTACGCCAAGCCGATGATGCGCGGCTGGCTGCACCTGCTGTGGTTCGGGGCCTCCCTGGTCCTCAGCACGGTGCTGCTGACGCAGACCCACGGCCCGGCCCGGGTCCTACAGCTTCGGCGTGTACGCGGTCAGCGTGGGCGGGTTGTTCGGGGTGAGCGCCCTGTATCACTGCGGCACCTGGTCGCAGGAGTGGCGGCAGCGGCTCCAGCGGCTCGACCACGTGATGATCTTCCTTTTGATCGCCGGGACGGCGACGCCGGTGTTCATCCTGGCCGCCCCGGGCCCCCTGGGCCGGACCGGCCTCATCACGTTGTGGGTGCTGACCGTGACCGCGGCCGGCATCCATCTCGCCTGGATGGACGCGCCAGAACGGCTGGTCGGCGGGACGTTCCTCGCCCTGGGCTGGGTGGCCGCGCTGGCCCTGCCCGAGGTCTGGATCCACGCCGGGCCGGTGGCCGGGGGGCTGATGATCGGCGGCGGCCTGCTCTACACCGTCGGCGCCCTGTCCTACCACCGGCGCCGCCCGGACCCTTACCCCTCGGTGTTCGGGTACCACGAGGTCTTCCACGTGTACGTCTGCGCGGGCGCCACCTGCCAGTACCTGGCCATCGCCCTGTTTCTCAGGTAAGCACGGGTCCTCAGGTCAGCCCCGGTCTAGCGACCGGCCCCGGGCGCGCTGGCGGCGAACCGGAACCGGTCCTCCTCGACCTCGACCGTGACGCGGGTGAAACCGGCGGCGGCCAGCCGGTCCGCCATGGTGGCCGGGTCAATGGGCAGGTAGTCGTCGTCCACGTGCAGTTCCCGGCGGGCCGGGGTCTCGACGCCGTCGGTGCCGGCCAGCACGCCGCCGGGGCGCAGCACCCGGCGCAGTTCGGCCAGCATCTGGTCATCGATCTCCACCGCGGTCAGCCGGGGCACCTGGCGGCGCAGCACGTCGGTGGTCAGGCCTGGTCCCGGCCCCACTTCCAGCACCTCGTCGCCGAGGTCGGTCTCCGCGAGCACCCAGGGCAGCAGCTCAGACTCGACAAACGCCGCCCACTCCGGGCTGGCACAGATCCTCAGATGAGCCTCGTTCATGCCCTCATTCTGGCCCGGCGTTCTGCGCCCGGCGGCGCCCGGCAGCGGGCGGGCTCAGCTCGCGAGCACCAGGACCAGCAGCACCGTGGCCGTGCTCAGCTCGATGATCGCGCCGAACACGTCGCCGGTCATCCCGCCCAGCCGCCGCCGCGCGGCCCAGCGGACCACGGCGGCCACGGCCAGGCCGGCCACCGCGGCGGCCGTGCCCCGGACCGCGGCCGCCACCCCGCCCAGGGCCAGCCCGGCCGCGACCACCGCGCCCAGCAGGATCACCACGCTGGCCACCCGGCCCGCGGCGCTGGTCCGCCCGGCCACCAGGGCGCCGAACCCGGACGGCCGGGCCGAGGGCGAGCCGGTGGCCAGCACCACCGCCACCCGGCTGGTCACCGCGGCCAGCACCAGCCCGGTCGGCCCGGCCCAGCCGCCCCCGCCCCAGCCACTCCCCGTCCAACCGCTCCCTGCCCCACCACTCCCTGCCCCACCACGGGGCAGCGAGGCCAGCGCACTCACCTGGACCAGGAGCACCAGCACCAGGGTGGCTATCCCGAGCGGCCCGGCGTCGGACCGGCGCATGATCTCCAGGGCCTGGTCCGCGGGGCGCCGGCTGCCCAGCCCGTCCGCGGTGTCGGCCAGCCCGTCCAGGTGCAGGCCCCCGGTCGCCACCGCGAGCAGCGCCACCGCGAGGGCCGCACCAAGGAACTGCCGTTCCACCGACAATTCACCCGCCGCAACGAAAACCATCACGGCCGACCCGGCCAGTCCCAGGCCGGCGCCGAGGACTGGCAGCCAGAACACGGCCCGGACCGCCGCTCCCTCATCCAGGTCACTGCCGACCCCGGCCGGGATCACCGTGAACAGGCTCAGCGCCACCCGCCAGGCGGGGGTACCCGGCGCCCGGGGTGGGGGCGGGGCGGCGTTCCCCGGGTACCCGCCTGACCCGGTCACCGCAGCCGCCGGGGGATCCCGGCGGTGCACAGCCACACCTGCTGGCACTGCGCGGCGATCCTGGTGTTGAGCAGGCCGAGCTCGTCACGGTAGCGCGCGCCGGACGCGGTGCCCGGGACCACCCCCGAGCCGACCTCGTTGCTGACCGCCACGACGATCCGGCGGGTGGACCGCCACGCGTCCAGCAGCCCGTCCACCCGCGCGGCCAGCGCCTTGTCGGCCCCGGGCGCGGCCGACCACAGCCCGCACTCGTCCATCACCCCGGCCAGCCAGGTGGACAGGCAGTCGACCAGGACCGGGGCAGCCAATTCCCGGGCGGCCAGGACGCCTTCCAGGTCCCGCGTTTCGAGCGTGGCCCAGTGCGCCGGCCGGCGCTGCTGATGGATGGCGACCCGGGCGGCCCACTCCGGGTCGCTGGCGTCCGGCACGGCCCCGGTGGCCACATAGTCCACCTGGTCCCGGCCGGCCAGCAACCGTTCGGCGGTCACCGACTTGCCCGATCGCGCCCCGCCCAGGACCAGCACCCGGTACCCCCGGCCGCCGGGACGCCGCGGCAGCCGGGGCAGCCGGCCGGGCCGGCCCAGGTCCCACCGGCGGCCGGGCCAGCTCATCCCTTCTCGCCCGAGACCCCGGCGCTGTCGAACGTCGCGACGTCGCGCAGCACCCGGGCCGCGGCCGCGACGACCGGCAGGGCCAGCGCCGCGCCGGAGCCCTCGCCGAGGCGCAGGCCGAGGTCGAGCAGCGGGCGCAGGCCCAGCGCGTCCAGCGCCCGGCGGGCGCCCGGCTCGGTGGACAGGTGCCCGGCCAGCAGGGCGCCCAGCACGTCCGGGGCCAGGGCCCGGGCGGCCAGCGCGGCGGCGCAGGCGATCACGCCGTCCAGCACGACCGGCACCCGCAGGGCCGCCCCGCCCAGGATGAATCCGGTCAGCGCGGCGTGCTCCAGGCCGCCCACCGCCGCCAGGACACCCAGCGGATCGGCGGGGTCGGGACGGTTGAGATCCAGGGCCCGGTGGATCACCGTGACCTTGCGCTGCCAGGTCGGGTCGTCGATGCCGGTGCCCCGGCCGGTGACCTGCTCCGGCTCCGACCCGGTGAACACCGCGATCAGGGCGGCGGACGCGGTCGTGTTCGCGATGCCCATGTCCCCGGTCAGCAGGCATGAGTTGCCCGCCGCGACGAGGTCGCGCGCGGTCTCGATGCCTACCTCCACGCCGCGCAGGGCCTCGTCCCGGGTCATGGCCGGGCCCAGGGTCATGTCCGCGGTGCCGGGCCGGATCTTGCGCGGCAGCAGCCCCGGCGCGGCCGGCAGGTCCGCCGCGACCCCGACGTCCACCACGCAGACCTCAGCCCCGGCTTGGGTCGCGATCGCGTTCACCACCGCCCCGGAGGCCAGGAAGTTGGTCACCATCTGGGCGGTGACCTCCTGCGGCCACGGGGTGACCCCTTGGGCGTGCACCCCGTGGTCGCCGGCGAACACGGCGACCACGGCGGGCTCGGGCAGCGGCGGCGGGCACTCCCGGGCCAGCCCGGCCAGCTGCACCGACACCTGCTCCAGCACCCCCAGCGACCCGCTGGGCTTGGTCAGCGCCTCCTGCCGCTCGCGGGCCTGCGCCACCGCCTCGGCGTCCAGCGGCCCGATCGCGGCGATGGTATCGGCGATCAGGCTGGCGGGCGGCGCGCCGGGCAGCCCGCGGCGGCCCCACTGCCCGTCGTGCACGGCCCAGGACAGCGGCCGGCGCCGGGCCCAGCCGCTGAGCACCAGTTCCGGCGCGGGCGGGAACGCCTCGACGTGCCCCACGCACAGGTACGCGACCACCTGCAGGTAATCGGGCAGGCCCAGCGCGGCGGCCAGCTCACGCTCGTCGAAGAAGCTGACCCAGCCCACGCCGAGGCCCTCGGCCCGCGCGGCGAGCCAGAAGTTCTGCACCGCGCACGCGGTCGAGTACCCGGCGACCTGGGGCTGGGCGTGACGGCCCAGCACATGGCGGCCGCCGCGGGTGGAATCGCAGGTCACCACGACGTTGACCGGGGTGTCCAGGATCGCTTCCACTTTGAGCTCGCGGAACGCCCGGGCGCGCGGGCCGGGCAGCCCGGCCGCGAATACCTCCTGCTGCTGGCGGGCCAGGGCGTGCGCCTGCTCCCGGGCCGCCCGGTCGCGCAGCACGATGAAGTCCCAGGGCTGGCTGAGCCCCACGCTGGGGGCCTGGTGCGCGGCGGTCAGCACCCGGGTCAGCACGTCGTCGGCGATGGGGTCCGGCAGGAAGCCGTTGCGGATGTCGCGGCGCCCGGCGACCACCTGGTACAGCGCCTCGACGTCCGCGGGGGGCATCGCCGGCGCCACCGGCGGCCGGGCCCCCTCCTCCGCTGCGTAGCCCCCTGGGCGGAACACGTCCTGGTCCTCGGTCAAGGTTTCCTCCCCCTGTGCAGAATGTGCGCGATGACGGCCGCCAGCGCCGCCGCCGCCGCGCTGACCAGCCGGGACAGCCGAACCGCCCGGGCGAGGTCGGCCGCGTCCGGCGGTCCGCCGTCGCCCAGCAGCCCGCGCTGCTCGGCCTGGCCGTGATAGACGTTCTGGCCACCCAGTTGGACGGCCAGTGACCCGGCGAAGGCAGCTTCGCAGCGGCCGGCGTTAGGACTGGGATGGTTGCCGCCGTCGCGGCGAAGCATCCGCAGCGCGTGCCGGGGGCTGCCCCCGACGGCCGGGGCCAGCGCCGCGGCCAGCAGCCCGGTGACCCGGGCCGGGATCAGGTTGGCCGCATCGTCGAGCCGCGCCGCGGCCCAGCCGAATCGCTCGTAGCGCGGGCTGTGGTGGCCGATCATCGCGTCGAGGGTGTTGACCGCGCGGTAGCCGAGCAGGCCGGGCAGGCCGAGGACGGCGCCCCACAGCAGCGGGGCGACCACCGCGTCGGAGGTGTTCTCGGCGACCGATTCCACCGCCGCACGGGCCAGCCCGGCCGCGTCGAGCCGGTCCGGATCGCGTCCGCACAGCCCCGGCAGCCGGCGACGCGCGGCGGCCAGGTCACCGTCGTCCAGGAGCCGCCCGATGGCCTGGGCCTCGCGGGCCAGGCTGGCCCCGCCGAGCACCGCCCAGGTGGCCAGCGCGGTCATCGCGACGCTGGCGGACGGACGGCCGCGGGCGAGCGGCCCGGCGGCCAGGCCGGCCGCGGCCACCGGGGCCAGGCAGACGGCCACCATGGTCATCCCGCGGCTGCGGCTGTCCGCCCAGAGCGCCGCCTCGGCCCGGGACGCCGCCGCGCCGAACGCCGCGACCGGGTGCCCGCGACGCGGATCGGCGAGCGCGGCGTCGAGCGCCGCGCCGAGCAGCAGCCCGGCGGCCAGGCCGCGCCGCGACAGCACCATCAGCGAAACCTTCCTCGGGGTAACACTTCCTGCACTGCCGTCGACAGAATCAAGACAGCAGACCACAGGCCCCGGTACCCGTCAAGCCAGGCCACGGAGCATTCCGCCAGGCCAGCGCGGCCGCCCGGCCGCCACGGGCCGGGCGTTTTGCGCGGGATGCTGCGGGTAACTCCCGGGCATGGTCAGTGCAGTGCCGGTCAGGCCGCCGCGGTGAGCGCGGGCGCGTCGCGGGAAGCGCAGGACGCCCAGCGCGATGAGCCGGACCGGCCCGGGGAGACCGAGGCCGAGCGAGCCGACCGCAACACCATGGAGCTGCTCAACGAGCTCCGCGTGGTCGGCATCGGCATCCAGGTGATGTTCGGCTTCCTGCTCACGCATTCCCTTCGCCAACCGCTTCACGAAGCTGGATCCGGCCCAGCGCGGGGTGTACCTGGCCACGGTGGCGCTGGCGGCCGTGTCGATCGCCCTGCTGGTGGCGCCGGTCGCCTATCACCGGCTGCTTTTCCGGCGGCACGAGAAGGAGAGCCTGGTCCGGGTGACCAACACGCTGGCCATCGCCGGGCTGGTCACGGTGGGGCTCGCGGTGACCTGCGCGGTCCTGCTGGTGGTCAGTTTCGTGTCGCCAGGAGTCCCGGCCGTGGTGATCACCGTCATCGCCGGAGTCTCGTTCGCGGGACTGTGGTTCGTGCTGCCCCTGTCCCGCAGGGACCGGGATAACCGGCTGCGGGACCGGGGACCGGCCGGACCGGACCACGCTCTGAGCGAACGGACCCGTCAGGGGTGATAGGGACTTTGCGTGTTTCCTTACCATGGGACCATGCAGTGGCCCAGGCGTGAAGCTGAGACCCGCCCAGCTAAGACCAGCCCGCAGACGACCGCCCCGCATCCGGTGAGCCCGGATCCGGCTGGCCGGGTGCGCGCATGACGGCGCCCGCGCCGGACAGCCCGGCCCGTACCGCAATCCTGACCGTGGACGACGATCCCGGGGTTTCCCGGTCTATCGCCCGCGACCTGCGGCAGCGCTATGCGGAGCAGCACCGCATCGTCCGCGCCGAATCAGGCGAGGCCGCCCTCGATGCGCTGAAGGAGATGCGGCTGCGCGGCGACGAAGTCGCGGTGATCCTGGCCGACTACCGGATGCCGCAGATGAACGGCATCGAGTTCCTCGAAGCGGCGATGAACGTCTACCCGGCCGCCCGCCGGGTGCTGCTCACCGCCTACGCGGACACCAACGCCGCGATCGAGGCCATCAACGTCGTCGACCTCGACTACTACCTGCTCAAGCCGTGGGACCCGCCGGAAGAGAAGCTCTACCCGGTGATCGACGCCCAGCTGGAGGCGTGGCGGCTGGCGGACTACCAGCCGGTGCACGTGACCAAGGTGGTCGGGCACCGCTGGTCGGCGCGCTGCACCGAGGTGCGCGAGTTCCTGGCCCGCAACGAGGTGGCCTACCGCTGGTTCCCCTCCGACGAGCCGGACGGGGAGCGGCTGCTCGCCGCCGCCGGCGCGGACGGCCGGACCCTGCCGCTGGTCATCACCCCGGACGGGGAGACCATGCTGGCGCCCAGCGACTCGGACCTGGCCACCCGGGTCGGCCTGACCACCACCCCGGCCAAGGACTTCTACGACCTGGTGGTGATCGGCGGCGGCCCGGCCGGGCTCGGCGCGGCCGTCTACGGCGCCTCCGAGGGCCTGAAGACCGTGCTGGTCGAGCGGACCGCCACCGGCGGCCAGGCCGGCCAGAGTTCCCGGATCGAGAACTACCTCGGCTTCCCCGATGGGGTGTCCGGGGCGCAGCTCACCACGCGGGCCCGGATGCAGGCCCAGAAGTTCGGCGCCGAGGTCCTCACCACCCGGGAGGTGGTCGGCCTCGACATCAAGGGATCGGCCCGGGGCATCCGGTTCGCGGACGGGGGCACGCTCGGCGCGCAGAGCATCATCCTGGCCACCGGGGTCACCTACCGGCAGCTGGGCGCGCCCGGCCTGAACGAGATGACCGGCCGCGGCGTGTACTACGGCTCGGCCCTCACCGAGGCGTCGGCCTGCATCGACCAGGACGTCTACATCGTCGGCGGGGCGAACTCGGCCGGTCAGGCCGCGGTGTACCTCTCCCGGCACGCCAAGTCGGTGACGCTGCTGGTCCGCGGGCCGTCGCTGGAGCGGTCCATGTCCTACTACCTGATCCAGCAGCTCGCGGACATCGAGAACATCACGGTCCGGACCTGCGCCGAGGTCATCGGGGCGAGCGGGGACGGCCACCTGGAGCAGCTGACCCTGCGCAACACCGCGGACGGCGGCACCGAAATAGTGGACGCGCAGATGCTGTTTGTGTTTATCGGCGCCGCCCCGCTGACCGACTGGCTGGACGGCGTGGTGGTCCGCGATGACCACGGCTTCGTGGTGGCCGGCCCGGACCTGGCTGTGGGCGGGCAGAAGCCGGCCGGCTGGCAGCTGGACCGGGCGCCGTACCACCTCGAGACGAGCGTGCCGGGCGTGTTCGTGGCCGGGGACGCCCGCGCCGAGTCCGCCAAGCGGGTCGCCTCCGCGGTCGGCGAAGGAGCCATGGCCGTCATGCTCGTGCACCGCTACCTGGAGAAGCTTTAGCCATGAGTGCAGAACCAGCCACCCAGCCAGCCGCACCAGCCCCGGCGGACCAGCGCGCGGGCGGGCGGCAGACGCTGCCGTGCGACGTGGACGAGCTGCGCAGCCTGTTCCTGTTCGAGAAGCTGGACGGCGAGCAGCTGGCCTGGCTGTGCCAGGAAGGGCGGGTGGAGGTGTTCCCGCCCGGGCCGATTTACGCCGAGGGCGAGCCGGCGACCTGCTTCTACGTGCTGATCGAGGGCACCCTGGTGATGTCGCGCCGGATCGGCGGCGACGACGTCGAGGTGAACCGCAGCTCCGGGCGGGGCGTGTACACCGGCGCGTTCCGGGCCTACCTGGGTGACCGGGTGCCCCAGGTGTACGACAACACCTTGCGGGTCACCGAGCCGTCCCGGTTCTACGTGCTGGACGCGGACAAGTTCGCGTCGATGATGCGGGACTGGTTCCCGATGGCCGTGCACATGCTGGAGGGGCTGTTCTTCGGGATCAAGAACGTCCAGCAGCAGGTCGGTCAGCGGGAACGGCTGCTGGCCCTGGGCTCGCTGTCGGCCGGCCTGACCCACGAGCTGAACAACCCCGCCGCCGCCGCGGTGCGGGCCACCTCCACGCTGCGCGACCGGGTGGCCGGGATGCGGCACAAGCTGAGCCTCATGACCAGCGGCCGGTTCGACCCCGCCTGCTTTGAGACCCTGGTCCGGCTCCAGGAGGAGGCCGTGGACCGGGTGGCCAAGGCCCCGGAACTGAGCCCGATGGAGGCCTCGGACCGGGAGGACGCCGTCGGCGAGTGGCTGGAGGACCACGGCATCAGCGGCGGGTGGGACCTCGCGCCCACCTTCGTCTCGGCCGGGCTGGAGGCCGCGTGGCTGGACCAGGTGGCGGCGGTGGTGGACGACGGCACCCTGGAGGCGTCGATCCGCTGGCTGAACTACACGGTCGAGACCGAGCTGCTGATGAACGAGATCGAGGACTCCACGAAACGGGTCTCTCACCTGGTCACGGCGGCGAAGCAGTACTCCCAGCTGGACCGGGCGCCCTATCAGGTAATCGACGTGCACGAGCTGCTGAAGAGCACGCTGATGATGCTGGCCGGCAAGCTCAGGGACGGGGTTACCGTGGTCAAGGACTTCGACCGCGGCCTGCCGCCCATCCCCTGCTACCCGGCGGAGCTGAACCAGGTCTGGACCAACCTGATCGATAACGCCGTCTCGGCGATGGACGGCCACGGCACGCTGACTGTGCGCACGGCGCGGGACAACGACCGGGTGCTGGTGGAGATCATTGACACCGGTCCCGGCATCCCCAAGGAGATCCAGAGCCGGATCTTCGAGCCGTTCTTCACCACCAAGCCGGTGGGTGAGGGCACCGGGCTCGGGCTGGACATCTCCTACCGCATCGTGGTGAACCGGCACCACGGCGACCTGCGGGTCGAGTCCGAACCCGGGAACACCCGGTTCCAGGTCCGGCTGCCCATCACCGTCGCGCCGGACGATAGCGTGGTCGTTCCGGACGCTGGCACCCCGGACACTGGCACCCCGGACACTGGCACCCCGACCCTGGCGCGCCGGCCACCGCCGAGGAGAGCTGAATGGCTGACATTCCGGGACTGGACCCGACCGCCGCGCCGAGCGGCACCGGCTGCGTGGAATGTGAGGCGGTCTCGGGCTGGTGGTTCCACCTGCGGCGCTGCGCCGAGTGCGGGCACATCGGCTGCTGTGACAGCTCACCGTCCCAGCACGCCAGCGCGCACGCCGCGGCCAGCGGCCATCCACTGGTGCGCAGCTTCGAGCCGGGCGAGTCGTGGTTCTGGAGCTACCCGGAGGAGCAGTTCTACGACGGCCCGGAACTCGCCCCGCCAGAGAGCCATCCGCTGGACCAGCCGGTGCCCGGCCCGGCCGGGCGGGTTCCCTCCGACTGGCGCCGCCACCTGCACTAAGCCAGGCAGTAGTGGTCCCGGGCTGCCGCTGGCCCACCGCGGGATGGCAAGCTAGCCGCATGGGCATCGTGTCACCAGGGTTCAAGGGCCGCCCGCGGTCCGGACGTGAGAAGCTCCCGCCGGGCCAGTACCTCGTCACCGACTTCCCGGTACTGTCCGCCGGGCCCACCCCCCGGGTGAAGACCGGCTCGTGGGAGTTCCGCATCACGACCGAGACCGGCGAGGTACACACCTGGGACTGGGCGGCGTTCCAGGCTCTGCCCGCCGAAGAGTTCACCGTTGACCTGCACTGCGTGACCAAGTGGTCCAAGCTCCGCACCGCCTGGCGGGGCGTGTCCCTGGACACGCTGCTGGCCCAGGCCCAGACCAGCGCCGAATACGCGCTGGCCCGCAGCTACGGCGGGTACACCACCAACCTGCCGCTGGCGGATCTGCTGGACGGCCAGGCGTGGGTGGCCTTCGAGTACGGCGGGCGGCCGCTGACCCCGGAACACGGCGGCCCGGCCCGGCTGCTGGTGCCCCACCTGTACCTGTGGAAGTCAGCCAAATGGGTGCAGGGCATCGATCTGAAGACCAAGGACGAACCCGGGTTCTGGGAGAGCCTGGGGTATCACAACTACGGAGACCCATGGCGCGAGCAGCGGTACTGGGGCGACTGACCTGGCAGGTGGGCACGGTCGCGGAGATCCGCCAGGAAACCGCGACCGCGCACACCATCGTGGTCGACGTCCCCGGCTGGCCCGGGCACGCCGCCGGCCAGCATGTGGACGTCCGGCTCACCGCCGAGGACGGCTACTCGGCCCAGCGGTCGTACTCGATCGCCTCCGCGCCTGGCCGTGACCGCCTCGAGCTCACCGTGCAGCGACTCGAGGACGGGGAGGTCTCGCCCTACCTGACCGACGTGCTGATGCCGGGATACCCGCTGGAGCTGCGCGGACCGATCGGCGGCTGGTTCGTCTGGGACCCGGACGCCGGCCGGTCCGTGCTGCTGGTGGCCGGGGGCAGCGGCGTGGTCCCGCTGATGTCCATGATCCGCGCCCGCGCCGAGACGGGCAGCCGCACCCCGTTCCGGCTGGTCTACTCGGTCCGCAGCCCCGAGACCGTGCTGTACGCGGCCGAACTGGCCGAGCGCAGCCAGGCCGGGGACGGGCTCGAGGTGAGCTACGTGTACACCCGGAGCGCCCCGCCCGGCGCCCAGGTGCGGGTGGGCCGGCTCAACCCGGTGGTGCTGGCCGCGCCCGGCTGGACGCGGGAGGCCGCGCCCGCGGTCTTCATCTGCGGGCCGACCGGCTTCGTGGAGGCCGCGGCCAGCCTGCTGGTCAAGGCGGGGCATGATGCCAGCGTGATCAAGACCGAACGATTCGGACCCTCCGGAGGCCAAGCGTGACTACGCACCTGGACGGCAACATGCTCGGCGGGACCCTCGGCGAGGTCTTCGCGGTGGACATCACCACCACGGTGGGCCAGTGCGCTTCGTGCGGCACGCGCGAGGCGATGGGCCAGGCCATGGTGTACTCCGACGCACCGGGCCTGGTCGCCCGCTGCGGCCGCTGCGGCGAGGTGGTACTCCGGGTCACCCAGTCCGCCGGGCGCACCTGGCTGGACCTGCGCGGGGTCAGCTACCTCGAGTTGCAGACGCCCGGCGAGTGAAGCGGATCAGGTCATGAGCGATCTCCCCCAGCCCGCCGACCGCCGTCAGCTCCGGGTCTCCGACGCCGACCGGGAGCAGGCCGCCGAGGTCCTGCGCCAGGCGGCCGGCGACGGCCGGATCACGTTCGACGAGCTGGACCAGCGCCTCGAGGCCGCGTACGCGGCCCGGACCTACGGCGACCTGACCGAGGTCACCGCCGACCTGCCCGCTCCTGGGCAGCCGCCGCCCGGGGCGCTGGCCACGGCCCCGGGCACGTTCCCGGCCGCCCGGATCGGCGGTGAGCCCGGGTCCGGGATGTCCGTCGCGATCCTGGGCGGCGTGGACCGGGGCGGGACGTGGGTGGTGCCGCCCCGGCACAGCGTGGTCGCCGTGCTCGGCGGCGTCCACCTCGACCTGCGGGAAGCGCGGTTCAGCCAGCGTGAGGTCACCATCGACGTCTTCACCCTGATGGGCGGGGTGGACATCGTGGTGGGTGACGACATCGAGGTGGACGTGTCCGGCTTCGGCATCATGGGCGGTTTCGACCACCGGGCCAGCGGCCCGGGGCTGCCCGGCGCGCCCAGGGTGCGGGTGGTCGGGCTCGCGCTGATGGGCGGGGTCAACGTGCGGCGCGGCCTGCCGGGACAAGATGAAGACAGCCGGGATCACCACCACCGGGACCATCACCACGACCACCACCACCGGGACCACCTCCGGGACCACCGTCACCGGGAAATCGGGCCGGCCGCGGACGGTGACTAGCCACCCGGGATATCTCCGCAAATGTGATCTAGCAGACATTTCTCTGCAGGCATAACCGGAGGACAGGTCCGGTTGCACTGGGATGGGTCTGCGGAAATGGCCGCTCACCCGACGAGACGGGACCGGCTCTCGATCAGTGCCTGTCCCGGCCCGCCGTAACGAAACGGCTGGCGCTGCCATGAGCAGCGTCAAGGAGGTACTCGTCATGAAGCTGAGCCTGCGGTTCGCGCTCGACAATCTGTTCGTGCTCGGCGCGGCATTCCTGGCTGTCTCGGCGATGGCATTCTCGGCAGCGGTGGCTGGGTGGCTCGCGTTCGGCGTGTCTACCGGCCTCGCGGTGGTGGCGGGGGCCAGCGTGGCCACCGCGCGCCGGACCGGGCAGCGGATCGGCCACGGCGTGGTCGGGCTCGTCGCCCTCTGGTCCCTCATCGCCGCGCTGATCTTCACCGGCAGCCTGCTGAGCTGGCTGGTCCTGGCCGACGCGATCGCCCTCGGCGTGGTCGCGCTGGCAGATCTCGCCGCGCACGAGGTCAGCACCGAGAATGTGGTGCACCGCCTGGAGGTGACGGGCAACTCGCGGACCGGCGATCCGGCCGCGGAGCGACTGGCTGCCTGACCACGGGCGGCCTGACCACGGGCGGCCTGACCACGGGCGGCCTGACCACGGCGCCTGACCGGGCGGCCTGACCGACCAGGCATCCTGCGGAGGGCGGGAACGGCTGCGGCCGTTCCCGCCCTCCGCATTTCCGCCCTGGTGAGCCCGCTATCCGTTTTGCCGGGGGAACGGCTCCCCGGCCAGCCAGCACGCGACATACTGGCTGCTGGAACGGCGTCGGCCACCCAGGGAGCGATAATGACCGGACAATCCTTCGTGCCTTTGCCCGGCAGCGAGCGCGGTTCCCTGCCGGAGTCGCAGCAACTGGGCGCGGTGGATGAAGCCCAGCAGATCGAGGTGACGCTGGTGACCCGGCGCCGGGCCGCGCTGCCCCGGGACCTGGTGCAGGGGCCCGCCACGCTGACCAGGGAGCAATTCGCCGATCAGCACGGCACCGACCCGGCCGACCTGGACCTTATCTCGACCGTGCTGGCCGGGCACGGCCTGCGGGTCACCAGCGCCGACGCCGGCGCCCGCCGGGTCAAGGTGACGGGCACCATCGCGGCCCTGTCCGCGACCTTCGGGGCCACGCTGCGCCTGGCCCGCACCCCGGACCCGGTCACAGGACAGGACATGGTCGAGCACCGGTACCGGGAAGGCGGGCTGCAGATCCCCGCCGAACTGAACGGCATCGTGCTCGCCGTGCTGGGCCTGGACGACCGGCCGCAGGCCCGCGCGCAGTTCCGCCGCGCCCCGGCCGCGGGGGCCCGGGCCGCCGCCCCGGCCGCGGCGCCCACGTCCTACACCCCGCCGCAGGTCGCCGAGCTGTACCAGTTCCCGGCGGGCACCGACGGGACCGGCCAGACCATCGCGATCATCGAGCTGGGCGGCGGATTCGGCAGCAGCGACCTCGATCCCTACTTCGCCGGGCTGGGCCTCCCGGTTCCCTCGGTCACCGCGGCCAGCGTGGACGGCGCGGTCAACCAGCCCGGCCAGGACCCTAACGGTGCCGACGGCGAGGTCCTGCTGGACATCGAGGTGGCCGGCGGGGTGGCCCCGGGGGCCGCCCAGGTCGTCTACTTCGCACCCAACACCGACCAGGGCTTCGTGGACGCGGTGACCACCGCGGTGCACGCCACCCCGACACCCGCGGTGGTCAGCATCAGCTGGGGGCAGTCCGAGGATTCCTGGACCGCCCAGGCCCGGACCTCGCTGGACCAGGCGATGGCGGACGCGGCCGCGCTGGGCGTCACGGTCACCGTCGCAGCCGGAGACAACGGCAGCAGCGACGGCCAGAGCGGCAGCGGCACCCACGTTGACTTCCCCGCGTCCAGCCCGCACGCGCTGGCCTGCGGCGGGACCAGCCTGCGCGGCGACGCCGCGACCGGCGTGATCAGCTCCGAGACGGTCTGGAACGACGGGGCCTCGGGCGGCGCCACCGGCGGTGGCGTGAGCGACACCTTCGGCCTCCCGTCCTGGCAGGCCAGCGCGGGCGTCCCGGCCCAGGCCGGGGCGGCGGGCGGCACGGCCGCCGGCCGGGGCGTGCCCGACGTGGCCGGCTGCGCCGACCCGGCCACCGGTTATCAGGTCCGGGTGGACGGGCAGTCCACGGTGATCGGCGGGACGAGTGCGGTGGCGCCGCTGTGGGCCGGGCTCATCAGCCGGCTGGCGCAGTCCACCGGGAAGCCGTTCGGCCTGATCCAGCCCCTGCTCTACGCGGGCGTGACCGCGGGCACGGCGGCGCCGGGCTTCCGCGACATCACCAGCGGCAGCAACGGGGCCTACGCGGCCGGGCCGGGCTGGGACGCCTGCACCGGGCTCGGCTCCCCGGAGGCCAGCAGCCTGCTCAGCACGCTGGGCGGCAGCCAGGCCGGTGCGGGCCAGGCCGGTGCGGGCCAGGCGGGCGGCAGCCAGGCCGGCGGATCCGGGGCTTAGCCCGGCGTCCGGCCGAGGGTGGCCGGGGCGCCGTAGCTCTGCAGGACCTCCGGGACGGCCACGACTCCCCCCTCGTCCTGGAAGTTCTCCATGATCGACAGGAGCGACCGGGCGGTCGCGCCGGTTCCGTTCAGGGTGTGCGCGAAGTGCAGCTTGCCCTCGCGGCGGAACCGGATGTTCAGCCGCCGGGCCTGGTAGTCAGTGGTGTTCGAGCAGGAGGTGATCTCCCGGTAGCGCTCCTGGGCCGGGAACCAGGCCTCGATGTCGTACTTCTTGGCCGCAGGCGCGCCGAGGTCGCCCACGGCGATGTTCATCACCCGGTAGGGCAGCCCGAGGGCCTGGACGATCTCCTCCTCGTGCGCGAGCAGTTCCTCGTGGAACTCCGCTGACTGCTCCGGAAGGCAGTAGACGTACATCTCCACCTTGTCGAACTGGTGGACCCGGAACATGCCCTTGGTGTCCTTGCCCGCGGCCCCCGCCTCACGCCGGAAGTTCGTGCTGAACGCCGCGTACTTGGCGGGCAACTCGCTCTCCTCGAGCCGCTCGTCGGTGTGGATTCCGGCCAGCGCCACTTCCGAGGTCCCGGTCAGGTACAGGTTGTCCCGTTCCAGGTGGTACAGGTTGGACTCCTCGGTGGGCAGGAACCCGGTGCCGTACATGGCCCGCTCGCCGACCAGTACCGGCGGCAGGACGGTCATGAATCCCTTCCCGGCCAGGCGGTCGAGGACGAAGCGGTACAGGGCCATCTCGGTCACGGCCACGTCGCCGAAGCGGTACGCGAACCGGGACCCGGACAGCCGGGCGCCGCGGGCCATGTCGATCCAGCCCGCCGGGCCGCCGAGATCGGTCGCGTCCCGGACACCGAACGTGAACCGGGGTGGCTCGCCCCAGGTGCGCAGCACGACCGAGTCTTCCTCGGCCATGCCGTCCGCGGCACTGGGGTCAGGGAGGTTGGGAATCCGGGCCAGCAGGGCCTGCCGCCTCTGCTCGGCCTCGGCCAGGTCCGACTCGGCCGCGTCGAGTTCCTTGCGGCGCTGCCGCAGATCGGCGAGTTCCCCGGGGCTGGGCTTGCCGCCCCGGGACGACCGCTTCTGCGCGGCGCGCAGGTTCTCGGCCCGTTCGGTCAGCTCCCGCCAGGTCTGGTCGGCGGCGAGCAGGGCATCGAAGTCGTCGGCGGCGCCACGCCGGGCGAGCGCCGACCGGTAGCGGTCCGGCTCCTGGCGTGCAGCCCTCAGGTCAATCACGTGCGCGAGTCTAGCGGGCACGTACGGCGATCCGGTCCGCAGTCAGGTCGCTGGGCGCACAGTCAGGACGGACAGCTAAGACAGATCAGCGTCCAGGCAGATCAGCCCCCAGGGCTCATCCCGGGCCCGGGTCATGACCAGGGTGGCCCGGCGGGAACCGGACAGCTTCAGCTGCCGGTGCAGCCGGTCCACATCCCCGGCCAGTCCCCGGCGCCGGATGTCCAGCGCACCGATGTCCAGATCACGCAGGCGGGCCGGCAGCTGTTTCTGGTTCCACGGCCCGGAGTCGAGGACCCGCAGGGTGCGGGCGAACGGGGTGCGCACGCCTGAGTCCGCGGCCAGGAACGCGATCTGCTGGTCTATCTTCCACGCCCCCAGGTCCCGGGCCAGCTCCTCGACCAGCCCGGCCCGGGTCACCGCGGGGTTCGGGTCGAGGAGGAACGGGCCGGGTGCGGCCACCGGGACCGGCGGGCCTGGTCGCGGGGTGAGCGTGTGGCCGCCAGGCAGGATGGTGGCCCGGGTGGCCGGGCCGGCCAGGGACGGCGACCAGGCCACCGCTTCCTTCAGGTCCCGCCCGACGGCCACGAACTCCAGTTCCCAGCCGCCGGGTACCGCGTCCCGCGCGATCCCGGGGGCCGCCTTGATGCCCAGCCTGGGGATACGCCCGGCCAGGTCCAGGCACCAGGCCAGGGGCGGTTCGCTCGTGCCGGGGCCCAGCCGGCGGCCGCCGGTACGCCGGGCGGGGTCGATGAACAGCGCATCCACTCCGGCCAGGTCCACCTCGCGGACGTCGGCCTGCACGGCCTGCGCGCCGCGGCCCACCCCGCAGGCCGCGGCGTTGAGCATGGCCATCCGCAGGTGCAGCGGGTCCCGGTCGACGGCCCGGACCGGGTGCTTCCCGGCCAGGGCGATCAGGTCACCGCCGATGCCGCAGCACAGGTCGGCCAGCAGGCCGGCCTCCGCGAACCGGGCCTGGCGGTGCTGGGCCACCACCTCGGCGGAGGCCTGCTCCAGCCCGGCCCGGGTGAAGAACATGTCCATGGCCCGGCTGAACTTGGCCCGGGCCGCGAGCCGCAGTTCGTGCTGGGCCAGGGCCGCCGCGACCAGCCCGGCCGGGTACGTCGCGCGCAGCCGGGTGCCCAGGGCCAGCGCGGTGCCCGGGGTGAGCGCCTCGTGCCGCAGCGAGGCCAGCAGTTCCGCGCCCGGGCCACTGAGCAGCGCGTCCAGCGCGTCGAGCGCCGCGCCAGCATCCGCCGCGCTGGTCACGGGGCTTTGCTCAGCGGCCCGGGCGCAGCGCGGGGCTGGTCCTGGGCCGCCTCCCCGGCCCCGGAACCGGCCGGCTGGGCGGACCTGGTGGCCAGCACGGAGCCCGCCAGGATCAGGCCGAAGGCCGCGATGATCTCCGGGGTGAGCGGCTCGCCGAGTACCCCCACGCCGAGGGCCACGGCCACGGCCGGGTTCACGTACGTGATCACCGTGGCCCGGGCCGGGCCGACCTCGGCGATCAGCCTGAAGAACAGTACGAAGGCGAGGGCCGTGCAGATCAGGGCCAGACCGGCCAGGCTGGCCAGCACGGCGGCGGACGGGACCGATCGCGGCCAGGTCAGCGCGGCCGCCGGGGCGTAGACCACGGCCGCGAATCCCAGGCACACCGCGGTCACCGCGAGGCCGGGCAGGTCGGCGAGCTTGCGGCTGGCGATCAGCGGCCCGATGGCGTATCCCACCGCGGTCAGCATGACCAGGGCGACCGACCCCAGGTCACCGTGCACCGCGCCCGGCCCGGCGAGCAGCGCCACCCCGGCCAGCCCGCCGAGCAGGCCGGCCCAGCGCAGCGGCGTGAGGCGCTCCCGGTCCCCGGTGAGCCGGGCCAGGGCCACCCCGATGATCGGTACCGACGCGACGAGCAGCCCGCTCATCGAACTGGACAGCCGTTTCTCCGCCGCGCTCAGGAACAGCCACGGCAGGATGATCTCCACGCACGCGAACACGGCCAGCCACCGCCAGTGCCCGCGCAGCACCCCTACCTGCCTGCGGTGCACGGCGATGGGCAGCAGCACCACGGCTCCCCCGGCCACCCGGGCGAAGACGAGAACCGGAACCGAGACCCCGCCGTCCGCGACCTTGATGAGCAGGTAAGGCACGCCCCAGATCACGCTCATCGCCGCGAAGAGAACCCAGCCACGGCGGCTCACCTCAGTACCTCCCGTCGTCCCGGTGGCAGGTTACCCGGGCTAGCCGGAGAGGCAGACGCCGAGGGGACCTAGTTGCAGGCACAGCCCGGCCGGGTCCCCGCGGCGCGGCGCGGGGCCGGCCGCGGGCGGCGCCGTCGACGGCACCGGGGATGGCGTGGCGGACGGCGGAGATGAGGCAGGTGACGTCGGCCCGGCCGAGCCGGTCGGCAGCACACCCCCCGGGGCTGACCAGGTGCCGGTGGGCAGCGGCACCGGATTGGCCGCCTGGCCCGAGGGCGCGGCGCCACCCCCGGGGCCGGTTCCGGAGCCAGTTCCGGGGCCGCCGCTGGGGCTGGCTCCGGGCGGGCCGGGAGACGCGGTCCGGCGCCCGCTGGCCGGGGGCTGGGTACCCGCCGGGCCGCTGGCGCCGCTTCCCGGTGACCGGCCCCCGGGGATCTGCGGCCCGGACGGCGCCGCGACCGGCGGGCCGGCCGGGTGCGGGGTGAACCGCACCGTCACGGTGACGAAGAAGGCGTAGCAGATCACGCCCGCCGCGATGAGGGCCGCCAGGGCCGTCGAGCCCGCGGGGTGGCACCGGACCGCCGCCAGCGCGTTGCGCACCGTGGTCCTCGCCACGTCCCTGGCGACTGCGAACCTGACCCCTGGAGCCCGGAGCCGTGGCCCGTACCCCTGGCGTGAGGTGCGGATTAACCTGCCCAGCGCGTCCCGCCGCTGGGCGGGGGAAAGACCAGGAAGCAGGTAGATGACGGACTGCCGGCCAGCCGCGTGGACGTGCACGTGGCGGCCCGGGGGCAGATCTGAATAGCGGATCTTGATCACTGACGGACCCTCGTGCCGTGCGGTCAGGGCTGGCCTGCCTCCCACCTGAGAACAGACTGTGATCAAGCTATCACGCTAAGATTCGCGATCCTGGTAAAACGGATCTAGACCGGCACGCAACACCACCCGCCCCTGAGGTGACCCGGCGGGGCCGCTCACCCCGCATATCCGGTTACGCTCTGGCCATGCGGCAGATCCCGGAGGGCAGCACCGGCGGCGTGGCCACCGCCGGGCGGGTTCCCCCCGTGGCCGGCGGCGTCCCGGCGGGCCTGGCCGGGCTGCGGCGGGACGGGTTGCGGCTGCCCTGGGCCCTGCTGACCGCCGTGGCCGGCGGGGCCGCCCTGGTGGCCGCGTTCCCGCCGGCCGGATTCTGGCCGCTGGCGGCGGCCGGGCCGGCCCTGCTGGTGATCGCGCTGCACCGCCAGGGGCTGCGGGCCTCGTTCCTCATCGGGCTGGTCTTCGGGATCGCCTTCTTCGTGCCCCTGCTGTCCTGGCTGGTCAATGTGGCCTGGTACGCGTGGGCCGCGCTGGCCATCGCCGAGGCGGTGATCTTCGGGCTGCTGGCGGTGGGCCAGCGGCTCCTGCTCGGGCTGCCCGGCTGGCCGCTGGCGGTGGCTACCTGGTGGGTGGCGGCCGAGGCGATGCGGTCCCGCTGGCCCTATGCCTTCCCCTGGGGCCGCCTGGCGATGAGCCAGGCGGGCGCGCCCACCGCGGGCTGGGCCGCGATCGGCGGACCCCCGCTGCTTTCCTTCCTGGTCGCGCTGACCGGGGCGATGCTGGCGTGGCTGGTCCTGGGCCCAGGCCTGCGCCCGGGCCTGCGCACCCGGGCCGGCCGGCGCCGCCTGGTCCTCGCGGCGGCGGCCACGGCGGCCACGGCCGGGGTGGCCCTCGCGGGCACCCTGCTCCCGGTGGACGGGGCCGGGACGGGGCAGCGCACCGCGACGGTGGCCGCGGTGCAGGGCGATGTCCCGCACGCCCGGTCGGTGCCGGACCTGCTCCGCGCGTCCACGGTGACCGAGAATCACGCTGCCGCCACCCGGGCCCTGGCCGCGCAGGTCGCCTCGGGCGCCCGGCCCGCCCCGGACCTGGTGATCTGGCCGGAGAACTCGACCGACCTCGACCCGGGCGAGTACCCGGCCATTTACGCCACGATCGCCCGGGCGGTGGCGGCCGTCGACCGCCCGGTGCTGGTCGGGGCGCTGCTGGAGAATCCGCTCCGCAATACCGGCCAGCTGTGGCTGCCCCGCCGCGGCCCGGTGGCGATCTACGTGAAGCGCCAGCTGGTGCCGTTCGGCGAGTACATCCCCTTCCGCAGCCTGCTCGCGCACATCACCCCGCTGGTCAACCTGCAGCCGGTCAACTTCACCGCCGGCCACCGCGCGGTGGTGTTCCACCAGGGCCCCATCCGGCTCGGCGACGTGATCTGCTACGAGATCGGCTTCGACGGACTGGTGCGGTCCGAGGTGACCGCGGGAGCCAACCTGCTCGCGGTGCAGTCGAACGACGCCACATTCGAGGTGGACGGCCAGTCCGGCGAGTCCACCCAGCAGGTGGCCATGGCCCGGATCCAGGCGATCACGTCGGATCGCGCGATCGTGTACGCCTCCACGACCGGCGAGAGCGCCATCATCGCCCCGGACGGCGCGGTGCTCGCCCGGACCGGGATGTGGCAGCGGGCGGTGCTGGACCGCCGGGTCCCGCTGCGCACCGGCCTCACCCTCGCCGACCGGCTGGCGGGCTGGCCGGAGGCCGTGCTCACCGCGCTGGCCATCCTGGCTCTCGGCTGGGCCATCGCCCTCGCGGTGATCCGGGCCCGGCGGGGCGGGAACCCCGGCACCACGTAACGCGAGCATCACGGATGGGCCCGGGCGGTCCTGGCCCGCCCGGTTGGACCGACAATGGGAGTCATGGCAGTCTGGCGCGCCTTCGCCCAGCCTCTCCGGTACGCGGCACTGGGGGCGGGCGCGCTGCCGATCCTGGCCTTCCCCCAGCTCAACCTGGAATTCCTCGGCTGGTGCGGGCTGGTGCCCGGGATCCTCATCATGCGCGGCGCGCCGTCGGCCCGGGAGGCCGCGGTGCGCGGCTGGTGGCTGGGAGCCGGCTTCTTCCTGGCCGCGCTGTACTGGCTGGTCCCCAACATCGGGCCGGCCCTGCTGCTGGTCGCGGTGGTATTCGGGGCCCTGGGGACCGGGTTCGGGGTGGCCGCCTGGGCTCTGCTCCGCGCGCCGCTGCGCCCCGGCCGGGCCCTCGCCGCGCTGGTCGTGCTGCCTGGCTACTGGGTGTTCACCGAGTGGGCCCGGTCCTGGCAGGGGTTCGGCGGCCCCTGGGACGTGCTGGGTACCAGCCAGTGGCAGCATCCTGCGGTACTGGCCCTGGCCGCGGTGGGCGGCGTCTGGCTGATCAGCTTCGCCCTGGTCGCGGCGAACACGGGCATCGCGATCCTGCTGCTGGCCCGGGGGATGGCGGTGCGCGTCACCGGGGCGGCCGGCTTCGCGGTGGCGCTGGCCGCCGGGCCGGTGGCCTTCGCCCTCAGCACCGCCGTGCCGCCGGTCCGGCACGTCACGGTGGCGCTGGTCCAGCCCGGCATCACCACCGGCGAGAACCAGCGGGCGGACGCGAGCCTGGGGCTCTCGACGCGGCTCCGCGGCGCTCGCCCGGACCTGATCGTCTGGGGCGAGAGCAGCGTCGGCACCGACATCGATCGTCAGCCGGTGCTCTTCGGGCAGATCAGGCGGCTGGCCGCGAGCACCGGCGCCCAGGTGCTGGTGAACCAGGATGCGTCTTTGCCGGATGGCGCGCATTCGAAGGTGGCCCTGCTGATCGGGCCGCACGGCATCGCCGGCTCGTACACCAAGACGCGGCTGGTCCCGTTCGGCGAGTACATTCCGCTGCGCGGCGCGCTCGGCTGGATCGCGGGGATCAGCCAGGCCGCCTCGAGCAACATGGTCCCCGGTGACGGTGCGCACCTCATCCGGGCCACCGACCGGCTCGGCCTGCCGCTGCCGCTCGGCGTGCTGATCTGCTTCGAGTCCGCCTTCCCCGATATGTCCCGGGTCGATACGGACCTGGGGGCCCAGCTCATCGTGTACCAGACCTCCGACTCGACGTTCCAGCGGAGCTGGGCGCCCGCCCAGCACGCCTCGCTGAGCGCGGTGCGGGCCGCGGAAACCGGCCGCCCGGTGGTCCAGGCCGCCCTGACCGGGGACAGCGCGGCCTTCGACGCGCGCGGGCGGCGGCTGGCCCTGATGTCCGCGCAGCAGCGGGGCGTGACCGTGGTCCGGCTGGGACTGCCCCCGGCGACGGCCCGGACCCCTTACGACCAGCTCGGTGACTATGTGCCCTGGACCGCGACCGCCATCGCGGCGCTGGCCGGTATCACCGGTTTTCTGCTGGTTCGCCGGGCTCGCGGCGGACGGGTACCGTGGGACGGCAACCCACGGCGTGCCAGATCCGTCTCAACAGTGGGTGCTTCACCCGGAAAATGCCGGGAAGGCCAGCACTAGCAGCGAATGGTCAGCAACAGGAGGATCGGCAGTGCGGCAGAGCGACAGGGCGGACGGCCAGCGGCGCATCACGAGAGCCCTCCAGGGCAGTGGCGGACCAGGCCGCGTGCTCGCCATTACCGCCGCCACCGCCGCGGCCGGCCTGCTGATCGCGGCCTGCTCCAGCGGATCGCCGGAGCCCAGCACGCCCGCGGCCTCGCACAGCGCGGCCCGGGCCTCGGCCGCCGCGGCCCGGGCCCAGCTGCACATCAGCCCGGGTAACGGGCACCATGACGTCAACCCCAGCAAGGGGGTCACGGTCACCGCGGCCAGCGGAAAGATCAAGAGCGTCACCGTGACCTCCGGGCACCAGACGGTGGGCGGTTCGCTCAACGGATCGCAGACGGTCTGGCGCAACCGGTGGGCGCTGCAGCCGTCCCGGGACTATACGGTCCGGGCCACCGCGGTGAACTCGTCCGGGACCACGATCACCACGACGAGCAGCTTCCACACGCTCACGCCGGCCGCGTCCGACACCGCCATGATCTTCGAGGGCTACAAGCAGTCCTACGGCGTCGGGATACCCATCCGCATCACGTTCAGCTCCCCGGTGACCAACAAGACCGCGGTGGAAAAGTCACTGCAGATCAAGAGCTCCAAGCCGGTCACCGGCGCCTGGTACTGGGACGGCAACCAGACGCTGTACTTCCGCACCATGAACTACTGGCCCGCGAACACCACGGTCTCCTTCAACGGGCACCTGGCCGGGGTGGAAGCCTCCCCCGGCGTCTTCTTCACCGCTAACCTCACCCAGACCTTCGACATCGGGCCCTCGCTGGTCGTGGTGGCGAGCACCAAGACCCACTACCTGAACGTCTTCTACAAGGGCAAGCTGTGGGGTCACTGGCCGATCAGCTCCGGGCGGCCCGGCCTGGACACGGTGGACGGCACCTACATCACCCTGGAGAAGGGCAACCCGGTCCGGATGGTCGGCAACGGCTACAACGAGCTGGTGAACGACGCGGTGCGCTTCACCTACAGCGGCGACTACCTGCACTCGGCGCCGTGGTCGGTGGGCGAGCAGGGCATCACCAACGTCAGTCACGGGTGCCTGAATCTGTCCCCGGAGCACGCGGCGATGTACTACAACCTCGCGACCCCCGGGGATCCGGTGACGGTCATCGGCAGCCCGAAGGCCGGCCGGTGGGACGACGGTTTCACGGTGTGGTTCCTGACCTGGAAGCATCTGCTGAAGGGCAGCGCCACGGGCCAGGCCGTGCAGGTCACGCCGTCCGGCAGCACGTTCGTCAGCCCGTCGTCGGTCACCCAGACGCCGGAGACCGCCCGGCTGGCCGGCCCGAAGCCGGACAACTACGCGCCCCAGTCCTAACCAGCCTGGGCTGGCCAGCACGGGCCTGGCCAGCACGGGCCTGAGCGTCTACCGCTGGTCTTCAGCGTGGTACCGGGTCAGCAGCGCGATCTCGGCCTCGTGCCGCGGGAACATGAAGAACACCAGCGCCGCGCCGAGCAGCACGCCGATGATGGCGGCGCTGTAGGCCCACTGGTCGCCGGACAGGAACGCGCTCTTCGCCGCTGCGGTGATCTTGCTGGCGTACTGCGGATAGCGCTGCGCCACCTGCTGGGCGCCGGCGAAGGACTTCTCCAGCTGGCTCTGCACGCTGCCGGTGATCTTGCTCCGGTCCGGTGCGCTGGCGACCGACTTGGCGATGACGCTGGCATAACCGGCCGTCAGCAGCGCGCCCAGGATCGACTGCATGATCGCGCCGCCCAGGTCGCGCTGCAGGTCAGCGGTGCCGGAGGCCATCCCGGCGCGCCGGGTGGGGACGGAGCTGGTGAGCGAATGCGAGGCCGGCGTGCCGGCCAGCCCCACCCCGGCGCCCAGGAACGCGAAGGCCAGCCCGACCACCCAGTAGGAGCTGTCCTGCTTCCAGGCCACCAGCATGGTTGTGAAGCTGAACAGGCAGAACAGGTACCCGCTGAGCAGGGTGAAGCCCGACCCGAGGGCATGGGTGAGCCGGGCCGACAGCGGCGCGAACCCCACCATGCACACCGCCGCCGGGAGGATGGCCACCCCGGCGCGCAGCGGCGAGTAGCCGAGCACGTCCTGCAGGTACTGCTGGCCCACGAAGATCGCCCCCATCAGCGACCCGAAGACGATGATCCCGCCGACCGCCGCGACCCAGAAGATCCGCCGCCCCGCCACGTGCAGGTCGTAGAGGGGAGACCGGGCCCGGCGCTGGCGGAGGAAGAACCCGGCCCCCGCGGCCAGCGTGACCAGGGCCGTGCCGAGGGCCAGGGCACCCGCGCCCGGGACGGGCGCGAAATTGATCGTTACTACCAGAGCCGCAACGAAAACCATCGACAGTACTCCGCCGAGATGATCGACGGGGTCCGTGGTCTCGTTGACGTGTGAGGGCACGCAGGCCAGGGCCAGGACGAGGGCCACGACCGCCAGCGGCAGGGTGAGCAGGAACGCCGATCCCCACCAGAAGTGCTGCAGGACCAGGCCGGCCAGCAGCACGCCTGCGTCCGGGGCGTAGGCGGCCAGCAGGCAGGCCGGGACGGACAGCAGCACGCCCGCCACCAGCATCATCCGCCGGCCGTAGCGGTCGCCCACCGCCCCCAGGTAGAGCACCGACCCGGCCAGGCCGAGTGAGTAGCCGAGGGCGATCAGGTCGAGCGTGGTCTGGCCGGTGGCGAAGGCCCGGCCGATGCCGGGCAGGGCGACGTTGGCCACGGTGAGGTTGAGGTTGGCCACCGCGGCCACCACGATCAGCGCGAGCAGGACCAGGGACGCCCGGCGCGGCGCCGTCCCGGCGCCGGCGCCACCCGGGGCGCCGGGCTTGGTGGCTGTGACCAAGATTCCTCCCCGGGGGGCTGGCCACGAGCCAATCAGGTCAGGACGACCGCACCTCATCCTCAGAGGGTGATTTGCGCAGGTCAGGGGCCTCGTCGGGGACTCCGGGGGCACCGGAGTCCAGGCCGCCAGGGTCCAGGTGACCCAGGTCCCGGGAGTTCGCGGGCCACCGGCGGCCCGCGCGGCTGGCCACCTGCTGCACAGCAGCGGCGGTCCACGCGGCCGGCCGCGGGCTGGCCCCGTCCACCAGGCCGTTCCAGTACAGCGACCACGTGCCGGCCAGCACCCGCCGGACCGCGGGCGCGGTGAGCAGCCGCACGGCGGCCGACGCCACGCGCGGGCGGTGCAGCAGGGTGGCCTGGAGGGCCGCGGCGCCCGGCAGGTACCGGCCGAACGCGGCGGTCACCGCGTCGGTGTAGGCGGCGGCGGCGCGCCCCGGGCCGGCCAGCAGGGCTTCCGCGGCCAGCCGCGCGCTGACCATGCCGGGCCCGATGCCCTCGCCCTGCAGCGGGTTGATCAGCCCCGCGGCGTCCCCGGCCAGCAGCACGTTGCCGGCCGCGGGCGGGGTGCCGGTGCCGCCCATGCGCAGCCAGCCGCCGGTCACCGGCCCGATCCGGGCCTCCGGAGCCAGATCGCCAGACGCGCGCAGCGAGGTGACGAACCGGGCCAGATCGTCCCGGAGCCGGGCCTGGCGCCGCCGGGTGCCCAGGCCCACCCCGATGCCCACGTTGGCCTGCCCGTCCGCGCCGGGAAACAGCCAGCCGTACCCGGGGTAGATCCGCCACGGTGCCTGGTCCAGCAGGACCAGCAGCGGCAGCGGGACCTCGGCGGGGATGTAGGCGCGGATGGCGAAGCCCCACAGGGCGGTGTCGGTGTCCAGGATCCCGGCCAGCCGCGCGACCGGGCTCAGCGCGCCGTCCGCGCCGATGAAGGCGTCCGCGGCGAGCCGCTGGCCGCCGCTGGTGATCAGCGCCCGGACCGGGCCGCCGGGCGAGCGGTCCATCCCGCTGACCCGGGCCCGGATGGGTTCCGCGCCGGCTTCGATGGCGGCCGTGCGGAGCGCGTCGTCCAGGACCACCCGGGGGATGACCACCCCGTGGCCCGGATAGGCCCGGCCAGCGAAGGCCGGCAGCCGCGAGCGGTGCCCGGACGGTCCTACGACCAGGAGATCCGCACCCTGCCCGGCGTCCGGGACGGACACGCCTAGCTCGTCGAGGAGGCCCACGCCGCGCGGCCCGACCAGGTCACCGCAGGCCTTGTCGCGGGGGAAGGCCGCCTTGTCCACCAGGGCGACCCGGGCGCCGCCGCGGGCCAGGACCAGCGCGGCCACGCTCCCGGCCGGCCCGGCGCCGGCGACCACCACGTCGAACCCGGGCGTGCTCACCGGGCCACGACCAGGGCCACGGCCAGGGTCCCGGTGGCCCAGGTGAAGTAGCGGAGCGCGCGCTCCAGCGGCGCGAGCAGGTCGGCCCGGTCGAGTTCCTGCTGGCTGCCGTCACGCCAGGTGACCCGGACCGACACCGAGGCGATCCGGCGGCGCAGCGCCCGGGCCGGGGTGCTCAGCGAGCGCTGGCCCATGGACAGGAAGAACGCGGCCACCGCGGCGATCAGCACGGCTGGGGGCAGCGTCCAGTGCTGGGCGTACGCGCCGACCAGGACCGGGAACGCCCCCCAGGCCGCGCCGAACCAGAAGTCGCTGTGCAGCAGGCCGCCGAAGAGCTCCAGGTTGTACCCGCAGACCAGGATCGCGCCCACGATCACGAACGGGAGCAGCCGCAGCCCCCCGTCGATCAGGCCCATCGCGACCGCGATGGCGATGGATACCCCGGCCGTGATGGCCAGGACCAGGCTGCTGATACCGGTGCCCAGCGGCCGGCCGTTGAGCTCGTCGAGCGCGTGCGCACCCACGCCCACCGCCAGGAAGAACGCGAGCATGGTGGCGCCGAGCCGCCACAGCACCGGGTGCGGCACCAGCGCCGCCCCGATCGCCACGTAGGACAGGTGCCACAGCGTGTACGGCGGGTGCAGCAACGTCAGCCAGTCGCGAAAGCCCCCGGTCCCGCGGCCCATCGCGTAGAAGGCGGTCTTCTCGGTACGCGCGCTCACGAACCAGGTCCCGCGGGCGGCGCCCCCTTGCGGCCCCACATGACCAGCCCCCCGCCCAGGCTCATCACGCTGACCCCGATGTCGGTCAGGCCCGCCGCACGCCAGGCCGCGATGTGATCGTCGAGGGGATGCTGCCGGTAGTGCACGGAGATGCTGGGCCCGAGGAACCGGCCGACCCGGTACCAGGCCGCGCCGCCGGTCAGCGCGCCGAGCACGGGCAAGGCCAGCCGCGTGTAGCACCACCAGGCCGCCCGCCACCAGGGCTGCGGCGGCAGATAGAACTCAAGGCTGGCCAGGGTGCCGCCAGGACGCAGGCAGCGGGCCATCTCGGCGATGGTCGCCGCCGGATCGTCCACATAGCGCAGCAGGTAGGAGAAGGTCACCGCGTCGAAGGTGGCGTCCGGGAAGGGAAGCTCATCCGCCCGGCCCGCGGTGAGCCGGACCCGCCCGCGGCGGCCAGGGCGCCGGGTCCGGGCCACGCCCGCGCGCAGCATGGGCTCGTTCAGGTCCACCCCGACCACGTTGGCGCCGGTGGCGCCGGCCACCGCGAGGGCAATCCCCGCCGGGCCCGTCGCCACGTCCAGCGCCAGGCCCGGCTGCCCGTCGGCGGTATGCCGGACCACCGCCCGCCGCCAGCGCCGGTCCTGGCCCATCGAGAGCAGGTAGGCGAGCCGGTCGTAACGGGCGGGCAGGCCCACGAAAACGGCGCGCGCCACCGGCTCGCCGCGCAGGCGGGCATCCTGGGCAGGTGGGGCGGTCACCGTGTGCCGGGCTGAGCCAACGGGGCACTCCCAGTGCTACAAGGCCAGTGCTGCGGGGTCGCGCGGCCAGCGGCCACGTACTTGGGATCGTCGCACGGCCGCCCCGTGATGGGCAAGGAGCATGATCCGGGACCACCCACGGCGGGTGCCCCGGATCACGGTCTAGCTGGCCTCGGGCAACCGGGTCCGCGGCGGGCGGTTGCGGCGCCCGCGGTTCGCCCCGGACCGGGCACGCCCGTCGCGGCCGGGCCGGGAGCGGCCCTCGCGGCCGGGCCGGGCCGGGCCGCCGGCGCTGGCCACACGCTCAGGGCGGGGCGGCGGCGGGGGGATCGGTGTCCCGGACGTCGCGATGTCCCGGACCGCCGGGGCGCCGGGCTGCACCTGGTGCCGGGCCGGGCTCACCCCGGCCGCCTCGTGCAGCCGCGCTACCTCGCGGACCTGGGCGGGATCGACGAGCGCGAGGACGGTGCCGGTCGCGCCGGCCCGGCCGGTGCGGCCCGAGCGGTGCAGGTAGTCCTTGTGGTCGTTCGGTGGATCGAAGTGAACCACCAGGCCCACGTCGTCGATGTGCAGCCCGCGGGCGGCCACATCGGTAGCCACCAGCACCCGCGGGTACCCGGCGGCGAAACCGTCGAGGGCGCGCTGGCGCTGGTTCTGGTTGAGGTCACCGTGGATCGCGGCGGCCTCGACTCCGGCCCGGGTCAGCTGCTTGGCCAGCCGGGCCGCGCCGTGCTTGGTCCGGGTGAAGATCAGGGTGCGGTCGGGCCGCCCGGCGATCTCGGCCGCGATCGCCACCTTGTCCGCGGCGGGCAGGACGAACACCTGGTGATCCGCGGCCTGGCCCGGCTCATCCACCGGGGCGACGGCATGCAGGGCCGGGTCGGTCAGGTACCTGGTGACCAGGCGGTCCACGTCCCGGTCCAGCGTGGCGGAGAACAGCATCCGCTGCCCGTCCGCCGGTGTCGCGTCGAGCAGCTGGGTCACGGCGGGCAGGAAGCCCAGGTCGGCCATGTGATCTGCCTCGTCCACGACGGCGATCTCGACCTGGGCGAGGCTGGCCGCGCGGCGGTCGATCAGGTCGATGAGCCGGCCGGGCGTGGCCACCACGATGTCCACCCCGCGGGTGAGCTGGTCGATCTGCCGGCCCATCGGGGCACCGCCGTAGACGGTGGTGACCCGGACGCCGAGCCTGCGGCCCAGCGGGGCGAGCACCTCGGCGACCTGGCGGGCCAGCTCCCGGGTCGGGACCAGGACGAGCCCGCGGGGCGCGCGGGACTGGCGGCGGCCGGCCTGGCTGGCCAGCCGGGCCAGCAGCGGAAGGCCGAAGGCGAGGGTCTTGCCGGACCCGGTCTGCGCGCGGCCCAGCACGTCCCGGCCGGCCAGCGCGTCGGGCAGGGCCCGGGCCTGGATGGCGAAGGGTGCGTTGATGCCCTGCTCGGCGAGCGCGGTGACCAGGGGTCCGGGCAGGCCCAGCTCGGCAAAGGTCGCCGCGGCCGGAGCCGGGGCGCTCAGCGCGGCGGTCAGGGCGCGCTCGAGCTCAGACACGACGGGTGGGCGGGGGGCGGCGGGCCGCTGCGAGCGGCCCTGGTACGACGGCCTGCGCGGGCTGGCCGACCGGCCGGGTCGGTCCGGCCTCCGCCGCCGATGACCGGCAGACGGGCCGGATCCCGGGGCAGCAGAGCGCTGGGGCACGGTGAACTCCATCCATGATTCGGGGGCCGCGCCGCGGGACCAGCGTCACGACAGCGACGAACCAGGGCAGCTGAACCGTGCTGGCTCAACCCAAGGCTCACCGGGAAGCGGACTGCTCACAGATGCGACCACGCGGGCCACTCGCCCGCGGAAGCGGCGGCATTGTTAGCCGCCTGAGGCTTCAACCGTATCAGGGGAGTTCTTCTTCCCCGGGGCCCGGGCCAGCGAACTGCCCTCCTCTGGATCGGGCTTCTCGAAGTAGCTGACCGCCAGGTAGGCGGCGACGAAGGCCACCACCATGCCGATGAGCAAGGCCAGTTCGGCGGTGGGAATGCGGTTCTCGTTGCTGAGCAGGAACAGGATCCGCCTGATCACCGCGACCAGCCCGACCACGATGAAGGGCTGCGCGGCGAGCCGGTGCGCGCGCAGCGACAGCACGACCGTGTGCACGATCTCGACCAGGATCAGCACCAGCAGCACCCGGTCCAGCAGGTTGATGGCGGCCGTGGTGACCGAGAGTTTCCGCACGTCCTCAGCGAAGCCGACCACCCCGGATACGGCCAGCGTGGCGGCGAGGACGATGAGCACCACGCCGACGGCCACGCTGACGAAGTCCTGGGCGTGCTCGAGGGCCCAGATCGATGCGGCGACCCCCGGGCGGGGGGCCGGTTCCGGCTTGGTCGGCTCACTCACGCCGGTGCCCATCCAGGGCCGCCGCGTGGTCTGGCACATAGGTCTGCATCTCGCGCGGCACCCGCACGTAGCCCTGGGCCGGCGGGCGGTGCGGCAGCTTCAGCGGCGGCCGCTGGACGTCGTGGTAGGGGATGGTGGTCAGCAGGTGGGCGATCATGTTGATCCTGGCCCGCCGCTTGTCGTCGCTTTCCACCACATACCAGGGCGCCTCGGGGATGTCGGTGTGCAGCATCATCTCATCCTTGGCCCGTGAGTAGTCCTCCCACCGGGTGACCGACTCCAGGTCCATGGGTGACAGCTTCCAGCGGCGCATGGGATCTTCCAGCCGGGACCGGAACCGCTCCTGCTGCTCCGCGTCGCTGACCGAGAACCAGTACTTGCGCAGCAAGACGCCGTCCTCCACCAGCAGCCGCTCGAAGATCGGGCACTGGTGCAGGAACCGGGCGTACTCCTCTTTGGTGCAGAACCCCATCACGTGCTCGACCCCGGCCCGGTTGTACCAGCTCCGGTCGAACAGCACGATCTGGCCGGAGGCCGGCAGGTGCTCGATGTAGCGCTGGAAGTACCACTGGGACTGCTCGCGCTCGGTCGGCGCGGGGAGGGCCGCGATCCGGGCGATCCGCGGATTGAGGTACTGGGTGACGCGCTTGATCGTGCTTCCCTTGCCGGCGGCGTCCCGGCCCTCGAAGATCACCACGATCCGCGCCCCTTCGGCGCGCACCCACTCCTGGGCTTTCACCAGCTCGGCCTGGAGCCGGTACAGCTCGGTCTCGTAGAGCTGGCGTGGCACCCGGGCCGCCTTGGCCGCCTTGGCCGGGTGGTTCTTGCGCGGCGCGGACGCCACCTGGTTCTTGTGGGCCATCGGGCTGCACCCCCTTTGCCAGGGAGTCAATCACGTCACCGTGATCGTGACGAGGGCCTCCGCTCACCGGGCCCGGGCGGCGCTCCGAGCCGGATGGCCACGGCCACCAGGTCACGGGCCGGGCCCGCGGGCGGCTGGGCGGATCCGGCCCACACCGCCCGCAGCCTGCGGCCCAGCTCGAGACCCGGGACCGGCACCACGGCCAGCAGACCCGCCGCCACGTTCTCGCGCACCGCGAGCAGGCTCAGCACCGCCGGGCCCGCCCCCGCCCGCACCGCCTCGCGCACCGCGGTGGTGGTGCTCAGCCGCAGCGCGGCCGCGGCCAGCCGGGTGCCCGGGCCGAGGCACGCGGTGAGCGCGGCGCGCAGCGCCTGCCCGGTGCCGGATCCCGCCTCCCGCTCCACCAGGGGCGTGGCCGCCAGCTCGGCCGGGCGGACCGGAGACCGGCGGCGGGCCCACGGATGGTCCGGGCGGACCACGATGACCAGCCGGTCGGTGGCCACGACCCGGGATCGCAGCCCCCGCGGCGCGGACGGCCCCTCGACGAAGCCGAGATCCACGCCGTGCTCCGCGACCAGCCCGGCCACCGCCTCGCTGTTGGCCGCGACCAGGGTGATCTCGGCAGGCTGGCGGCCGGCCTGCGCGTACCCGTCGCGCAGGGCGACCAGCCAGGCGGGCAGCAGGTGCTCGGCGACGGTGAGGCTGGCTGCGACCCGCAGCTGGGCGTCCCGGGCCCGGCGCAGGCTGGCGATGCCGCTGTCGAGCTCGCCCGCCTGGGCCAGCAGCGGGGAGGCCCAGTCCACCAGCAGCGCCCCGGCCGCGGTCAGCCGGGACCCCCGCGGATCGCGGTCCAGCAGCGCGGTGCCGACCTGGGCCTCCATCGCACGCAGCCGGGCCGATGCGGCCTGCTGGCTGACCCCGGTGTGCCGCGCGGCCGCCCCGATGCTGCCGTACCGGGCCACCGCCACGAACAGCTCGAGGGCGGCCAGGTCGGGAACGTGCGGGCTCAGCGGCACCCGGCCACGATAACCCGGCCCACAACACTGGGTTGTGGGCAGGACAGGGGGCGGGCGGGGCGGGCACAAGCCCTGCTTGTGAGTTGACAGGGACAGGACGGCTAGCGGCACGGGCCGCCCCGGCGGACGCTGGAATCATGACCACCAGCACGTCCGTTCTTCCCGTCCACGGCCCGCTCCGCGACCTGGACCGGCCCGCCCACGCCTTCGCCAGCCTGGGTCCCAACTGGTTCGCCTCGGTGATGGGCACCGGCATCGTGGCCACCGCGGCGGCCACCCTCCCGGTGCCATGGCCGGGGCTGCGCGAGTTCGCCACCGTCGTCTGGGTGCTGGCCGCCGGGTGGCTCGTGGTGCTCGCCGCGGCCGAGATCGTGGCCTGGACCCGGCACCGCGGCGGCGGCGCTAGGCCACGCGCGCGACCCGGTCATGGTGCAGTTCTACGGTGCGCCGCCGATGGCCCTGCTCACCGTCGGGGCCGGGGCACTGCTGCTCGGCCCCGCCGTGATCGGCGCCCACGCGGCCCTCGTCGTGGACGCGGTGCTGTGGCCGCTGGGCACGCTGGGCGGCCTGGCCAGCAGCCTGGCTGTGCCCTACCTGATGTTCACCCGGCTGCGGGCCGCCCCGGACGCCGCTTTCGGCGGCTGGCTGATGCCCGTGGTCCCGCCCATGGTCAGCGCGGCGACGGGGGCGCTGCTCATCCCGCACCTGCCCGCGGGCCAGCTCCGGCTGTCCCTGCTGCTGGCCTGCTACGCCATGTTCGGGATCAGCCTGATCGCGAGCATGATAGTGATCACGCAACTGTGGCAGCGGCTGGTCCGGCACTCGATCGGCCCGGCCGCGATGGTGCCCACGCTCTGGATCGTGCTCGGCCCGCTCGGCCAGTCCATCACCGCGGCCAGCCTGCTCGGCGCGGCGGCGCGGCTGGTCCTGCCGTCTCCTTACGGGCCGGCCTTCCAGGCCCTGGGGCTCGTCTATGGCGTCCCGGTCTGGGGCTTCGCGGTGCTCTGGGCGGCCCTGGCCACCGCGGTCACGATCCGCGCGGCCCGGGACCACCTCCCGTTCAGCCTGACCTGGTGGTCCTTCACGTTCCCGGTCGGCACCCTGGTGACCGGGACCACCGCCCTGGCCCTGCACACCGGGGCGGGCGCATTGCGCTGGGCCGCGGCCGGCCTGTACCTGGTCCTGGTGGCCGCCTGGGTGGTGGTCAGCGTGCGGACCGTCGCGGGCACCTGGCGGGGCAGCCTGCTCCGGGCGGGGCCGCCGGCCGTTCCGGCGGACGTTCCGCGGATGAGGTAGCAGAACTCACCCGGACGGGGGGCAGGATCCGCGGCCTCCCCGCCTAGCCTGGTCTCAAGTCGGAGGCGGGGGGACACAGGGCATCTCCCGAGGGGGACGCGTTGCGGCAGGCACGGGGGGTACGCCGGTGGCCGGGCAGTGGCCCATGGCTGGGCAGGCTACGGAGCAGTGGGCTGCCCCGCCTGCTGGCCGTAGGCCTGGCCGCGGTATCCCTCGCCCTGCTCGGAGCGGTCCCCGCCCTGGGCGCGACTGCCACCCCCGCCGACGGCTTGACCGGGCCGGCCCAGGGCGGCGGGCCCACCCCCCGCACCGTGGTGAGCCTGACCTTTGACGACGGGGACGCCGACCAGATGGCCGCGGCCCGGGTGCTGCACCGCTACCGGCTGCCCGCGACCTTCTACATCATCACCGGCGCGGTCGGGACGCCGGGCTATGTGACCCTCCCCGACCTGCGCCAGCTGGCCGCGGACGGGAACGAGATCGGCGGGCACACCGTGTCCCACCTCCGGCTGACCGCCCTGACCACCGCCGAAGCCCGGCGGCAGGTCTGCGGGAGCCGCTCGGTCCTGGCCCGGTGGGGATACCGGGCCACCTCGTTCGCCTACCCGGGCGGGGCCGCCAGCCCGCGGACCGAGGCCATCGTCCGGGACTGCGGCTACACCAGCGGCCGCGGCGTCGTCGGACTGCGCGCACCGGGCTGCCCCGGCTGCGCCGTCGCGCAGAGCATCCCGCCGCGCCATCCCTGGCTGCTGCGCACCGCCGGGGAGGTGGACAGCTCATGGACCCTGCACGACCTCCAGCGCGCGGTCATCGCGGCGGAGAGCCACGGGGGCTGGCTGCCGCTGGTCTTTCACCACGTGTGCACGGGCAGCCGCTGCGGCGGCCTGGCCGTGCGCGCCACGATGCTGGACGACTTCGCCCGCTGGCTCGCCCAGCGGCAGCGGCTGGGCACGGCGGTCAGGACCGTGGGCCAGGTGATCGGCGGTCCGGTGCGTCCCACCCCGCACGTCGCGCCGGCCGCGCCGCACGCGATCGTCAACCCGTCGCTGGAGTCGGTCGCCGCCTCGGGGGCGGTGAACGCCTCGCTGGAGACCACGTCCGCAGCCCTCGCCACGACCCCCCGGTGCTGGATGGAGGCTGGCTACGGCCGCAACACCGCCCGCTGGCAGCGCACCACGGACAGCCACGGGGGGCGGTGGGCGGAGCGGCTGACCGTGACCGGCTATCACAGCGGGGACGCCAAGCTCCTGCCCCAGTTCGACCTGGGGCAATGCTCGCTGCCGGTCCGGCCGGGCCGGTCTTACACCCTGGGCACGTGGTATCAGTCCACGGCCCGGACCCAGTACTCGGTGTACTACCGGACCTGGTCGGGGCGGTGGGCGTACTGGACCTCGAGCCCGTACTTCCCGGCCAGCCCGGGGTGGGCGCACGCCCGGTGGGCGACGCCGCCCGTGCCGGCGGGCGCCACCGGCCTGAGCTTCGGCCTGGCGCTGTTCTCCAACGGCTCGCTGACCACGGACTCCTACAGCCTCGCCGCGACCCCGCCCGATCTGGCCCGGCGGATCACGGTCGTGAGCCTGCTCGCCGTCGTGGCCGCGGCCGGCCTGGCCATCGCGGCGCGGGTGGTGCGGCGGCGCTGGCCGAGGGCTAAGCCGGTCCCGGTCGACCGGAAGTGGCTCTCCTCGTCGTCCAGGAGCCGGTAGCGGACCGCGTACGACGCGGCTTCCAGCCGGGAGTGCACGCCGAGCTTGGTCATCAGCGACTGGACGTGGGTGCGCACCGTAGCCGCCGAGACCCCCAGCTTGGTCGCGATCCCGGCCGTGTCCAGGCCTTCCACCAGCAGCAGCAGGCATTCACGCTCCCGCGCGGTGAGGAACGCGGCGAGCCGGTTCGCGTGGTCCCGCGGCGCCGGCGGCCGGGCGGCAGCGGGCTTCGGCACGTCCACGACCACCTCACCGCGTTGCACCCGGTCGATGGCCCGGGTCAGCGCGGATACCCCCCGGGTCTTATGCAGGTAGCCGGACGCCCCGGCCTGCAGGGCCCGGCGGATCCCGTCGGTGTCCGGGTCCGCACTGACCACCAGCACCTTGGTCTGGCTGCTGACCGCGAGCATCGGGCTGATGGCCGTGATCCCGTCGTCGCCGGCGAAGTTCCGGTCGATCAGGCACACGTCCGGCTGGGTCCGGCGGACGGTCTCGATGGTTTCCGGGACGCTGCGGGCCACGGTGACCTGGTAGCCCCGCTGCTTCAGGACGGCGGACATGGCGTCCAGGAAGACGCTGTGGTCATCCCCGATCACGAGCCCCGTCACGAGACCACCTGCTGGTTCCCGCCGGGGGCGGGACCGGCCGGGAGGGGCCGCACCGGCACCACGATCCGGACGTGCGCGCCACCCGATGCGGGCGCGCGGATCTCCAGGGTGCCGCCGCACGACTCGAGCAGCGTGGTCACCACGCCCAGCCCCAGCGAGGCCGCGCCGGGTGGCCCCTGGCCGAAGCCCGGGCCGTCATCGATCACGTCGAGCATCGCCTGATCACCCTGGGCCGAGACGGTGACCCCGACCCGGCCGTACGCTCCCGCGGCCCGGGCCGCGTTGTCCACCACGTTGGTCAGCACCCGCCACAGCAGGGCCGGGCTGGCCTCGACGGTCACCTCTGGCCCAGGCTCCAGGATCACCTGGGTCTCGTGCGCGATCCGGGCCAGCTGGGTCACCTGGCCGGCCAGTGAGCGCAGCTCGACCTGGGCCAAGGCCGGCACCCCGGCCCGGGCCGGGATCTCCTCCGCGATGATGTCCAGGAGCCGGGACATTTCCAGCGACAGCAACTCGAGCCGGTTGCCCGCATCCCCGGGCATGTCCGCCTCCCCGCGCACCGCCTCGACCAGATATGACAGCGTGGTCATCTGGTGGCCAAGATCATGCAGCAGGCCGCGTACGGCTAGCGGTTCCTCAGCGTCTGACCGCCTGCGCCCCCGGCCCCGTCGCCGGTCCAACGACGGCTCCACGTGTTCCCCCCGACCTTTTGTCCCCCCTGCGCTCCCCGCACCGCCCCCCGGGCGGCCGGGCCGGGGCGTTACCCCCGCGTGCTCTCCCCATCCTTACGCTTACCCTCCGACGCGGACTAGTCACCGGATGAGGCCATTACGCACAGTTAACCATGCCTTGGCTAGGCTGCGGCACCTTCGCCGGAGTACGCCGCCGTGAGCGCCTGGCGCAGCGCCGGCTCGCCGAACCGCTGGCCGAGCCGGGCCTGGGCGGCGGCGGCCATCCGCGCCGCGGCCCCGGGCGAGTCCAGGAGGAACCCGACGGCGTCCGCCATCAGCGCCGGGTGGCCGGGCGGAACCAGCAGTCCGGTCTCGCCGGGCACCACCACGTCGCCCACCGAGTTGACCGCCGTCGCCACCACCGGGATGCCGCACACCATGGCCTCGACCACCGCCGTGGGCAGGCCCTCATACCGGCTGGACAGCACGAACACGTCGAAGGCCGGCAGCAGTTCCGGGATGTTGACCCGCTGGCCGGTCAGCAGGACCCGGATCGAGGGGATCTCACGGGCCCGCGCGGCGATCTGGCCGGCCAGTTCCCCGTCACCAACCCAGACCCCGGTCACGCCGGGCCGGTCCAGCGCCTGCAGCGCGGCCAGGAAGTCCTCCGGTGCCTTCTGGTAGGTCAGCCGCCCGACCGTGCCGATCACGGTCGCATCATCGGGCAGGCCGAGCGCGGCCCGGGCCCGGGCCCGGGCATCCGGGGACGGCACTAGTCCGTCCACCACCACCCCGATTGTCCGGATTCGCTCGGGTGAGATCAGCTGCCGGCGCACGGCCTCGACCGCCACCCCGGTGCCCACGCACAGCGCCAGGTCGGTGATCTGGCCCAGCCAGCGCTCGGTCCGCACGTACGCCCGGCGCCGGGGGGCGGCCTGGAACTCGTGGAAGGGAAACCCGTGGTAGGTGTGCACCAGACGGGGCACGCCGGCCCCGCGCGCGGCGAGGCGCCCGACCACCCCGGCCTTGGCCGTGTGGGTGTGCACGACGTCGAAGGCCCGGCGGCCGAACAGTTTCCGGAGCCGGACCAGGGCCCACAGGTCACGGCCGGGCGCGATGGGGGCCCGCAGCGCGGGCTCGATCAGGACTTCCAGCCCGCCCGCGGCGGCCCGGTCGAGGAGCAGCGGATCCCCGCTTCCGGTGATGATCGTCATCTCGTAGCCGGCCGGGTCCATGATGAGCGCCCCGCGCAGCGCGTGCTGGCCCGCACCGCCCTCCAGCCGGGTGATGACCGTGGCCACCCGGACCGCTGCTCCCCCCATGAACCTCACCCCGGGTAACAGCTTGTCACTGCGGGGCTTATTTCCCCTGGTCGGGTGCCTGCAGGCCAGCGGCCCGGGCCACGCGCACCGCTTCCAGGCGGCTGTGCACGTCCAGCTTGGCGAAGATGTTCCGGGTGTGCGTCCGCACCGTGTCGGTGGAGATCAGCAGATCCTGGGCGATCTGGCGGCCCCGCTTGCCGTCCATCATCGCGAGCAGGACGTCCCGCTCCCGGGGGCTGAGCATCTCCAGCACGTCCTCGTGCTCACGGGCCCGGCCGACGTCGGCGCGCAGCTCGCTGAGGACCGCGCCGAGCATGTCCGGGGGGAACCAGGAATAGCCCTGGCACACCCCGCGGATCACGGTCTCCAGCTCGGCAGCACCCTGCTCCTTGGCCACCCAGGCGGAGACACCGGCCCGGGCCGCCTCCACCCCGTGCGCGATGTTGTGATCCGCGCTCAGCACGACCACCTTGGCCTCGGGCCGGGCGGCCACCAGGCCCTTCAGCACCTCTCCGACCGACGACCCGAGCGGCTCGACCTCGATCGTGATCACGTCGGGTCGCAGCCCGCGGACGATCTCGAGCAGGTTGGGGTCGGCCACCGCGCACCGCCCCGCCACCCACAGGTCCATCGCCGCGGACAGCCGTGAAGCCAGCGCCTCGGTGACCATCAGATGATCATCCACCAGCAGTATCCGCACCGGGTCCATGAGCTCACTGTGCACCGTCACGGTCGGCCGGTCTTCACCCAGATACATGACACGCCTCCGCCACGCGAGCCGGGGCGTGCGGATTGGGACCCGGGGCGTCCAGCTCGGGGACGAGCCTGGCCGGCACCGCGGCCCCGTCCCCGGTATCCACCACGCGCCGGGCCGGGCTCTTCCACCGGCCGCTGGATCGGGACAGCCACGCGGCCGGGATCGCGTACAGGCCGATGTAAGCGTCCAGCATCCGCAGGAACGGGAAGAACACGCCGAGCAGCAGGAGCCGTGGCTGGCGCTCGAGCACCGCCACCACGCAGGTGAGCAGGTAGTCGGGCAGCAGCACGCCGAACAGCACCGCGGTGAGCGTCAGGTGGGCCGCGACCACCGCGTGCACCTCGCCGAAGCCGGGCCAGGTCAGCGCGCCGCCGGCCAGTTCGGGCACCGCGAGCACGATCAGGGCCAGCGGGAGCAGGAAGAACAGCAGGCTGGACGTGATCAGCTCGATCAGCAGCAGGGTGAGCATGCCGGTGAACAGGTTCGCCTGGGGCGGGTGGCGCCGCACCGTCTGCCACAGCCCGACCGCCCACCGCTTGGTCTGGTGCACATAGTCGCGGAGGTTGTCCGGATCCTGCGTGATCGCCACCGCCTGCAGCGAGAAGCCGACCTTGCCCAGCCCCTTCTGGTACACCTCGAACGTCATGTTGAAGTCTTCGATCACCAGCCCGGGCGGGTTCATCTCGATGTGCGGCAGGACCTCGGTGCGGTAGAGGCTGGCGAAGCCGGGCACGATGGGCGTGGCGTTGATGCGCAGCCAGGTCTGGCCGAACTTCAGCGCGCGCTGGCCGATGGCGTAGATCCGGGTGCGGTGCCCGACCAGCACCTTGCCTTCCAGCGTCATCCTCCGGTCCAGCCCGGTCCGCACGCAGCCGGCCACGGCCACCACCTGCGGATTGCCGAAGATGGGCAGCGCGGCGACGAAGTAGCCGGGCTCGACCCGGGTATCGGCGTCGAGCAGCATCACCACCGGGAACCGGCTGATCAGGTCGAACCGGCCGATAGCCTCCTCGAGCGCCCCGGCCTTGCCCACGTTCTCCTGGGTCTCGATCACCCGCGCGCCGGACCGCCGGGCGATCTCGACCGTGGCGTCGGTGGATCCGTCGGATACCACGTGGACGTTGTCCCGGGGCACCAGGGCCATGATGGACCGCAGGCTCTCCTCGAGGACGAGGGCCTCGTTATGCGCCGGGATGAGCACCGCCACGTCAGTGGTACTGAGCGGACGGTCCGCGGGCACGCGCCCAGCCCGGGCGACCTGCCCGGCCCCGGCCGTGACGGCCATCATCGTTCCCCCCTTCGCCGTGCTAGCCAGCGCCCTGCTCAGCCGGCCCCGTCCGCAGGCCGGCCAGCGATTCCGCCAGCCGGACCAGGCCCACGGTCCCCCAGAGCGCGAAGTTGGCGCCCAGTACGAAGATCAGCAGCACCCACCAGGGCATCATGACACCGCCCCCGAGGTGCTGAGCGCGTGCGGCCCGGATGTCGGAAGCACGTGGCTCAGCGCGGACCAGGTGCCGGTGTCCTCATATCCGTACATCCACAGATAGACGCCGCCGATCTGGGCGCCCTGGACCGCGTCGAACTTGGCCCGGGAACTCGCCGCGTTCTCGAACCACACGGTGTGCTCATGGCCGGCCGCGTCCCGGTAGCTGAGCCAGGGCGCCTGACTGGCCTGGTCGTAGTGCGCGGCCGCATGGTATTGCCGGGACAGCCGCAGGGCCTGGAGCCAGCTGACGCCGGTGCCGTGGTGGCCCACCCAGTCGTAGCCGTAGAGCGGCACGCCGAGAATGATCTTGCTGGCCGGGATCTGCGTCTTGGCGTAGCGCAGCACGCCGCGGACCCAGCCGATCGGGGCCACCGGCCCGGGCGCGGAACTTTCCCAGTGGTAGTCGTAGGCCATCAGCCGCACCTGGTCAGCGGCGCGGCCGATAGCGGCGTAGTCCTGGGCCACGTTGCGCGGGTCCGTGCCCGCGTTGGTGGTCTTGGCGAACACCGCGACCGACAGCACCTTGCCTTTCGCGTGCAGGGCGTGGGCCAGCCGGGTGACGAATGTGGTGAACGCCTGCCGGTCAGCCGCGTGCAGGTTCTCGTAGTCCAGGTCGATCCCGGCGTACTGGTTCCGCTGCACCAGCGCCACGATCGCGGTCACCTGCGCCGCCATCAGCTCTGGTGAGTGCAGCATCCGCCCCACCGGTCCGTAGGACCACTTCCCGCCGGTGATGTTCGCGATGCTCGGCACGATCAGCTGGCCCGCCCCGCGCAGCCGCTTGATCTCGGCCGCGACCGACGCAGCCTCGCCCGGAGGGTACTGCGTGTCGATCTGCCCCGAATTGCTCAGTCCGTACAACCACGGCGACGCCTCGGTCACGTCCTGCCGGTGGCCGAGTACGGCCGTGGTGCCGTGGCTGATGTTCCAGTACGGCATGGACGCCACCACCAGCGTGTGCCGTGGCGCGCTGCCCCGCAAATTCACCATCGTCAGTCCCACCAGGACGGCTCCGATCAGGACAGTGGCCAGCCACGCGGCACCGGCGAACGTGTGCCGCGACCTTCCGGGCACCGTCGCCGGTGCCTGGCTGCCGCCGTGTGCCGTCTTCGTTGTTTCCGCCGTCGTCCTCGTTGCTCCGGTTCTCATCAGCCCGGCCGCTCTCAGCTCACGGCAGCCGCCGCGACCCGGCCGGCCAGCTGGTCCTCGATCACGGCCTGGATGATGTCGTCCAGGCTCCGGGTGGCCCGGAAGCCGACCAGGTCCGCGGCGAGCCCGCAGTCCGGCACCCGGCGCTGCATGTCCTCATAGCCGGAGCCGTACGCCTCCAGGTAGGACGTGCGCTCGATCCCGGCCCCGGACCCGGTCGCCGCGATCACCCGCTCGGCCAGGCCGTCGATCGTGACCTGCTCGGTGCTGCCCAGGTTCACGGCCAGGCCGCTGGCCCGGTCGGAGGTGATCAGCCGGGTCAGTGCGGGCACCACGTCGTGCACGTGGCCGAAGCAGCGGATCTGCTGGCCCGTGCCGAACACGGTCAGCGGCTGGCCAGCCAGCCCCTGCCGGACGAAGCGCGGGATGACCATGCCGTAGCGGCCGGTCTGCCGCGGCCCCACGGTATTGAAGAAGCGCACGATCACCGCGTTCAGGCCGAGCTCGCGGACGTACCCCTCGACCAGGCTCTCGTCGATCGCCTTGGCCTCGGAGTAGCTCCACCGCGACTTCAGCGGCGAACCGATGATCCGGTCGTCGTCCTCCCGCAGCCCGATCTTGGTGTTCTTCCCGTAGATCTCGCTGGTGGACGCGACCAGCAGCCGGGCCCCGTTCCGGTGCGCGGCCTCGACCACGTTCTCCGTGCCCCGGACGTTGGTGCGCAGGCTGGACAGGGTGCGATCACGGATGACGAAGGCGCCGACCGCAGCGGCCAGGTGGAACACCCAGTCCGCCCCGGCGGCCAGCTCCGCCACCGCGGCGCTGTCCAGGATGGACCCCTGCACCAGCCGGAACGCCGGGTGGTCGCTGACCGCCCGGAGATTTTCCAGCCGCCCGGTGCTCAGGTCGTCGAGCCCGGTCACCTGATGCCCGGCAGCCAGCAGTTCCTCGGTCAGGTGCGAGCCGATGAACCCGGCCGCGCCCGTTACGAAACACTTCATCGCGTACTCCCCGTGCTCGTCCTCGGCCGCCACATCGTGCGCCACACCCTGCGCTGGGCCAGCCGTTCGTAAAGGTCGTCGATCCGCGCGGTGACCGCCTCGACGCTGTACTCCTTCTCCACGGCCGGCTCGGGGATCCGCTGCCGCTGGCCGGCGCTCACCTCAGCCGCCATCGCGGTGCGGATCCCGTCCGGCGTGGACGGCACCCGGCAGGCCCGCTCGGCGTCCAGGCCGTCCAGCGCCGGGCAGGTCGTGTACAGCACGGGGGCGCCGTTGGCCAGCGCCTCCAGCACGGACAGGCCGAAGGTCTCCTGCCGCGAGGACGCCACGAACAGGTCCATCGCGGACAGCATGGCCGACACGTCGTGCCGCTCCCCGGCGAAGATCACGTGGTCAGTCACCCCGTGCTCGCGGGCCGCCTGCTCCAGCCGGGCCTGCTCCTCGCCCTTGCCCACGATCATGAGCTTGACCTGGCCGCCGAGCAGCGCCGAGGCCGCTTCGATGACCATGTCGAACTGCTTGTTCGGGTCGAGCCGCCCGAGCACGCCGATGAGGTAGACGTCGTCACCGACCCCGAACTCGGCCCGGATCCGCCGCCGCGCGGTCTCGTCGAACGCCACCCGCTGCAGGTCCACCCCGTTCGGGATGACGGTCACGCGCTTGCGCCGGATCCCCCACTGCTCCAGCCGCTCCCGGACCGTGCCGGAGACCGCGACCGTCATGTCGGAGAGCATCTCGGTGCCCAGGTACAGGGCGCGGACGCTCGGCGTCATCCGCCTGCGCTCCAGGTGCGTTTCCCCGATCGAGTGCTCGGTGCTCAGCACGACGGGCGTCCCGGCCAGCCAGGCCGCGGCCCGGCCGTAGACCTGCGAGCGGTAAAGGTGGGCGTGCACCACGTCGTACCGGCCGTCCCGGATCAGCCTGCGCAGCCGGAGCAGGGCGGACAGCTGGGTGTTGCGGGTCATTCCCATGTCCCGCACCCGGCCGCCGTCGGCGCGGATCATGTCCGCGACGGGCCCTGGGTTGTAGAGCGTGACGACCTCGCTGTTGTGCCGGGTCTGCTGCAGGATCGAGCGGAGCTGGAGTTCAGCACCGCCCACCCCCAGGCCGGTGATCACGTGCAAAACCTTCACGGTCAACCTCCAGTGAGGCGATAGGAACGGATGGCCCGGGAGACGGTTGCCGCCGCCTCGGCCGCGATGCTGGTCACGGTGCGGGCCAGCACGGCCAGGTCGAGCCAGAAAGACCAGTACTCGATGTAGTAGTTGTCGAACCGGGCCCGGTCACTGATCGAGGTGTCGCCGTTCAGCCGGTGCACCTGGGACCACCCGGTCATCCCGGCCGGCATCCGCTGCCGGCCCGCATATCCCGGTACGGACTGGCTGAACTGCCGCACGAAATGCGGCCGTTCCGGGCGCGGCCCGACCAGGGACATGTCGCCGCGCAGCACGCTGACCAGCTGCGGCAGCTCGTCGATGTGCGTGACCCGCAGGGACCGGCCCAGCGCGCCACACTGACTGGGGGGCACGGCCCAGGAGGTATCCGGGTCGCCGTGCCGGCCCAGCGTCCGCAGCTTGACGATCTCGGCCAGGTCGCCCTGGCCGACCACGCGGACCTGGCGGAACAGCGCCGGGCGGCGCAGGGTCAGCCGGACCGCGAGCGCGCTCACGCCCAGCAGCGGCGCGGCCAGCACCAGCGCCACCGCCGCGACCAGCACGTCGAAGCCGCGCTTCAGCGCCCGGCCGAGCGGCGCCTGGCCCGCCCACGCGGACCGGCGCAGCGGGATCAGCGTGATCCCCCACACCTCGTCCAGGCAGGCCACGGGCACGGCGGCGCCCAGCCCGGGCAGCCTGGGCAGCACGCACACGTCGGCGGCCAGCGGCGGGCTGGCGCGCAGCGCGCTGGCCAGTTCCGCATCGGGAGCCGCGGGGTCACACACGATGACCCGGCTGACGCCCTGCCGCGCGACCAGCGCACCAAGATCACTCACCCCGCCGACCACGGGCAGCAACGCATCCGGTGCGGGGACAGGCGCGTGGTCCAGGAAGCCGACCGGGCGCAGCCCCAGCTCGGGGTGCTCATCCAGCAGCGTGGCCAGCTGGCGGCCCTCGGGCCCGGCCCCGACCAGTACGGCCCGCTCGGTCAGCCGGCCTCGCCGGTGAGCCGAGCGGAGAACCGCGCAGGCGGCCACCCGGGTGGCGAGCAGCAGCCCGGCGGTGCCCACCGCGAGCACCACCGCGTGCCCCGCCGGGATCCAGGGCGCGACGGCCAGGGCGGGCACCGCTGCCGCCACGATGATGCGCCCCGACTGGTCGCCGACGCGCAGGCAGATCCGCAGCCGGTGCAGGCCGATGGCATAGAGCACCAGGAACACGGCGGCCGCGTAGCCGGCGACCAGCCAGCCGCTCAGCCCGCCCGCCAGGCCGGCCACGGCCGTCGCGGCCGCCAGCGCGGTCAGGTCAGCCAGCGGCATCGCCACGGCGGCTGCGACCCGCCCGGGGCCCTGGTGCATTCACGTGCCCCACAGAAACCCCCGCCGACCGCTCGCCCAGGCCCGCGGCCCGGGCTCGCTCGCTGGTCAGGGAAGCAGCTCACCGGTTAGCCCCCACGGCCACGTTCACGCGCCGGCCACCCGCGCCAGCCAGCCGCCCGCCCACGGTCCGGGCCGCGTGATCCGCGCCGTACACGAACCGCATGACCGGGCCGAAGGTCGGGGCCACGCCCGGGCCCACCACGAACAGCCCGGGGGCGCTGGTCTGGTAGCCGTGGTCCACCACGGGGGTGCCCGCCACGGTGCGCAGCCGGGACCGCAGCCCCTCGTCGAGGAACGTCAGCCGGCTCAGGTCGGGCCGGTAGCCGGTGGCCGCGATGACATGGTCCACGGCCATCTCGATCCGGGCGCCGGAGCCGTGCGCCAGGCCGAGCCAGGCCCCTTCGGGCCCGGACTCCGCCCGGTCCAGCGCCAGGCCACCCAGGACCGGGAACTCGCCCTCTACCCGGCCACGCAGCCAGCTGGCGCCGGCCGGGCCGAGCGCGGTCCTGGCCCGGCGGACCCGGCTGGCCTCGGGCAGGTGCCGGAACATGGCCGGCTTACGTGAGTAGAACCAGGTGCCCCAGCCCGAGCCCAGGCCGGCCTCCGGCTCGCGGAGCCGCTGCCACAGCGGACGGTCCGGGGCAAGCGGCGCGCCGTTCCAGGCCGCGTGCTCGGCGCGCATGACGATCTGGACCTGGGCCCCGTGCTCGTGCAGCAGGGCCGCCGACTCGAGGGCGGACTGGCCGGCCCCGACCACGGTGACCCGCTGGCCGGCGAACGCGGCCAGATCGGTATGCGCCGAGCTGTGCGTGCACACCCCGGCGGGCAGCGCGGCGAGCTGCTCGGGCAGGTAGGCGAAGTGCTCGACCCCGACCGCCACGACCACCTGGCGGGCCAGCAGTGTCTCCCCGTCCGCCAGGGTGAGCTCGTAGCCATCCCCGGCCGGCGTCACCCCGGTCACCAGCACTTCCTCGACGTCCAGGTCCGCGGCCGACTGGAACCACTGGCCGTAGGCGACGAACGTGTCCAGCGGCACGGGCAGGCCGTAGTCGGCATAAGGGCGCCCGGTCTCCCGGCAGAACGCGGCCAGGGTCAGCTGGCCGGCCGGGTCGGACAGGTTGGAGGCGAAGCCCTGGGACTTCAGGAACATGCCCCGGGGCATGCTGGTCCGCCACAGGTGCATCGGCAGCCCGAACTGCCGGACGCTCTGCCCGGACCGGCGCAGATGCGCGGCGACCGAGAGCCCGTAAGGGCCCGCCCCGACGATGGCCACATCGGTGATGCCGTTCATACTCTTTCCCCCTGTGCGTTGAATTCCGTGATGTCCGGGCTGTCCAGCGACTTCCTGGTGTCCCGGGGCCCGGGACGGTAACGAGGTCCGTCCGTGGCGCGTAGCAGCGCGGACGGACCCCGGGCATCGAAGGCACGCAAGCGGCGGCTTAGGCCCCGCCAGGCCATGCGTGCGCACATCAGGCCGAACGGCCGCAGGTCATCGCGGGCCAGCCAGGCGACCTCGTCCACCCGGCGCAGCGACCGCAGCCAGGACCGCAGGCCCAGCTCGCCGCGGCGCCAGTAGCCGATCGCGCCGAGCGGGTCGTAGTTCTCGACCAGGAAACGCCGGCCCCGCGTCATCTCCCCGGCCTCGGCCGGCTGGCCGGTCAGGTCGAGGTACGCGGCGCGGGCTACGTCGACCCCGGTGCCGGTGGTGAACAGCCGGAACTGGGCCCCGAGGCGCGGGTTGAAGTCGAGCAGCTTGTACTGGGCGTCCCGCGGGTCGAAGCGCAGGTCGAGGTCGACGAGGCCGCGGAAGCCGATCGCGGCCGCCATCCCGGTGACCTGCTCCCGCACCCGGCTGTTCGGTACCGCCCGGCCCAGGCTGGTCAGCCCGGCGTAGGCCGGGTAAGAGCGGTCCTTGACCCCGGTGAACGCGGTCTGGCACCGGCCGGCGGTGTCGAAGTACCCGTGGAAGAACCAGTCCTGGCCGGGGGCCGGAGGGATGTACTCCTGCAGCATCAGCCCGGTGCTCGTCTCGTCCGCGCAGGCCCATATCTCCTGCAGCTCCGACGGCGTGCGCACGATCGTGGTGCTCCGCAGCTGCTGGCCCGCGGTCCCCCGCCAGGGCGTGGTGAGCTTCGCGATGAGCGGGAAGCCGGCCTGGGCCGCGAAACTCGCGGCCTCTCCGGGTGACCAGGCCAGCATGGCCTGCGGAGTCGGCACCCCCAGGTCCCGGCAGAGCTGGAACATCGAGTACTTGCCGGCCAGCCGCCGGGGCAGGTCGGCCGGGGGCTGGGGGAACGCGTACGCCTCGCGCAGCACATCCCCGTGCTCGGCCAGGAAGATCGCGCCCGCGTCGTCCGTCGCGTACAGCACCGCCCGGCGCCCGATCTGGCTGGCCAGGTCGAACAGGCCGGACAGGGTCCGTTGCGGATCATCGGGACGGGGCTGCCAGAAGAAGCGGCCGGTCAGGTAGCGGGAACTCGCGGCGGGGGCCCACGGCCCCTCATGCACGCCGTACACCGGCACGCCCAGCCGTCCCAGGCTGCGGATCACGCCGAGGCTGCCGTGGTGCAGCATGTTCTGGTCGAACTTGAGCACCACCGCGGGGGTACTCCAGTCGGCCGCACGAAGATCGGTGATCACCGTGGCGGTCCTCACACCACGACGCGGTGGGCCGCGCCATAGAACTGGTAGGTGGCGTCCAGGACCAGCGGGCAGTCCTGCGCCCAGGAGTAGTCCAGTCCGGGGTGCAGCGTGTGCGCCAGGGCCAGGTCGAAGGCCGGCCCCTGCGGGGCCGCCACGCTGTGCAGCTGCCGTCCGCCGGGCAGGTCGAGCACCGGGATCAGCGGGTCGTAGTAGGAGACCTCCGCGCCCTCCCGGATCAGCCCCTCGATGATGGGCACGGCCGGGGACTCGCGCAGGTCCCGCACGCCGGCCTTGTAGCTGGCCCCGATCACGATGACCCGCGCGCCGGCCAGGTGCCGGCCAGCGGCCGTCATGACCTCGGCGGCCCGCTCGACTACCCGTTCCGGGCGCAGCTGGATCGACTTCATGGCCTGCTCGATCAGCGGCGAGGCGTGGTCCCGCGCGTTCAGCTGCCAGAGCAGGTAGTGCGGATCACAGGGAATGCAGTGACCGCCCACGCCCGGCCCGGGGAACACGCCGAGGAAGCCGTACGGCTTGGTGCCCGCGGCCAGCGTGACCTCGATCGGGTCCAGGCCCAGGGTGCCGCACGCGTCGGCGAACTCGTTGGCCAGGGCCAGGGACACGGCCCGGAAGATGTTCTCGTAGAGCTTGGTGGCCTCGGCCGCGTCGGGCGAGCTGACCAGGTATACCGAGTCGGTGAGCCGGCCGATGACCTCGGCGGCCCGGCTGGTGCAGGCCTCGGTGGCCCCGCCGACGACCCGCGGTGTCTCGCTTTGCAGGTGATCCGCGTTGCCCGGGTCGATCCGCTCCGGGCTGAAGGCGACATTGATGTCGGTGCCGGCGGTCAGGCCCCGCTGCAGCAGCGGCTCGGTGAGCAGATCACGGGTGGTGCCGACGTAGCTGGTGGAGGTCAGGATGATCATCTGGCCGGGCACGGCGTACTGCACCACGGCGGCACAGGCGGCGCGCAGCGCGGCCAGGTCCGGGGTCTGGTTGGTGTCCACCGGGGTCGGCACGCAGATGATGACCGTCTCCGCGGCGGCCGCCGCGGCCGGGTCGCTGGTCAGCTCGAGGGAGCCGTCCGCCAGGGCCGCGGCGAGGCGCTCCTGGTCGGCTTCGGTCAGGTCCGCGCCGCGGGCGGAGACATCCCGCAGCCGCTGCTCACTGAGGTCAATGCCGATGATCCGCGGGCTCTTGCCGTGCAATTCCACCGCGGTCGGCAGCCCGACGTACCCGAGGCCGACAATGGCCACCGAGCCCACGGCGACCGGGTCAGCGGAAACCTGCTCATGGCCATTTCCATTGCCGCCGGCTTGCCCGTGACCTGGCGTTTCGAATGTGATCAGCCTGTTGCGCAGCTGATTCTCCCGCCCGTCGATCGCAAGCGAAAGTCGATGTTCGGCCACTGTGCCCCCTGGGCCTTGTGCTAGGCGAAAGCCCCCTGACGCCTAGCGGTTTTCTTGGTGTGCTCCCGAGAGTGCCATCCGCACTCCCCTTCTGGGTCGCCCAAGGGGGGTAGGCACACTACGCAGAGTGAGGGAGATTAAGCCGCCCGGCTGCTTTTTCCGGCCCGCCGGGGCATCCAGGCCACCTGGTGCCTAGCCCGTTTGGCCCACAGCCGCGGCGCGGTATCCGCCTCACCGACGTAGGTCCGGGGCAGCGCGTGCCGGCTGGTGTACGCCGACGCCCAGATGGCGCAGCCGTAGTCATAGCCCGTGTCCTCGCACCCGGGCTACCGCCTCGGCGTCGAGGTCGCCGTAGGGGTAGCAGAACCCGCCGACCGGCTCCCCGGTGATCTCCTGCAGGATGCGGCGGCTGCCGCCCACCTCCTCGGCCAGCGCGTGCTGGGCCGCAGGCAGCCGGATATGGCGTAGCCCGTGCGAGCCGATCTCGATGCCTGCCTGGGCCAGGTCCCGTACCTGGCCGGCGCTCATCAGCGGTTTGCGCGGCCCCTCGGGATCCCATGCGTTGTCCCCGCCGAGCCGCCCGGCGATGACGAACACGGTCGCGCCGAACCCGAACCGCTGCAGAACCGGCAGCGCATGCCGGGCGAAATCGGTGTAGCCATCGTCGAAGGTGAGCCCGACCAGCCCTTTCCCGGCGCCTGCCGCGCGGGCGGCGAGCACGTCCCGGACGGACGCACCGCGCAGGCCGCGGCGGGCGAGCCAGTGCATCTGCTGCTCGAACCGCGGCGGGCTCACCGTGACCAGGTACGGGTCGGCCTGGTAAGGCTCCACCGAGTGATACATCAGCACCAAGGGCATGCCCGGTGCGCTTTCTGTGTTGTCCCCCATATCCGGCCAGCGTAAGGCGGGGAAATACGGACCGGCTCCTTTCTTCGGCCGGTCTCTGCTACCCCATCTGAGGGTGTACAGGATTACGTCGCCAGGCCATTGCGGCAGATCAATCTGGCCTCATCCATGTGGCCCGGGGCGGCCCGGGCTACTCGTCGGCGACGATGGAGCCGACCCGCTCGCCCAGCCCCGGGTCACGCCAGGTCAGCACCGCGGCGTAGATCACCGAAACGATCAGGATGCCCAGCGCGATGTAGGGGAACCAGCTGTAGGGCGCCGACTGCCCGGGCTTGGACAGGTAGTAGACCGGGACGGCGATGGCGATCATCCCGAGCACCGGCAGCACCGCGTGCTTGATCACGCTGAACTCGGCCGGCCGGTACTTCCGGTAGTAGAACGGCAGGGCCAGGTTGGCCAGGAAGTACACGACCAGGACCAGGATCGTGCCCATCGTGCCGGACTCGTCGAAGTAGGTCAGCCCGTCCATGCTGCCGCCGTGCCCGAAGATCAGGTGGCCGAGCGCCCACACGCCGATGATCACGCTGGCGATGCCGACGAAGGTGAAGATGGCGTTCCGCGGCACCTGCCGGGACGGCTCCACCCGGCCGATCCAGCGCGGCAGCACCCCCTCGCGGCCGGCGTTGAAGATCAGCCGGGCCTGCGAGTTCACCGCCGCGATGAGCACGCCCAGGGTGGAGGTCAGCCCGGCCAGGTAAGCGAAGAAGGCCAGGCTGGCCGCGGCGCCGTGGGCGACGGTGATGAACGGCACCAGGACCGACGGGCTGGTCAGCCTGGCCTCGTTGTACCCGAACCCGGTGACCGTGGCGTAGGCGAACAGCAGGTAGCTGACCGCCATCAGCGCGATGGACAGGAACACCGCGCGGGGCACGTTGCGCCGCGGGTTACCGGTCTCCTCGGCCAGCGCGGCCGAGTTCTCCCAGCCGATGAACAGGTAGATCGCCAGCGGGAACCCGGCGGCCAGGCCGGAGAAGCCGTGGGTGATGTTGTGCGGCTCGAACGGCGCGAGGGACAGGTGCCCGCCGTTCTTGACCAGCAGCACGACGGACACGACGACCAGGACCAGCATCTCGAAACCGAAGAAAAAGCCCGCCAGCTTGGTTGACACGCCGACCCCCCGCAGCATCATCACCACCGCCCCGGCGGTCAGCACCACCGACAGGATGATCCACGGGATGTTCCAGCCCAGGTAATACGAGAGCGTGTAACCCAGGAACCAGCCCGACACGACCAGCACCGACGAGATCGCGATGATGTACCCCGCCCCGCAGAGCAGCGCGGTCGTCACCGCGCTCGTCCCGCCGAAGCTCTTGCCCACGAAGGTGATGAACCCCCCCGTCGAGGGCTGGGCCCGGGAAAACTGCGACAGCGTGTTGCCCAGCAGCGCGATCGCGACCGCCGCGGCCACGATCGTCAGCGGCGCCCCGATCCCCGCCGTGATGACGATCAGCCCGAACCCGAAGAAGAAACTGTACGCAGGCCCGATGTTCGCCATCGTCGACGCCGAGATGTCCACCAGGCCGAGCGCGCCCCGATGCAGCCGCTCCGCCGACTCCGGCGCCTTGGTTTCTGAGAACGGAGTAGAAGCCATGTCGCTCATGTCCACCCCTTGATAGGTGGCCAGAACGTAACTCACCGGGATGACCGGCACAAGGATCTTTCGTTCACGACCTGGCTGCTGACGGGTCTCAGTCAGGACACGATGTCCTTTTTCCGGAACCGCCGGAAGGCCAGCGCGACAAGCACGATCCCGTAGCATCCGCACACCGAGGCGCCCTCGAGCATGCCGCCCCAGGAGATCTGCGCCTGTACCGCGTCCAGCCAGGCGAACTGCCAGTGCGACGGCAGGATCTCCCGCCAGGAGCCGAGCGCGGTGACCTGATCCAGGATGGCGGACAGGATCATCAGGCCCACGGCGCCGCCGACCGCACCGAGCGGCGAGTCGGTCGAGACCGAGAGCAGGAACGCGATCCCGGCCACGGCGATCTCGGTGATGAGCACGTATCCCAGGACGATCAGCATCCGGGTCACGGCCTGGCCGGCCGGCAGCTGCACCCCGGTGCCCGGCAGCCGGAGCGGATGCCAGCCGAACGCGGCCGTCCCCGCGACCAGGGACATCAGCGGCAGGGTGACCACCCCGATCGTGGCGTAGGCCAGCGCCACGGCTAGTTTCTGGCGGAGCAGCCGGGCCCGCGGGACCGGCGCGGCCAGCAGATAGCGCAGCGACGACCAGCTCGCCTCGCTGGCCACGGTGTCGCCGCAGAACAGCGCGACCACCACGACGAGCAGGAAGCCGGCCGACACGAACAGGCTGAACGCCGCGAAGTTGAGGCCGCCGTCGGTGGCCACCACGACCAGCCCCGGGGTGCCGTTCTGCGCCGAGGCCGGCCCGCTGATCTTGAACGCGGCGACCAGGATCCAGGGCAGCGCGACCAGCACCGCGAAGGCCACCACCGTCCGCCAACGCCGGAGCTGGCGGACGAACTCGACCCGCAGCGGCAGGGTCCGGCGTACCCGGTAGCCCCCGGCGGTACTCACTGGTCACTCTCCGGGGTGCCGATCAGGGCCAGGAAGGCATCCTCCAGCCGGCGTCCCGGACCCACCCGGTCCACCGGGATCCCGGCTCCGACCAGGGCCGCGACCACTGCCGATGGGGCAACCCCGTTGGGCCGCACGACGACACCGTCCGGGTGGGGATCCGCGGCCTCGATGCCGTCCAGCCCGCGCAGCACCGTGACGGCCCGCTGCGCCTGGGAGGTGCCCACGATCAGGGCCGCGCCGTCCCCGGTGATCTCGGTGACCGGGCCGGCCGCGAGGCCGCGGCCGCGGTGCATGACGACCAGGTGGGTGCAGGTCTGCTCCACTTCGCCGAGCAGGTGGCTGGACAGGATCACGGTCCGGCCATCGGCCGCGTAACGGAGCAGCACATCGCGCATCTCCCTGATCTGCGGCGGGTCCAGGCCGTTCATCGGCTCGTCGAGGACCAGCAGGTCGGGCAGGCCGAGCATGGCCTGGGCGATGGCCAGCCGCTGGCTCATCCCCCGCGAGTAGGACCGCACCCGGCGGTCGAGGGCAGCACCCAGCCCGGCGACCGCCAGGACCTCCTCCAGGTGCGCACCGCCGCTGGGGCGCCCGGTCGCCCGCCAGTACAGGTCCAGGTTGGCCCGGCCGGACAGGTGCGGCAGGAAACCGGGCCCTTCCACGAACGAGCCCAGCCGGGACAGCGCCGCCGCTCCGGGACGGACCTGCTGGCCAAAGATCGTGATCGTCCCGGCGTCCGGGTTGACCAGGCCCATCAGCGCGCGCAGCGTGGTGGTCTTCCCAGCGCCGTTCGGCCCCAGGAGGCCGAGGATCTGGCCCCGCTCCACGCGCAGCGACAGCCCATCCACCGCGAGCTGGCCGTCCCGGTAGCGCTTGGTCAAGCCGGTGATCTCCAGTGGTACCCCGGGATCACCGGTCCCCACCAGACCAGCAGGCCGCCGCCGGGCCAGCAGGATCACCGCCGCCGCGGCCAGCGCGGCGGCCGGCGCGGCCCAGGTCCACCAGGCCGCGCCGCCTCCGGTGATCCGCAGCGCCGGATCAGACGGCACGGACAGGCCCGGGGCGGCCAGCGCCACCCGGTAGGCCGCGGCCGTCCCGCGACGTGGCGTAACCGAAATCGGTGCTGGTCAGGACCAGCCGGAGCCGGTGTCCGGCGGCGAACTGGTAGTCCATCGCGGGCAGCGTCACGGTGACGGTCCGGGGCGCACTGCTGTTTGCACCACTGGTCACCCGCACCGGCGCGGCCAGGCCGGACGGCAGCGTGGCGTTCCCGGCCTGATCGACGTCGTACACCGCGGCGAAGACGGTGATGTCCGCGGCGCCACTGAGCCGGACCCGGACGGTGGCCGAGCCGGTCTGCTGCAGCGGCGCGGCCAGTGGCGCCGAGGTGAACGCGGCGCTCTGCCCGGGCATCGGGAGGCCCATGCCGCCCGTGGTTAGGAGGCGAGCTCCCAGGCCGGGCAGCACCGACATGGACGGCGGCGCGCCGCCCGGCGGGTTGATGATGGTCTGCGCGGGCCCGCGCAGGACGACCGCGGCGCGCCGGGTCCCGGCCAGGCCGGGGTAGCGCGGTGCGGTGGCCTCGCCGAGCTGCACCTGCCCGGTCGACGCGTCGAAGCCCAGCTCCCGGCTGACCGCGAAGGCCGGGACGCCGGCGGTAGCCCCGGGCTTGAGCCAGCGCTCGAACCACTGCTCGGTGAGCTGGTTCACCTGGCTGGTCTCCTGGTTTCCCCCGTCGTGGCCGCCCGCGAACCAGACCATGCCCACCGGCGCGCCGCCCCGGCGGATGGCCTGGTAGTTGGCGTTCGCCTGGTCCAGGCCGAACAGCGAGTCACTCTCGCCCTGGATCAGCAGGGTGGGCACGTCGATCCGGCTGGCCACGCTGGACGGGCTGGACCGCTCGAGCAGCGAGATCGCCGCCGCGGTGGGCCGCCCGGCCGTGGCCACCTGCTGGTACATGGCGCAGACCGCGGGCAGGAACCGGCCGCACAGTGCCGCCTGCACCCCGCGGCCCGACGCTGGCACCGCGCCCGATCCGGCGGTGCCCTGGGTGAAGAGCAGCCCGGCCCACTGCTTCTTGAACACCCCATCGGCCGGCCCCGGGGGGACGCCCGGGGCGGACGCGGCGTTAGGGAAAAGCGCGGTGGCCAGGTTGTACCAGGTGGTCTGGGGGACGACCGCGTCGATCCGGTGGTCGTAGGCCGCGGCGAGCAGCGCGAGCGCGCCGCCGTAGGACGCGCCGGTGATGCCGACCCGCGGATCTCCCGGCCCGTCCAGCCTGACCCGCGGCTGCCGGGCCAGCCAGCTCACCAGTTGCCCGACGTCGGTCACCTCGTAGTCGGGCGCGTCGAGGGCGATCTGGCCGGTGGACCGGCCAAAGCCGCGCGCGGACCAGGTGAGCACCGCGAACCCGGCCCGGGCCAGTTGCTCGGCTTCCGGCCGGACCGCATCCTTGGTCTCCCCGAAACCGTGGGCCAGCAGGATCGCGGGCACCCGGCCGTGGCCCGGCGGGGTGAAGAACGTGGCGTCCAGCGACACGCGCTGGTCGTGTCCCGGCCCGTCGGTGACCGTGATCCGCAGCGTCCGCGCCGTGACCGGCACCGGCTGGCGGACCACGATGATCACCGTCACCGCCACGGCCGCGAGGACGACGGCCAGAGCCGCCAGCGCGGCGAGCTTGCGGCCGCGGGGGCGGCTGCGAAAATCCATGACTGGGACGGTAGCAACGCGGCCTGGCTCCTTCGGGGCGCTCACAGCGGGTACACAGCAAAGGCGGAGCGCGGGGAGACGAATATGAGCATGGACGCGCTGATCGAGCGGATGGAAGCGCTACTCGGTCCGCTGCAGGAAGCCGGGGACGCCCGGCGCTTCTTTCACGCCACCTACCTGCGTACCACCCGGGCGGTGCGCGACGCGCTGCGCGCCGGGCTGTTCGGCGATCCGGAGTGGGTGGAACGCTGGGACGTCGCGTTCGCGGATCTGTATCTCGACGCGCTGGCCGCGGACACCGCGGGCGGGGCGGTCTCGAAGCCGTGGGCGGTCGCGTTCCGGGCCGCACGGGAGCAGCCGTCCGCGCCCGCCCTGCGGCATGTCCTGCTCGGCATGAACGCGCACATCAACTACGACCTGCCGCAGGCCCTGCTCGCGGTGATCAGTCCTGGCGAGTTCGCGGATCCGGCGGTCACCGCCCGGCGCCGCGCCGACCATCAGCGCATCGACGAGGTGCTGTCCCGCCAGGTCAGCGCGGAAGATGCAGAGCTGGCCCGGGCCGGCGCCCCGCGCTCGCGGACGGACGTCCTGCTCGGCCCGGCCAACCAGGCGGCCAGCCGCCGTTTCCTGCGCGAGTCCCGGGCCAAGGTGTGGCACAACGCCGTGGCCCTCAACGCCGCCCGGGCTCGCGGTCGCGCCGCGTACACCGGGCGGCTCGGCGAACTGGAGGACCTGAGCGCCGCGCGGGTGGCGGAACTGGTCCGCCCGGGGCAGGTGCTGCTGCGGCTCGCGGTGCATGGCTTCGGTGTCCGGCTGCCCGGGGCAGCCCGGCCGGTCGCACCCAGCCCGGCCGGCGCGCTCCGTTCGTCTGGCCCGGGCCGGCTGCGTTCCTTCGACCCGGTGCGCGTGGCCGACCTGGAATTCCGCGCCTGGGTCGGCTACTACCGGCGGGACTGGCCGGGGGTGCTGCGGGCCTCGGTCGGCCTGGTCCGGGCCGGGTTCGGGATGGACTGGCTGCGCAGCCTGCACGGGGCCTGGCTGGTGCTGCGGGCCAACCAGCTGTGGGCGCCCGCCGACAACGACCCGGCCGGCGCGCGGCGCTGCATGCGCCGCTTCTACGGCCTGCTGCGGATCAGCTATGGCGAGCCCCGGGACGTGGCCGAGGCGGCCCGGCGGGAAGTTGACTGGTGGCGAGTGCATCGCGAGCGCCAGCGCGGCGCGGACTACCTCGACGGCGATGACGAACTGGTCGACTCGCTGGTCCGGCTGTATACGTTCCTGTACGGCGAGCCCGAGGCGGCGGTCCGGCCCGCTGCGGTGTACCGGACCGAGGCCATGGACCTCTCGGATCAGTGGGTGGCCGAAGGCTGCCGGCCGGACAGCCCGCTGCTGGCCCGGGAGCACGCGGCGCTGGTCCGCTCCTACGCGGCCCTGCTCGCCGCCGTGCACCACTGAGCGCAGGCTCACGATCCCGGATGCCCGGTGCATCCCCAGCGCTCCCCTCCGGCCGGGCTACTGATCCGGAAGGGAGCGCCGCGCGCTCAGGCGCAGTCGTTCATCTCGGTGGGTTCGGACTTGCGGTCGCTGAATAGCAGCCGCTGTTGTGCCGCGAGGAGCAGCGGCATAATCGAGATCACATCGTCGCGGCCTTGCCGGCATCCGGCTGCCCAGGCTGCTTTGTCCTGAGCGTGCCGGTCGGCGGCGGCCTTGTAGCGCTCGGTCTCAGATTGCCAGTGGCGAATCTCCCTGCGCATCTGCTGCCGGGCGCGAGACATTGTCCCGGCCGCCCGCAGTGAGGTAAGTCCCCAGCCTGCTATCGCCCCCGCGAGAGACCAGACCAGGATCAGGAAAGCTTCCATCTGCTCACCTGCCTCTCGCAGGCGTCCAGCGAAGCAGGAATCCCGGGTGCGCGCTTTTCCCCGAAAAGATCGGCGCCCGGGCCCTTGCGTATCGCTGGCCGCGATGTACCGTGGTTCATGCCATACCTTTCGTATGTATGGTTGGGATGAGAAGGGTTTTTAGCTGAGGCCGGTGGCGCCACCGCCGGCCCGGCTTCGTACCATGAGTCTCATGAATTGACCCGAGTGGTCTTCGTGAACCTCTGCCCCATGGGGCGGTCCCCGGGCGTGCGCCGAGAGGCCGCAGCAATCCGACGCGTGGGGCATTCTCCGGTAACGCCGCCTGCTGATCATCGCGGGCACCTCCTGCGCTCAGCGCGAGCGGGCCTCTCCATTTCATTGAACGGCACTAATCGACGTAGAGCAAGATGCAGTGCAGATTGCACGGCAATTAGTCGTGCAAACTTCACATAGGGCCCCACCGGGCACTAAGCTCTAACTCAGTCACACGCCACCGGCACTACCCTCAGCCGGAGGAAGCGGGATGGATGCCCTCTGACCGCGCCAGTCAGACCATCCGGCGTCGCAGGCTCGCCGCCGAGCTACGCCGCCTGCGCGAGCGCGCCCGCCTGACCGGCGACGAAGCAGCCGAGCGCCTCGGCTGGTCAGGATCCAAGATCAGCCGGATAGAGACCCACCGCATCGGCGTCAAGCCTGCCGACCTCAGCAAGTTGCTGGATCTGTACCAGGTGGACCTCCCACACCGGGAAGAGCTCACCCGATTCGCCCGTGAATCGAGCCGGGCGGGCTCGCTGGAGTCAGCGGTAGCCGGGCTTCCTGCCGACTACGCCGACTATCTCTCTGCGGAGAATGAGGCCCATTCCATCTGGATCTGGGATCCAGTGGTGGTGCCAGGATTGCTGCAGACCGAGGCCTATGCGAGAGCAGCCATAGCGGGTTACCAGTCGATGTACCACCCACCGCCGGGACACGCGGAACGCCGGATTGCACTCAGGCGACTGCGCCAGCAACTCCTTACCCGGGATCCCCCGGTGAACCTTTCAGTGGTACTTGACGAATCGGTCCTGAGCCGCAGGTTCGGTGATCGGACGACAATGCATGAGCAAATGCTCCGGCTCGCTGAGCTGTCCGAGCTTCCCAACGTCCAAGTACAAGTGCTGCCGCTCAGCGCCGATCACCCGGTGACCACGGGGGCGTTCATCTACATGCAATTCACCCAGGTCCATGATGTCCCCTTGCACGACATCGTGACAGTCGAGCACATTACCGCCACTTACTACCTCGAGGACGAAGAGCAGACATTCCGGTACCAGATGGCGTTTGAACGGCTTACAGCGGACTCGCTGGGGCCAGCGGAATCGAAAGACGCCATCCTGGCAGCGGCCCACGAGACCTGGGGCTAGCTAACCGCCCGACCTGGGCTGACCTGGGTCAAGGAAGATCGAATTGGCCATCCTTGATACCTGCAACGAAGGCAGACCAGTCGGCGGGAGCCACGAAAATCACCGGCCCGAGGCCATTCGCTTTCGAGTCGCGAATGCCGACCTGGCCACCATCAAAGTTGGCGATTTCCACGCAACTCCCGCTGTACCCACTTCGCGAGCTCTTGCGCCACATGACACCGTCGGCCGGCACCGGATGACTCGTCATCGTCGGCTCGGGGTTACCTGCAGGGGCGTTGGCGTGGGATGCACGGCCATCGGGGTCAACCATTGCTACCTCATTGAGTAGGCCTCGGCTCCCGGCTGAGAACCGGGAGTCCATACGTTTGGGGGTGCCGCAGCTAACTTTCGTAGTGCGGCGGGTAAACAGGCTGGGAAGGCTGGAACTGAAAGAGCCCGCCTCACGGCGAGCTGTCCATGCCACGCAGCACGCTACACCCGCCCAGCCGTGCTGGCGGCACTTCCGCAGATGGACGCGCCAAAAATTAGCGGATCCGACTGGTCGCTAAGAGTTATATCAGCCTATGGGCTCAGCCATTGCCAGAAAAGCCCAGGAAAGCCGATTGAACACGCAGACGGCCCAAACCAGGGCGGCTTGCCCTAGACGGCTCAGCCCCAGACCTCCTGGGCGACCTTGACGATGAGCTCGAGCTTGGCGACTTCCTCGTCGTAGCTGAGCGCGTTGCCCTCGACGGTGGAAGAAAAGCCGCACTGGCCGGACAGGCACAGCTGCTCCAGCGGCACGAACCGGGACGCCTCGTCGATGCGCCGCTTGAGGTCGTCAGGGTTCTCCAGCGCACCGCGCTTGGTGGTGACCAGGCCCAGCACGACCATCTTCCCGGGCGGCACGAACCGCAGCGGCTCGAAGCCGCCGGACCGCTCGTCGTCGAACTCCAGGAAGAACCCGTCCACGTTCAGCTCGCCGAACAGCGCCTCGGCCACGAAGTCATAGCTGCCCGACGCGGCCCAGGAAGACTGGAAGTTACCCCGGCACAGGTGGGTGGTCACGGCCAGGCCCGCCGGGCGGCCGGCCAAAGCCGCGTTGACCTGCTTGATGTAACGCAGGTGCAGGTGCTCGGCGTCATCGCCGCGGGCCGCGATCTCGGCCCGCTGCTCCGGGTCGTTCAGGTAGGCCAGGCTGGTGTCGTCGAACTGCAGGTACGTGCAGCCCAGGGCGGCCAGCCGGGCCACCTCGTCGGCGTAGGCCGCGGCCAGGTCGGTCCAGAACTCCTCGGGATCCGGGTACACGGCCGGGTCGATCATGGCCGGCCCGCCCCGGTAGTGGACCATGTTGGGCGACGGGATGGTCTGCTTGGGCACCGCGGTCGTCACCACCGACTTCAGGTACTCGAAGTCCGGGCCGAAGATCGTGTGGTCGAGGTGCACCTTGCCGTTCACGGTGAGGGCAGCTGGGGTGTACTCAATGTCCCCGGCCGGGTTGTGGAACTTGACCAGCAGGTTTCCCGGCGCCTGGCCGATCCCGCCCAGCTGGTAGATGAAGTCCATGTGCCAGGACGCGCGGCGGAACTCGCCGTCGGTGGCCGACTGCAGGCCGACGCTCTCCTGCATCCTGACCACGTCGGCGATCGCGGCGTCCTCGGTGGCCCGCAGTTGTTCCGCCGGGATGCGCCCGGCCGCGAAATCCTCCCGGGCCGCGAGCAGCCCGGCGGGCCGGAGCAGGCTGCCCACGTGGTCGGCACGGAACGGCGGGGTGGTGCGAGCGCTCATGATTCTCCTGTGCGTTAAAGCCCTGACCGGGCCTGTGCTTCAACCAGCCTGTGCTTCGACCAGCGCCCGCTCCACGAGGACCCGGGCGAGATGCTCACGATAAGCCGGGCTGGCGTTGATGTCATCGGCCGGGCTGGTGCCCTCGGCGGCGTGGGCCGCAGCCGCGGCGGGCGTGGCCCCGTCGGCCAGGGCCCGCTCGACCCCGGCCGCCCGCACCGGGGTGCCGGCCATGTTCACCAGGGCCACCGCGTGGCCCTGCACCGCGACCCCGACGATGGCCCAGTCGATGGCCCGCTTGGTGAATTTCTGGAAGGACCAGCCGCCCGCGCCCGGCGCGGGCACCGGGACCCGGATCTCGGTGAGCAGTTCATCGGGTTCCAGCGCGGTCTCGAACAGGCCCTGGAAAAAATCCGCCGCCGCTATCTCGCGGACGCCGGATGGGCCCCGGGCCACCAGGGTGGCGTCCAGCGCCAGGACGGTAGCGGGCAGGTCGGACGCGGGATCGCTGTGGGCCAGGGAGCCGCCGATCGTGCCGCGGTGCCGCACCTGCGGGTCGCCCACCTGTCCCGCGGCGTGCGCGAGCAGCGGCACGGACCGGGCCAGTACGCCGGAGTGCTCCAGGTCGTAATGGCGGGTCAGCGCCCCTATCGCGATGTGGCCGCCCTCGTCACGGATGTAGCTGAGCTCCCGCACCGGCCCCAGGTCGATGAGCACCTCCGGCATGGCCAGCCGCAGTTTCATCAGCGGCAGCAGCGAATGGCCGCCGGCCAGGAATTTGGCGTCGTCGCCGTACTCGGCGCACAGGTCCAGGGCTTCGGCCACCGAACCCGCCCGCCGGTAGGTGAAAGGTGCGGGAATCATCAGGCTGGCTCCTCAGCCGCGGCCAGGACCGCCCGGACGATGTTGTGGTAGCCGGTGCACCGGCAGAGGTTGCCCTCCAGCCCGGCCCGGACTTCGGCCTCGGTGGGATGGGGGTTTTCCCGCAGCAGCGACACCGACGCCAGCACCATCCCCGGCGTGCAGAACCCGCACTGCAACCCGTGCTCGGCCCGGAACGCGCGCTGCATGGGGTGCAGCTCGCCGCCGGGCCCGGCCAGCCCTTCCAGGGTGGTCACGTGCCGGCCCTCAGCCTGGGCCGCGAGGATCGTGCACGACTTCACCGACTCCCCGTCCAGCAGCACGGTGCACGCGCCGCAGGAGGTGGTGTCGCAGCCGATGTTGGTGGCGGTCAGCCCGGCCGTCTCGCGCAGGAATACCGCGAGCAGCGTCCGGTCCTCGACGTCCGCCGCTACCGGGGCGTCGTTCACCATCATTGTGACCTTCACGCGCTGCCTTTCGCCTCGTTGATGGCCGCCCAGACCCGCTGCGGCGTGGCCGGCATGTCGATGTGCCGCACCCCGAGGTGCGCGACCGCGTCAATGACCGCATTGTGCACGGCCGGCGTGGCCCCGATCGTGCCCGCCTCACCGATGCCCTTGACTCCGAGCGCGTTCACGCTGGTCGGGGTCTCCATGGCGATCAGCTCGAAGGACGGCAGCTCGGTGGCGGTGATCGCCGCGTAGTCGGCCAGCGTGCTGGTCAGCGGGTTGCCGTCCGGGTCATAGCGCACCTCTTCCAGGAGCGCCTGCGCGGCGCCCTGGGCGATGCCGCCGTGCCGCTGCCCCTCAGCCAGCACCGGGTTGAGAATCTTCCCGGCGTCGTCCACGGTGACGTGCCGGATGTGCGTGGCCTTCCCGGTCTGGGTATCCACCTCGACCACGGCCAGGTGCGCGCCGAACGGGAACGTGGGGCTGTCCGGGCGGAAGTCCACCTCGGCGGCCAGGCCGCCCGGCCCGGCCTGCCCGGCCACGGCGGCCCAGCTCAGTCCGGTGTCCGGGTCTCCGCGGACCTGCCAGATCCCGCGCGTGGTGTCCAGCTCCAGGTCGGCCTCACTCGCCTCGATCATGGCCGCGGCGAGCTCCCGGGCCTGGTCTTTGACCTGCAGCGCGGCCTGGTGCACGGCACTGCCGCCCAGCTGCAGGGACCGGGAACCGTAGGTTCCCACCCCGTGCGGCACCTGATCGGTGTCCCCGTGGATCACGGTGATCTGGTCCATCGGGATGCCCAGCTGGTCGGTGACCAGCATCGCGAAGGCGGTCTGGTGGCCCTGGCCGTGCGGGGAGCTGCCGGTGTACACGGTCGCCGCGCCGGTGGCGTCCACCACCACCCGCGACGTCTCCCCCCCGCTGTAGTCGCCCGCGGTGATCTCCACGTAGCTGGCCAGGCCGATGCCGAGCTGAACCGGGCCGCCCCCGGCGCGCCGCTCCGCTTGCTCTGCCCGCAGTTCCGTATACCCGCTAGCGGAGAGCACCGCGTCGAGCGCCGCCGCATACTCCCCGGTGTCGTACGTAGCGCCGTTCGCGGTGGTGTACGGGAAGGCCCCGGGCGGCACCACGTTCCGCCGCCGCACCTCGGCCGGGTCCATCCCGATCTCGGTGGCGAACAGGTCCACGGCCCGCTCGATCGCGGCGGTGGCCTCCGGGCGTCCCGCCCCCCGGTACGCGGCGACCGGGGTGGTGTTGGTCAGCACCGCCCGGAATACGGCCCCGCAGTACGGCAGGTCATACACGCCGCTCGCCATCAGCTTGGTCAGTTCGGGCAGGTACGGGCCGAACCGCGGGTAGGCCCCGCAGTCCTGGACGATGTCGAGGTGGTAGGCCAGGATGCGGCCGTCCCGGGTCCCGCCGATCGTGATGGTGTGCCGCTGGGCCCGGCCGTGCACCATGCACAGCAGGTTCTCGTTCCGCGTCTCCACCCAGCGCACCGGGCGGCCTGCCCGCCGGGCCGCCCAGGCGATGACGAGCGTGTCCCGTTCGACTGCGATCTTGGCGCCGAAGCCGCCGCCCACGTCGGGGACGATGACCCGCACCGCGCCCGGCTCCAGCCCCACCGCCCCGGCCACCGCATCGCGGGCCAGTTGCGCGTTCTGGGTGCTGGCCCACACGGTCAGCCGGCCGTCGGCCCAGCGGGCCGCGGCGGCCCGGACCTCCAGCGGTACCGGCGCCAGGCGCTGGTTCGGGAAGGTGCGCTCGATCACGACGTCACAGCCGCTGAACGCATCGGCGGGGGCCGGGTCACCGCCGGAATTCAGCACGTTGGTATCGGTCCCGGGGAACAGCAGGGTGCGGCCCGCCAGGGCGTCGTCCAGGCTGACCACCGCGGGCAGCGGCTCATAGTCCACGCTGACCAGCTCGGCCGCGTCTTCGCCCTGGGAGCCGTGCTCGGTCAGCACGACCGCCACGCTCTCCCCGACGTAGCGGACCCGGTCGGTGGCCAGCAGCGGCTCCGCGGTCGGCTCGCCACTCCCCGGCGGGAGGTCGTCGAGATCCGCCGCGGTCAGCACGGCCACCACCCCCGGCGAGGCCAGGGCCGCCCCGGCGTCGATCCCGGTGATCCGGGCGTGCGCGACCGGGCTGCGCACGAACGTGGCCCGGACCGCCCCGTCCAGTTCCGGAAGCCGCAGGTCGTCGGTGTAGCTGCCACCCGCAGTGAGCAGACGCGGGTCCTCGGTCCGCACCACCCGCGTGCCCAGGATGCTCATCCAGCCTCCATCGTCTCGGTTCGCTCACGATAGAACAGCACCCGGCGGCACAGCGGGTCAGTCCCGCCCAAAAGCGGCATACCCGCCCAGCAACGCCTCGGCCGATGTGAGGTCGGCATCCAGCGGGCGGTCGGCGGTGCGCGGGTCAAGCACCGCGTCGGCGGCGTCGAACGCGGCCCGCAACGGGCCGCCATCGGCCGGGGCGCGGCCCTGCATCCGGAGCACCCGGACCGCGGCGGCCAACTCGCAGGCGAGCACGGCCCGGTACGCGGCCACGGCGTCGGTGCTGGCCCGGGCCGACTGGGTGGAGAAGCCGGCGTGCTCTTCCACGCCGCGGGACAGCACCGCGCTGCCCAGCGCGGCCGGGGTCGCGAACCGGCGCAGGTCGGCGACCGCGGACTGCGCGACGTACTCCAGCACCATGATTCCCGAGCTCGCCGGGGCGTCCGCGGCGAACGGGTGCAGGCCGGTGAAGGACGGCTCCACCAGGGTCCCCAGCCGGGCCGCGGACAGCGCGGCGGTCTGGAACAGCGCCGCGCGGGCCGAGTCCAGCGCCAGCCCGGCGTAGGCGGCGTGGAAGTTGCCGTTGTGCCACACCGCGTGGCCGGCCGGGTTGACCAGCGGGTTCTCGCTGGCCGCGTTGAGCTCGGTGGTCACGACCTGGCCGGCGTACTCCAGTGCGTCGACCGCCGGGCCGTGCACCTGGGGAAACGCCCGGTAGCCGTAGGAGTCCTGCATCCGGGCCGGGGCGTGAGACACCCCGGCCAGCAGGGCCCGCATCCGGCTGGCCACCTGCTGCTGCCCGGCCGGCCGGGCCCGCTGCACCGCCGGGGCGTAGGGCTCCAGCGAGCCGCGGACCGCGAGCAGCGACAGCGCCGCGATCACCACGGCGGCCCGGGTCAGCCCGCTCAGATCGTGGCAGGCCAGCGCGGCCTCGCCGATGGTGGCCGCGTTGCTGCTCATGAAGCCGAGCGCCTCGGCCGGCTGCAAGCCGAAACGCGGCGGCGGCCCGGTGCCGGTGCGCCAGGCCCGCTCGCCGATCAGGCACAGCCCGGTTGAGGCGAGCGCGGTCAGGTCCCCGGTGCCGATCGCCCCGTACAGCGGTACCGGCGGGGTGAAGCCCCGGTTGAGCGCGTCCGCCAGGATCTCCAGCACCGCGGGGTCCACCCCGGAGCCACCCGCGCCGATCTGGTTCAGCCGGGTCACCAGCGTGGCCCGGCCCAGATCGGCCGGCTGCAGGGGCCCCGCACCGGCCGCGTGGCTGCGCAGCAGCCGCAGCCCGTGCTCGGCCAGGTCATCGTCGGCCAGCCCCACGTTCCGGTTCGCGCCGACCCCGGTGGTCCGGCCGTATACCGGCCGCTGGGCGGTCACCTCCCGCACGGTCTCCCACGCGGCCCGGGCCGCCGCGGCCGCCTCCGGCGCGACCGTGACCCGGGCCTCATCCCGGGCGACCGCCGCCACCCCGGCGCACGTCAGCGACATCCCGTCGATCACGATGCCCAGTGCGGTCACCCACCGCCCCCTGTCATGTCTATCCGCGTCGCTGACCAGGCAGGATACGTGATGTCTTGACGGGTTCATTACGTGCGGCGCGATTACGGCATTTGGTGCACCGCAGCTCGCTAGCATGACCGCTGATGCCTGGCCGAACCTAAGAGGTGGCGTGATGACCGCGCGCGGATCCCGTGGCTGGTCACTGGCCGTCAGCGTGCTTGTGACGGTGCTCGCCGTGGCCGGTGCCATTACCCTGGTCGCCCGGCTGCCGGGGCATACCGGTGCGCTGGCCGACGCCGGAGCGTCCGCCAGCGCCTCCCCGCCGGCTGCGGGCCAGCCGCCGGCGGCCGCCGGGCCCAGCCCGTCCGCGTCTGCCTCCGCCCGCGCGCACCGTCATCACCACGCGCGCCCGCGACCGGCCCGGAGGAAGCCGTCCTCCAGTCCGGCCTCCCCGGGCACGAGGCCGGCCAGCACCGCGCCGGCCCACACCGGGTCAGCCAGCAGCCCGCCGGCCCCGGCCTCTCGGCCGCCGCCCAGCAGGTGCTGGCCCTGATCAACCAGGCCCGCTCCCAGGCCGGGCTGGCCGCCTACACCGTCAGCCCGGGCCTGGACACCAGCGCGGCCCGGCACACCGCCGTGATGGCGGCCGGCTGCGGCCTGTCGCACCAGTGCCCGGGCGAGCCGGACCTGGGGGCCCGGGAGACCGCGGCCGGAGTGCACTGGACCGCGGCGGGGGAGAACATCGGTGAAGGTGGCCCGGTGGCGGACAGCACGGCGGCGATCGCCCAGATGGCCGTGGGGCTGACCCAGAGCATGCTGGACGAGAAGCCGCCCGACGATGGCCACCGGCTGAACATCCTCAGTTCCGCCTTCACGCACGCAGGGATCTCGGTGTTCCGGGACAGTTCCGGAACGGTCTGGATGACCCAGGACTTCTCGAACTGAGCGGCCGCCTGGGGCGCCCGGACCGGCCGACGTAGGGTTGAAGATCAGCGCTCACTCGGGAAGGGGCGGCGATGCGGGCGATCACGGTGGCCAAATTCGGTGGTCCTGAGGTGCTGCAGGTCAGCGACGTCGAGCGCCCGGTGCCCGGGCCGGACGAGGTGCTCGTCCGGGTGCTCGCGGCCGGCGTGGGCCCCTGGGATGCCCACCTGCGCCAAGGCGGCTGGACCGGGCCGTTGCCCTACATCCCCGGCGGGGAGTTCGCCGGGGTGGTGGAGGGAGACAGCGGCGCGGACGCGGACTTCGACAACGGCACGCCGGTCTACGGCTACCCCGGCCTGAGCGGGTGTTACGCGCAGTACGTCGTGTGCCCAGTCGAGCAGATGGCACCTCTTCCGGCCGGCCTGCCCATGACCGATGCGGCCGGGGTCCCCGTCGACGGGCTGACCGCAATCCAGGGCCTCACCGACGTGCTCGGGATCGGCCACGGCGACCAGGTCCTGGTCACGGCCGCGGCGGGCGGGCTGGGGCACTTCGCCGTGCAGATCGCCCGGGTGCTCGGGGCCAGCGTGGTGGCTACGGCCAGCCCGCAGCATCACGAGTTCGTGCACCACCTCGGGGCGGCCGTGGTCATCGACCACACCCAGCCCACCTGGCCCGACCAGGTCCGGGACGTGATGAACGGCGGGGCCCGCCACGTCCTGGCCTGCGCGGCTCCCACCCTGGAGGGCGCGGCCCGGGCGGCCGGGGACGGCGCCACGATCGCCACCCCGGTGCACGCCGACTACCCGGACGCGCAACGGGTCAGCTGGCGGCCATACAACGGCCAGCCGCGGGGCAGCGAGCTGATCCGGATGGCGCCCTGGTTCGACGACGGGCTGATGTCCGTGAACGTCGAGGCCAGGTACTACTACGAGGACGCGGCCCAGGCGCACCGCCGGGTGGAAGAGGGGCACACCCGCGGCAAGCTGGTCCTCGTCGTGGACGAAGACCTGGCCGCCGAACTAGAGATCTGAGTGCGGGAGTCTCCGCTACTCGTCGTAGCGGGTCGGCGGGAAGGGGCCCGGAACCTCGGGCAGTTCACCTTCGGCCTTCTCCCGCTCGATCTCTTCTCTTTCCTCCTGGTACTGCTCAGAGTCGGTGATGTCCGTC
>CAWINS010000028.1:0-103484 GCA_963837335.1 uncultured Actinomycetes bacterium | reverse complement strand
CGAAGGTTGTCGCGAGTGCTCAGATTGGCAGGATGCGGGCCATATAGAGTGTTTGCATCCGCTATTGGCCGGGATGCTCATCCGGTAACATCTGGTGGCGGTCGCGGGCGGCCGCTTCGTTCACGCTGAGCCCGCCGGGGAATAATGATCCCGGCCCCTGCCCAGAGCACAGCTCAGCGCGGTTCACAATTCCAGTGCGATTCATCACTTTCGCAGTGTGGTCATCGGGGCGGCGCTGTGCGCAGGTTGCTGTGGGGTTCAGGCACATAGGGCTGAGGGAGCAAACCAGCAGTGAGCGGAACGATGGCGAGGCCGGCCGCAGGCGGGCCGCCCGGAGAATCGCGCAGTGATACGGCAGCAGGCCAGGACCAGGACCGGAGACGCTGGCTGACCCCGATCAGCGTGGCCATCGGCCTCTGCACCCTGCTGGCCGTGGCGCTCCGATTGCTGCTGCTGTCCCGTCCTGGCTACCTGCTGGGGGTGACCGAGTACGACGACGGCCCCTACTTCGGCAGCGCCGTCAACCTGATCCACGGCTACCTCCCGTACCGCTCGTTCCTCCTGGTGCAGCCGCCCGGGATCACCCTGCTGATGGTGCCGTCCGCGTTGCTGTCCGAGGCCATCGGGACGGCCCACGCGATGGCGACCGGCCGGATCCTCACCACCCTGGCCAGCTCGGCGGGCGTGGTCCTGGTGGGGCTGCTGCTCCGCCACCGCGGCCTGCTCGCCGTGATCGTGGGCTGCGGGATCGTCGCGGTCTACCCGGACAGCGTGTCCACCGCCCGTACCGTGCTGGTCGAGCCCTGGCTGGTGCTGTTCTGCCTGCTCGGGGCCCTGGCCCTGTTCGACGGGAATCGCCTGACCAGCAGCAGGAAGCGGGTGTTCTGGAGCGGCATCGCGTTCGGATTCGCGGGTTGCATCGAGGTCTGGGCGATCTTCCCCGTCCTGGTGATCCTGGTCATGCTCCTGCCGCAGATCAGGCGGCTGGCGGTGTACGTGGGCGGCCTGGCGATCGGCTTCCTGGTCCCCACCCTCCCGTTCGCGGCGCTGGCGCCCAAGCGGTTCTACCAGAGCCTGTACGTGGCCCAGGTCGCCCCGCGGGCCGGCTCGACCCGGGTCCCGCTGCCCGCCCGGCTGAGCCACATGCTCGGGATCATTAACCTCCCCCTCCCCGCCCACCCGCGCACGGTCATCCTGACCGCCACGGCGGTACTCGTCATCGTGGTGCTCGCGATGATCGTCGTGGCGTGGCGGATGCTGCGCCAGGCCCCGCCTCCGCTGGACTGGTTCGCGCTGGCCTCCACCGCGGTGATCACGGTCATGTTTATGTGGCCGGACCAATTCCATTACCATTTCGCCGCGTTCCTGGCGCCGTTCTTCGCCATGTCCATCGCGCTGCCCCTGTCCCGGCTGCTGGAGGCGCTCAGCCAGGGCACCGGCTGGCTGCCCGCCACAGACGCGCGGCGCCTGTGGATACCCGCCACGGCCCTGGCCAGCCTGGCGGTGGTGGTGCTGGCCCTGGACCAGGCCAGCTCCGAATCCCATCTCCAGCTGCGCCTGGCCCCGGTAGCCGCGCAGATCGAGCAGATCATCCCGAAGGGCGCGTGCGTCGCCACCGACCAGACGTCCTACCTGCTGATGGCCAACCGGTTCAGCCCCGATCAGGCGAACTGCCCGCACATGCTGGACGGGCTCGGCAGCGATCTCGGTTTCTCCAACGGGCTCAAGCCGGCCACCGGCGCGGGCAAAGTGCCGGCCGTCCAGGCCATGTGGTGGGACGAATTCACCCGGGCCCAGTTCGTCTGGCTGTCCTACAACCAGTCCCGCCGGGTCGCCTGGTACCCGCAGCTGCGGGCCTACTTCAAGGCCAACTTCGTGCCGGTCTACAAGCATGGCTGGCACGACACGCTGTGGGCCCGCAAGGGCACCCGCACCGGCTGACCAGGACCGGCTGACCAGGACCGGCGGCTGGGGCTCACCGCGCTGCGGGCGGAAGCCCGGTCAGTGCTGCGGGGGGTAGCCGGTGTAGTTCTCGGCCAGCGAGGCCGCGGCCGCCCGGGACGTGGTGACGTAGCGGAGCTGGGCCAGCTGGAGCTCGGCGTCCATCGGGTCGGCGCCGGGCGTGGCGTGCAGCATCGTGGTCATCCACCACGAGAAATGCGTGCGCCGCCAGACCCGGTCCAGGCAGTCGCCGCTGTAGGAGTCGGCCCGGCGGGGGTCGCCGCGCAGCAACTCGTCCAGGGCGCTGGCCAGCACCGCGACATCGCCGAGGGCCAGGTTGAGTCCCTTGGCGCCGGTGGGCGGCACGATGTGCGCGGCGTCCCCGGCCAGGAACAGCCGCCCGTATCGCATCGGGGCGCTGACGAAGCTGCGCATCGGGGTGATGCCCTTGTCCAGGATCGGGCCTTCCTTGAGCTCCCAGCCGGGCACCGCGAAGCGCCGCTGCAGCTCGGCCCAGATCCGGTCATCGGGCCACGCACTGATCTCCTCATCCGGGGCGACCTGCAGGTAGAGCCGGCTGACCAGCGGGCTGCGCAGGCTGTGCAGCGCGAACCCGCCGGGGTGATGGGCGTAGATCAGCTCATCGGTGGATGGCGGGACGTCGGCGAGGATGCCCAGCCAGGCGTAGGGGTACTCGCGTTCCCAGACGGTGAGCACCCCCGCCGGGACGGTCGGCCGGCAGATCCCGTGGAAACCGTCGCAGCCGGCGATCGCGTCACACGTGATCTCGTGCCGCGTCCCGTCCGCGCTGGTGTACCGGAGTACCGGGCGGCTGGTGTCCAGGTCGTCCACCTCGGTGCCGGTCACGTCGAACTCCACGTGGCCGCCGGCCGCCACCCGGGCCTCGATGAGGTCCTTCACCACCTCGGTCTGCGCGTATACGGTGACGGTCCGGCCGGTCAGGTCGCGGAAGTCGATGTGGTGCCGCTGGCCGGCGAACTGGAGGTAGATTCCCCCGTGCTCCAGGCCCTCGCGGTCCAGGCGCCCGGCCAGCCCGGCCTCGCGGAGCAGCGTGACGCTGCCGTCCTCCAGTACGCCGGCCCGCTGGCGGGCCTCGCAGTAGGCCCGGCTCCGGTCTTCGACCAGCACCGAGTCGATGCCGCGCAGCGCCAGCAGATGGGAGAGCAGCAGGCCGGCCGGTCCCGCCCCGACGATTCCGATCTGGGTGCGCGTGCGCGCGGGTGCGGACGGCATCTAGAACGGGTAGGGCGCGATCTCGCTGCGCATCGTGACCCAGCGGGTATCGGTGAACGCGTCGAGGTTGGCGGTGCCGCCGAACCGGGCGCCGGTGCCCGAGGCGCCGATGCCGCCGAACGGCGTGTTCGGCGCGTCGTCCACGGTCTGGTCGTTGATGTGCACGATGCCGGTCGGGATCTTCCGGGCCAGGTCCAGGCCGCGCAGCACGTCTTTGGTGAGGATGCCGAGGGACAGCCCGTACTCGGTGTCCGCGGCGAGCTTGGCCGCCTCGTCGGCGGTGGAGAAGCGGATGACCGGGGCTACCGGGCCGAACACCTCGCTGGCGTAGGCAGGCATGGCGGGTGCGACCTCAGCCAGCACGGTGGGCTGGTAGAACAGGCCCTCGTAGGTACCGCCCGCGGCCAGCCGGGCGCCCGCGTCCACGCTGGCGGTCACCAGGCCGTGGACCTTGTCCCGCTGCCGCTCGTCGATGAGGGGGCCCAGCGCGACCTGGCCGCTGGCCGGATCGCCCACCGGCAGGTGGCTGGCCTTGCCCGCCAGCGCCGCGACGTAATCGTCGTAGATGGCGTCCTGGACCAGGTGACGGCCGGTGGTCATGCAGATCTGGCCCTGGTGCAGGAACGAGCCCCAGGCGCCGGCCGCCGCGGCCGCATCCAGGTCGGCATCATCCAGCACGATCATCGCGGAGTTGCCGCCCAGTTCCAGGTGCACCCGCTTGAGATGCTGGCCGGCCAGGGCCCCCACGTGGCGGCCTACCGAGGTGGATCCGGTGAACGAGATCACCCGCACCTGCGGGTCGGTGATCAGCGTCTCCCCGGCGTCCGGGCCGCCTGGCAGCACGTGCAGCACGCCCTCGGGCAGTCCGGCCTCCTCGAAGACCCGGGCCAGCACCACGCCTCCGCACACCGCGGTGCGCGGATCGGGCTTCAGCACCACCGCGTTGCCGAGCGCGAGCGCCGGGGCCACCGAGCGGATGGCCAGGATCTGCGGGAAGTTGAACGGGGAGATGACCCCGACCACCCCGACCGGGACCCGCTCGGCCCAGCTGAGGTGCGGTGACTCGGTGGGCAGCAGCTCACCGTAGGGACGCGAGGGCAGGGTGGCGGCCTCGTAGATCTCCTCAGTGGCCACGTGCGTCTCGAACTGCGCCGCGGGCCCGATCTTCCCGCCCTCGCGGATACTCCAGCCCTCGATCTCCTCGGCGTGCGCCTTCCAGATGTCACCCGCCCGCCGCAGGATGGCGGACCGCTCCGTATGCGGGAGCGCGGCCCAGGCCGGCTGGGCCGCAGCCGCGGCCGTGGCGGCGGCGGCGATGTCGGCGGGTGAGGCGATGCCGACCCGGCCGAGTTCCGCGCCCGTGGCCGGCTCAGTGACCGGGGACTCGCCGCCGGAAACCGCCTTCCAGCCGCCGCTGAATGCCTTGCCGCGCCACGTCGCCTCGTCGAGAAATGTCACGGGAACTCCTTGATCGCCGATGACGGGAGTGGCCAGCAGGGCAGGATCCGCCCGGTGGGATGACTGTGCGCTTTACGAACAGCAGTTCTATCGTCGAACATTGCGAATCTAGGGGATGACGTGTCCCAGTGTCAACGAGTCGCGGGCGGTGCCAGCCCGGGTAATGAGCTGGGCCAGCTCGGGCGTTGAGCTGTACGAAGATGGCCGCGCATGCTACCTCTGTCCCATGAGCGACTACGGGCCAGCAGAGCCGTCGGGCGCAGCGGGCGATGACGCGGTCACCGCGGTCGTCGAGCGCGTCCACTCCGACCAGGTTTCCCTCGTCCGGTTCCTGTACGCCGATCACGGCGGCATCATCCGCGGCAAGGCTACGTCGGCGACTACCCTGCCCGCCCGGCTGCGGACCGGGATCGGGCACACGGTCGCGATGATGGCCATGTCCATGCTGGATTCCCTGCAGCCGGTGGACGGGATGGGGCCGGTCGGGGAGGTCCGCATCATGCCCGACCCGTCCACGTACGTGACCCTCCCGTACGCGCCCGGAGCCGGGACGATGCTGGCCGACCTGGTTCAGCCCGGCGGTGAGCCCTGGGACGGCTGCTCGCGTACCTTCCTCAAGCAGGCCATCGCGGAACTGGCTACCGAGGGCTACGCGGTCCAGGCGTCCTTCGAGCCCGAATTCACCCTGGGCCGCCGGGAACCCGATCCTGGCGGCGGCCCGGACCGGCTCGTCCCGGTGGACGACAGCCTCTGCTACTCCTCGACCGGGTTCGCGCTGGCCCACGACTTCGCCATCGACCTGCTGGCCGCCCTGCAGGAGCAGGGCCTGCAGGTCGAGAGCTACTACCCGGAACTCGGCCACGGCCAGCAGGAGATGACGATCCGGCACGCTCCCGCGCTCCGCGCGGCCGATAACCATGTGCTCTACCGGGAGACCGTCCGCGGGGTCGCGTTCCGCCGCGGGCTGTGGGCCAGCCTGGCCCCCAAGCCCGTGCCCGACCAGGCTGGCAACGGCACCCACCTGCACGTGTCGCTGACCGACCTCGGGCCGGATGGCCAGCCGGGGGAGCGGCCGGTGTTCTACGACCCGGAGGACCGGTACCTGCTGTCCGCCACCGGCTATCACTTCATCGGCGGCCTGCTCGCCCACCTGCCCGCCCTCGTGGCGCTGACTTGCGCCAGCGTCAACTCCTACCGCCGGCTGGCCCCGCAGATGTGGAGCAGCGCCTACACGGTCTGGGGCATGGACAACCGCGAGGCCGCGGTGCGCATCTGCTCGCCGATGCTCGGTGACCCGGGTGGCTCGGTGAACCTGGAGCTCAAGCCGTCGGATTCGAGTGCCAACCCCTATCTGGCCCTGGGCGCGGTGATCCACGCGGGCCTGGACGGGATCCGGCGCAAGCTCGAACCCGGCGCGGCCGTGAACGTGGACCCGGCCACCCTCAGTGAGGCCGAGTTGCAGGCCGCGGGCGCGCACCGGCTGCCGGACTCCCTGGATGCGGCGCTGAACGCGCTGGCCGCGGATGACCTGCTGATGGAGGCGCTGGGGCCGCTGCGCCGCACCGCGTACCTGGCGGTGAAGCGCTCCGAGGCCGCCGCGTTCGCCGATGCCAGCGTGGCCTGGGAGTGCTTCGAGCACTTCACGAAGATCTTAGAGAGCAGATGGCTGACCTCGGCCCGGCCGGGCCGGACCTGCTGGAGTCCGGGATCGGCGCGCTCGCCCTGGTGGACCACCACGTGCACCCGGCACTGGAGGCCGAGACGGGCGCGGCCGAGTTCGAGGCGCTGCTCACCGAGTCGGACCGGCCGCTGCCGCCCGGGCTGACCCAGTTCGACTCCCAGCTGGGCGTGGCGGTCCGCCGCTGGTGCGCGCCGGTCCTGGACCTCGAGCCGTTCGCGTCGCCCGATGACTACCTGGCCCGGCGGGCCGCGCTGGGCCCGGCCGAGGTCACCCGGCGGCTGCTGCGGGCCAGCGGGACCGGGCATTTCCTGCTCGACACCGGCTATGTGCGCCCGGGCCTGCTCGACGTGGCCGGGATGGCGGAGGCGGCTGGCGTCCCGGCCGGCGAGGTCGTCCGCCTGGAATCCGTGGCCGAGCAGGCCGTGCTGGCGGGCGACGGCAGCGCGGCCGGGTTCGCGGACCGCTTCGCGGAGGTCCTGGCCCGCCAGGCCGCCGCGGCGGCCGGCCTGAAGAGCATCGTCGGCTACCGCTTCGGCCTCGACTTCGACCCGGAGCCGCCCGCCGCCGGCGAGGTGACCGCGGCGGCGGGCCGCTGGCTGCGGCAGATCGAGGCGACCGGCCAGGTCCGGGTCGAGGACCCGGTGCTGCTGCGTCACCTGCTGTGGGCCGGCCTGGACCTGGGGCTGCCGCTGCAGCTGCACACCGGGTTCGGGGATCCGGACGCCGACCTGCGCCGCTGTGACCCGCTGCTGCTGCGCGGCTTCCTGCAGCGCACCGAGCCCGCCGGGGTGCCGGTCATGCTGCTGCACTGCTACCCGTACCACCGCGGGGCCGGCTACCTGGCCCAGGCGTACCCGCACGTCTACCTGGATGTCGGGCTGGCCATCAACTACACCGGCGCCCGGGCGGCGGCCGTGGTCGCCGAGTCGCTGGAGCTGGCCCCGTTCGGCAAGCTGCTGTTCTCCTCCGACGCCTGGGGACCGGCGGAGCTGCACTACCTGGGCGCGTTGCTGTGGCGCCGGGCCACCGCGCGGGTGCTCGGGGAATGGGTGGCCGACGGCGACTGGAGCCAGGCTGACGCGCTGCGGGTCGCGGAGATGGTCGGCGCGGGCAACGCCCGCCGCGTGTACCGCCTCTAACCGGCCCGCCGGGCGGGAAACCCCGGCCTGAGTGCCGTCGACGCGTGCCGTCAGGCTGTGACCTGGCCATCTCGGACCAGTTCGTTCGTGACCGGTGCGGACGCTGCCGGTAGACGGCGGCATGCACATCTGATCGCCCCTGCACCCCATAGCGCAGTGAAATCGATTGTGCCGGGGATGTGAAGTGCGCCCCGGCCGACCGGGCGACATGTCATGCTATGCCCGGCATATCACGGGCGGCATGAGGGCCGAGACAGGCACTCACAGGGGGTCGGGGACAGATGGTGCACGTCAACAACTTCACCTACGGCCTGGTTACACCCGTGCTCGGCTACGTGATGTCCAGCCTGGGCTGCTTCCTCGGCCTGCGCTGCACCACGCGGGCCCGGGCCTCCCATGGCGCGCAGCGGGCCCGGTGGCTGCTGCTGGCCGCGGTGTCCGTGGCGACCACCGGGATCTGGGTGATGCATTTCGTGGCCATGCTCGGGTTCACCATTCCCGGCCAGACCATCACCTACAGCGTGCCGGTCACCATCGCGTCCATGCTGATTGCCGTGGTGGTGGTGGGCATCGGGCTGCTCATCGTCGGCTTCGGCAGTGCGGGCTGGCGCAACCTGCTGCTTGGCGGGGTAATCATCGGGGTCGGCGTGGCGAGCATGCACTACATCGGGATGGCCGCGATGAGGATGCCGGACACGATCCGCTACGACAACACGCTGGTCGTTCTCTCGGTTGTTATCGCGGCGGTGGCCGGGACGGCTGCGCTGTGGGCCGCGCTCCGGCTGACCGCCGTGTGGTCCACCCTCGTCGCGTCGCTGATCATGGGCGTGGCGGTGAGCGGGATGCACTACACCGGCATGGCCGCCATGCACGTCTACGGCACCCAGAACCCCGGGATGCTGGCCAGCATGTCGGGTGGAGTGAGCGCCCAGGTATTCCTGCTGCCACTGATCATCGGGATCAGCCTGCTCGCGTTCGCCCTGACCGTGGTGATCTCCCTGTCGCCGACCGAGACGGAGATGCGCGAGGACGCCGCGCTCATGGCCTACCTGTCCGCCCCGCCGCCGGAGCGGCCGGTGGGAGCGCACCGGCCCACCCAGCGGGCCGAGGAAGCTGGCGATCCCGATGCCGGGCGCTGGTTCAGGCCGGGTCGCTAGCCTGCGCCGTCCCTGGTTGCTCCCGGGTGTTCCGGGCCCGCGCCAATCGATCGCAAACGGGGCGGGCCAGTTCTGACCGCTCAGCTTCGTAATCCCACCCAGCGCCTGAGGCATTCAGTCCGAAACCACTAAGTAACTCTGAGTGTGATAGATATCACGTTGAGTATGGATAGCTGATAGAGACCAAGACATCACTGAGAGTGCTGGGCTATGGCAGGGTGAATGGCTGTATGTCTCGTAATTAGTTCTGGTGCAGGGGAGGGGCCAGACACAGTGGTGTACGTCAACAACTTCACCTACGGTCCGGTGACGCCGGTGCTCGGGTTCGTGATGTCCAGCCTGGGCTGTTTCCTCGGACTGCGCTGCACCACCCGGGCTCGCGCCTCAGCGGGCGGGCCGCGGGTCCGGTGGCTGCTGCTGGCCACGGTGTCGATCGCGACCACCGGTATCTGGGTCATGCATTTCGTGGCCATGCTGGGGTTCACCATTCCCGGCCAGACCATCACCTACAGCGTGCCGGTCACCGCGGCGTCCATGCTCATCGCGGTGGTCGTGGTGGGCATCGGGCTGTTCATCGTCGGCTTCGGCCGCTCAGGCTGGTGGAGGCTGCTGCTCGGCGGGGTGATCATCGGGTTCGGCGTGGCCAGCATGCACTACATCGGGATGGCCGCGATGAAGATGCCGGACACGGTCCGGTACAACAACATCCTGGTCGCGGCATCGGTGGTCATCGCGGTCGTGGCCGGGACCGCCGCGCTGTGGGCCGCGCTCCGGCTGGCCGCCGTGTGGTCGACCCTCGTCGCGTCGCTGATCATGGGCGTGGCGGTGAGCGGGATGCATTACACCGGCATCGCGGCCATGCACGTCTACGGCACCCGGAATCCCGGGATGCTGGCGGCGATGTCGGGCGGGGTGAGCGGCGCAGGCCTTCCTGCTCCCGCTGATCGTCGGGATCAGCCTGCTCGCGTTCGCCCTCACCGTGATCATCTCGCTGTCGCCGACCGAGGCCGAGATGCGGGAGGACGCGGCCCTGATGGACAGCCTGGTCGGCCTGCCCGCGGTCCCGCCCGCGGGAACGCACCGGACCGGCGGCCCGGGAGAAGGCCCTGGCGGCGGCACGGCCGGGCGCTGGTTCCGGCCAGGCCACTAGTCTGCAGGCGTGCCTGACCTGAAGCTCCTGGTCCTGAGCGCCCGTGACGTGCGCGAGCTGCTGCCCTACGGGGAGTGTGCCGACCTGGTCGCCGGCGCGCTGGCCGCGCTGGCCCGCGGCGAGGTCTACCAGCCGCTGCGGACCGTGATCCAGCCGCCCGCGCCGGACGGGTCGCCCGCGCCGGGGCTGATGGCGCTGATGCCGTCGATCCGGTCCGCCCCGGTGCGGTCCGCCCCGGGGCGATCCGAGGGCGACGCCGCGTACAGCCTCAAGGCGATCTGCATCTTCCCCGGCAACCCGGCCCTCGGTAAGGACGCTCACCAGGGTGTGGTGCTGCTGTCCAGTCCGGACACGGGGGAGCCGCAGGCGGTGATCAACGCGTCCGCGCTGACCGAGATCCGCACCGCGGCGGCCTCCGTGGTCGCCACCCGGCTGCTGGCCCGGGCGGACGTCAGCGAGCTGGCCATCATCGGCACCGGGGTGCAGGCCCGCGCGCACGCGATCGCCCTGGCCCAGGACTACGCGGCCCGGGGCCGGCCGTTGGCCGGGATCCGCATCGCGGGCCGGACTCCGGGGCGCGCGGCGCAGGCGGCGGGGGAGCTCACCGCCGCGGCGGGGGTGCCCGTGACGGCCTGCGGCTCGGCGGCCGAGGCCGTGGCCGGCGCCGGCCTCGTGGTGACCGCCACCTCGTCCGCCACCCCCGTGCTGCAGCGGGCCTGGCTGACCGAGGGCACGCACATTAACGCGGTGGGCGCGTGCCTGCCCCACCAGAGGGAACTCGACTCCGCCACCATGGCCGCCGCCGCCGTGTTCACCGACAGCCGGGAATCGGCGCTGGCGGAATCGGGTGACGTGCGCCTGGCCATCGCGGAGCAAGCCATCCCACCTGCGCATATCCGGGCGGAAATCGGGGAATTGGTGTCGGGGACGGCACCTGGCCGGGTTAGCGACGGGGAGATCACCGTTTTCGAGTCGCTGGGACTGGCGGCCGAGGATCTCGCGGCGGCGCAGGGGGTATACCGGAACGCGGCCAGGGCCGGGGCCGGGACCTGGGTGGACTTCTGAGCGCAGCGGGGCGCTCAGGGCCCTGCTCGCCACACAGGGCTCGCCGCCGCACACAGGGCTTGGCCGCACGGGGCTTGGCCGCACGGGGCTCGCCACACGGGGAGGTACGGGCCGCGGAGCGATGAGTCGCTGCGCTCGACTTCGTCCTAAGCCTGGCAGGCCAGCTGAATGGGGGACGTCTGGTGACAACGGTGATCGCGGTGGTCGCCGCCTTGCTCGCGGCGTTCTGCTTCGCCGTGGCCGCCCTCGTCCAGCAGACCGTGGCCCGGGCGACCGGGGCCGACGAGGCCATGCACCCCCGGCTGCTGCTGGACCTGGCGCGGCGGCCCCGCTGGCTGGCCGGGATCGGCCTGGACGCGCTGTCGTTCCTCATCCTGGCCCTCGCCCTGGCGTTCGGGCCGCTGGCCCTGGTCCAGCCGCTGGCCTCGCTGGACGTGCTGTTCGCGCTGCCGCTCATCGCCCGCCTGCAGGGGCGCCGGCTCACCCTGGGGGACGGGATCGGCGCGGCGACCGTGGCGGGCGGGATCGTGATCTTCCTGGCGGTGGCCCCGCCCACCGGCGGGATCAAGGCACCGAGCCTGGCCACCTGGGCCCCGGTGTTCGTGGCGGCCGGTGCGCTCAGCGCGGTGACGGCCCTGGCCGGGCTGCGGGTCACCGGGAAGGCCCGGGTCATCTGGCTGGCCCTGGCCGCAGGATCGGTCTACGGCGTGCTGTCCGCGCTGACCAAGGCCACGGTGGACGTGGTGGCGGTCCGCGGGGCAGGGGTCCTGCTCACCTGGGAACCGTGGGCGCTGCTGTTGTGCGGGATCATCGGGGCCCTGCTCGGCCAGAGCGCCTACAGCTCCGGGGCGCTGTCCCTGAGCCTGCCGGTGCTGGACACCCTGGCGCCGATCGTGGCGGTGGTCATCGCGGCCACGGTGTTCGATGAGAAGCTCGCCTCCTCCGCCTGGCAGCTGGGTGTGCAGCTGGCCGGCGGCGCGCTCGCGGTGGCCGGCATCGCCATGCTCAGCCGCTCCGCGATCGTGGCCGCCGAAACCGCGGATGGCCGGGACCGCGCCCTGGCCCGGATGGGCAGCGCGGCGCTGGAGGGGGACTGATTACGCATACCGGGCGGACAACGCGTAAGAATGATCCATGAGCAAGCAGTCGAAGCCGCCACCGCCCGGGGACAAGCCGACGCCCACGGCGCCCCCGCCCCCGCCTGGCTGGCGCCACTGGCTCTGGCCGGGCGCGCTGCTGGTGGCCCTGGTGCTTTTCCTGTTCCTGCCCCGGTTCGGCGGGATCACCACGGTCAACCTGAGCTACTCCACGTTCATCAGCGACGTCAACGCGCACAAGGTCAAGACCTTCACGCTGGACAACAGCACCGGCTCCACCGCCCCGGCCACGGGGACGCTGAAGGACGGGAAGAACTACACCACCGTCATCCCGCTGCCGTTCGCCGGCACGCCGCTGGAGACCACGCTGCAGAAGGCGGACGTGGAGATCAATGCGGCCGCGCCGAGCAGCGGGCTGGGCACCGAGCTGCTCTACTGGATCATCCTGCTGGCCCCGTTCATCGTGGTGTTCTGGCTGGTCCGGCGGATGTCCCGGGCCGCCGGCGGGGCTGGCCCGCTGGGCGGGCTGATGGGGGTCGGCCGGGCCCGGGCCAAGGTCTTCGACGCCGAGCGGCCGCAGACCAAGTTCTCCGACGTGGCCGGCTACGAATCGGCGAAACGTGAGATCAGCGAGGTCGTCGACTTCCTGAAGCACCCGGAGCGGTACCGCCGCCTGGGCGCGGTCACGCCCCGTGGCGTGCTGATGGTCGGCCCGCCCGGAACGGGCAAGACGCTGATGGCCCGGGCGGTGGCCGGCGAGGCCGAGGTGCCGTTCATCTCGGTGACCGGATCCAGCTTCGTGGAGCTGTTCGTCGGGGTCGGCGCGGCCCGGGTCCGCGACCTGTTCGCCGAAGCCCGCAAACGGGCCCCCTGCATCATCTTCATCGACGAGATCGACGCGATTGGCCAGCGCCGGGCGGGATCCGGCGCCGTGGTCTCCAACGATGAGCGGGAGCAGACGCTCAACCAGCTGCTCGCCGAGATGGACGGCTTCGACGAAGCCCAGGGCATCGTGGTGCTCGGCGCCACCAACCGCCCCGAGGTGCTGGACCCGGCGCTGCTGCGGCCGGGCCGGTTCGACCGGCAGATCACCATCCCGCTGCCCAACCTGGCCGAGCGCGCGGCCATCCTGGCGGTGCACTGCCGGGGTAAGAGCCTGGCCCCGGACGTCGACCTGGACGTGGTGGCCCGGGGCACCCCCGGCTTCTCCGGCGCCGACCTGGCCAACCTGGTCAACGAGGCGGCCATCAACGCGGTCCGGGACGGCCAGAACAACATCACGATGGCCAACTTCAACGACGCCCGCGACCGGATCATCCTGGGCAGCCGGGGCGACTCCAACCTGCTGCTGCCCGAGGAGAAGCGGGCGGTGGCCATCCACGAGTCCGGGCACGCCCTGGTCGCGGCGCTGTCCCCGCACGCGGATCCCGTGGCCAAGGTCACGATCCTGCCTTCCGGGCAGGCGCTGGGCGTCACCGAGCAGCTGCCGCTGGTCGAGCACCACCTGTACGGGGAGGACTACCTGACCGAGTCGCTGGCCGTCCGGCTGGGCGGACGCGCCGCCGAGCTGGTCGTCCTGGGCCAGGGCTCCACCGGTGCCGCCAGCGACCTGGCCTCGGCCACTGAGCTCGCGATCAAGATGGTCCGGGAGTTCGGGCTGTCCAGCAAGCTCGGGCCGGTGGGCTACCCCGAGGGGGGATCGGTCTTCCTCGGCGGAGGCGGCGGTAACGGGCTGTCCAGCCGGCCGTTTTCCGAATCCACTCAGGCCATCATCGACGGCGAGGTCTCGCGGCTGGTGCGGGAAGCAGAGCAGACCGCGGTCACGCTCATCCGCACCCACCAGGGTGATCTGGACCGGCTGGCTGACCTGCTGGTGGAGAAGGAGACGGTGGACGGCGCGGAGGTGTACCGGCTGCTCGGCCTGGCCGTGCCGGAACACCAGCCCGAGGGCCAGGCCATCGCCCCGGGCCGGGCCGCCGCCGCCACGGCGGTGCCGCCAGCCGCGGTGCCCGCCGCCAGCACGAACAGCGCCGGGACGCAGGCCGCCGGGCCGCACAGTGCCGGGACGAACAGCCCGGACGCAGGCGGCCGGGACGCACAGCCCCGGGACGCACAGCGCGAGCGCAGCGCGGGGCAGCGGCCGGCCCGCCGCCCCGCCGGACCAGCCCCCGCCGGACGCGGCGGGGTGAGTGCTGGCGCGTGGCCGGCCGGCCCGCTAGAGTCACGACCATGCGATCCAGCAACGCACCGCTCCAGTGGTGGCGCCGCCGTTAGGCGGTTGCTGGTTCGCGCGTTCAGATAGCCAGAAGCGACCGTCCGGTAACGGCGGTCGCTTCGTGCGTTCGCCTGGTGCCGGCCGAAAACCCATGAGAAAGCAGGCGACCCAGGTGGATCCGCAGCGAGCCCAGCGGACGACATTCGTTACTGCGGGCGGCGTCCACGTCACCCGCACCGCCGAGCCGTTCGACCCGGACATCCTGGGCGGCCTGACCAGGAGCGTCGACCAGCGGCGCGGCGGGGTGCTGAGTTCAGGCATGGAGTACCCCGGCCGGTACAGCCGCTGGCACCTGGCCTATGTGGACCCGTGCGCGGAGATCGTGGCCCGGGGCCGCCGGATCTCGGTCCGGGCCCTGAACGGCCGGGGCGAGGTGCTCCTCCCGGTGCTCGGCGACGCGCTGCGCCGGGCGGGCCAGCCGGTCCCGGACGCAGCGGCCCAGGACGCGCGGGAGATCGCGGTGGTCATCCCCGAACCCTCCGGGCTGGTCGCCGAGGAGGACCGGAGCCGCCGCCCGACCGTGTTCACGGCGCTGCGTGAGGTGATCGCCGCGTTCGCTGGAGACGATCCGCATCTTGGCCTGTACGGGGCGTTCGGTTACGACCTGGCCTTCCAGTTCGAGCCGGTCCGGTTCCGCCGGGACCGGCCCGCGGCCCAGCGGGACCTGGTCCTGCACCTTCCGGACGAGTTGTACGCGCTGGACCGCAAGCGCGAATCGGCGATGGTCTACCGCTACGAGTTCTCCGCCGGGGGGATCAGCACCGAGGGGCTGCCCCGCCGGACGGCTGCGTCGCCGGTCCGGGTGGCCAGCCCGGCGCCGGGTTTCGTTGCGGAAAAGAATTTCCGGGCCAAGCCGCAGCCGGGCGCATTCGCGCAGGTCGTGGCGCAGGCCAAAGAGCGCTTTGCGCGCGGCGATCTGTTCGAGGTGGTGCCCAGCCACGTGTTCCGTGGCGAGTGCGACTCCCCGGCCGCCTTTTACGAGACCCTCCGGCAGGTAAATCCCGCTCCGTATGAGTTCTTCTTCAACCTGGGGGAAGGGGAGAGCCTGGTCGGCGCCTCGCCGGAGATGTATGTGCGGGTCAGCGGGGACCGGGTTGAGACGTGCCCGATCTCCGGCACGATCCGGCGTGGCGCCGACCCCCTGGGCGACGCCGAGAATATCCGCACGCTGCTCAACTCGGCCAAGGAAGAGTCCGAGCTGACCATGTGCACCGACGTGGACCGTAACGACAAGTCGCGGGTGTGCCTGCCAGGCAGCGTCACCGTGATCGGCCGCCGCCAGATCGAGATGTACAGCCGCCTGATCCATACCGTGGACCACATCGAGGGGCGGCTGCGGCCCGGCCTGGACGCGCTGGACGCGTTCTTGTCGCACATGTGGGCGGTCACCGTGACCGGGGCGCCCAAGACCTGGGCCATGCAGTTCATCGAGGACCACGAAGACGCCCCGCGCTGCTGGTACGGCGGTGCGGTGGGGGTGATCGGCTTCGACGGCAGCATGAACACCGGCCTCACCCTGCGCACCGCCCACATCCGTGACGGCGTGGCGGCGGTCCGGGCGGGCGCGACCCTGCTGTTCGAGTGCGACCCGGAGGCGGAGGAGCGGGAGACCGAGCTGAAGTCGCGGGCGCTGCTGGAGACGCTCGCCCAGGCCCAGGCGGCGGTGCGGGCCGGGGACGCGGCGGGGCCGGAGCCCGAGCCGGTCCGCCCGGCGGCCCGGCGGGCTGAGCCGGCCCCGGGCGGGCCCGGCCAGGGCCTGCGGGTGCTGCTGGTAGATCATCAGGACTCGTTCGTGCACACGCTGGCCAGTTATTTCCGGCAGGAAGGCGCCGAGGTGGTCACGTTGCGGGCCGGTTTCCCGCCGTCCATGCTCGATGATTACCGGCCCGACCTGGTGGTGCTGTCACCCGGCCCGGGACAGCCCAGCGACTTCGGCTGCGACGCCCTGCTCCGCGAGCTTGATGCGCGAGGGCTCCCCGCGTTCGGTGTCTGCCTCGGGCTGCAGGCCATGGTGGAGCACGCCGGGGGAGAGCTGGGCCTGCTCGCCGAGCCCGCGCACGGCAAGCCAGGCCAGGTCCGGCGGACCGGCCCGGGTGGCCCGGGGCTGCTCGCCGGGCTCCCGGACGAGTTCACCGCGGGGCGGTACCACTCCCTGCACGCGGTCCCCGAGCAGGTCAAGGGCGGCTTCGAGGTCAGCGCCGTCACCCCGGACGGCGTGGTCATGGCCATCGAGGATGAACAGGCGGGCCGGTGGGGGGTGCAGTTCCACCCCGAGTCGATCCTGTCGGCCTCGGGCCGTGCGGGCCATCAGGTCATCGGCAACCTGCTCCGGCTCTGCCAGGCCCGTGGTCCGGTGGCGGTCCGGTGGTCCGGCGGCCTGGTGGTCCGGCGGCCCGTGGTTCGGCAGCCGGTGTTCCCGGCTAGCCCGCGGCCTGCGCGGCCTGTTCCGCGGCCATCCGGCTGAGGTACCGGCGCTCGGGCACGCTGGTGGCCCGCCGCGCCGCCTCCCGGTAGGCCGCCGCGGCCGGGCCGGGCTGGCCGGCCAGGCCGAGCAGGTGCGCGCGGGTGGCGAGCAGCCGGTGGTAGCCAGCCACCCGGCGGTCGGACTCCAGCCCAGCCAGCGCGTCGAGCCCGGCGGCCGGGCCGTGGACCCGGGCTACCGCGACCACCCGGCTCAGGCTGCTCACCGGGTTCGGCGCGACCCGGTCCAGCAGGTCGTACAGGGCGAGGATCTGCGGCCAGTCGGTCGCGTCCACGTCCTTCGCCTCGTCGTGGACCGCGGCGATGGCGGCCTGCAGCTGGTATGGCCCGACGGCCTTCCCGCCGGCTGCGAGCGCCCCGGTGACCAGCGCCACTCCTTCGCCGATGAGGGCCTGATCCCAGCGGCTGCGGTCCTGTTCGGCGAGGGGGACCAGTTCCCCGCCCGGGCCGGTGCGCGCGGGACGCCGGGCCTCGGTCAGCAGCATCAGCGCGAGCAGCCCGGCCACCTCGGGATCATCGGGCAGCAGCCGGCGCAGCCAGCGGGCCAGCCGGATCGCCTCACCGGACAGGTCCGGGCGGGTCAGCTGATCACCCTGGGTCGCCGCGTACCCCTCGTTGAAGATCAGGTAGAGCACATGCAGCACCGCGCGGAGCCGGTCGCCGCGCTCCGCCTCGCCGGCCCGGTGGCTGGGCGCACCGAGAGCGGCACATCGCTGGCCTTGATGGCCTGCTTGGCCCGGCTGATCCGCTGGGCCATGGTCGCCTCGGGGACGAGGAACGCCGCCGCGATCTGCGCGGTGGTCAGCCCGCCGACCGCGCGCAGGGTCAGCGCGATCTGGCTGGGCGCGGACAGGGCCGGGTGACAGCAGCCGAACAGCAGCGTCAGCGAGTCGTCCCGGTCCTGGCCTGGATCCGCGTCGGCGGCCGGGCTGAGCAGCTCGGACTGGGGGGTCGCCACCGCGACCTGGTCTTCCCGCCGGCGCCGGGACTGCTCGCTGCGCGCGGCGTCCATCAGCCGCCGGGCCGCCACGGTGATCAGCCAGCCCCGCGGGTTGTCCGGGGTCCCCTCCCGGGGCCACTGCAGCGCGGCGGCCAGCAGGGCCTCCTGGGTCGCGTCCTCGCAGAGGTCGAAGTGCCCGAACCGGCGCAGCAGCGCCCCGAGGACCTGCGGCGCCAGTTCGCGCAGCAGGTCCCCGGGGTCACGGTCTGCGGTCATGGTGGCTCCGGCATCAGGGCTCCGGGCTGAGCGCGGTCAGGGGTTGGTGGGCGACTCGTGCAGGATCGGCCAGACCTCGGTCGGCTCCTGGTCGGCCCAGGGCATGTCGGCCGCGATCTGCTCGGCCCGCTCGGCGTTCTCGCAGTCCACCAGGTAGAGGCTGGCGATGTACTCCTTGGTCTCCAGGTACGGCCCGTCGGTGACCGCGGGCGCGCCGTCCTGCCGCCGGACCAGCCGGGCGTTCACCGCGTCAGCCAGGCCGTAGGCGCCGATCAGCTCGCCCGTGCCGGCGTACTTGCGGTTGAACGCCTCCTGCTTGGCGATGGCCCCGGGCCACTCCTCGGCGAGGATCGAATCCCACTTCTCCTGGTTTCCGTAGATCAGCATCAGGTATTTCATCGTGGACACCCTTCCGGTCCGCGCACCCCGCTGGCGCGCTCTCATCGGTCAGTCGGAGCCGCCGCCGCGTCCTCTACATCGTCGTCCTCATCTTTCCCATCCTGGTGGGGGGCTGCCCCGGTGTCGGCAGGCACCGCTAGGGTGCGGAGCCATGAGAAGTGTCGAGCCTGAGGTGTTCCTGGTCGCGCAGCCCGCCATCGACTACGACCAGCTTGCCGCGTATCTGCGTGAGGTGGGCGGGGAGCAGTGGCTGGAGCGGCTCGACCGGGGCGACCTGCCTGACGGCGAGCAGAGCCAGCGACGCGGCAGAACCTGGCCGAGTTCGCGGGCAAGATGTGCTACCGGGCCTGGGAGCCAGGGCTGAACCCGAACGTCCGCCGGGTCCGCAACGACCACGAGGCCTACCTGCAGAACATCCTCAAGCAGCAGCACGGGTCGGTGCTGGAGCACGCCAGCTTCACGTTCGTGCTGCACAACGTAAGCAGAGTTATGACCCATGAAATTGTGCGGCACCGGCCCGGGACGGCGGTGTCGCAGGAGTCGCTGCGGTTCGTCCGGCTGGACGAGATCCCGTTCTGGTTCCCGGACTGGGCCCGGGAGGACCCGGAACTGATGAAGCGGGCCACCGCGCTGCTCGGCCAGATGGAGGAGTTCCAGCTCTGGATGGCGGAGCATTTCGGGCTGGACGACGAGGGCGTGCCGTTCCACGAGAAGAAGGAGAAGACGTCGTTCATGCGGCGGTTCGCCCCGGACGGGGTGGCCACCGGCATCGTCTGGACGGCGAACATCCGCACGCTGCGGCACACGATCGAGGCCCGGACCGATCCCGGGGGCCGAGGAGGAGATCCGGCTCGTGTTCGGCAAGATCGCCGAGATCATGCGGGCCGAGGCGCCCGCCCTGTTCGCCGACTACGAGGTCCAGGACGGGGCCTGGGTGCCGAAATGGCGGAAGGTCTGAGTTAGCCGAAGGTCTGGGCTGGTCAGGCCCGCCACGGGGTCTCGGCGTCGTCGGGCGGGTCGCAGTACAGGTGCTCGCCTGACGCCCGGTGGGCCAGCACCCGCAGGGTGGCCCGGACCATGCCGGGCGGGCCGCTGACGAACACGTCGCAGTCCTGCCAGCTGGCCTGACGCCGGACCACGGCGTGCACCGGGCCATGCACGCCGCCGGCCCCCGGATCATCGGACAGCGCGGTGACCACCTCCAGTTGCGCGCACGCCGCCTCCAGCCGGGCCAGGTCAGGCAGGTCGTAGAGGTCCGGCTGGCGCCGGGCCCCGGCGAACAGCCGGATCCGCCGGGCGGCCTGACCGTCCGGCGGGGCGCCCAGCCCTTCGATGATCGCCTTCATCGGCGCGAAGCCGGTGCCGCCGGCGATGCACAGGATGTCGCGGGCCGAGCTGTGATCGACGACCATGCCGCCCCGGGCCGGCCCGAGCAGCACGGCGTCACCTACTCCCGTGTCGTGCACCAGGGCCGTGCTCACCTGCCCGCCCGGAATGGCGCGGATATGCAGGTCCAGCGTGCCGTCGGCCCGGGGGGCGTTGGCGATGGAGTACTTCCGCCAGACTCGTGGCCACCGCAGGACCTGCAGGCTCAGGTATTGGCCGGGCTGGTAGGCAAATGGCTGGCTGGGCCGGACCGTCAGCACGGCCAGATCGGGGCAGCGCTGTTCGTGCCCGATCACCTCCGCGACCCACCAGGGCGGCTCGGCCGCCGCGTCCTGGGCGGCCGCGGCCATCACCGAGCAGAAGTGCCTGATGGCCGTGTCCCAGGCGGCCGCGGTCTCCTGACTCCAGGACGGCCCGTTGAGCAGCCGCAGCGCGGTGGACAGGGTCTCACCGAAGACCTGGTAGTGCTTTTCCTGGACGCCGTACTTCCGGTGATCGCGGCCCAGCTGGGCCAGGTACTCGTGCAGCGACTGCGGGTTGTCCATACTCCACACGCACCGGGCCAGCGCCGCGCTGAGCGCCCTCCGCTGCTCATCCATGGCCAGCGGGAACATGGCGCGCAGTTCCGGGTTGGCGGTGAAGAGAAGGCTGTAGAAATAAGCCATCTCCCTATCGGCCGCTGGGCCGGCGTCGGTCAGAGTTTGTTTCAGGATTGTGTAATCAGGCATGTCCGGCCGGCCCCCGAATTCGGGGATTTCTTTTCCGGTATGACGCGCTGAGGTCGCGGCCGGGGGACCCGGGGTCGCGGTCTGATGTCCAGCGATCCGAGGCTGAGCAAGAGGAGCAATATGGGGCTGAACAGGAGGTTTGCCTGGAGGTGAGACGGCAAGGAGCTGGGCCGGGTTCGTCCTGGCCCGGTCACCGTGGGGTGGCCCGGTTATACCGGTGTTGCGCGATCGCCGGGCAGGATCCGCGGCTGATGCAGTTCCAGTTCGCGCTGTGGACCCGGGAGATGGTCCCTGAGGTGATCCGCCGCGAATTCGGCGTCGCACTGTCGGTGGTCAGCGTGGGCCGGCTTTTGCGCAAGCTCGGGATGTCTCCGCAATGGCCCCTGCACCGCGCCTATCAGCAGGATCCTCAGGCCCTGGACCGGTGGAAGAAGGAGACCTACCCCGCGATCCAGGCCGCCGTCGGACGAGGAGGGCGCCACCATCTACTTCGCTGATGAGGCCGGGATCCGCTCGGATTACCACGCGGGCACCACCTGGTCGCCGGTGGGCCAGACCCCGGAGGTCAAGACATCCGCGCACGCTATTCGTAACAAGATCTCCGCGGTAAGCCCGCGATCGGCGCGCGCCGGTCGCTAATTTGCTGGTGCAAACTACTAAATGACTTAGTCAATGAGGCCGGGCCCGGGTCAGGCCCAGGGCCCCGGCAAAGTCCTGTCAAGCTGGGCGGATGGCCCCGGAGCGCCGCTCCGGATGAGGCATTGCCGTCCTTTAGGTGTTTACTGATCTGGTGGCTGATGAGGCCGAACGGGCGCTGGTCGCCTTGGTGGCGGGCGCCACCCGGGGGGCAGGCCGGGCGATCGCCGTTGAGCTGGCGCGGGCTGGGTTCTTCGTCTACGCGACAGGCCGCAGCGGCCGGGTCACCGGCCCCTCCGAGCTCGGCAGGCCAGAGACGATCGAAGAAACCGGTGATCTGATCCGTGCGGCCGGCGGGGCGGGCGCCGCGCGAGTCGTTGATCACGAGGATCCCAGTCAGGTAGCCGCTCTGGTGGCAGCTATCGATGGCGAGCACGGCCGCCTCGACGTGCTGGTTAACGACATCTTCGGGGGCGACCGGTACATGCAGTGGGACAAGCCGTTGTGGGAGCACGACTGGCAGGGCGGCCTGCGAATGCTGCAAATGGGCGTGCATACCCATCTGATCACCTGCCAGGCGGCCATCCCGCTGATGCTGCGGACCGCGGCTCTGCCTGGCCCCCGCGGCCTGGTGGTTGAGATGACCGACGGGACCTCGCAGGCCAACGCCGAGTTCCGCCGCAATGTCGGTTTCTACTACGACCTGGTGAAAGCCAGCGTCGGGCGGATCGTGACAGGGCTGGCCGCCGAGCTTGAGAACCTGCCGGTGACGGCGGTCGGCGTGACCCCGGGCTGGCTGCGCTCGGAGAAGATGCTGGAGAATTTCGGTGTTACCGAGGTCAGTTGGCGTGATGCCTGCGTGACGACCCCAGGTTTCGCCATCTCCGAGTCGCCGGCTTACGTCGCCCGGGGCGTTGCTGCGCTGGCCACGGCGGGCGACGCTGAGCGCTGGGCCGGCACAATCGTCAGCTCCCGCCAGCTCGCCGATACCTACGGCGTCACCGACACCGACGGAAGTAAGCCGGACTGCTGGGGCTACCTGGCGGCCTACGGCTGGGAACGGGAGGACGGCGAGGGCATTGACCGGTTCCGTTGATTGGACTGAGAGATGCAGAAAGGTGCGCGTTCGTGGAGATGGGTGACGTGGGACGTCTGGCCGAGGCCCTGACGGGTGTCCGCCTCACCGCGCCAGAGGGCCTGGCGCAGTGGCGGTACCACGGCAGGATGGTAGCGCGGCAGCTTGACCACACGCATTTGGTGATTCGCGCCGATTTCGACTACCGAGACTCTCTGTTGCGGCAGTTTCCCGAGATCTTCAGCGTCCCGACCCGGTACATCAGGCACATGATGGTTGTCGCTGATCTCGCTGGAGGCGACGCTGGTCCCATCGAGGATGCGCTCGAGGCGGCGTGGCAACTTCAGCGGAGCGCCGGCTGACAGTCCGCCGGGCCAGGCCGCGGGTGCACCGCGGGTCTGCAGGCGGTCCGGGTGCGCGGTCCAGCAGGCCGTCCCGCAGGCCGTCCGGGTGCGCGGGAAACCGGCCGACCGGGCGTCGGGGCGGGAGTACGCCGGTCCTACGATGATGCGATGACGTCAGCCGGGTACCTCCGCTTTCCGCATCTTCACGGTGACCTGCTCACCTTCGTAGCCGAAGACGATGTGTGGCTGGCGCCGCTCGATGGCGGCCGGGCGTCGCGGCTGTCCGCGGACCGGGCCGAGGCGGCCAACCCGCGGTTTTCCCGCGATGGGAGCTGGGTGGCCTGGACCAGCTGGCGGGATGGGCCGGCCGAGGTCTACCTGGCCGGCGTGGATGGCGAGCGGGCCCGCCGGCTCACCTACTGGAGTGATCAGCTGGCCAAGGTGTGCGGCTGGACGCCAGGCGGCAAGGTGCTCGCGCTCAGCGCGAGCGGCCAGGCCTTCGAGCGGCAGGGGTGGGCACACGAGGTCCCGGTGGATGGCGGCGCGCCGCAGCGGCTGCCGCTCGGCCCGGTCGCCGACCTGGCCCTGGAGGAAACCGGCCGGGCCCTGCTGAACGGAACCTGGGGACGCGACCCGGCCTACTGGAAGCGGTACCGGGGCGGCACTGCGGGCCGGTTGTGGACCTCAGCCGAGGGTGCCCCCTTCCAGCGCATCCTGGCCGAGGTCACCGGGCAGTTCGCCAGCCCCATGCTGGTCGGTGACCGGCTGGCGTTCCTGTCCGATCACGAGGGCACCGGGAACGTGTACTCCTGCCGGCTGGACGGATCCGGCCTGCTCCGGCACACCGACCATGACGGCGGGTACGCCCGGCAGGCCAGCACCGACGGCACCCGGGTGATCTACCAGTGCCGGGGCGAGCTGTGGCTGCTGGATGACCTCACCCCGGACAGCACCCCCCGGCCGCTCAGCGTCAGCCTGGGGTCCGCGTCCAGCGCGCTGGCCCCCCGCCTGATGTCGGCCGCGGACCACCTGGGCGACCTGTCCTGCGACTACACCGGCCTGGCCAGCGTGATCGAGGTCCGGGGCACGGTGCACTGGCTCACCCACCGCGACGGCCCGGCCCGGGCCCTGGCGGTCGATCCGGATGTGCGCGCCCGGATGCCCCGGGTGCTGGGCCGCGACGGCCAGGTCGTGTGGGTCAGCGATGCCGGCGGCGTGGACGGCCTCGTGGTCGCGGCGGCCGAGGGCGCTGAGCCTGCCGCAGGGCCCGCCATCGCGGTGGCCACGGAAGAGGGCCCGGTGGAGGTCGAGCCGGCCGCCGGTCCGCGGCGGCTCGCCGCGGGGGAGCTGGGCCTGGTCAATGAGCTGGCCGCCGCCCCCGACGGGTCCACGGTCGCGGTGGCCTCCCGGGATGGGCGGCTGCTGGTGGTGGAGGTCGACTCCGGCGCGGTCCGTGAGCTGGCCCAGTCCCCGGATGGGGCCATGTCCGGGCTGGCCTACTCCCCGGACTCGGCCTGGCTGGCCTGGGCTCACCCAGGCCCCGAGCCGCTCAGCCGGATCCGGCTGGCCCGGCTGGCCGACGACGAGACAGCCGACGACGAGATAGTGGACGTGACCGACGGCCGGTTCGTGGACTCCGAGCCGGTCTTCACCGCCGACGGCAAGTACCTGGCGTTCCTGTCGGCGCGCATCTTCGACCCCGTGTACGACGCGCATTTCTTCGACCTCTCGTTCCCGTTCGGCTCGCGCCCGTACCTGGTGCCGCTGGCGGCGGACACGCCGTCCCCGTTCGCGCCGCTGCCCCAGGGGCGGCCGGTGGGGAACGGCCCGGACAAGAACGGTGCCGACAAGAACGGTGCGGACAAGAACGGTGCGGACAAGAACGGGGCCACGGGCGAGGCCAGCGGCGGTGAGGCGGCCGGCGGGACGCCGGCAGATCACGACGGCGAGCATGATGACGGGGCCGGGGGCGAAGACGACGGGCCACCACCAGTGCAGGTGGACGTGGACGGCCTGGCCACCCGGGTGGTCAGCCTCCCGGTGGCCGAGTCGCGCTACGCATCGCTGCACGCGGTGACCGGCGGCTTCGCCTGGCTCAAGGAACCCGTCATCGGAGTGCTCGGCGAGGGCGCCGCGGTGCCGGACGCCAAGCGGCCGCGGTCCGTGCTGGAACGTTTCGATCTGGGCCGCCGGAAGACCACGGAGCTGGTCTCCGGGCTGGACTGGTTCGAGTCCAGCGGCGACGGCGAGTGGCTGGTGGTCCGGGACGGGAGCGAGCTGCGGGTGGTCCCGTCCGCGCGCAAGGCCGACCCGGACGGGGCGGACAGCGTGCAGGTTGACCTGTCCCGGGCCCGGTTCATGGCCGACCCGGTCGCCCTCTGGGGACACGCGTTCACTGAGGCCGGCCGGTTCATGCAGCACGACTTCTGGGTCCCCGACATGGCCGGGGTGGACTGGCCCGGCGTCCTGGAGTCCTACCGGCCGGTGCTGGACCGGATTGGGACGGCGTCGGAGTTCACCGACCTGATGTGGGAGGTCGTCGGCGAGCTGGGCACCTCCCACGCCTACATCCGGCCCCGGGGGACCCCGGGCAGCGGCAAGGGCCAGGTGGGCCTGCTCGGCGCGGACCTGTCCCCGGCGCCGGACGGCCGGTGGCGCATCGACCGGGTACTGCCCGGCGAATCCTCCGACCCCCGGGCGCGGGCTCCGCTGGCGGCGCCGGGCGTGACGGTCCGGCCCGGCGACGTGCTGGTGGCCGTGGACGGGCGGCCGGTGGACCCGGCCGTCGGCCCCGGGCCGCTGCTGGTCGGCACCGCGGGCCGGCCGGTGGAGCTCACAGTGGCAGGCGACGGCGAGCCACCCCGGCGGTTCGCGGTGACCCCGCTCAGCAGTGACCGCCGGCTGCGTTACCAGGACTGGGTGGCCGAGAAGCGGCACCGGGTCCGCGAGCTGACCGGCGGCCGGGCCGGGTACCTGCACATCCCGGACATGATGGGAGAGGGCTGGGCCCACTTCCACCGGGACCTCCGGGTGGAGATGGCCCAGGACACACTGATCGTCGATGTCCGGTCCAACCGGGGCGGCCACGTGTCCGAGCTGGTGATCGAGAAGCTGGCCCGCCGCATCACGGGCTGGGACATTCCGCGCTGGATGACCTCGTCCCCCTACCCCCGGGACGCGCCACGCGGGCCGGTGGTGGCGCTGGCCGACGAGAACGCCGGATCGGACGGCGACATCGTGACCGCCGCCATCCGCATTCTCGGCCTCGGGCCGGTGGTGGGCGCCCGCACCTGGGGCGGGGTCATCGGGATCGACACGCCGTTCGTCCTGGTGGACGGCACCGCGATGACGGTGCCGCGGTACGCCATCTGGCTGGAGAGCTTCGGCTGGGGCGTCGAGAACTACGGCGTAGACCCCGACGTCGAGGTGCTTATCTCCCCCGAGGACTGGGCCGAGGGCCGGGATGTGCAGCTGGAGACCGCCGTGCGGCTGGCCATGGAGGCTCTCGAATCCCGCCCGGCCGCCACCGCGCCAGACGTGTCCACCCGTCCCAGCAAGCAGCGGCCGCCGCTGCCACCCCGGCCGCGAGTCTAGCCAGCGGGTAGCCATCCGGGGCCCGCCCGTCGCATCATGGATGGTGACGGTGCCGGGCGCTGGGTTCCGCCTTCGCCTGGGCGCTGACGTGGCGAAAGAAGCTGACCCTCATGCCTATTGACGCGCAGTTCCAGCTGAAAGCCGAATACCCGGCCAACCTGGACCGCTGCCGGCGGTGCGGGGCCCCGCGCACGCTGCACTGGCCCGACGGAAGCTGCCGGCCCACACTCTCCCTGGGCGGCAAGGTCCTGGCCCGGCTGGTGACGCTCTCCGTCCTGGTCGCCGTGCTGGCCGTGGCCGCCTGGCTGCTGGCCACCGCGCCCGCGATCAACCTGGCTTCGGTGCTCGCCTTCGCCTGCCTGGTCGCTCTCGTCCTCGGCGGGGCCGCCACGGCCCTGGCCACTACTACCTCGACCCTCCGCGCCGCCATGGACGATGCTCGTCATGAGGGTGGCGCAGGTTCGGCGTAGCCGTGGGTGTAGGCGTAGCGCATGGCCGCAGCGCGATCCCGCGAGCCGGTCTTGGCGAAGATCCGGTTAACGTGCGTCTTGACCGTGGCCTCGCTGACGAACAAGGCCCGGGCGATCTCCCGGTTGGACGCGCCGGCCGCGATGAGCCGGAGCACCTCGGCTTCGCGTGGCGTGAGATCACCGTCACCCGGTGAGCCGGGGACCTGGGCCGCGCCAGGCGAGCCGGGCCGCCCGGCCGAGCGGGCCGCGGCCGACAGCAGCCGCTGCTGGACACCGGGATCCAGCACCGCCTGGCCGGCCGCGGCGGCCAGCACCGCACGCCCGATCTCCGCTCTGGTCGCGTCCTTGGTCAGGTACCCGAGTGCCCCCGCCTGCAGGGCACCGATGATCGATTCATCGTCGGCGTAGGTGGTGAGCACGACGACGCGCGTGCCCGGGTGGTCGGTAGTGATCCGGCGCGTGGCGCTGACCCCGTCGGCGCCGGGCATGTTCAGGTCCATGAGCACGACCTGAGGGCTCGCCGCGGCGACCAGTTCGACCGCGGCATTCCCGTCCGCGGCCTGGCCCGCCACCACGATGCCGGGCAGCGTGCCGAGCAGCAGGACCAGGCCCTCGCGCACCGCCGACTGGTCGTCCGCGACGACCACCGTGACCGGCCCGGCCGGGTCCTCGGCGCTCACGCCGGAATCCTCAGGCATACCTGCCATTCCCCCTCGGCCGGTCCGGCCGTCAGTGTGCCCCCGCCCAGAGCCGCGCGTTCCCGCAGGCCGGTCAGCCCGTACTGGGCGCCGGTGGCGGCGAGAGGGCCGCCGGCCTGCCCGGGCAGCGGGTTGACCGCCCGCACCGCGATCTCGGCCGCCGAGAACTCCAGGCTAAGCCGGACCGGCTGGCCAGGCGCGTGCTTGCGCGCGTTCGTCAGCGCCTCCTGGGCGGTCCGGTAGGCGGCCAGGGCCGCCTCGGCGGCGACCGTTCGCGGCGGGCCGGTCACGGTGAAGTCCACGGCCAGGTCGCCGTCGGCCTGGTACTCCCCGGCCAGGGCGGCGAGCTGATCGGCCAGCGGAGCCGCGTCGTCCCGCAGGGCCAGGATGGCACGCCGCGCGTCCGCCAGGCCCTCGCGGGTGAAGACACCGGCCCGCCCGATGCACTCGATCGCCTTGGCCAGCTCGGGGCGCCCGGCAGGCAGGGTGCCCAGCAAGCCCTCTGCGGCCTGAAGGTTCACCGACACCGCCGCGAGCGAGTGAGCGAGCACGTCGTGAATCTCGCGGGCGATCCTGGCCCGCTCGGCGAGCGCGGCGGCCTGGGTCTCGGCTTCCCGGGCCCGGCGGGCCTCCGCGAGCATCCGCTCGGCCTGCTCGGCCCGGAGCAGGTAGGCGTGGCGGCTCAGGCCGAACGCCCACAGTCCGATGAACGTGAGCGGGTAGCCCAGCAGCGTTTCGGTCGGCGCCCCGGTCGCCAGCGCGGCGGCCAGGAAAGCGGCCACCGTCTCCGCGGTGATGGCCAGAGAGGCTTCCGGATTCAGCGCGGCCCCGGCGCTGGAGGTAACCACGCAGCCGACGGCGATCGCCGTGCTCAGCGGAGACAATCCGGCGAGCACGCCGCCGGCCGCCCCCATCACGGCCAGGGCCGCGATCGACACCCGCGGCCGGCGCTGGCCGAACAGCCAGACGCACCCAGCTGACCGCGGACACGCCGAGGGCCACGGCGATGGCTATGCCGACTGCCCCCTGGCCTGGATGCGGCTGGGCCAGGGGAACGGTGATGAGCACGACGACCAGGACGAGGATGCGTACCGCGTCCAGCGCCAGAGGCACGTCCGTCATGCCGCTGGCGGCGGCCGGAGCCCGGCTCACGGTGAGGGAGCGAAACACGTGTCTAAACGTATCCGCGCCGCCTGGCGGGGGCGCCGGCCGCCGGGTTGACCCCGGGTGGACGGGCCGTCTCCATCCGGCCTCCACCCGGCCCCGCCCGGGGGTCCACCCGGCTCCGGCTGGGCCTGCACCCGGCCTGGACCCGGTCTCAAGCCGCAGGCCGCGCGCGGGCGGGGTCCCCGTTCCTAGCGTGTCCAGGGTAAGCGCAACACACCGAAGAACCCTGAGGAGTTACCGTGGACGCCAACGTCCTGATCCCCAACCTCGTGATCCTGTTCATGGTGCTGATCTCCGATCTGGGCCACCGCAAGGTCACCCGGCTGCGGCTGCTCCGCCCGTTCATCGCCGCGGCCGTCATCGTTCCCTTCTTCTTCAAGGGCGTCGCCACATCAGGTAAGGGCCTGCTGCTGGAAGCCGCCGCGACGGCGGCGGGGCTGGCCCTGGGCGTGCTCGCCGCGGCGCTGATGCGCGTCTTCCGCGATGGGCAGACGGGCAAGGCCATGACCTGGGCGGGCCTGCCGTACGCGCTGATCTGGATCGCCGTGGTGGGCGCCCGGATCTACTTCGCCTACGGCTCCACGCATGTGTTCGGGGCCCAGCTCGGACACTGGATGATCACCAACCAGATCACGGTGGGAGCTCTCACCGACGGCCTGATCTTCCTGTCCGTGGCGATGCTGCTGGCCCGCACCGGATCCCTGGCCGCCAGGGCCCGCCGGATCAGCTCCGGAGGATCAGCTCCGCAGGAGCCGACCCGGCCAGCCGTCCCGGCTGACCGTGCCTCGCTGACCAGGTGATCCTCCCGCCGGAACCGAACACGAGCGGGCCATCGCCCCGCCGGCCGCAAAGGCCGGCGGGGCGATGGCCGTCCGCTGGCGCGGCATTGGCGCAATGCGTCGTCAAGGACCTCGCGCGGGGTCGCGGTTACCTGATGCGGGTGCCGGCCACGAATACCGCGGCCGGCTGGCCGAGCACCGCCGGATCGTCGCGCGGGTCGCTGCCGTAGGTGACCAGGTCGGCGGGTTCGCCTTCGTGCAGGCTGGTGAAGCCGAGGAACTGGCGCGCGGATGTGCTGGCCGCCGCGAGCGCGGCGTGGGGCGGCAGCCCGAGTTCGGCCAGCAGCGCGACCTCGCGGGGGATGCTCCCGACGACGTCGGTTCCGGTCATGATGGTCAGACCGCATTCTGCTGCTTTCGGCAGCAGGTAACGCAGCCGCTCGGTGCAGCTCACGGCGCGCTTTCAGCCGCGCTGGTGTGTCGTCACTGTCGCGCGGGCCGATCGTGGCGCACAGCGTCGGTGTCCACGCCCCGCCGCGGGCGGCCAGAGACTCGATGCCGGCCTCGTCCAGGGCCGTGCCATGCTCGACCGAATCGATCCCGGCGGCGATCAGTTCCGTGACGTACCCGGTCGTGGAATGCGCCGCGACCCGGGCGCCTGCGCCATGGACGGCCTCGACCAGGCGCCGGATGTCGTCGAGCGGATAGGTGGGCAGCGGCGCCGGGGACTCCGCACCAGGACCGAGGAACGGGAAGTCGGCGATGACCTTGATCCAGGCTGCCCCGTCACGTATCTCGGCCAGGGCCGCGGAGACAAGCTGTTCCGGCGGGACGGGCACGTGCAGGCCGGGGTAGTACCGGCCCTCAGGGGCCAGGAACCGCCCGCACGCTTGCAGCCCTGTGCCCGCACCGGTCGCGAGGACCCGCAGCGTGAGGCTGCCCGGGCTGCCCGTGTCCCGGATGGCGGTTATCCCGGCGGCGTGAGCGTTCCTCAGGTTGGCCCGCACGCCCTCCGGCTCCAGGGCGACCGGTGCGCCGCTCCCGGTCTGCCCGACACTCAGGTGGCAGTGGGCATCGACCAGACCGGGAAGGATGAACCGCCCGGGGAGATCCTCGGCCCCAGCCGCGGGCCGCAAGGTCCACTGGCCCTGTTCGGTGATCCCCGCGTCCACCAGGTCCCCATCCGGGAGCAGGGAGGCACGCACCCGCCAGGCCGTAGGAGCAGGCTTCCTCGTCATCGTGGGCGACTAGAGGGGCGACTGGTAGCTGGCTAGCCAGTGGATCTTGAGCCAGTCGATGGCGGTGGTCCAGGCGCCGCTCACCTCGAGGATGCCGACCAGGACCAGCAGGCCGCCGCCGATCCGGGCGATGAGCACGGCGTGCCGCCGGGCGAACTGGAACGCGGTCATCCCCCGCTGGAAGGCCAGGGCCACGATGATGAACGGGATGCCCAGGCCGAGGCCGTAAATGAAGGCGAGCACGGCGCCGCGCACTGCGGTGCCCGAGGTCAGGGCTAGTGACATCACCACGGACAAGGTGGGGCCGATGCACGGGGTCCAGCTCACCGCGAACAGCACGCCGAGCAGCGGGGCGCCGATCAGGCCGGCCCGGGGCCGGATCGACGGCCGGACGATCCGCCCGGCGATAGTAAAGCGGTCGAAAACGCCCGCGAACAGCAGGCCCAGCACGATCGTGACCCCGCCCAGCACCTGGGTCACGCCGGCCTCATGGCGCTGCAGCACCAGCCCCAGGCCGCCGAAGGCCAGGCCCTCGGTGGCGAACACGAGAGAGAACCCGATGACGAACAGCGTCGTGCCAAGCAAGGTCCGTCCTCGGGCGGGACGGCCCGCCGTCACGGCGCCGGCCGGCCGGGTGGAGCGGCCGACTGCGGCCGGAGTCCCGCTGGCCGCACCGGGACTCCCGCTGGCCGGACCCGGGCCTGCCCCAGCGCCATCGCCCGCGCCGTCCGAAGTCACGGCGGTCCCGTCGGGCGCCACCGCCACCCGCTCGGCGGCGGCCGCCTCGGCCCGCTGCGCGTCGGTCCCGGACATGCCGGTCACGTAGGACAGGTAACCGGGGACCAGCGGCAGCACGCAGGGGGACAGGAACGTCAGCGCACCGGCCGCCGCCGCGATCGGGGCGGCCAGGATCAGCGGTCCGGTCTGGACCAGGTGCTCGATCCCGCCACTCATCGGCACGCCTCCTGTTCGCGCACCAAGCTACCGCTTCGCCGCTGGCCGCCGGCTGCTGGCCACCGTTGCGGGGGCCCATTGCCGCGCGGCACCCCCGGATCTACTGTTCGGGTGAGTTCAGCTGTTGGTTTGCGGAGAACTGTGTGCGATCGCGTCTGGTCGTGCGCCCACGGCGGGCCGCCGGCCTGCTGCCCACGGCAGGCCGCCGGCCTGCGGATCATCCCGGCGGGGCCGGGTACGCGCCCCGCCACCCTGCGCAGAACGGAGATCATCATGGACGATATGTCCCGCCGGGCCGTCTCCCGCCTGGCCATCAGGCTGCGGGGCGGGTTAAGGCGCCCCGGGTTGACCAGGCGCCGTGCGCTCACCGCGGCCCCGGCGCTGCTGGTCCTGCCGCTGATGGCCGGTCTGTCCGGCTCGGCGGTCTCGCCGCAGGCCGCCGATCCGGGCCCGCAGAGCGTCCCCGCCGTCAACTGGGCGCTGTCCGGGCAGGCCAGCGCCGATTCCACGGAGTCGGGGAACCCGGCATCCAACGCGATCGACGGAGACGCCGGCACCGACTGGTGCACCGGGGCGTGGACCGGGAGCCTGGTGGTCGACCTGGGCCAGGCTCGCAGCCTCAGCGACCTCGGCATCACGCTCGACGCCAGCAGCCCGTCGGCCAGCGCGACCATCAAGGTCGCCACCCAGGCGGGTGACTGGCAGGCCGTGCCTGCCGCCCGCAACGTGGCGCTGGATCCCGGGAACCCGATGTACGTGCCGCTGCCCCGCGGCACCCAGGCACGGTATGCCCAGCTCACGGTGTACAGCGACACCGGCGCGGACGTCTGCGTGGGGGAGTTCCGGGCTTACGGACCCGACCCCGCGGCAGCAGGCCTGGACTTCGGCGCTGACCTGTCCTTCACCCCGCAGGAACTCGCGGCCGGGGCGCAGTTCACCTATCACGGCCAGCAGCAGAGCCCGGTCACGATCATGAAGGAGAACGGCGCCAACTACGTCCGGATGCGGCTGTGGGTGAACCCGCCCGCGGGCTACAGCGACCTGGCCGTGGACCTGGCGCTGGCCCGTCAGGTGCGCGCGGCCGGGATGAAGATCTACCTGGACATCATGTACTCCGACTTCTGGGCCGACCCGCAGCACCAGGACATCCCGGCCGCGTGGCAGGGCCAGGACCTGACCCAGCTCACCGCGACCGTGCAGTCCTACACCAAGCAGGTGATCAGCGCGTTCGCGAAGCAGGGCACGCCGGTGGACATGGTGTCGATCGGCAACGAGATCCGCAACGGCATCCTGTGGCCGGTCGGCCAGGTGAACGACCCGACCATCCCGGCGGACTACGACAACCTGGCCACCCTGCTCAAGGCGGGCGTGGCCGGGGCCCGGGCCGCGAACCCGCCGGGTCACCAGCTGCTGATCATGATGCATTACGACCAGGGCGGCAACAACGCCCTCAGCCAGGCCTTCTTCGGCAACCTGGTGGCCGAGGGCGTGCCGTTCGACGTGATCGGCCTGTCCTATTACCCGTTCTTCCACGGCACGATCTCGGCAGATGAGGCAGAACGTGGACGCGCTGGCCACCCAGTTCCACAAGAAGATCGTCATCGCGGAGACGCAGTACCCGTGGACGCTGGCCAACGGCAACAGCCCGATCGGCGACAGCACCGGCAACTTCGTGTGGGAGACCAGCCAGCTCTCGCCCGGATATCCGGCCAGCCCCGGCGGCCAGCTGTCCTTCGTGACCGACGAGCTGTCGATCCTGGCCCAGGTGCCGGACGGGCTGGGCGCGGGGCTGTTCTACTGGGCGCCGGACTGGATCCCCGGCGTGCCGTGGGAGCCCGGGACGGGCATCGGCACCCCGAACGCCAACCTCACGCTGTTCAACTCCCAGGGCGTGGCCCTTCCGTCGGTCGGGATCTTCCGGAACCCGGCCGCCGTGTGCCAGAGCTATGACCCCTGGGACGTCCCGTGTGTCGTAGGCGGCTGAGCGAGGCGGGCGGCTGAGCGCGGTCGGGCGTATGCGAAGACTGGGCGGCTGACCAGTCAGGCTGGTGGTCCGGCGGCAGGGTGCCGCCGGACCACCGGCCGCCCCCGGCCAGGATCAGCGTCCGGGCCGCTCAGCTGCGGCGGCAGGGGCGCTCAGCCGGAACAAGTTGATCACCTGGCAGAGCAGGGCCACCGCGGTGAGCAGGCCCATGCCCAGGGATGCGCCGTCCTGCCCGGAGTTCACGAACGCTGCCCCGGCGCCCGCCGCGCCGAGCACGGCGAGCAGGCTGACCGCCGAGGTGACCACGAAGAAGGTGGCGCGGTCGGCCACCGCCCGGATCACGAGGACGATCGAGCCCAGCAGCAGGACCAGGCCGAGCCCGGCGTGCACCGCCAGCGCGGCCGGCCCGTTCGCCAGGGCCCGGCCGGCCGCCGCGAGCAGGCCGCCGCCCTGGTCACGGGCGGGCACCGTGACGTACATGTTCACCCACAGGCCCAGGGCGTACTGGATGAGCAGCGCGGCCGACAGGCCGAGGCTGGACCGGCGGACCGCTTCCCGGCCGCCGGCTCTCCGCTGGGCTTCGGGGAGCCGGGCCGCGGAGATTCCGGACGTGCCAGCCGTCTCGCGCACCGTGATTCACCACTTTCACTTGCCTCGATGATTACAGCCTCAGATAGTTTCTAACAGAGATGATTACGAGCCGCAAGTATTTAACCAGGTGATAGTCTCAGCGCGTGGGAGACGTCGTGCGGGACCCGGCCCCAGGGGCCGCGAAAGGGGAACCCGGCAGCCGGCCCGGCGGGCCGGCGGACGACCAGGCTGCGGTCATCCCGCGCGATCACCTGTCCTTTCTGCTCGTCCAGCTGGGCCTGCACGGCGCCCGGCGGTTCGGTGAGCGACTGGCCCCGCTGGGCCTGGAGCAGCGGCACGCCGGGATGCTCCTCCGGCTGGCCGCGAACGAGGGCCAGTCCCAGCAGGCCCTGGCCGAGATGATCGGGGTGAACGCCACCCGGATGGTCTTCCTGGTGGACGAGCTGGAAAAGCTCGGCCTGGTCGAGCGCAGGCGCAACCCCGCCGACCGCCGCTCGTACGCGCTCTACCTGACCGGCCAGGGCCGGGTCACGGTCGATCAGGTCCGGGCGGTCACCGCCGAGCATGAGGCGGAGCTGGGCGCCGGGCTGACCGAGGCGCAGCGGGCCCAGCTGGTCAGCCTCCTCCGCCTGATGGCGGACGAGCAGGGCCTGCACCCCCGGGGGATGCCGGGCTCGTCTCCGGGTGCGGGGGCGCGGCCCGGCTGACCCGGGCGGCCGGGGCATTCACCTGGTACGGCAACCGGGCCAGCCTCAGTGCAGCGGCTATGGGGCCAGCTCCTGCAGGGCCGCCTCGATAGTCCGGTGGAAGGTGGGGTAGGCGTAGATCATCTCGCGCAGCCGCCGGACCGGCACCCGGGCGTGCACGGCCAGGGTGAGCATGCTGAGCACCTCGCACCCGGACGGCCCGGCCGAGCTGGCCCCGACCAGGATGCCCTGGCCCGCGTCGGCGACCAGCTTGATGAAGCCGTCGTTGCCCGCCTGGTGAATCCAGCCCCGGGTGGATTTGGGCACCGGATAGCAGCTGGTCCGCACGTCGAGGCCCCGCTGCCGGGCCTGGGCCTCGGTCAGGCCGACCGACCCGATCTCCGGGTCGGTGAAGGTCACCCGCGGCACCGCGTGGTACTCGGCGGGGGAAACCTCCTCGCCGAGGATGTCGTGGACGACGATGTTCGCCTGGTACATGGACATGTGGGTGAACGCGCCATGCCCGGTGATGTCGCCGATGGCCCACACCCCGGGCGCGGCCCGCAGGTGGTCATCCACCGGGATGGCGTGGGCGCTCTCGTCCACGCCCACCACGCCTGCGCCGATCCCCGGCAGGTCAGTCCGCCGCCCGGCCGCGACGAGCAGCGCGTCCCCGGTCACCTCGGTCCCGTCGGACAGGGCCAGGGTGAAAGCCGTCCCATCGTGATGGACGGCCTGGGCCCTGGTGCCGGTGCGGACCTCGATGCCCTCCCGGCCGAAGACCTCAGCCAGCAGGGCGCCCGCCTCAGGTTCCTCCGGCAGCAGCAGCCGGCCGGAACCCTCGATCACGGTCACCCGGGCCCCGAATCGGGCAAAAACCTGGGAAAGTTCCGAGCCGATGGCCCCGCCGCCGAGGACGACCAGCGACCGCGGGACCTCAGTGGCCTCGATGGCTTCCCGGTTGGTCCAGTACGGGGTGCCCGCCAGACCCTCGATGGGCGGCACGAACGGGTAGGTGCCGGTGTTGATGATGATCGCCCGCCGGGCCCGGAGCACGTCGCCGCCCACGGTGACCTCGCCGGGGGCGGTGATCGTCCCGTGCCCCCGGAACAGGGTGCCGCCCTTGCCGGTGAACCGGTCGACCGCGACCTTGTCGTCCCAGTTGTCGGTGGCTTCTTCCCTGACCCGCCGGGCCACCGGGACCCAGTCCGGGTAGATCTGGGAGCGGCCGGCCAGCCCCGGGATCCGGCGTCCCTCGGCCAGCAGGTCCGCGGCCCGGACCATCATCTTGGACGGCACACAGCCCCAGTAGGGGCACTCGCCGCCGACCAGCCGGGCCTCCACACCGGCGACGGACAGGCCGGCCGTGGCCAGCCGCTCCGCGGCGTCCTCGCCCCCCGGGCCCAGGCCCAGGACCACGACATCTACCTCGTGCGGGGCCACCCCCACCTCACCTCCGGGTGCATCGGTCCGGGGTCTCAGGGTATGACAGGGTGGAATTGCAGCGAGGAAGACGGGGTTTCCTACTACGTGCCTGGCCCAACCGACACGGACGGGGTAATCGATGACTTCTGAGTGTGGCAATGCTGCCTGCTCGTCTGGCCCACCGCTTACGGAAGACGACGCGGAGGCGCAGGCGCACGGGATCGCCTTCAAGACCGGCCCGCCCGGACGGGTCGGGGTAGAGCTGGAATGGCTGGTCTGCGACGGCCGTGATCCCGCTCTCCCTGTAGACCAGCGGCGAGTGGCCGCCGCCCTCGCCCGCCTGGACGAGCCCGGGGCGCTCCCTGGCCGGGGCCGGCTCACCACCGAGCCCGGCGGCCAGGTTGAGCTGAGTTCCGCGCCCGCCTCCGGCCTGGGCGGCTGCGTGGCGGCGGCCCGCAGCGACCTTACGGCCGTTCGCCAGGCCATCGCTCCGGCGGGCCTCAGCCTCGCCGGGCACGGCCTCGATCCCCTCAGACCCCCGCGCCGCGTCCTGGACCTTCCGCGCTACGCGGCGATGGAAGCATTTTTCGACCGCAGCGGCCCCTGGGGCCGGGTCATGATGTGCAGCACCGCCTCCGTCCAGGTGTGCGTGGACGCCGGGCACGAGCAAGGCGGCCCCTCGGGCTTCCGGTGGCGCTGGCATCTCCTGCACGGGCTGAGCCCGGTGCTGGTGGCCTCATTCGCGAATTCCCCGTTCCAGGACGGGCGGATGTCCGGCTGGAAGTCGACCCGGCAGGCGGTATGGTCCCGGCTCGATCCCAGCCGGACCCGGGCCCCTGATGAGGTGGAACCAGGCGCGGCGGACCGCGGTGCAGCCTGGCCGGAGGACACCGATCCCCGCGCGGCGTGGGTGAGCTATGTGCTCGACGCCAAGGTCATGGTGCTGCGTGATCCCGGATCCCGGCACTGGACCGCGCCATCTGGCCTCACGTTCCGCGACTGGGTGCGCGGCGCCGTCGGGCCGCCGCCCACCGCCGACGACCTCGACTATCACATGTCCACCCTGTTCCCGCCGGTCCGGCCGCGCGGGCACCTGGAGCTCCGGGTGATCGACGCCCAGCCGGGCGACGGCTGGATCGTGCCGACCGCGGTGGTGTCCGCCCTGCTCGATGACCCGGTCGCCGCGGAGGCCGCGATGGCCGCGGTGGAGCCGCTGCAGAAGGACTGCCGCCCCGGGGACCTGCTGCTGCGCGCGGCCCGCCTCGGCCAGGACGACCCGCAACTGGCCGCGGCCAGCCGGGAATGCTTCGCCGCGGCCGACTCGGCGCTCGGCCGGCTCGGCGCCCCGGCCGCGATCCGCGACGCGGTCGGCGCGTTCGCCGACCGTTACGTGCTGCGCGGCCGCTGCCCCGCGGACGACCGGCTCGACGAGGCCCGCGCCGCGGCCCGCTACCCGTATGACCGCCTGCCTTATATCTCCCGCAACCCCGACGCCTGTCTGGAGGACTCCCCATGACATCGACGCCCGCCACCCCCGCACCGCGCCCGCCGGCCGGCGGCGGGGTGGAGGAGCTGCGGGAGGTGATCGCCGGGAACCTGCTCACGGCCCGGGAGCGCACCCGGCTGCTCACCGAGTCCGTGGACGACACGGACCTGGTCCGCCAGCATTCCCCGCTGATGTCCCCGCTGGTCTGGGACCTGGCGCACATCGCCAACCAGGAAGAGCTCTGGCTGCTGCGTAACGTGGGCGGCCGGGAGCCGATGCACCCCGAGATCGACCCGCTCTACGACGCGTTCGAGCACCCGCGGGCCGCGCGGCCCACGCTGCCCTTGCTCCCGCCCGCCGAAGCCCGCGGGTACGCCCATGAGGTGCGCGGCCGGGTCATGGACCTGCTGGAGTCGGCCAGGTTCTCCGGCGCCCCGCTGGTCACCGGCGGCTTCGCGTACGGCATGGTGGCCCAGCACGAGCAGCAGCACGACGAGACCATGCTGATCACCCATCAGCTGCGCCGGGGCGCGGCCGCGCTCACCGCGGCGCCGCCCGGGCCGCCGCCGCCGGACGCCCTGCGGCTGCCGCGCGAGGTGCTCGTGACCGGCGGCGTGTTCACCATGGGCACCTCCACCGAGCCGTGGTCCCTGGACAACGAGCGGCCCGCGCACCAGGTCGCCGTGCCCTCCTTCTACCTGGACACCGCGCCGGTCAGCAACGCCGCCTACCCGAGTTCATCGCCGACGGCGGGTACGACGACCCGCGCTGGTGGACCCCGGAGGGCTGGGATCACCGGCAGCGGGCCGGCCTGACCGCGCCGCTGTACTGGCGCCGCGATGCGGCCGGCTGGATCCGTGACCGGTTCGGGGTCACCGAGCCGGTGCCGCCCGCCGAGCCGGTGATGCACGTGTGCTGGTTCGAGGCGGATGCCTACGCCCGCTGGGCCGGGCGGCGGCTGCCGACCGAGGCGGAGTGGGAGAAGGCGGCCCGGTTCGACCCGGCCACCGGGCGGTCCCGGCGGTTCCCCTGGGGCGACGAGGACCCGTCCGCGGACCGGGCCAACCTGGGCCAGCAGTACCTCCAGCCCGCTCCGGTGGGCAGCTATCCCGGGGGTGCCGCGCCGTGCGGTGCGCGGCAGCTCATCGGCGACGTGTGGGAGTGGACGAGCAGCGACTTCCTGCCCTACCCGGGCTTCCGCGCGTGGCCGTACCGCGAGTACTCCGAGGTCTTCTTCGGGCCCGAGTACAAGGTGATGCGCGGCGGCTCGTTCGCGGTGGGGCCGGTGGCCTGCCGGGGCACGTTCCGGAACTGGGATTACCCGATCCGGCGGCAGATCTTCGCCGGCTTCCGGACCGCCCGGGACGGCGGCTTCGAGGCCGTGACGGACTATCCGGGTGGGGAGTGACGCCCCCGGATGTGCCGCCATCTGGCTTACCTGGGGCCGCAGGCCACCCTGCGGTCAGTGCTTACCGACCCGCCGTACGGGCTGCTCCGCCAGTCCTGGGCGCCCCGCCAGCAGAAACACGGCACGGTCAACGCCGACGGATTCGGGGTGGGCTGGTACGCCCACGCTGACCCGGTCCCGGCCCGCTACCGGCGCGCGGTACCGATGTGGGGCGACGCGTCGTTCGCCGACCTGGTCCGGGTGACCAGGACCCGGGCGCTGCTGGCCGCGGTCCGCTCGGCGACCGACGGCACGGCTCAGGTCGAGGCGGCCGCCGCGCCGTACGCCGCAGGGCCGTGGCTGTTCAGCCACAACGGCACGCTCGACGGCTGGCCCGACGCCACGGCCGGGCTGGCCGCCACCCTGCCTGCCGCGGAACTCCTCGCCCTCGAGGCGCGCGCCGATTCGGCGCTGGCCTGGGCGCTGGTGCTGCACCGGCTGCGGGCCGGGGAGAGCCCGGCCGACGCGCTGGCCGGGACGGTCGGCGACCTCGACGCCGCCGGCATCACCGGCCGGTTCAACTTCCTGCTCACCGACGGGAAGACGATCGCCGCCACCGCCGCGGGCGACACGCTCTGTTACCGCTGCCTGCCAGACCAGGTCGTGGTGGCCTCCGAGCCGTTTGATGACGAGCCGGGCTGGAGCGCCGTGCCGGACCGCATGGTGCTGACCGCGCGGCCGGGCGTGGTGGACGCCGGACCGCTCAAGCCGGCCGGCTGAGACCCGCATCACGGGCATTCGCACCATGACCACCGGCACCCAGACCTGCACACCCAGACGCCCGCACACCCAGCCAATGACGGAACTGGCCAAGGACGGGCCAGGGAAGGGACTCCGATCATGAACCAGCTCCATGTCGAGAGGTGCCTGCCGGACGGCTTCCTGGCCGGCGCGCTGCGCGCGGACGCCCGGGCGGGCCTCACCGCGGTGCCGAAGACCCTCCCGCCCAAATGGTTCTATGACGAGCGGGGCAGCGAGCTGTTCGAGAAGATCACCCTGCTGCCGGAGTACTACCCGACCCGGGCCGAGCGCTCGATCCTGGCCGCCGTGGCCCCCGAGATCGCCGCGGCGACCGGGGCCAGCGCCCTGGTCGAACTGGGTTCCGGCTCCTCGGAGAAGACCGGCCTGCTGCTCGACGCGCTGCGCGGGGCGGGCTCGCTGCGCAGCTACGTACCGGTGGACGTCAGCGAGAGCGCCCTGGTCGGGGCCGCGCACCGGGTCCTGGCCAGCTACCCGGGACTGACCGTGAACGCGGTGGTCTCGGACTTCGAGGCCCGGCTGGGCCTGCCCGCGCCCGACGGGCCCCGCCTGGTCGCCTTCCTGGGCAGCACCATCGGCAACCTGCTGCCTCCGGAGCGGGCCGCGTTCCTGGCCCGGCTGCGCGCGGGCCTGCGCCACGGCGACGCCCTGCTGCTCGGCACCGACCTGGTGAAGGACCCGGCGGTACTGCTGGACGCCTACGACGACGCCGCCGGGGTGACCGCCGCGTTCAACAAGAACGTGCTGTCCGTGCTCAACGCGGAGCTAGGCGCGGACTTCGACCCGGACGCGTTCGATCACATGGCGGTGTGGGACCCGCAGGCCGAGTGGATCGAGATGCGGCTGCGCTCCGCGGAGGAGCAGGTGGTGCAGGTGCCCGGCATCGGGCTGACCGTACGGTTCGAGGCGGGCGAGCAGCTGCGGACCGAGGTGTCGGCCAAGTTCCGGCGGGCCGGGGTGGCCGCCGAGCTGGCCGCCGCGGGGTTCGCGATGGGGTCCTGGTGGACCGACCCGGAAGGGCGGTTCGCCCTGTCCCTGTCCGTTCCGGCAGACGTTCCGGAGAAATAGCACTAAAGCGCAATTCGGGAAGATCACGTGGTCGGGGCCGGGCGCGGTATGGTTCACGCCAGGAACCTTGGCCCGCGCGGGGTATTCGGATTCGAGGCGGCAGGCATCACCATGGAGAAACGTCATCCGGCGGCCCGCCGTGAGCTTCGTGGCGGGAGCGGCTGATGCTCACGGTTCCGTCCGCGGGAAGTGCGGACGTGTGGTGGCTCGATATCACCTCAGTCAGCGTGGGCCGCGCCGAACTGGCCGAGCTCAGCCTGGAGGAGCACAAACGGGCGGCGGCGTTCGCGTTCCGCGCGGACCGGCGCCGGTACACCGCGGCCCACGTCATGCTGCGCCGGGTGCTGTCCGGCTACCTGGATTTCCCCCCGTCGAGCCTGGTCTTCCACCGCGAGCCGTGCCCGCGGTGCGGCAAGCAGACCGGGCGCCCGGCGCTGCCGCTGCGTTTCGGGCTGCATTTCTCCCTCGCGCACAGCGGGGACGCGGTGCTGATCGCCGTGGCCAGCCAGCAGGTGGGCGTGGACGTGGAGCAGCAGCCGACCGGATGTGTCTGCTCGATGTCGGCGGACATGAACGCGGCGGACGCGGAATGGGGCCGGTCGCTCAGCGAGGCCGCCCGGCACGACCTGGTCATCCGGTGGTGGGTGCGGTCTGAGGCGGTGCTCAAGTGCACGGGGGAAGGCATCGGCCACGAGGTCGGCGAGTTCCCGGTCCTCGGCCGGCCCGGCGCCCCGAACGGCCTGGCCGGGCCGGGCGGCCCGGATCAGCTCGTGCCCGCCACCCCGGTGCACGGCACCTCGCTCATCTCGCTGCAGGCCCCGGCCGGCTACCAGGCCGCGCTGGCGCTGGCCGGGAGCAGCCGCGGCCATCCGGCTGAGCGTCCAGGCGCCCTGGGCGCCCGCGGCCCGCGCGGCCAGCCGGGGCGCCCCGGTCCGCTGAGCACGCGACATCCGTCCTGTCCCTGCCCCAGCGCTGTGAGGTGCGCGATACGGATGCCTGTGCGCTGCGCGGGTAGCCTCGAAGGGACTTCAGCGAAGCGGGCAGAGGGCAGGGTGGCAGACATGACGGCAGTCTTCGCGGTAGACGCGTGCCGGACCCCGATCGGCAAGATCAAGGGCTCGCTGGCCTCGGTCCGGCCCGACCACCTGACCGCTGAGGTGATCAAGGCCCTGCTGGCCCGCAACGAGTGGCTCGACCCGGCCCGGATCGACGACGTGTACTGGGGCGCGGCCAACCAGGCCGGCGAGGACAACCGGAACGTGGCCCGGATGGGCGTGCTGCTGGCCGGCCTCCCGGTCGAGGTGCCCGGCGCGACCGTCAACCGGCTCTGCGGATCCGGCATGGAGGCCATCGCCAGCGCCGCGCGGGCCATCGCGGCGGGGGAGGCCGACATCATGCTGGCCGGCGGGGCCGAGTCGATGACCCGGGCGCCGTTCGTGCTGCCCCGGGCCAGCGACCCGTTTCCCCGCGAAGCCGGGGTCGCCGACACCCGGCTGGGCTGGCGGCTGGTCAGCCCGCTGATGCAGGAGCTGTACCCGCCGATCACCCTGGGCGAGACGGCGGAGAACGTGGCCGAGCGGTACGGGGTGAGCCGGGAGCGGCAGGACGAGTTCGCACTGCGCAGCCACCAGCGGGCCGGTGCGGCCCGGGAGGCCGGGCGGTTCGACGACGAGATCGTGCCGGTGCCGACCGCAGCAGGCCCGGTCGGGCAGGACGAGGGCATCCGGCCCGGGCTGACCCTGGAGGAGCTCGCGGCCAAGCGGCCCGCGTTCCGGAAGGGCGGCACCGTGACCGGGGGCAACTCCTCACCGCTGAACGACGGCGCGGCGGGCGTGCTCCTCGTCTCCGAGCGGGTCCTGGCCGGTGGGGGCGGGGTGACGCCGCTGGCCCGGTACGAGGGCACCGCGGCCGCCGGGGTCCACCCGGACTACATGGGCATCGGGCCGGTGCCGGCCATGGGCAAGGTCCTCGGCCGGGCCGGCTGGGACGTGCGCAGCCTTGACCTGGTGGAGCTCAACGAGGCGTTCGCGGCCCAGGCGGTGGCCGTGGCGGACGAGCTCAAGCTCGACCCGGAGCGGGTCAACGTGAACGGTGGCGCGATCGCGATCGGCCACCCGCTGGGCTGCTCCGGGGCGCGGATCACCACCACGCTGCTGCACCAGCTACGGCGCAGTGGCGGGTCCCGGGGGGCCGCCGCCATGTGCATCGGGGTCGGGCAGGGCATCGCGACCCTGTGGCAGGCCCCCTGAGGCGGCCGCCCGCCGTCCGCGAGTTCCCCGCCGGCCTGGCTGGCAGCCAGCCCGGAAACCAGGCCCGGAAACCAGGACAGCCCGCAGGCCCGGCGAGCGCCGGGACCGCGGGCTGTCTATCAGCGCGGCGGGGCAGCGTGCGCCCCCCGCGCGGTGCTTCAGACGGCCTGCTCCGCGAGGGTGAAGGCTACGGTTCCCTCGTCATCGACCTGAGCGTCGAGTGACTTGTCGTCCAGGGCCACCGCAGCGCCTGGCTCCAGGAAGACGCGGGCGCCCTCGGTCTCTATCACCTGGTCGCCGTCGGCCGGGGTTTCGGCCAGGGTCACCTGGAACGCCGGGCCGCCCTGGTCCTGCGACATGATGCGCAGGCCGGTGTCGTCCGGGAGTTCAGGCTGTGCGGTGAGGTTACGGATCGCCGTCACGGCACTGTCGGTCAGTGTGAGCATCATCTGCTCCTCTGTATCGGGCATGTGCAGTTGGGCGTCCACTACCCCCTCTTGGCTGAATCACTCACGGCTGCGCCGGATAACCGCAGCTGGCGGCCGGGGCCGTGTCGAGAAACCGGCGCCGGCTCCGTCACCAGGCTGAGGCGCTATCGTGGCGCCCCCTGACCAGGGAGGATGAACTGATGCGATTCATGCTGCTGCAGAACTACGGACCGGTGGAGTCGGGCTGCCCGCCGATGACGGAGTGGTCACCCGCGGATATCCGCGCGCACATCGAGTTCCAGCAGGTGCTCAACCGTGAGCTCTTCGAGCGGGGTGAGCTGGTGGACGCCCAGGGGCTGGCCGGTCCCGAGCAGGCCCAGCGGGTCGTGTCCGACGGGACCGGGGTGCCAGTGATCACCGACGGGCCGTTCCCGGAATCCAAGGAGCTGCTGGCCGGATACCGGCTGGTCGACGTGGAGACGGCCGGGCGGGCCATCGAGATCGCGGCCCAGGCCTCCGCCGCACCAGGACCTGGCGGGGTGCCGATCCAGCAGCCCATCGAGGTCCGCCAGGTGCTCAGCGCCCCCGACCCGGAAATGTGAGCCCCCGTGAGGTAAGCGGTGCGGGAGTAAGGGGCGCGAGGGCAGGGAGCGCGAGGGCAGGTGGAGCAGAGATGAGCGGGGCCATGAGCGCCGAGAGCCTGCTGCGGGAGCTGGCGCCGCAGGCCCTCGGGGCGGTGGCCCGCCGTTCCGGTGACTTCGCCGCCGCCGAGGACGCCGTCCAGGAAGCGCTGCTGGCCGCGGCCACCCACTGGCCTGCGGACGGCACGCCGGACAACCCGCTCGGGTGGCTGATCCGGGTGGCCGCGCGGCGGATGACCGACCAGTACCGCAGCGAGGACGCCCGGCGCCGCCGGGAGGCACTGGCCGCCTCGTGGTCGCTGGCCACCGCGGCGGGCCCGGTGCCCGGGGAGGACGGCGACGCCCGGGACGACACGCTGATCCTCATGTTCATGTGCTGCCATCCGTCGCTGACCCCGGGATCGGCCATCCCGCTCACGCTGCGCGCCGTGGCCGGCCTGACCACCCGGGAGATCGCCGCCGCATTCCTGGTGCCGGAGCCGACCATGGCCCAGCGGATCAGCCGGGCCAAGGCCACGCTGAAAGCCTCCGGGGAGCCGTTCACGCTGCCGCCGCCGGACCAGCAGGCGGGCCGGCTCCGGTCCGTGCTGCACGTCCTCTACCTGCTGTTCAACGAGGGGTACGCCAGCAGCAGCGGCCCCGACCTGGCCCGCAGCGACCTGTCCGGCGAGGCGATCCGGCTGGCCCGCGCGCTGCACGCGAGCCTGCCCGGCCATTGCGAGGTGACCGGGCTGCTGGCGCTGATGCTGCTCACCGACGCGCGGCGGCCCGCCAGGACCGGCCCCGCCGGCGAGCTGATCCCGCTGGCCGAGCAGCAGCGCGGCCGGTGGGACCGGGCGCTCATCACCGAGGGGACGTCCCTCATCACCGGGGCGCTCCGGCAGGGGGAACCGGGGGAATACCAGCTGCAGGCCGCGATCGCCGCCGTGCATGACCAGGCGCCCAGCCACGCCGAGACGGGCTGGCCGCAGATCCTGTCCCTGTATGGCCGGCTGGAGCGGCTGACCGGGAACCCGATGGTGACGCTCAACCGGGCGGTGGCGGCGGCCATGACGGAAGGCCCGGCGGCGGGCCTGGCCCTGCTCGACGGGGTCGGCAGCCAGCTGGCCGGTCATCACCGGTTCCACGCGGTCCGCGGCCACCTGCTCGAGCTGGCCGGGGATGCGGCCAGCGCGGCCGCCGAGTTCCGGGCCGCGGCCGTGGGTACCGCAAACCTGCGCGAACAGCACTACCTGACGGCCAAGGCGGCCAGCCTGGCCGGAGGCGGGGCGGCCGGTTCCGGGTAGGGTCGGCCACGGGTGTGCACCACGAACTAGGGGGCCCGCGCCGTGGCCGGTAACAGCAGTGCCCCGAACAGCAGTGCCCCAGGCGCCGCGGCGCAGGGGGAACAGGCGGGCAGCGCCGTTCCTGCCGCGGGCGTGACCACGCCGCCGCCAGACCCGGACCGGCTGCCGGACCGGATATGGACCGTGCCGAACGCGATCAGCATCGCGCGGCTGCTCGGTGTCCCGGTGTTCCTCTGGCTGGTGCTCGGCCCGCACGCGGACGGCTGGGCCGTCATCCTGCTGATCGGCGCGGCGGCGTCGGACTGGCTGGACGGGAAGCTGGCCCGGGCCCTGCATCAGGAGAGCCGGCTGGGGCAGGTGCTCGACCCTACCGCGGACCGGCTGTACATCGGCGTCATGCTCATCGGGCTCGCCATCCGCGCCCTGATCCCGTGGTGGCTGGTGGGGGTGCTGGTCGGCCGGGAACTGGTGCTCGCGGTGGCCCTGCTCCGGCTGCGGGCCCGGGGCTGGGAGCCACTGCAGGTCAGCTTCGTGGGCAAGGCCGCGACGCTGTGCCTGTTCTACGCGTTTCCGCTGCTCCTCCTGGGCGCGTACGCCGGCGACGCCGCCCTGGTGGCCAAGGTGGTCGGCTGGGCGTTCGTGATCTGGGGCACCGCGCTGTACTGGTGCGCGGCCGCGGTGTACCTGATCCAGGCCTGGCGGCTCACCTCTGGTGGCGGTGAGGTGGCCGAACCGGGACAACCGGATGGCTAACCAGGTAGCGGCGTTGGCCGGCCGCGAGCCGCCCGTCATGATGGAGGCACGCTTGCTATAACCACTGGGCTCGAATCACTGGGCTCGAACCGCTGGGCCATTCCGCAGGCCGGAATGCACGCGGGGACGAAGGAATCTCGCCCGGACAATGGTGAAGGAGGCCCGCCACCGGTGAAGGCCGTTGTAATGGCCGGCGGAGAGGGCACCCGGCTGCGCCCGATGACCGCCAATCAGCCCAAGCCGCTGCTGCCCGTGTGCAACAAGCCGATCATGGAACACGTGCTGCGGCTGCTGAAGCGGCACGGCTTCGACGAGACGGTGGTCACCGTCCAGTTCCTGGCCTCGCTGGTGCGCAACTACTTCGGCGACGGCGAGGACGTGGGGATGAGCCTCCAGTACGCCACGGAGGAGGCCCCGCTCGGCACCGCGGGCAGCGTCAAGAACGCCGAGGACGCACTGCGGGACGAGCCGTTCCTGGTGATCTCCGGGGATGCGCTGACCGATATCGACCTGACCGCCATGGTCCGCGCGCACAAGGAAAACGGCGCCCTGGTCACCGTGGGGCTCACCCGGGTACCCAACCCGCTGGAGTTCGGCATCGTGATCGTCGGCGAGGACGGCCGGATCCAGCGGTTCCTGGAGAAGCCCACCTGGGGGCAGGTGTTCTCGGACACGGTCAACACCGGGATCTACGTGATGGAGCCCGAGGTGCTGGCCGAGGTGGCGCCCGGGGAGTCGGTGGACTGGTCTGGTGACGTGTTCCCGGCCCTGCTCAAGCGCGGGGCGCCGCTGTTCGGCTGGATCGCGGATGGCTACTGGGAGGACGTCGGCACGCACGAGAGCTATCTCAAGGCCCAGGCCGACGTGCTGTCCGGCCGGGTAGACACCGAGATCGACGGGTTCGAGGTGTCACCGGGGGTCTGGGTGGCCGATGGCGCCGAGGTGGACCCGGAGGCCCTGCTGTCCGGCCCGGTCTGCATCGGCGACTACGCCAAGGTCGAGGCGGGCGCGGAACTGCGTGAGTTCACCGTGCTGGGCAGCAACGTGGTGGTCAAGGAGGGCGCGTTCCTGCACCGCGCCGTGGTGCACAACAACGTCTACGTGGGCCAGGGTGTCACCCTGCGCGGCTGCGTCATCGGCAAGAACACCGACGTGATGCCCTCCGCGCGGATCGAGGAAGGCGCTGTGGTCGGCGACGAGTGCGTGATCGAGCCGGAGGCGTACCTGTCCGCCGGCGTCAAGGTCTACCCGTTCAAGACCATCGAGGCCGGCGCGGTGGTGAATACCAGCGTCATCTGGGAATCCCGCGGCCAGCGCACCCTGTTCGGGCCGCGCGGCGTATCCGGCCTGGTCAACGTGGAGATCACCCCGGAGCTGTGCGTGCGGCTGACCAGCGCCTACGCGACCACGCTGAAGAAGGGGTCGATGGTCACCACCTCGCGTGATGTGTCGCGCGCCGCGCGGGCGCTGAAACGGGCGGTGCAGTGCGCGCTGAACGCCAGCGCCATCAACGTGGTGGACCTGGAGGCACAGCCGCTGCCGGTGGCCCGGTTCCAGACGTCCCGCAGCGTGTGCAGCGGGGGAGTCGCGCTGCGCACCACTTCTGGTGATCCGCAGTCCATCGACATCGTGTTCCTGGACGAGGGCGGCGCGGAACTGTCCCAGACGGCCGCACGCAAGCTGGAACGGGTTTTCTCCCGGCAGGAGTACCGGCGGGCCTTCCCCGGCGAGATCGCCGAGCTCACCTACCCGTCCCGGGTCGTCGAGTCCTACACGCAGGAACTGGCCCGCAGCGTTGACCTGACCGGGGTGCGCGAGGCGGGACTGAAGGTCGTGGTGGACTGCGCGGGCGGCACGGTGTCGCTGGTCCTGCCCAGCCTGCTCGGCCGGCTGGGGGTGGAGGCGCTCACCGTGAACAACCGGCTGGACGAGGCCAGCCCGACGCAGAGCCTGGCCCAGGTCCGGGCGGGCATGCAGCGGCTGTCCGAGCTGGTCGCCTCGTCCCGGGCGGCGTTCGGGGTCCGGTTCGACCAGGTCGGTGAGCGGATCATGCTGGTGGACGACAAGGGCGCGATGATCAGTGACGACCGGGCCCTGCTGGTCGCGCTGGACCTGATCGCGGCGGAGCGGCGGTCCGGCCGGGTGGCGCTGCCGGTGACGACCACCCGGGTGGCCGAGCAAGTCTGCCGGTTCCACGGCGTGCACGTGGACTGGACCCCGACCTCGCTGCACGGCCTGACCGAGGCCACCGCGGGTGACGATGTAATTTTCGGCGGTGACGGCCGGGGCGGGTTCGTGGTGCCGGAGTTCAGCCGGAACCTGGACGGGATCGCGGCGTTCGCCCGGCTGCTCGGGCTGGTCGCCCGGACCCGGCTGTCGCTCAGCCAGATCGACGCCCGGATCCCGACCGCGCATCTGCTGCGGCGCTCCATGCCCACGCCGTGGGCGGCCAAGGGCAGCGTGATGCGCACGGTCGTGGAGGCCGCAGGCGACCGGACCGTGGACACCACCGACGGGGTCCGGATCGTCGAGCCGGATGGCGGCTGGGTGCTGGTGCTGCCCGACCCGGCGGACGCAGTGACCCACCTGTGGGCCGAGGGCGCGGACGCAGACACCGTGCAGGCGCTGCTAGACGAGTGGGCCGCCGTCGCGGAGCGGGCGGGTAGCTAGCCGCGAGCCGTCGCGAAGCGGCACGATCAGGCAATAAACGAGCCAGCGGCCGGCGGGGGCATTAAGCTGGCCAGCTCAGTGTCCAGCAAGGGCATCGCCACCCATGAGACAATCCACCTCATCGGAGCGTGCACGAGTCGTGCGTCGGAGGTGCGGCCAGAATGTGGCGGAGACGTCGCGAAAGCACCCCGGGCGGGTCCGGTGGCGTCGAGTCAGCCCCCGGGCCAGGACGGCGCCGGGGATGGTGGGCGCGGTTCACCCCGGCGGGACGACGCGCGTGGCGCATGGACCGGCCGGGCGAAGCCCAGGTAGCGTGGACCGCGTCCACGGAGCATGCAACGTCCGAGCACCGGGAACGGGCCGGGTCCGACGTAGTCCCCGCCCCGAGCCCATGGCCAGCAGAGGAGAGGCTGGGCCTCGACATGCCGAGCATCTACTGCACACGCTGCGGTCAGGCAAATCCTGACGACGCGCGTTTTTGCCTGCATTGCGGGACGATGCTGGCGCGCGGCGGGGCCGAGCGCCCCGGCGAAACCACCTCGACCATCTCGCTGGGCGGCGACGCAGCCGAAGCCGACTACGACGAGTTCACCGACCAGGCCGGCCAGGAGCAGCTACCGCCGGGCACCGCGCTGCTGGTGGTCAGGCGCGGCCCGAACGCGGGCAGCCGGTTCCTGCTCGACCACGACATCACCACGGCCGGCCGGCACCGGGACAGCGACATCTTCCTCGACGACGTGACGGTCTCGCGCAGGCACGCCGAGTTCTACCGCCATGGCGACCGTTTCAGCGTCCGCGACGTCGGCAGCCTCAATGGCACCTACGTCAACCAGGAGCGGATCGAGGAAGCACCGCTGAACGGCGGCGACGAGGTGCAGGTCGGCAAGTTCCGGCTGGTCTTCCTGACCGGGCGGCGGCCCCAGTATGAGCGTGGCGGCGGGGGCGCCCAGGTAGGGGCATGAACGCATCGCCGGCCCGGGCTTCTTTTGGCATCGGTGAGGTGCTGGCCCAGCTCCGCGGCGAGTTCCCGGATGTCAGCGTGTCCAAGATCCGGTTCCTGGAGTCCGAGGGGCTGATCCAGCCTGCCCGGTCGCCGTCCAAGTACCGGCGGTTCAGCCCCGCCGACGTGGCACGGCTGCGTTATATCCTGACCGCCCAGCGCGACGAGTACCTCCCGCTGCGGGTGATCAAGGACCGGCTGGCCGCCGCCGAGGACGACGCCAAGGACGACGGCGACGGGCCGCCGCACCGGCGCCGGCCGCTGAGCCGGCGGGAACTGCTGGACGCGGCCGGGATCGACGAGGGTTACCTCACCGAACTGGAAGACTTCGGCCTGGTCCGGCCCTCAGGACGGCAGTACGGGCCGGAGGCCCTGGATGCCGCCCGGATCATCGTCGCGCTCGGCCGCTACGGGGTCCAGGCGCGTCACCTGCGCGCTGTCCGGGCCGCCGTAGAGCGGGAGACTTCACTGATCGAGCAGGTGGTGGCGCCCACGCGGCGGCAGCGCAACCCCGGGTCACGCGAGCGGGCCGGCCAGATCGCCCAGGAAATCGCGGCCCTGTCGCTGCAGTTGCACGGCTCCCTGATGGGCAGTGCCCTGGCCGACGCCGGCCTGGAGACGGACGGGCTGGCCCAGGCGGCCCAGTCCGCCGGGGCGGCGGGGGGCCCGGGAACCGCCCGGCCGGCGGGGGGCGTTCATGCCGCCCAGGCCGAGGTCAGGCTGGGGGGTTCGGGGTATGACGAGCCAGGTTTCGCCGGCCCGGCCGCGGCCAGGTCCGGGGCGTGACCGGGCCTGGCCGGGAGCTGATTCCCGCCGCCTGCCGCCGGCCCGCCGGGGCCGGCCGCCACCGCACTTTCGGCCGGCACGGGTGTACGTTGGCTAGGGAGTGCCCACCGCAGGGCCCCCGCATGAGGCAGCGCGTCAGGCGCGTATGAGGACGGAGCCGCCGTGAGGAAGATGGAGGTCGTCGGCGTCCGGGTCGAGATGCCCACGAACCAGCCCATCGTCCTGCTGAAGGAGACGCAGGGGGACCGTTACCTGCCGATCTGGATCGGGCCGGTCGAGGCAACCGCGATCGCTTTTGCCCAGCAGGGCATGGTCCCGGCGCGCCCGCTCACCCATGACTTGTTCCGGGATGTGCTGGAAGCCCTCGAAGTCCAGCTGCAGACCGTGAATATCACGGCGCTCCGGGACGGCATCTTCTTCGCGGACCTGATCTTCTCGAACGGGAAGGAAGTCAGCGCCAGGCCATCGGATTCCATCGCCCTCGCCCTGCGCACCGGCGCGGCCATCTACGCCAGCGAGGAGGTCCTCGACGAGGCGGGCGTAGCCATCCCGGACGAGCAGGAAGACGAAGTCGAGAAGTTCCGCGAGTTCCTCGACACGATCACCCCCGAAGACTTCGGCCGCGCAACCTAGCGAGACCAGCTGGGCGCCAGCGGCGGGGAGATGTAGCTAGGCGTAAGCCACGGGCCGGTGGGGTCAGCCGGGGCCAGAGCTGTAGTTAGGGCGTAAGCCATCGCGTATCTGCGGTCCGAGGCCAGGCCCGCCGCAGGCGGGTCTCGGCCGAGGCTGCGGATGGCGGGGGGTCCAGGGGGGTCGCCCCCCCGGACTAACACAGCGACGCGCCGTGGGCGATCGTTGACGCGCCCGGCGCTGGCGGCCTACCGTGCGAGACGAGTACCCAGGGTGGCTCACTCCCGGGTGGAGGCAGGCGTGGCGGTAACCAAAGGTAACAGCGATTCGCCGGAAGTCCGCGGTGCGGCGATCCGGCAGGCTGGGCAGCAGGGACTGCTGTTCGGCGACGACGTCGCCGCCCGCCCGGAGGGAATCGGCTACCGCGGTCCCACCGCGTGCTCGGCCGCGGGCATCACCTACCGCCAGCTCGACTACTGGGCCCGGACCGGCCTGGTCGAGCCCAGCGTGCGGGCCGCCCAGGGATCAGGCTCCGCGCGGCTCTACAGCTTCCGGGACATCCTCGTGCTCAAGGTCGTGAAGCGCCTCCTGGACACGGGAATCTCACTGCAGCAGATCCGCACGGCCGTGGCCCACCTGCACAGCCGGGGCACCGACGACCTGGCCAAGGTGACCTTGATGAGCGACGGGGTCAGCGTTTACGAGTGCACCTCCTCCGACGAGGTGGTGGACCTGCTGCAAGGCGGGCAGGGCGTGTTCGGCATCGCGCTGGGCCGCATCTGGCAGGAAGTTGACGGGACCCTGGCTGAACTGCCCGCCGAGCAGGCCGGCGAGGCCACGGACGAGACGGAGACCGCGTCCGGCCGCAGGCACGCCGATGAACTGGCCCGGCGGCGGGCCCGCCGGATCGGCTGAGCCCGCCGGATCGGCTGACCCTTAGGCCGGCGGCTTCGGGGCCGACTGATCCAGCCGGCGGGTCAGCAGGCGGCCGGGGCAGGCTCGGGTAAGCTCGGTACTGCTGATCACACCGTCCGGGAGAGATCCCGAGCAGCCAGCGCGGGACGCCGAAGGGGCAACCTCCCCGGAACCTCTCAGGCACCCAGGACCGGACGGGACAGGCATCTCTGGAGTTCACGCGCTGGCCCAGCGTCCTGCGAGCGGGCTGGCGGCGACAGAGGGGGAGGACCCACCCGGGCATGGACGTGCCTGGCGGCTCCCCTCTGGAGGCTCCGATGACCTTTGAAGCACAGGCTTTTGACGCACCGGCCTTTGGCATGCAGACCTCTGGGTCACCGAACTTTGAGTCACGTCACATCGGGCCGTCTCCGGCCGAGCAGGAGCGGATGCTCGCCGCCACCGGGCACGCTTCGCTTGACGAGCTGACCCAGGCGGCGCTGCCGCCGGGTATCGGGGATCCGCGGCCGCTGAGCCTGCCGCCTGCGCTGTCCGAGGCGGAGGCGCTGGATGAGCTGCGCCGCCTGGCGGGCCGGAACACCGTGACCCGTTCCATGATCGGGCTGGGCTACTACGGCACCCACACCCCGGCGGTGATCCGCCGCAACGTGCTGGAGAACCCGGCCTGGTATACCGCCTACACCCCCTACCAGCCGGAGATCTCCCAGGGCCGGCTGGAGGCCCTGCTCACCTTCCAGACCCTGGTCGAGGATCTGACCGCGCTGCCGGTCGCCGGTGCGTCCCTGCTGGATGAGGCGACCGCGGCCGCCGAGGCGATGACGCTGGCCCGGCGGTCGGCCCGGCGGGGCCGCATCTTCCTGGCCGACGCGGACTGCCTGCCGCAGACCCTGGCCGTGCTGGCTACCCGGGCCGAGCCGCTCGGCATCGAGCTGGTGGTCGCCCCGGTCACCCCGGAGGTGATCGCGGCGCAGCCCGGCGACGAGCTGTTCGGGGTCCTGCTGCAGTACCCCGGGGCCAGTGGCGAGATCCGCGACCTGCGCCCGGTCATCGACGCCGCGCACGGCCGCGGTGCGCTCGCCGCCGTCGCCGCCGACCTGCTGGCCCTGACCCTGCTGATGCCGCCGGGGGAGCTGGGCGCCGACATCGCGGTGGGCAGCACGCAGCGGTTCGGCGTGCCGATGGGCTACGGCGGCCCGCACGCGGCCTACATGTCGGTCCGCGACGAGCTGCGCCGTCAGCTGCCGGGCCGCCTGGTCGGCGTCTCCCTCGACGCGGACGGCAGGCCGGCCTACCGGCTGGCGCTGCAAGCCCGCGAGCAGCACATCCGCCGGGAAAAGGCGACCAGCAACATCTGCACCGCGCAGGTGCTGCTGGCCGTGATGGCGGCTATGTACGCGGTGTACCACGGCCCCGGCGGGCTGGCCGGGATCGCGGCCAGCGTGCACCGGCGGGCGGCCCGGCTGGCCGCCACGCTGCGGGCCAGCGGGCTGGATGCGCCCTCCGGCGGGTTCTTCGACACGATCCGGGTGCGCCTGGAGGGCGGCGCGGCCGACGCCGTGGCCCGGGCCCGGGCGGCCGGCTACACCCTGTTCCTGGCCGACGCCGACACGGTCGGCATCGCCTGCGACGAGACCACCACGGACGCCGAGCTACTCGAGGTGGCCGACGGTGCTGGCCGGCGGGCAGCCGGGCGCCACGGTGCCGGGCCAGCTCGCCGACTCCGGCCCGGTGCTCCCGGCCGGCCTGGCCCGGAGCTCGGGGTTCCTCGGCCACCCGGTCTTCCACGAACACCGGAGTGAGACGGCCATGCTGCGTTACCTGCGCCGCCTGGCCGACTTCGATATCGCGCTGGACCGCTCGATGATCCCGCTCGGCTCGTGCACGATGAAGCTGAACGCGGCCGCCGAGATGGAGGCGGTGACCTGGCCCGGGTTCGCCGACCTGCATCCGTTCGGGCCCGCCGGGCAGGCCGCCGGGTACCACGAGCTGATCACCGACCTGGAACGCTGGCTGGCCGAGATCACCGGGTACGACGCGGTGTCGGTGCAGCCGAACGCGGGATCACAGGGTGAGCTGGCCGGCCTGCTGGCCATCCGGGGCTACCACAGTTCCCGCGGCGACGCCGGCCGGGACATCTGCCTGATCCCCGAGTCGGCGCACGGGACCAACGCGGCCAGCGCGGTCCTGGCGGGCCTGCGGGTCGTGGTGGTCAAGTGCGGCCCCGACGGCGCGATCGACCTCGCCGACCTGCACGCCAAGCTGGAATCCCGGGGCGGGCAGATCGGCGCGATCATGCTCACCTACCCGTCCACCAACGGGGTGTTCGAGGAGACCGTGACCCAGGTCTGCGAGGCGGTCCACGCGGCGGGCGGCCAGGTGTACGTGGACGGCGCGAACCTGAACGCCCTGGTCGGCCTGGCCCGGCCGGGGTGGTTCGGCGCGGACGTGTCGCACCTGAACCTGCACAAGACGTTCTGCATCCCGCACGGCGGCGGCGGCCCCGGCGTCGGCCCCGTCGCGGCCCGGGCCCACCTCGCGCCGTTCCTGCCCGAGCGGGCGAGCCAGGCGTCAGCCCACGCCCACCAGGTAGCCGCGGCGCCGTACGGCTCGGCGGGGATCCTGCCGATCTCCTGGGCCTACATCCGGATGATGGGACCCGACGGCCTGCGCCGGGCCACCCAGGTGGCCATCCTCGCCGCCAACTACGTGGCCGCCCGGCTGGCCCCGCACTACCCGGTGCTCTACACCGGGCAGGGCGGCCTCGTCGCGCACGAAGCCATCCTGGACATCCGGCCCATCACCCGGCAGACCGGGGTGACGGTCGAGGACGTGGCCAAGCGCCTCATCGACTATGGATTTCACGCGCCGACCATGTCGTTCCCGGTCGCTGGCACGCTCATGATCGAGCCCACCGAGAGCGAGGACCTGGCCGAACTGGACCGGTTCTGCGACGCCATGATCGCGATCCGCCGGGAGATCGAGATGGTCGCCTCCGGCGAGTACGACAGCCAGGACAACCCGCTGCGGAACGCCCCGCACACCGCGTCCATGCTGCTCGAGGCGGACTGGAAGCACCCGTACGAGCGGGCCGAGGCGGCGTATCCGATGGCCGGTGACCGGCGGGTCAAGTACTGGCCCCCGGTGCGCCGCATCGACCAGGCGTACGGCGACCGGAACCTGGTCTGCGCCTGCCCGCCGGCCGAGGCGTTCGCGGAATGAGACGGCGGTCTGTCGCAATGGAGGCAGGTGTACCGGGCCGGTGTCTATAGCCCCCGGCCGCTAAGCGCTACGCTGCCGCCAGGACACTGGCAGGAAAGGCTCAGGATGGGTAACTCGTCCCAGTCGTTCATCGTCGGCCTGGACAACGGCGGCACCATGAACAACGCCACGGTGCTGGACCCGTCGGGCCAGTTCCTGGTGGAGCACATGCTGGAGCGGCCCAGCCGGGTCCGCGAGGGGCCGGACCTGGCCATCGAGTCATTGGCCGCCTCCCTCGACCAGGTGCTGGAGGTCACCGGCGTGGACCGGGCCGCGGTGGCCGCGGTCGGCCTGGACACCCCCGGCCCGGCCAGCGCGGAAGGCGTCCTGTCTTCGCGGGGCGGGACCAACTTCGGCCATCCCGGCTGGGCCGGCTTCAACATCCGCGCCGCGCTTCAGGAGCGGCTCGGCCTGCCCGTCGTGTACACCAACGACGCCAACGCGGCCACGCTGTACGCCCACTACGCGCGGTTCGGCGACGACGCGCCGCAGCACTCGTCGGTGGCGGTCATCGTCGGCACCGGCCTGGGCGGCGGCCTGGTCGAGGGGGGCCAGGTGGTGAGCGGGGCAGCCGGCATGGCGGGCGAGCTGGGCCACGTCCAGATCCCGCTGGAAGGGCTCCTGGCCGAGGGCCAGCCGGTGCCGGTCTGCAACTGCGGGCTGAGCGGCGACGTCGAGAGCTTCGCCTCCCTGAGCGGGATCGAGCTGAACCTGCTGCCGTACTGGCTGACCCGCTACCCGGGGCACGGGCTCGCCGACGTCCAGCCGGTGTCCCGGGCGGCCAAGCTGGTCCGGGGATACGGCGAGGCCGGTGATCCGCTGGCGCGGGAGATCTTCGAGCAGCAGGCGGCGGCGCTAGGCCGGCTCTTCTCCATGGCGGCCATGTTCACCGATCCGGGCACCTATTTCGTGGGGGGCGGTGTCGTGGAAGCCGACCCCGCATTCAGCGAATGGTTCCTGAGCCGGATCCGGGAGCACACCACGCTGCGTGCCGAACAGGCCAAGCTGGTCGATTTCGTCCTGGTGCCGGATCTGGACCGGGCGGGCGCGCGGGGTGCCGCGCTCGCCGCACGCTCAGCCATGGGCGACCGCGAATAGAGTTACTGGGTGGCAGATCCGCAGTCCTACCGGCCAGCGCCGGGGTCCATCCCCGAGTCGCCGGGCGTGTACCGGTTCTCGGATGCGCACAGCCGGGTCATCTACGTCGGAAAGGCGAAGAATCTCCGGCAGCGGCTGAATTCCTATTTCGCGGATTTCGCCAACCTGCACCCGCGGACCCAGACCATGGTGCGCACCGCGGCCAAGGTCGACTGGACCGTGGTGGCCACCGAGGTCGAGGCGCTCCAGCTGGAGTACTCCTGGATCAAGGAGTTCGACCCGCGCTTCAACGTCCGCTACCGCGACGACAAGAGCTATCCGTACCTGGCCGTCACCATGGGTGAGGACTTCCCGCGGGTCATGGTCATGCGCGGCGCCAAGCGGCGCGGGGTTCGTTATTTCGGGCCCTACTCGCACGCGTGGGCAATTCGCGAAACGGTCGATGCGCTGCTGCGGGTGTTCCCGGTCCGCACCTGCTCGGCCGGGGTGTTCAAGCGGGCCGGGCAGATCGGGCGGCCCTGCCTGCTCGGCTACATCGGCAAGTGCTCGGCGCCGTGCGTGGGCCGGGTCAGCGAGGCCGAGCACCGGCTGCTCGCCGAGGAATTCTGCGACTTCATGGCCGGGCAGACCGACCGGTTCATCCGCCGCCTGGAAGCCGAGATGCGCGAGGCCGCCCGGGCCGAGGAGTTCGAGCGGGCCGCGCGGCTGCGCGACGACATCAAGGCGCTGCAGCGTGCCCTGGAGAAGCAGACCGTGGTCCTGGGCGACGGCACCGACTGCGACGTCATCGCGCTCACGCAGGACCAGCTGGAGGCGGCGGTCCAGGTCTTCTACGTGCGGGACGGCCGGGTCCGCGGGCAGCGCGGCTGGGTGGTGGACAAGGTCGAGGATGTGACCACCGGCGAGCTGGTCGAGCAATTCCTGGGCCAGGTCTACAGCGACGACGCGGTGGCCGGCCCGGCGCCGGGCACGCAGATCCCGGACGGCTCCGAGGAGGCGCCGGGGCGCAGGACCATGGGGCAGAAGGGAAACGCCCGCCCGGCCACCCGGTCCGCGGCCATTCCGCGCGAGGTGCTGGTCCCGGAACTCCCGCCGGACGCACCGGCGGTCGAGGAATGGCTGGCGGAACGCCGCGGCGGTCCGGTCCGGCTCCGGGTGCCCCTGCGCGGGCCCAAGAAGGCGTTGCTGGAGACCGTGGGCCGCAATGCCGCCGAGTCGCTGGCCCTGCACAAGACCCGGCGGGCCAGCGACCTGACCACCCGCAGCCGGGCCCTGGCCGAGATCCAGGAGGCGCTCGGGCTGGACGAGGCGCCACTGCGCATCGAGTGCTACGACGTCTCCAACCTGCAGGGCACGCATGTGGTCGCGTCGATGGTCGTATTCGAGGACGGACTGGCCCGCAAGGGGGAGTACCGCCGTTTCAGCATCCGGGGCCTGGACGGGACCGACGACGTCGCCGCGATCCACGAGGTGATCTCGCGCCGGTTCCGCCGCTACCTGGACGAGCGGGAGGCCACCGGCGAGCTCGACTCACTCGGCGACCCCGAGGTCTCGGCCGAGGCCGCGCGGCAGCGTAAGTTCGCCTACCCGCCCAACCTGGTCGTGATCGACGGCGGGCCGGCCCAGGTGGCCGCGGCGGCCCGCGCGCTCGGTGAGCTCGGCATCGACGACGTCGCCGCGTGCGGCCTGGCCAAGCGGCTGGAGGAGGTCTGGCTGCCCGGCGAGGACTCCCCGGTGATCCTGCCCCGGACCAGCGAGGGCCTGTACCTGCTGCAGCGGGTCCGGGACGAGGCGCACCGCTTCGCGATCACATACCACCGGGCAAAACGGTCAAAGGCCCTCGCCGTCAGCGAGCTTGACTCGGTCCCGGGACTAGGCCCGGCGCGGCGGGCTACGCTGCTACGGCACTTCGGCTCGGTGCGCAGGCTCGCCAGCGCCTCTGAGGCGGAGATCGCCGGGCTTCCCGGCATCGGCCCGCGGGTCGCGAGCGCGGTGCTTGCCGCGCTGCGGCCGGAGCCACCCACGGAGCCGGCCGCAGACCAAACGGGGAACAGGAACGTCGCGCAGAATGGCATTGACCGCGGGGAGCAGGACGGCCATGACCATGGCCAGGGGGATGGCCGGGAGCATGGCCAGGGCGCAGAGGGGGGGCGCCGTGAGGCGCGTAGCTGACCCGGCGGGAACGCCGGTGAACGGGCCGGGCCGCACGTGAGCGCGCACGACGAGCGCGCCGAGGCGGTACCCGGCCCGGATATCGTGATCATCACCGGGATGTCCGGCGCGGGGCGCAGCACCGCGGCCAAGTCGCTGGAGGACCTCGACTGGTTCGTGGCCGACAACATTCCGCCCGGCCTGCTGCCGACCATGATCGAGCTGGCCCGCCGGGCCGTGGGCGCGGTACCGCGGATCGCCGCCGTGATGGACGTGCGCAGCCGGGCGTTCTCCACCGACCTGCAGTCGGCCATCGGCGAGCTGGCCGCCCGGGGAGTCCGGCCGCGGGTGGTGTTCCTGGAGGCCGCCGACGACACCCTGGTCCGCCGGTTCGAGAGCGTCCGCCGCCCGCACCCGCTCCAGGAGGACGGCCGGGTGGTGGAGGGCATCGCCGCCGAGCGGGAGCTGCTCCGCGGCGTCCGGGAAGAAGCCGACCTGGTCATCGACACCTCGGCGCTGAACGTGCACGAGCTGCGGGCCCGGATGCACGACGCGTTCAGCGCCGATGCCTCGGCCACGCTGCGGGTTAACGTGGTGTCCTTCGGATACAAGTACGGGCTGCCGGTTGACGCCGACATCGTGGCCGACTGCCGGTTCCTGCCCAACCCGCGCTGGGTGGCCGACCTGGCCGCGCTGACCGGGCAGGACGAGCGGGTCCGTGACTACGTGCTCAGCCGGCCCGGGGCCGCGGAATTCCTGGACTTGTACCTGTCCGCGCTGCGGGTGGTGCTGGCCGGCTACGAGCGGGAGGGCAAGCGCTTCGTCACGCTGGCCATCGGCTGCACGGGCGGCAAGCACCGCAGCGTGGCGGTCGCCGAGCAGATCGCCAGCCAGCTGAGCGGCAAGGGGCCGGCCGTCCAGGTCGTGCACCGGGATCTGGGGCGCGAATGACGGCTGGCCCCGCTGACCCCGGCGCCCGCAGCTCTGGTCCCTCCACCACGGGTCCCTCCACCACGGGTCCCTCCACCACGGGCCCGGCCGACGTGGGCATGGCTCCCTCCGTCCGGCCGCTGAACCCCAAGGTGGCCGCGCTCGGCGGCGGTCACGGCCTGTTCGCCGCCCTGTCGGCGCTGCGCCGGGTGACCCGGCAGCTCAGCGCGATCGTGACCGTGGCCGACGACGGGGGCTCCAGCGGCAGGCTGCGCCGCCAGTATGGTGTCCTGCCGCCCGGTGACCTGCGGATGGCGCTCGCGGCGCTGTGCGGCGACGATGCCTGGGGCACCACCTGGAGCCGGGTGGTCCAGCACCGCTTTACCGGCGGGGAGGTCGAGCTCGGCGGGCACGCGGTCGGCAACGTGCTGATCGTGGCGCTGTGGGAACTGCTCGGCGATACCGTGCAGGGCCTGGACTGGGTCGGCCGCCTGCTCGGCGCGTACGGCCGGGTGCTGCCCATGGCGTCCGTCCCGCTCGACCTGGTGGCCGAGGTGCAGGGGGCCGACCCGGAGCGCCCGCTCGCGCTGAGCACGGTGCGTGGCCAGGTCGCGTGCGCGTCCACCACCGGCCGGGTCCGCTCGGTGTCCCTGATTCCGGAGGACCCGCCCGCCTGCCCGGAGGCGGTCACCGCGATCCTGGACGCCGACTGGGTGGTGCTCGGGCCCGGCTCGTGGTTCACCAGCGTCCTGCCCCACCTGATGGTTCCTGAACTGGCCCAGGCCCTGGTCGCCACGCCGGCCCGGCGGATCGTGGCGCTGAACCTGATCGCGCAGCCCGGCGAGACGGAGGGATTCACCCCGCAGACTCATCTGGAGGTGCTGGCCGACCACGCACCGCAACTGAAAGTTGACATCGTGCTCGCCGACCGGGGGGCCGCGGGGGGCGCGGCCGCCGAGCTGGAGAAGGCGGCGGGCCTGCTGGGCGGCCGGCTGGTGCTGGCCGACCTGGCCATGCGCGATGGAACACCACGCCACGACCCGCGTCAGCTGGCCGGGGCGTTCGCAGAGATCTTCGAGGGGGAGTGATGCCGGTGGCGATGACCGGCCTGGTCAAAGACGAGCTCAGCCGCGTGACGGTGCTCAAGCCATGCTGCCGCAAGGCGGAGGTGTCCGCACTGCTGCGTTTCGCCGGGGGACTGCACCTGGCCAGCGGGCGCATCGTGGTGGAGGCCGAACTGGACACCGGCGTGGCCGCACGGCGGCTGCGCAAGGACATCGCGGAGGTGTTCGGCCATTCCTCGGACCTGATCGTGCTGGCCCCGAGCGGGCTCCGCAAGGGCAACCGGTACGTGGTCCGGGTGCGCAAGGACGGGGACAGCCTGGCCCGGCAGACGGGCCTGGTGGACAACTACGGCCGGCCGGTCCGCGGGCTGCCCCGGCAGGTCGTGTCGGGTACCACCTGCGACTGCGAGGCCGCCTGGCGCGGCGCCTTCCTCGCCCACGGCTCGCTGACCGGGCCGGGCCGCTCGATGTCCCTGGAGATCACCTGCCCGGGCCCGGAAGCGGCCCTGGCGCTGGTGGGCGCGGCCCGGCGGCTGAAGATCCACGCCAAGGCCCGCGAGGTGCGCGGGGTGGACCGGGTCGTGGTCCGGGACGGCGACGCGATCAGCGCGCTGCTGACCCGGCTGGGCGCCCACGACAGCGTGCTGGCCTGGGAGGAACGCCGGATGCGGCGCGAAGTCCGGGCCACCGCCAACCGGCTGGCCAATTTCGACGACGCCAACCTGCGGCGCAGCGCCCGCGCCGCGGTCGCGGCCGGCGCCCGGGTCGAGCGGGCCCTGGAGATCCTGGGCACCGAGGCGCCCGACCACCTGACCGTGGCCGGCCGGCTCCGGATCGAGCACCGGCAGGCCAGCCTGGAGGAACTGGGCCAGCTGGCCAGCCCCCCGCTGACCAAGGACGCGATCGCCGGGCGGATTCGCCGGCTGCTGGCCATGGCGGACAAGCGGGCCCGTGACCTGGGTATCCCCGATACCGAATCCAGTCTCACGCCGGAGATGCTCACGCAGTAGCGGTCCGTGGTGGCGCGGCTGCGGCCCGGTCATCTTCTCCCGGCCCGCCAGATGCCGGCCGAAGATGACCGGGCCACCCCGCCGGCGGGCCGGGTGGGCTCTGCTGTCCGATAGGGTCGGAGCCGGAAAAGCACGCGCACCGCTGGCTGGAAAACCAGCGCGCAGCAGCCGGTATGAAAGCTAAGGACGAGGAGAGACGCAGCCGTGACTATCCGCGTGGGCATCAACGGATTCGGCCGCATCGGGCGGAACTACTGGCGGGCCGTGCACGCCGCATCGGCCGCGGGGCACGGTGGCGCTGAGCAGATCGAGATCGTCGCCGCGAACGACCTGACCGACACCGCCACGCTGGCGCACCTGCTCAAATACGACACGGTGCTGGGCACCCTGGCGCAGGACGTGAGCGTGGACGGCGACGCGATCCTGGTGGGCGACACGAAGGTCAGCGTGCTGGCCGAGCGCGACCCCGCGGCGCTGCCCTGGCGGGACCTCGGGGTGGACGTGGTCATCGAGTCCACCGGGCGGTTCACCAAGGCCGGGGACGCGCGTAAGCACCTGCAGGCCGGCGCGAAGAAGGTCATCATCTCCGCGCCCGCCTCCGACGAGGACATCACGATCGTGATGGGCGTGAACGACAGCGCCTACGACCCCGCACAGCACAACATCATCTCGAACGCGTCGTGCACCACGAACTGCGTGGCCCCGATGGCCAAGGTGCTCAACGACAACTTCGGTGTCGTCAAGGGCCTGATGACCACGATCCACGCCTACACCAACGACCAGGTGATCCTGGACTTCCCGCACAAGGACCTGCGCCGGGCCCGGGCCGCGGCGCAGAACATCATCCCGACCAGCAGCGGCGCGGCGAAGGCCACGGCGCTGGTGCTGCCGGAGCTGAAGGGCAAGTTTGACGGGATGGCCATGCGGGTCCCGGTGCCGGACGGGTCGGTGACCGACCTGGTCGTCCAGCTGTCCCGGGAGGTCACCAAGGACGAGGTCAACGCGGCGTTCAAGGCCGCGGCCGAGGGCACCCTCAAGGGCTACCTGCACTACACGGCGGACAAGATCGTGTCCTCGGACATCGTGGGCACCCCGTGGTCGTGCACCTTCGACTCCTCGCTCACGATGAGCTTCGGTGACCAGGTCAAGATCATCGGCTGGTACGACAACGAGTGGGGCTACTCCAACCGCCTGGCCGACCTCACCACGCTCGTGGGCGCCCGGCTCTGATGAAGCGGATCGACGACCTTGACGTGGCCGGGCAGGTTGTCCTGCTCCGGGCGGACCTGAACGTCCCGCTGGACGGTGACGTGATCACCGACGACGGCCGGGTCCGGGCCAGCCTGCCCACCATCAGGGCGCTCACCAGCCGCGGCGCGCGGGTGATCATCTGCGCTCACCTGGGCCGCCCCAAGGGAGAGACGTACGCCGCCCGGGCCGCGGGCGGCCCGTCCCTGCGGCCGGTCGCCGCGCGGCTCAGTGAGCTCCTCGGCCAGCCCGTCCCGCTGGCTGAGGACGTGGCGGGGGAGTCCGCCGCCGCGGTCGTGGCCGGCCTGGGCGACGGCGAGGCCGGCCTGCTGGAGAACGTCCGGTTCGAGCCGGCCGAGACGAGCAAGATCGATGCCGAGCGCACCGGGCTGGCGGCCCGGCTCGCCGCGCTGGCCACCCGCTACGTCGGCGATGGCTTCGGGGCCCTGCACCGCAAGCACGCCAGCGTGTACGACGTGCCCGCGCTGCTCCCGCACGCCGCCGGGGACCTGGTCATCGCCGAGATCGCGGTGCTCCGCCAGCTCACCTCCGACCCGCCCCGGCCGTATGTGGTGGTGCTCGGCGGGGCCAAGCCCTCGGACAAGCTGGCGGTCATCAGCAACCTGCTCGGCCGGGCCGACCGCCTGATCATCTGCGGGGGGATGTCCTACACGTTCCTCGCCGCCCAGGGCTACGAGGTAGGCAAGTCTCTCCTGGAGGCCGACGAGATCCCGCAGGTCACCGAGGTGCTGGCCGAGGCGGGCCGGCGCGGGGTCGAGGTGGTCCTGCCGGTGGACCTGGTGGCCGCCGACCGGTTCGCCCCGGACGCGGACCACCGGGTGGTGCCGGTCAGCGAGTTCCCGGCGGACCGGGAGAGCCTCGACATGGGCCCGGAGACCCGGGTCCTGTTCGCCCAGAAGCTCTCCGACGCGAAGACCGTGTTCTGGAACGGCCCGGCTGGCGTGTTCGAGTTCCCGGCCTTCGCCGCCGGAACCCGGGCCCTGGCCGAGGCGATCAGCCGCGTCAGCGGGCTGACCGTGGTCGGCGGCGGCGACTCCGCGGCGGCCGTGCGCCAGCTTGGCTTCCCCGAGGACGCGTTCACGCACATCTCCACGGGCGGCGGGGCGAGCCTGGAATACCTGGAGGGCCGGACCCTGCCCGGGCTCAGCGCGCTGGGGGTGCAGGGGTGAGCGCCGGCCCGGCCGCACGCAAGCCGCTCATCGCCGGCAACTGGAAGATGCATAACACGCATTTCGAGGGCCTGGCCCTGGTCCAGAAGCTCGCCTTCACGCTGACCGCCGCCGACTACGATGCCGCCGACGTGGTGGTCCTGCCGCCGTTCACCGCGCTGCGCAGCGTGCAGACCCTGGTGGCCGGGGACAAGCTGCGGATCGGCTACGGGGCCCAGGACCTGTCACAGCATGACAAGGGCGCCTACACCGGTGACGTGTCCGGCCCGATGCTGGCCAAGCTGGGCTGCACGTACGTGCTGGCCGGGCATTCCGAGCGCCGCCAGTACCACGGCGAGGACGACGCGCTGGTCAACGCCAAGGTGAAGGCCGCGCTCCGCAACGAAATGACCCCCATCCTGTGCGTCGGCGAGGACCTGGACATCCGGCGGGCGGGGGCGCAGCTTGGCCACTGCACCGGCCAGCTCGACGGAGGTCTCGCTGGCCTCTCACCGGAGCAGGTGGCGGGGCTGGTGGTGGCGTACGAGCCAGTCTGGGCCATCGGCACCGGAGAGGTGGCGTCACCTGCGGATGCGCAGGAGGTCTGCGGGGCAATCCGCGCCCGCGTTTCCGAGGGTCACGGCGACGAAGCAGCCGCAAGTGTGCGTATCCTGTATGGCGGGTCGGTGAAGGCCGACAACATCGCTGCGATAATGACGCAGGCTGACATTGACGGTGCACTGGTCGGCGGGGCAAGCCTGGATGCCGGTGAGTTCGCCACGATATGCCGGTACCGCAAGCTAACCGTCAACGCCTGACCCGCGGCACCGGTCCAGCAGCGCTGGTCGAGACAGTGCTGGTTGAGTTTGTACAGGTCACGGCAGGCACTCGGAGGGACGAGACAGGGCAGTGGTTATCGCAATCTCGGTCGTCCTCATCATGACCAGCCTGCTCATGATCCTGCTGGTGCTGCTGCACAAGGGCAAGGGCGGCGGCCTGTCGGACCTATTCGGTGGCGGGGTCTCCTCTACGCTGGGATCATCGTCCGTAGTTGAGCGGAACCTGGACCGCCTCACGGTTTTCACTGGCGTCCTGTGGTTCCTGTGCATCATCGGGCTGAATCTGCTGCTGAACAAATGATGCGGGCGCCCGGGGGTCGCCGGGTAGGCCAAGAGCGGACGTAGCAAGGGGTGAGCTGTGAGTAGTGGCAACGCGATCAGGGGAAGCCGGGTAGGGGCTGGCCCGATGGGTGAAGCGGAGCGCGGTGAGGCGGCGCCCCGGATCAGGGTCTCCTTCTGGTGCTCGAATAAGCACGAGACCCGGCCCAGCTTTGCCTGCGATGCCGCGGTGCCCGAGACCTGGGATTGCCCTCGCTGCGGGTACCCCGCCGGGCGGGACGAGCACAACCCGCCCGGGCCGCCGCACAGCGAGCCTTACAAGACGCACCTGGCTTACGTGAAGGAACGGCGCACGGATACCGACGGTGCCGCGATTCTGCGCGAGGCACTGGACCGGCTGCGCAGGAACGCCTGACCGGCTGGACCTGGCCCGGCCGGCCCGCTCATCGAGCGGGCCTGGCCGGGCTTTTGCTGTGCCTGTGCTCAAGGCGCGGTGCTCAGTGCGCGAACGACTGCCGCTTGTCCGCCGGAGCCAGCGGCACGTGGCTGCGCGGGTGCGCGGCCAGGACTCCGGACATGCCGCTGCAGGTCGCTGAGCAGCAGGTCGGCGAGGTCTTTGCTGAGCCCGTTGCGCACCACCACCCGGAGCACCGCGACGTGCTCCAGGTTGGCTGGGAAGGTGTAGGCCGGGACCAGCCAGCCCCGGGTTCGAAGCCGCTCGGACAGGTCGAACACGGTGAAGCCCGCGGACTCGTCGCGGATCCGGAACGCGAAGACGGGCAGCTCGCTGCCGTCGGACAGCAGCTCGAACGGCTCCATCTCGGCGATCTTGCCGGACAGGTGCATCGCCACGTCCTGGCAGGCCTGCTGGACCCGCTGGTAGCCCTGGGAGCCCAGGCGCAGGAAGTTGTAGTACTGGGCCGCGACGTTGGCCCCGGACCGGGAGAAGTTCAGCGCGAACGTGGGCATCTCCCCGCCCAGGTAGTTGACCTTGAAGACCAGGTCGTCGGGCAGCGCGTCGGGGCTGCGCCAGACCACCCAGCCCACGCCCGGGTAGACCAGCCCGTACTTATGCCCTGACGCGTTGATCGAGGCCACCCGGGGGATCTGGAAGTCCCAGACCAGATCGGGCTGGATGAAAGGTGCCACGAACCCGCCCGAGGCGGCGTCCACGTGAATCGGGACATCGGGGCCGCCGGTGGCCGCGAGGCGGTCCAGTTCGGCGCTGATCTCCGCGACCGGCTCGTAGCTTCCGTCCATGGTGGAGCCGAGAATCGCGACCACGCCGATGGTGTTCTCGTCGCACTGGGCGGCGGCCTGCGGGCCGCGCAGGTGCAGCCGGTCCGGCTCCATCGGCACCAGCCTCGGCTCCACGTCCCAGTAGCGGCAGAACTTCTCCCAGCAGACCTGGACGTTCGCGCCCATCACCAGGTTGGGCCGGGCGGTGTCGGCTCCCGCCGCGCGGCGGCGGGCGCGCCAGCGCCACAGCAGCGCCATCCCCCCGAGCATGCAGGCCTCGCTGGACCCGGTCGTGGAGCAGCCGGTCGCCGCCCCGTGCTCCGGTGCGTGCCACAGGGTGGACAGGATGTCCACGCACCGCGACTCCAGCTCGGCGGTCTGCGGGTACTCGTCTTTGTCGATCATGTTCTTGCTGAGGCATTCGGTCATCAGCTGTTCCGCCTGGGGCTCCATCCAGGTGGTCACGAACGTGGCCAGGTTCAGCCGGGCGTTGCCGTCCAGGGTGAGCTCGTCCCGCACGGCCTGGAGCGCCGTATCGGGCAGCAGGCCATGCGGCGCGAGCCGGTGCCGGGGCACCGAGAGATGCGCTTCGCGGAAGTAGAGAGGATTGATCTCCATCTCGTCGTCCTGCTGGTCGACTTGCCGGTGCAGTGCCATGCGGCTCCCCTCGCTCGCCAGATCCTCGCTGAGGACAAGCTATCCCGGCCCCTGCGGCCTCATCCGCCTAGTTGATGGCGTGTTGACCTCGGCGGCTGATCTGGGCGGGTTGCCTGGCCGGATGCCCGCCCGGACCGCCTGCCAGGCAGGATGGGGTCATGCACCTTCCGGTTAATCCGCCGGTCGCGCCGATGCTGGCCCGCCCGGTACCGCAGATACCCGACGGCCCGTTCAGCTTCGAACCCAAGTGGGACGGTTTCCGGTCGATCGTCTTCCGCGACGGGGCTGAGGTGGAGATCGGCAGCCGCAACGAGCGCCCGATGACCCGGTACTTCCCGGAACTGGTCGAGGCCTTCACCGCGAATCTCCCGCCGCGGTGCGTGGTGGACGGGGAGATCGTGATCCCGGACGCGTCCGGCCGCCGGCTGGACTTTGAGGCCCTGCTGCAGCGGATCCACCCCGCGGCCAGCCGGGTTACCCTCCTCGCCGGGCAGACCCCGGCCCACTTCATCGCCTTCGACCTGCTCGCGCTGGACGACACCGACCTGTGCGAGCAGCCGTTCGCGCAGCGCCGCAGCGCCCTGGAGGAGGCCCTGGCCCAGATCCGGTCCCCGCTTCACCTAACGCCCGCTACCACCGACCGGGGCCTGGCCGGGCAGTGGTTCGATCAGTTCGAGGGGGCCGGGCTGGACGGGCTGATCGCCAAACCGCTGGATGGGACCTACCAGCCGGACAAGCGGGTCATGTTCAAGATCAAGCACGAGCGCACCGCGGACTGCGTGGTGGCCGGGTACCGGCCGCACAAGAGCAGCCCGGAAGCGATCGGCTCCCTGCTGCTCGGGCTGTACACCGACGCCGGTGACCTGGCCAGCGTGGGTGTGGTGGGCGCGTTCCCGATGGCCCGCCGCCGGGAACTGTTCGCTGAGCTGCAGCCCCTGGTCACCACGTTCGACGGGCATCCGTGGCGCTGGGGAGGCGCCGAGCAGGCCGCGGCCGCGGCCGGCGGCGCCCCGGCCGCACGCAACCCCCGGTCCTCGGAGACGAGCCGCTGGAACGCGGGGAAGGACCTGTCCTTCGTGCCGCTGCGCCCGGAACGCGTGGTCGAGGTCCGCTACGACCACATGGAGGGCCGCCGGTTCCGGCACACCACCCAGTTCGTCCGCTGGCGCCCGGACCGGGAGCCGCGGTCGTGCACCTACGCGCAGCTGGAGGAGCCGGTGAAGTACGACCTCGGGGAGATTCTCGGGCCCTAGCCGCCCGCGGCATCCAGCGGTGGCCGGCTGGCCGCCGGCGGGTATCCGGTGGCGCGGCCGGTTAGCCGCCCGGCTGGGTGATATAGCGGCACAGCAGGGAGCCGTCGTCGCCGGCCAGCACATGCGCCAGGGCCAGCCGGCTGGCCGGCGGCGATCCGTGGCCCTGGATGATCCGCCCGGCCTGGCCGCCCGCCAGGACCGGGCTGATGGTCACGCACAGCTCGTCGATCAGCCCGACCGCGGCGAGCTGGCTGAGCAGGTGCGGGCCGCCCTCGGCCAGGATCTCCCGGTAGCCCCGGCCGGCCAGCGCGCTGACCGCCGCCGCGGCGCTCACCTGGTGCTCGCCGCCGGTGATCACGTCGGCGCGCCGGGCGATCCGCGCGCGCCGGTCCGCGGGCGCGGATTCCGAGGTGATCACGATGGTGCGGGCCCCGGGCGGGGCCTCGGCCAGCAGCGGGCCCTCAGGATCCAGGTCCAGCCGCGCGCTCAGCACCGCGATGGGCGGGGTGCCCGGGCGGCCCGCGCGCAGCGCGGCCCAGCGCGGCGCCACCCGGGCCGGGCGGTACGCCTCGGCACGGGCGGTTCCCGCGCCGACCAGGATCACGCCGGCGAGCGCCCGCAGCAGTCCGAAGATCTCACGGTCCGCGGAGCCGCCCAGGCCGCCGGAGAGGCCGTCCACCGCCGCGGCGCCGTCGGCGCTCTCGATCATGGTGGCGCGGACCCACGGCCGGCCCGTGCCCCCAGGATCGCCCGCGCTGCCGGGATCGCCCGCGCCGCCAGGGTCGCCGCGATCGCCCGCGCCAGGACCGGGCGTGCCGTGGCCGGGGTAGGCGTAGAGCGCGGCGAGATCCGGCTGGCCGGGCCGGCCGGGGCGGGATAGATCAGCTGCACGGTGCCGGCCGGATGGGGCCGCTCACCTGGCCGCGGCGGGGCCGTCGATCCGCCGCAGCACCATCATGGAGCGGCCCGCCAGCATGACCGTCGACCGGGCCTGGTGCTCCCGGGGTTCCAGCTGGGCCGCGACCGCCGCCTCGGATCCGGGCAGCGCCGGGTGCGGTAGCCCGTTCCCGGAGATCGCCGAGGGGGAGCGCGCGCCCTCGGACGGGCCGGCCGCGCCGGTGTCGAGCACCACTTCCCAGCCGTGGCCGAAGTCCTCCGCGGGGAGGGTGAACCAGGCAGGCTGGCTGTCCGCGCTGAACAGCAGCAAGAACGTTTCATCCCGGACCCGCTCGCCCCGGGGGTCGGGCTCGGTGATGGCGTCGCCGTTCAGGAAGACCCCCATCGCTTTCGCGTAGCCGGTCTTCCAGTCGGCGTCGGTCATCTCCCGGCCGGACGGGGTGAACCAGGCGATGTCCCCTGGCCGGCCCGCGGCGCCGTCGGCAGGCCCGGTGAAGAAGCGGCGCCTGCGGAACACCGGGTGGTTGCGGCGCAGTTCGGCCACGCCCCGGGCGAACTCCAGCAGGCTGCTCTCGTCCTCGGCCATGTGCCAGTCCACCCAGGACGTCTCGTTGTCCTGGCAGTAGGCGTTGTTGTTGCCGCGCTGGGTCCGGCCAAGCTCATCCCCGGCGAGCAGCATCGGGACGCCCTGCGAGCACAGCAGGGTGGCGAAAAAGTTCAGCCGCTGCCGGGTCCTCAGCTCACGCACCGCCGGGTCGGTGGTCGGCCCTTCGGCACCGCAGTTCCACGAGCGGTTGTCATTGGTGCCGTCCGCGTTATCCTCGCCGTTCGCGTCGTTGTGCTTGCGGTTGTAGGAGACCAGGTCGGTCAGGGTGAATCCGTCGTGGCAGGTGGCGAAGTTGATCGAGGCCACCGGCCGGCGGCCGCTGGTCTCATAGAGGTCGCTCGACCCGGTCAGCCGGGAGGCGAACTCGGCCAGCGTGTACGGCTGGCCGCGCCAGAAGTCGCGGACGGTGTCCCGGTACTTGCCGTTCCACTCGCTCCACAGCGGCGGGAAGTTGCCGACCTGGTAGCCGCCCTCGCCCACGTCCCAGGGCTCCGCGATGAGCTTGACCTGTGACACCACCGGGTCCTGCTGGACCAGGTCGAAGAACGCCGACAGCCGGTCCACGTCGTGCAGTTCCCGGGCCAGCGCGGACGCCAGGTCGAACCGGAACCCGTCCACGTGCATCTCCAGGATCCAGTACCGCAGTGAGTCCAGGATCAGCTGGAGCGCGTGCGGGTGCCGGACGTTCAGGCTGTTGCCGCAGCCCGTGTAGTCCACGTAGTAGCGCGGGTCGTCGTCGCGGAGCCGGTAGTAGGCGGCGTTGTCGATGCCGCGAAAGGACAGGGTCGGCCCCCGCTGGTCGGATTCGGCGGTGTGGTTGTACACGACGTCGAGGATCACCTCGATCCCGGCCGCGTGCAGTGCTTTGACCATCGCCTTGAACTCGCCGACCTGGCCACCTCGCTGCTGGGACGACGAGTAGGCCTTGTGCGGGGCGAGGAATCCGATCGTGTTGTAACCCCAGTAGTTGGTCAGCCCGCGGGCCTGCAGGTTGTGCTCGGGCACGAACTGGTGCACCGGCATCAGCTCGACCGCGGTGACGCCCAGCCGGGCCAGGTGCTCGATGACCGCCGGGTGGGCGATCCCGGCGTAGGTGCCGCGCTGCTCGGCCGGCACGTCCGGGTGACGCAGGGTCAGGCCGCGGACGTGCGCCTCGTAGATGACCGTCTCGTGGTAGGGAGTCCGCGGGGCCCGGTCGTCCCCCCAGTCGAAAAACGGGTTGATGACCACGTTCGTCGGCATGTACGGCGCGCTGTCGGCCGTGTTCAGCACGGCGGGGTCGCTGAAGCGGTAGCTGAACAGCGCCTCGTTCCACTGCACCTCGCCGTTGATGGCCTTGCTGTACGGGTCGAGCAGCAGCTTGGCCGGGTTGCAGCGGTGCCCGCGCGCGGGGTCGTAGGGGCCGTGCACCCGGTATCCGTACCGCTGGCCCGGGGCCACATCAGGCAGGTAGCCGTGCCAGACGAACGCGTTGACCTCGGTCAGCGCGACCCGCGTCTCGGAAAGCCCGTCCGGCTCGTCCCCGTCCTGCAGGCACAGTTCAACCTGCTCGGCAGCCTCGGAGAACAACGCGAAGTTCGTCCCCGTGCCATCCCACGTTGCTCCGAGCGGATAGGGAGCTCCTGGCCAAACGCGCACCAGCCGACCCTACCCGGGTACCGGCGCGGCCCGGCCCAGGATGTCGGCCAGGGGCAGGCCGTCAGGCAGTGTCCCGAACGGAACCCCCGGTCCAGCCAGCGTCCCCACCCCGGAGGAGCCCAGGCGCGACGCGCAGAATGCGTCCGCGACGGCCCCGGGTGCGTGCCGGACCAGCAGGGCGGCCTGGAGGGTGACGGTGATCGCGCCGGCCAGGCGGCGCGCCGCGAACTGCGCCTCGGGGCCGGACCGGGTGGCCAGGTCCCGCAGCGTCCCGCTCAGCCCGCTGATGGCCGCGTCGAGACGCTGGTCTCCGCCCGCGGCCAGGCTCAGCTCCGCCACCAGGGCGTCAGCCGCGCCGTGGCGGCGCTGGAGCCCGCGGATCAGGTCCAGGGCGGTCACGTTGCCAGAGCCCTCCCAGATCGAGTTCAGCGGCGCCTCGCGATACAGCCGGGGCAGGCCGGACTCCTCTACGTACCCGTTGCCGCCCAGGCACTCCAGCGCCTCGGCGGCGTGCAGCGGTGCGCGTTTGCAGACCCAGTGCTTGGCGGCGGGCAGCGCGACCCGCAGCAGCGCGGCCTCCGCCTCGTCCCCGCGGGCCGCCCGGTCCGCCGCGCCCGCCAGCCGCAGCGCCAGCGTGGTCGCGGCCTCCGATTCCAGCACGAGGTCAGCCAGGACGGAGGCCATCAGCGGCTGGGAGATCAGGCTCGCGCCGAAGGCGCGCCGGTGCGTGGCGTAGTGCACGGCGGTGACACAGCCCAGCCGCATGCCCGCCGCGCTGCCCAGCACGCAGTCCAGCCGGGTCGCGCTGACCATCTCGATGATGGTGGGCACGCCGCGCCCGGCCTCGCCCACCTGCCAGGCGAGTGCCGCGTCGAACTCCACCTCAGCGGAGGCGTTCGAGCGGTTGCCCAGCTTGTCCTTGAGCCGCTGCAGCCGGACGGCGTTGCGGGTTCCGTCGGGCCGGACCCGGGGGAGGAGGAAGCAGGTCAGCCCGTCCGGTGCCTGGGCCAGAACCAGGAACAGGTCGCTCATGGGCGCGGAGCAGAACCACTTGTGCCCGGTGAGCAGATGGGCGCCCGGCCCATCCCCGGGCGCCGGCTCGGCCCGGGTCGTGTTCGCGCGCACATCCGAGCCGCCCTGCTTCTCGGTCATGGCCATCCCGGCCAGCAGCGCCGCCTTGCCCTCTGGTGCACGCAGCCCGGGATCGTAGTCGCGGGCGGTGAGCAACGGCGCGAACCGGCGGGCCAGGTCCGGGGCATGGCGCAGCGCCGGGAGCGCCGCATAGGTCATCGAGACCGGGCAGCCGTGGCCCGCCTCGGCCTGGGACCATACGAAGAACTTGGCCGCCCGGGCGACGTGCGCGGCCGGCGCGGGGTCCGCCCAGGGCGCCGCGTGCAGCCCGTGCCGCACCGCGGTGCCCAGCAGCACGTGCCAGGACGGGTGGAACTCCACCTCGTCGATACGGTGGCCGCGCGCGTCGTGGGTGCGCAGCACCGGCGGATGCTCGTTGGCCAGCCGGGCGTGTTCCTGGGTCTCCCGGGCCCCGGCCAGCTCGCCCAGCTCGTGCAGTTCAGGCTCGGCCCAGCCGCCGCCTTCCCGGCCGGCCGCCGACAGCAGCGCCGGATCGTCGGCGACGTCGTAGCCGGCCAGCAGGGGGACCTGGTTGAGCACATCGTGGGTGAGATGCGGCCCGGTGGCGGACTGCAGAGGCGTCATGAGGTGACGATAACGTGCGGGCCACCACCCGGAAACCCGCGGCGAAGGTGCGGTTCACCGCGCGGAAACGCGCGAGTCACGGCGCTCACCGGTGTCCTGCTGCTCGAGCCCGCCCGCCGCGGCCAGCAGGTAGCGGTCAAGCAGCACGTCCGCCACTTCCGGCGCGGCGCCGAGCGGCGCCGAGACGGCTGCTGCCCCGGCGGCCAGGGATGACTCGCGGATCCGGTCAGCGAACAGGCCGGGGGCGAGCAGGTAGCTGGCGACCACGACGCGCTCCGCCCCGCCGCGGCGCAGATCTGCCACCGCCTCGGCCGGGGTCGGCGAGGCGGCGGACGCGTACGCGGGCCGTACCGCGAGCCAGCCGCGGTCGGCCTGCCAGCCGGACGCCATCGCGGCGATCGCCGCGCTGGCCGATGGCTGGCTCGACCCGGCGGAGGCGAGCACCACCGCCGTCCCGGACCGGTCGCCGCCGGGATCGTGGCCGGCCTCGGCGAGGCGCCGCTCGAGGGCCCGCACCAGACCCGGATGCGGGCCCAGTGGCTCGCCGTACCGGATCCTCAGCCCGGGCAGGCCGGCGGTGGCCTCAGCCAGCACCCCGGGTATGTCCGTTCCGCTGTGGTAGGCCGCGGTGAGCAGCAACGGGAGCACCACCACGTCACGCTCCCCGCCCGGGTCGCCAGCCAGCGCGCTGAGCACTTGCAGCGGGGCGGGCGGGGCGTGCCCCAGGAAGGCCCCGCGAGCCTCAAGCCCGGCCAGCCCGCGCGCGGCGGCCCGGGTCCGGGCCGCCGCGAGCAGTTCCGCGATGGTCGCCCCGGCCCGCGGGTCCCTGCTGCCGTGCGCGATCGCGACCAGAGACGGGATCAGGTGTGGATGCCGCATTCGGTCTTGCCCGTCCCGGTCCACCGTCCGCTGCGGGGGTCCGCCCCGGGCGCCACCTTCATCGTGCAGGTGGCGCAGCCGATGGAGGGATACCCGTCGTAGACGAGCGGGTTCACCAGCACGCCCTGCTCGGCGATGTAGGCGTCCACCTGGTCCTGGGTCCAGGCCACGATGGGATTGACCTTGACCATCTGCCGCCTGGGGTCCCACTGGACCGCCTTGGTGTCGCTGCGGGCGTTGGTCTCTTCCCGGCGCACGCCGGTGATCCACGCGTCGTACGGGTCGAGGGCCCGCTCCAGCGGCACGACCTTGCGGAAGTAGCAGCACAGGTCGGGGTTGCGCCCGTAGAGCCGGGGGCCGAGCTCAGCGTCCTGCTCGGCCACCGTCCGGGACGGGGTCACGTTGATGACGTTGACCGGGTAGACGGCGGACACCGCGTCCCTGGTGCCGATGGTCTCCGGGAAGTGGTACCCGGTGTCCAGGAAGATCACGTCCAGCCCGCTCTGGACCTTCGAGGCGAGGTGGATGATGACCGCGTCGGTCATGGACGACGTGATGCACAGGCGGGACCCGAACGTGTCCACCGCCCAGCGGACGATCTCTTCTGCGGGCGCGTCGACGAGCTCCTCCGCCGCCTGGGCTGCGAGCCTCTCCATGCGGATTGGTTCCTCCCGGGGTTCAGTGTCGGAGACTACAGGGACTGCCTGACCTGGATAGGTGCGTTTGGTCACGTTGGTAGTCACAGGATCACTCCCGTTCCAGCAAATCGTAGCTGGAAGGTCCTAATGCAGCTGCGACAGCGCCAGCTGCCGTCCTGTTCCTGCGGTTCTAGGTCCTCTTCGCCGCAATAGGGGCAGTAAAACGGGATTGCGCGTTCTGTCCCGGATGAGCGGAATGTCATGCGAAGTCCTCCTCGCTGGCCCGGCTGGCCCACGCGGCGAAGGTCTCGCCGGTCTCCCGGCCCGCCTGGAAGCGCCGCAGGACCCGCTCCAGGTAGTCGGGCAGGTCGTCGGCCGTGGTCTTCAGCCCCCTGATCTTCCGGCCGAATCCTGAGCTCTCACCGTCTCCGCCGGCCAGGCTGCCGCCCAGGTGGATCTGGAATCCTTCGGTCTGCCGTCCGTCCGGCCCGATGACCAGCGATCCCTTGAGCCCGATGTCGGCCGTCTGGATCCGGGCGCACGAGTTCGGGCACCCGTTCACGTTGATCGTCACCGGCTCGGTGAAGCCAGGCAGGCGCCGCTCCAGCTCGGCGATGGCCTGCGTGGCCCGCGCCTTGGTCTCCACGATCGCCAGTTTGCAGAACTCGATGCCGGTGCAGGCCATCGTGTGCCGCCGGAAGACGCTCGGCGTGGCGGGCAGGTCCGCCTGGTCGAGTTCCGCGGTGAGCCCGGCCACATTGGCCTCGGGCACGTCGAGGATCACCATCTTCTGCTCGGTCGTGGTCCGGACCCGCCCGCTGCCGTACCGGGCGGCCAGGTCGGCCACCCGGCCCAGCGAGCTGCCGGACATCCGGCCGACCCGCGGCGCGAAGCCCACGTAGTAGCGCCCGTCCCGCTGCCGGTGCACGCCGACATGGTCCCGCCGGCCGTCGGCGGGCGGGGGCGGGGGAGATCCGTCCGGGAGCGCGTAACCCAGGTACTCCTTCTCCAGCACCTCGCGGAACTTCTCCGGGCCCCAGTCGGCGATGAGGAACTTCAGCCGGGCCCGGTGCCGCAGCCGGCGGTAGCCGTAGTCACGGAACACCGAGGTCACCGCGGCCCACACCTCGGCGACCTGGCTGGGCTCGATGAACGCGTCCAGGCGCTTGGCGATCATCGGGTTGGTGGACAGCCCGCCACCCACCCACAGGTCATAGCCCGGCTGGCCGCCGGGGCCGACCACACCGACGAAGGCCACGTCGTTGATCTCGTGCACGGTGCACTGCGCGGTGCACCCGCTCATCACCGACTTGTACTTGCGGGGCAGGTTGGAGAAGGAAGGGTCGCCCACATAGCGCGCGGTGACCTCCTCGATCTGCGGCGTGGCGTCGATCACCTCATCCGCGTCGATCCCGGCCAGCGGGCAGCCCAGCACCACCCGGGGGGTGTCCCCGCAGGCTTCCGTGGTGGACAGGCCGACCGCCTCGAGGGCCTCCCAGATCGCCGGGACGTCCTCGATCCTGATCCAGTGCAGCTGCACGTTCTGCCGGTCGGTGAGGTCGGCTGTGCCCCGGGCGTACCGCTCGGAGATGTCGGCGATGGTGCGCAGCTGGTCGTTGCTGAGCTGGCCGCCGTCGATGCGGATGCGCATCATGAAGTAGCTGTCATCGAGCTCTTCGGGCTCGAGCGTGGCGGTCTTGCCGCCATCGATGCCCGGCCGGCGCTGCGTGTACAGGCCGTACCAGCGCATCCGGCCCCGGAGATCAGCCGGGTCGATGGAGTCGAATCCCTGCCGGGAGTAGATGTCGATGATCCGCTGGCGGACGTTGAGCCCGTCGTCGTTCTTCTTGTTTTCCTCGTTCTTGTTGAGCGGCTCGCGATATCCGAGCGCCCACTGGCCTTGGCCTCGGTGTCGGTGGGCTGACGGCATCTGGCGCGTCCCTTCTTGTCCTGCTCGGTCGGGCCCGCTGCTGCGGGCCGGGCTGGGGCGGGACGTGTGACGCGGCAGGCAGCCTCGCTCGGCTGCGCCGGCAATCCTGCTGGCCTCTGGTCTGGTGTGCTGGTCCGCGATTCAGGAGCGCGGGGGCAGGCCGCCAGGGCTGCAAGGTACCGGCCGCGGCACACGCCCTCGATCGGGGCAGTGTCAGCGGCCGTGTTGACAGGCGGCGCTGCGCACCCGGAGCAGGTCAACATGCCTGCGGGCGACGAGGAGGGGATCAGCAGCGCTCACACCATGAGCATCACACGAAAGAGTACGACATGTCGAGATAACTTCGTTATCCGAACTAAATCGCTGCCCCGGCGGACGGACGGCCCGCGCGTTGAGTGTGCCCACGGAGGCTGACAACCCCGGGCCGGCCGACCCTATTCCGTCTGGCGCGGTCTCCTTCAGCAAAGTTCTGGTCACGAAGTTCTGCGCAGCCCGGTCCCGGTCAGCAAACATCCCGCTCAGCCGGTCCTGGCCCGCGCCGGTCCGGTCAGCCCTGGCGGACCCAGCTGAGCGAGCGCCGGTCCCGGGGCGGCTCCGGCAGCGCGGAAAGCGGGAGATGCTGGCAATCGCACCAGGTGCCTCCCGGGCAGTCCTTGTGGTGCTGGCGGCGGCAGGACGAGCAGACCATGTACCTATTGTGGCCGGCCGCGGCGTCTGCCGCGGCCGGCCAGCAATGCTCTGTGCCAGCCGGTCCTGCCAGCCAGATCAGGCCGCGTTCGCGCGGCGCATCCGGCGGCGGCGCTCCGAGGCGCGCTCGTCCTCGTTCAGGCCGCCCCAGGTGCCGTACTTCTCCGGCCGCGAGATCGCGTAATCCAGGCATTCAGTGCGGACCGGGCAACTGGCGCACATCGCCTTGGCCTTCCGCTCCCGGATCTCCCGCTCCGGCTGCCGTTCGCCGTCGGGACCAAAGAAGAGCACGACATCCGTGCCGCGGCACGCGGCGGCATCTTGCCAGCCCCAGTTCGGCCGGGGAGGCAGGGTAACCTGCCGCCGTACCTCAGACATGACTAGATCTCCTCAACAAGCGTTAGTGTGTATTCCGCGTCCAGCCGACCCTCTGGTTCCGTCGGACATAGGTTCGCCCTGTGCGGCTTTTGCCCCGTCGTAGGTATGCAACGCACTGCATCACCTGCGTGTTCCCGGGAGCTGGGCAGCCTCAAGGCGCCCGTGACCGCCACGGGAGTAGCTAGAGGAGCAACCCTGCCGGATGAGCAGCGGCAACCAGCGTGCCGCCCGCTCTGACGAAACCAGTCCTGTCCAGCGGACCGATGATCAATGATGCCATCCGCGGGGGCAGTTCCGCAGGCAGGATCGCGAATCCGCGGCAGAGAAGTTGGGGCCAGCTGCCCCCGCCACCCCGATGGGCGTACCCCCAGCATAGAGGCGGTGCCGGCCACTCTGGTCCTTACCATAGTGCCGCGTTAATTGGACAAACCCGTTGGTTCAGCGCCACCATGGGCTCCATGTCAGCGTCGGACGCAGCCCCGTTGCCCCGGCTCGGTGAGGTGTTCTTCGACGTACGAGGCGACTCCCGCAGCATGCGGCTGAGTTGGTACGCCGACACGGGCGTGGCGGTTTTCAGCATCTGGCAGGGCGGCACGTGCACGGGCACGTTCCGGCTGCCCATGGATGACCTGGCCCGGATGATCGAGTCACTGCACCGCGGCCCGCAGGGTCAGCGTGCGGGCCGCCGGGAGGCACCGGGTGAGGCCGGGCGTGAGGTACCGGGCCGGGGCTCCGACGAGGGCCAGGCGACGATGGCCATGCGGATGCCCGCCGGGTCCGGCGCCCCCTCGGGCCAGCGCCCGGACGGCTCCCGCCCCGAGGGGGCCCGCCCGGACGGCCCCCGGCCGGACCTGCCCCGCCCGGATGGCCCGCGCCCGGAGCGGGGCTATGGGGGGGACTCCGGCAGTTACCCCATCGACCCGCTCGACCCGGCCTATCCCGTCCCGGCGGCCAGGTACCCGGACGAGCCGGCCACCGGCTCGTACCGCCAGCCGGCCCAGGAGTACGGCCCGGCCGCGGGTTATCCCGCTGACCCCGGCTACCCCGGCAGCCCGTCCTCCGGCGACTACCGGCGCGCAGAGGCGCCGGGCTACCACGATCTGCCTGCCACCGGCGACTACCGCAGCGGCCAGTCCGGCAGTCACCGCCGCGACCCGGGCGACTTTCCCAGTGATCCCCGGGGGCCCAGATACGGGGGAGACGCCGCCGACGCCGGGTATCACGATGAGGACGACCACGGCGGATACCGCGACGCCGGCTACCCGGACGTGCCTGCCACCGGCGACTACCGCACCGTCCAGTCTGGCAGCCACCGCCGCCCGGCGGGCGGGTACCCGGCTGACCCCGCATTCCACCCCTATTCCGGCCAGGCGGGCAATGCGGATTATCCCGGCGAAGCGGCCGTCGACGACTCGGGGGCTTATCTGGCCGGGCCGGATTATGGCGAGGGCGACGAGTGGGATGACACGGCCGACCACTCCGTGGAGGGCTACGACAGGGAGCCCGAGGAATCCTTCCCCTATGGGCGTCCCCCTGGCAATCGGGACCCGAGGGAACGGGGACGCTATCCCGGCCGTCATTGACCGATAGCCGTCCCGCCCCCGGGGCGGCGGCCCGCAGCGCCGGGCATCGACCCCCGAATGGCGGTCATCCCGGTTGACGCTCTGCCCTTCTTTGGGTGTCGTTATGGTTGGGGCGCCCGTGGCGGGATATATTTGCCACAGAGGAAGGGGGGCCTCAAGTGGCACAGAAGGTTTCCGTCACTTTTGCCTGTGACTACGACCAGAAACCGATTCCCGAGGGCCAGCATCACGCACGCCGGTTCAGCCTGGATGGCCGGGACTATGAGATCGACCTGTGCGCCAAGCACAGCCAAAAGTTTGACGATGTGGTGAGCCGTTACGCGCAGCGCGCCCGCCGTGCGTCGGCCCGGGTCAACCGGACCAAGCGGCGGACGACTGCTCACCGGCAGCACAGCGCCGCGATACGGACCTGGGCCAAGGACAGCGGGATTGAGGTCAGCGATCGGGGCCGCATCCCGGCTGATGTCGTAGCCAGGTACGAGGCGAAGCACCACTAGATGAACCAGCACTAGATGAACCAGCACTGGGCCGGGGCATCATGGCGATCCGTACGGCGGCCCGCCGTACGGCGGGTCGTCATGATCCGGCTTGGCTGGCCCGGCGGCCGGAGCCGGGGTCTCGGGCCCTGGCCCTGATTCCGCTGGCCCTGATTCCCTGGTCCGGGGCGGCGTGAGAGGCCCCACCGCAGCCGCGAGGACCTGGGAATTAGGCAGATGCAGGGTGCCGTCCTCGGTGTCCAGGCGCAAGTAGGTAATGCCGATCTCGGCCACGAGGCCGTCAGTGACGCCGCCCAGCGCCCCGGATTTGAGCCGGATATAGTCCCCCACCATGAAGGGCCGTGACAGCAGCAGCACGAGGCCCGCGAATATGTTGGACAGGGATTGCTGACCGGCGATGCCGAGCAGGATCGTGGTGACCGCCCCGCCGACGAGGAGTTGCCCGATCGGGACCTTCATCAGGCTCACCCCCAGGAACAGCACGGTCAGCCCGCCGATGAGGAGTATGGCGTACCGGACTACCGCGGCGTGTGACGAGCCAACGGCGGGAGTGAGCACGTCCCTCGTCTTTCCGGCCAGCCCGAACACGGCTATGACACCGAAGATGAAGAACGCCGCGATGCACGCCGCGGCCACTATCTTGTAGACGTAATTGCCGTGGCCGGTCCAGTCCTTGAAGCCCTGGGCCGCCTGGCTGGCTACCGCGCCCGCGCTGACCGCCAGGACCGTCGCGATGATGGCCCGCCACGGGCGGGCGTGCGCTTTGGCCCTGGCCACCTGCTCGTTCACCTTGGCCAGGTGCTCGGCCCGGTCGAGTTGCCGCTTCTCGTGCAGATCCACGCGCCCAATCCTGCCGGGGCCCTCAAACGCGTGATCCCGGGGGGCCTGGTCTGGCTCCCCGGGATCCGCTCGTGTGCTACCTGCTAGCCCAGTGCCCGGCCCTGCGGCGCGGGCGGGCGGCCCCGCTCAGACGCGCGGGGCGAGGAGCGGCCGGCCGACGGGAAGGCTGAGCCGGCCTCCCATCCCGTTGGCGACCCCGGCTGCCGAGGCATACCAGGCGCAAATCGCGGTGAGTATGCCCACGTACCCGCCGAACTTGACCGTGCCGCTGCTGGCGGAGAGGTTGCCGATGAACAGGATGATCTCGGTGAGTTCCAGGGTGAGGAACACCGCGAACACCGCCGCGTTCACCTGCGTGCTCCAGATCAGCATGTAGGTGTTGAAGATGGCGAAGGCCAGCAGGATCCAGCCGACGTCCTTGCCGAACTCGTGCGCCAGCAAGGGGTGGGCGAGCAGGCTGTTCCCGACCAGCACAAAGTAGAGTCCGAGACCGATCCAGAAGCCACCGTAACTAGAGAACGCGGTGGCGCCGAAGACATTGCGGTTGCGGAACTCCCACATGCCGGCCAGCAACTGGCCCAGGCCGCCGTAGGCGAACGCGTACCCGAGCCAGGCCAGGCCGCTCGCCGAGGTCATCCAGCCGGCGTTGAACGCCGACAGCAGGAACGTGGTCAGGGCGAAGGCAGCGAGCCCCAGCGGTGCGGGGTCGGCTATCCCCGTCCCCAGTGCGGCCACCGGAGCCGCAGGAGCTGCAGGCAGGTCATCGTTGACGCTCAAGTGAATCCTCCTGATGAGGCGGTGCACTGCCCGGCCACGGGGGCAGGTAACCCGGATGGCCGCGACGGCGCGTGGATTGACTGAAGATCCCGGCGGCGGCTACCGGGCAGGCTAAAGTGCCCGGTGCCTGGACCGCGGCCGACGTCCCCGGAACGGCGCGGACAAACCGGATAGAACGAACCATTTGGGACCTTCTTCCGTCTTCACAAGCGGCTCAGCAGAACCACACGGAAGATCTGCCCTGAGCGTAACGCCGGATTCCTCCCTGGGGGAGGCCCAGGTTTTGGTTACGCAGGCGCGACCGCGCCGCCGCTCTGGCTGCGCGCCAGTACCCCGCTCAGCCCGGTGCGCGTGGCCAGAACGTAGATCCGGTCCTGCGGGGCGATCAGGTAGTCGGGTCGCGGTGACCAGTTGACGGCACCGCCCGCGGCCGGGCTGACCGCGATGACCCGGACCGCACCGCCGCGGTTCACGTTTTCCACCGGCTGGCCCGCCAGCTCTGATCCCGCCTCCACCCTGACGTCCGCGATCAGCAGCACGTGCCGCCCGACCGGGATGGTGCGCAGCACCTGGTGCTCCAGCATGGCGGCCGCGAAGGCCGGGGCCGCGAGGTAGGGGACGCTGCGCGAGATCGCGTTGCCGACCGTCTTCTGGACCCGCTCGGCCAGGTCGTCGTCGGACAGCCGCAGAACCAGGCGCACGTCGGCGGCCAGGGCCCGGGCGTGCAGGGCCGTCTCCAGGTTCACGATGTCGCTGTTGGTCACCGAGACGAGGGCCTGGCTGGTGCGGATATCCGCGGCGCGCAGGGTTTCCTCGCGGGTGGTTTCACCGATCACCACGCGCAGCCCCAGCTGGCGGGCCAGCCGGATCCCGGCCGCGTTCTCGTCCCGGTCCACGCAGACCACGTCAACGCCCAGGTCGTGCAGCTGGCCGGCGATGCGGGTGCCGACGTTGCCCAGCCCGGCCACGATGACATGGCCGCTCAGCGGCCGTTCCTTGCCGCGCACTGACCCGGTCAGCCGGGCCCCGACGACGGCCGCGGTGACCACCGGCAGGAACGCCATCCCGTCAAAGGTGAGCATGAACTGGGCGACCTTCTCCGGGGCGCTCAGCCGGGAATTGGTGAGCGCCGCGCCCGCGGCGTCCAGGAAGGTCAGGTACAGCGCGTTGCCGGGGGAGTAGCCGCCGGCGGTGGCGAGCAGCACGAACCCGGCCACCAGGACGCCGAACAGGACCAGGAACACGAACCCCAGCTTGTACCCGAACAGGAGCCGGGGCAGGTCCGCGAGGGCCCGCAGCGGCCGCCGGCGCGGCCTGGTCAGCGGGTTGCGCGGGGTGCCATCGGCCACGGCGAGCACCAGGTCGGCCAGGTCCTGGTCCGGGGGAAGCAGCTGGGGCTGGCCGGGCGCCCCGGTCGTGGCCAGCCCGCAGACGAGGTGCGCGGCGTCGGCCTCGCCGGGACGCGCCACGAACAGGGTGCGCCCGGCCAGCCGGACATGGCTGGGGGCTGGCTCGCCCAGTGCGGCGGCCACGAACGAGGGAGCGGCCATCGCGGAACTCGACAGCACCGCGCAATCGGGGAAGAAACTGCGCATCCGCTCGCCCAGCCCGGTGTTGAAGATCCGCATCACCAGCCTGAGGCCCGGGCTGACGTCCTGGGCGCGGAGCGCGGCGTGGAAGTTAGTCAGGTCGTCCCGGCCCATCAGGGCGATCGCCCGGGCCGACTGGGCTCCCGCATCCGCGAAGGCGGAGCCGTCCAGTTCCGGCCGCTCGATGACCCGGACGCCCGGGAGCCGGGCGATCCGCGGGCCGTGACCGTGAGACCGCGCGCTGAGCAGCACGGTTACCCGCTCGCCATAGTTGGTGGTGAGCTCCTCGACGACCCGGTAAGCCAGCGCGTCGTCCCCGCACACGATCAGGTGGTTCCGGTCCTGGATGAGTCGGCGGGGTACCGGGGGCACGGCGAGATCTAACCATAGCGGGGCGGACGCCGGCTATCTGGGCACCCCGGCCGGGGTCTGGCGTGACCGGTCCGGGGTATCCTCCGGATGAAAGGGGCGAATGAATGCCAGGGTCTCGGGGAGGTCCGGAGATGACGGATGACGGCGGTATCCGCGCCTCGGACGCCGACCGGGAGCACGTTGTCGAGATCTTGCGCGAAGCCTACAGCGCGGGACGCCTGACCCTGGAGGAGTTCGACGAGCGGACCACGAGCGCCTTCGCCGCGAAGACCTGGGGCGGCCTCCGGTCACTCACCCGTGATCTTCCCCAGCAGGCCAGGCTGGAGGTTCCGCGGCCAGAGCCCGGGATCAAGCCGGCCCCGGACAAGCTGCTGCCAGTCGCGGCCGGTCCGCCCCGGCGCCGGGTCAGCCCCATGCTGCCCATCCTGGTCATCTGGCTGGGCATCGCGCTGACCGCCCGGGAACCCTTCGCGTTCATCCCGGTCCTGGTCATCCTGTTCATGCTGCTCCGGCTGGCCACCCGGCCGACCCGCAGTACCCGGCCGGGACCGCACGGACCTCCCGGCGACCGCGACTCAGGGCCTGGTGACGGGTCCAGCCATCGCCCGGACTAGGCACCCCGGCCAGGCACCCGGCTAAGGCGAGGCGATCCGGTTCAGCTGCGGCGGCAGCTGGCTCGCCGCGCTGCGGTCCAGCAGAAACAGCGTGCGCTGCTGGCCGCGTGCGCCCGCGGCCGGAACCTGCACGGGCCCGGCGTCGGAGAGGGCCAGGCGGACCGCTCCGGCCTTCTCCTGGCCGGCCGCGAGTATCCACACCTCACGGGCCCTCCGGATGGCCGGCAGCGTCATGGTGATCCTGGTTGGCGGCGGCTTGGGTGCGCCGCGGACCGCGACGACCGGCCGCTCGTCATACAGCGCCGGCAGGCCCGGGAACAGCGAGGCCACATGCCCTTCCGGCCCGATCCCGAGCATCAGCACGTCAAACGCGGGCACCGGGCCGTGGTCCTGCGGCTGGGCCGCCTGCCGGAGTTCCGCCGCGTAGCGCGCGGCCGCCGCTTCCGGGTCGTTACCGTCCGGGCCGTCGCTGGCTGGCATCGCGTGCACCCGGGCCGGGTCCGCGTCCACGTGGCTCAGCAGGGCCTGCTGGGCCTGCGTCTCGTTGCGCTCGGGATCACCCGAGGGCAGGAACCGCTCATCGCCCCACCAGATGTCCAGCCTCCGCCAGTCCACCGCGTCGAGGGCCGGGGCGGCCGCCAGTTCCGCCAGCACCGCGGTGCCTATCCCGCCGCCGGTGAGCACCAGGCCGGCCGCGCCCGTACTCGCCTGCGCATCCACCAGCCTGGTCACCAGCCGGGCCGCCGCCGCCCTGGCCAGCAGGCCCGCGTCGTGGTGCACCAGCACCTCGGGGGTGCTCACCGCGCGCGGTCTTTGCGGGGCGCCTCCGCCTCTTTGCGGGACGTATCCGCGCTGGCGGTGACCCGCCTGCGGCTGCCACCGCCGTTCCTTTTCGTCTCAGCCGGAGCTGGAGGGCAGGACGAACGGGGCGATGGTTTCGGCGTACACCTCGTCGGGGTCCAGCCGGCGCAGCTCCTCGGACAGCAGTTCCGCGGTGTCCCGCCGGTGCAGCGCCACCCGGCGCTCCGGCTCGCCGGGCCGGCGCAGCACCGCCAGCCGGCCATCGGGGCGGGTCAGCGTCATCTCCCCGTCGCTGGTGTCGAAGATGACCGCGGTGACCCCGGGCCCGCCGGACACCCGGTTCTCGAACGGGACCCCCAGCCGCACGGACAGCCAGGCGGCGATCAGGTCCGCGCTCGGGTTGCCCCGCTCGGCCTCGACCCGGCCCCCGCTGATGGCGCCGTGCGGCTGGTCCAGCGTGGCCGCGAGCAGCGAGCGCCAGGGCGTGGCCCGGGTCCAGCTCAGATCGGTGTCCCCGGGCTTGTAGTGCGACGCCAGGCTGGCCAGGCAGTCGTGCGGTGACGCGGCCGCGGCCGCGTCGGTGATCCGGCGCTGCGCCAGGGCGCCGAGCGGGTTGCGGAACGGGACGTCCGGGGGAGTCCCGGGCCACCAGGTCACCACCGGGGTGTCCGGCATCAGCAGCGGGGTGACCACCGAGTCGGCGTGCTCGCCCAGCGCGCCGTACATCCGGAGCAGCACCACCTCGCCCGGTCCCGACTCGCCGACCCGGATCTCCGCGTCCAGCCGGGAACCGGCCTCGGGCCGCCGGGTGATCACCGCGAGCACCCGCATCGGGTGCTCCCGGGCCGCCTCGCTGGCCGACCGCACGGCGTCGTACTGCGCGGCCTCGTCCGTCACGATGACCAGCGTCAGCACCATCCCGCTGGCCGGGCCGCCGAGCCGCTGCCGGGCCTGCCGGATGGCCTCATGGATCCGGTCGGTCGTCGTCTCGGCCAGGTCGATCATCATCGGAGGCAGTCCTTTCCGACCGCGCTGCTCAAACCCGTGCTGCTCAGACCCGTGCTGCGTTCACAGCCGTCTCCAGGCCCGTCCGTCGCGGGCCATCATCTCGTCCGCGGACGGCGGCCCGGCCGAGCCGGCCGGGTAGGGCTCCGGCTTGCCGTGGCTGGCCCAGAACTCCTCGATCGGGTCGAGGACCATCCAGGACAGCTCCACCTCGCGATGCCGGGGGAACAGCGGCGGATCGCCGATCAGCACGTCGAGCAGCAGCCGCTCGTAGGCTTCCGGGCTGCTCTCGGTGAACGATTCGCCGTAGGCGAAGTCCATGTTCACGTCGCGCACTTCCATCGCCGAGCCAGGAACCTTGGAGCCGAACCTGACCGTGACCCCCTCATCCGGCTGGACCCGGATGACGAGGGCGTTCTGCCCGAGTTCTTCGGTGTCGGTGGCCGCGAACGGCAGGTGCGGGGCGCGCTGGAACATCATCGCGATCTCCGACATCCGGCGCGGCAGCCGCTTCCCGGTGCGCAGGTAGAACGGGACCCCGGCCCAGCGCCTGGTATCCACCTTCAGCTTGACCGCGGCGTAGGTCTCGGTCCTGCGAGTCGGGCGCCATGCCGTCTTCTTCCAGGAAGCCCGGGACCGGGATGCCGCCCTGCCAGCCGGCCGCGTACTGCCCGCGCGCGGTGGTGGCCGCGAGATCCTCGTGCAACTGGACCGCGGACAGCACCTTCTCCTTCTCCGCCCGCAGCGCGTCCGCGTCGAACGAGACGGGCTCCTCCATCGCGGTCAGGGCCAGCAGCTGCATCAGGTGGTTCTGGATCACGTCCCGGGCCGCGCCGATGCCGTCGTAGTACCCGGCCCGGCCGCCCACGCCGATGTCCTCGGCCATGGTGATCTGCACGTGGTCCACGTAGCCGCGGTTCCAGATCGGCTCGTACAGCGTGTTGGCGAAGCGCAGGGCCAGGATGTTCTGGACCGTCTCCTTGCCCAGGTAATGGTCGATGCGGAACACCGATTCGGGCGGGAACACCGCGCTGAGCGTCGCGTTGAGCTCGCGGGCACTCTTCAGATCATGACCGAACGGCTTCTCGATAACGACGCGGCGCCAGGGCCGCGGATGCCCCGGGGCCGGCGGCGGCGGGGTGGACAGCCCGGACTGCTTCAGCTGGGTGACGACCAGCTCGAAGAACTTGGGCGGGACGGACAGGTAGAAGGCGTAGTTGCCGCCGGTGCCGCGCTCGCGGTCCAGCTCGGCCACGCAGTTGGCCAGCCGGTCGAACGCCTCCGCGTCGGTGAACTCGCCCGGCACGAACCTGACCCCCTCGGACACCTGCCGCCAGACCGTGTCCCGGAACGGGGTCCGCGCGTGCTCCTTCACCGCCTGGTAGGTGACCTGGGCGAAGTCCTCGTCCTCCCAGTCGCGGCGGGCGAACCCGACGAGCGAGAAGCCGGGCGGGAGCAGGCCCCGGTTGGCCAGGTCGTAGATGGCCGGCATGAGCTTCTTGCGGGCCAGGTCCCCGGTGACGCCGAAGATGACCAGGACGCAGGGGCCCGCGACCCGCGGGATCCGCCGGTCCCGCGGGTCGCGCAGCGGATTGGCCGCCGCGCCGCTGATGACCTCCATCAGCCCGGACGGGTCGGCCAGCGCCTCCTGCTCGGCCGCGCTGATGGACGGGGCAGCGCTCCTGCTCCCCGCCGGTTCCGGGCTGGCCGCCTGGGTGGCGTCCTGGGCTGCGGTCGCCGAATCAGTCATTACTGCGCTCCGTCTGCTGTGGCCAGGCGGCCAGCGGTCATGGCTTGTCCACCGCGGCCATGTTCGACTCGATCGTGCCCAGGAACTCGTTCCAGGAGGCGGCGAACTTCTGCACGCCCTCCTCCTCGAGCACGCGGACCACGTCGTCGTAGGAGATACCGAGCTTCTCCAGGTCGGCGAAGACCTTCCGGGACTCCTCGTAGGTGCCGCTGGATCGTGTCCCCGCGCAGCTTGGCGTGGTCCGCGGTGGCGCGCAGCGTCGCCTCCGGCATCGTGTTGACCGTGTCCGGGGCGACCAGCTCGACCACGTACATGGTGTCCTCGAAGGCCGGGTCCTTGGTGCTGGTGGACGCCCAGAGCGGGCGCTGCACCTTGGCCCCGGCCTCGCGCAGCGCCTGCCACCGGGGGGTGGAGATCCGCTGCTCGTAGAGCTCGTAGGCGAGCCGGGCGTTGGCGATCGCCGCCTTGCCGCGCAGCGCGGCCGCCTCGGGAGTGCCGATCTTGTCGAGCCTGCCGTCCACTTCGGTGTCCACCCGGCTGACGAAGAAGGACGCCACCGAGGCGAGCGTGGAGATGTCCCGGCCGGCCGCCAGGGCCTGCTCCAGGCCGGCCATGAACGCGTCGATGACCTGGCCGTAGCGCTCGAGGGAGAAGATCAGCGTGACGTTGACGCTGATGCCCTCGGCCAGGGCGGCGGTGATCGCGGGCAGGCCCTCGAGGGTCGCCGGGATCTTGATGAACAGGTTGGGCCGGTCCACCAGCCACCACAGCGCCCGGGCCTCGGCGATCGTCTTCGCCGTGTCCTTCGCGATCCGGGGGTCCACCTCGATCGAGACCCGGCCGTCCACGCCGTCCGTGATGTCGTAGACGGGGCGGAACACGTCGCAGCCCCAGCGGATGTCGTAGGTGGCGATAGACCGCGCCGCTTCCTCCAGCTTCACGCCGCGGACGGCCAGATCGGCCAGCTGCTTGTCGTACGCGTCGCCGTGGGCCACGGCGCTGGCGAAGATCGTCGGGTTGGAGGTCACGCCGGTGACGGCCCAGTCCCGGATCAGATCGGCGAGGTTGCCGGTCCTCAGCCGCTCCCGGCTGATGTCGTCGAGCCAGATGGATACGCCGGCGGCGGTCAGCTCGCCGAGGATCGGGTGAGCCGGTGGGGTGTTTGGCACGGAGGTCATGACTCCTCGCTTCTCGCGTTCGTTGCGGTGCTCAGCCGGGCCAGGCTGGAACGGGCGGCCGCTGCCACGTGCTCCGCCGTGAACCCGAACTCCTCGTACAGCTTCATGTACGAGGCGGATGCCCCGAAATGCTCCAGGCTCACGCACTCACCGAAGTCGCCGGTGAACACGTGCCAGGGCTGTGCGACGCCGGCCTCGACGCTGACGCGCGCCCGGATATGCGGTGGCAGTACCTCCTCCTGATAGGAAGCATCCTGCCCGGCAAACCATTCCACACACGGCATGGAAACAACTCGTGTCGGGATTCCCTCATCCTGGAGAATGTCCCGTGCCGCCAGCGCGATCTGTACCTCGCTGCCGGTCGCCATCACGATCACCGTCGGCTCACCGCCCGCCCCTTCGGCGAGGATGTACCCGCCCCGGGCCGCCCCATCCGCACTGGCCAGGCCCGTACCCTCGGAGCGGTCCAGGACGGGGAGGTTCTGGCGGCTCAGGGCGAGCCCGGCCGGCCGGTCGGAGTGCTCCAGTACGGTCCGCCAGATCACGCTGGTCTCGTTCGCGTCGCCGGGCCGGACCACGTCGAGCCCCGGGATGGCGCGCAGCGCGGCCAGGTGCTCGACCGGCTGATGCGTCGGGCCGTCCTCGCCGAGCCCGATCGAGTCGTGCGTCCACACGTAGGTCACCGGCAGCCCCATCAGCGCGGCGAGCCGGACCGACCCCCGCATGTAGTCGCTGAAGACCAGGAAGGTGCCGCCGTAGGGCCGGGTGAGCCCGTCCAGCGCGATGCCGTTGAGGATCCCGCCCATGCCGTGCTCGCGGATCCCGAAGTGCAGGGTGCGGCCGTACACGTTGCCGGGGAACATCTCGCTCTGGCGCTCGGGCGGGAGGAACGACGGCTGGCCCTTCATCGTGGTGTTGTTGCTGCCGGCCAGGTCGGCCGAGCCGCCCCACAGTTCGGGCAGCACCGGGGCGAGGGCGTTCAGCACCTCGCCGGACGCCTTGCGGGTGGCCATGCCCTTCTGGTCCGGCGGGAAGGAGGGCAGCGCCTGGGCCCAGCCAGCCGGGCAGCCGCCGGGCCTGGAGCCGGTCCAGCAGGGCGGCCTGCTCCGGGTTGGCCCTGGTCCACGCGGCGAAGGCCTCGTCCCACTCGGCGTGCAGCCGCTTACCCCGCTCGGCTACTTTCCGGGCGTGCGCGACCAGCGCGTCCTCGGCGGGGAAGTTCACCGCCGGGTCGAAGCCCAGGACTTGCTTGGTGGCCGCGACCTCGTCCTCACCGAGCGCCGCGCCGTGCGCCTCACCGGTGTTCTGCGCATGCGGGGCCGGCCAGGCGATGATCGTCGTCAGCACGATGATGGACGGCTTGTCGGTACGGGCCCGGGCCTCCAGCAGCGCCTGGTACAGGCCGGCCGGGTCCTCGCGGTAGCCGTTCGGGTGCCGCCAGTCCAGCCGCTGCACGTGCCAGCCGTACGCCTCATACCGGGCGGCCACGTCCTCGGACTTCGCGATCTGCGTGTTGTCCTCGATGGAGATCCGGTTGTCGTCGTAGACCACGACCAGGTTGCCCAGATCCTGGACCGCGGCCAGTGAGGACGCCTCGTGGCTGATGCCTTCCTCGATGTCGCCGTCCGAGACGAACACGTAGACGTGGTGGTCGAAGGGGCTGTCACCCTCGGGCGCGTCCGGGTCGAGCAGGCCACGTTCGCGCCGGGCGGCCATGGCCATGCCGACCGCATTGGTCAGGCCCTGGCCCAGCGGGCCGGTGGTGGTCTCGACGCCCGGGGTCAGGCCGTGTTCCGGGTGCCCCGGGGTCAGGCTGCCCCACTCCCGGTAGCGCTTCAGGTCATCCAGGGTCAGCCCGTAGCCGGACAGGTAGAGCTGGATGTACAAGGTCAGGCTGGAATGCCCGCAGGACAGGACGAAACGGTCCCGGCCGAGCCAGTTCGGGTCGGCCGGGTCATGCCGGAGCACATGCTGGTACAGCAGGTAGGCGACGGGGGCCAGGCTCATCGCCGTGCCCGGATGGCCGGAGCCCGCTTTCTGCACGGAATCCATGGCCAGAACCCGGACCAGGTTGACGGCGCGCTGGTCGGCCTCGGTCCACTCCAGCGTGGCGGAGCCGGCGTTCGCTGCCTGGGCGTTCGGTGCACTGCGAGATGGGCTGCTCACCGCGGGATCAGGGCTCCTCTCGTGGCTGGCGCCTGGCCGCCCCTAGGTCAGGCAACGAAACCCTATCCCCAGTTTGACCTACTTCCCGGACCGACCCCGCGGTGCCCCGGGACGGCGGCGGCGGCCGTCCTCAGCGCCACCGGCTTGCGGCGTCGGCCCGGCGGGGCGGTTCCCGGTACGCTCCCTGCCATGGCGACCCCGATGCCCGGCTTCGACCCGCGGGCCGTGATCGAGGGCCGGCCCCCGGGCAGGCCGCGGATCGGGCTGATCCTGGGGATCATCGCCGCTATCGGCTGCTCGATCGTCGTGCTCGGCACGGACGTCCTGCAGAGCGTGGACGCCGCTGGGCACAGCGTCGCGCCCTTCCTCGTCGCGCTGCCCCTCGCCGTGCTCCCGGTGCCCTTCCTGGTCGGCATTGTGCTGCTGCTCGACCGGCTGGAGCCCGAGCCCCGGGCCAACCTGGTGCTCGCGTTCGCCTGGGGGGCCGGGGTAGCGGCCCTGCTCGCGGCGGTGATCAACACCGCCGGGCTGGTCTTCATCACCCAGCCCGCGCTCGGAAACAGCACGGGGGAGTACGTGTCCGCCACCTTCGGGGCCCCGGTGGTGGAGGAGAGCCTCAAGGGCCTCATCCTGATCATCCTGCTCTGGCGGCGGCGCCAGGAACTGGACGGCCCCACCGACGGCATCATCTACGCGGCCATGGTGGGCCTCGGCTTCGCGATGATGGAGAACATCGGGTACTACATCGGCGCCCTGGTCCGTCCCGAGGTGGGCGGGGTCAGGCTCCTCGGCGCCACCTTCGTGCTGCGCGGTGTGCTATCCCCGCTGGCCCATCCCATCTTCACGTCCATGACCGGCCTCGGGGTGGCCTACGCGGCCACCCACCGGCACGCCCGCTGGGCGGTGCCGCTGGGCCTGCTGGCCGCGATGGTGCTGCACGGGACGTGGAACGGCCTGACCGCGTTCGGGCTGCCCGGGCTGGCCATCGCGTACGCCATCCTGGCCTGCGTGCTGGGCATCCTGGCCGGGGTGATCGTCGCCGACCGGCGCCGGATCGTCCGGCTGATCTGGCGGTTCCTGCCCGTGTACGAGTCCATGGGCGTGGTCACCGAGGCGGACCTGAAGATGCTCAGCACGCTCCGCGAGCGGCGGGCCGCCCGGCTGTGGGCGCGGCGCACCGGGGGCCGGCCCGCGGCCCGGGCCATGGAGGACTACCAGCTGGCCGCCACCGAGCTGGCCCTGGTCCACTTGCGGGCCCAGCGCCAGATCATCGCCCCGGACCAGTTCGAACAGCGGCGCCGGGACCTGCTGCGGCTGATGGCCATGGCCCGGAGCGCGTTCTTCCAGCGCCAGCCGGAGCCCCCGCAGCCGCCGTGGGCGCCGAGCGCCGCGTCAGGATTCGGCCGGCACCGTCACGGTCCCGCCCATGCTCCCTAGCTGGCCCGATTCTGATCCGGCCCGATCTCTGGTCCGGCGGGCGGCACCACCGGGCCCCGGTCCCGGGTGGCGAACATCAGCCGCAGGGCGGCGATCCAGATCAGCACCGACCCGCTGACGTGGACCCAGACCAGTCCGGCCGGGAGGCCGCTGAAGTACTGGGCGTAGCCGATGACTCCCTGCAGCCCGACCAGCCCGAGCAGCAGCCACCCCAGCCTGCGCACCCGCTGCGGCGCACCGGTCAGTTGCAGGCACACCGCCAGCACGGCCACCAGGGTGCCCAGCATCCAGCCGATGTCCGCGTGCAACTGGGTCACGCCCTCCAGCGGCAGGTGGTAGCGCGGCACGTAGGAGGGCCGGCCCCCGGCGTGCGGCACAAACGTCGCCCCGGCCAGCGGCCCGGTGCCGGTGACCACGGTGCCCGCCGCGAGCATCAGCGCCACCACCGGCACGAGAGCCACCGACAGCACCCGCAGGTCCGCCCGGACCAGCCTGGTCGCAGGCCCGTCCCCCTCGGCGCAGCGGGACCAGAGCGTCACGGCCAGCGCGAGGATCGTGCTGGACAGCAGGAAGTGGAGTGAGACGGCGGCCGGGTTGAGGTCGGTGAGCACCACGATCCCGCCCAGCACCGCCTGGGCCACCACGCCGAGCGGCTGGGCGGCGGCCAGCCAGATCAGGCCGCGCCGCCGGGCCCCGGCCGGGCGGAACCGCCAGGCCGTGATCATGACCAGCACGGCCACCACCATGACGGCGAAGGTCAGCATCCGGTTGGTGAACTCGATGTAGGTGTGGATCATGGGGTCGCCGCGGGTATGCGCCGCGACCAGGCTGCTGGAGGTGCAGTCCGGCCAGTCGGGGCAGCCGAGGCCGGACGCGCTCAGCCGGACCGCGGCGCCGGTCATGATGATCCCGGCGTTCGCCGCCACCCCGGCCAGCGCGACCCAGCGCATCGAGGTGGGCGTGGGAAAGAGGAAGGGGTCCGCCCAGGCCCGCAGGCCGCGGCCCGCCCCGGTCCGCCTGGGCGCCGGGCCCGGTGGTGCCAGGCCCGGTGGTGCCGGACCTGGGGGTGGCGGACCCGGCTGTCGCGGACCCGGCGGCGGCGGATCCGGTCGCGGGGGACCCGGTGACGTCCGGGCTGAGATCGGCTGGCACGGACCCCATGGTAGGAGCGTGCTGTCCGGTACGCACCCGGTGGCCCCGGCTATCTGACCCCATGAGCTGGCCCCGTCGGGTAACAGGGTTACCTGGCCGAGAGCGCGGCGCCGGCCGAGGCCACCGTGACGCACCCGATGGCGGCCCACTCGGCCAGGCTGAGGCTCTGGCTGAGCATGACCAGCCCGACCAGGGCGGCGACTGCGGGCTCCACGCTCATCCAGATGCCGAACACCTTGGCCGGGACCCGGCGCAGGGTCTCCAGTTCCAGCGAGTACGGGATGATCGAGGACAGCAACCCGATAGCCGCCCCGGTGGCGAGTACCCCCGGGCGCAGCAGGGAGCGTCCGCCCGCCGCCACGCCCACCGGGGTCACGGCCAGCGCCGCCACGGCCATGGCCACCGTCAGCCCGGACGACCCGGGAAACCGCCGTCCGGTGGCCGCGCTGAGCAGGATGTAGATGGCCCACGAAGCCGCCGCGGCCAGCGCGAACAGCAGCCCGGCCAGGTTGAGCCCGGCCAGGCTGGCCCCCCCGGGGTCAGGCACGGCGACGGCCGGCGCCGTGTCACCCGCCCGGCTGAGCAGCGCGACCCCGGCGCCCGCCAGACCCACCCAGGCCAGGTCGAGGAGGCGCCGCGACGCGGCCACCGCCACGGCGAGTGGCCCGAGGAATTCCACCGTGACCGCGATGCCCAGGGGGATCCGGGCGAACGCCTGGTAGATGCAGTAGTTCATGACGGCCAGGGTGAGCCCGAACGCCACGACCACGGCCGCGTCCGGCCAGGCGCGCCTGCGGATCAGCCCGGTGATCTCCCGGCGCAGCCCGCGGGCGCCCAGCACCGCGAGCAGCAGCGCCGCTATCCACAACCGGAGCGCGGTCACCGCGGCCGGCGGCACCTGGCTGAACAGCCGGGCGGCCAGGCCCGCGCCGACCTGCACCGAGACTATGCCGGTCAGCACGAGAATCGCCGGCGGGGTGGCCCCGAGTGCCGCCTGCGACCTGGCCTGGGTCGGCGGCGTTACTCCCAGCGGAACACCCGGGCGGTTACGCCGATCGTGACGGCGGCCCAGGCCAGCAGCACGGCCAGGTCGCGCACGGGCAGCCCGCCCGCATGCTGCAGCACCGAGTGCAGGCCGTCAGACAGCGCCCCGGACGGCAGCAGCCGCAGTACCGGCTGGACGCCGGCCGGGAACTTGCTCAGCGGGAAGATCACCCCGCCGACGCCGAGCAGCACCAGGTAGATCAGGTTGGCCGCGGCCAGCGTGGCCTCGGCCCGGAGGGTGCCCGCCAGCAGCAGCGCCAGTCCGCTGAACGCGGCGGTGCCCGCGAGCAGCAGCAGTACCACCCAGACCGCGGCGCCCGGGCGCGCGTCCGGCCGCCAGCCGAGGCCCAGGCCCACCGCCAGGATCACGACCACCTGGCCCAGTTCGATGACGAGCACGGCCACGGTCTTCGCGGCGATCAGGCCGTCCCGGCCCAGCGGGGTCGAGCCGAGCCGCTTGAGTACGCCGTAACGCCGCTCGAAGCCGGTCGCGATGGCCTGGCTGGTGAAGGCGGTGGACATGACCGCGAGGGCCAGGATGCCCGGCACCAGGAAGTCGATCCGGGGCCCGGACCCGGTCTTGATCAGCGGTTCCAGGCTGAACCCGGCCAGCAGGGCGACGGGGATGATCAGGGTGAGCAGCAGTTGCTCGCCGTTGCGGATCAGGATGCGCAGTTCCAGCCCGGCCTGCGCGGCGATCATCCGGGCCCGGGGGGCGCTCCCGGGATCCGGCGCCGGCCATGCCAGGGCGGCTGCTCCGGGGGGTCGACCCCCCGGGCTAGCAGAGCCACTCATGAGCGCAGCTCCCGCCCGGTCAGCTCGAGGAACACGTCCTCCAGGGTGCGGCTCTCGATGCGCAGGTCCCGGGCCAGCACGCCGTGCTCGGCGCACCACGCGGTCACCGCCGCCAGGAGCTGCGGGTCCACCTGGTCGTGCACCTCCACGATGTAGTGGCCGGCCGGGGATTCCTTGGCCGCGCTGCCCGGCGGCAGGGCGGAGATCAGCCCGTCGGTGTCCAGCCCTGGCTCGGCCCGGAACCGCAGCTGACCGGCGGTGCCGGTCAGGTCGGCCGGCGAGCCCTCGGCGACCAGCCGCCCATGGTCCACCACGGCGACCTGGTCGGCCAGCCGCTGAGCCTCATCCATGTTGTGCGTGGTCAGGATGACCGCCGCGCCCGCCGCGCGCAGGCCGGCGATCAGCTCCCAGGTGGCCAGCCGGGCCTGCGGATCCAGGCCGGCGGTGGGCTCGTCCAGGAAGACGAGTTCCGGGCGCCCGATCACCGCGGCGGCCAGGGCGAGCCGCTGCTGCTGGCCGCCCGACAGCCGCCGGAACGGGGTACGCAGGGTCCCGCCCAGGCCGAGCCGGTCCAGCAGCATGGCCGGGTCGAGCGGGTGGGCATAGAACGCGGCCACCACCCGGAGGTACTCGGCGGGCCGCGCGGCCGGGGGGATGCCGCCCGACTGGAGCATCACGCCCACCCGCGGGCGCAGCTCCCGCCCGTCGCGGGCCGGGTCCAGGCCGAGCACCCGGACCTCGCCGTCATCGGGCCGCCGGTAGCCCTCGCAGATCTCGATCGTGGTGGTCTTCCCGGCCCCGTTCGGGCCCAGGATGGCGGTCACCGCAGCCCTCGCGGCCCGCAGCGAGAGCCCATTCACCGCGGTGACCCGGCCATATCTCTTGACCAGGCTGGTGATCTCGACTGCGAGTCCGGTACTCACGCACGCGAGTCTAGAGGCTGCGCCACGCCGGCCTTCCCGGCACCTCGCGGCGAGGGGGGCGCGCCGAAGGCGTGTTCCCGCCGGGCCGACGACTGCGCGGGGGCCGGGGGCTCCGGGGGTAGTCCCCCGGGAAGGCGGAGCGGGGGGTCGCCCCCCCGGGCTGGCACTGCCTTCCTGATCAATGCCTCGAAAAGCCGCAGATCGTCTCCGGCTTCGGGGTGCCACTGCACCGCGAGCAGGAACCCGGCCGCCCCGTTGCCGGCCGGATCAGGCTCCACCGCCTCGATGGTGCCGTCGTCCGCCCAGGCGGTCGCGACCAGGCCCGTGCCGAGCCGGCCGATGGCCTGATGATGTGAGGTGGGCACGTCCGCGCGTACCTGCCCGTCCGCCTCAGGCGGCCCGAGGATCCGGCCGACCGCACTGTCGGCTGCGATCCGCACCGGGTGCGAGCCGTAGGTCCCGGCCGCGGAACCGTGATCGTGGTGACCCACCTCGTCAGGCAGGTGCTGGCGCAGCGTGCCGCCGCGGGACACGTTGACGATCTGCAGGCCACGGCAGATGGCCAGGACCGGTATCCCGGCGGCCAGGGCCGCGGCCAGCAGGGCCCGCTCGGCCTGGTCCCGGCCGGGATACACGCGCTCGATGAGCGGGTGGGGGTCAGCGCCGTAGGCGGCCGGGTCGATGTCCCCGCCGCCGGACAGCACGAGCGCGTCGAGCCTGCTGATCGCTTCCTCGATCCCGGGCAGCGGGGGGAGCAGGACCGGGATGCCCCCGGCCGCGGCCACCGCCTCCGGGTAGCTCATCGGCACCAGCGCCGCGGGCCGGTCCCAGGGGCCCCAGCGGGCGGGCTCCCCGTAGGCGCTGATGCCGACGTGCGGGGTGATGGCGCCGGAGCTCACAGCGCCAGCCAAACGGTCCGGGCTCGCTGGCCGGTCTGGGTCACGCTCATAGGGGCGTCACGTAGGCGCCGGAGATGCCGCCGTCCACGAGGAAGTTGGCGGCGGTGATGAAGGACGAGTCGTCACTGGCGAGGAACGCGACGGCGGCCGCGATCTCCTCGGCTTCGGCGAACCGGCCCATCGGCACGTGCACCAGGCGCCGGGCGGCCCGCTGCGGGTCTTTGGCGAAGAGCTCGCGCAGCAGCGGCGTGTTTACCGGACCGGGGGATAGCGCGTTGACCCGGATGCCCTCCCGGGCGAACTGCACGCCGAGTTCCCTGGTCATCGCCAGCACGCCGCCCTTGGACGCGGTGTAGGAGATCTGCGAGGTGGCCGCGCCCAGCGTGGCCACGAACGACGCGGTGTTGATGACCGACCCGCCGGGCCGGCCCGCCGCGACCTGGCGCTGCATATGCGGGATGACGTATTTGCAGCACAAGAACACCGAGGTCAGGTTGACCTCCTGGACCCGGCGCCAGGCGTCGATGCCGGTGCTCAGGATGGAATCGTCGTCGGGCGGCGAGATGCCTGCGTTGTTGAACGCGACGTGCACCGCCCCGTAGGCGTCCACCACCTGCTGGTACATCTCGCGCACCGCATCCTCGTCGGTGACGTCGGCGTGCACGAACAGGCCGCCGGCCTCCTCGGCGGCGCGCTTGCCCGCCGCCTCGTCCACGTCGACCGCCACCACGGTGGCTCCCTCAGCGGCGAGCCGGCGGGTGCTGGCCAGCCCGATCCCGCTGCCCGCCCCGGTGATCACCGCGATCCGGTCCTGCAGCCGCTGCATATACCTGCCTCTCACTCGGTGGCGATGAAGACGTTCTTGACTTCGGTGAAGGCGTCCAGCGCGTCCGGCCCGAGCTCGCGGCCCAGCCCCGACTGCTTGAACCCGCCGAACGGGGTCCAGTACCGGACTGAGGCGTGCGAGTTCACCGACAGGTTGCCGGTCTCCACCGCCCGGGCCACCCGCAGCGCCCGCCCGATGTTCTCGGTCCAGATGGACCCGGACAGCCCGTAGGGGGTGTCGTTCGCGACCGCGATGGCCTCCGCCTCGTCCTCGACCGGGACCACGGCGACGACCGGCCCGAACACCTCCTCGGTGAACGCGGGGTCGTCCGTGGCCACCGGCGCGAGGACGGTGGGCGGGAACCAGAAACCCGGGCCGGCCGGGGCGCTGCCGCGGAACGCCACCGGGGCGTCCTGCGGGACGTACGACGCGACCCGGGCGCGGTGCTCGGCCGTGATCAGCGGGCCCATCTCGGTGGCGGCGTCCGCGGGATCGCCCACCACCACGTTCTTCACCGCCGGCTCCAGCAGCTCCATGAACCGGTCGAACACGCTGCGCTGGACCAGGATCCGGGACCGCGCGCAGCAGTCCTGCCCGGCGTTGTCGAAGACGGCGTACGGCGCGGTGGCCGCGGCCCGTTCCAGGTCGGCGTCGGCGAACACGATGTTGGCGCTCTTGCCGCCCAGTTCCAGGGTGACCCGCTTCACCTGGCGGGCGCAGTCGGCCATCAGCTTGCTGCCCACCTCGGTCAACCCGGTAAAGACGATCTTGCGGACCAGTTCGTGGTCCACCAGCCGCTGGCCCACCACTGAGCCTTTGCCCGGCAGCACCTGGAAGACGCCTTCGGGCAGGCCGGCCTCCAGGGCCAGCTCGCCGATCCGGATCGCGGTCAGCGGGGTGCGCTCCGCGGGCTTGGCGATCACGGGATTCCCGGCGGCCAGGGCGGGCGCCAGCCCCCAGCCCAGGATCGGCATGGGGAAGTTCCACGGCACGATCAGCCCGACGATGCCGACCGGCTCCTTGAACGTGACATTGAGGCCGCCCGGCACCGGGATCTGCTGGCCGGTGAGCCGTTCCGGCGCGGCGGAGTAGTAACGCAGCACGTCGCGGACGTTGCCCGCCTCCCAGCGGGCCTGGCCGACCGGGTGGCCTGAGCAGGCCACCTCCAGCAGGGCGAGTTCCTCGATGTGGGTGTCCACCACGTCGGCGAAGCGGCGCAGCAGGGTGGCCCGGTCGCCGGGGGAGACCGCCCGCCAGGCGGCCTGCGCGGCGGCCGCCCGTGCGATGGTCTCGTCGGCCTGCTCCGCCGAGCTCGACGGCACGAGGGCCACCGTCTCCTCGGTGGCCGGGTTCAGCACGGTGAACGTGGACATGCCCGCTTCCAGTCTCCTTCGCCCGTGGTTCGGGTCCCCGTGGTCCGGGTCCCCGTGGTTCGGATCGCTGTGGTTCCGGCCCTACATCCGTTCGAAGCCCCGGTGCAATTCCCAGTCGGTCACCGCGGCGTCGTACGCCGCGATCTCCACCCGGGCCGCGTTGGCGTAGTGCTCGACCACGTCGTTCCCGAAGGCCTCGCGGGCCAGTTCGCTCTTCAGCCACAGATCCAGCGCATCGCGCAGCGTGGACGGCACCCGGCTGCCCTCGGCCGTGTAGGCGTTCCCCGCCAGCGGCTCCTCGAGCGGCAGCTCACGGTCCACGCCGTGCAGCCCGGCGGCGATCATGGCCGCCACGGCCAGGTAGGGGTTCACGTCCCCGCCCGGGACCCGGTTCTCCACCCGCAGCCCGCCCCCGTGCCCGACCAGCCGCATCGCGCAGGTCCGGTTGTCCACGCCCCACCGGACCGCGGTGGGCGCGAAGCTGCCCGGCACGTAGCGCTTGTAGGAGTTGATGTTCGGCGCGTGCCACAGCACCAGCTCGGACAGGTGCGCGAGCTGGCCCGCGATGAAGTGCTCGCCGAACGCGGACAGCCCGTGCGGCCCGTCCCCGGCCATCAGCGGCGTCCCGTCGTCCGCCGCGGACCGAGAGGTGAATGTGGCAGGAGTTGCCTTCCCGGGCGTTGGGCTTGGCCATGAACGTGAGGCTCATCCCGTCGGCGTCGGCGATCTCCTTGGACCCGGTCTTGTAGATGGAGTGGTTGTCGCAGGTCGTCACGGCCTCCGCGTAGCGGAAGGCGATCTCGTGCTGGCCCAGGTTGCACTCGCCCTTGGCCGACTCCACCTGGAGGCCCGCCCCGGCCATGCCGTTGCGGATCTTGCGCAGCAGCGGCTCGATCCGGGCCGTGCCCAGGATCGAGTAGTCAACGTTGTAGGAGTTGGCCGGGGTGAGGTTGCGGTACCCGGCGGCCTGCGCCGCGGCGTAGGAGTCGGCGTAGACCACGAACTCCAGCTCGGTCCCGGCCAGGGCCTGCAGGCCGCGTTCGGCGAGCCGGTCGGTCTGGGCCTTCAGGATCTGCCGGGGTGAGGCCACGACGGGCGAGCCGTCGTGCCAGGTGAGGTCGGCGATGACCAGCGCGGTGGCTTCCTGCCAGGGCACCCGGCGCAGCGTGCTCATGTCCGGCGCCATCACGAAGTCGCCGTAACCGGTCTGCCAGGACGACATCGCGTACCCGTCGACGGTGTTCATCTCCACGTCCACCGCGAGCAGGTAGTTGCAGCCTTCGATGACGCTGCCCACCACGTCGTCGAGGAAGAACTCCGCGGCGAGCCGCTTGCCCTGCAGCCGTCCCTGCATGTCGGTGAAGGCGACCACGACCGTGTCGATGTTGCCCTCGCTCACCTCCACGCGCAGCTGCTCCAGGGTGAGCATCCCGCGGCGCCGGGTGTGCGGGGTCGCACCGCGCTGCTTCTCCATGGGCCTCCAGTCCGAGAGTCGGTCTGCCTACGTGCTACCCGGTCCGGTTTGATCCAGTCCGCCGGGCCGGGTGCGGGACACCCGGCCCGGCGCTGGCGAGTAGGGCGGCGCCGGGTACGCCGCGGCGTCAGCCGGCCAGTTCTTCCTCGATCGCGGCCAGTTCCTCTGGCGTCCCCTGGACGCGCGGCCCGGTGAACCAGTTCCGCGCGGAGGCCAGCCAGTAGATGCCGGCGAAGCCGATCACCGCGACGACGGCGAACACCGCGTAGTTGAACGTGGTCCAGGTGATGGGGCCGACCTGCGGCAGCATGAACAGGATCGTGATGATCACCACCCAGGTCACCGCGATGATCCCGACCGGCTTGCTCCACCGGCCCAGGTGCCAGGGGCCGCGCTGGAAGCTGTCGCCCTGGCGCAGCCGCAGGAAGGTCGGTATCACGTAGGCGATGTAGAGGCCGATGACCGCGATGGAGGTGACCGCCGCGTACGCGGTGGCGTTCCACAGGTAGGGCAGCCCGAGGATGAGCGCGCCGGCCGCGGCCAGCCAGATGGCGTTAGTGGGCGTGCGGGTGCGCTTGTTGACCCGGTGCCAGAACGCGGAGCCGGGCAGGGCACCGTCCCGGGAGAACGCGTAGATCATCCGGGAGTTGGCGGTGACCGAGGACATGCCGCAGAACAGCTGGGCGCCGATCACCACCAGCAGCAGGAACTTGGCCCAGGCCGTCCCGGCGGCGTCGATGAAGATCTGCGCGGGCGGCACCCCGATGGGCCCGGTGCGCTCCGCCTCGTAGTGCTGGATGGCGAAGGTGATCCCGATCAGCAGCACCCAGCCCGCGATCAGCGAGACCAGGATGGACATCACGATGCCGCGCGGGCCGCTGCGGGCGGCGCTGTGCGTCTCCTCGGTCATGTGTGCGGAGGCGTCGTAGCCGGTGAACGTGTACTGGGCGAGCAGCAGGCCGATCAGCACGATGTAGATCGGGGAGACGTGCAGCCCCGTGTCGTTGACGAAGTGCCCGAACACGAAGCTGGCCGACTGGTGATGCGACGGCACGAAGACGAGCACCGCGACGATGAGCAGCACGCCGATGATGTGCCACCACACGCTGATGTCGTTCAGCATTGCGACCAGCCGGATGCCGAACTGGTTCAGCAGGCCGTGGACCAGCAGCACGATCGCGTAGATCAGGATCGTCACCGAGTGCGCGGTGCTCCAGCCCCACACCAGCGCGCCGAACGCGTTGATGAAGAACGCCGCGCCGAAGTCGATGCCGGCGGTCACCGCGACCTGGCCGAGGAAGTTGAACCAGCCGGTGAACCAGGACCAGGCGGGACCGTGCCGCGGCGCCAGCTTGGCTGACCAGTAGTACAGGCCGCCCGCGGTCGGGAAACTGGAACAGACCTCGGCCATGGCCAGGCCGACGAACAGGGTCATGACGCCGACGCCCAGCCAGCCCCAGACGATGACGGCCGGGCCGCCGGTGGCCATGCCGAACCCGTACAGGGTGAGGCAGCCGGACAGGATTGAGATGATCGTGAACGAGACGGCGAAATTGGAGAAGCCGGACATCCGCCGCCGTAGTTCCTGCGCGTAGCCCATCTGATGCAGGGTTTGCTCGTCGTCGCTGAGCGGTGCTGCCTGCTCGTTGACCGCCATGACTGCTCCTGAATGCTGAGAGGGCCCGATTGGGCCGGTTACCTGGGCTGATGGGGCCTGAGACCTGAGAGGCCGGGAGCGGAGCGGACGCTGATCTGCCATCGGTGAAGCGAATGGTTTAATATCAGACCATTGATGGATAGCGAGCGGCCGATGTCAAGACCCAGCACCGGATTTCCGGACCGGGCCAGCCGGCTTTCGCCGGCCGGCGGCAGCGCCGCATCCGCCGCCGGGGTGGACCTGGCCGCCGTGTTCGGTCCCGTCCGTTCGCAGAACGCGTTCGAGGAGACGGTCGAGCGGCTGCTGGCCGTCATCAAGCTGGGCGTGGTCGGCCCCGGTGAGCGGTTCCCGCCCGAGCGGGAACTCGCCACCCTGCTCGGCGTCAGCCGGATCACGCTCCGGGAGGCCATCGGGGACCTGCGGAACGCGGGCTATGTGGAATCGCGGCGGGGCCGGTTCGGCGGCACCTTCGTGAGGTACACCCCGCCTTCGCCGAGCCGCGTCGAGCTGCGCCGGATCGCGGTCGAGGACGCTGACAAGATCAACGACGCGCTCACCTTCCGGATGGCGGTGGAAACCGGGGCCGCCCAGATCCTGGCCCAACTGGGGGAGGGAGACCCGGATGACCAGGGGCGGGATGATCGCCAGCGGTCCCGCGACCGAGTCCGGGACGTGCTGGCGGCCCGGCTCGCCGCCGTGAACCAGGCGGGCCCGGAGGACTACCGCCGGATGGACACCCTGTTCCACCTGGCCATCGCCGAGCTCACCGGGTCCACCCTGCTCGCCTCAGCCTGCGCCGATGCCCGGGTGCGGCTCAACGACCTGCTCAACGCGATCCCGGTGCTGCAGCGCAACATCGACCACACCGCGGCCCAGCACACCGCGATCGTGGAGGGGATCCTGGCCGGGGACACGCGGCGGGCCCAGCGAGCCGTGGCCGAGCACCTCGACGGCACCGCCGCCCTGCTCCGCGGCTTCCTC
>CAWINS010000027.1:0-268218 GCA_963837335.1 uncultured Actinomycetes bacterium | reverse complement strand
AAGAGGCGGGACAAGACGCGGGGCAAGAGGCGGGGCAAGACGCGCGTGGTCGCGCTTGCAATCGACGACGAACTGCGGTTTTCTGCCGGGGCCCGGCGTGAACGCGCCGCCCCCCGACGAGAGGAGACGAGATGTCGTTCGGAGCTGCCCCTCCTGGAATGGACGAGTATCAGCGCCTCATGGCCGAACGGGCCGCGGCCGCCAAGCGCCAGCGCGCGATCTTCACCGTGGTTCTGGTCGCCGTCTTGGGCGGCGGCGGTTTTTGGATGTTCCAGCAGAGAAAGAAAACCGCCGGAGCCCAGGCCATCCTGGAGGCCGGCGGTCGCTTCGCCGAGCGCGAGAAGAGCGAGATGGGCGCCTTCTGGAACTGCGTCATGTCAAGTGAGGTCGACATCGCAGTCTTCCGCTAACGCCGACCAGGTTGAGCAGCGCATAGAGAGCGCCTACTTCACCCAGCAAAAAACCTACTCCGATCGACCTGCTCGATGAATGCATCCCCAAGCTGGAGGGAGCCAAGTCGGCGTTGTCAGCCATTCCTGGTACGCCGGATGTTCCTCAAGCCGCCGCTGGAGAAGTACGTGGCGACGTTTCCGAAGACGAGAGCTGGGCTCGAGAGTTATGCCACCAAGCTGAAGATCGTGAGAGCGGTCAAGGACGTCGACGGAGCCATTCAGGGAGATTGGTGGCGGGCTTCACTGCTGATTCCGTCCGCCGAGTCGGTGGCCTTCGCCAAGTCTTCCGGTCCGCGCCGTTCCGGATCTCGAGAAGAAGAAGGACCTCCAGGCGCTGCTGGAGAGTCTGGCCGACTCCTGCAAGAAGGACGCGGTGACCTTCATGACCAAGGTCCGCACCGACTGCGGCGCGCTGGTCACGGGGCGTCGACAAGGACGCCAAGCACGCATCTCCGACAAGTCCTTCAAGGCCATCTCGAAGAAGTTCGTCGAAGAGGACAGCAGCGGCTTCTTCGGCTTGGGAGTATTGCGGGAAGCGCTCGCGCAAGGGGAAGAAGCAACTCGATTGGCAGGACTTCTGCTCGCGTTCGGCGATGACATGGAGGCCCGCAACGATGCTCGCCAAGACGGCGCGCGAGGAGGCGGCCCGCATCCACGGCGAGCTGTTCCGCAAGGAAAAAGAGAAAGGCCCCGGCGAGCTCCGCAGGGTGCCCTGTCGCAGTACCTGAGGGTCGCCAGCTCTTCCGCAATCGCCCCAGCTCGTGACTTGCCGTCGTCCGGCCACGCCAGGGGTAGGGAACTGCTCTCTCCGTGACTGCGTTCGGAGAGGATGCGGATTGCTCAGGTTTCGCCGCTGCATGAAAGCGTGCCGCCCAAGCTCTACGGCGACACGGAACCGGTCGTGTGTTCCTGACCGAGGCGCTGGTCGATCTCGGCCATGACGTGACGTTGTTCGCGAGCGCCGATTCGGTCACCCAGGCGAAGCTGGTCCCGTGCGCCCCGCGAGCGCTCCGCCTGGACGAGACTTGCCGAGACCCGCTGCCGCATCATCTGGCCATGCTGGAAGAGGTCTTCCGCCGCGCCGCGGAGTTCGACGTCATCCACTTCCACCTCGACTATCTGTCGTTTCCCAAGGCGCGCCACTGCAAGGTTCCCCACGTCGCCACGATGCACAACCGGCTCGACCTTCCGGAGCTGCAGCCGCTTTTTCGAGCGTTCGCCGACATCCCGGTGGTGTCGATCTCCGACTCGCAGCGGGCGCCGCTTCCGTTCGCGAACTGGTGCAGCACCGTTTATCACGGGCTCCCGCTGGATCTGTATCGGTTCCAGCCCCAGGCCGGAAAATACCTGGCCTTCCTGGGGCGAGTCTCGCCGGAGAAGGGGGTCCATCGGGCGGTGGAGATCGCTCGCCGTCTGGATCTGCCGCTGAAAGTGGCTGCCAAGATCGACGACAAGGATCGTGACTTCTATGAGCAGCAGCTGAAGCCACTCTTTGCTCAACCGAAGGTCGAGTTCATCGGCGAGATCGGCGAGCATCAGAAGGGCGATTTCCTGGGAAACGCCGCGGCGCTGCTGTTTCCCATCGACTGGCCGGAACCATTCGGGCTGGTGATGATCGAATCGATGGCCTGTGGCACGCCGGTGGTCGCTTTTCGCCGGGGCGCCGTTCCCGAGGTGATGCGCGACGGGCTCTCCGGCTACGTGGTCGACACCGTCGACGGGGCGGTCGAGGCGACCGCCAGCGCGCTCGCGTTGCCGCGCAAGCGTTGCCGCGCCTACTTCGAGGGACGATTCTCGGCGCCTCGGATGGCCAATGATTATCTGGCCGTCTACGGCGTCTGGTGGCGACCGGAGCGGCGCCCGCGCATCCGCATCCGCGGTTGGGCCTGGTGCCGGCCGACGTGAGCGACGCCAGGCTGGCGCCGGATACCGAGATCGAGACCGCCTGAGGCGTGACGTGTCCGAGGTCGGTCATCCAGAGCACGCCGACGACGAGCTGCTCAGTCACCACGACAAGTTCTACATCCAGGCGACCTCGTCACGCACCGACGACCGGACGCGCGTGCTCAAGCACGGCCGCATGTTCGCCGTCTTCGATCGCCACGGCGACGTGCAGCCGGTAGGGCTCGGCGAGCAGGGGGTCTACTTCGACGACACCCGGTTCCTCTCCCGGCTGGAGCTGCGGGTGGGCGGACGCCGCCCTTTGCTGCTCAGCTCGACGGTCAAGAAGAAAACGACCTTCTGGCAGTCGATCTGTCCAACCCCGACCTGAAGGAGGCGGGCGGCTCGCTCATGCTGGCCCGGGGCGAGCTGCATGTCTTTCGCAGCACTTTTCTCTGGAACGGGGTCTGCTATGAGCGCTTGCGCGTCTCGAGCTTCAGTCGCGACCCGTTTGAAGTGGACCTGCGGCTGGACCTGGACGCCGACTTCGCCGACATCTTCGAGGTTCGTGGTGCCAAGCGGGAGCGGCGGGGACGCAAGTTGCACGAGATCGTCAGCGACGAGAGCCTGATCTTCGGCTACGAAGGCCTCGACGGGCTGACCAGGCGGACCCGGGTGACCTTTGATCCGCCGCCCCAGACGCTCTCTGGCCGGCAGGCCCGCTACCACCTCGCTCTCGAGCCGCGGCAGTCGGTCACGCTGCTGATCGCCATCGCCTGCGAGCTGGGCGCGGAGGCTCTTCCCACCGCGACGCACGAGCATGCCCTGGCGGCGCTCACGGCGGAGCTGGGGAACGCAGCCTTCTCGCGCTGTCGCATCCACGCCACCAGCGACGATCTCGACGAGTGGCTGCACCGGTCGATCTCCGATCTGCAGATGATGATCACCGCGACTCCGGACGGGCCTCTATCCCTACGCCGGGGTCCCCTGGTTCAGCACCCCGTTTGGACGCGACGGGATCATCACCGCCATGGAGGCCCTCTGGATCGCTCCGCAGATCGCCCGTGGCGTGCTCGGCTTTCTGGCCGCCACGCAGGCGACGGAGACCTCGACCCGAGCGCGACGCGCAGCCGGGGAAGATCCTGCACGAGGCGCGGGGCGGCGAGATGGCCGCCCTCGGCGAGGTCCCGTTCGGACGCTACTACGGCAGCGTCGACTCGACGCCGCTCTTCGTGATGCTGGCGGCGGCCTACCTGCGACGCACCGGCGACCTCGCCGTTCATTCGCAGCGATCTGGCCGCAACATCGAGCGCGCGCTGGCCTGGATTGACGAGTACGGCGACTGTGACGGCGACGGGTTCGTCGAGTACGCCCGCCAGACCGACAAGGGCCTCGTCCAGCAGGGGTGGAAGGATTCGCACGACTCGGTCTTCCATGCCGACGGCACGCTGGCCGAGGGGCCGATCGCGCTGTGCGAGGTGCAGGGTTACGTCTACGCGCGCGTACGGCGGCGCCGCGGCGATCGCCACGGCGCTGGGTCATCCGGCGCGGGCCGAGACGCTACTGCGCAAGGCCGCAGACCTGCGCGCGCGGTTCGACGAGACGTTCTGGTGCGAGGAGCTGGGCGACGTTCGCGCTGGCGCTCGACGGCGACAAAGCAGCCCTGCCGCGTCCGCAGCTCGAACGCCGGACACGCGCTCTGGACCGGGATCGCCGACCCCGCGCAGCGCGCGCGCACGGTCGCGAGACGCTGCTGAGCGCCGGCGTGCTTCTCCGGCTGGGGGGTCCGGACGCTGGCCCCGTCGCGAGCTGCGTTACAACCCGATGTCGTACCACAACGGCTCGATCTGGCCGCACGACAACGCGCTCATGGCAGCCGGCTTCGCGCAACTATGGCTTCGCACGACCTGGGGCTGCGGCTGTTCGAAGCGATGCTGGCGGCCAGCGAGACGGTCGATCTCCACCGGCTGCCCGAGCTGTTCTGCGGATTTCCGCGCCGCCCCGGCGAGGGGCCGACGCTCTATCCGGTGGCCTGCGCGCCTCAGGCCTGGGCCGCGGCGGCCGTCTTCATGCTGCTCGGCTCGGCGCTGGGGATCACCATCGACGGAGCGCGCGGCGAGGTCTCGCTCCGGCACCCGGTGCTGCCGCCCGCCATCGGCGACCTGCGCATCACCGGCCTCGAGGTGGGGAGCGCTCGCATCGACCTGCTGCTGGAGAACCACCCGCACGACGTGGGGCTGACGGTGTTGCGCCGCGAGGGCGACATCAGAGTGGTGGTGGTGAAGTAGTCAGAACGTGAACGCGCGCGGGAGGAGCGCGCTCAGCGTGGTCTGCTCGGCCGCGCCCTTGGCGGCGGCGATGAGCACCTCGGTGTCGGCGTCTCCCAGCTCGGCGATCACCTGGCGACAGGCGCCGCAAGGGGAGGCGGGAGGCGAGGAGCCGGAGGCAACCGCCACGGCCCGAATGCGTCGGGCGCCGGCGGCCACCGCGGCGGCGATGGCGTTGCGCTCCGCGCAGACCGTGAGCCCGTAGGAGACGTTCTCCAGATTGCAGCCGACGGCGACGCGACCGCGCTCGTCGAGCACCGCCGCGCCGACGGTGAACTTCGAGTAGGGGGCGTGGGCCCGTCGTCGGACCGCGCGCGCGGCTGCCACCAGCGCGGTCCGCTGGGCGGGCGTGCTCAAGGCGTATCCAGGCCGGTCACGACGGCGGCGATGAGGCTCCCGAGCGCATCGGCGCCGGCGGCGGCCGCGCGGGTGACGTCCTCGTGGCGCAGCGGCCCGGGCGTGACGCCGGCCGCCATGTTGGCGACCAGCGACAGCCCCAGCACCGCGAGCCCGGCGTGGCGGGCGGTGATCACCTCGTGCACCGTCGACATCCCGACCAGGCCAGCGCCCAACGTTCGCAAGAGACGGACCTCGGCCGGCGTCTCGTAGGCGGGGCCGGCCATCCCGGCGTAGATCGCCTCGCGCAGGGGCCGGCCGATCGCTCCCGGCGCCGCCGCCATGGCCAGCGCGCGCAGCTTGGGATCGTAAGCGTCGGTCATGTCGACGAAGCGCGGCCCGAGCCTCTCGTCATTGGTCCCCGTGAGCGGGGATCCGGAGGTCAGGTTGATGTGGTCGGAGATGGCGACAATCTCGCCCGGCGAAAACGCCGGATCGACCCCGCCCGAGGCGTTGCTGACGATCAGCGTCCGCACGCCGAGCGCGGCAACGACGCGGACGCCGAACCCCACCTCCGAGGGCGGGTAACCCTCGTAACCGTGGACCCGACCGCACAGCAGGAGCACGGTCTTGCCCCCAGACTTGCTCGAGGCCCCGCCGGGTATCTTGCCCGCCACCAGCCGTCCCGGATGTCCGGCCACGGTCGTCTCCGGAAAACATGGGAGCGAAGCGTAGGCGACGCGGCGGGCGTCGGTCAGTCGGTCGGCCACGCCGCCCAGCCCGGAGCCGAGCACCACGGCGGCCGTGGGCGTGTCGAGATCGAGCTGCTCCGAGACGGCACGGGCGGCCGTCTGTACACGCTCGAAGAGAGGCGCTCCCAGCTTCATCTACGTTCCTCCATTTTCCCCATTTCTCAATTGAAGGCGGTCGCCAGAAAAGACGTCAGTGCCCGCTCGAACGCGTCGGGCGCTTCGATGTGCGACAGGTGGCCCGCGCCGGGGATGCTCACCAACGTCGCGCCGGCGATCGCGCCTTCCAGCTGCTGCATGTCGCCGGCGGGCGTGACCTGATCGTCGCTGCCGCGGATGGCCAGCGTCGGGACACGGATCGCCGCCAGCTCACTGGTCCGGTCGGGGCGATCGCGCAGCGCCTCGATCCCCGCGATCAGGCTGGCCTCACGCGTCTCGGCCCGCGCGCGCAGGAAGCTGACCAGCTCGGCAGGGGCCGCGGGGGAGAGCAGCCGCGCCAGGCTGCCGTCGAGGTAGGGGCCCGAACCGGTCGTCTTGATGCGTCTGATGGCGCCGTCGCGGGCCTTGCGGGTCTCGGCGCTGTCGGCGCCCGCGCGGGTGTCGGCCAGGATCAGCGCCCCGAGGCGGGCCGGGTGGCGGACGGCGAACGCCAGCGCCGTGTAGCCCCCCATCGACTCGCCCAGCACGGCCGCGCGCGCGACGTCCAGCTCGTCGAGGAGCGCCGCCACATCGTCGGCCAAATCGTCGATGCCGTAAGCCGCTTCGCCGAGCGGCGATTCGCCGAAGCCGCGGGCGTCCACGGAGACGACCCGATGGCCAGCCGCCAGGACGTCGGTCAGACCGGACCAGATTCCGCGGGCGAACGGAAACGGGTGGAGCAGCACGACCGGCGAGCCCGCGCCGCGCTCCTCGTACCCGACCGCCCGCGCCCCTCGGCTCAACATCGTGCAGGCAAAGCTACCGCACTCACCCGAGCGTCTCCAGCACGAGCGGCGTCGGGCGGGGCGCGCGCGGTCCTATCTGGAACGCGCGCCTGGCCAGGGGCTCGGCCGCGACCGCTCGGGCGGCCTCGTCATAGAGCAAGGTGCAGAGCACGTCGCCCCGCGCCACCGGCGTCCCGACCTTGGCCTGCAACATGATCGCCGCGCCGGGGAAGATCCGATCCTCCTTGCTCAGGCGACCGGCGCCCAGCAGCGTCGCGGCCCGCCCGAGCAGGCCGGCGTCGGCACGCACGACCACGCCGGCCCGGGTGGCGCGGAGGACGCGGCTGCGCCGGGCGCGCGGAAGGCGGAGGGATCGTCGACGACGCGCGGGTCGCCCCCCTGCAGGCGGACGCCGAGGGCGAAACGTTCCAGCCCCGCGCCGCTGGCGATGGCCCGTTCAATCCGCCGCGTTCCGTCGCGCAGATCGCGCGCCCTGCGGCCGAGCACCAGCATCTCGGCGCCGAGCGGCAGGGTCAGCTCGCGCAGGTCGGGCGGGCCGTCGCCGCGCAGCATCTCGATCGCCTCGTGCACCTCGACGGCGTTGCCGACCGCGGCGCCGAGCGGCTGGTCCATGTCGGTCAGCAAGGCGCGTGACGCGCTTGCCCGGCGCGCCGCCGATGCCGACGAGCGTCGCGGGCCAGCTCGCGCGCCCGCTCGAGCGTCTTCATGAACGCGCCCGAGCCGACCTTGACGTCGAGCACCAGCGCGTCGATGCCCTCGGCGAGCTTCTTCGACATGATCGACGCGGCGATGAGCGGGATGCGACTCGACGGTGCCGGTGACGTCGCGCAGCGCGTAGAGCTGCTTGTCGGCGGGCGCCAGGCGCTCGGTCTGGCCGATCAGCGCCAGCCGGCCTGGCGTCGAGCACGCGCGCGGAACGCGCGCCGGCTCGAGCGTCGACGCGGAAGCCGGGGATCGCCTCCAGCTTGTCGAGCGTGCCGCCGGTGTGGCCGAGGCCGCGCCCGGACATCATCGGCACGGACACGCCGCACGCCGCGACGCGCGGGCGCCAGGCGCAGCGAGATCTTGTCGCCGACGCCGCCGGTCGAGTGCTTGTCGACCTTGCGGCCGGGGAGTCGACGACAAGTCGAGCACGTCGCCCGAGTGCAGCATCGCGCGGTCAGGCGCCGAGCTCGCGCGCGTCGAGGCCGCGGAAGAAGATGGCCATGAGCAGCGCCGCCGCCTGGTAGTCGGGGATGCGTGCCGCCGGAGACGCCGGCGATGAGCGCGCGGATCTCGTCGCGGTGAGCGCGCCGCCGTCGCGCTTCTTGGCGATCGAGTGGGGACGGCGATCGGGGCGTGGGCGGCTTCTTCATCCGGCGAGCGCGTCCAGGAAGCTCATGCCGCGGGCCAGCGGCGGCAGGCCGAAGCCTCGGCGAGCGTCTGCGCCGATGTCGTAGAACGCCCTTGCGCATGCCGAGCGGCGCCGGCGCGCACGCCGGCGCCGAAGGCGAGCAGCGGCACGTACTCGCGCGTGTGGTCGGTGCCGCGGTAGGTCGGATCGTTGCCGTGGTCGGCGGTGATGAGCGCGATGTCGCGCGGCCCGAGCGCCGCCTGCGAACGCGGGCAGGAAGGCGTCGAACTCGCTGCAGCGCGCGGGCGAAGCCCGGCACGTCGCGGCGGTGGCCGTAGAGCATGTCGAAGTCGACGAGGTTGACGAACACCAGGCCGCGCTCGAGCGCGGCGAGCGCCTCGAGCGTCGCGCGCAGCCGTCGGCGTTGCCCTCGCGTGGATGTTCTCGGTGACGCCGCGGCCGGCGAAGATGTCCCAGATCTTGCCGACGCCGACGACCGGCAGCCCGGCGTCGACGATTGCGTCGAGCACCGTCGGCGCGGGCGGCGGCATCGAGAAGTCGCGCCGGTTGTAGGTGCGCTTGAACGCGCCCGGCTCGCCGACGAACGGGCGCGCGATCACGCGCGCCACGCGGTAGCGTCGTCGATCAGCGCGCGCCGCCTCGCAGATCCGGTACAGCTCGTCGAGCGGAACGACCTCCTCGTGCGCGGCGATCTGGAAGACCGAGTCGGCCGAGGTGTAGACGATCAGCTTGCCGGTCGCATGTGCTCCGGCGCCGAGCTCGTCGATGATCTCGGTGCCCGAGGCGGTCTTGTTGCCGAGGACGCCGCGCCCGGTCGCCGCCCGAAGCGCGTCATGATCGCCGGGGAAAGCCGTTCGGGAAGGTCGGGAACGCCTGTCGATCACCAGGCCCGCCATCTCCCAGTGCCCGGTGGTGGTGTCCTTGCCCGCCGACGCCTCGCGCATCTTGCCGAAGGCGCCGCGCGGCGAGCCGACGGGCGGCACGCCGAGGATGGTGGTCAGGTTGCCGAGGCCGAGCCCCTGCAGGTGCGGCAGCGTCAGGCCGCCGACCGCGCGGGCATGTTGCCGAGCGTGTCGGCGCCCTCGTCGCCGTAGCCGCCGCGTCGGGCGCGCCGCCGCAGCCGACGCCGTCCACGACCAGAATGATCGCGCGACGAAAGGGGGCACCTCATGGTTTGCACCAGCGCCCAGTTACATTACCATGGTAATGTAAATGTCCATGGCGCTGGCACGTTCACGGCTGACAGCCCAGGGGCGGGTCGCGGTTCCTGCCGAGGTCCGTCGCAAGCTCGGCCTGGGACCGGGGTCCGTTCTGGAGTGGGACGAGGAGGGCGACAAGGTCGTGGTGCGCCGGGTCGGACGCTACACGTCTGACGGAATGCACAAGGCCCTCTTCCCCCATGGGCCTCCGGCGCCTCGCACTGTCGAGGAGATGGACGAAGGAATACGCGAGTACATGCGGAAGAAGCATGCGCGCCGCTGACACCAATATCGTCGTCCGCGTCCTCGCGCGAGACGAGCCGCGCCAGGTCCGACAGGCAGAGGCCTTCGTCGCCGGCGGCGCCTCGATCTCGCACCTCGTCCTGGCCGAGGCAATATTGGGTTCTCGCCTCGACGTACCGTCTACCGTCCTCGGACGTCGCCGACACCATCGAGAACTACTCTTGAATCACCAGGAGTTCGTTCTGGAAGATCCGCCCACCGTCGCGGCGGCGCTGGCCAAGTTTCGGTCGCGGCCCGCTCTCGGCTTCTCCGATTGCCTGATTCTGGAGATCGCCCGCAAGGCCGGCCACCTGCCCCTCGGCACGTTCGACCGCGAGCTCGGGAAGATCGACGGCGCCGAGCGACCCTGACGAATCGCCGTAATGGGCGACTGCGAGGCCTACTCGGCCCCGCCGGGCTCCGGATCGTCGGCGTAGTTCTCGAAGCGCGTGTACTCCTTGATGAACGTCATCTTCACGGCGCCCGTGCCGCCGTTGCGGTGCTTGCCGACGATGATCTCGGCGATCGCCGTCGGCATGTGGGCGTCGGCGGTCTCGCCGCGAACCATGTCCTCGCGGTGGATGAAGAGGATGATGTCGGCGTCCTGCTCGATGGCGCCCGACTCGCGCAGGTCCGAGAGGCGCGGCTTCCCCTCGCGCTTCTCGACCTCGCGGTTGAGCTGCGAGATCGCGATGATCGGCATCTTGAGATCCTTGGCCAGCGCCTTCAGGCCGCGCGAGATGTCGGCGATCTCGTGCTGGCGGTTGTCGTCCGCGCGACGCGCCGCCGCGCGCGAGCTGGAGGTAGTCGACGACGATGAGGCCGAGCGGCGGCGGCGGCGGCCGGCCGTCCACCTGGGGCCGGGCGGCGGAAAATACTTGCGGGTCGCTCCGGAAGCGGCGCGCCTTGGCGCGGATCTCCATGATCGAGATCGCCGACGAGTCGTCGATGAGGATGGGCGCGGCGGCCAGACGTCCCGAGGCCGGGTAGATCTTGTTCTTCCAGTCGGCGTACTCGAGCATGCCGCGCTTCATCTTCGACGAGTCGATGCGCGCCTCGCCCGCGAGCATGCGCTCCATCAACTCGTACTTCGACATCTCCAGCGAGAAGATCAGCACGGGGATGTTGTGCTGCAGCGCCGCGTGCATGGCGACGTTGACGGCCCACGACGTCTTGCCGCCGCCGGGGCGCGCCGCGACGATGATCAGGTTCTCGCGCTGCAGGCCCGCCGTGAGCTCGTCGAGCTTCGTGAAGCCGGTGGGCACGCCCGTGACGGCCTTGCTTTCGGCGGTCCGCACCTCGAGGTTGTGCAGCACCTCCTCCATCAGCTCGCCGGTCGCCGAATAGGTCTCGCGGCGGTTCTGCTGCGCGACCTTGAAGATCTTCGTCTCGGCCTCGTCGAGGAAGGCCTCGAACTCGCCGAAGTCGCCGTAGGCGCGTCGACTGCACCTCGGCGCACGCCGCGATGAGGCGCCGCAGCGTCGCCTTCTCCTTCACGAGGCGGGCGTAGTGCAGGATGTTCTCGGCCGTGGGCACGCGAGTTCGCCAGCGCGAGCAGGTAGGCCTCGCCGCCCTCGAGCCGCGGCAGCATGCCGCGCACCTTCAGCTCGTCGGCGACGGCGATGACGTCGAGGGGCTGGCGCCGCTTGTCGAGCGCCAGCATCGCGTCGAAGATCTCGCGGTGCGCCGGCAGGAAGAAGTCGTCGACCTGCAGCGTCGTCGCCACCTCGTCGAAGGCCGCCGGCTTGATGAACACCGCGCCCAGCGACCGACTTCTCGGCGTCGAGGTTGTGCGGCGGCTGCGCGGGCCGGCGCCGGTTTCGAGCTGAGCACTTCCAGCATCGGGGCCGCGATTCTACTCTTCTGAAGCGAAGCCAGAGCGCCGACAGCGGTTCGCAGCTGTGGACAAAAAAAGGGCGCCGCCCTGAGGCAGCGCCCTTGATGTCTTCGAACCGGATCGGAGCAGCGAAGAAGGAAGGGCTATTCCTCTTTCTTGACGACCCAGACCTTGATCGTCGCCGTGACGCCGCGGCCCAGCTTGACCGGGACCTCGGCCAGGCCCGAGCGCCTTGATCGGCTCGTCGAGGTGGATCTTCTTGGCGTCGACCTGACGCCCTGCTCGCCGAGCGCCTCCGCGATGTCGCGCGACGGTGACCGAGCCGAAGAGCTTGTCCTCTTCGCCGACCGCGCGCGCGATCGAGACCTCGACCTGCGAGAGCGTTGTCGGCCTCGGCCTGCGCCTCCTTGGCGAGCTTGGCGGTGCGCGCCGCGATGACCCGCTTCTCGTGCTCGACGCGCTTGACGTCGCTCGGCGGTCGCCTTGATGGCCTGGCCCCGCGGCAGGAGGAAGTTGCGCGCCGTAGCCCGGCTTGACGTTGACGACCTCGCCGGACTTGCCGAGGTTGTCCATGTCGTCTTTGAGAATGACTTGCATGGGCTCACGCTCCCGTGACTGCGAACGGCATGAGCGCGATCATGCGCGCGCGGTTGACCGCCACGGCGATCTCGCGCTGGTGCTTGGCGCAGTTGCCGGTCAGATGCGGCGCGGCACCAGCTTGCCGCGGTCGGTGATGAAGTACTTGAGCAGCCCGGCGTCCTTGTAGTCGATCTTGACGCCTCGTCGCGCGCAGAACCTGCACTGCTTGCGGCGGCCGATCGGGCGCTTCTTGTCGTCGCCGCCGCGTCCGCCACGCTCGCCTCTGCTCCGTCACCGCATCTCGGTTGCCATGGTCTAGTCCTCCCCTTGGCCGCGGCCCGGCTCGTCGACGCCGCCGAACACGGCCTCTTCGAAATCGAATGCACCCTCGTCCTCTTCGAAGCGGCGAGCGACGCTGCGCCTGACCGGTCGCGATCTCTTCCTCGTCGGGACCCGGCGTCGACGCCTTGGTGAACGTCTCCTCGGTCGAGCTCGGTCGCGCGGGCCGCCGGATCGACGTTCTCGTGCGATCTTCACCGAGTAGTAGCGGATGACCGAGTCGGTGAGGCGCAGGTTGCGCTCGATCTCCTCGACGAGGCCCGGCGGTGCCGAGGTACGAGAAGAAGAGGTAGATGCCCTTGAGCTGCTTCTTCACCTCGTAGGCGAGCTTGCGCTTGCCCCAGTTGTCGACCTTGATGAGCGTCCCGCCGCCCGCCTCGATCACGCCGCGGACCTTCGTGTTGACCTGGCGGATGACGTCGGTCGTGCTGTCGGGGCGCAGGATGTAGATCGTCTCGTACTCTCGTTTGCGGCCGGCCAGTCGCGGGCCGATCGCGACGTGCCGGTCCCGTCGCCTGGGCGAGGCTGTGCCGGCGCGCGTCGCTGGCTCGTTCCAGTTGCGCTCATCGTCTCCTTATGGGCTGTCGTCCCGCAGTTGTCCGTGTCGCCACGGGCAAGGAGGAGCGGCCGCGCGTGACCATCACGCGCGGTCGCCACTGTCTCGTTGCTTGCTGCTGACCTTTGGTCCGTTGAACTTGTTCATCGCGGCCGTCAGGCCGCGCGTCGACGATCGCCTCGACGGCGTCGGCCGCGAGGCCGATCAGCGCGGGGAGCTCCTTCGCTCGGCGCGCGAGAAGTTCGCCGAGCACGTAGTCGGCGCGCTCGCGGCCGGCCGCCGGGCGACCGACGCCGACGCGCACGCGCGCGAAGTCCGCGTCGCCCAGTCGGCGATGCAGCGAGCGCACGCCGTTGTGGCCGCCGTGACCGCCGCCGACGCCCAGCTTGAGGCGCCCGAACGGCAGGTCGAGCTCGTCGTGCACGACGATCGTGCTCGGCCGCGGGATCTTGTAGAAGCCGGCCACTCGCGCGACGGCCTGACCGCTGACGTTCATGAACTCCATGGGCTTGCAAAGAAGGACGCGCGTCGCCGCCGAGCGTGATCTCGCCCAGCTCGGCGCCGAACTTGGCGCGCGGCGCGGTGCCCCGCGCGCGCGCGGCCAGCTCGTCCACGACCTTGAACCCCATGTTGTGGCGGTTGCCCTGGTACTGCCGGCCCGGATTGCCGAGCCCCACCACGAGATACATGTGCGAGCGTCCGCGCTCGGGGACTACGTGCGAGGTTACTTCTTCCCCTTCTTCTCCTCTCTTGCCGGCGGCGGCGCCCGCTTGGCCGGCGGCCGCCCTTGGCCGCCGGCGGCCGCGCCAGCCGCCGCGCGGCGCCGCCAGCCGCGCCCTCGGCCGGAACCGCGCCCTCGACGGGCGCCGCCTCGGCCTCCGACCTTCTCGGCCTTGGGCGCCACGACCGACGCGATGGCGTCGCGCGGATCGAGCAGCGCGCGCACGCCCGCGCCGAGCTTGAGGTCGCTGACGTGGAGCGCGTCGCCCATGTCCGAGCGGCGTGACGTCGACCTCGAGCTTGGTCGGGATCGCGGCCGGCTTGGCGGCGATGGGGATGACGTGCATGCTCTGGTGCAGGTTGCCGCCGTTGGTGGTGCCGATCGCCTTGCCGGTGAGCACGAGCGGCACCGTCACGTGGACCTCGCTGTCCAGATCGACGCGCAGGAAGTCGACGTGGACCAGCCGCCGCGACAGCGGATCGATCTGCGCGTCGCGCACCATGGCCGTCACCTTCTCGGACTTGCCGCCGTCGCCGGCGATGGAGAGCTCGAGAACGGTGTTGCGCCGCTTCTCCTTGTCGAGCGACGTGCAGCAGCTCCTTCTCGTTGAAGGTCACGGCGATCGGGCTCGACCTTGAGGCCGTAGAGGACGCCGGGAACCTTGCCGGCGGCGCGCACCTTGCGCGCGCCACCCTTGCCGATACCGCTCCTGACCTCGACGTTGACCTTTGCGAATTCCATGACTGCTTCCTTTGCGTGGTGCGTGCGGTGTGTTCAGATAAACAGCGAGCTGATCGAGTCGCCGTGATGGATGCGCTTGACCGCCTCGCCGAGCAGGCGCGCGACGGAGAGAACCTTGATCTTGGGGCAGTCGCGGACGTCGGCCGCGGACCGGGATCGTGTCGGTGATGAGCAGCTCCTCGAGCGGCGAGGCCATGATGCGCTCGATGGCCGGCGGCGAGAGCACGCCGTGGCTGGCGCAGGCGTAGACCGCCCGCGCGCCCTGCGCCTTGACCGCCTGGGCGGCCGCGCAGAGCGTGCCGGCGGTGTCGATCATGTCGTCGACGATGATGGCGTCGCGATCCTTCGACGTCGCCGATGATGTTCACGACCTCGCTGACGTTGGGCGCCGGCCGGCGCTTGTCGATGATCGCCAGGCTGGTGCCGAGGCGCTTGGAGTAGGCGCGCGCGCGCTCGACGCCGCCCGCGTCGGGCGAGACGATGACCGCCTCCTGGCGTGAAGCGCAGGCGCAGGTCGTCCATCAGCACCGGCATCGCGTACAGATGATCGACCGGGATGTTGAAGAAGCCCTGGATCTGTCCGGCGTGCAGGTCGATGGAGAGCACGCGATCGACGCCGGCCGCGGTCAGCAGATCGGCCACCAGGCGCGCCGAGATCGGCGTGCGCGGCTTGCTCTTGCGGTCCTGGCGGGCGTAGCCGAAGTAGGGGATCACGGCGATGATCGAGCCGGCCGAGGCGCGCTTGAGCGCGTCGATCATGACCAGCAGCTCCATCAGGTTGTCGTTGGCGGGGGCGCAGGTCGGCTGCACCACGAAGCAGTTCACGCCGCGGACGTTCTCGTTGATCTCGACGTAGACCTCACCGTCCGCGAAGCGCGTCACCTCGGCGCGGCCGAGCGGCGTCTCCACGTAACGGCAGATCGCCTGCGCGAGCTCGCGGTTGGCGTTTCCGGTGAATATGGTGAGGGCTTTGAGCACGACAAAACCGGGGGGGTCCCCCCGGGGAGGGCGAATCCTGCCACCGCCGGACCGTGCCGTCAACGACGGAAGAAGCGCCGGCGATCAGCAGCGCCCAGAGGAAAAGCCGGCAAATTCGGACGGTTAAAGGTCGATGGCGGCCAGGCAGAACTTCATGTTGCTCTCGTCGACCATCTTGAGGCTCTTCTTGGCTCTCGGGCGGCACCAGCCCCTCGAGCTGGCTCATACGCGACCGCTCGATGAGGAAGAAGGCCCGGTGCCCGCGGTGCCGGCCCATCCAGGCCTTGAGGTTCTCGACGTTCTTGTCGCCCAGGAAGACCGTCCGGTCGTCCGGGGGACCCTCGTAGACCTCGTTCTCGCGTGTAGAAGTTCTCGCCGCGCCAGTACATCTGCCAGACCAGCAGGTGCTCGTCCGGCGAGCGGCGCATCTTGTAATAGTTCGCGATGAGCCCCTTCTGGGTCCAGTAGGGCGTCACCTTCATCATGTAGCCGTCGAGCAGGTAGTAGGTGAAGCCCACCGCCAGCAGGCACAGTCCGACGGCCGCCGCCCGCTGCACGCGACGCCAGGCCAGCGCCGCGGTGGCGATGGCGAACAGCGCCGCGAAGGCGATCGAGCGCCGGGCGGAAGTCGAGCGCCGCGCGGCCAGGGCCGTCCCTGCGGCGTGTTGATGTAGTCGTACGAGAACAGCCAGATGAAGTGCTGCGCGTCCTTGGGGGCGAAGGCCAGATCGGCCATCACCAGCGCCAGCAGCGGAATTCCGATCACCGCCGCCGCCGCCGCGGTCGCGCCCGTCGCGGCGCGCGAGCAGATCGTCGAGGAAGCAGCCGATCGACGATGGCCAGGCCGGGCAGCGCCGGCAGGATGTAGTGGTGGAACTTGGTGACCGACAGCGACACCAGCGCGTACGCCGCCACGAACCAGATCGCGCCGAACCAGTAGATCCCTTGCCGGCGCGCCTCGCGGGGACTGGCCTGCGCGTCGGTTCGCCGCATCACCACCGTCGCCAGCGCGGCCGGCGCCAGCGCGATCCAGGGGAGCACCGCGTAGCCGAGCTCGCGCAGGAAGTATTCGAACGTGCCGCGATCGCCGTGGCGTCCGACCACCAGCCGGCGCCAGTGGTTGTCGCCGTAGAGCTCGTCCCAGAACGGCTTGCCGTGCCGGACCAGCATGGCGTGGTGCCAGGGGACGGCCACGACCGCCACCGTCAGCAGCGCCAGCAGGATCCCGAACCCCAGCTGCGCGCGCGCGCAGCCGCTTCCAGTTCCAGGTGAACCCGAGGTAGGCCAGAAAGACGATCACCGGCAGGCCCAGCCCGGCGATTCCCTTGGCCAGCGTGGCCAGGCCGCACAGCGTCGCGGCGATGTTGAGGTAGAGCGGCGCCTTGGTGCGCAGGCGCGCCGATGAGCGCGAAGTAGGCCAGGAAGCCGCCGATGTACGGCAGCATCACCAGCACGCCCGGCAACGTGACCAGCCGTCGGCCCGAGGTTGAAGTCCAGCGCAGCTGAAGCGTGTTGACGATCAGCTGCGGCAGCGCCACCAGCGCGAAGAAGCCGGCAGCCAGGTAGAGCAGCGGATGGTCGGGCCAGCTGAGCTTGAGCTTGCCCGAGCCGAACCTCGCGCCGGGGCAGCGGCGTGTCCTCGTCGTCGAACAGCGCCAGCGCGCCCAGCGCCAGCGCCATCGTCATCGGGCCGACGAAGGCCATGTCGGTCATCGCCTGCCGCGCCACCAGGCTGTAAAGCGGCGAGGTCGCGGTCACCAGCGCGGCGAAGAGCGCCGGCGCGGCGGCTCACGAAGCGCGAGACACAGAGATAAATCCCGTAGATGCCGAGGACGCCCAGCAGGCAGAACGGCAGGCGCATCGCCCACTCGGCCCGGTGCGACAGCGCCATCGTCCCCGGGGCGGCGTGACGCAGCCCGAACAGCTGCATCGACAGGCTCATGATCCAGAACGACAGGACGGGCTTGGACCAGAAGTGGTCGGCGTCGATGCGGCGCGCCCGGCCACCACAGGCTGATGTAGTCGCCCCGCTCGGTCATCTGGCGCGCCACCTCGCCGTAGTGCGTCTCCCAGGGGTCGTAAAGCCCGTAGGACCCGGCGAACGGGATGTAGAGCAGGAGGCCGATCAGGATGACGAACAGGCCCGTCTGACGTTCACTCCAGTCGTCGGGACGAAAAAGCAGGCGCCAGGAGCGCGAAGACAGGCCCATGAAAGCGCCGATGCTAAGCGCGCCGTCGCGCGCTGCCGCGTGGGACGCTCAAAGGGTCCCGACCCTCCGCGAAGGGTCGGCGATGCAAATCGCGGACCGCCACCCACGCAATCGTGTAACCCGGCGCCGCAGCAGGATCCCAGTCGCCAAATCCGTCGGTTGGCCTTACATTCAGCTCATGTGCGGCATCGTCGGGTACGTGGGACAAAAGCAGGCGATTCCGATCCTGCTGGGCGGGCTGCGGCGGCTCGAGTACCGCGGCTACGACTCGGCCGGCGTGGCGATCGTCGGACCCGCGGGGCACCCAGGTGCTGCGCTGCCGCGGCAAGCTGGCCGGGCCTCGAGGCGCTGGTCGACGCGCGAGCCGCCCGAGGGGACGCTCGGCATCGGGCACACGCGCTGGGCGACCCACGGCCGCCCCTCGCGAGGAACGCCCACCCGCACAAGGTCGGGCGGCGTCTCCGTCGTTCACAACGGCATCATCGAGAACTACCTGGCGCTGCGGGCGCGCCTGGAGGCGGCCGGGCGCAAGTTCTCGTCCGAGACCGACACCGAGATCGTCGCCCACCTGATCGACGAGGCGCTGCTGGCGGGCGCGCCGACGCTGGTCGAAGCGACTGCGCCGGGCGCTGCGTCAGGTGCACGGCGCCTACGCGCTCGTGGTCATCTCCGACAAGCACCCGGGCGAGCTGGTCGCCGCCAAGAACGCCTCGCCGCTGGTGCTCGGGCTCGGCAAGGGCGAGACCTTCCTGGCCTCCGACGTGCCGGCGCATCCTCGAGCACACCCGCGAGGTGATCTTCCTCGAGGAAGGGGACGTCGTGGCGGTCACCGCGCGGCAAGGCGGTGATCACCGACGTCGAAGGCAAGCCGCGCGATCGCGCAGCCGCGCACCATCACCTGGGACGCCGCCCAGGCCGAGAAGGGCGGCTACCCGCACTTCATGCTCAAGGAGATCCACGAGCAGCCGCGCGCCGTCACCGACACGCTGCGCGGCCGCCTGCTGCTCGAGGCCGCGCGACGCCGATCTGGACGGGTTCGAGCTCGATCCGCGCGGCGCTGCGGCGCGTGCTGCTGCTCGCCTGCGGCACCTCGTACCACGCCGGGCTGGTCGGCAAGTTCCTCATCGAAGGGACCTGGCGCGCATCCCCTGCGAGGTCGACCTGGCCAGCGAGTTCCGCTACCGCGATCCGGTCGTGGGCCCGGAGGACCTGGTCATCGCCATCTCGCAGAGCGGCGAGACGGCCGACACGCTGGCGGCGGTCAAGGAGGCGCGGGCGCGGGGCGCGCGCGTGCTGGCCATCTCCAACGTGGTCGACTCGGCCATCCCGCGCGCCTCGAACGGCGTCGCTTTACACCCACGCCGGGCCCGAGATCGGCGTCGCCTCGACCAAGTGCTTCACCGCGCAGCTGGCGGCGCTGGCGCTGCTCGCCATCCACCTCGGGCGGCGCAGCGGCAACGCTGCAGCGCCGACGCGGCCGCCCAGCTGGTCGAGCGAGCTGGCGCTCACGCCGACCAAGATGACGCGAGGCGCTGGAGGGGCTGGGCGATCTCAAGCAGCTCGCCCGGCGAGTACCGCTACGCGCGCGACTTCCTGTTCCTCGGCCGCGGCACCAACTACCCCATCGCGCTCGAGGGGGCGCTCAAGCTGAAGGAGATCTCGTACATCCACGCCGAGGGCTACGCCGCCGGCGAGATGAAGCACGGCCCCATCGCGCTGATCGACGACGGCGTGCCCGGTGGTGGTGCTGGCGCCGCGCGGGCCCGGCTACGACAAGGTGCTGTCGAACCTGGCCGAGGTGCGCGCCCGCAACGGGCACATCATCGCGCGTCGGCGACCGAAGGGGGACGAGCAGCTGGCCGCGCAGTGCGACCGACGTGCTGTCGATCCCCGACGCGCCGGCGCTGCTGCAGCCGTTCCTCACGGTGCTGCCGCTGCAGCTCCTGAGCTACGCGATCGCGGTGGCCAAGGGGCAACGACGTCGACCAGCCCCGCAACCTCGCCAAGAGCGTCACCGTAGAGTGAAATGCCAAGCCGCGCCTGTCGCACGTCGACGCGCGGGGGGCGGCGCGCATGGTCGACGTCGCCGCCAAGCCGGAGACGGAGCGGGCGGCGACCGCCTCGGCGGCCGTCAAGATGAAGCGCGAGACCTTGCGTCTCGTCGAGCGGGCCTCCGCCGGCGGCGGTTCTGGCGCGTCCGGGGCAAGGGAGACGTCCTGGCGGTGGCGCGGCTGGCCGGGATCATGGCCGCCCGAAGGACGGCCGAGCTGATTCCGCTCTGTCACCCGGTGCGCCTGACCAGCTGCGACGTCGACCTGACCGTCGACAGGGCCCTGCCGGGCGTCCGGATTCGGGCGACGGCACGGGCCGTCGACCGCACCGGCGTCGAGATGGAGGCGCTGACGGCGGCAGCGACGGCCGCGCTCACGATCTATGACATGGTCAAGGCGGCCGAGCGGGGGGTCGAGATCCGGGCCGTCCGGCTGGAGGAGAAGCAGGGGGGGCGAAGCGGCCACTGGCGGCGCGGGCCGCCAGAGTCCGCACGACCGACCGCACGACCGATTGAAACCGATTGCCAGCGGGCCGGCATCCAAATAAACAATCGAGAGAAGGATGTCCCCCATGCCACTGCCCGAACGAACGAAGGTCGCCATCATCGGTTCCGGCCCGGCCGGCTACACGGCGGCGATCTACGCCGGCCGCGCCAACCTCGATCCGGTCCTGTTCGAAGGCGGCGGCGCCGCCATCGAGCCGGTCACGCTGCCGGGCGGCCAGCTGATGATCACCACCGAGGTGGAGAACTACCCCGGCTTCCCCAAGGGGGTGCAGGGCCCCGAGCTGATGGAGCTGTTCAAGGCCCAGGCCGAGCGGTTCGGAACGCGGGTCGTCACCGGCGACGTCACGGCCGTCGACCTGTCGGACCGGCCGTTCAAGATCACCTCGTCGCGAGGGGAACCTGGTCGCCGAGACGATGATCATCGCCACCGGCGCCTCGGCCAAGTGGCTGGGGATCCCGTCGGAGCCGAAGTTCCAGAACTACGGCGTCTCGGCCTGCGCGACCTGCGACGGCGCGCTCTTCAAGGGGCGCGAGCTGATCGTCGTCGGCGGCGGCGACACGGCCATGGAGGAGGCGAACTTTCTCACCCGCTTCGCCACCAAGGTCACCATCGTCCACCGGCGGGAGGAGTTCCGCGCCTCGAAGATCATGCTCGACCGCGCGCTTCGCAACCCGAAGATCACGCTGGTCACCAACGCCGTCGTCGAGGAGATCCTGGGCGAGCTGCCGCGGCCCGGCGTCACCGGCGTCAAGCTGCGCGACACGCGCGACAACTCGATCCGCGAGATGCCGGCGGGCGGCCTCTTCGTCGCCATCGGCCACGAGCCGAACTCCAAGCTGTTCCGGGGGCTCCTGGACATGGACGACGCCGGCTACCTGAAGGTGAAGCCCGGTTCGACCGCCACCAAGGTCCCCGGCGTCTTCGCCTGCGGCGACGTCGCCGACCACGTCTACCGCCAGGCCATCACCGCCGCCGGCACCGGCTGCATGGCCGCCATCGACGCCGAGCGCTTCCTCGGGTAGCGCCCGTCAGTCGTTGAGCGCGCCGTCCGCGATCCAGGCGACCGAGCCGCACCTCGGTCGTCGGTCGTCGGTCGTCGGCCTGTGGCGCTGGCTGCCGGCGCCTGGGTCGGCTGGCGCTACGGCGCGGCGGCCGTGGCGGCCTTGGGCTTGCGGGGCTTCTTGTGGCCCGGTGCCCCGCCCGCGCCGTCGGCGCCGGCCTTGCCGCTCTTGCCGCCCTCTCCGGCGGCCAGCGGAGTTCCCTTCAGCTTGAACTGCTGGTTGGCAGCCGACTTCCAGTCCGCCTGGCTGACCGCGGTGCCGTCGGCGGTTCCGCCGCCGGTGACGTCCAGGGTCTTTCCGCTGTGGCGGGCCACCAGGCGATAGTTTCCGCCTCCCGCGTCGGCGACGATCCACTGCTGGTTGAGGCCGCCGTTGCAGGCGTATTGCTGCACCAGCGCGCCGTCACCCATGCCGAACGCCGAGACGTCGAGGCACTTCTCGCTGTTGATGCTGACGAGGCTGTAGTAGCCGCCCGGCACCGGCGAGAGCTTGAACTGCTGGGCGGGCCCGCCGTTGCACGTGGAGATCTCCGCCTTCGCCAGGTCGGCCTTGCTCCCGCCGCCGAACTGCAGGCACTTGGTGCCGCTGGCCGTGGCGATGGTGACCGGCGCCTTGACGTCAATCGCCAGCGCGGCCCGGGCGGGCTCGGGGGGAGGAGTCGCCGGAGCGGGCGCCGCAGCGGGCTCTTCCTTCTTGTCCTCTTGCTGGACGCAGCCCGCGGCGAGCGCGAGCGCCAGCATCGTCACCAAGGAACCCGAGGACCACTTGTTCATTCGCGTCATGGTGTTTTCCAGTGCAAGGAAGGGGCGAAACTGACGACGGGCAGAGCCTGCCTCGGCCCCCGCCTCCAAAGTCAACGGGGCGTGTTCTTCGGTTCCTTTTCGGTTCTCGTTGGGGTTCCTGGCATAATCGCCCGGCGATGAGCAGCGAGCCCGTTGCGCCCGGCGCCGACGCCGAGCCAGATTTCGAGCTGACCGAGGCGTCCGGCGTGAGCGTGGGGGCCGTGCCCGTCGAGACCGCGCCCGAGCCCGGCGTCGCGCCGGAGCGGTCGACCATCCCGCCCGAGAAGGCGGTCGAGCTGCTCTCGAAGATCAGCCTCTTCTCCGCGCTGCAGCCGAGCTATCTGCGGCGGATCGCCAACCTCGGCATCGAGGAGGACTACCCGTCGGGCGCCGTGATCTTCAAGGAGGGGGCCCAGGGGGACAAGATCTACCTGATCCTGTCGGGCGCTGTGCGCATCGGGCGCCAGGTGGCGGGGATGGGCGAAGAGGCGCTGGCCATCCTGCGCGCCGGCACCCACTTCGGCGAGATGGCGCTCATCGACGACTTCCCGCGCAGCGCCGACGCCCGCGCCCACGAGGCCTGCCGCCTGTTCGTGGTGCGCAAGGAGGACATGGAAGACCTCCTCTTCGTCGACCGCGACCTCGCCTACGATCTGCTCTGGTCGTTCGTCCGGACGCTGTCGTCGCGCCTCCGCGAGACGAACGACAAGATGACCTTCATGGCCGTCACGTCGAAATTTTGACCGCGCCCTGACGGCGACGCGCCGTTTAACTTCAGTTCGTCAGAGATCCGTCCGATTCAGAACCGGAGGATCCGACATGGCATGGAAATCCAAGCCTGAGAGCGGTGGCGGGGCGACCCACGACGCCATCGAGAACGTGCTGGGCCGATCCTGCACCGTGCGCGGCGATCTGAGCGCCGAGGGCGCGTTTCGAATCGACGGAACGGTCGAGGGCTCGGTCGAGTCGCGGGCGGCCGTGGTCGTCGGCGAAAGCGGCGCCGTGCGGGGCCTCGTCCGCGGCACCGACATCGTCGTCGCGGGCACCGTGATCGGCGACGTGATCTGCTCGGGGCACCTGGAGATTCTGGCCAAGGGGCGAATCGAGGGGGACATCAGCGCCAAGAGCATGCGCATCGAGACCGGCGGCGTGTTCCGCGGGACGAGCAGCATGGGAGGCGAGGCCAGCGGCGCCGTCGCCGAGGACGCCGACCCGCGCGGGTCGCTCTCCTCCGTCGCGTAGGCGATGCCGCTTCCGCCCGCCGACAACCGGTCCGGGCGTAGACCTCGAACGAATCCGCAAGGAGCAGGCGAAACCTCGTCGCGCCCGGCTGCGGATCATGATCGCCGGGGATCCCAACCGGCCCATCCGCACCATCTCGCTGCCGCGCCGGTTGCCGCTGGTGGTGTCGCTCATCGTCGGGACGCTGACGCTCGCCACGATCGTGCTCGCGTGCGGCTCGTGGAAGATGAGCGGCGCGCTGTCGGGGTTGCAGCGACGGATGTTCGCCATGGTGCGCGCGGCGGACAGCGCGGCGCTGGCGTCGGGCGACGCCGCTCCGGGCTTATCGGCGGGGATGCTCCCGGCGGGGACGGGGCCGGCGGGCGGCGTGCGTCTCCCCGGCGGCGAGATCGGCCGCTTCACCATTCAATCGGTGAACACGGGCGAGGAGCTGGAAGTGAAGGCTGAACCTCGCGACGGGAGAGCTCGAGCCGGAGGGCTACCGCCAGCTGCGCCACCTCATGCGCTGCCAGCGCACCACCGCCGAGACGCCGACCGACCCGCGGCTCATCGAGTCTGCTCTACCGGATCGCGCAGCGGACCGGGCAGAAGATCATGCTGGTGTCCGGCTTCCGCGCGCCCGATGTTCTCGCTGGCGACGCTCAGCTACCACACGCGCGGGATGGCGGCCGACATCCGCATTCCCGGGCATGACGCCGCTCATGGTGCGCGATCTCGCCGAGTCGATGGGCGTGAAGGGGATCGGCTATTACCCGGTGTCCGGCTTCGTTCACGTCGACGTGCGCGACCAGCTGACGACCTGGACCGACTACGGGCACGATCGCCAGGACACCGAAGGGGCCGAGCACGGCCCCCAGCACGGCGAGCAGGTCGGCCCCGACCCCGAACCCGAAGACGAGCGCTCTGGAGACGCCTCTCGGTCGCTTCGAGCAGGGCGCCGCCAGTTCCCGCCCGTGTCGCCGCCCGCGGGCGGCAGTCAGCGCAGGTTCACGCAGCGCGACGTTCTCGGCGCGCAAGCCGGGCGAACGCCGTCGGATCTCGGGCGACGCTTCTGCGCGCGCAACGCCGCCACGTACTCGCCGGCAGCATGGCAGGCGTCGCCGTGGCCGCTCAAGGCGTGACCGAAGCGTTCCGTCGCCTTGACCAGATCCCCGGCGAGCTGCGCGGCCACGCCATCCAGGTAGGCCTGCAGCGGGTCGTCGGTCAGTCACTTGGCCGGCGTCTGGCCCGCCGCTCGCGAGGGGAGATCGGGGCCCGCGCGGAGCCAGCCTCCCGAGCCGCTCGAGATCGGCGTCGGGCGCGGCGCAGTCGGTCCAAGCGCCGCCCAGGGCCACGCCGAGCGCACCGACGCCGCCCGCCGCCAGCGCCGCCCGGGCGACCAGCAGCGTGGTCTCCGGATCCGCCGGACGTGGTCCGCCGGGAAGCGCGCCCGCGTGGCCGCGACCGAGGGCGACCGCCGCCGTCGCCCAGACGAACGTCGGCATCTCCGCCGCCGCCCGCCGCCGGGCCCGCGCCAACAGAGCCTGCCGCCTGGTCGATGGCGCCAAGCTGCGCCAGCAGCAGGGCGGCTCGGGCGAGCAGACGCGGCTCGTCGGGGACGGCGTGCGCGGCGGCCTCCGCGTCGGCGCGCGCCGCCGCTCTGTTTCCGGCGCGCCGCTCGCGCTCCGCCCGCGCCAGCAGGCACGCCGTTTCAATCGCCGGCGGCCGCCACTTTCCAGCGCAAATCGCGCGCGCCCTGCGGCGCGCGCTTCGTGATCGCGCGCGGCCAGCTCGACCTCGTCCATCAGGAGCTGGGCGCGGGGATCGCCGGGCGTCTCGGACAGCACGGCGGCCAGCGGCACGCCGGCGCGGCCCACGTTGCCGAGGTCGAGGAAGAGCTCCGCCTGCGCCACCAGGGAAGCCAGAAACGATGGCGCGACGACGCTCGCCGCGTCGAACGCCCGCGCGGCCCCTCGAGATCGCCGCTCAGCGCTCGGACCCGGCCGAGCGCATACAGCGGGTAAGGGCTCCCGGGCTGGGCCGCCGCCGCGGTGGCGGCGATGCGCGCGGCGCCCTCGCGGTCACCGTTTCGGGCGGTCAGCAGCGCCTTGGCGCTGGCGGCCAACGTCGAAGGGCTGTCCGCCCTGCCCATCCGGCAGCCGGAACCGCTCGAGGATCGCCTCCGCCTCCGGGGCGGTCGTCGCCCCGTAATCGATCGCCAGCCGGGCGTCGGCATAGGCCAGCGCGGCCGCTTCAGCCCGCCCGCCTCCGGCGCCGAGCACCAGCCGCCGCCCCACCGCCTGGGCTCACCCGAGGTCGCCGATGCCGCCACGGTCGAGCGCGGCGGCCAGCTCGGCATTGAGCTCGCGGTCGACCGCGCCGGTCCGGGCATGGACGAGCCACGCCACCGTCCCGCCTCCCACGACGGCGATCGCCAGGACCCACGCGGCGCCGCGCATTCCGAAGGTGTATCGGCAATCGGCCGGTACGTCCAAAACGCGACCGGTCGAGTTGACGGCCCGTGAGGCGCATGTCATACAATCTGTATGACAGTTAGAATCAACGCGCGCCTCGACGCCGAGCTGGCGCGCAAGGTCCGGGCGCTTTGTCAGCGAACCGGCCGGTCGACGACCGAGATCGTCAAGGAGTCGCTGGAGGCCTACTACCAGACGGTGACCCGGACCAGCAACCCGGCCGCTGCTCTCGCTTCGCTCGTCGGTTGCGCTGCCGGCCCGACCGGTCTGTCTGCGACGTACAAGCAGGACCTGACGCAATCGTTGACGCGGAAATCCCGCGGGTGATCATCGCTGACACGGGATTCTTTCTCGCGCTCGCCAACTCGCGAGACGAGCACCATCCGGCCGCCAAGCGCGCTCTGACGGACCTGACGGAGCCCCTGATCACGACCTGGCCCGTCCTGACCGAGACCTGTCAGCTCATGGTGGCACGCCTCGGCCCGGGGGCCGCCGAGACGTTCGTCGCCAGCGCCGCAAAAGGGGCCTTCGAGATCTTCTCGCTGGCCGGCGAGCACCTGCCGCGGGTTCTCGAGCTCATGCAAAAATACCGCGATCTCCCGATGGATCTCGCCGACGCCTCGCTGGTCATCCTGGCGGAACATCTCGGCAGCGGTCGAATTCTCTCCACAGATAGACGTGACTTCCATGCGTACCGCTGGAAATCACGCCGGCCGTTTCAGAATCTGATGGGCGATCACGGCTGACGAAGGCCGGGCGGGGGCCTTGGTGTGCTCTCCGAGCCAATTCGATCACTTCAATTAAGAAGCGGCCTAGCGCGGGGACGGCGCCGCGCCGGAGAGCGCCGCGAAGAACTTGGCGTGCGCCGCGAGGACTCGGTCTTCCGCCGCGCGGTCGGGCTCGAGCGTGGAGACGCCGCGTTCGAACGTGCCGCCGAGGACGACGCCGTCGTGGCGCGGGAACATGTAGAGGTCCGGGGGGAGGGTGACGTAGTCGACCTCCGGCTGCGGGCGCAGGATCGTGAGCTGGCCCTTGATGGGCAGGAGCTCCTTGTCGCCGAACAGCGCGGCGCTGCCGAGGCCGGTGCAGTTGACGATCGCCTGCTCCTTCAGCGCGGCGACGTCGGCGACGGTCGCGAACGTGCGCACGACGATGCGACCGCCGGCGCGCGCGTGGTCGCGCATGACGGCGGGCAAATAGACGGCGGGCTCGATGAGCATCGTCTCGAAGGTGCGCACGATGGGGTAGGGGAAGGGCTTCTCGTCGTCGCCGAGGTCGCGCAGACCGGGCAGGAGATCGTGGACCGGGCTGTCGAAGTTCAGCAGCGATTCGGGGGCGAAGGGGGTGTTGCGGCACGCGTAGGTCGGGTAGCGGTAGATGCCGTAGCGGGCGGCGGGCAGCTTGCAGAAGGCGGCGTACGAGACGCGGGCCGCGCACCACAGCGTGGTCAGGAAGTTTGGCGTGGCGGCCTCCTTGTCGAAGACGTCGAACGGATAAAAGCGCCCGCCGGCGACGTCCGAGGTGGTCGCCGGGGGCTGCTCGCGCGTGTAGATTGTCGCCGCGATGCCGTGCTGCTGCAGCAGGCGCGCCGTGGCCAGTCCGACGGCGCCGCAGCCGAGCACGGCGGCCCGCTTTTGTCCGGTGCGCAGCACCTCGTCGACGGCGAGCGCGGCGGTGCCCCAGGAGAGCGTGATGCCGCACCCGCCGTGGCCGTAGTTGTGGACGACGACCTTGTCGCCGAGCTTCTCGGCGCGGACGACGAAGCCGCTCGGCCGGAACGGGCGCAGGCCCACGATCGTCCTCACGATCTGCTCGCGCCTGACGATCACCGGCGCGAGGGTCGGTCGCGTCGTGCGCCCGGTGGTCCCCGGCCGGGTGGTCCCGGCGGCGCGCCCCCCGCCGGGCCAGAGCGCGGCACCGGCGCCGGCCGCCAGCGCGGCGACGGCCTGGCGCCGGTTCATCGAGCGCAGGCTCTCACCTCGGCGAGGTCGGGCCAGCCCGCGTCGGCGTGGCGCCAGTTCGAAGCGAGCTGGCGGCAGGCTTCACGGGCGGCCGCCCGATCGCCCGCCTGCCCGGCGGCGCGCGCCAGGCCGAGGAGGGAGCGGGAGCGATTCGGGTAGCGCTGGAGCGCGGCGGCGAACGCCGCGCGCGCCTCGGCCGACCGTCGCGCGGAGAGCAGGAGGTCGCCTTGCAGCTCGCGCGTCGGGAGACCGAAGATCGGGCCCGAGACGGGGAGCTGGCTCTCGAGCACCGCGGTCGCTTCGAGCACCGCGAGCGCGCGCCCGAGCGCCGCCGCCCCGCCGCCTGGCCGCGCCGCCTCGACCGCGGCCGCGAGCTGCTGGCGGTGGACGACGGCGACCTTCATCGACTCGACGTCGGTCGCCTCCGCCTGTGCTGTCATCTCCTGCAGCGCCCGGAGCGAGCGCTCGGCGTCGGCCGGGCGGCGAGAATGCACGGCGGCCATCCCCTGGAAGTAGGCGCGCGTGGCCACCGCCCCGAACAGGTAGGAAGGCTCCAGCGCCGCGCGGGGAGCGGCCGCGATAGCGCCGCAGTGACAGGCGTCGACGCCCCCCGCCGCCGGCGCGGCTGGCGGCGAGGGGGTGGCCCCTGTCGGGACGACTGGCCCTGTCGGGACGACTGGCCCTGTCGGGACGACTGGATCATAGAGCGCGGCCGCCTCGCTCCAGCCTCCGGTCTCCGCGAGGAGCGAGCCCGCGAGCTGCGCATAGTAGAAGACGCGCACCTCAATCGTCGGTTTGACGATTGCGGTCTCGCGCAGCGTCGCGAGCGTCGCCGTCGCGGCCGCCTTTCGCCCCTCCTGAAGCTGGATGAAGCCGAGCCAGGAGAGGCTGTGCGTGTCGCGCTGTCCGCTGGGCGGGGTCTTCCGCGCCGCCCAGTCGAGCGAGGAGGCCCAGGCGGCTTCGTTGGCGGCGCGGGCCTCCGGCCACATCCCCAGCTGCACGAAGATGTGCGACGGCATGTGGATCGTCGTGGTAGGCGTCCGGCGCGGCCTTCGCGTAGTGCTGCGCCGCCGGCAACGCCAGGATTGCGTGCTCCGGATCGTCGAGCGCGTGGATGGCGTAGTGGGCGGCCCCCGGGTGGTTCGGGTTGCGGTGGAACACCTCCAGCGCCAGCGCGGCGGCGCGCATCCGCAGCCCGAGATCGTCGCCCCCCGCTGCGACGATGGTTTGCCCCGCGCCCATCGCCGCCAGGGCGCGGAGGCAGGTGATCTCGTCGTCCTCGGGGAAGTCACGGCCGACGCGCTCGATTGCCGCCAGATAGGCCTGATCGCGGGCCCGTTTGTCCTCGCCACGGTAGAGGAGGGGCACCGTCGCCACGAGGGCGCGCTCGCGTGGCGTCAGCTTCGGCGGCAGCTTGACCGCCTCGAGCTTGGCGACGGCGGCGCGCCCGCCGGCCGTGTCCTGTTCGTTCCAGACCGGCCGGTTGAGCGCCATCGCCTCGCCCCAGTAGCCCATCACTAAGCCGGGATCGGCCGCGGTCGCAGCCCGAAACGCCTCGACGGCGTCGGAGTAGGCGAAGGAGTGCAGGGCGACCATGCCCCGCTGGAAAGCGACCCGAGCGGCCGGGGAATCGGTCGTGACGGGAAAGGCATCGTCTCCATCGGCGAGGGCGCGGGCGCGCCGCCCGCCTGCGCCGCGCCGGTGCAGAGCGCCGCGAACGCGACGGTCGACAAAAGGATCGAACCGAGCTGTCTCCGCGCGCGTCTCAGGTGCGGCACCGGCATCAGGTGGTCTATCGTGGCACCCCCGCCGGCAAAACCCAAGCGCCCAGCAGGCCGGGCAAAGGAGCCGGCCGAGCGCGGTTCAGACGTTGAACCGGAAGTGAATGACGTCGCCGTCGCGGACGACGTACTCCTTGCCTTCGATCTGCGAGCTTGGCGTCGGCGCGGCAGGCTGCCTCGGAGCCGAGCTTGACGAGGTCTTCCCACCAGATGACCTCGGCCTTGATGAAGCCGCGCTCGAAGTCGGTGTGGATGACGCCGGCCGCCTGGGGCGCCTTGGCGCCGCGCTTGACGGTCCAGGCGCGGCACTCGTCCTGGCCGGCGGTGAAGAAGGTGATGAGGTCGAGGAGCTCGTAGCCGGTGCGGATGACGGCGTGGAGGCCGGGCTCCTTCAGCCCGAGCGCTCTCCAGGAAGTCCGGGCGGTCGGCGGCGTCGAGGCCGGCGATCTCCGCCTCGGCGGCGGCGCAGATGACGACCACCGGCGCGCCCTTCGGTCTCGGCGTGCGCCTCGCAGCGCGCGCGACGTGCTTGTCGCTGTCGGCGCTGGCCGAGCTGCTTCTCGGCGACGTTGGCGACGTAGAAGACCTTCTTCAGCGTGAGCAGGCCGCATGTCGCGCAGCAGCAGCCTGCGCCTCGGCGGTCGAGGCCCTGCGCGCGCGCCGGCTTGCCGTGCGTCGAGGCCGGCTTGCAGCCGCTCGCAGAGCTCGAGGGCGAGCTTCTCTTCCTTGGCCGCCGTGCCCCTTGAGCGCCTTCTTGGCGCGCGGTCGAGGCGCTTGTCGACCGTCTCGAGGTCCTTGAGGCAGAGCTCGGTGTCGATGGTGCCGACGTCGGCCACCGGATCGACGCGGCCCTCGACGTGGATGACGTTGTCGTCCTCGAAGCAGCGCACGACGTGGGCGATGGCGTCGACCTCGCGGATGTTGGCCAGGAACTGGTTGCCGAGGCCTTCGCCCTTCGAGGCGCCGCGCACGAGGCCGGCGATGTCGACGAAGTTGACCGTCGCGGCGACGACCGCTTCGGGTGGTACGAGCTCGACCAGCGCGTCGAGGCGCGCGTCGGGCACCGGGACGACGCCGACGTTCGGCTCGATGGTGCAGAACGGATAGTTCGCCGCCTCGGCGCCCGCCGCCGACAGCGCGTTGAAGAGCGTGGACTTGCCGACGTTGGGCAGGCCGACGATGCCGCAGGAAATAGCCATGAAAGCGCCGGAGGCCAGTCTAGGCGACCGGCACCGACGCGGCCTTAGCCAATCTTGCCGAAGAGCTGGAAGGCGATCAGGAGGCCGTAGATGACCAGCGACTCGATGAGCGCCAGACCGACAATCATCGGGACGAAGATCTTGCCGAGGCCTGCGGGTTGCGGGCAATCCCTTCCAGGGCCGAGCCGGCGGCGCGCCCCTGACCGATGGCGCCGCCCAGGGCCGACAGGCCGATGGCGAGCGCGGCGGCGAGACCGAGCCACTTGTCGCGGTCGGCGCGCGCGGGATCCATTGCCTGCGCGAAGGCCGGGCTGGCGGTCAGGGTGACCGCGGCGGCGACGCCGAGGGCGAAGAGGGAAACGAAGGTCTTGGAGATGCGGCGCATGATGATCGGGCTCCTGCTCGGTTTTGGTTTTCGGGTGCGGACCTTAGCTGCAATTCGACTGGCCGGCTAGTGCTCTTCGTGAGCGACGGCCTGGCCGATGTAAACGGTGGAGAGCAACGAGAAGACGATCGCCTGGACGACCGAGACGAACACCCCCATCAGCAGGAAGGGGACCGGAACCAGGAAGGGGATGATGGCGAAGAACGCCAGCACCACCGCGTGGTCGGCGGCGATGTTGCCGAGGAGCCGCATCGACAGCGACACCGGGCGGGCCAGGTGGCTGACGATCTCGATGGGGATCATCAGCGGGGCCAGCCACCATAGCCGCCCGGCGTCCCCCTCCGACAGGGCACCCGACCGGGCCGCGGCGACACCCGGCCTGCTCACCGGATGATCATGATCTCGTGGCGGCATGTTCTTACCTCCGTACGTCCGTATAGTCACACGGATGTACGGAAGAGTCAAAACCACGGGGGCTCACGGAGGAGGCAGCGGCTCAGGGAGTGCCGGGATCCGGGTTGGCCGCGGGCAGTCCCGAGCAGATGCTGGCGCCGGCGTTGCGGCTCTGCACCGTGGCCTGGCCGCCGTTACCCGCCCCGCCAGCCGCTGCGTGGCCGGCGGCTGGCGGCGGTGCGGCGCGGCCGGCGCGTTGACGCCCGTGAAGTCACTGCCGATCACCAGCGTGACCGGGCCCGGCTGGCCGGTCTGCTGGGCCGGCTCGGCCAGCAGGTTCTGCGCGGCCGGGGTGGCTTTGAGCGCAGTCATCAGCGTGTAGGCGCTGTCGGCCTGCGCGGTGCCCGAGTACGTCACGGTGGTGGCGCTGGTGGCCGGCGCGTCTCCGGTGCCGGTCACGTCGAAGCCGAGCCGGGCCAGCCGCCGGGCGGTCTGCCCGGCCAGTCCCGCGATGCCAGTGCCGTTGAGCACGTGCACCCTGACCTGGTGATCGGGCAGCGTGGGCAGCCGGTGATGCCACGTCTGGCCGTCGAGGATCATCTGGAAGATGACGTCGTCGGCGGGCTCCTGGGGCAGCAGCCGGTTGATGTCCGCCGGGTCGGTGATGGTCGGCATGGTCAGCAGGGTCACGTTCTTCGCGTGCAGCCCGGTGAGGCTGCGGGCCATCCCGAGCAGCTTGCTGGCCGAGTCGAGCCCCTGGTCCACGGTCAGCGCCCGGGTGGCCACATCCGCGATCTTGAGCAACTCGACCGAGTTGTTCAGGATGCCCTGGCTGTTGACCTTCTGGATGACCGAGGACATGAACGCCTGCTGCAGCTCGATCCTCGGCAGGTCGCCACCGGTATCGCCCTCGGCCGTGACGCCATGCCGGGTGCGCACGTAGGCGAGCGCCTGGTTGTAGGTGAGCAGGTGCTTCCCGCCGCTGAGGTTCAGGCCGCTGTAAGGGTCGTGGTATCCGCTGCGCGGGACGCAGACCTCCACCCCGCCGATCGTGTCCACCATCGCGCGGAAGGAGTTGAAGTTGAACTCGACGAAATGGTCGAGCCGGATGCCGGTCAGGTCCTTGACCGTGCTGACCGCGCAGGACGGGCCGCCGATGTTCATCGCCCCGTCGATGATCGCGGACTGGTAGGGCCCCATGATCCCGGTCCCGATCGTGCGCCGGGCCTGGCAGCCCGGCTCGTACACCATGGTGTCCCGCGGGATGGACAGCACGATGGCCTGGGTGTGCGTGGGATTGAGGTGGACCAGCAGGAGGTTGTCCGAGTTACTGGTGTTCAGGCTGGGGTTGGACCCGAGATCCCCGGCCCGCTGGCCGTCGCGGGTCTGCGACCCGAGGATCAGGATGTTCTGCGCGCCGTACACCGACCGGTGGCTCAGGCCGTTGACCTTCACCACGCTGACGTTCCCGTCCAGCCGGCGGTAGACCGCATAAGCGCCCAGGCTGGCCAGGACCACGGCCACGACGACGACCGTGGCGGCGATGTAGCCGGCCTTGGCCAGGCGGCTCACCGGCCGTCCAGCGCTGTCTGCATGACGACTCCCGTCCCACGGGTATCCCGGCCGCCGCCACGGCCAGGGTCGGGCCGGGCGGCGCGAGCGGGAGCATAATGTCCGGCCCGGGCGAAATGAGGGATCTCGGGCAGCCGTTGACCATTCGTTGGCCTGGCCGAGAGGGACGCTGGCCGGAGACGGGCCGTCCGGGAGGAAGGCGGCCGGCTGGAAGGCGGTCAGGCCGCGACGGTCAGCCCGGTCCGCCGATCCACAGCGGGACCGTCGCACCGCGGTAGGTGCCCCAGCGGAACCCGTAATCGCGGGCGCTCTTGTGGTAGTAGCGCAGGGTCATCCGGGAGAAGTAGCTGGCTCCCTGATGGACCGCCACGCGCGACAGGCTCACCGAGGCGGGGTACTTGACGTAATGGCCCGCCGCACAGTTCGGCTGGCAGTTGTCCACCCAGAGGGTGCCCGCGGCGAACGCGGAGCTGGCCGTCCAGTGTGACCAGTGCTGGACGCGCAGGAACGTGTCCGGGCCGCCCACGTAGATCACGGATAGCCGCACCGTCCCGTGACCCCAGCCGTCCTGGCCGTTGTATGCGACCGGGAGCCGGAGCTGGTGACGGTCCGCGACCGCGACCGGGTTCCGCGTGGACCGCGTGGTGAGCGCGGCGGCCGCCCCCGCCGCCAGGAACGCGAGCACGACCGCGGCCAGGGCCGCGACGCCGACCTTCTTCAACAGATCCCCCTGAACCCAGCACCGGGCTACTTCCGGCCCGCCGGCCCCCGGCCGGTCGGATCAGCATAGTGGCTGGCCGCAACGCCTGGTCAGGCGATGACCCGGGCCGTGGAGGAACCGTCGGCCAGGCGCCGGATCTCGAGCCGCTCGGCGACCCGGTCCTTCAGGTCGGCCACGTGGCTCACGATGCCGACCACCCGGCCGCGGTCGCGCAGCTCGTCGATGACCGCCATCACCTGGTCGAGGGTTTCCGCGTCGAGCGTGCCGAAGCCCTCGTCGATGAACAGGGTGTCCAGATCCACCCCGCCGGCCTCGGCCTTGACCACGTCGGCCAGCCCGAGGGCCAGCGCCAGCGAGGTGTAGAAGGTCTCGCCCCCGGACAGCGACCGCGGGCTTCGCTCCGTGCCGGTGTGCCGGTCGATCACCACCAGGGTGAGCCCGGTCCGCTCCCGCCGCGTCCCGCTCTCGTCGGTACGCCGGAGCTCGTACCGGCCCGCCGACATCGCCCCCAGCCGGACGTTGGCCGCCGCCACGACCTGCCCGAACCACTGCCGCAGCACATAGGTGGTCAGCGCCATCCGGCGGTGCCCGTCCATGCCCTTGGCCAGGCCGGCCAGCCGGATCACCGCCGAGGTGTCCTCGTGCAGCTGGTCGAAGGCGTCCTGGGCGTCCTGTACCTCGGCCAGCCGCTGGTGCAGCCGCCCGACCCGGGCCTGGGCCGCGTCGCGGGCGCCGCGGACCTCCTGCTCGGCCTCCTGGGCGCGGGCCAGGACGTCCGCCGCGGCCTGCGCCGCCGCGTGCACCGCGTCAGCCTGCCCGGGGTCCAGGCCGGCCAGGTCGTCGGCGGCCGCCGCGGACCGCAGCGCGGCCAGCCGGGTGGCCCACGTAGTCACCTGCTCGTCCAGGGCCGCCTGGTCGCGCGGGCTGAGCAGCGCGGAGCTGGCCAGATCCGCGCTGGCGAAGTCGCGATCCACCGCCTCCCGCTCGGCGCGCTCGCGGGCCCTGCGCTCGTCGGCCAGCGCGGCCGCCAGCTGATCCAGCGCCGCGGCGAGGGAGCGGTCCGTGCTGGCGGCGCGGCGCAAGGCGGCCTGCCGCCCCGTCACCGACGGGTGCCCCTGGGCCGCCCCGGCCAGTTCGTCCTGCAGCTGGCTCAGGTCAGCCTCGGCCGCGGCGGCCTGCGCCTGGGCGGTGGCCAGCGCCGCCGCCGCGGTCTGCAGTTCCTCCGCGACCCGCTGCTGCTGCGCGTGGCGGCCGGCGAGTTCGGCCTCGAGGCGGCTGACATCGGCGGCGGCTTGCCCGGCCCTGGCCACCAGGTCACCCACGGCCGCGGCCTCGGCGGCCAGGCCGTCCACCGTCCCGCCGTCCGCCACCGCGGCGCTGGCCGCCACCGCCGCGGCCAGGTCGTCACGTTCGCGGGTCAGCTGGGCCCGCGCGGCCTCAGCCGCATCCCGCCGCGCGGCGGCCGCGGCGAGGTCCTGATCGGACACGAGACCGCCGGCGGGCTGGGCCGGGGCCGGGTGAGCCGTGGAACCGCAGACCGGGCAGGCGGAGCCGTCCGCGAGCTGCGCGGCCAGTTCCGCGGCCATGCCCTCCAGCCGGGCCGCCAGGAGCTGCAGGTGGGCTTCGGTCTGCCGCTGGTGGGTGTCCACGGCGTCGAGCAGGGCCGCGTTCTTGGCCGCGAGCACCGGCTCCAGGGCGGCCAGGTCAGCGGCGGCGGCCGCCGCGGCGCATCAGCGCAGCCTGCTGCGCGCGGGCCGCCCCCAGGCCGGCTTCCTCGAGCCGGGCCGCGGCGAGCTGCTCCCCGACGGCGCCGATCTGCCCGGGCAGATCGGCGCGCGCCGCTTCCAGGGCGCGGACCAGGCCGGTGGCGCTCGCGACCGCCTGCTGGCCGGCCCTCAGCGCGGTGACCCGGTCGGGCAGGGCCGCTTCGGCGTCGGCGAGATGCTGCAGGGACGCGGCGTCCTTCTCGGCCGCCTCGGCCCGCACGAACGCCTGGGCACCGCCGCCACCGGCCAGCATGGTGTCGTCCGGGTCCGGGATCAGCCGGAGCAGGCTGCCGCGGGCCTCGCCGGCCACCTGTTGCGCCTCACGCAGCGCGGCGAGCAGGGGCCGCACCGGCTCCGCGCGCCGGGCCGCGGCCAGCCGGGCCGCCCGCTGGTCATGCTGGGGCCGGGAGTCCTCCTGCTCATGCAGCAGGCGCAGCGCCTCGGTCAGCCTGGCCATCAGCCGGGCCTGCTGCCGCTCCCGCTCGCAGGCGGCCAGCCGGGCGACGGCCTCGGCCGCCGCCACCTCCAGTCCTTCCGCGCTGACCGCCGCGTTCTGCGCGAGGTCCGCGGCCACCTGCTTCAGGCGGGTCGCCCGCTCGGGGGCAGGCAGCTCGAGCAGGCTGGCCCGCTCCCCGGCGTCCAGGCCGGCGGCCTCGGCCGCCGCGGAGGTGGCCGCGTCGATCGCGGCGTCGGCGTCCTGGCGCTGGCGGATCGCGGCGGCGCGGCGGCGATCCAGCTCAGCCGTGATGCGGTCGTACAGCTGGGTGCCGAACAGCTTGCTGAGCAGCACCCGCCGCTCGTCGTCCGCGGCCTGCAGGAACTTCGCGAACTGCCCCTGCGGCAGCAGCATGACCTGGGTGAACTGGGCCCGGTTCAGGCCGATGAGCTCGGTGATCATCTCCCCGGCCTCGGCCTTGTTGGCGGACAGGCTGACCCACCCGCCACCCTCATGGCGCTGCAGGTGCACGTGCGCGGCCTCGGTGGTAAAGCCGTCCCCCCGCCGCTTCGGCCGCCGGTGCTCAGGCACCCGGGTCAGCCGGTGCCGGACGCCGCGGACCGAGAACTCCAGGCTGACCGAGGGCTCGGCGTCCGGCGCGGCGAAATGCGAGCGCAGCCGGTCCTCGGCGGACTCGTCGCCAGCCAGCCCGCCGTACAGCGCGAACGTGATGGCGTCCAGGATCGTCGTCTTGCCGGACCCGGTCGGCCCCTCGAGCAGGAACAGGCCGCTGCTGGACAGCCGGCCGAAGTCGATCCGCTGCATCTGGGCGTACGGGCCGAACGCGGTCAGCTCCAGGCTGTGCAGCCGCATCAGGCGGCCGACTCGGCGTGCTGCGCGGCCTCGACGGCCGCGCGGAGCACCGCGCGGTGCCCGTCCTCGGCCGGGCCGCCGCTGGTGAAATCCACGAACAGGCAGCAGATCTCGACCGGGTCACTCGCCGCGGCCAGCCGTTCCAGGTCGGCACCGGATCCGGTCAGCGCCCCCTCCGGCGCGAAGTCCAGGACCAGCGTGTGCGGCCATTTCTCGCGTAGCCGTTCCATCGGGGCGGACGGCCGCACGGCATCGGTGAGCACCACCTTGACCCAGGCGCCGGCCAGGTCCGCGAGATCGGATTCCGCCCGGGCCAGGACGCTGTCCAGGGTGCCGCGCACCTCGCGCAGCGGCCGGGGCACGGGCGCCGGGAGCAGGGTGGTGCGCACCTGCCCGGCCGCGTCGATCTCGGCCAGCGTGACCGACTTGACGTGGTTCTTCTCGGAGAAGGAGAAAGCGAGCGGCGAGCCCGAGTACCGGATCACGGGTCCCGCCGGACCGCCGCCGTTCACCGCCGCAGCCTCCGTGGCGGGGCCCTCCGTCGCGGGGTCCTGGCCGGTCCCCGGCGGTGGCCCGGCCCGCTGCGCGCCGTGCAGGTGGCCGAGGGCCACGTAGCTGAACCCGGCGAACACGCCGGCCGGTACGTCGGCCACGCCGCCGACCCGGATGTCGCGCTCGGATTCGGCGGGCTGCCCGCCGGTGACGAAGGCGTGCGCCGCGACCACGGTGCGGCCGACGCCCCGGGCCGCGGCGTCCGCCCTGATCCGCCGGGCCGCCTCGGCCAGCACCGCCTCGTGCGTCCGCGTCTGCACCCCGAGGTCGGCCATGACCGCGTCGGGCAGCAGGTAGGGCACGCCGTACACGGCCACCGGGCCATGCTCATCGGCCAGCAGTACCGGCCGGGCCAGGTCGGCCACCGCGGTACGCAGGTGGATGCCGGCCGCCTCGCTGAGCCCGGCGCCGAAGCCCAGCCGGACGGCGGAGTCATGGTTGCCGCTGGTCAGGATCACCGGGATGCGGGCCTGCGCGAAGCGCAGCAGAGCCGCGTCGAGCAGCCGGACGGCGTTGACCGGGGGCACCGCGCGGTCGTAGATGTCCCCCGCCACCACCACGGCACCGGCCTGCTGGCGGACCGCCTCGTCGAGCAGCCAGCGCAGGAAATCGTCCTGAGCGGGCAGCAGGTTCTCGCCGTGCAGCGTGCGCCCCAGATGCCAGTCCGAGGTGTGGATCAGTCGCATCGCACCGCCGTGTGGGATCGTGACGCTCGCCATAATGCCGGACCGGCGCGACATCCCCGGTGATTGCGGCCACGTCCGCGTGTCGCCCGCACTGAGCCCGATCCCGGGCCCCACCCGGGCCCCGCTGCCGGGCCCCACCCGGGCCCGCTCCCGGGCCGCGTCTGGGCCGCTACTGGGCCGGATTTGCCGCACGCGGCGCTGGCTCGTGGGATGCTCAGCACGCGGGCTGCAAACGTGTGCTTGGGGACGCGGCCCACGCCATGGGGAACGAGAGCAACGGGGAAGTCGTGAGCGGGGCGGCTGATCGCTGCGCCACGAAATGGGGTGATGGCAGATGCCGCGGGAAGGTTCTCCCGCGCCCGTCGGCCGCCGGCGGATGACCACCCGCGCTGAACTTGAGCAGGTGGCGTTCGAGCTGTTCGACCGGCAGGGCTTCGAAGGGACCACCGTCGGGGACATCGCGCGGGCCGCGGGGATCGGGCGGCGCACGTTCTTCCGCTACTTCGCCTCGAAGAACGATGTGCCGTGGGGCGGTTTCGAGGAACGGCTCGAGCAGATGCGCGTGCGCCTGGCGGGCTGCCCGCCGCAGACCCCGATGGCTGAGGCCATCCGGCTGGGCCTGATCACGTTCAACCAGATCCCGCCCGGCCAGGAGGGCTGGCACCGGCGGCGGCTGGAGCTGATCCTGCGGGTGCCCGCGTTACAGGCCCACTCCACGCTGCGCTACGCCGCCTGGCGGCAGGTCATCGCGGAGTTCGTGGCCGGGCGGACCGGGCAGCCGCCCGACTCGCTGCTGCCGGTCACCCTGGGCTACGCGGTGCAGGGCCTGTTCGTGGCGGCCTGCGAGCAGTGGCTGGCCGGCGCGGACAGCGACCTCGGGCGGCTGATCGATGCCGCGGTGGCTGGCCTGGCCTCGGTGTTCGGGGCGTGAGCGTTAGAGCTGGCCCACGTCGGTGACCCGGAGGACGGCCTGGCCGGCCTCTTCGGAGGCGGCCAGGTCCACCTGCGCGGAGATGCCCCAGTCGTGGTCCCCGGCCGGGTCGTCGAAGATCTGCCGCAGCGTCCAGGCCCGCGCGCCTTCGTCGATGATGAGCAGCGCGGGCCCGCGGGCGTCCGGCCCGGTGCCGATCTCGTCGTGCACATCGAAGTACGGCTCGACCGCGGCCTCCCAGGCCTCGGCGTCCCAGCCGTCCTCGCCGTCCAGCTGGCCCAGCTCGTCGTAGTGACCGAGCGCGGCCAGCTCCACCCGGCGGAACAGCGCGTTGCGGACCAGCACCCGGAACGCGCGGACGTTGCGGGTGACGGCCGGCGGGCCCGCCTCGGCCTGGCTGACCAGGACGCCGGATGGGTCGCGCAGCTGCTCCCACTCATCCAGCAGGCTGGAGTCGACCTGGCGGACCAGCTCACCCAGCCACTCGATGAGGTCGGTGAGCTCCTCGGTCTTGGCCTCGTCCGGGACGGTGTTCCGGAGCGCCTTGTACGCGTCGGCCAGGTAGCGCAGCACCAGTCCCTCCGAGCGGGACAGGCCGTAGAAGCCGACGTACTCCACGAAGGTCATGGCCCGCTCGTACATGTCACGGACCACGGACTTGGGGGCCAGCGCGTAGTCGGCGACCCACGGGTGGCCCCGGCGGTACATGTCGTACGCGGCCTCGAGCAGGTCGTCCAGGGGCCGGGGGTAGCTGACCGACTCCAGCAGATCCATCCGGGTGTCATAGTCGAGGCCATCGGCCTTCATCTGCGCGACGGCATCACCGCGCGCCTTGAACAGCTGGGCGGACAGCACCGTCCTGGGGTTGTCCAGCGTGGCCTCGATGACGGAAACCACATCCAGCGGGTAGGTCGGCGACTCGCGGTCCAGCAGTTCGATCGCGGCCAGGGCCAGCGGGGACAGCGGCTGGTTCAGCGCGAAGTCGAACTGGAGGTCCACGGTGAGCCGCACCTGGCGGCCCTCGGCGTCCGGCTCGTCCAGCCGCTCCACCACTCCCCCGGCCAGCAGCGCCCGGTAGATGGCGATGGCCTGGTGGATATGCCGGCGCTGGGCGGCCCGGTCCTCATGGTTGTCGGTGAGCAGGTGCCGCATGGCGGTGAACGCGTCACCCGGCCGGCTGATCACGTTCAGCAGCATGGCGTGGGTGACCTGGAAGCTGGACGTCAGCGGCTCGGGGTCGGCGGCGACCAGCCGCTCGTAGGTGGGCTGGCCCCAGGCGATGAATCCCTCCGGCGGCTTCTTGCGGACCACCTTGCGCCGCTTCTTCGGGTCATCGCCGGCCTTGGCCAGCAGGCGCTCGTTCTCCACGACGTGCTCGGGGGCCTGCACCACCACCCGGCCGGTGGTGTCGAACCCGGCCCGGCCGGCCCGGCCAGCGATCTGGTGGAACTCGCGCGCCTGCAGCAGCCGGGTCTTCGACCCGTCGTACTTGGACATCGCGGTGAACAGGACGGTGCGGATCGGCACGTTGATCCCCACGCCCAGGGTGTCCGTGCCGCAGATGACCTTCAGCAGCCCGGCCTGGGCCAGGGTCTCGACCAGCCGGCGGTACTTGGGCAGCATCCCGGCGTGATGCACCCCGATGCCGTGCCGGACCAGCCGGGACAGCGTCTTCCCGAACCCGGCGGTGAACCGGAAGCCGCCGATCAGCGCGGCGATCTCGTCCTTCTCCGCGCGGGAGCAGACGTTCACGCTCATCAGCGCCTGGGCCTGTTCCAGCGCCGCGGCCTGGGTGAAGTGCACCACGTAGATGGGGGCCTGGTGCGTGCTGAGCAGCTCTTCCAGGGTCTCGTGCAGCGGGGTGGTGACGTAGGAGTAGGTGAGCGGTACCGGGCGCTCGGCGGACTGGACGATGGCGGTCGGCCGCCCGGTGCGCCGGGTCAGGTCGGACTCGAACCGGGAGACGTCGCCCAGGGTCGCTGACATCAGCACGAACTGCACCCGCGGCAGCTCGATGATCGGCACCTGCCAGGCCCAGCCCCGGTCGGGGTCGGCGTAGAAGTGGAACTCGTCCATGACGACCTGGCCGACGTCGGCGGCGGCGCCGTCCCGCAGCGCGATGCTGGCCAGCACCTCGGCCGTGCAGCAGATGATCGGCGCGGTGGCGTTGACGCTGGCGTCGCCGGTCATCATGCCCACCTGGGCCGGGCCGAAGGCGGCGCACAGGGCGAAGAACTTCTCCGAGACCAGGGCCTTGATCGGCGCGGTGTAGAAGGACCGGCGGCCGTCGGCCAGCGCCGCGAAGTGCGCCCCGGTGGCGACCAGGCTCTTGCCTGAGCCGGTCGGGGTGGACAGGATCACGTTGGCCCCGGAGACCACCTCGATCAGGGCCTCTTCCTGGTGCGGGTAGAGGGCCAGGCCCTGCTCCTTGGCCCAGCCCGCGAACGCGTCGAAGACCGCATCGGGGGCAGCGTCAGCCGGGAGAAGGTCGGTGAGGGTCACGATTATGAAATGCTACCGGCCCGGTTAATGTTCCCGCCGGCCTGCTCAGCAGCATTCACCCGGTCACGGGCTGGCCAAGGAGCCGGCGCAAGGCCCGGGCGTCGCGCACGGCATTCGCCTGGCCGTCGTTGTTGAAGTAGGCGAAAACGTCCTGCCCGGCGGAATCCCATTCCCGGATACGGGCCGCCCACCAGGACAGATCGGCCTCGCTATACGAGCCGGCGTACAGGTGCTGGCGGTCGGGTCCGTGCAGCCGCACATAGGTGAAATCTGTGGTCGCCCGCAGAACGCACGGCAAGTGCGCGCCGCTCATCACGCAATACGCGGCCCGGTGCGCCTCCAGCAGGGCGAAGACCTCCTCGCAATGCCAGCTGGAATGGCGGAACTCCACCGCGACCCGCATCCATTCCGGGACCAGCCCCAGGAAATAGGCCAGCCTCGCGTCGTCACGGGCCTGGGCCGGTCCGAGCTGGGCCAGCAGCACGGCCCGTTTATCGCCCAGCTCATGCCAGCCCGCGCCGATCCGCTGGATCCAGGTTTCCGGGCCGTACAGTTTCCGCGCGTGGGTCAGGCCCCGCGGCGCCTTCACCGACAGGCAGAACCCCGCGGGCAATTTATTTCGCCAATAACGGAACGTACCGGGCCGGGGCCAGCGGTAGAAGCTGCTGTTCAGCTCGGCCGTGCCGAAGGCCGCCGTGTAGCGGGCCAGCCGGCCCGTGGCCGGCAGTCCGGGCGGGTACAGTTCCGGCTCCCAGTGGGCATAACTCCACCCCGAAGTCCCGATCCGGACGGCCACCCGCGCTCAGGCCTGCGGTGTTTCCCCGTCCGCGGGCGGGACGCCGGCGTCCGGGCGGCCGGGCTGGCCAGCCTGGTCCTCGTGGCGGCGGTCCTGGTCGCCCGGCAGGCTCGCGTCCACCAGCGCGGTGGACCCGGCCGGCCGGCTGGTGGTCTCCTCGGTCCGCTCCCGCAGCCGGTCCAGGCTCTCGCCGTCACCAAGCGGGATGGTGGCCTCCAGGCGGCTGCTCGCCTGGACCTCGGGCAGGTCCACGACCGCGTCCACCAGGTCGGCCCGGCGGCCCGGGGCCACATGCCCCGAGGCGGCGTGCAGCGACGCCCTGGCCGTCCCGCCCGCGCGCCGCGAGACCTCGGCCGCGGCCACCGTATGGTCGCCGTCCTTGATCTCGACGCGCCGGGCGTCCTCAGAATCGGTCATGGAACACCTCCTTAAAAGTTCGTTGCCATACCGCTGCCCGGTGCTAGGCCCGCGAAACCGCCCGCCCGGACAGCGAGCGGAGCTTCGCGCCCACCGTTCCCGGCGAGCGTTCGGGAAGCTCGGCGTTCGGCTTGATCAGCAGCGTGGTCGCGGACAGCCAGAGCGCCGCGAAAATCAGGCTGCCGAGCACGTCGGTCGGGTGATGCTCGCCGCGGTACATCCGGGACAGCGCGATGGCCACCGGCGTCACGACGGCCAGGGCCACGAACAGCCACCGCCACCAGCCCCTGGTGTGCCCGAGGACCACGATGGCGATCGCGCCGTACAGGCAGGTGGTGGCGGCCACGTGCCCGGATGGGTAGGCCGAGGTGGGCAGGTGCTGGTCGAGATGGTGCACGTAGGGCCGGGGCCGCTTGACCACGGCCGCGGCGGCCAGGAACGCGGCCAGTTCCCCGAACATCACGACCACGATGAAGATGACCGGCCGCCAGTGCCGGATGACGGCCAGGAAGATCACGCACGCGGCCACGGCCACGATGAGGATCCCGGTCGTGGCGCAGGCCACGCTGACGTCGTTGCTCCAGCTATTGAGAGCGGGGGTGCGGTGCGCGGCGAACCAGCGCGGGATGGCCGTGTCGCCCAGCCACTTGTCGTGGCTGTACTTCACGACCAGTTCGCCGAAACCGACGATGACGCCGAGGATGAGCACCCAGGCGACTACGAGGCTGGCGGCGATACGGGCGCGGGAACGGGTGTCGGATCTTTTCACGGGGGCCTCCGGCTGGGCTAGGTCGAGATCGGCGCGGGCCTCGGGCTCCAGTCCCTCGGCCAGGGGGTCGGTGACCGGCTGGCCCTCGGCCCGCCGGGTCAGTTCGAACGCGAACGCGGTCAGGCCGAGCCAGGTGATACCGAGGGTCCAGCCGCCGAGCACGTCCGACAGGTAGTGCACGCCGAGCAGGATCCGGCTGATGCCGATCAGCGCGACGAGCGTGACGATCACGGTGATGAAGGCGGTCCGCCAGCGGCCGCGGGCCGCGGGCAGGAAGACCAGCAGCACCGCCCCGTAACAGACGATCGAGCCGAGGGAGTGCCCGCTGGGGAAGCTGTTGCCGCCGCCGTGCGCGATGGGGTGCGCCACCACCGGGCGCAGCCGTCCGACCAGCGACTTCAGGATCGGGTCCAGGACCAGCGCGCCCGCCCCGGTGACCAGCAGGTAGCCGGCCAGCCGCCAGCGGCGCCGGAAGGCCAGGAAGGCCGCCGAGACCCCGATGATCGTCCACAGCACCCCGTCGCTGCCCAGCCAGGTGACCGCCTTGACCACCGACACCAGGGCGGGATGCCCGGCGATGAGAGCGTTGATCCGGGCGGCGGCGCTGTGGTCGGCGGACTCCAGCGGGTGCCACTGCAGGCGGACCAGGATGAGCAGGATGGTGAAGACCAGCGCGGCGCCGGTCACCACGAGCAGCGGGGTGAGGCTGCGGTGTCCGGGCTCGTGCCCGTGGGGGGGCCGGCGGCCGAGGGTGTGAGCCGACATGGCCGCCAAGTGCCCGCCGCGCGGGCGTTCACACACCGGCGGCGGGTGCGGGTGCCGTCAGGGCAGGCAGACCGGCAGGCCAGACCAGAAGTCAGCCCAGGAAGAACAGCCGGAGGAGGATCACGACGGCCACGATGGCCAGCGCGACAAGCGCCTTGTAGGCCAGGCCCTTCTCGTAACGGACGGCGGACCGGACCTCCTCATCGAAGACTTCCATGGCCGCCTCATCGGGCTCGCTGACGATCACGCCGGCGCCACCACCTGGCCGGTTTTCTCCGTCTTCTCCCAGCGCGCCTCGGCGTGCCGGAGTTCCTTCACGTAGGCACCGGCGGTAACCGCGCACAGCAGCGGGCCGTACCCGCCGACGTACACGAACAGTGGCCCGGTGAGCCAGCCGAGGCGGCGGGTCTCGGCCACCTTGCCGAGGTAGGCCACGCCCATGCAGGCGGCCAGCCAGATATAGGTGAACAGCTGGACGCCGTGGATCAGGCCACTGGTGACCGGCACGCCCACGGCGGACAGCAGGGCCCGGGCCAGCAGGCTCAGCGGGCCGGGCAGGATGGCCGCCAGCAGGATGACCACGTTGACGAGGCCCGGGAACAGCAGCGCTTCCTTCCACGTCCGCCGGGCCGACTGAGGGTCGATGAGCAGGGTGAAGGAGGTGATGAACACGTAGGTGACCACGTTCAGGAGCCACAGCAGGCGGAAGGCGGTCCAGGCCAGGGGGCTGTCGATGAAGAACAGGGTGACCAGCGAGGCCGACGCGCACACCATGAGGGCCGGCAGCAGCAGCAGGCAGAACCACATCAGGCCGAAGCTGATACTGCCCAGCCGGCTGCCCGCCTGCGGCCGGAACCAGACGCCCGAGAACTTCCGGGTGACCTGCATGTTGCCGCGGGCCCACCGCATCCGCTGCCGCCAGAGCGCCCCGATGGCGCCGGGCTCCTCGGACCACACCACCGCGTGCGGCTCGAAGATGGCGCGGCGCCCGGCGAGCTGGGTCTGGAACGTGGTCACCGTGTCCTCGGCCAGCGTGCTGGTGTCCACCCGGCCGCCCAGGTCCACCAGGTTCTCCCGGGAGTGCAGCTGCGCGCCGCCGGCCAGGCAGGCGATCGCGCCCAGCACCTCCTGGCTGCGGCGGGCGGCGGCCGAGGCGACGATGTACTCGTAGCCGATGAACCGGGTCAGGTAGCAGCCCGGGCGGCTGCCTTCCTTGATGTACGCGGTGACCGAGCCGACCGCGGGATCGGCCAGGTGACGGGTCATCCGGCGCAGCGCCGTGGGCTCGTAGATGACATCGGCGTCGACGATCATGATGGCCTGGGCCCAGCCGTCGGCCAGGATGTGGGCCAGCCCGTGGTTGAGCGTGGCCGCCTTGCCCTCACCGCCCCGGTCCCGCCGCAGCGGTATGACCCGCCCGGGGTACTCGGCCGCCTTGGCCGCGGCCACCTCCGGGGTGGCGTCGGTGCTGGCGTCATCCACCACCACGACCCGCAGCGCGTCAGGCGGGTAGTCGAGCTGCATCAGCCGGTCCACCGAGGTGCCGATGACCGCCGCCTCGTTCCAGGCCGGGATGATGATCGCGACCCGGGGGAAGAACGGCGCGCACCTGGCGTAGTGCAGCCGGCGGAAGTGCAGCCCGACCAGCAGGAACTGGTAGTTACCTACCAGCAGCGGCAGCGCTCCCAGCATGACCAGCGCCACCAGCAGCCACTGGAGTCCGAGCAGGACGCCGGTCATCGCGGCGGCTCCTTCACGCGGCCACCGGTCATACCGGCATCGCGACCTTGCCGGTCTTCTCGGTTTTGTCCCACTTCATCTCGGCGTGCCGCAGTTCCTTGATGTAGGACGCGAACGTGCACGCGCACAGCAGCGGCCCGTAGCCCGCGATGTAGATGAAGGCGGCGGCCGGCACCCGGCCGTACCGGCGTGGCGCGATGGCCTTGCCCAGGTAGGCCACGAGCATCGAGCCGGCCAGCCAGGCGTACGCGAACAGGACCAGGGCACGCCGCTCGGCGGGCGTCAGCACGATGCCCATCACGGGCAGCAGGTCGTAAAAAATTATCCGCAGCAGCCGGGGGAAGCAGGCCGCGATGATGATGGACAGGCTGATCGCACCGGGGAACAGGATGCCCTCGATCCAGGCATGGCGGCCGGTGACCCAGTCCATCATCAGCACGAACGAGGTGATGAACACGTAGGTCAGCGCGTTGATGATCCACAGGACGTGGAACACGATCCAGGCCATCCCGAAGTTGCTGAAGTACAGGGTGATGAGGGACGCCGAGGCCACGATCATGAAGACCGGCAGCAGGAAGAGGCAGAACCAGAACACCGAGAAGCTGACGCTGCCCAGCCGGTGGGTGGGGCTCGGCCGGCACCACACGTGCTTGAACTGCTTGGTGACCTGGACGTTGCCGCGCGCCCAGCGCAGCCGCTGCTTCCACAGACCTCGGATGTCACCGGGTTCCTCGGCCCACACGGTGGCATGCGGTTCGAACACCACCTTGCGGCCGGCCATCTGGGTCTTGAACGTGGTGAACGTGTCCTCGGCCAGCGACGTGGTGTCGATCCGGCCGCCGATGGCCTCCAGGTTGACCCGGGAGTGCAGCTGGGCGCCGCCGGCCAGGCACGCGACGGCGCCGAGCACGTTCTGGGCGCGCCGGGCGGCCGCCTGGGCGGTGATGTACTCGTAGCCGATGAACCGGGTCAGGTAGTTGCCCGGGCGGCTGCCTTCCTTGATGTAGGCGGTGACCGCCCCGACCTGGGGATCGGCCAGGTGCCGGGTCATCATGCGCAGCGAATTCGGCTCGTAGATCACGTCGGCGTCCATGATGAGCAGGGCCTGCATCCAGTCGTCGCCCAGGATGGTCCGCAGGCCGTGGTTGAGCGTGTGCGACTTGCCCTCCCCGCCCTTGTCCCGGCGCAGGTGGACGACCTGCCCCGGGTACTGGACCGCCTTGGCCTTGATGACGTCGGGGGTGTCGTCGGTACTCGCGTCGTCCACCACGAAGACCCGGAGCGCGTCGGGCGGGTAGTCGAGCTGCATGAGCCGGTCGATGGAGGCGCCGATGACCGCGGCCTCGTTCCAGGCCGGCACCAGGATGGCGGTGCGCGGGAAATACGGGGCGCATTCCTGGTAGTGGTTGCGGCGGAAATGCACGGTGACGAGCAGGTACTGATAGCTCGCGGCGAGCATGGGCACGGCGCCGACCATGACGAGCGCCACCAGCAGCCAGTCGAAGACGTCGAGTACCACCTTCATCAGGGCACCGGGGCGGCGGACACCGCCGCGAGAATCTCCCCGACCCTGGCGTAGCGCCCGATCGTCGCGCAGTCGTGGCTGTCGGTGCTGGCGACCAGGGACACGCCCGGCCGCGGCCAGGGCCCGGATCGTGCGCGGCGACGGGCACGCCCACTTCTCGTTGACCTCGACCCGCGCCCCGGCCCGGTAGCAGCCCTGGGCCAGCTCCTCCAGGGCGGCACCGGGCACGTCCGCCTCGTCCAGGCCCATCTTGGGCAGCAGGCTGAACAGGTGGGCCAGCTGCGGCTGCGCGGCCCGCTCCAGGGCGCCGAGGGTGGCGGTGATGAGGCCGTCGATGATGCCGGCCGCCGAGCACTGGCGGCGCTCCAGCGCGTCCCGCATGTCCTGCGGCGGGACCGGGCCGTGGTCGCCGGGGTACTGGTGGTCGGCGATCAGTACCCGGTCCACCCCGCGCAGGGACGGGGGCAGGTCCAGCTCCCCGTCGCGGTTGAGGATCTTCGCTTCCACCCCGGCCAGCACCTCCAGCCCCGGCCCGGGCTCCAGCCCGCGCACCGCGGCCACGAACTCCGGCACCCAGGGTGAGCCCTGGCGCACGTGGTCGGCGAGGACGACGACCCGCAGGCCGCGCTCCCGGGCCGCGCGGACGTTCTGCGCCACGGTGCTGACCGCGTCGTCGGAGAAGGTCGAGTGGACGTGGTGATCCTCGTCCAGGGCGACCAGGCCGGAGGCCGGGCCGCCGGGGGCCGGATACCCCGCGGGCGTGCTCACGCGGCGACCTTCTGCACTTCGCTCAGGTCCATGAAGCGCTCGTCCAGGAACCGGACCATGGCCACCTCGTGGAAGTCCACGTGCTCCGGGACCGGCAGACCGCGCAGCAGGTCCAGGGCCAGCCGGGGCATGTTCACCCCGCTGGCCATGGTCAGCGGCAGGGCCCCGGGGGCGCGCGGGTTCACCTCGAGCAAGGACGCACGGCCGGCCACGTCCCGCCGGGCCTGCACGTTGGAGATGTAGGTGAGGCCGGTGAGGCTGGCCACCGTGGCCCCGAAGTGCTCCAGCTCCGGGTCGTGAATGGTGCGCCCGGCGACCGAGACGCCCGAGTCCACCCGGGCGCGGATCCGGGGCACCGCCGCGATCACCTGGCTGCGGGTGTCGCAGAGCACGTCGATCGAGTACTCCTCGCCCGGGAGGTATTCCTGGACGATGAACTCCTCGGACCGCTCCAGGGCGGCCAGTTCCCGGGCGGAGGCCACCACGGAGATATCCCGCGAGCCGCTCCCGGTCCGTGGCTTGAGCACGACCGGGTAGTCCCACGACTGCGGGTCGAGCGCGTCATCGAAGCGCTCGGTGCGTGGCACCCGGACCTGGCCTTCGCAGCACCGGGCCAGGGCCAGCTTGTCCAGCGTCAGGTCCAGCGCCCGCGCCGGGGCCAGCATCAGCTCGATCCCGGCCGCGGCGAACTCGGCCCGGGCCCGGGCCAGCGGGCGCATCTCGGCGTCCACCGTCGGGATCAGGACGTGCACCCCGAGCGCGGCACAGCGGGCCAGGACGGTAGAGGCGAAGCCCGGGTCCAGGCCCGCCGGGATGAGCGTCCGGGCGTCGGGCGGCACCAGGTAGAGCCCGGCGGCCCACGGATCCATATCCGCGGCCAGCAGCTGCACCGTCGGATCGAGCTCAAGCGACTTGATAACGCTCACCGCGGCCGGCCCTCCCGCCCCGGTGACCAGTACCCGGATCTGCTGCTGGCTGATGTCATCGCGCGGCATCTGGCACCTCCCTGGTGAGTTTCGCGGTGTACTCCGGTGCTGGCTCTGGGGCCAGGTTCGGTACTTGATCATCGGGCCGGGGCCGCCTGCGCCGGTCCGGCGCGGCGGCCCAGGCCCCGTTCTCGCCGCGCACGATGCCCTTGGCCGGGGTGAGCTCGTGCTGCCCGGCCACCGCCGCCTCCCGGATCACCTCGAACGGCTCGGCGTAGCGCCCCTCGCAGTAGCGGGACCAGTAGCGCGCGGTCCCCTCGATCAGGTCGGGCTCCAGGTACGCCCGGATCTCCACCTGGGAGGCGAACGCGTCGATGGCCTGGAGCTTGCGGGCCAGCTGCTCGTCGATGTTCACGAAGCGGGTGGGCCGGAAGTCCACCGTGGCCGACGGCGACTGGAAGCAGTACACCCGGCCCACCTGGCGCGCCGCGACCAGCGCCGCCAGGTGCGTGTTCCGGTGGTCCTGGTGCACGTCGTGCAGGGAGTGGGTGTAGATCACGGTCGGCCGTACGGTCTTGATGATGCGGCTGATCACGCCGATCGTCGGGTCCCCCTCGCGGATGCTGGTGTCCTGCAGGTCCTCGTGGTACAAGGTGGCGCCGAGGACCTCGGCCGCCCTCCGGGACTCGCTGGCCCGGGTGTCCTCCAGGCCGCCGCGGGCGCCGCGGCTCAGGGTCAGGATCGACACCTCGTGTCCCAGCCGCCGGTGCATGGCCAGCGTGCCCGCCGCGCCGATCTCGACGTCGTCGGGGTGCGCGCCGATGGCCAGCACGCTCTGCCGGGCGGCTTCGCGGGCCGCCCGGCCCTTGGCGATCAGGGCGGTCACGGTCTCGATCAGCTTGTCCGGCCGGACCGGCTTCTCCAGGAATTCATCGGCCTTGTTGCGCAGCGCCCGGACCGCGTAGTCCACCGACGCGTGCGCGGTGTAGACCGCCACGGGCAGCTGCGGGGTGATCTCCCGGACCGCCTCCAGCAGCTCGATCCCGGTCATGCCGGGCATCTCCACGTCGGTCAGCACCAGGTCCCAGCGTTCCGCGCGGGCCCGGTCCAGCGCCGCCGCCGGGTCCGCGAGGTGGGTGACCTCGAAGCCGCCGCGGTTGCGGAGCACGTGCAGCACGTACGCCGCGGCTTCCGGGTCGTCCTCCACCAAGAGGATCCGGCCGGGCGGCTCCGGCTGGCTGACGCTGCTCACCGGGCCATACCGGGTGCCTGCGCGCTCAGGTCCATGGTCCCTGATTCCTCTTAGTAGTTATTTGCTTACTATATGTAGTTATGCCTCAGCCGTCACCCCCGTCCCGCCCTCCGCGGGCGGCGCAGTCGCCTGGGCCGGCAGGAAGAGGCTCACCGTCGTGCCGGCCCCCAGGGTGCTGGACACCGTCACCCGGCCGCCGTGCAGTTCGGTCACCTCCTTGACGATGGACAAGCCCAGGCCCGAGCCGGGGCGGCCCGCCGCGGTGGCGTTAGAGGCCCGGAAAAAGCGATCGAACAGGTGGCCGATCTCATCCGGGGGAATGCCGATCCCGGGGTCCTGGACGTCGATCCGCCACTCCCGGCCCCGCACGGCCGCGGTCACCTGGACCCGCCCCCCCTCGTCGGTGAACTTGACCGCGTTGGCGATCAGGTTGTCGATCACCTGGACCAGCCGGACCCGGTCGGCCAGTACCGGCGGCCCGCGCGGGGCTGAGCCGTCCAGGGTGACGCCCTGCTGGGCCGCCCCCGGCGTGCCGGCCTGCACGGCCTCGGTCACGACCTCCGCGACGGAGACGGGCGCCAGTTCCAGCGGGATCATGCCGGCCTCGATCCGGCTCAGCAGCAGCAGATCGCCGACCAGCTTGGTGATCCGCTCGGCATTACGCGAGATGACGTCCAGGAAGCGGGCCGTGGTCGGGGACAGCTCCTCCTCGTCCCGGATCAGCTCGGCGTAGGACACGATCGACGTCAGCGGCGAGCGCAGCTCGTGCGACACGGTGGCCAGGAACCGGGTCTTAAGCTCGTCGAGCTCCCGCAGCTCGTCGTTCTGCTCGGAGAGCTCCTGCCGCGCGTCCTCGGCGGCGCGCCTCGAGGCGAGCTCGGCCTCCAGCCGGCGATCGCGCTCCTGCTCCTGGGCGGCGCGCTCGGACATGTCCCAGAGCAGCACCAGGCCGCCCCGGTACTCTCCCCCGGCGAAGACCGGCCAGTAGTCGCACTCCATCATGCGGCCATCCGAGCACGCGAACCGTAGGCCCTCGGCCCGCTGCCGGGCCGTGTGGCCGCCGACCATCTGGTCCTCCACCTCCCCCGGATCCGCGAACGTGTGCGCGATCGCCCCGCGCAGCTGCTCCGCGGGAGCCCCGGTGAGCCTGGCTGGCGGCTCCGCGATGCCGAGCAGGTCGCACAGGCTCTGGTTGGCCTGGACGATCACGCTGTGCTCGTCCAGCACCAGCACGCCAGGAATGGCCGCCGCCAGCAGGGCTGTTGAGCCGCTCGGTCTGGTCGGTCAGGTCGCGCACCGCGGCCTGCTCGGCCACCAGCAGCCGGTCCCGCTCCTGCTCGGCCCGCTTGCGGGCGGTCACGTTGGTGAGCGCGACCATGAACCCGCGGGGCAGGTCCGCCTGATCCGGCACGGAAGTGACCGCGGCGTGGACCCACAACGGCTCGCCGGCCGGACGCCGCAGGCGGAAGTCGGTGCGCAGCTCCAGCCGGCCTCCCGGGCCCGCACCCACTCCTGCCGGACCCGCGAGGCGTCTCCGGGATGCACCGACTCCAGCCAGGACGTGCCGCGGATGGCCAGCGCCAGCTGGCCGTTCAGCGCGCACCAGCGCTCATTGACGTACGCGCACGTACCCGTGCCGTCGGTGCGCGCGATTCCCACCGGGGCCAGTTCGGACAGCAGCCGCACCCGGGCTTCGCTCGCCGCCAGCGCCGTGTGGGCCCGCTCCAGCTCGGTCACGTCGCGGGCGAAGCTGCAGAAGTACGTCTGGCCGCCGACTATGAGCGGCAGCCGGGTCAGTTCCACCGTTCGCTCGGTGCCGTCCGCGCGCAAGACGGGCAGGCGCATCCGGGCCGCGAATTCCCCAGGGTCCTGGGTGCGCAGGAACTCCGTGGTCGCCTCCAGGAACGCGGCCCGGTTGCGCTCCGGGATCAGCACTTCATCCAGGCGCCGGCCGAGAGTCTCGCTACTGCGCCGGCCGTGCAGTTCTTCCGCCGCCTCGTTGAACGCGACGATCCGGCGGCTCCCATCGGCGATCACCACGGCGTCCGGTGCCGCATTGATCAGCGCGTCGGTGACGGCCCGGCGTTCCGCGATTTCCCTGGTGTCCTCGGCCCGGCGGATCCGGGCCGCGATGACCGTGGCCAGCGCGCGGGCGGTTGACTGCCACTCGGCGGGCCACTGCGACCGCTCCGCCACCAGGATGAGGGCGAACGGGCAGGACTGACCCGGCAGCCGGGCGACGGCGGCCAGCACCCCGTCCTGCTGCCCGGCGGCGCCAAGCCCGGGCCGGGTCACCCGGCCCTGCACGCACCCCCCCGCGGTGACGACCTCGGCGTGGCCCTCCAGCAGCGCGGCGATCTGCACCATCAGGGCCGGATCGACCGCGGCTTGCGGGTAGGCGGCGATGACCGCAGGCTCCCCCGGCGCGGGCAGCCGGAGCGCGAGGGCGACCCGGCCGCCGAATCCGGCCAGGCAGCGCCGGAGCAGCTCGGGCAGGCCCTGGTCGGGCGCGGCGCCTTCCTGGCTTACCGCCTGGCAGACTGCGAACTCGAGCAGATCAAACGGTGAAGCCTGACCGCCAGACGGCACGGCAGCCTGCGAGGTCGCTCGAGAGACCCCCATATGCGAGCGCTCCCCTCCGTAGAGTAATCAATCGATTACTCTACGCACATCATACCTAGCACGGCGAATCCTCAGGTAAGTCCGCCCGGGCCTGCCGGTCCTGGTCCGCGGCACCCGGGAACAGCGGCCCGCACCCGGCGGTTGCCCGGTTACAGGCAGCCCGACACAAGGGAGCGGACCGGATGTCTCAGCAGGCGCGTGACCACCTCGGACGGTTCGGGATCTGGCGGGGCGAGCGCCAGGTCACGCCGGAACTGGCCGCGGCCATCGAGGATCTCGGATTCGGCGCCCTGTGGCTGGGCTCCGCCCGCGGGGACCTGGCCACGGCCGAGGAGTGCCTGGCCGCGACGAACACCCTGATCGTGGCCACCGGCATCGTCAACATGTGGCAGTACGAGGCCCACGATGTCGCCGCGTCGTTCCGCCGGGTCGAGGAGCGCTTTCCCGGGCGGTTCCTGCTGGGCGTGGGCGCGGGCCACCCCGAGGTGGTCCAGCAGTACGCCAGGCCTTATGACACGCTCGCCCGCTACGTCGACACCCTGCTGGGCGACGGCGTGCCGGCGGGCAGCCTGGTCCTGGCCGCGCTCGGCCCGAAGGTGCTGCGACTGGCCGCCGAGCGTACCGCCGGCGCCCACCCCTACCTGGTGACTCCCGGCTACACCGGGCAGGCCCGCGAGATCCTGGGCGCCGGGCCACTGCTGGCCCCGGAGCAGAAGGTGGTCCTCGGCACCGACCCCGGGCAGGCGCGCGCGATAGGCCGTCCCCGGGTGGAAAAGCCGTATCTGGGCCTGACCAATTACACCGCCAACCTGCGCCGCCTGGGCTGGACCGAGGCGGACCTGAGCGGCGGCGGCAGCGATGCGCTGATCGATGCGCTGGTCGCGCACGGCAGCGCGGCCCAGGTGGTGGCGCGCCTGACCGAGCACCTCGACGCCGGGGCCGACCACGTGAGCATCCAGTTGCTCACCGCGCCCGGGGCCGGCCCGGCCGGCGGTTACCGGGAGCTAGCCCAGGCCATCGGGCTCCGCTGAGCTGACAGCGCGCGGACGGCGCTTGGCGCTACGGCGCGGGATCAGCCGGGCGGTCCTTCCTGGGCAGCTTGCTGAGCACCGCCTGGTAGGAGGCGTCCAGCGCCTCCAGGAGTTCGCTGTCCGGGATCACACCGCCGGTCCGCAGGCTGTTCCAGCCGAAGCGGCCGATGTACGGCATGACCGACGCGTCGTCCGGATAGCGCAGCAGCCATTCATCGGCCGCCTCCCTCGTCGCGGCGCACTTGAGCCCGATCGTGGCCGGCTGGCCGGATGGCGGCCCGGCGCCGAGGAAGGCGAAAATCTTGCTGCCGACCTTGGCGACGACGTCTCCGTCCCAGGGTTCATCCGCCCAGGCCCCGGGCTTCTCCAGGCAGCACGCCATCAGCTCATCCCTGGTCACGGCCCCTGTCCCCCGTTCCGCGTCATCGCCTCCGCCACGTCACCAGCCGGGCCCGGCTGAGCCGGCCGCGCGCCTGCCCGGGTCGTCAGGTGACGACCAGGACCTTGCCGCTGGCTCCCTGCTCCACCGCCTCATGCGCGGCGACGATCTCGTCCAGGGAAAATTTGTGCTCCGGCAGTTCGGTCAGCGCGCCCGCCCGCAGCGCGGTGCCGATATCGGCGACCCCCTGATCCCGGGCGGACTGGGGCATCGTGTAGAGCAGCATGAACCGGAGCACGATATTGGCCGTCATGCAGGCCCGGACGGGCAGCGCCGGGTCCTCGGGCTCAGCGGCGTAGCAGGCCACCACCGTGCCAGGCCGGGAGATGGCCAGGTCCAGCGGCAGGTTCGCGCCCAGCGCCACCTCGACGATCCGGTCGACCGGCCCGACCGCGGCGGTGATCTGGCTGGCCGCGTCGGCGTCCCGGTAGTTCACCACATGAGCGGCCCCGGCCAGCCGGGCCAGCTCGGCTTTGGCCGGGCTGCTGGCGGTCGACGCCAGCCGGGCGGCCCCGCCCCAGGCGGCGAACTCGAGGGAGAAATGCCCGACCGCGCCGGCCCCGCCGGCCACCAGCACGGTGGCGTCCTTGACCGGCCCGTCCGCGAAGACCAGGTGGTGGGCGGTCAGGGCCGGCACGCCCAGGCTGGCGCCGAGTTCCAGGGACACGCCGTCCGGCAGTGGCACCGCGTGGCTCTCCGGGACCACGGTCCACTCGGCGGCGGTGCCCCAGCGGCGCCCGGCGGCGGCGAGATACAGCCAGACCCGCTGGCCGATCCGGTCCGCCGGGCCGCCCGGGCCGACCGCGTCGATCACCCCGGCGCCGTCCTGATGCGGGATCTGGAAACCGTCGATGGGCCGCGGGGTCGCCCCGGCCCGGCTCTTGACGTCGGTGGGGTTGATCCCCGAGACGCTCACCCGGACCCGGACCTCGCCCGGACCCGGTTCCGGCCGCTCGATATCCACCACCCGCAGCACCTCGGCCGCCGGGCCGGTGCGGTCATAGACAGCCGCTTTCACCGTGTACCCCTCACTCTCGGCGCCTCACTCTGGCGCCGGTCATACGGTAATCGCCCTACCATCCCTGCCGCGCGCCAAACGCGGTGCGGGCGGGGACGCAATCGCGTCCCCGCCCGCGGGGTAGCTCAGTCACGGCGAGCCCGGCCGGGCGGCCGCTGCCGCCGCGACAGCTGCGCTCAGGCCTTGAGGACAGCCTCGATCTCGAGCTGGATGCCGATCTTGTCGCTCACGACCACGCCGCCGGTCTCCATCGGGGCGCTGAAGTTCACGCCGAAGTCGCGGCGGTTGATCTCCGCGGTGGCGGTGAAGCCGGCCCGCGTGCCACCGAAGGGGTCCGGCCCGAAGCCGTTGAGCTCCACGGTGAGCGGGACCTCCTTGGTGTTGTCCTTGAGGGTCAGCTCGCCGTCCAGGATGTAGTGGTCACCCTCGGCCCGCAGGCCAGTGGAGCGGTAGGTCATCGTGGTGTACTTGTCGACCTCGAAGAAGTCGGCGGACCGGATGTGCTGGTCACGCTGCTCGTTGCCGGTGTTGATCGAGGTCAGGTCGATGGTGGCGGTCACCGACGAGTCCAGCAGCTTCTCGCCCGTGACGAGCTCGCCGGAGAAGGTCGTGAACCGGCCGCGGACCTTGCTGACCATCATGTGCCGCGCGGTAAAGCCGACCTCCGAGTGCACCGGGTCGATCTCCCACGTGCCGGCGACGTAACCCGGGATGGCGCCTGCATCGGTGCTAGCCGTCATAAGGAATACTCCTGTCGTTCATAGTGGCCTGGTTCATATTTGAATACTCAACGAGTATCACGCCCAGTCTAGCGTTGTCAAGCGTTCAACTATTCCGGGTATGCTGGGTCCATGAACGATCCTGGACCGCGCTGGCTGAGCGCCGGCGAGCAGCAAACCTGGCGGGACACCATCCAGGCCTGGCAGTGGCTGCTGGCCGCGGTCGACGCCCAGCTGCAGCGGGATTCCGGGATGCCGCTCGCATATTACGAGATCCTGGTGCGGCTGTCCGAGGCGCCCGACCACTCACTGCGGATGACCCAGCTCGCCGAGGCTTCCTCATCGAGCAAGAGCCGCCTGTCGCACGCCGTGGCCCGGCTGGAGGAACGCGGCTGGGTCCGCCGGGCGGAGTGCCCGACCGACCGCCGGGGGCAGGTCGCCACGCTCACCGACCAGGGCTTCGCCGCGCTCAGCGCGGCCGCGCCCGGCCACGTCGAGCAGGTCCGCAAGGTCCTGTTCGACGCGCTCACCGCGGAGCAGCTCCGGCAGCTGGACGGGATCAGCACCGCGATCCTGGCCCAGGCGGCCAGCACCCCGACGGACGCGGAAGGCTGTCCCGCCGCGTGACCTGCGGCCGTCGTCACTACACTCGGCCCCTATGGAGAAGCGCATTCTGGGCAGGACAGGCAGGGCCGTCTCGGTCGTCGGACTGGGTACCTGGCAGCTGGGAGCTGACTGGGGCGATGTAGCCGAGAAGGATGCGCTGGCCGTGCTCGAGGCGGCCGCGGCGACCGGGACCACGTTCCTGGACACCGCCGACGTGTACGGAGACGGGCGCAGCGAGCAGATCATCGGCCAGTTCCTGGCGGCCAACCCGGGGGCGGAGTTCACCGTGGCCACCAAGATGGGCCGCCGGGTACCGCAGGACCCCGCAGTTCTACACCCTGGACAACTTCCGCGCGTGGACCGACCGGTCCCGCGCCAACCTGGGCACGGACCGGCTCGACCTGGTGCAGCTGCACTGCCCGCCGACGCCGGTCTTCTCGTCCGCCGCGGTCTACGACGCGCTCGACACCCTGGTCGCCGAGCAGCGCATCGCCGCTTACGGGGTGAGCGTCGAGACCTCCGCGCAAGCACTGGCCGCGATCGCCTGGCCGGGCACCGCCACCGTGCAGATCATCCTCAACGCGTTCCGGCGCAAGCCCCTGGACGAGGTGCTGCCCGCGGCCCGCGCCGCCGGGGTGGGCATCATCGCCCGCGTCCCGCTGGCCTCGGGACTGCTGTCCGGCCGCTACACCCATGAGACGTCCTTCGCCGCCGACGACCACCGCACCTACAACCGGCACGGCGAGGCCTTCGACGCCGGGGAGACGTTCTCCGGCGTGGACTTCGACACCGGCGTGGACGCGGCCCGGGAATTCGCCGCCCTGGCGCCGGCCGGCGCCACCCCGGCCCAGGCCGCCCTGCGCTGGGTGATCCAGCAGCCGGGCGTCTCGACCGTGATCCCCGGCGCGCGCAACGCCGCGCAGGCGGAGCAGAACGCGGCCGCGGCCGCGCTGCCGCCGTTCAGTGACGCGGAGCTGGCGGCGATCGCGGACCTGTACGACCGGCGCATCCGGGCCCAGGTCCACGACCGCTGGTAGAGAAGGCCGGCGAGGGGAGGCGCGCCGGAGGCGTGTCTCGCCGAGCCGGCGATTAACCCGGCTGCCGCAGCAGCCGAAGTGCATACGGAAGCGGGCAAGTGGGGGCTCCGGGGGTCGCCCCCCGGGCTAATCAGTCATCAGGGCGGCGATCGCGGCCGGGCCCGGGCCGGGCTCGCCGGCCAGCGCCTCGACCACCCCGGCCTGGTCCTCGTCGCTGCGGTTCTGGCTCAGCTTGTGCTTGGCCTCCACCGTGGCGATGGTCAGCTCCACCCCCACGATCCCCCGGAGCTGGCCGTTGATGTAGTCCGGCGGCGCATCGGTCACGGCCCAGGGCGCGGCCCGCTGGTCTTCATGCCGATGGGTCAGGCGGGTCACCACGTCGCGCAGCCATTCCGGGTCACGGTGCACGGTCAGCGGCCCGGTGAAGTGAACCGTGACGTAATTCCAGGTGGGAACCACGCGCCCGTGCCGGGCCGTACTCGGGTACCAGGACGGGGAAACGTAGGCCTGCGGGCCGTGCACGATCGCCAGCGCGCTGGACCCGGGGGCCACCGACTCCCACTGCGGATTGGCCAGGGCCAGGTGGCCGAGCAGGCGGCCGTGCTCGCCCGTCTCGCGGTCCCAGATGATCGGGATGAGGCTGGCCACGGGCTTGACCCCGTCGAACGTGACCAGGTCGGCTGCGGCGACGCCCGCCACGAACGCGGCGACGTCGGCGGTCTGAGGCGCGGTGAAGTGGGCAGGGAGATACACGCCTACGAGAGTACGCAGTCGGGCGGCCCAGCCGGGCCAGCCCAGCCGGTGCAGCCCAGCCCGGCCAGCCCGACCGATGAGTCCGGCGGGGCTGTGACGTCCAAGGTAGTGAGACTGCCTGCACATCACGAAGGAGCGACCATGCCAACCCGAGACACCGCCCCGGCCGGCGCGCCCTGCTGGGTCGACCTGCTGACCTCCGACCCGGGACGCAGCCGGGACTTCTACGGCCAGGTGTTCGGCTGGACCTCAACCGAACCCCAGGAGCAGTTCGGCGGTTACTTCAACTTCTCCAAGGACGGCGTCCTGGTCGCGGGCGGCATGCCCAAGCAGCCCGGCGTGGAGGCGCCAGAGACCTGGACCGTCTACCTGGCCACCGATGACGCCCAGAAGACGCTCGAGGCCGCCACCGCGCATGGCGGCCAGATCTTGCTGCCCGCCATGGCGGTGGCCGACCTCGGCACGATGGCGATGGTCGGCGACGCGGCCGGGGCCGCGATCGGCCTGTGGCAGCCCGGCCTGCACAAAGGCTTCGGGGTCTTCGGCGAGACGGGGACCCCCGCCTGGTTCGAGGTGTACACCCGGGACTACCCGGCCACCATCGCCTTCTACCGGGACGTGTTCGGCTGGGACACGCAGAGCGTGAGCGACACGCCCGAGTTCCGGTACACGATCATGCAGCACGGCGAGGAGCAGCTGGCCGGGATCATGGACGCGTCCGGGTTCCTGCCCGAGGGCGTGCCGGCCCACTGGGCGGTCTACTTCGGCACCGAGGACGCCGACGCCAGCCTGGCCACGATCACCCGCCTGGGGGGCTCGGTGATCAGGCCCGCGGAGGACACCCCCTACGGCCGGCTGGCCGAGGCGGCCGACCCGACGGGCGTCCACTTCAAGCTGGTCGCCCCGAACGAGGCGATGCCCGCGCGGTAGTCCTGGGCCCAGCAGCATGGGCCGGCGCAGCACGGCGGGGATTGGCGTCTCGGGGGCGGCGCCAATCCCCGTTCCGCTCTTCCTGGGTGATGGTCTCCAGGGTCAGGGTCCCAGTGGCCATACCGGTGTGTTTGTCATCAAAGATCCCGGTCACGTTGCTAAATTGGCCCCGGCGGCTTGGGTTCGTCAGGGGACGCACGAGGATTGGGGACACCGCCATGTCACGCGTAGGCCTGTCTCTCATGCGCATGCCCGGAGTCAGCCGGTGAGCTCCGGTGGCTAGCGGACCTGGCCAGCCACCCGCTGGCCCGCCCCGGCTGGCGGACAGCCTGGCGCGGCACCGCTGGGTCGCCGCCGCGGGCATGACCGCCACCATCGCGGTGGTAGCCGGGGGCGGTTTGGCCCTGGCCCGGCACGACAGCTCGCCGGGACCGCCGAAGCAGTGCGGCCTGGTGCCCTGCGCCGCGGCGCTGCCCGCGTCGGTCCAGTCCAGCGGGGACGGGTCAGCCAGCCCACCCGCGGCGGCCGCTCCCACGGGTGCCCAGCGCGCCGCCACACCGCCCGGGCCGGCCCACTCCCCCGCGTCTCCCGCAGCGCCGGCCCCGCGGGCGGCTCCCCCGAAGCCGCTCCCTCCGAAGCCGCTCCCCCGGAAGCGGCATCCCCGGAAGCGGCATCCCCGGCTGAGCGGCCTGCCTACGCCGCACGGGTGCCCGTTCCGGAACCCCGCGCCTCCTGTACGACAGTGATCGCTTTCACGGCCCGGGGCCCCTTGAGCACCCCGGTCCGGTGCACGTTCACCGAGGCCGCCGGCCAGCAGCGCAGCCGGGACGGGGCCGGCCACCCCGGTTCCGGGGCCACCGTTTCGGGCGGTGAGCCCGCGGTCACCCAGCTGAGGCCGGGCCGGAGCAACCACCACGGCTGGCTGGCGAGCTGGCTGAGTGGCTGGCCCGGCCAGGGCTGGTCCGGGAGGCTGGCTGGCACTGGACGGCGGCTGGCCTGGAGGCGGCTGGTCCGGTACAGGCGGGGCCGGCGGCGGCTGGTCGGGTAGTGGCCGGCCGGGACAGCACGGCGGCTGGCCTGGCGGCCGGTGACCGTGCCCCAGGTGCCCCACGACGCCCGGTAGGGTTCCTCCCATGACTGACCGGGACGCCCTCGAAGCCCTCTCCTCCCAGGAACTTCACGACCGCGCCGTGCACCGGGCCGTGCGGCATCTGGATGTCGGGTTCCTGTGGCAACTGCTGCGCGAAATCCCGGAGGGCGAGGCGGTCGCCGGGCACCTGGACCAGACCGCGGCCGACGCCACCCAGCTGTCCGCGGTGATCGACGATGCCTTCGGCCACGAGAACGCTGACGTGGCGGACGCACTGCGCCCGCTCTACCTGGACTACCTGGAAAAGCACGGCGGCTGAGCGCGAGGTCAGGCCGGCGGGCCGCCGGTCGGCGGGGGCAGCGATGCGCCAGTGGAACCGGGCGGGATCCGGCGGCTGGCCGACGCCCAGCCGCTGCCCGCCGCGCCGCGGTGCAGGATCTGATTGAGCGCGGCCTCGACGCTGCCGTCCTCGTTCACCAGGCGGCGGACCACGTAGATGAGCGCGGGGATAGCCCAGAAGTCACCGCAGACCCACAGGATCGCCGCCCCGATCTCCTGGTCGGCGAACGGCGGCAGGCTGACCCCGCGCACGTGGTGGTACACCGAGTACCAGGAGGCCTGGGAGAAGATGCTCATCGCCATGGCCAGCATCCACATGACCAGGTTGGTCCCGATCAGGGCGACGGCCTGGGAGACCAGCGGCATCCGGCGCTGGAACGGCGGCGACGGGATGAACTGCAGCCAGAACAGCACCCCGGCCAGGAAGAAACTCGCGTGCATCACCCAGATGTGCACGGCCTGATTGCGTTCCGCGAGATCGAACAACGCGGGAATGTGCCAGGCCAGCATCACGGCGGAGAACAGGACCACCGAGACCCAGGGCCGCAGCAGGAAGCCCGCGATGGCGCGAAGCGGGCGCGACCAGCGGTCCCGCAGCACCGCGGCGGTCGCGGTCCGGCCCGTCCGGCCGGGCAGCCCATCGAGCAGCGGCTGCCAGGGGGCCCCGGCCACGACCAGCGTGGGCGCGGCGAACATGAGCAGCAGGTGCTGGAGCATGTGCACGAAGAAGTAGTCGTCGGCCCAGTAGTCCATGGGTGATTCGACCGCGATGAGCAGCACGGCGAGACCGGCGTAGAACCAGAGCGAGCGGAGCCTCCGCTGGCGGGTCCGCTCGGGCCGGGACCGCCGGGCCAGCCGGGCCAGCCCGGTCTCGTGCCAGGCCACCAGGACCGCCACCACGATCAGGAACGGGTCGAAGGACCAGTGATCGACGAGGTAGCTCACTAGTGCACCATCCTCACGAGGACGAGCCGTAGGGAATGGCCACGTTGATGACCTGGGACCGGCCCCACCCGGAACTACCGGAAGACAAGGCCCACACGGACAGCTGGCTGCCCCGGGCCGTCAGGGCCTCGAAGCCGCCCGGGACCGCTGCCAGCGTAGCCCCGCCGTCTGGTACCCGCGACGCCCCGGCGGGCAGAGCGGGCAGGGACCGCCAGGCCGCACCGGGCCCGCTGACCGTCACGGCCCGGCCGCCCGGCAGCAGGACACCCAGCGAGCCACCGCCCGACGAGCCGGTCCCGGACGAGCCGGTCCCGGACGAGCCGCCGCCGAAGGCCGCTGAGAGCGGCCGGGCCAGGCTGGCCTGGTAGGGCTGCGACAGGCGCCATGAGGTGCCGTCCTGGTTGGACCACGCGCCGACCAGCCGCGCGGCCGGCCCGCGGCCCACGGCCAGCAGCGCCGCCACGGTGCGGCCCGCCCGGGCCATCTGGAGGACCTCGACGTCCCGCCGGGCCAGCGCGGCGGGCAGCACGGGCCCGGTCCGGGACCAGTGGCCGCCGGCCAGCCGGAAGATTCCGGCCTGCCCTGCCCGGGTGCACGCCCCCGCCACCAGCGCAGCGCCCGACGGGCTGTAGGCGACGGAGGTGAACTGGGCCGGGAGGCAGCCGCTGGCCTGCCGCCGCAGCCACGGTGTGCTCGCTGGCCAGCCTGGTCCAGGCGGCCCCTGAGTGCGGCCTGAGTTCCACGTCGCCGGTCCTGGTCAGCGCGATCAGCCCGCCGTCCGGCGCGGCGGCCAGCGCATCCGGGTACCCCGCGAGCGGGGCGTCCAGCAGGCCGGCCTGGGCCCACTTCGCGCCGTTGTCGCTACTGCTCGCCACCGGGGAGAAGGACAGGTCCTGGCTGGGCCGGATCGCGGCGGCCAGGGCGGGACCACCTTCAGCCGCCACCGTGATCCCGCCGTTGCTGGCCGCCCCCAGCGGCGTCGCCAGTTTCCAGGCCCCGGCCTGGCCGGGGCGGACGAACACCTGCCAGAAGTCGTTGTGCTGGGTGGCGGACCCGCCCATGACGATGACGGCCCAGCTGCCGTCCGGGTAGCCGGCGGAGGTGGCCAGGGACAGCCGGACGGGCGGGGCGGATGGAGTCGCCTGGCCAGCGTGCGCGCTGCCGCAACTGGCCAGCCCGGCCGCCGTGACGGCGGCCAGCACCGCCGCGCCCGCGCCGCGCCGGGGCCGGGTGATCACGAAGAGCCCAGGGTCTGCTGGGCCGCGGTGGACAGTTCACTCGCGAAGGACGCCTGGGTACTCGACGTACCGGGCCCGGGATCAAAATTGAGCTCGGTGCGGGTCCGGCCGGACCGGTCGATGACGTAGGCGATGTCGCTGTGCCCGATCATCCCGCCCGCAGGGAGAATCTGGGCCGCGATCCCGTACTGCCGCCACACCTTCTTGAGCTGGGCGACGCTGCCGGTGAGGTACTGCCAGTTGGGCAGCGAGCTCATGTGCTCCTGCCGGTCGAAGGCGGCGGTGTACTCGGACTGGGTGTAGACGGGGTTGGTGACCACCGCGACCAGTTCCACCTGCCGGGACTGCCCGCCGAGCAACTGGTCCGCCTGCCGGAACTCCTGCGCGATCAGCGGGCAGTCCGACGTGCACACCGGGTCGAGGAAGGTCAGCAGGACGACCTTCCCGCGCAGGCTGGCCAGGCTGACTGCCCGGCCGTGCTGGTTGGTCAGCGTGAACGCGGGAGCCCTGAAGTCCAGCGGCGCGCTCGACCCGTCGAGCGCCTGGGCGAGGATCGGCGAGGCACTCGCGCTGGCCGACGCCGTCGCCAGCGGGATGACGCCGATGATGGCCATGCCGAGGGCGCCGACAGCCCCCAGGGTCCGCGGGCTGGCGTTGCTGATGAGCGCGGCCAGGTGCCGCGGGCGCAGCCGGTCCCGCCAGCCCCGCTGCGGCCCGGATGGGGTGATCGGCCCGGGCGCATCGGCTGGCCCGGGCGCGTCGGCGGCGCTGGCGCGTCGGCGGGCGCTGGCGCGAGGGCTGGTGCCCCAGCCAGGGCCGGCGCCTCAGCCAGGGCCGGTCCCTCAGCCAGGGCCAGGTAACCGCCCACGGCCACCAGCGCGAACGGGATCATGCTGTTGGGGTCCGTGCCGAGCCCGCCGAACACCCCCAGGTCCTGAACCAGGACCCAGACCGCGGCGCAGAGCACCAGCAGCAGGCCGATCGCGGGCCGCACTACCGCCCGCCGCCCGCTGGCCAGGGCCAGGCCCGTGGCGGCCAGCGCCACCACCAGGACCAGGTTGACCGCGAACCCGTGCCCGGCGGCGAAGGTCCCGAACGCGTTCACCAGCGACGACAGGAAGCGGGGCTGGGAGGTCTGCGCCATGCCCTGGACCATGCTGGCCAGGTTGCCGGGCTTCCCGCCCACTGTGCCCGACCAGAACCCGTTACCCGGCCACGCCTGGATGAGCGCCATCCCGGCCAGGAACAGGCCGGTGCCGCCCAGGACCGCCCGGCCGAGCCGGGGCCCGGCCCAGGCCCGGTCGGGCAGCGCGATGAGCGCCCCGGCCACGGCGTACAGGAGCGCCGCTCCCGGGGCGCCGAATAGCCAGCTCAATCCGGGGGCAAAGATGCCGCCGAACGCCTCGCCGAAGATCCACACCACCAGGCCCCAGCCCACGCTGGCCAGGCCGCCGAGCCTGGACCAGGGACCGCGGGCGGCCGTGACCAGCCAGATGCCGATCCCGATCTGGATCCAGACCGCCGCGGCGGCTGCGTTGACCGGGTGATACGTCCAACCCCGGGCGGCGAAGTCCACCAGGCCGCGGACCCAGCCTGGTGCCCCGTCCGCCGACGGCTCGGTCACGTTGCTGGCCAGGCCCAGCGGCATGGCGGGCTGCGCCTGGAGCAGGCCGTCCAGGATCCACAGCACGCCGAACCCGATCCGGATGAGCTGGCGGCCCCGCGGCTCGGCGTGCTGCGTCCCAGCCGGCGGCCCGAACGAGGTGCGGGCACCGGGTACCCATTCGCGGACGCTGACCCAGAGCATGGCCAGGAGGAAGAAGATGAGCAGGGCGACGATCCCCTGGTGGATGAGCGCGGAGCGGAACGCCGCCACCACCGTGGGGTTGTTCAGCTGAAGGGTCGAGCCCATCCCGGACATGGCACGTGACTCCCTTTATGCACCCCTGTTGGCTTCGCCTGCCACTCCTGATCCCAGAGGGGTGACACAACCGCCTGAGGCGGCGGAATTGCGCTGACGCGATCCTACGCCGCTGCCCGCCTCGGCGATCACGCTATCGGCCGGCGCCCGGCTCGCCCTCACGCCCCCGGCCTCACGCCCCGGCGGGCGCCCTGCAGAAGGAACCATCATCACTACGTGTAGCCACATGCGGCTATTTGTCAGCATCTTCCCGGGTGCCGCCTATGGCCCTGCGGGCCCGTCACCCGCACAATGAAGTGAAGGGGCCTGGTTGTTCAAAGTGACGCCTGCGCTCAGCTGGGAGGCCAGGTGGCGGGAAGGATACGGCGGTTTGCCGGGAAAGCCTGGCCCTCCCGGCTGATCCCGCGGACCAGGCCGGCGGTCTGGGGCGGGACGCTGGCCGCCGCGGTGGCCGTGGGGATCGTGGCCACCTCGCCGAGCGCACACGGTGCGGAGCGCCTCGCGGTCCGGCTGGCCGCGGCGGTCAAGGCGCTGCCCCGCGGGGCCCCGGCCGTCCCGCCCGCCCTGCGGCACGGCCGCTTCTATGCCGGCACCCCCGCGGTGGGGGCCTTGTTCACGATCAGCGCGGGCCACCTCGGCTCGCACTTCTGCACGGCGAGCGTCGTGAACAGTCCGGTCAAGGATCTGGTCATCACGGCGGCGCACTGCCTGCACGGCAAGCAGCCGGGCCAGGTGGCCTTCGTCCCGGAGTATCACCGGCACCGCGAACCCTACGGCACCTGGACCGTCACTCAGGTGTTCGTCGACGCCGCCTGGGCCTCCTCCGCCAACCCCAACGACGACGTGGCCTTCCTCGTCGTCAGCCAGCCGGGGAATTCCACGCCGGTCCAGGAACTGACCGGCGGCGAGAACCTGGCCACCGGCTGGAAAGCCGCCCAGCTCGTCAGGGTCATCGGCTACCCGGACGGCCGGCAGCGGCCGATCACCTGCACCGCGCGGACCCGGGCTTTCCGCACCCGGCAGATGGAGTTCGACTGCGGCGGGTACACCGACGGCACCAGCGGCGGCCCGTTCCTCGCCAACGTGCATCCGGCCACCGGCCGGGGTGCGGTGATCGGCGTCATCGGCGGCTACGAACAGGGCGGGGACACACCATCAGTTTCCTACTCCGCCCGGTTCGGCCCGGCCGTGCGGGCTCTGTATAACACCGCCGTCCGCAAGAACTGAAGGCCAGCTCAGGACGCAGGATCGGGCACCGGCACGAGCTGGTTCAGCTCGGCCAGCGCGTCCTGCGACGGGATCCACTCCGCCGCGGCGGCGTTCGCCTTCACCTGATCCGGTGAGGTCGCCCCGGCGATCACCGACGCGCAGCCCGGCTGGGCGGCCAGGCCGCCGATGGCCACGTCCAGCAGGCTCACTCCATGCTCGGCGGCCCACCGGGCGAGTGCCTCGACCCGGTCCAGCCTGGACTCGGTGATGTAGGCCTCCCGGCTGGCCAGCCTGCTGCCCGGTGGCGGGGCCTGGCCACGCCGGACCTTCCCGGTGAGCAGCCCGTTGGCGAGCGGGTAGTACGGCAGCACCCCCAGGCCAAATGCCCGGGCGGCGGGGACCACCTCGGCCTCGGCCTGACGTTCGAGCAGCGACCAGTGATTCTGCGCCGAGATGAACGCCTGCGTGCCGGTCTCCCGGGCCAGGTGCGCGGCGTCGGCGATCTGCCAGCCGGAGAAGTTGGAGTGCCCGAGGTAGCGGACCTTGCCCTCGGTGACCAGCTCACTGAGGGCGTGCAGGGTCTCGGCGACGGGCGTGACGGCGTCCGGGGTGTGCAGCTGGTACAGGTCGAGGTAGTCGGTGCGGAGCCGGCGCAGCGACTGCTCCACGGCCCGGCGAATGTAGGCCCGGCCGCCCTTGGCCCCGGCCGCGGGGCCGTAGCCCATGTCCACCCGCTCGTTGCCGAACTTCGTGGCCAGCACGATCTGGTCGCGCCGGGCGCCGAGCACCGCACCGAGCATCTCCTCGGAGCCGCCGCCGCCGTAGATGTCGGCGGTGTCGAACAGCGTGATGCCGGCGTCGATCGCCGCGTCCACCACGGCCCGGGTCTGATGCACGTCCAGCCGGCTGCCGAAGTTGTTGCAGCCCAGGCCGGCCACCGAGACGAGCAGCCCGCTGTCACCCAAGGACCTAAACCGCATGACCCTGCCTTCAGAGCGTCGACGCATTCTGGCCAGTGCTCAGGTTACCGGCCGGCCGGAATCGGCGGCCCGCCCGATGCTCCCACGGGGGTGCCAGGCAATGGCTCAGGCGATACAGTGGCCGGGTCAGTAAAAAGGCGACACCCCGCGCATTTCTCCCCGTCAAAGTAGCGAGGCACGCTGCGGTAATGCCGAAGCCCGCCCGGACGGCTCCTGTGGCCCATGGGCGCTGCCCGGCCACCGCTCCCGGAGAGGAAGTGGGTTGATGGCAGACGCGGTGGGTGGCCCGACAGTCTTGCGCCTGCTGCTCGGCGCTCAGCTGCGCCGTCTGCGCGAGTCCCGGGGAATCAGTGCCCAGGAAGCCGCGCGGGCCATCCGCGGCTCGGAATCTAAGATCAGCCGCATAGAACTCGGGCGGAATGCGGTCCGCGAGATCGACATAGCCGACCTGCTGACGTTGTATGGGATAACCGACAAGACCGAGCGGGAGCAAATGCTCTTGCTGGCCAGCCGGGCGAACCAGCCGGGCTGGTGGCACCAGTATCACGACGTCCTGCCCCCGTGGTTCCAGGCCTACATCGGGCTGGAGGAGTCGGCTCATTCGATCCGCAGCTACGATGCGCAGTTCGTGCCCGACCTGCTGCGGACCGAGGATTACGCGGCCGCGATCCTGGCCCTGGATGACTATCCGCTCGACGAGGCGGAACGCCTGGTCGTCCTGCTCAAGGAGCGCCAGCGCCGGTTCGCGGCGGGCGGCATCCGGCTGTGGGCGATCATCGACGAGGTGGCGCTGCGCCGCCCCCTGGGCGGCCCGGGGGTCCACCGCGGCCAGCTGGAGTATCTCCGCGACGCGTGCCGCCAGCCGTCCCTCACCCTGCAGGTGACCCCGTTTCCCGTGGTCAGCTACGCGGCGCCGGGCTCGTTCAGCATCCTGCGCTTCGCCGACGCCGACATGCCGGACATGGTGTACGCGGAGCAGCTGACCAGCGCCACCTACATCGACAAGCGGGCCGAGGTGGAGCGCTACCTGCTGGCCATGGAGCGGCTCAGCATCGTCAGTGCTCCCCCGGCCGACTCAGCCCAGCTCATCAGCAGCATCCTGGAGCAGGCGTCCTGAGCGGGAATGGATGTGGCCACTCTCCCGGCGCTTGGTGCGCCGGGAGAGTGGCCACTCCGCTACCCCCCCGGGTCTGAGAGGTCCGGGAGCCTGGCGGCCCGCGGCCTAGTGGACCGGCAGGTCGAACTCGCCGTTCCGCACGCCAGCCAGGAAGGCCGTCCACTCGCGGCGGTTGAAGACGTGCGGAGCCTTGCTCACGTCCTTGGAATCGCGCAGCGCCACCAGGCCATTGGGCAGGTGCGCCACTTCTACGCAGCCTGTCACGCTTGAGGCGCTGCTCTTGAACCAGCTGGCATTAGTGAATTCGGGGGTCATCTCGTCTGTCCCTTCTTTGCAGGTAGGAGCATTCATCCTCAGGTGATGTCGCCAGTCTTTCTCTCGATGAATTTCGCTGTATCAGCTGGCGACCACGCGGCTGCCCGGAGCAGGTCGAAGACCTCCGCGCAGAAGCGCACCTCGGCATCTCTTTCCAGATAAGCGTGGCCCGCGACGCCTTCTGTGTAGACCACGTCCTGATCACCGCGCTCAGGAAACTCAAGGATGCAGAACGGCCCGTTCAGGGCCGGGTGCACGCCGCTGGACAGCGGCAGCACCTGCAGCGTCACATTCGGCTGCTGGCTCGCCTCGAGAAGCCGGGTCAACTGCTCACGCATGACCTCCGGGCCACCGATCGCCCTGGAGATGACCGGCTCGTCGAGGATGCACCACAGGCGCAGCGGATCTGGTCCGGTCAGCACCCGCTGCCGGGTCATCCGCAATTCCACCGCCCGGTCGATCTGCTTGGGGTCCTGCGACCGCCGGACCGAGTTCATGACCGTGCGGGCGTACCTCTCCGTCTGCAACAGGCCGTGGACCACCTGGTCCTCGAACACCCGCAACGCCGCCGCCTCGGCCTCGAGGCCGACGTAGACATCGAAGCCGGTCGGGAGGACGTCGTCGTACACGGCCCACCAGCCCTTGCGGTGGCCTTCCCGGGCCATCTCGATGAGGACCTGCCGCTGGCCCTGGTCGACGACGCCGTACATCTCGAACATCGTCGTCAGGTAGGCGGTCCGGGTGGGCGCCTTGCCCGTCTCGATGCGGGAGAGCGTCGACGCGGCCAGGCCCAGCTGATCCGCGGCCTCTTCGAGCTTGAACGAGTGCGCCTCGCGCAAACGCCTTAACTCGGAGCCGAGCCGCCGTCGCCGCACGGTGGGACCGATTGCCACGGGCATCTCGCCTCCTCGAAGGCAGGGCCGACGTCATCCCGTCCCTGGTCAAGGGCAGGATGGACTAAGCGCTTCCGGTACATCAAGTAACGATACCGGACTTGCGAAAGGGATGAGATCTCATCTGAAATTTCGTCTGCCATATTTGTGCTACGCACTTGCGTGAGATGCAGGCCCACTCCATCATGGATCTAACACGCCGTATCTGACCGGCTACCATCGCGGACCCAGGGCGGCGGGGCGCCAGGCTTTCCGGCGGCCCGCATGCTGCGTCAGGGGGGGAACGCGCGGCCCGGGTAAGGAGCGCACCAGAGATGGGAGCCACCACCTCCACGGCCGCCGGGGGCATACGCACCGGCGGACGGCGGACGGACGCTTCGGACACGCCGCAGGCAACTACGCCGACGGCCTCCGTGCCGGTCATCGTAGGCAGCCTGACCATCGCGGGCCGGACTAAGAACGTCGCGGAGGCGCGTGCGTTCGTGGGCCGGACCCTCGGCGGTTCGCACCCGTGCGCCGACGAGGCCGTTTTACTGTGCTCCGAGCTCGTCACCAACGCGGTGCTGCACAGCGAGTCGGGCCAGCCCGGCGGGACGGTCACCGTGGTCGTGCTCGCCGTCCCCGACGCGGTCCGGGTGGAAGTCGTGGACAACGGCTCCGTGCGCAACATCCCGGTGGTCAAGGCCGAGGTGTTCGAGCCTGACGGGCACGGCCTGTTCCTGGTCGAGCAGCTCGCCGACAACTGGGGCTACACCCGCGACACGGTCGGCACCACGGTCTGGTTCCGGCTGACCTGCTGACCCGGACAGTCGCAGCGGCTGATGAGCTACCGGCCGCCCTCCCCAGAAGCGCGCTCGATGCGCCGCCCCCGGGGGGAGGGCGGCCGGTTCACGTCTTGAGCTACCCGGTGCGCTCCGCGCGGCCGCCGCGGCGCGACCCGCCACCCCGGCCCGCGCCCGCCCGCCGTTCGCGCAGCCGCAGTGACAGGCGGATCGGGCTGCCCTCGAAGCCGAACTCCTCGCGCAGCCGGCGCTCGAGGAAACGGCGGTAGCCCGCCTCCAGGAATCCCGTGGTGAACAGCACGAAGTGCGGCGGCCGGATACCCGCCTGGGTCGCGAACATGATCCGCGGCTGCCTGCCGCTCCGGGACGGCGGCGGGGTGGCCGCGGTCACCTCGTTCACCCACGCGTTCAGCCGCCCGGTGGGAACCCGCAGCTCCCAGCTGTCCAGGGCCAGCTCGATCGCGGGGACCAGCCGGTCCACATGCCGCCCGGTGAGCGCGGAGATGTTGACCCGCGGCGCCCAGCGCGCCGTGTGCAGCTGCCGGTCGATCTCCCGGTCCAGCTGCTCCCGCCGGTCCTCGTCCACCAGGTCCCACTTGTTGTAGGCGATGACCAGGGCCCGCCCGGCGTCGATCACCATCGAGATGATCCGCAGGTCCTGCTCGGTGAGCGGCTCGCTCGCGTCCACCAGGACCACGGCGACCTCGGCCCGCTCCAGCGCCCCCGCGGTGCGCAGCGCCGCGTAGAAGTCCGCACCCTGGCTCTGGTTGGCCCGGCGCCGGATCCCCGCGGTGTCCACGAACCGCCACGTGATGCCGCCCAGCTCGATCAGCTCGTCCACCGGGTCGCGGGTGGTGCCCGCCACCTCGTCCACCAGCACCCGGGTCTGCCCGGCGAGCTTGTTCAGCAGGCTGGACTTGCCCACGTTCGGCCGGCCGATGAGCGCCACCCGGCGCGGGCCGCCGGACTCGCCGAACTTCTCGCTCGGGGTCTCCGGCAGCGCGTCGAGGATCGCGTCCAGCAGGTCACCACTCCCCCGCCCGTGCAGCGCGCTGACCGGCTGAGGTTCGCCCAGGCCGAGCGACCACAGCGCCGTAGCGGCAGGTTCCGCAATGGTGTCGTCCACCTTGTTAGCCGCAACGACAACCGGCTTGCCCGCCCGCCGCAGCACCGCGGCGACGGCATCGTCGGCGTCGGTCACGCCGACCACCGCGTCCAGCACGAACAGCACCGCGTCGGCGGCCTCCACGGCCACCCGGGCCTGCGCGGTGACCTGCTCGGCCAGCTCGCGCCGGTTCTGGCCCTCCTCGGCCCCCGGGAACGGTTCCCAGCCTCCGGTATCCACCACCGTGAACGCGCGGCCCCGCCAGGTGGCGTCGTAGCTCACCCGGTCCCTGGTGACCCCCGGAACATCCTGGACCACCGCCTGCCTGCTGCCCAGGATGCGGTTGACCAGGGTGGACTTGCCGACGTTGGGCCGCCCGACCACCGCGAGCACCGGAACCCGGACGTTAGCCGCGTCGTCACCGGCCTCCCCGGAGTCGCTCACGCCGTCCCAGTAGTCCCCGCCGCCGTCCAGGGTGGGCCCGGTCATCGCGACCACGCCGCATCGGCCTGCTGGCGGGCCAGGCCCACGATCACGCTGACGACCTCATCCAGGTTCAGGGCGGTGGAATCGATGAGCACGGCATCGCGGGCCTTGGCCATCTGGGCCGCGTCGGCCTGGTCCCGGCGCTGCTGCTCGGCCTGGGTCAGGGCCACGGTGACCGAGGGGTCCGCGGCCAGGTCCGCGCTGCGCCGCGCGGCGCGGATGCTCTCGCTCGCCGTCAGGTACACCTTGACCGGGGCGGCCGGGGCGACGACGGTGCCGATGTCCCGGCCCTCGGCCACGATGCCGGCGCGGGCGGCGCAACTCCGGGCGATGATGTCCTGCTGCATGGCCACCAGGCGGGTGCGCACCTCGGGGACCGAGGCGACCGCGCTGACCGCGTTGGACACCTGCCGGGTCCGGATCTGGGCGGTCACGTCGGTGCCGTCCACGCTGATGGCGGGGCTGCCGGGGTCGGTGCTCACCTCGATGACCGGCTGCCCGGCCTGGGCGGCCACCGCCTCGGCGCTGCCCACCGGCACGCCATGGTGCAGCATCCACCAGGTCAGGGCGCGGTACATGGCCCCGGTGTCCAGGTAGCGCAGGCCCAGGCCACGGGCGACGCCGCGGGCGGCACTGGATTTGCCGGACCCCGCAGGGCCGTCCACGGCAATGATGAGACAGTCGGTCACGAGGGCGATGCTACCGGCGTACGGGCCATCCATTAGCCGCGAGTGCCTCGGTCAGCCGCCCGACGGCCTCCGGGTGGACCGTCAGCTCGGCCACGCCCACCGGCAGTCCGGGGGAATGCTCGATGCCGATGTCCTCGATGTTGACCCCGGCCGCACCCGCCGCCTGGAACAGCCGGGCCAGTTCGCCGGGCCGGTCGGGGATCACGACCTGGACGGCCGCCTCGGCCCGGGCGGGGCCGCCCCGCTTGCCCGGGATCCGCGCCACCCCGGCGCCGCCCTGCTCCAGCAGGGCGGCCAGGACCTTCAGGTCCGGGCCGGCCGGGCCGCCCGGGGCCAGCGGCCCGGGCGGTATCCGCCAGGGCCTCGGCCACCGCCGCCAGATCGGCCGCCACCGCGGCGAGCACGTCCGGCGACCGGGGCCGCGTTAGCCGCCAGGATCTGGGTCCACAGCCCGGTGTCGCCGGCCGCGATCCGGGTCACGTCGCGCAGGCCCTGACCCGCGAGGGAGAGCGCACCGTCGCTGGCGTCGGCCAGCCGGGCCGCCATGGCCGCGGACAGCACGTGCGGCGCGTGCGACACCAGGGCCACCCACCGGTCATGCTCGGCCGCGCTGACCTGGACTGGCTCAGCGCCGCAGATCCGGGCCAGGGCCTCGATCACCGCGAGACCTGCGGCCGGGGCCGGCGGATCGGGGCAGATCACCCAGGGACGGCCGAGGAACAGGTCCGCGCGCGCCGCGGCTGGCCCGGACCGCTCCCGCCCGGACAGGGGGTGCCCGGGCACGAACGAGGCCATGTCGCAGCCGGCCGCCCGGGCCTGCCTGACCGGCAGCGACTTTACGCTGGCCACGTCGGTGTACCAGCGGGCCAGCCCGGCCGCCTGGGCGCGGGCCAGGGTGGGCGCCACCGCCTGCGGCGGCACGGCCAGCACCGCCACGTCGGCGGGCCCCCCGGGCGGCGGTCCTCCGGGCACGTCACCGGGAAGTACCGTGCCCGCCCCGATGTCGGCGGCCAGCCGGGCCGCCGCCGGATCGGAGTCAGCGAGCCAGACGGTCACGCCCTGGGGCCGCAGTGCGAGCGCCACCGAGGTCCCGATCAGCCCGGTCCCGATCGACGATGACACTGGCCGGCAAGGTCCTGTCCGGTGAGGTCCCGGCCGGTGAGGTCCCGGCGGGTGGGGTCACTGCGCGATGTCCAGCCGCAGCGCCGCGGCGCCGCGCAGGTAGACGTGCTGCATGGCCGAGCGCGGCTTGCTGGTCTCGATGTGCATCAGCAGCCGCACCACGCGGGGCAGTGCGTGCGGCACCGCGATCTCCGTGCCGCACAGCAGGGGCACGTCCTGGAAGCCGATCTTCCGGGCCGCCAGGGCCGGGAATTCGGCGGTCAGATCGGGGGTGGCCGTGAACACCACGCTGATCACGTCGTCGGTGTCCAGGCTGTTCCGCGCCATGACCTCGGCCACGAGCTCGGTCGTGCCCTCGAGGATCGCCTCCCGCTCGTTCGCGTCCACCTGGACCGCGCCGCGGATTGCCCTGACCGCCACCAGCCTGCTCCTTCACGCCGTCAGGTCCGAGGACTTCCTCCTGGCCCGCTGCTACCCGCCAGGTTACAGACCGACGGCCGCGTACAGCTCACCTATCTCACGGGTGGTGAGCGGGCGGGTCGTTCCGGGGCGCTGCGACCCGAGCGCGATAGGCCCGACATGGGTGCGGACCAGCCGGCTGACCGGATGGCCGACCTCGGCCAGCATCCGCCGCACGATGTGCTTGCGCCCCTCGTGCAGGGTGAGCTCCACCAGGGCCCGGGACCCGGCCTGCTCGACGACCCGGAACTTGTCCGCGCTCGCCACCCCGTCCTCGAGCTCGACGCCGGACAGCAGCCGCCGGCCGACGTCGCGGGGCAGCGGGCCGGGCACGTCGGCCAGGTAGGTCTTGAGCACCCCGTAGCTGGGATGGGCCAGCCGGTGGGCCAGCTCGCCGTCGTTCATGAGCAGCATCAGGCCCTCGGTGTCATAGTCGAGCCGGCCCACGTGGTACAGCCGCTCCGGGTAGTCGCCCAGGAAGTCGGCGATCGTCGGCCGCCCCCGGTCATCGGACATGGTCGTGAGGACGCCCGCGGGCTTGTTCAGCGCGAGGTAGACCAGGTCCTGGCGGGATGGGATGCGCATCCCGTCCACCCGGATGATCTGATGCTGCGGATCGACCCGGGCGCCGTACCGGCGCACGGTCTCCCCGTCGACCTCGACCCGGCCCTCGCCGATCAGCTCCTCGCAGTGCCGGCGGCTGCCCACGCCCGCCGCGGCGAGCACCTTCTGCAGCCGCACGCCCCCCGGCACGTCGATCAGGCTGTCGCGCCCCTCATCATCGTCTTCGTACTCGTCGCCCGGGCCAGCACTCGCGGGCGAGGCGGGGCGCGCCGGAGGCGTGTCCTCGCCGAGTCCGCGACTCGCGGGGGGCTCCGGGGGGTCGCCCCCCCGGGCCAGCAGAGTCAGGCCCCCTGGTGCTCATCAACCGCATCCTCAACGTCTTCGACATGCTCCGGCAGGAAGGGGGCGAGATCCGGGAGTTCCTCCAGGCTGGCCAGGCCGAGCCGCTCCAGGAAATACCCGGTCGTCCGGTAGAGAATAGCCCCCGTCTCACTCTCGGTGCCGGCCTCTTCGACCAGTCCCCGGAGCGTGAGCGTGCGCAGCACGCTGTCGCAGTTGACGCCGCGGACCGCCGATACCCGCGCCCGGTTCACCGGCTGCCGGTAAGCCACCACGGCCAGCGTCTCCAGGGCGGCCTGGGTCAGCCGCACCTCCTGGCCGTCCCGGACGAATCGCTCTACCACGGGCGCGCACTCGGCCCGGGTGTAGAAGCGCCAGCCGCCCGCTACCTCGCGCAGGTCGAAGCCACGCTGCTCGGCGTCGTAGGACGCGGCCAGATCGCGCAGGGCGGCCGCCACCTCACCGCGCGGGCGTTCCAGGACCTGTGCGATGACGACCTCCGCCACCGGCTCGTCCACGACCAGCAAGATCGCCTCCAGGCTGGCCCGCAACCCGGGGCCGCCAGGCCCGTCGACGAGATCAGCGTCACCGTCCGCCGGGTCAGGCCGCTCGGCAGCGGGACCGGTCTCGCCGCTGGCCACCTCACGCCCGCCGTCCAGGGAGGCCGCATGGCCGTTCCCGGGGACCGCTGCGCCCTCCCCGGGGACCGCTGCGCCGTCTCCGGGAACGGCCGCGTCGCCGGCGTCACCGGCCGGGCTTACCCGGTCCTCCATGCTCACCCGTATTCCTCCTCGGCATCGGCGGCCACCACAGCCTGCGGGGCCGGCCCGGTCTCCTCGTCCGGGCCCGGCTCCGCCACCCAGGTCACATAGAGCTCACCGAGCGGGGCCACCTGATCGAACGAGACGCTACCTTCCCGGTACAGCTCGAGCAGCGCCAGGAAGCGGGCCACGACCTCGTAGGTCCCCGAGCAGTCCGCGGACAGCCGCCGGAACGTGGCCCGGCCGAGCCGGCGGAGCCGGGCCGCCATGATGTCGGCCTGCTCGCGGACGGTGGTCGTCGGCGAGTGCAAGTGCTCGGTGGATACCTCGGGGACCGGGCGGGGCGCCAGGGCCCGCGCGGCGATCGCGGCGAACTCCGCCGCTCCCAGGCCCAGCAGGACTTCGGGCAGCAGCTCAGCGAACTGCGGTTCCATCGGCACCCGCCGGGCGAACCGGCGGCCCTGGACCGTCATCCGGCCCGCGAACACCGCCGCGACCTCCTTGTAGGCGCGGTACTGCAGGAGCCGGGCGAACAGCAGGTCCCGGGCCTCCAGCAGGGCGAGGTCTTCCTCGTCCTCGACCTCGCCGCTGGGCAGCAGCCGGGCGGCCTTCAGGTCGAGCAGGGTCGCGGCCACCAGCAGGAAATAGCTGGCCTGATCCAGATCCCAGCCGTCGGCCAGGGCGCGGATATAGGCGATGAACTCATCCGTCACCTGGGACAGAGCGACCTCGGTGATATCGAGCTTGTGCTTGGAGATCAGGCCGAGCAGCAGGTCGAAAGGCCCCTCGAAGACATCGAGGTGTACCTCGAACCCGCCCGGCTCAGTGCCCGGCGCAGCCTCACCACCGTGCTCATTACCACTGGGCTCGTTACCACCGGGTTCAGCCGTCACCGTACGCATCACCGGCAGTCCGCCACCTCACGTCGTATCCCTCAATCGCCCGGCCAGCAGGCTCGTCTCGCCCTTGGCGTCCAGGTCAGCCAGCAGCACTGCGATGGCCTCCCGGACCAGCCTGCCACGATCCACGGTGATCCCGTAAGCGCGAAGGGCCAGCCGGGCCCGTTCGAGATCGAGAAGTTCACCAGCGGACAGGTAGACCGTGATCTTCTGGGCGTGGGACTCACGCCCGCTGGCCGGACGGCCATCCCCGGTGGACGGGCCTGGGGCGGACGGACCTGGCGTGGCCGGCCGGAGCAGTTCGGCGACGCCCGGCAGGCTTACCCGTCGCGGACGGGACCCGCGCCCCACCCGCCGCCCCGTTCCCGCTTCACTGTGCCTGCTTTACTGATGCTCGCCTGATTGGGCTTGCCTATTGCGCGTGCTTCACCGGGCCTGGGCTTGCTGTGACTGGTGCCACCGATCCAGCACCTCCCGGGCCAGCTCCCGGTAGGAGTTCGCGCCGTTGGATGAGGAGTCGAAGCTGGTAATCGGCTCGCCGGCCACCGTCGCGTCGGGGAACCGCACGGTGCGGTTGATCACCGTGTGGAACACCTTGTCGCCGAATCCCTTGACCACCTCGGCGAGGACCTCGCGGGAATGCAGCGTCCGGGAGTCGTACATGGTGGCCAGCAGCCCGTCGATGCCGAGCCGGGGGTTGAGCCTGCTCGAAACCTTGTCGATGGTCTCCAGCAGCAGGGCCACCCCGCGCATGGCGAAGTATTCGCACTCCAGCGGGACCAGCACCCCGGCCGCGCAGGCCAGCGCGTTCACGGTGAGCAGGCCCAGCGAGGGCTGGCAGTCGATGAGGACGACGTCATACTCGGGCAGCAGCGGCTCCAGCACCCCGCCGAGCACGAACTCCCGGCCGACCTCGTGTACCAGCTGAACCTCAGCCCCGGACAGGTCGATGTTGCTGGGCAGCAGGTCCATGCCGTGCACGCCGGTCTTAAACACCACGTCAGCCGCGGGCAACCTGCGCTCCATCAGCAGGTTGTAAATCGTGTACTCGAGCTCATGCGGCTGGATGCCCAGGCCTACGGACAGCGCGCCCTGCGGATCGAAGTCCACCAGCAGCACGCGGCGCCCGTTCTCGGCGAGCGCGGCGCCCAGGTTGATGGTGGTGGTGGTCTTACCCACCCCGCCCTTCTGGTTGCAGACCGCGACGATGCGCGCCGGACCGTGGCTGAGCAAAGGTTCCGGATCTGGGAAGGCCGGCAGAGGCCGGCCCGTGGGCCCGATAGAACCAGGCTGAGCCGCCACCAAGTGCGCCCCTGCTACCATCTGCTGCACCTCCCCGGCGGACAGGTTAAAACCTCCGCTGGAACCGGGACTCTAGGCCCTGCCCTGCCCGCCGGCAAGCCGACTCACCGGAGCGTTGGTCAATACCGCTCGGATCCACGCTAGCCGAGGGCGCGGGGGTGGGCGGCCGAATACACCTCGCGGAGCTTGTCCACGGTGACCATGGTGTAGATCTGCGTGGTCGTCACTGAAGCGTGCCCGAGCAGTTCCTGCACCACCCGCACGTCCGCCCCGCCGTCGAGCAGGTGCGTGGCGTAGGAGTGCCGCAGCGTGTGCGGGGAGACCCCGCCCAGGCCGGCCCGGTCTGCGGCCGCCTTGAGCACCCCCCAGGCGCCTTGCCGGGTGAGCCGCCCGCCCCGGGCGTTCAGGAACACGGCCGGGCTGGCGGACGCCTGGCGGGCCGCGGCGGCCAGCGCCGGCCGGGCCCGGACGAGGTAGGCCTCCAGCGCCTCACGGGCGTACCGGCCGACCGGCACGACCCGGTCCTTGCCTCCCTTACCGGCCAGCCGGACGGTGGCGGGCGGCGCCTGCGGGCCGGCCAGCGCCGGGCCGGCCGGGCCCGCCCCGACCCGGGCCGCACTGGGCGCCACGGCGAGGAAGCCCAGGTCGTCGACGTCGAGCCCGACCGCCTCGGAAATCCTGGCCCCCGTCCCGTACAGCAGCTCGAGCAGAGCCCGGTCACGCAGCGGGCGCAGCGCATCGCCGTCCGCACCACCGCCCGCGGCGGCGATCAGCCGCTCCACCTCCGGCACCCCGATCGCGCGGGGCAGCTTGCGCGGGCTGGCGGGCGGGTGCACCAGGCTGGCCGGATCGGAGCCGGCCAGCCCCTCGGCCGCCGCGAATGCGTGCAGCCCGCGGACCGCCACCACGGCCCGGCCCGCCGAGCTGGCCGCGAGCGGCGAATGGTCGTCATCGCCTTCGCGCAGCCCGGCCAGGAACGCCGCCACATCGTCCGTGGTGACCTCGCCGATCACCGTCCGGCCGCGCGCGGCCAGCGTCGCCTCGTAGCGGAGCAGGTCCCGCCGGTACGCCGCCAGTGTGTGCACGGCCAGGCCGCGCTCCACCGTGAGGTGATCGAGATAGCGGCGGACCGCGCCCGTGACGGTGACCGGCCCGGTCGTGGTCAGCTGAGGGCCTCGTCGAGCGCCATCGACGGCAGGCCGTGCGCGTCAGCGACCGGCTGGCAGGTCAGGCTGCCCTGGTAGGTGTGCAGTCCGAGCGCCAGCGCGGGATCGGCGCGCAGCGCGTCGCGCCAGCCCCGGTTGGCCAGCTCCACCGCGAAGGGCAGGGTGACGTTGGTCAGCGCGTAGGTCGAGGTGTGCGGCACGGCCCCGGGCATGTTCGCCACGCAGTAGAACAGCGTGTCGTGCACCCGGTAGGTGGGATCGGCGTGCGTGGTCGGGCGCGAGCCCGCGAAACAGCCGCCCTGGTCGATGGCGATGTCCACCAGCACCGAGCCGGGCTTCATCCGGGACACCAGCTCGTCGGAGATCAGCTCGGGAGCCTTCGCGCCCGGTACCAGAACCGCACCGATGACCAGGTCGGCGTCGATCACCGCCCGCTCGATCTCGTAGGCGTTGGACGCGACGGTCTGGCAGTGCCCCTGGTAGATCGCGTCGGCCGAGCGCAGCCGGGCGACGTTCTTGTCCACCAGCAGGACCTCGGCCTGCATGCCCAGCGCGATGGCGGCCGCGTTCATGCCGGAGACACCCGCGCCGAGGACCACTACCTTGGCCGCGTAGACGCCGGACACCCCGCCCATGAGCACGCCCCGGCCGCCACCGTCCCGCTGCAGGTGATGCGCGCCGACCTGGGGGGCCATCCGGCCCGCCACCTCGGACATGGGGGCCAGCAGCGGCAGCGACTTGTCCGGCAGCTGGACGGTCTCGTAGGCGATCGCGGTGATTCCCGAGTCGAGCAGCGCGTCGGTGCAGGGCCGTGAGGCCGCGAGGTGCAGGTAAGTGAACAGCACCTGGTCCTTGCGCATCCGGTGGTACTCCTCGGCCACCGGCTCCTTGACCTTGAGGATCAGGTCCCCGGTCTGCCAGACGTCGTCCGCGGTGGGCAGGATGACCGCGCCCGCGGTGACGAAGTCCTCATCCGGGATGGAGGACCCGGTTCCCGCGTCACGCTCGATGAATACCTCGTGGCCGCTGCGGGTCAGCTCATGAACGCCGGCTGGGGTGATGGCCACCCGGTACTCATGGTTCTTGACCTCTTTGGGAACGCCTACCTTCATGGCTGCAAGCCCTCTCTTCGTAACTCCGCATCCGGCCCCATTGCCGGGTGCGGCGAGCCTGACGGACTGAGCGCCCTGGCGGTCCCAGTGTCCTGGCAGACCCAGTGTCCTGGCGGACTCGCCACCGATCAGCCGTCACCCGCGTCCGCGGGCCGCAGGCCGGTAAAGCCGCTGCTGCGAGCGGCGTACGCGGACAAGATACCCACGGCGGTAGAACCATTGTGCAGGTCACCCGCGAGGAACCCGTCCAGCGCCTCGTCCAGGGCGGCCCAGCGGACCTGCAGCTGGGTCTCCTCGTGCCGGGGGACGAAGTCGCGCTGCGCCGCGGGGACTTCCACCAGGTCACGGGCCAGGAAGACGCGGATCCACTCGGTACTGATACCCGGGGAGGAGTAGAAGTTGACCAGGATCCGCCAGTCGCGGGCGCGGTATCCCGTCTCCTCCAGCAGTTCCCGCTCGGCGTTGGCCCGCAGCGGCTCCCCGCGGACGTCCCGCAGGCCCGCGGGCAGCTCCCAGAGCACGTGGGCGACTGGGTGCCGGTACTGGCGGATCATCAGCACCTGGCCCGCCTCGTCCAGGGCGACGATCACCACCGCGCCCGGATGCTCCACCACCTGGCGGTCCGCCACCTCGTGATCGGGCATCTGCACCCGGTCGCTGCGCAGCGTCACGATCGGGCCGCGGGCCTGCACCACCGAGGAGAGCACCGGCCAGCTTTCCGGTATGTCGCTCAGGGCCGCTGGTTCCGGCCCCGGCCCGGGCAGCGAAGCTTCCTCGCAGGTCATGCGCTGGCCGCGGCCGGGTGGCCGAGAGCCGCGCCGCCGCGGCTGAGCGACCTGGCCCGTTCCCGCGCCGCGGCGACCAGTCCGGCGAAGAGCGGATGCGCCCGGGTGGGCCGGGACAGGAACTCCGGATGCGCCTGGGTGGCCACGAAGAACGGGTGAACATCCCGGGCCAGCTCGACGAACTCGACGAGGCGCCCGTCGGGCGACAAGCCGGAGCAGATCAGCCCGGCCTGCTCCAGGACGGGACGGTAGGCGTTGTTGACCTCGTAGCGGTGCCGGTGCCGCTCTTCCACCATGTCGGTCTCGTACAGCTCACGCACCACGGAACCCTGGGCGAGCACGGCGGGAAACAGCCCCAGCCGCATGGTGCCGCCCATGTCGCGCTCGCCCGCGACCACATCCTGCTGGTCCGCCATGGTCGCGATGACTGGATCCGGGGTGTCCGGGTCGAACTCGGAGCTGTTCGCGTCAGGCAGCCCGGCCACGTCCCGGGCGACCTCGATGGCGGCGCACTGCAGTCCGAGGCACAAGCCCAGCAGCGGGATGCCGTTCTCGCGGGCGTACCGGATGGCCCCGAGCTTCCCCTCGATACCCCGCACCCCGAAGCCGCCCGGGACGAGGACCCCGTCCACGTCGGCGAGCTGGCGGGCCGCGCCTTCGGGTGTCTGGCAGTCGTCGCTGGTCACCCACCGGATGTTCACCCGGGCGTCGTTGGCGAAGCCGCCGGCCCGCAGCGCCTCGGCGGGCGACAGGTAGGCGTCGGGCAGGTCAACGTACTTGCCGACCAGGGCGATCGTGACGCTGTGGGCCGGCCGGTGCACCCGGCGCAGCAGATCGTCCCAGTCGCTCCAGTCCACGTCCCGGAAAGGCAGGCCGAGCCGCCGCACCACGTAGGCGTCCAGCCCCTCGGTGTGCAGGACCTTCGGGATGTCGTAGATGGACGGGGCGTCGACCGCGGAGACCACGGCCTCCTCGTCCACGTCACACATGAGGCTGATCTTCCGCTTGAGCCCGTCACTGATAGGCCGGTCGCTGCGGCAGACGATCGCGTCGGGCTGGATGCCGATGCTGCGCAGCGCGGCCACGGAGTGCTGGGTCGGCTTGGTCTTCAGCTCACCGGACGGGCCGATGTAGGGCAGCAGCGATACGTGCAGGAAGAAGCAGCGGTCGCGGCCGATCTCGTGCCTGATCTGCCGGATGGCTTCCAGGAACGGCTGCGACTCGATGTCGCCGACGGTGCCGCCCACCTCGGTGATGACCACGTCGATACCCGGGCCGCCCATATCGATGATGCGGGCCTTGATCTCGTTGGTGATGTGCGGGATGACCTGGACGGTGTCGCCCAGGTAGTCACCGCGCCGCTCCTTGGCGATCACGCTGGAGTAGATCTGCCCCGTGGTGACGTTGGCCGAGCCGCGCAGCCGCGTGTCGAGGAACCGTTCATAGTGCCCGACGTCCAGGTCGGTCTCGGTCCCGTCGTCGGTGACGAACACCTCACCGTGCTGGAACGGGTTCATGGTGCCGGGATCGACGTTCAGGTAGGGGTCAAGCTTCTGCATCGTGACGTTCAGGCCGCGAAGCTTGAGCAGCCGTCCCAGGCTGGAGGCGGTCAGCCCCTTGCCCAGGCTCGAGGCAACTCCCCCGGTGACGAAGAGGTGACGTGTCAAAGATTGCCGTGATGCGTGCGGTGCCGCAGCCAACAGAAGGCTCCCGTGGTCGGTGTGAGCGGGAATCCCGCCGGTCCACGGACCATCAGGATATCAGCCCTCGTACATCGCCTGACGGCCAGACACGCTAGGGACCCCCGCGGCCCTGCCCAACTCCAAGGTAGACAAGCCTTAGCGTAGAGGCTTCACGCTATCCAGGCCTTAACCTGGAGGCTCCAAGCTAGATAACCCTTAGCGCAGAGGCTTCACGCTATCCAGGTTCCACCGTAGAGGAAGGACGGCCGCTCAGCACGCAGTCGAGGTGCTCGGCTCGCCGTCCTTGCGCTGCGGCAGCCCACCACGCTGGGCGGCGTCACCGTCCTCCCCCGCCTCGCCGAACCGGGCCAGGAGAACCGCGCAGGTCACGGCCAGCACGAACGCCACGACGGCGAGAACGGTCAGCCCCGGCCGGGTGTGGTCACCGAGGAAGAGGATCCCGATGAGGGCCGGTGGCGCGGTCTCGGTCAGGACGACCGCGGCCGTGGCCACCGTGACGCTGCCGCTGTCCAGCGCGGTGGCGTAGAGCATGAACGACACCACGCCCGCGGCCACGAGGGCGTATGTGGCCGGGTCGCGGAGCAGTTCCGGCAGCGAGTACCCGGGCAGCACCCGCGCGGCCACGGCGACCACGCCGTAGCCCAGCCCGGCGATGGCGCCCAGCACGGGCGTCCGGGCGGGGACGGCGAGCCGGGAGGCCAGCAGCCCGGCCCCGGCCACGCCCACCACGGTCAGGAGAAGCGCCAGCTTGAACGGCTCGCTGACCGCGCGCGCGCCCTCCGCCCCGGCCGACGTGCCCAGCAGGCCCACCCCCACCACGACACCCGCTACGGCCAGCCATTCCCGCCAGGCGAGTTGCACGTTGATCAGCCAGGCCGCGAGCACCGCGGTCACGGCCAGGCTGCCGGCCACCATGGCCTGGACGGCGAATACCGGCAGCCGCCGCAGCGCCACCAGCTGGGCCAGGAAGCCGATCAGGTCCAGGCCGAGGCTGGCCACGAACCGCCACTGATGCAGCATCCGGACGATCAGGCCGGGATCCACGCTGCCGAGCGCCGTGCCAGGCACCCCGCCGCCGGGAGTCCGGCGGCTTGCCGCGCGGACCGCCACGGCCTGCATGACCGAGGCGATCCCGTAGCACAGGGCCGCCACGACCCCCGCCACCAGGCTGACCAACACGATTACGACACTACGCGGGGAGTCCGCTGGGTGCGATGCCGTGCCGGGCCAGGTCGGCGCGGGCGGCGGTAGCCCCGGTGAAGAGGAAGCTCACCAGGCCCAGCGCGGCGGCCGCGGCGACGTTGTCGGGCCGGTCATCCAGGAAGATGACGTCCGCGGGTTCCGCGCCCAGCACCGCGAGGGTGGCCTGGAAGCACTCCGGATCCGGCTTGGCCGACTTGAGCGCGCAGCTGAACACGAGATGCTCGAAGTATCCGGCCACCGGCAAGGCGTGCACGGCCTCGGCCACGTCGGCGGGCGCGTTGGACAGCACGGCGAGCCGCTGGCCCGCCGCGGCCAGCCCGGTGATGAGTTCCACGGTGCCGGGTTGCAGGGTCAGCCAGGACGCCGTGTCCAGCCTGCTCAGCTCGGCGATCTTCGCGTCGGTGTAAGAGCGGCCCAGATCGGCCGCGATCTGCTGCCAGTAAGTGGTGGCGTCCAGCGCGGCCCGGTCATAGTCCAGCCGGTATCGCCAGTAGGCCGCCTCGAAGTCCGCGGCCGGCCCGCCGGAGGCGCTGGCCAGCCGGGCCCAGTCGGCCCCGGACTGGGGTTCACAGATCACGCCGCCATAGTCGAATAGCACCCAGGTCATGCTCACCCTTCCGGCTGGTATCAGGCCCTGCGAACCTACCAGCGCGGATGCCTGCCCTCGAGGCGGTGGCTCAGCTGACCGGGCCGCCGCTGTGGATGGCCGGGCGGGTGCCCTGCAGGGCCGCGCCCCCGCTGACGCCCATGGCATGGGCCAGGACGGTCCAGAAGCCGGGCCCGCCGGCCGTCCGGCGCACCGGGCCCGCACCGCTCACCACGCGGCAGCCGCCGGCCCCGGCGGTCACCACCGGGAAGCTCTCCGAGCCCGCGGCGAAGCTGAGCCGGTAGCTGACCCCCCAGTCGGCCGGGCAGTTCATGACCCCGTGGGACATGGGGGGCAGCCCGCACACCATCGCGGCCACGGCACGCGCCCGCTCGGGGCTGGACACCGTGACCCCGGCCGGGAAGCTGAAGTGGAAGTGGTTCTGGGGCAGGGTGCTGACCCGGCTGACCACCAGCCGGGTCACCGCGGCCTGCTTCGAGCACAGGGCCGCGCTTCCCGTGGACACCGGACCGCCCGGGTCGATGCCGCCCGGGCCCGCGGTACGCGGGCTGGACGGCTGGGTCGCACTGGTCGTGGTCGCCACCTGGCTCCCGCAACCGGCCGCCACGGTCGCGGCTGCGGCGGCCGCCGCGATGAGCAGCCCCGCGCGGGTGAGACGGCCGGAAAGGGTAACGGGCACTCCCATGGTGGTCTCCGTTCCTGTTCATGTCGCCAGGGACCAGGCCGGAAAGCAGTGTGCCCAGGGCACTGAGCGGCGGCCTGGACCGTTCAGTGCCCTGGACTACAAGAACTTCGACGTGTGAGAGGCGCCAGTGGTTCCGCTCGGTTAAAACTCGCCACGATCAGTGGCACCAAACGCTGGCTAACCCATTCTGGTCAGCACAAACCCGGCAGATCAGACGCCCGCGGCCTGCATGCCCCGCAGTTCCTGCTTCAGTTCCCTGATCTCGTCCCGGATCCGGGCCGCGACCTCGAACTGCAGCTCCGCCGCGGCCGTGTGCATCTGCTCGGTCAGCTGGGCGATCAGGGCGATCAGATCGCCGCGCGCGGCCCCGCCACCTTCGCCTTCGCCCGCACCGCTGGCCGAGGCCCGCACCCGCGAGGACAGTCCCGGCACCGGGGTCTTGCCCCGGCTCTGCTGCCGCCCGCTCCCGCCGATCAGCTTCTCGGTATCCGCGTCCTCCCGGACCAGCTGGTCGAGGATGTCCGCGATCCGCTTGCGCAGCGGGGTCGGGTCGATGCCGTGCTCGGTGTTGTAGGCGACCTGCTTGGCCCGCCGCCGGTCGGTCTCGTCGATCGCCCGCTGCATGGACGGGGTCACCGAGTCGGCATACATGTGCACCTGACCGGAGACGTTCCGCGCGGCCCGCCCGATGGTCTGGATCAGTGAGGTGCCCGACCGCAGGAAGCCCTCCTTGTCGGCGTCCAGAATGGACACCAGCGACACCTCAGGCAGGTCCAGTCCCTCGCGGAGCAGGTTGATCCCGACCAGCACGTCGTACTCGCCGACCCGCAGTTCACGGAGCAGTTCCACCCGGCGCAGCGTGTCCACCTCGCTGTGCAGGTAGCGCGCCCGGATACCGAGTTCCAGCAGGTAGTCGGTGAGGTCCTCGGCCATCTTCTTGGTCAGCGTGGTGACCAGCACCCGCTCCGAGCGTTCCGCGCGGGTCCTGATCTCGTCGACCAGGTCGTCGATCTGCCCCTTGGTCGGCTTGACGATCACCTGGGGGTCGATCAGCCCGGTCGGCCGGATCACCTGCTCGACCACATCGCCGCCCACCCGCTGCAGCTCGTAGGGGCCGGGGGTGGCGGACAGGTATACCGTCTGGCCGATCCGCTCGCAGAACTCGTCCCAGGTGAGCGGCCGGTTGTCGATGGCACTGGGCAGCCGGAACCCGTGCTCGACCAGGGCCCGCTTCCGTGACACGTCACCCTCGTACATCGCGCCGATCTGCGGGACGGTGTTGTGCGACTCGTCGATGACCAGCAGGAAGTCCTCGGGAAAGTAGTCAAGCAGGGTGTTCGGCGGGCTCCCGGCCTCACGGCCGTCGATGTGCCGCGAGTAGTTCTCGATGCCCGAGCAGCTGCCGACCTGGCGCATCATCTCGAGGTCGTAGGTGGTGCGCATCCGCAGCCGCTGGGCCTCCAGCAGCTTGCCGGCCTTCTCCAGCTCCGCGAGCCGCTCTTCCAGTTCGGCCTCGATCCCGGCGATGGCCCGTTCCATCCGCTGCGGCCCCGCCACGTAGTGCGACGCCGGGAAGATGTACAGCTCCTGGTCCTCGCTGATCACCTCGCCGGTCAGCGGGTGCAGCGTCATCAGCCGCTCGATCTCGTCGCCGAACATCTCGATCCGGACGGCGAGTTCCTCGTACACCGGGATGATCTCGATCGTGTCGCCGCGGACCCGGAAGGTGCCCCGGGTAAAAGACAGGTCGTTGCGGGCGTATTGCATCCCGACCAGGCGCCGGAGCAGGGTGTCCCGCTCGATAGTGTCGCCGACGTGCAGCGGGACCATCCGGTCCACGTACTCCTGGGGCGTGCCCAGCCCGTAGATGCAGGAGACCGAGGCCACCACGATCGTGTCCCGGCGGGTCAGCAGCGAGTTGGTCGCCGAGTGCCGCAGCCGTTCCACCTCGTCGTTGATCGAGGAGTCTTTCTCGATGTAGGTGTCGGTCTGCGGAATGTAGGCCTCGGGCTGGTAGTAGTCGTAGTAGGAGACGAAGTACTCGACCGCGTTGTGCGGGAGCATCTCGCGCAGCTCGTTCGCGAACTGGGCGGCCAGCGTCTTGTTCGGCAGCATGACCAGTACCGGCCGCTGCACCCGCTCGGCCAGCCAGGCCACCGTGGCGGTCTTCCCGGTTCCGGTCGCACCCAGCAGGACGGTGTCCCGGTCGCCGGCGGTCACCCGGCGCTCCATCTCGGCGATCGCCCTCGGCTGGTCGCCGGACGGGACCATGTCCGTGACCACCTCGAACGGCGCCACCCGCCGCTGCAGGTCACTAACTGGTCGCACGATACCGCCTCCTCCCGGGGACTAAACGGCCTCGCCACCCACTGTATTTCCCGGGTCTGACAAAGCAGCGCCCCCGGCGCCGGGCCCGGTCCGGCTAGGTGTTCGCGCGACGGCAGAGTTCGGTCCACAGGTCGCCGACTTCGCGGTCGAGTTCGTCCAGGGACCCGGAGTTGTCGAGCACGATGTCGGCGATGGCCAGCCGGTCCTCCCGGCTGGCCTGGGCTGCCACCCGCGCCGCGACCTGCTCGCGGGTCATCTGCCGGTCACGGACCAGCCGGTCTTCCTGGATCCGCGGCGGGACGTTGACCACGATGACGAGGTCGAAGAGCCCGGCCAGCTGGTTCTCGGCGATCAGCGGGATGGCCTCGACCAGGATCGCGCCCGGGTCGGCGCCCTGTTCCAGCTGGCGAATGCGCTCACCGACCAGCGGATGGACGATCGCGTTCAGCTTCGCCCGCAGCTCGGCGTCGTAGAAGACGATCTCGCCCAGCTTCTGCCGGTCCAGGGTGCCGTCTGCGGCCAGGACCCCCGTGCCGAACACGCCGACGATCTGGGCCAGCCCGGGGGTGTGCGGCTCGACGACCTCGCGGGCCACCTGGTCCGCGTCGATGATGAGGGCACCATAGCTGGCCAGCCGGCGGGAGACCTCGCTCTTGCCCGAGCCGATACCGCCGGTCAGGCCCACCTTAAGCATGCTGCTCACCGATCCATGATCGCCCGGTACGGGGCCGCGGCCTCGCGGAACGTGCCCTGAGCAAACACGGCCTCAGGAGAACAGGGGCGATCATGGATCGGTGCCGGGATGAGTGCGTTAGCTCTGGCCCCCGGAGAGCTTGTCGCGCAGCGCGGCCAGTGCCTCGTCCGAGGCCAGCGCGCCGCCGCCGGAACTGCCCCGGTCCGGGGTACCCGACGTGTGCGTGCTGGCGCCCGTGTCCACGGCGTCTTCGCCGGTGTCGCTCTCGGCCTTGCTGCGGGCCTCGGCGACCTGGCGGCGGTGCGCCTCGAACCGGGACCGGGCCTGCGCGTACTGCCGCTCCCACTCCTCGCGCTGGGTGTCGTAGCCCTCAAGCCACTCGCCCGACTCAGAGTCGAAGCCGTCCGGGTAGACGTAGTTGCCCTGCTCGTCGTAGGTGGCGGGCATGCCGTAGAGGGTCGGGTCGAAGTCGTCGCCGACGGCCTCGCCGATCGTGCCCTCGTTGGCCTGCTTGAGCGACAGGCTGATCCGCCGCCGGTCCAGGTCGATGTCGATGATCTTGACGAAGATCTCGTCGCCGACCTGCACGACCTGCTCGGGAATCTCGACGTGACGGTCCGCCAGCTCGGAGATGTGCACCAGGCCCTCGATGCCCTCCTCGACCCGCACGAACGCACCGAACGGGACCAGCTTGGTGACCCGTCCCGGGACGACCTGGCCGATCTGGTGGGTCCGGGCGAACTGCTGCCACGGGTCTTCCTGGGTGGACTTCAGCGACAGGGAGACCCGCTCCCGGTCCATGTCCACGTCCAGCACCTCGACCGTGACCTCCTGGCCGACCTCGACCACCTCACCCGGGTGGTCGATGTGCTTCCAGGACAGCTCGGACACGTGCACCAGGCCGTCCACGCCGCCCAGGTCCACGAAGGCACCGAAGTTGACGATGGACGACACCACACCCTTGCGGATCTGGCCCCGCTGCAGGGTGTTCAGGAAGTTCTGGCGCACCTCGGACTGGGTCTGCTCCAGCCACGCCCGGCGGGACAGGACCACGTTGTTGCGGTTCTTGTCCAGCTCGATGATCTTGGCTTCGATCTCCCGGCCCACGTAGGGCTGCAGGTCGCGGACCCGGCGCATCTCCACCAGCGATGCGGGCAGGAAGCCGCGCAGGCCGATGTCCAGGATCAGGCCGCCCTTGACCACCTCGATGACGGTGCCGGTGACCACGCCGTCGTCGTCCTTGATCTTCTCGATCGTGCCCCAGGCGCGCTCGTACTGAGCGCGCTTCTTGGACAGGATGAGGCGGCCTTCCTTGTCCTCCTTCTGGAGGACAAGGGCTTCGATGTGGTCGCTGACCTTGACCACATCGTGCGGGTCCACGTCATGCTTGATCGACAGCTCGCGGGAGGGGATGACCCCCTCCGTTTTATAGCCGATGTCGAGCAAGACCTCGTCTCGGTCGACCTTGACGACAGTGCCTTCGACAATGTCACCGTCGTTGAAGTACTTGATGGTCTCGTCGATCGCGGCGAGGAAGGCTTCCTGCGACCCGATGTCGTTGACCGCCACCTTGGGGGTCGGGCTGGCCTCTGTGCTGCTCGTCATGTGTTGGTTGGCTCCGGCGGACAGAAAGTAGTTTGGACGCGCCATACCGAGGGCCCGTCAGGTGGGCCTACAGGGTGCACTGGATTTGGCTGGCCGACCTGGCGAGCCACGGAGGGGCCTCTCGGCCGCCCGTAACTTTGCCTGGCCACGGCGGACTGCACCAGAACACGGCGCAGCGCTCAGGATATGAGAGGTCAGCCACCCGGTCAATCGGAGTACCCGATCGCCGCATGATCGTTATCGCCCGCATCAGCCCTGCACGCTGCACTTTTGAACGCGATTTCGCTGCCTTTTACTCCCCGATCTCGTTAGAGACCCTCGCCGGGGAGGGGAGGCGCGGCGCAGCCGTGTCCTCGCCGACCCGGCGACTAACCCGGCAGCGCGCAGCAGATGACGTGCCTACGGGAGCGGGCCAGCGGGGGTCCGGGGGCTCGGGCCCCCGGGTCAGCACTAGTGCCCGGCCTCAGCCCAGGTCCGGCCGGTGCCGAGCGAGACCTGCAGCGGCACCCGCAGGTCGAAGGCGCCGCACATGATCCTCGGCACCAGCTCGCGCAGCGTGTCGAGCTCGCCGGGGGCGACCTCGAAGACCAGTTCGTCGTGCACCTGGAGCAGCATCCGGGAGCGCAGGCCCTCGCCGCGGAGCGCCTCGTCGACCCGGAGCATGGCCACCTTGATGATGTCGGCGGCGGAGCCCTGGATCGGGGCGTTGAGCGCCATCCGCTCGGCCATCTCCCGGCGCTGCCGGTTGTCTGAGGTGAGGTCGGGCAGGTAACGCCGGCGGCCGAGCACGGTCTGCGTGTACCCGTCCTTGCGGGCCTCGTCCACTACGGCATACAGGTAGTCACGGATCCCGCCGAACTGCTGGAAGTACTCGTCCATCAGGGCCCGGGCCTCGTCCGGGGTGATGCGCAGCTGCTGGGACAGCCCATAGGCGGACAGGCCGTAAGCCAGCCCGTAGTTCATCGCCTTGATCCGGCTGCGCATCTCGACGGTGACTTCCTCGGGCGGCACACCGAAGACCCGCGACGCCGTCTCGGCGTGGAAGTCATGACCGGAGGTGAACGCCTCCTCCAGCGCGCTGTCGCGGGACAGGTCGGCCATGATGCGCAGCTCGATCTGGCTGTAGTCGGCGGTGAGCAGCGTCTCGTACCCGTCGCCGACCACGAAGCCCTGCCGGATCCGGCGGCCCTCCTCGGTGCGGATCGGAATGTTCTGCAGGTTGGGATCCGTGGACGAGAGCCGCCCCGTGGCCGCGATCATCTGGTTGTACGTGGTGTGGATCCGGCCGTCCTCGTCCGCCATCGGGATGAGCGAGTCCACGATGCTCTTGAGCCTGGCCACGTCCCGGTGCCGGAGCAGGTGCTCCAGCACGGGGTGGCCGGTCTGCGCCAGCAGGCTGGTCAGGGCCTCGGAGTCCGTGGTGTAGCCGGTCTTGATCCGCTTGGTCTTCGGCAGTCCCAGCTCGGTGAACAGCACCTCCTGGAGCTGCTTGGGCGAGCCGAGGTTGAATTCGTGCCCGATGATCGTGAACGCCGCCTGCTCGGCCGCTTTCACCTCGCCACCCAGGCTGGCGGACATGTCAGCGAAATGATGGGTGTCCGCCGCGATCCCGGCCCGTTCCATCCGGGCCAGCACCCCGACCAGCGGCAGCTCGACGTCGGCCAGCAGCTGGGCGGCTCCGCGCTGCTGCAGGTCAGCGTCCAGGGCATCGGCCAGTTCCGCGGTGGCCCGGGCGCGCACCACCAGTGCGACCGCGGCCTCCGCCTCTCCATCCTCGGCACCGTCGTCGCCGGCCGCGTCCAGGTCGAAGGTGAGCTGGCCGGTGGCGGTCCCCTCGTCACGCAGTTCCTTGCCCAGATAACGCAGCACCAGGTCGGCCAGATCGAACGAGCGCTGCCCGGGCAGCGCCAGGTAGGCCGCCAGCGCCGTGTCGTTGGTCAGGCCGCCCAGCTCCAGGCCCCGGGCGGCCAGCGCGTGCATCGGCCCCTTGGCGTCGTGCAGGGCCTTGGGCTGGTCCGGATCGGCGAGCCAGGCAGCCAGGGCCCGGTCGTCGTCCTCGGTCAGCGTGACCGGGTCGACGAACGCCCCGTTCCCGTCCGCGGCGGCCAGCGCCAGCCCGTCCATGGTCCCGGTGCCGCGGCCCCAGGTGCCGTGGATCGCCAGGCCGACCCGGCCGGTCCCGGTGGCGTGCTCGTCCAGCCAGGCCGCCAGCTCATCGGGGCCCGGCACCGACACCTCGACTTCGAAGCCGTGCTCCGGCCCGGACACATCATCGCCGGGCGAGCCAGCCGGGCTCACGATGCCGTTAGGGAGGGTGCTGTACAGCCGGTCGCGCAGGACCCGGAACTGGAGCGTGTCGAAGAGCTGGTGGATCTGGTCCCGGTCCCACGGCACCGGCCGCAGGTCACCGGGGCCCGACTCGAGCGGGACGTCCCGGGCCAGCTCGGTCAGCTGCCGGTTGCGCAGCACCGAGCCGAGGTGCTCGCGGAGCTTGTCCCCGGCCTTGCCCTTGACCTCGTCGACCCGGTCCACCAGCTCGCTGAGCGAGCCGAACTCGGCGACCCACCGGGCCGCGGTCTTCTCCCCCACCCCCGGGATGTTCGGCAGGTTGTCGCTGGGGTCACCGCGCAGCGCGGCGAAGTCCGGGTACTGGGCCGGGGTCAGGCCGTACTTGGCCACGACCTCCTCCGGGGTGAACCGGGTCATGTCGCTGATGCCGCGCCGGGTCATCAGCACCGTGACGTGGTCGTTGACCAGCTGCAGGTTGTCCCGGTCACCGCTGACGATGAGCACGTCCATGCCGGCCTCGGTGGCCGCCACGGTCAGCGTGGCGATGATGTCGTCAGCCTCGTAGCCGGCCACCGACAGCCGCGGGATGCCGAGCGCGTCGAGCACCTCGAAGATCAGGCTGAGCTGGCTGCGGAAGTCCGCCGGGGTCTCCCGCCGGTTCGCCTTGTACTCCACGTACTGCTCGTGCCGGAAGGTCGGCTCGCTGCGGTCGAAGGCCACCGCCACGTGGGTCGGCTGCTCGTCGCGGAGCACGTTGATGAGCATCGCGGTGAAGCCGTAGACCGCGTTGGTGGGCTGCCCGGTCGTCGTGGAGAAGTTCTCGGGTGGCAGCGCGAAGAACGCGCGGTACGCCAGGGAGTGCCCGTCGAGCAGGAGCAACCGCTCCCGGCGCTCCGCTGGTCCGGGTGCGGATGCGGGTGCCTGGGTCGCCTTCGTCGCCACGCAGGAAGTCTAGTAGCAGGGACCGACACCGGCGGGCGGACATGGCACGGCGCCGGCATGCCGCGGCCCGGCGGCCGCCAGGAAGGCGGCGGCCGCCGGGCCGCAACGAGCCGGGCCGGCTGCAGGCGCCGCTTACGCGGCGCCTGCAGCCAGGCGAGGCATCAGGAGTTGAACGCGAAAATCGTTGTGGAGTTGAAGGTCTTCCCGGGGCCGAGAGTGGTGGACGGGAAGGCCGGCTGGTTGGGCGAGTCCGGGAAGTGCTGGGTCTCGAACGTGTACCCCGCACCCTGCCGGTAGGTGTGGCCGCTGATGCCTACCAGCGTGCCGTTGAGGAAGTTGCCGCTGTAGAACTGCACACCGGGCTGGTCGGTCCAGACGGTCAGCAGCCGGCCGCTCGACGGGTCGAAGGCGCGGGCGGCGAGGTTGAGCCCGTCCGGGCCGGTGGTGGCCGCGGTCTGCTTGTTCAGGATCCAGTTGTGGTCGTAGCCCTGGGCGATGAGCAGCTGGCTCTTGCCGCCCGTGGCCGACGCGAACTGGGCCGGGGTGTTGTCCGGCGCGCTGACGTCGCTGATCCGGGAGCCGATGGTGTGCGGCGCGCGGAAGTCGAACGGCGTGCCCGCGACCGGGACCCCGTGCGGCAGCGGGAGCGGGATCTGCGTGGAGTCGGTCGGCGAGTAGCGGTTGGCGTTCATCTGGACGAACTGCCGGTAGGCCGAGCCCGCCGCAGATGCCTCGCCAGCCAGGTTGAAGTAGCTGTGGTTGGTCAGGTTGAGCACCGTGGACAGCTTCTTGTCGTTGTTGGTGGCCTTGTAGTGGATACCGAGCTGACCCGCGGTTGTTCAGCGTGTAGGTCACCACCACGGTCAGCTGGGCCGGGTACCCGGTGCAGCCGGAGGGGCAGCCGGGAGACCCGGGGGCCCCGCTGGCGTCACCGTTGGGGCTGACCAGCGTCAGCTGCACGCCAGCCGAGCCACGCGCGTGCACCGCCTTGGACGCCCAGATGTGGTTGCCGAAGCCGACCAGCCCGCCGTGCAGGGCGTTGACGCCGTTGTTGATCGGCAGCGTGTAGGTCTTGCCGTTCAGCTTGAACGTGCCCTTGGCGATGCGGTTGGCGTAGCGGCCGACCGTCTCGCCGAAGTACGGGCCGCCGTTGGCGGTCACCGGCGGGCTGTCGAACGTCACATAGTCCTTCAGCGTCTTGAAGCCCAGCACCACGTCGGCCTCGTGGCCGCGGCGCGGACGGGACGTCAATCGACTGGGTGATGGCGCCGTAGGTCAGGATCTTGACCTGCATGCCGCGGCAGTTCGTCAGCGTGTAGCGGAACACCGCGGTGTTCTTGCCGGTGTACGGCTCAATGGTCTTGCCGAAGAACTGCTTGGACACGGTCGGTGAGCAGCCCCCGCCCGCGGGGGTGACCGGAGCGGACCGCATGGCCGCCAGCGACGCTGACGGTCGCGAGTGCGAGGCCGGCCGCCGCGCCGATCCGCAGACCCTTGGTGCTGATCTTCCCTCTTAATACTGGACGCATGGAGATTCCCTTCGTTGGGTTCCCGAGGCGGCTGGCACAGACAGCCCCCGGGGCATTGTTAACGCTCACCTGCGGGTAACGCCAGTGTTTCGGGGCAGATCTTCCGATCTTTTCCGACTATGTGATGCGATGGTGATGTGCCGGGCGGGGCAACTCCGGTATCGCCGCCCAAACTACGCATAGGCGACTCTGGTCACTTAGGTCGCTCTGCCCTCTTGGACCTCGGCAGCCACCTCACATACCGGGGAGACCCGATGCGAGCCAGGCCCGCGCGGTCGGCCTAGGCTTTCCCCGCGGCGCGCCGGGCGCCGGGTGGCTACTTCCGGAGGCGTGGGTGGGTCGAGACGGGGAGACACGGCCTGATCAGGGCGGGGCGGCCCAGGCTGACCGGGAGCGGGCGGCCCAGGCTGACCAGGACGGCCCAGGCGGCCACGGCCAGGACGGCCAGGGCGGTGACGCGCAGATTATCGAGGGCTTCGCCCGGCTCAGCGAGGGCACCCTGCCAGGCCGGATGGGCATCACCGTCAGCGCCGCCCGCGCGGAGCAGGTCATCGGCTCCATGCCCGTGGACGGCAACATCCAGCCCTACGGGCTCCTGCACGGCGGCGCCTCGTGCGTGCTGGCCGAGACGCTGGGCTCGCTGGGCGCGGCCCTGCACGCCGGGCCCGGGCGGTTCGCGGTGGGGATCGAGATCAGCGCCACGCACCACCGCGCGGTGTCGGGCGGCGTTGTCACCGGCGTCGCCACCCGCGTGCACGGCGGGCGGACCACCGCCACCTACGAGATCGCGATCAGCGATGGCCGGGGCCGCCGGGTCTGCTCGGCCAGGCTGACCTGCCTGCTCCGCGATCAGGTCCCGGCCGGTGGCCACAATCCTGGCGACATCACCGCGCCAGGCGAGGCGCCTGCCAGGCGAGTGAGCCGGGCGGGGTGACCGGGTCAGTCACCGTCACCGGCAGGCAGGGAAACCGCACGTGACCGGACGTTTATCACAAACCGGCCAGGGAATGGCCGCCCCTTTGCGCGGCGCGGGGACTCCTCGCTACCGTGGTGGGGAGAGCCCGGGGAGCTGAGTAGAGAACATGTCGGCCCGGGGAAGGCCGACACGGCACCAAAAGTTCCCCGGGCTCGATCCCGGGAAGCCATCCAGCGTCTGCAGGCCACGCTAAAGGGCCTGCTCAGGCTCCTGATCCGGGGCCTGCTCAGGCTCCTGAATCCGGCTTGGTGCCGACCGTCCCGGCCGCCGTGTCGCTGCCGCCTGCGGCGCCGCCCGGGACCATGCTGCCCGCGAGCACCCGCTCCGCCACGGCCCGCATGGCCAGGCGCTGGTCCATGGAAGTCTTCTGGATCCAGCGGAACGCGTCCGGCTCGGACATTCCCTGCTCGGTCTGGAGCTTGCCTTTGGCCCGGTCGAGGAGCTTGCGCACCTCCAGCCGCTCCTTGAGCGTGCCGACCTCGCCGGCCAGCGCGGCCACCTCCTGGAAGCGGCTGACCGCGATCTCGATCGCGGGGACCAGATCCGCCTTGGTGAACGGCTTCACCAGATACGCCATGGCTCCCGCATCGCGGGCCCGCTCGACCAGCTCACGCTGGGAGAAGGCGGTCAGGATGACCACTGGCGCGATCATGTCGGCAGCCACCCGCTCGGCCGCCGATATCCCGTCCAGGACCGGCATCTTCACATCGAGGATCACCAGGTCTGGCCGGAGACTGACGGCCAGGTCGATGGCCTGCTGGCCGTCGGCGGCCTCGCCGACCACCGAGTAGCCCTCCTCCTCCAGCATCTCCTTGAGATCAAGCCGGATGAGGGCCTCGTCTTCGGCGATCAAAACGCGCCATGGGGTCTGACTCACGCCCATGATCGTACCGGTACCAGGTAGATTGACGTTCGGCCGAGCCAGCTGCGCACGGCCTGGCCGCAGCGCCCCGGTAGACCAACAGGCAGAGTCCATGGTCTCAAAAACCATGCAGTGTGGGTTCGAATCCCACCCGGGGCACCCCAGGTCAACCGCCTTGTCCGCGTCATCCGAGACCTGCCCCCAGGGCCGCGGCGTCACCGATGCGATGCACCCGCAGGGCGTTGGTCCGCCCCGGCGTGCCCGGCGGACTGCCCGCCACGATCACCACCATGTCGCCTTTGTCACAGCGCCCGATCTCCAGCAGCGCCTCCTCCACCTGACGGACCATCGCGTCGGTGTGCCGGGCGGGTGGCACGATGAACGTCTCCACCCCCCAGCTCAGCGCCAGCTGGCTGCGGGTGCTCGGCTGGGGCGTGAAGGCCAGCAACGGAATGGGCGATCGGTACCGGGCCAGCCGCCGGGCCGTCTCGCCGGTCATCGTGAAAGCGACCAGAGCCTTGGCCCCGACCGCCGCCCCGACTTCGGCGGCGGCGCGGGCGATGGCGCCGCCGGTGCTGGGCGGCTCCCCGGCCAGCACCGGTGCGGCCGACCCGGATTCCCGCTCCGCCTCGCTGATGATGCGGCTCATCGTCGCGACGGCCTGGACCGGGTACTCGCCGACGCTGGTCTCCGCGGACAGCATCAGCGCGTCCGCGCCGTCCAGCACGGCGTTGGCCACGTCGGATGCCTCCGCCCGGGTCGGCCGGGGCGCGGAAATCATCGACTCCAGCATCTGGGTCGCCACGATGACGGGCTTGGCCTGGGCCCTGGCCTGCTCGACGATCCGCTTCTGGGCCATCGGCACCTGCTCCAGCGGAAGTTCCACACCGAGGTCGCCGCGGGCGACCATGATCCCGTCAAAGGCCTCGATGATCTCCGGCAGCGTCTCGATGGCCTGGGGTTTCTCGATTTTCGCGATCAGCGGGAGCCGGACCCCTGTCTCGTCCATGATCCGCCGCGCCGGGACGGCATCCTCGGGACCCTGGACGAAGGACAGCGCGACCATGTCCGCCTGCAGGCTGAGGGCCCAGCGCAGGTCCGCCTGGTCCTTGGCGGTCAGGGCGGGCACGCTGACCTTGACGCCGGGCAGGTTCAGGCCCTTGTGATCGGAGACGACGCCGCCCACGATGACCCGGGTGCGGACCCGGCCGTCCGCCGCGGCGAGCACCTCGAGGACGACCCGGCCGTCGTCCACCAGGACCCGGTCACCGGGGCGCACGTCGCCGGCGAGGCCGGCGTAGGTCGTGCCCGCCTCGTGCTGGTCCCCCGGCACCTCGCGGGTGGTGATGGTGAACTCCTGGCCGGCCAGCAGCCGGACCGGCCCGGCCGCGAACGTGCCCAGCCGGATCTTCGGGCCCTGCAGGTCGATGAGCACCCCGACGCTGTGCCCGGCCGCATCGGACGCGGCCCGGACACACCGGTAGGCGGCGAGGTGGCCAGCCTGGGTGCCGTGGCTCATATTCAGCCGGGCCACGTCGATCCCGGCCGCGACGAGTTCGGCGAGCCGCTCCGGGCTGGATGACGCGGGCCCCAGGGTGGCGACGATCTTTGCTCGGCGGCTCATGCTTTCGCCTTCCAGACGAGGCACCTCACCTCCCGGACGAGGCACCCGAATTGGTCTATACCACTCTAAGGGCGCCGTTCCGGTCCGCCGAGACCCGCCACGCAACATTCACCGAACGGTCATCCGATGTCACAGGGCAGCAACATGGTCGCGGCCGAGCGCGTCGCGGGAGGCTGGACCAAGACCTTCACCGACCCCCGCCTCTGCGCCGCCATCGTCAACCGGCCACCTACGGCGGCAGCATCCTCGAAACCGGCAGCGGCTCCTACCGGCTCGCCCAGACTCGGGCCCAGCACGCCGCCACTGCGGCTGACCGCTTCGGCCAGGCGGTCAACTCCGGCATGCAGGTGCCGTCACGACGGAGCCAGCCGCACCAGGAGCCGCTCACCAGGAGTATCCCCGCCGCACGCGGCCTCTTCGGGCCATCAGGTGCGACAATGAGGCATGACTGATCACCCGCCCGGCGAAGATCAGTTCCAAGCGGGCCAGCGACGTCCGGCACCTGGGCGGCGAGGCGAATGGAGCCGCCGTTACCGGGCTAACCTCCACCGGCTCAATAGCGGCGACCGCGGCCAGATCGCCGCCGTGGTCGACGGGCTGAGTCAGCGGGACCGGGACCCCGGCTTGAGCCAAGGGGAACGACGGATGCTGGAGCGGGCCAGGCAACTCCTTCAGGACCCCCCTGGCGACGGGCCGGCCGGGGTGCGCGAACCACGGTCACCGTTCCCGCCCACCGGCACAGGCAGCATCGCTCTTTCCATCCCAGCGGACCCCGACCGGGCCTGACCCGCCCACGCCAGCCTGGTTGTCCTCTGGCCAGCGCCAAAACGGCCGGGCAGGCGACGCCTTCTCACGGGCCCACCCAAGGGCCCGCTACGTGGGCCAGAGCCACCGCCGGCTGGGGCAGGTCAGTGGCTGACGCGGAACCGCCAGGGTGCAGACCGAAACCACGGCGCAGGCACCACCACACTGAACCGGGGCAGCTTACCGTCCTACCCGTAGGGCGCACAGCGGCACCCGGGCACGCAAAAAAGGGAGGCACCGCAGGACAGCGATGCCTCTCATACGATGACCTGCGAGCGGATCTCAGCGCAGGTCAGCCTGGCCCATCTTCAGGCCAGCTGAAAAGGCCTGCCACTCCGCAGGCGTGAAGACCAGCACCGGCCCATCAGGGACCTTGCTGTCACGCACCGCCACCACGCCCGGCAGGTTGCGCGCCACCTCCACGCACTGGCCGCCATTGGAGCTGCTGTAACTCGACTTACGCCACTCGGCACGTTCTAGGTCCATCGCTCTGCTGCCTTCTCAATCAACTCTATGGAGGAACCGCGCGGGAGCGCCTCCGACTTAATCGTCTCCCACGCGGCCCGCACAGCGGCGATCCCTGCGTCACTTTCGATGAGCTGCCCGAACAGGGCCGCGTCCTGCAAGGCTACATCCGTGCCGCTTGCGAAGCTCGCTAGTACCAGCGGCCCCCGAAGACCCTCATACGCGCCGGCCGACGCCGGCACGATCTGCACGATGACATTCGGCCGCCGGGCCATCTCCGCCAGGTGCGCCAGCTGCTCACCCATGACCACGCTGCCGCCGACCGGGCGGTACAGCACTCCCTCGTCCAAGACGATCCACAGCCTCGGCGGCTTGTCCCGCGCCAGGACCGCCTGCCGGTCCATCCGCGCCGCCACCATCGCCTCGATTTCCTCATCGGTGCTGTCTGGCCGCGTCCGCAGCAGCGCCCGCGCGTAGGCCTGGGTCTGCAGCAGACCGGGCATGATCAGCGGCTCGAACCACCGCAGCGTGACCGCGTCAGCCTCGATATCTGGCCATTCCCGGAACCAGTCCGGAATTGCGCTTGTCGCAAAGAACGCCTCACGCAGCCGCTCGAAGGACCCCGGGGTACGAAGCACCTGGTCCAGCTTCTCCGCGTGCTGCTTCGACGGACGGGTCCGGCAGGTCTCCAGCTTGCCGACCACCGACGTCGAGAACCCCATCAGGTCGGCTAACTGCTCCTGCGTCAGCCCAGCCGCCTCCCGCCAGGCCCTTAACTCGACCGCGAACGCCCGCATCATTCCGTTCATCGGCGCATCGTCGTCCGCTCTCGCCGCCACTTATTCCCTCCCCGTCGCCCTCCACCGCGCCAGCCGTCCCGTAGCGGCCGATCTGTAGCGCACGTTACGCCCAGCGACGAAAGCTTGCACATACGTGCCCGGGCTGCCGTGGCCACAGGAAGCAGCGGCAGCCGGGCACACCAGAACCAGGAGGCAGACGGCCCTTCCCCCCGGACCGGAGACGAGCCCAGCAGCCCGGGGAAATGGCCGCCAGAAGGGATTCCCAATGGGAGAGCAGACGACCGGCGACGGCAACCGCGACGCCCTAGAGCGGGAGCAGGCCGTGTTACTGGCCAGACGCAGGGCGCGCCAGCAACTGGGCGCCATCGCCGCGCAATGCCCAGGCCACACGATCATCGTCGAGACCTACCCAGGCCGCCAAGACCGGTACGTGGCCCGCGCGGTCACCGCATCAGTCCGCCCCTACCTCCTGATCACCACCGACCTGAACGAACTGTCCGCCGAGCTATGCGGCCCCGGCGAGCATCCCTGGCTAACCCCGCTGCCACGCCGCACACCGGGTACCTCGTGGACCCCGCCTCACATCGTCTAGCCCCGTCCCTGCGGGGGCGGCGCGCAGCCAGCGCCGCCGCCTGCCCCCAGCCGCGAAACGAGCCGCCATGACCGGCACCACCACCAGACCCACCCGCCCCGCCAACAGGTGGACCGCCGTCATAGACGGCCAGCAACTGCGGCATTTGCGCCGCCAGCAGGGCCTGACCCAAGTAGAACTGGCCAGGAAAGCCGCAGTCAGCCTCACCGTGGTGACCCGGGCCGAACGCCAGCCCCGGGCATGCTGCCGGACCCGCACCCTAGCCCTCCTGGCTGCCGCCCTCGGCCACCTACCAGCCGACCTCACCCCGCCACCCCAGACATGAAGCCATCCACACTTCCCCGGGAACCCCGTACCCCTGTACTCCCTGCGCGGCGGCCTCACGCACAACCGGCTGTGGCCAGGCTCTGGCACTGGGGCGGCGATTTACCCACCTTGCATGGGCCGGGACCCTAAGCCAGGGGGCCATGCGGGCCAAAGCGGCAGGCTAGGAGCAGCCCGGGCCCCCGGCGGGGTCTGGTCCCCTGGCTCCCAGCCTGGCAGGCGGGCGGGCCCGGGCTCAGGCCAGGGAGCGGGCGGTGGGGGCGATGGGGGCGGGCAGCATGCTGTCCCCCTCCAGGTAGGTATCCACGGCCGCCGCGGCCGAGCGTCCCTCGGCGATGGCCCACACGATCAGCGACTGGCCGCGGCCCATGTCCCCGGCCACGAACACCCCTGGCACGGAGGTGGCGTACCCGCCGTCGCGGGCCACGTTCCCGCGCGCGTCGAACTCGACGCCGAGGTCGGTCAGCAGGCCCTTGCGGTCCGCCCCGGTGAAGCCCATGGCCAGCAGGACCAGCTCGCACGGCAGTTCCCGCTCGGTCCCCGGGACCGGGGCGAACTTGCCGTCGGCCAGCTCCACCTCGACCAGCCGGAGCCCGGTGAGCCGGCAGGCCTCGTCGCCCACGAACTCCTGCGTGGACACGGCGTAGACCCGCTCCCCGCCCTCCTCGTGCGCGCTGGACACCCGGTAGATCATCGGGTACGTGGGCCACGGCTGGTTATCGGGACGGCTCTCCGTAGGCCGGGGCAGGATCTCCAGCTGGGTGACCGACGCGGCGCCCTGCCGGTGCGCGGTGCCGAGGCAGTCGGCCCCGGTGTCGCCGCCACCGATGATGATCACGTTCTTGCCCCGGGCGCTGACCGGCGGCTCGGGCACCGGGCCGCCGCCCGTCCGGGCCTGCGACGCGACGACCGCGCGGTTGGCCAGCGGGAGGAAGTCCATGGCCTGGTGCACCCCGGCCAGGCCGGCCCCGGGGACGGGCAGCCCGCGGGCCACGGTGGCCCCGCCGGCCAGCACGATGGCGTCGAAGTCCGCCCGCAGTTGCCCGGCCGTGACGTCCCGGCCCGCCAGCACCCCGCACCGGAACCTGGTGCCCTCGGCCTGCATCTGCCACAGCCGGCGGTCCAGGTGCCGCTTTTCCATCTTGAACTCGGGGATCCCGTAGCGCAGCAGCCCGCCGGGCGCGTCGGCCCGCTCGAACACGGTGACCGCGTGCCCGGCCCGGGTGAGCTGCTGGGCCGCGGCCAGCCCGGACGGCCCGGACCCGATCACCGCGACGCGACGGCCCGCCGCCACCGCCTCCGCGCTGGGCGGCAGCGGCCGTACCCAGCCCTCGGCCCAGGCCCGGTCGATGATCTCCACCTCGACCTGCTTGATCGTCACCGGGTCGGCGTTGATGCCGAGCACGCAGGCGCTCTCGCACGGCGCCGGGCAGAGCCGGCCGGTGAACTCCGGGAAGTTGTTGGTCGCGTGCAGCCGCTCGGCGGCCTCACGCCACTCATGCCGCCAGACCAGGTCGTTCCATTCCGGGATCAGGTTGCCCAGCGGGCAGCCCTGGTGGCAGAAGGGGATGCCGCAGTCCATGCACCGCCCGGCCTGCGCCTCCAGCGCCACGGGCGGGAAGTCCGTGTACACCTCCCGCCAGTCCCGGATCCGCACATCCACCGGCCGCCGGGCGGGCGTCTCGCGCGGCGTGGTCAGGAAACCCTTGGGGTCAGCCATCGCAGGAGCCTCCTCAGCCGTGGGCCGCGGCCATCACGGCCTGGTTGACGTCGCGGCCTTCACGCTCGGCCAGCCGGGCCGCGTCGAGCACCCGCTTGTAGTCCTTGGGCATGACCTTGCCGAACCGGGTCAGCGCCACGTCCCAGTCGGCCAGCAGCCGCGCCGCGACCTGCGACCCGGTCTCGGTGAGGTGCTGCGCGAGCAGCTCACGCAGCCGGGTCGCGTCGTCGTCGTCGAGGCCCTCCAGGTCGGCCATGTCGGTGTTGACCCGGACCGGATCCGGGTCGAGCAGGTAGGCCAGGCCCCCGGACATGCCGGCCGCGAAGTTACGGCCGACCGGGCCGAGCACGGCCACGACACCACCGGTCATGTACTCACAGCCGTGGTCGCCAGTACCCTCGGCCACCGCGGTGGCGCCCGAGTTCCGGACGCAGAACCGCTCGCCCACCACGCCGCGCAGGAACATCTCGCCGCCCGTGGCGCCATAGCCGATCACGTTGCCCGCGATGATCTGCTCCTCGGCGATGAAGCTGGCCTCCGGGTCCGGGGCCACGATGATCCGGCCGCCGGACAGGCCCTTGCCCAGGTAGTCGTTGGCGTCACCAGCCAGCCGCAGGGTGATCCCGCGAGGCAGGAAGGCACCGAAAGACTGCCCGGCCGAGCCACGGAACCGGACCAGGATGGTGTCGTCGGGCAGCCCCTTGCCGCCCCACCGCCGGGTCACCTCGTAGCCCAGCATGGTGCCGACGGTCCGGTTGACGTTGCGGACCGGGAGGTCCAGGGTGACCGGCTTCGCGTCCTGCAGGGCCCCCTCGGCCAGCTGGATCAGCGTGTTGTCCAGGGCCCGCTCGATACCGTGATCCTGGGTGGTGGTGTTCCGCGTGGCCGTGCCCTCGGCCAGGGCGGGCATGTGCAGGATCGGCGCGAGATCCAGCCCGGCCGCCTTCCAGTGCCCCACTGCCCGCTCGCTGTCCAGCAGGTCGGTCCGGCCGACCGCCTCTTCCAGGCTGCGCAGTCCCAGCGCGGCCAGGTACTCGCGCACCTCCTCGGCGATGAACTCGAAGAAGTTGACCACGAACTCCGGCTGTCCGGTGAACCGCTTGCGCAGCTCAGGGTTCTGGGTGGCCACCCCGACCGGGCAGGTGTCCAGGTGGCAGACCCGCATCATGATGCAGCCCGACACGACCAGCGGTGCGCTCGCGAAGCCGAACTCCTCGGCCCCGAGCAGCGCGGCGATGATCACGTCCCGGCCGGTCTTCAGCTGGCCGTCGGCCTGGACCACGATCCGGTCCCGCAGCCGGGCCCGGAGCAGGGTCTGCTGGGTTTCGGCCAGGCCCAGCTCCCAGGGAGCGCCCGCGTGCTTGAGGCTGGTCAGCGGGGCGGCCCCGGTGCCGCCATCGTGCCCGGAGATCAGCACCACGTCGGCGTGCGCCTTGGACACGCCGGCCGCGACGGTGCCGACCCCCACCTCGGCGACCAGCTTGACGTGCACCCGGGCCCGCGGGTTGGCGTTCTTGAGGTCGTGGATGAGCTGGGCCAGGTCCTCGATGGAGTAGATGTCGTGGTGCGGCGGCGGCGAGATGAGCCCGACCCCGGGGGTGGAGTACCGGGTCTTGGCGATCCACGGGTACACCTTGTGCCCCGGCAGCTGGCCGCCCTCCCCCGGCTTGGCCCCCTGGGCCATCTTGATCTGCAGGTCGTCGGCGTTGACCAGGTACTCGCTGGTCACCCCGAACCGGCCGCTGGCCACCTGCTTGACCGCGGACCGGCGCAGATCCCCGTTGGCGTCCGGGACGAAACGTTCCGGGTCCTCGCCGCCCTCGCCGGTGTTCGACCGGCCGCCCAGCCGGTTCATGGCGATGGCCAGGGTCTGGTGCGCCTCGGCCGAGATGGAACCGTAGGACATCGCGCCGGTGGAGAACCGGCGCACGATGGCCGACACCGGCTCGACCTCGTCGATGGGGATCGGGCCCTCGCCTGCCGAGGCGCGGGGCGCGCGGGCCGGGAGCGACGCTGCGCCCAGCCCACGCGGGTCAGTGGGGTCATCGACGCCGCGGATGCGCAGCAGGCCGCGCAGCGTCATGAGCCGGGCGGACTGGTCGTCCACCAGGCGGGTGTACTCCTTGAAGACCTCGTAGCGGCGGCTCCGGGTCGCGTGCTGCAGCTTGAACACGGTCTCGGGGTTGAACAGGTGCGGCTCGCCCTCGCGGCGCCACTGGTAGTCGCCGCCGGTCTCCAGCCGCCGGTGATCCGGGGCGGCATCCCGGGGCGGGAAGGCCCGCGCATGCCGCGCGGCGGCCTCGGCGGCCAGCACATCGAAGCCGACGCCGCCCAGCCGGGACGTGGTCCCGGTGAAGCAGGCGCTGATGATCTCCTGGCCCAGCCCGGTGGCCTCGAAGATCTGCGCCCCGGTGTAGGAGGCGACGGTGGAGACCCCCATCTTCGACATGATCTTCAAAAGGCCCTTCCCCAGGGCCTTGACCAGGTTCTCGGTGGCCTTCTTCGCCGTGACGTCATCCAGCGCGCCGCGGCGGACCATGTCCGCGACGGTCTGCAGGGCCAGGTACGGGTTCACCGCGGCCGCCCCGAAGCCGATAAGCAGGGCGATGTGATGGCACTCGCGCGCGTCGCCGGACTCCACGATCAGCCCGGCCCGGGTCCGGGTCCGCTCCCGGATCAGATGATGGTGCACAGTGCCGGTGAGCAGCAGCGACGGGATCGGCGCCAGCCGCGCGTCGGCTCCCCGGCCGTCCCCGCGATCAGACAGCACGATGATGTGCGCACCGTCGGCGATCGCGACGGACACCTCGGCGCAGATCTCGTCGAGCCGGTCGCGCAGCGCGGCGCCGCCGCCCGTCACGTCATACCGGCCATCCACCACATGCGATGCGAAACCCGGCAGGTCGCCGTCGTCGTTAATGTGAATGATCTTGCTGAGCTGGTTGCCGTCGATGACCGGGTAGGGCAGCACGACCTGGCGGCACGAGGCCGGGCCGGGCTCGAAGAGGTTGCCCTCCGGGCCGGTGGATGACTCCAGCGAGGTGACCAGCTCTTCCCGGATCGCGTCCAGCGGCGGGTTGGTGACCTGCGCGAACAGCTGGGAGAAGTAGTCGAAGAGCAGCCGGGGGCGGTCGGAGAGCACGGCCACCGGCGTGTCGGTGCCCATCGACCCGATCGGCTCAGCCCCGGTCCTGGCCATCGGGGCCAGCACCATCCGCAGCTCTTCCTCGGTGTACCCGAACTGCTGCTGCTGGATGGTGAGCTCGCCGGCCGGGGGCAGCGCCCTGACCCGGTCCGGCAGGTCGTCCAGGTGCAGCAGGCCCGCGTGCAGCCAGTCCTCATACGGGTGCTCGCTGGCCAGGGCGGACTTCACCTCCTCGTCTTCCAGGATCCGCCGCCGGCCGGTGTCGGCCAGGAAGACGCGGCCGGGCTGGAGACGGCCCTTGCGGACCACGTCCGCCGGGTCGATGTCCAGCACCCCGACCTCGCTGGCCAGCACCACGAGGCCGTCACGGGTCACCCAGTACCGGCCCGGGCGCAGCCCGTTGCGGTCGAGCACCGCCCCGATCACGGTGCCGTCGGTGAACGCCACGCAGGCGGGCCCGTCCCAGGGCTCCATCACGGTGGAGTGGAAGCGGTAGAAGGCGCGCCGGGCCGGATCCATCTCGTCGTGGTTCTCCCACGGCTCGGGGATCATCATCAGCATGGCGTGCGGCAGCGACCGGCCGCCGAGGTGCAGCAGTTCCAGGCACTCGTCGAAGCTGGCCGAGTCGCTGCCGGTCTCGTCCAGGATGGGCAGCAGCCGCTCCATGCCGCGGCCGTCCGCAGAGCGCGGGAACAGGTCGCTGGCCAGCATGGCCTCACGGGCCCGCATCCAGTTCAGGTTCCCCCGGACCGTGTTGATCTCCCCGTTGTGCGCGATGTAGCGGTACGGGTGGGCCAGCGGCCAGGACGGGAAGGTGTTGGTGGAAAACCGCGAGTGGACCAGGGCCAGGGCCGAGGCGTAGCGGGGGTCGGCGAGATCCGGATAGAACGGCTCCAGCTGGGGCGCGGTCAGCATGCCCTTGTAGCCGATGGTCCGCGAGGACAGCGTGACCACGTAGCAGTCGGTCTCGTGTTCCACCCTCTTACGCAGGCAGTACGCGCGACGATCCAGGGCCGTGCCGCTTTCACCATTGGCCGCAACGAAAACCTGGCGCAGCGCGGGCAGCACGTCCCGGGCCCCGCGTCCGCAGTGCTCGGGGTCATACGGGACATCCCGCCAGCCGAGAGTGGTCAGGCCCTCCTCAGCGGCGAGCCGCTCGACCACCATGGCGGCGTCACGGGCCGCCTGATCGTCAGCGGGCAGGAACACCATCCCGGCCGCATAGCTGCCGGGGGCCGGAAGCTCGAAGCCGCACACCGCGCGGAAGAACGCGTCGGGGACCTGGGTCAGGATGCCGGCGCCATCACCCGTGTCCGGGTCGCTGCCCTGGGCGCCGCGGTGCTCCAGGTTGCGCAGTACGGTCAGGGCCTTGGCTACCGTGTCGTGGCGGGGTTGCCCGGACAGGTCGGCGACGAAGCCGACTCCACATGCATCGTGCTCGAAGCTGGCGTCGTAGAGCCCCCCGGCCTCCACTGAAGCGGCAGGTGCCATCCGCACTCCTGTCGTCTCGTCCGAATTTGCGTTCTCGCATGCGGTCGGGACGACATTGGCCCTGCCATGAACCCGCGAACGGGGTATCGCTGGCACCCTCTGAGCTAATAACGCTCGTAGGTTACACGGAGATTACGCCACCAGTGCAATCTTCCCCGCTTCGTGCGGTTCGCGAAACACCTGACTCGCTGGGAACATCCGCTTCGCGAGGATTGTCCCCTGGATGTGCCCCCGCCTCCCGGGCAGCAAACTCCGGCCGGCCGGGGGATGACGGAGGGGCCCGCCGGATGAGCACGTCCGGGCCCCGCTTCCCCCTCGTCATGATCAGGTAAGTCACCGCGGCGATCCAGACGGCGATCATCGCCCACTGGTCCGTCCGCAGGCCCAGCAGGTGGTGCGCGAAGTCGATGCGCAGCGACTGGACCGCGAAGCTGCCGGTCGCGTACCCCGCCAGGTACAGCGCGAGGACGCGGTCGCCGGTCAGCCGGAAGCGGCCCGCCGCCCAGATCAGGGCGAGGCCCAGGGCCAGGTCCCACAGGGACTCGTAGAGGAACGCGGGCTGGAACGTGGCGTAGTTCTCGTACGGGATCACCCGGTGGGCCGGGTCGATCTCCACCGCCCAGGGCAGGCTGGACGGGCGGCCGTAGAGTTCCTGGTTGAACCAGTTACCCCAGCGGCCGATGGCCTGCCCGATCGCCGCGGCGGGGGCCGCGGCCCCCGCGACGGGCCCGAACCTCACCCCGGCGTGGCGGCAGCCGAGCCAGGCCCCGAGGATCCCCGCCAGCACCGCCCCGGGCATGCCGATCCCGCCGTCCCAGACCCGGAAGATGTCGATCCAGTCCCGGCCCGGCTTGAAGTACAGCTCGTAGTCGGTGACCACGCTGTACAGCCGGGCTCCGATCAGGGCGGCCGGGACGGCCCAGGTGGCCACGTCAAGGATTACTCCCCGGTCGCCGCCGAGCTGCTGGTAGCGGCGGCCGGCCAGCCGGACGGCGACGAGAATGCCGAGCACGATGCACAGCGCGTAACCGCGGACCGGCAGCAGCCCGAGATGCCAGGTCCCGGGGCCGGGACTGGGCAGGAACGCGACGGTCGTGCCGGGGGATCCCACGCGACGTGAGGTTATCAGGGCGGCCGGGCACAGCCTGCGGTTAGCTCACCGTGCCGCGGACCCCGGCGGCCAGCTCGGCGGCCAGCTCGCGTACGGACTCCAGGCCGGCCCGGGCGTCCGGGGCGGCCAGCAGCCGCTGGACGAAGGCCGATCCGACGATCACCCCGTCCGCGAACCCGGCCACCTCGGCGGCCTGGGCACCGTCGCGTACGCCGAGGCCGACGGCGACCGGCAGGCTGGTGACTTCGCGGACCCGGCTGACCAGCACCTCGGCGGCCGCGCCGACGCTGTCCCGGGCCCCGGTGGTGCCCATCAGCGACGCCGCATACACGAACCCGCGGCAGTCGGCGGTGATCCGCGCGATCCGCGCGTCCGACGAACTCGGCGCGACCAGGAAGACGCGGTCCAGGCCGCAGGCGTCGGCGGCGTCGAGCCAGTCCCCCGCCTCCTCAGGCGGCAGGTCGGGGGTGATCAGCCCGGCCCCGCCGGCGGCGGCGAGGTCGCGGGCGAAGGCCGCCACGCCGTAGTGATCCACCGGATTCCAGTACGTCATGACCAGCGTGGGCACGCCCGCGGCCGCGACCGTCTCGACGGTGCGCAGCACGTCGGTCACGTGGGTACCGCCGGCCAGCGCGCGCTGCGTGGCCTCCTGGATGACCGGGCCGTCCATCAGCGGGTCGGAGTACGGCAGGCCGATCTCGATCACGTCCGCGCCCGCCTGCGCGATCGCCACCGCCGCCTCGGCCGCGCCGGCCACCGACGGGAAACCGGCGGGCAGGTAGCCGACCAGGGCGGCGCGGCCGCCCGCGGCCGCCTTCTCGAACGCGACGCTGATTGGTGCTCACCCGGCGTGCCTCCCCGTCCGAAGGTGGCCGAACCAGCGGGCGGCGATGTCCACGTCCTTGTCGCCCCGGCCCGACAGGTTGACCAGCAGCAGGGCTCCCGGGTCGAGTTCACCGCCCACCTGGAGCGCGCCAGCCAGCGCGTGCGCCGACTCGATGGCCGGGATGATGCCCTCGGTCCGGCACAGCAGCGAGAACGCGTCCATGGCCTGGGAGTCCGAGATGGCCCGGTAGCTGGCCCGTCCGGTGTCGTGCAGCCAGGAATGCTCCGGGCCGACTCCCGGGTAGTCCAGGCCGGCCGAGATCGAGTGGGTGGGCAGGGTCTGCCCGTCCGCGTCCTGGAGCAGGTAGGTGCGCATGCCGTGGATCACCCCGGCAGAACCCGCCACCAGGGTGGCGGCGTTACGCCCGCTGTCCGGGCCGTCCCCGCCGGCCTCGCAGCCGATCAGCCGCACGGATTCGTCCGGGATGAACGCGTGAAAAGCCCCGATGGCGTTGGAGCCGCCGCCCACGCAGGCGATGACCGCATCCGGCAGCCGGCCGGTCATGGCCAGCACCTGCTCCCGCGCCTCGACCCCGATGATGCGCTGGAAGTCGCGCACCATGGTCGGGAACGGGTCCGGGCCCATCACCGAGCCGATGCAGTAGTGGCTCGTCTCGACCGTGGTCACCCAGTCGCGGAACGCCTCGTTGATGGCGTCCTTGAGGGTACGGCTGCCGGTGGCCACCGGGACCACCTCGGCCCCGAGCATCCGCATCCGGGCCACGTTCAGCGCCTGCCGCTCGGTGTCTTCCTCGCCCATGTAGACCACGCAGTCCAGGCCCAGCAGCGCGCACGCGGTCGCCGTGGCCACCCCGTGCTGGCCGGCCCCGGTCTCGGCGATGACCCGCTTCTTGCCCATCCGCTTGGTCAGCAGGGCCTGGCCGAGCACATTGTTGATCTTGTGCGAGCCGGTGTGCGCCATGTCCTCGCGCTTGAGCAGAATCCGGCAGTCCCCGGCGCGGGCCGCGAATTGCGGCACCTCGGTCACCAGGGTCGGCCGCCCCGCGTAGCCGCGGAGCAGGTCGGCGAGTTCGGCCGCGAAGGCCGGGTCAGCCTGGGCCGACGCGTACTCGGCCGCCAGATCTTCCAGCGCGGACATCAGGGCTTCGGGGGCGAACCGGCCGCCGTACGGCCCGAAGTGACCGACCTCCCGGTTCGCTCCCGGGCCAGCGGTCACGGTCATCCGCGGTCACCACGCAGCGCCGGGTGCGAGCCGGCGGTGACCAGGTCAGCCACGGCCGACCGGGGGTCCTTGCCGGTGACCAGGCTCTCCCCCACCAGCACCGCGTCCGCCCCGGACGCGGCGTAGGCCAGCAGGTCATGCGGCCCGCGGATACCCGACTCGGCGATCTTCAGCACGCCGTCCGGGATCTGGGGCGCGAGCCGGGCGAACACCGTGCGGTCCACCTCGAGGGTGGCCAGGTCACGCGCGTTCACCCCGATGATCTTCGCACCGGCTTCCAGGGCACGGTCGAGTTCCTCGTCCGCGTGCACCTCGACCAGCGGGACGAGTCCGATCGAGACGGCCCGCTCCACCAGCGAGACCAGCGCGTTCTGCTCCAGGGCGGCCACGATGAGCAGGATCATGTCCGCCCCGTACGCCCGGGCCTCCCAGAGCTGGTACGAGCTGACCACGAAGTCCTTGCGCAGCACGGGCACCTGCACCGCCGCGCGTACCGCCGCCAGGTCGGCGATGCTGCCCGCGAACCGCCGCTGCTCGGTCAGCACGCTGATCACGCTCGCGCCGCCGGCCTCGTAGTCCGTGGCCAGCGCCGCGGGGTCGGCGATTGCCGCCATCGCCCCCTTGGACGGGCTGGCCCGCTTCACCTCGGCGATGACCGCCACATCCTCGCCTTTGAGCACCGCCATCGCGTCCTTAGGCGATGACGCCCGCCCGGCCATGTCCTTGAGCTGGTCGAGGGTGACTTCCTGCTGCCGGGCAGCGAGGTCGGCACGAACCCCATCCAGGATCTCGTTGAGCACGCTCACGCGGTTTCGCTGTCCCCTCGGGTTGGATTCCTTGCGCCCCGATCGTAGCGAGGCCGCTTCTCTCCGGATGCGGGCCCCCTCCGGGCCACGCTCGCTCGCACGCCAGGCCGGCCGACCTGATCCGGGGCACCGGAGCGCCGGCCGGCCGCTCGCCCACGGTGACCGGGCCCCGATCTGGCTCGCTGCCCAGTCAGGCCTGACCCAGCTCTCCGCCGGCCGGCCCCGGGTCGCCCAGTCCGCGGTAACCCCGGCTTGATCTGCGTCTCGCTGCGGGGCGGTCGGAGGGAAGCTCCTGTCCCAACGACCTCACCTCCCTGGCCAGCGACTGACCTTCCATTCAGCCTAACCCGAGCCGCCGCGGCCACTTCCGTTGCCACCAGATGCGGCCCCCGAGCTCGATGGTGCGGTTCCCGAACTAGGTGGGGCAATCCCCGAACTGGGTGATGCGGCCCCGGAGCCGGCGGCCGGGGCGCCAGGGCCCGCGGGGTCGGTGAGATCAGCGGAGTCGGTGAGATCAGTGGGATCGAGTCCCTGGTTCAGTGATTCCCAGAGACTGGCCGGGTCCGTCGCGGCGGGCGGTTTCCGGCTGGCCGGCCGGTCGTAGCGGCTGGACATGACCGGCCAGCGGGTGCCACGCCAGGCGACCAGCATCCCGGCTCCCAGGACGAGCAGCCCGCCGAGCAGCACGGCCCAGCGCCACGGGAACGCGGCCATCTCCACGTGGCTGGCCAGGCTGAGGCCGGCCACCCCGGAACCGCCGGTGCCCGGCGTGGTGCCGCTGCCGACCGTGCTCCCGCCCGGTACCGAGCCGGCCTGCGCGGTGGTCGCGCCCAGGGCGGCGTCCCGCACCTGCGCCGCGGTCACCGGCAGGCTGACGGACGCGATGATGGCCACCCCGAACACGGCGAGCAGGCCGCCGACGATCCGCCGGATGAGCCCGCGGGTCGCCAGCACCGCAGCCAGGCCGGCCAGCGCGGCCAGGCCCAGTGCGCCGGCCGCTGGCACGAGATCCTGCCCGCTCACCGCGACCCGGGAGGCGGGCAGCGGGTGCGGTTCGATGGTCACCATCCGGGCCCAGTCCTGGCGGGCCGCGAGCAGCACGACCGCCGCGCCCACCGCGCCGGCGAGCAGCGTGAGCAGGTACTCCCGCCGGGCACCCGGGGCCGGGCGGCGGGTACCCGGCGGCTCGGCGACCGGCTCCGGAGCGGTCATTCCGCCATCGTTCACCCTGCTACCGCTCACTTCACTACCGCTCACTCCACCACCGTGGCCGGCAGCGGGTCCGCGTCGAAGCAGGTGCGGTCGCCGGTGTGGCAGGCCCCGCCGGTCTGGTCCACCTTCACCAGCACGGTGTCCCCGTCGCAGTCGAGCGCGACGGCTTTGACCTGCTGCACATGGCCGGATGTGCCGCCCTTCACCCAGTACTCCTGACGGCTTCGGGACCAGTAGGTGCACCGGCCGGTGGTCAGGGTGAGGTGCAGCGCCTCGTCGTCCATCCAGCCGACCATCAGCACCTCGCCGGTGTCGTACTGCTGGGCCACGGCCGGGACCAAGCCGGCCGCGTCGCGCTTCAGCCGCGCGGCGATCTCGGGGTCCAGCGCGGAGGGGCACCGGGGACCGGTCACCGCGCTCGCTTGGGTGTTCATAGCCCGATCCTCTCAGGTCCGGCCCATTCCGCTGGCGGGCCGGGCTGGCTACCATCGCGGGATGACTCTCGCCCGGGATGAGCGCCTAGCGCTGTGCGCGTCGCTGGAGCAGACTGGCCCCGCCGCGCCCACGCTATGCGACGGCTGGACCACCCTCGATCTGGCCGCCCACCTGGTGCTGCGGGAACGCCGCCCGGACGCGGGGGCCGGCATCATGATTGGCCCGCTCGCCGGGTACACCAGGCGGGTGCAGCAGGGCCTGACCAAGCGGGAATCGTTCGAGGGCCTGATCAGCACCATCCGCAACGGGCCGCCGCGGGTGTCGGTATTCGGGCTGCCGGGCGTGGACGAGCGGGCCAACCTGGTCGAGTTCTTCGTGCACCACGAAGACATCCGGCGCGGCACCCCGGGCTGGGCGGAGCGGAAGGTCACCCCCGCCCTGTCCGAGGCCCTGTGGCGGCGGCTCGGCATGGCCCGGTTCATCCTGCGCAAGGCCCCGGTGGGCGTGGAACTGGTCCGCGACGACCTCACCACGGACCCGGGCCAGGGCCGGGTCCGGATCACCGCGAAGGCACGTACCCCCGTGGTCACGGTCACCGGGCCGCCCGGGGAGCTCACCCTCTGGACGTCGGGCCGCCGGGACGCCGCCCAGGTGCGACTGGACGGTACCGAAGCGGCGGTCCGCACGCTGTCCGGCTTCCGCTGGGGGCCGTAAGGCGGCAGCCCTTAACGGCAGACGAAGGCGGCCAGATCGCCGGCCGTGCGGAACTCCCCCTCGGTGTCGATGACCGCCTGCACCTGACCGCGGACGTCCTCGGCGACGTCACGCCAGGCCCGGGTGACCTGAGGCTGGTAGTGCTCAGCCAGGCTGTGCACGTAGTCCGCGGCCACCGCCGCATCCTCGATGATCACCGGCCCGGGCCGGGGCGGCCGGACGCAGCTCACCTCCGGGAACACCACGCCGAGCTGGGCTACGGCATTGTCCAGGGTGAACGCGGAGCCGGTCGGCGCGCCCATTCTCCAGCCAGGCATTTCCCCCCCGACGGCCCGCTCGATCAGGTCACGCAGGGACCGCAGGTGCTGGGGGCCGGTGGTCACCGCCACGCAGGTCCCTCCGGGCTCCAGGACCCGGCCCAGCTCGCGGATCGCGGTGCCGCGGTCCGGCACGAGGTCGAGCAGGTGGGCTGCGAGCACCACGCCGAACGCGCCATCACGGACGGGCAGCGCGGTCACGTCGGCGTTGATCAGCGCCGGGTGAGCGGCCGCACGAAGCATGCCTGGCGACCGGTCACACCCGACCGCGTTTACCGGCCGCTCACGGAGCGCCCGCAAGTAGATGCCGTTACCGCAGCCGGCATCGAGGACCTGTGCTCCCGGCCTCAGCCCGGCCAGATCCAGCACCCACGCGGCGATGTCGAAGGAGGGGATCTGGCCCTGCCACAGGCGCTGCCGGGCGTGCAGGTTGCGGTCGTCGGCGTACTGCCCGGGCGGGTTCAGTTCCACGAGTTCACTATGCCGCGGCTCACCCGGCCGCGGCCGCGCCCAGGTTACGCCCCGGCCGCGCCCAGGTCACGGCGTGATCACGGGCGGGACGCTGGCGCCCCGGGAGCCCGGCTCGCGTTCGAGGTGGGTCACCGGATGGCCGCGCCGGCGCGCCTCCAGGGCGTGCATGAAGCCCAGCACGCCCCCGCCCACCACCACTACCGACATCCGCGCGGCCCTCCCGACCAGGCCCACCAGTCAAGCGGCGCCCGGTGACGCAAGCCTGAATATCCGGTACCCCGCCACCCAACGGCGGAAAACATCGCCCCGACAGGCCATAATCCAGGCTGCACGGGTACTACCCGGGCAGCCGATAGCAGACCATGGAGTTGGTTCCTCGCTGCGGCCCCGCCGCGCCGGGGGGGATTCGCAGGCGAACGGAGGGCTGGGCAGTGCAGGTACTCGGCATAGACATCGGCGGCACGGGCATCAAGGCCGCGCCGGTGGACACGACCACGGGCACGTTGCGCACCGAGCGGGTCAAGGTGGAGACGCCCCGCCCGGCCAAACCCGACGCGGTCGCGGCCGTGGTGGCGCAGCACGTGAAGAACTTCGAGTGGACCGGGCCGGTGGGCATCACGTTCCCCGGCGTGGTGGTGAACGGCGTGACGATGACGGCCGCCAACCTGGACCCGGCCTGGATTGGGCTGGACACCCGGGCCCTGTTCAACAAGGCGACCGACGCGTCTACCGCACTGGTCAACGACGCCGACGCGGCCGGCCTGGCCGAGATGAAGTTCGGCGCGGGCGCCGGGCACCGGGGCACGGTGCTGATGCTGACGTTCGGGACCGGGATCGGCAGCGCCCTGTTCCGTGGACGGCATTCTCGTTCCGAACACCGAGTTCGGGCACATCGAGATCCGCGGCCGGGACGCCGAGAAGCGGGCCTCCGAGCGGGCCAAGGAACTGCACGACCTCAGCTGGGGCAAGTGGGCGGGACGGGTCGATGAGTACCTGCATCACATCGAGGCGCTGACCGCGCCGGACCTGATCATCATCGGCGGGGGGATCAGCCGCAAGTCGGACAAGTTCCTGCCCCTGCTGACCTCGTTGCGGGCCACGGTGGTGCCCGCCGCCATGCAGAACGACGCCGGCATCGTCGGCGCCGCCCTCTGGGCCAGCCTGGACGCGCCCGCCGGCTGACGAGTGGCCGGCTGAGGGTGGCGTAAGCGGTGACGCTGGGCGGCCTGGCGCGCGGGAGGCTGGGCGGTTGGCGGGCTGCCCGGCCGGCGCCCGGCGGGCTTACCTGACCGGCTGCCCGGCGGCGCGCAGCGCGTCCTTGACCTCGCCGATCCGCAGCTGGCCGAAGTGGAACACGCTGGCCGCCAGCACCGCGTCGGCGCCGGCCCCGACCGCGGGGGCGAAGTGGGCCAGCTCGCCGGCGCCGCCGCTGGCGATGATGGGCACGTCCACGACCGCGCGCACCGCGTGGATGAGTTCGAGGTCGAAACCCGCTTTGGTGCCGTCCGCGTCCATGGAGTTGAGCAGGATCTCGCCGACTCCCAGCTCCGCGCCGCGGGCCGCCCACGCCACCGCGTCGATCCCGGTGCCCCGGCGCCCCCCGTGGGTCGTGACCTCGAACTGCTGCTGGCCCGGGGGGTCGCCCCCCCGGGCTAGCAGCGCTGCACGGCGGGCGTCCACGGACAGCACCACGCACTGCGAGCCGAACCGCTGGGCCGCCTCCCCGAGCAGCTGCGGGCGGGCGATGGCCGCGGTGTTCAGCGACACCTTGTCCGCGCCGGCCCGCAGCAGCCGGTCCACGTCCGCGACGCTGCGCACCCCACCGCCCACGGTGAGCGGGATGAACACCTGGTCGGCGGTCCGGCCGACCACGTCGAGCATGGTCTCGCGATCGCCGCTGGACGCCGTGATGTCCAGGAACACCAGCTCGTCGGCGCCTTCGGCGTCGTAGGCGGCCGCCAGTTCCACCGGATCGCCGGCGTCGCGCAGGTCACGGAAGTTGACGCCCTTCACCACCCGCCCGGCGTCTACATCGAGGCACGGAATCACCCGCACCGCCACCGTCATGGCGACCCCGCCGATCCGGGCCGGGCCGACGCGCAGCGCGCATCAGGTGCCGATCCCGGGGCGGTACGCGATCGTCTCCACCTCGACCAGCATCCTGGGATCCACCAGCCCGGCGATCTCGATCATGGTCGCGGCGGGCATCGTGTCCCCGAACGCGTCACGGTGCGCCCGGCCGTACTCCTGCCAGCGGGAAATGTCGGTGACCAGGATGCGGGTGCTCACCACGTCGGCCAGGCCCAGGCCGAGCTGGTCCAGGGCGGCCGCGACGTTGCGCAGCGCCTGCGCGGTCTGCGCATACGCGTCATCCTCGTGCACGAACTCCGCGCCTGCGACCGAGGTGCACCCGGCCACGAACACGTAGTCCCCGGCCGCCACCGCGCGGCTGTACCCCACCACCGGCTCCCACTCGGTGCCGGTGAAGACCCGGCGCGTCATGCCGCCACCGCCCTGAGCGCCTCCTCCAGGGTGAAGGCCCCGGCGTAGAGGGCCTTGCCGACGATCGCCCCCTCCACTCCGTCGGGCACCAGGCCGGCCAGGGCCTTCAGGTCGGCCAGGCTGGACACGCCGCCGCTGGCGATCACCGGCCGGCTGGTCCGGGCGCAGACGTGCCGGAGCAGGTCGAGGTTCGGCCCGGCCAGCGTGCCGTCCTTATTGATGTCGGTGACCACGTAGCGGGCGCAGCCGTCGGCCTCCAGCCGGTCCAGCGCCTCATCCAGCTCGCCGCCCTCCCGGGTCCAGCCCCGGGCGGCGAGCCGGCTGCCGCGCACATCCAGGCCCACGGCGATCTTGTCGCCGTGCTCGGCGATGGCGGACCGGACCCAGTCCGGGTTCTCCAGCGCCGCGGTGCCGATGTTGACCCGGGCACAGCCGGTGGCCAGCGCGGCCGCCAGCGAGGCGTCGTCACGGATCCCCCCGGACAGTTCCACCGCGATGTCCAGCAGGCCCACCACCGACGCGAGCAGTTCCGCGTTGGATCCGCGGCCGAACGCGGCGTCCAGGTCGACCAGGTGCAGCCACTGCGCGCCCGCGGCCTGCCAGGCCAGCGCGGCCTGCAGCGGCGCCCCGTAGTCGGTCTCGGTCCCGGCGGCGCCCTGGACCAGCCGGACCGCCTGGCCCCCGGCCACGTCCACCGCGGGCAGCAACGTCAGCCGCCCGCCCGCCGGGGCACCCTGCCCCGGGGCGTTCTTCGCCGGGACACCGGACGTCGTCATCGCACCATCTCCAGCCAGTTGGCCAGCAACGCGGCACCCGCGTCACCGGATTTCTCGGGGTGAAACTGGGTCGCGCACAGTGGGCCGTTCTCCACCGCCGCGATGAACGGCTCCCCGTGTTCCGCCCAGCTGATCAGCGGTGCCGTCATCCACTGCGACGGCGGCATGGGCAGGTCCAGCGCCGCGTAGGAGTGCACGAAGTAGAAGCGGGTCCCGGGATCGAAGCCGGCCAGCAGCCGTGACGCGGCCGGGGCGTCGACGGTGTTCCAGCCCATGTGCGGCAGCACCGGCGCATGGAGCCGCTGCACGGTGCCGGGCCACTGGCCGCAGCCCTTGGTGTGCAGGCCATGCTCGACGCCTTCGGAGAACATCACCTGCATGCCGACGCAGATGCCCAGCACCGGGCGGGAGCCGGCCAGCCGCCGGTCGATGATCTGGTCTCCGCGCACCTCGAGCAGCCCGGCCATGCACGCCGCGAACGCGCCCACGCCCGGCACCACCAGGCCGTCCGCATTGAGCGCGGTATCCCAGTCGGCCGTGATCTCGGTATCCGCGCCGACCCGCTCCAACGCCCGCTGGGCGGAGCGGATGTTTCCCGACCCGTAGTCCAGCACCGCGACCCGGGGTCTGGTCATAGCACGCCCTTGGTACTGGGGATCCCGGATGCCCGGGGGTCGGGGGCCGCGGCCGCGCGCAGCGCCCGGGCCACCGCCTTGAACTGCGCCTCCACCAGGTGGTGCGGGTTGCGCCCGGTCACCTCCAGGTGCAGGCAGATCCCCGCCGTGGAGGTCACGGATTCGAAGAAATGCCGGGTCAGGGTGGTGTCGTAGCTGCCGATCAGCGGGGCCATGCCGTCCGGCTCGGCGTGCACCAGGTAGGGCCGCCCGGACAGGTCGATCGCGGCCCGGGCCAGCGTCTCGTCCAGCGGCACGGCGGCATCACCGAAACGGCAGATGCCCGACTTGTCGCCGAGGGCCTCGCGCAGCGCCTGGCCGAGGGCGAGCGCGGTGTCCTCCACGGTGTGGTGCGCGTCCACCTCGATGTCGCCGGTGGTCCGCACGCTCAGGTCGAGCAGCCCGTGCCTGGCCAGCTGGCTGAGCATGTGGTCGAAGAACGGCACCCCGGTGCTGATGTCGGCCGTGCCGCTGCCGTCGAGGTCCAGTTCGACCAGCACGCTGGTCTCCTTGGTGACCCGCTCGACCCGCCCGGCCCGGCGCGGGGCCTGATTCCAGGTGTCGTTCATCGTGACGCCTCCGAGGTTGAGCCGCGGCGGCTGGCCGCCATTGCGCGCGCGGCGGCGATCGGCGGGTCCGGGGGGCCGTCCCCCCGGGTCAGCCCGAGCACCTGGTCCAGTGCGTCGCGGAAGGCCGACATCTCGGCGGGGGTACCCGCGGTGACCCGCAGCCAGCCACGCGGCCCGGTCTCGCGGATCAGCACGCCCCGGTCCAGCAGGGCCTGCCAGATGATATGCCGGTCGCTGAACTCGCCGAACAGCACGAAGTTGGCGTCCGAGTCCGCCACCCGCAGGCCCCGCCCGCGCAACCAGGCGACGAGCTCATCGCGCTGCGCGCGGAGCGCCGCCACGGTGGCCAGCGGCTCATGGGCCAGCGCCAGCGCGGCCCGGGCCACCGCCTGGGTCACCGCGGACAAGTGGTAGGGCAGCCGGACCAGGAGCAGCGCCTGTGGCACCGCCGGGTCCGCGGCCAGGTACCCGACCCGCGCCCCGGCCAGCGCGAAGGCCTTGGACATGGTGCGGGTCACCACGAGCCGCCGGCAGCGGGGCAGCAAGGTCAGCGCGGTCGCCCGGGTGTCCCGGGCGAACTCGGCGTAGGCCTCGTCCACGATGACCAGGCCCGGGGCCGCCGCGCAGACCGCCTCGATCACCTCGGGGGCCAGGGCGGCGCCGGTCGGGTTGTTCGGTGAGGTGAGGAAGACCAGGTCAGGCTGGTGCGCGCGGATCGCGGCCACCGCGTGATCGGGTTCGAGGCCGAAGTCGGCGTCCCGGGCCCCGCTGACCCAGCCGGTGCCGGTGGCCAGCGCGATCAGCGGGTGCATCGAATACGAGGGCTCGAAGCCCATCGCGGTCCGCCCCGGGCCGCCGAACGCCTGGAACAGCTGCTGGATGATCTCGTTGGACCCGTTGGCCGCCCACACCTGGTCCGCGCCCAGCCCGTGGCCGAGATAGGCGGCCAGGTCGGCGCGCAAGGCCACCGCGTCACGGTCGGGGTAGCGGTTCAGCGTCCCGGCCACCTCCGCGACGGCCTGCGTGATCGCCTGGGCCAGCGCCGGGGACGGCGGGTAGGGGTTCTCGTTGGTGTTCAGCCGGACCGGGACGTCGATCTGCGGGGCGCCGTAGGCGGTGTGCCCGGCCAGGTCATCCCGGAGCGGCAGCCAGGACGGAAGGGGGCCGGTCACGGCCTGGTCCTGGGGATGCGCACCCGCACCGCGGCGACGTGCGCGGCCAGGTCCTCGGCCGCGCCGAGCGCGTCGATGTGCGGCGCGACTTCCGCCAGCGCGTCCCGCTCGTATTCGACCAGGTGAATGGCGCGCAGGAAGGTCAGCACGGACAGGCCCGCGGTGTGCCGCGCGGTGCCGCCGGTGGGCAGCACGTGGTTGGAGCCCGCGAGGTAATCACCGAGTGAGACCGGCGCGTACGGGCCCACGAAGACGGCGCCCGCGTTGCGGACCCGGCGGGCCAGCGCGCTGGCGTCCTGGGCCTGAATCTCCAGGTGCTCCGGCGCCCAGGCATCCGAGGTGGCCAGCGCCGCGTCCACGTCGTCCACCAGCACGCACGCTGACTGGCCGGCCAGGGCCGCCTGCACCCGTTCGCGGTGCCGCGCCGCGGCGACCTGCGGCACCAGGGCCTTGTCCACCCGGTCGGCGAGACCCGGATCCGTGGTGATCAGCAGGCACGCGGCCAGCGGGTCGTGCTCAGCCTGGGCGATCAGGTCAGCCGCGACGAACTCCGGATCCGCGGTGTCATCGGCGATGATCGCGATCTCGGTCGGGCCGGCCTCGGCGTCCGTGCTGATCGTGCCGAGCAGCAGCCGCTTGGCCGCCGCCACGTAGATGTTCCCCGGTCCGGTGACGGTGTCCGCGGCGGCACAGTCGGCCGTGCCGTACCCGAGCATGGCGATGGCCTGCGCCCCACCGACGGCGTGGACCTCGTCGATGCCGAGCAGCGCGCACGCGGCGAGCACCGCCGGGCTGGGCAGGCCGTCCTCCTGCGGCGGCGAGGCCACCGCGATCTGCGGCACCCCGGCCACCTGGGCGGGGACCACGTTCATCAGCACCGAGGACGGGTAGGTGACCAGTCCCCCCGGCACGTACACGCCCGCCCGGCCCACCGCGACATAGCGCTCGGTCACGGTGGCTCCGGCGCCGATGCTGGTCACCACGTCGGCCGGCCGCTGGGCCCGGCAGACCAGGCGGAGCCGGCGGACGGTCTCCTCCAGCGCCGCACGCAGGTCAGGGGCCAGTGCGGTCAGCGCCCCGGCCAGCGCGGCCGCCGGGACCCGGGTGGTGGCCAGGTCCACGCCGTCAAAACGCAGCGTGTACTCACGGACCGCGGCCGCGCCGCGATGGCGCACATCGTCACAGATCGGCCGGACCTTCTCGATCGCGGCTTCGACATCCAGCTCGGCCCTGGGCAGCACCGGGGCAAGCTTTTCCCTGGTCAGCTGGGCAACCGACGATCCGCGCAGATCAATCCGTGAAAGCACCCGCCCAGTGTACGGAGCGGGCCGGCGCAGCCGCCGGCCCGTCCGCATCGTGGACATTTCGCCGTCGCTCCAGGGCGCCGCGCCGGGGCCCGGCCCCGGCCGGTCATTCCTGGGCCAGCGCCGGCCTGGGCTCAGCCACCTGGCGATCACGCAGCAGCGCGGCCAGTTCCATCCCGCCCGCCATCAGCCCGGCTGCCAGCGGCCAGATCGCGATCGCGCTCCGGGCCCTCAGCGACAGGGCGGCCCGGAGCCGGGCGCCGGCGGACAGGGTCGCGAGCAGATGGTGGTAGCTGGCCAGCCCGGCATGCTCACCGATCCAGAGCGTGATCAGCGCCGCGGCCAGGGCGCTGACCAGGACCATGATCATGGCCACCGGGCCGTGCCTGCGGACCGCGAGCAGATACCCCGCCAGCCCGCTGATCAGGCCCCCGGCCAGGCAGATGAAGCAATACCAGCCATCCCCCGCGATGAACGCACTGGTCTCCGCGCTGATCACGGCGGCGGCGCCGCGGCCGGTCATCACCAGCAGCGGCCGCGGGGCCGCCGCGGCCCAGAGGAACCCGGCGACCACCCCGAGCAGCGCGGTCCCGCCCGCCACGGCCAGGCAGGCCACGACGCCACTGCGGATTCCCGGGATGGCGGGCGCGGCAGCCGGTGACGGGGAGAGAGGTGGCATTGGCTCGGTCATACTCCGCAGCAGGGTACGTGACCGCCGCCGCGGCGTGGCACGGACCCGGCGCGGCGTGTCGCGGGGCCGCGCCGGAGGCAGGCCCGGAAAATCGGCGGCGCGCAATTCGTTGGTACCTTAGGTTGTGGGGGCACGGGGGAACAGATTGTGGGGGGCATGGCGCAACCAAGTCGGCCAGGCCGTCTCAAGGGGAAATAAATGATTGAGGCACGGGACCTCACCAAGCGTTACGGGGATAAACTCGCTGTTGACCATTTGTCCTTTACCGTGGAACCGGGCCGGGTGACCGGGTTCCTCGGGCCGAATGGTGCAGGTAAATCCACGACAATGCGGCTGATCCTCGGCCTGGATCGCCCGCTCTCCGGCACCGCGACGATCAACGGCCAGCGGTACGCCGATCTCGCCCAGCCGCTGCGCACCGTGGGCGCCCTGCTCGAGGCCCGGGCCATGCACACCGGCCGCAGCGCCTACAACCACCTGCTCTTCCTGGCCCAGACCCAGGGCCTGCCGCGGTCCCGTGTCGACCAGGTCCTCGGGCTCGTCGGGCTCACCGAGGTAGCGCGCAAGCGCACCGGCGGTTTCTCACTGGGCATGAGCCAGCGGGTCGGCATCGCCGTGGCGCTGCTGGGTGATCCGGAGATCCTGATCCTGGACGAACCGGTCAACGGGCTCGACCCGGAAGGCATCCTGTGGATCAGGAACCTGATGAAGCAGCTGGCCAGCGAGGGCCGCACGGTCTTCGTGTCCAGCCACCTGATGAACGAGATGGCCGTCACCGCTGACCACCTGATCGTGATCGGGCGCGGCAAGCTGCTCGCGGAGACCAGCACGCAGGACTTCATCGAGCGGAGCTCGGAGAAATACGTGCTGGTGCGCTCGCCGGACGCAGCCACGCTGGCCGACCTGATCGCCGCGGATGGCGGCAAGGCCGAGCCGGAGACCACGGCCGAAGGCCAGGCACCCGCCCTGCGGGTCAGCAACCTGGACGCGCCGCGGATCGGCGAGATCGCCGCCGCCGACCGCATCGTGCTGCACGAACTCACCCCGCGGCTCGCCTCGCTGGAGGAGGCGTACATGGAACTGACCGCAGACAGCCTCGAATACGGGCTCCCAGCCGCCGCGAACCCCGGACCAGACGCCCAGCCAGCGAGTAGCGAGCAAGCGCCGGCCACGGCTCAGGGGAGGACCGAATGACTTCCGCCAGCCCGCCGGTTCAGGCCACCCGGCCCGCCACTTCGGGCACCCCGGCCGGGTCCGGCGCCGCAGGGTTCGGCCGCCTGCTGCTGTCGGAGTGGACAAAGATCCGGTCGGTACGCTCGACCGTCTGGTCGCTGGTCCTGCTGGTGGTGCTGACCTTCGGCTTCACCGGCCTGTTCACCTGGCTGACCATCCTTCAGTGGGACAAGAGCGATGCCGCATCGCGCGCGTCGATCGTGGCCGACCCGGTGAGCACGATCCTCGGATCCGGGCTTGAGTTCGGCCAGCTGACCATTTGCGTGCTGGGCGTCCTGGTCATCACGAGTGAATACTCGACCGGGGTCATCCGGGCGTCGCTGCTCGCGGTGCCACGGCGAATCCCGATGCTGGCGGCCAAAGCGCTTGTCTTCGCCGTGCTGGTCCTGATCATCGGCGAGATAGTCACGTTCCCTTCCTTCTTCCTCGGCGCGGCCATCCTGCACAGCCATGCGCCGGTGTCGCTCAGCGATCCCGGGGTAGCCCGGGCGGTGTTCGGCGCGGGCCTGTATCTGGCCGTGCTCGGCCTGTTCGCGATGGGGATAGGCGGGATCATCCGGCATACCGCCGGCGCCATCACCGGAGTGATCGCGTTCGTGCTGGTGCTGGCCCCGCTGACCCAGCTGATTCCGGGGAAGATCGGCAAGTACGTGCACGCTTATCTGCCCACCGAGGCGGGCCAGCTGATCGGCCAGGCGCACCAGCAGGCCAACCAGGTGCTCTCGCCCTGGGAAGGCTTCGGCGTGTTCTGCCTGTGGACCGCCGTGCTGCTGTTCATCGCCGGTTACCTGCTCAAGACCCGCGACGCGTAGCTGGCCGAGGGGACCGAGCGCCGCCGCAGCGTGCTTCTCCCGCGAGTCGGCTACGTACAGCCAGGCAACTGCACGAGGTGACCAGCCTGCGCTGCCTCAGCCACGATCGTCTGGGGGCTCCGGGTCGGCTCGGGCCCCCGGGCTACCGCAGAGCCTAGCCCACGCAGGCGGGGCCTAGGAGTTGTTTCAGGTCGGCCAGCAGGGCGGGCGACGGCTTGACCCGCAGCTTGTCATCCAGCCGGACGATCGTCGCCCGGGGGCCATTGCAGAGTTTCAGGTGCACCTCGGACAGCCCCGGGTGGGTGCACAGCACCTCGCGCAGCCGGTCGACCACGGGCGCGACGCACCGCTGGACCGGCATCGACACCACGAAAGGGCCGGCCTGGTCCACCGTCAGGTCCGGTGCGCTCACCTCCTGCGCGATGAGCTTGGGCGTCTCATCGCGCCGGTCCAGGCGGCCCTTCACGATCACGATCGCGTCCTCGGCCAGCAGCAGCGAGCACTGCTGGTAGGCAGCCGGGAAGCAGAGCACCTCGATGGCGCCCTCCAGGTCTTCCAGCGTGGCGGTGGCCCACGGGTTGCCCTGCCGGGTGACCTTCCGCTGCACCCCGGACAAGATCCCGCCGAGCGTGACCATCTGCCCGTCGGGACGGCCGCCCCGGGCGGCGCGCTCGGCGGGTTCCTCAGCGGCGGAGCTGAGCAGCTCGGCCACCGAGCAGTCCGTGTTCGCGGCCACGATGTGCTCCACGCCCAGCAGCGGGTGGTCGGACACGTACAGGCCGAGCATCTCGCGCTCGAACGCGAGCAGGGTGGTCTTGTCCCACTCCCCGTCCGGCACCGGGACCTCGAAGGTGGCCTCGGTCTCGGCGTCCCCGCCGAACAGTGAGTCCTGCCCGATGGCCTCGTTACGCTTCACGTCGATCACGGTGTCGATGGCCTGCTCGTGGATGATGGCCAGGCCCTTGCGCGCATGCCCGAGCGAGTCGAACGCCCCGGCCTTGACCAGCGACTCGATGACCCGCTTGTTGCACACGTTGACCGGGACCTTGCGCAGGAAGTCGGCGAAGCTGGTGAACGCGTCCTTGGCCGTGCGGGCCTCGACGATCGCGTCCACCACGTTGGTGCCGACGTTCCGGACCGCGGCCAGGCCGAACCTGATGTCGCCCCCCACCGGGGTGAAGGTGGCCGCCGACGCATTGACGTCGGGGGGCAGGACGGTGATTCCCATCCGGCGGCACTCGTTCAGGTACAGAGCGCTCTTGTCCTTGTCACCGGACACCGACGTGAGGAGCCCGGCCATGTACTCGGCCGGGAAGTTGGCCTTCAGGTAGGCGGTCCAGTAGGAGACCAGCCCGTACGCGGCACTGTGCGCTTTGTTGAACGCGTAGTCGGAGAACGGGACCAGGATGTCCCACAAGGTCTTGATCGCCGACGCGGAGTAGCCGTTGGCCTTCATCCCGGCCTCGAACGGCGCGAACTCCTTGTCCAGGATCTCCTTCTTCTTCTTGCCCATGGCCCGGCGGAGCAGGTCCGCACTGCCCAGGCTGTACCCGGCCACCTTCTGCGCGATGGCCATGACCTGCTCCTGGTAGACGATCAGCCCGTAGGTGTCGCCCAGGATCTCGGCCAGCGGCTCGGCCAGCTCAGGGTGGATCGGCACGACCGGCTTGCGGTGGTTCTTCCGGTCCGCGTAGTCGTTGTGCGCGTTGGCGCCCATCGGGCCGGGCCGGTAGAGCGCGCCGACCGCCGAGATGTCCTCGAAGTTGTCCGGCCGCATGCTGCGCAGCAGGGCCCGCATCGGGCCGCCGTCGAACTGGAAGATGCCCAGCGTGTCGCCGCGGGCCAGCAGGTCGTAGGTGGGCTTGTCGTCGAGCGGCAGGGTCTCCAGGTCGATATCGATGCCCCGGTTGGCCTTCACGCCGTGGACCGCGTCGTCCAGCACGGTGAGGTTGCGCAGGCCGAGGAAGTCCATCTTGAGCAGGCCGAGCGACTCGCACGCCGGGTAGTCGAACTGGGTGATGACCGCGCCGTCGGCTTCCCGCTTCCACACCGGGACGTGGTCGATGATCGGCTCGCTGCTCATGATCACGCCGGCCGCGTGCACGCCGGCCTGGCGGATCAGCCCCTCCAGACCGCGGGCGGTGTCGATGACCTGCCGCACCTCGGCCTCGGCCTCGTACAGGGCGCGGATCTCGCCGGCCTCGCCGTACCGGGGGTGGGACTCATCGAAGATCCCCGACAGCGGGACATCCTTGCCCATCACGGCGGGCGGGAACGCCTTGGTGATCCGGTCGCCGAGCGCGTACGGGAAGCCGAGCACCCGGGCCGAGTCCTTGACCGCCGCCTTGGCCTTGATGGTGCCGTAGGTGATGATCTGCGCGACCCGGTCATCGCCCCACTTCTCGGTGACGTAGCGGATCACGTCACCCCGCCGGCGTTCGTCGAAGTCGATGTCGATGTCGGGCATGGACACGCGCTCGGGGTTGAGGAACCGCTCGAAGATCAGCCCGTGCTTGAGCGGGTCCAGGTCGGTGATGCCCAGGGCGTAGGCGACCAGGCAGCCTGCGGCGGAGCCACGGCCCGGGCCGACCCAGATCCCGTTCCGCTTGGCCCACATGATGAAGTCCGCCACGACCAGGAAGTACGAGCAGAAACCCATCTGGGTGATGATGCCCATCTCGTACTCGACCTGCTGGCGGCGGCGCTCGTCATACCCGTCCGGATAGCGGCGGTCCATGCCGCGCCGGACCTCCTGGCGCAGCCAGCTCTCCTCGGTCTCCCCTGCGGGGACGTCGAACAGCGGCATCAGGTTCTTCGGCTGGAAGGCCACGTCGGCCCGCTCGGCGATCAGCAGCGTGGAGTCGCAGCCGGACTGCCATTCCTCGTCGGGGAACGCGGCCCGCATCTCCTGCGGGGTCTTCAGGTAGTAGCCCGATCCGTCGAACTTGAACCGGCCGGGATCGGCCATGTTGGACCCGGTCTGCACGCACAGCAGCACTTCGTGCGCTTTCGCGTCGGCCTCGACCGAGTAGTGCGAGTCGTTGGTGACCACGAACGGCAGGTCCAGCTCTTTCGCGATGCGGCGCAGGCCGTCCCGGACCCGCTGCTCGATGCTCAGCCCGTGGTCCATGATCTCGACGAAGAAGTTGCCCGTACCGAAGATGTCGCGGTAGTCGGCGGCCGCCTGGAGCGCCTGCGGGTACTGGCCGAGCCGCAGCCGGGTCTGCACCTCGCCGCTGGGGCAGCCGGTCGTGGCGATGATGCCCTTGGCGTGCTCGGCGATCAGCTCACGGTCCATCCGCGGCTTGCGGAAGTAACCCTCCAGCGAGGCCCGGGACGAGAGCCGGAACAGGTTGTGCATGCCCTCGGTGGTCTCCGCGAGCAGCGTCATGTGCGTGTAGGCGCCGGCGCCGGACACGTCGTCGTCCTTCTGGGCCGGAGTGCCCCAGCGGACCGGCTGGCGGTGCCGGCGGTGCTCGGGTGCGACGTAGGCCTCGATGCCGATGATCGGCTTGATCCCGGCCTTGGTGCCCTTGGACCAGAAATCGTAGGCCCCGTACAGGTTGCCGTGGTCGGTCATGGCCACGGCGGACATGCCCTCACGCTCGCACTGGGCGAACATGTCCTTCAGCCGCGCGGCCCCGTCCAGCATCGAGTACTCGGTGTGCACGTGGAGATGCACAAACCCATCCTGGTGGCCGGTCTGGTCCGCTCCGGCTGCCGTCACGAACTACCGCCTCCTTTAAAGGCATGCAACGAAAACCCTCGCGGGCGCTGACCAGCCAGGGCCGGGGGAAGTGGCCGGTGCCTCAGGTCAAGAGCCTGCGCGGCCGGGGAATTCCCCGGCCGGAGGACGCCGCGGCAGTGGCGCACCGGCCCGGCGCAGTCGAGCCTACCGAGGCCGTGCACGCGCGGCGACCCGCCACACCGGATGACCGGTTATCCCCTTTTGCGGGCGGAGGCGACGGCGGGACTTCTTGACGATAAGTAGTTTTAAAACCACCTAGAGTTATCAAGTAGATCGGGTCAGTCACCCGGAGGGGGACGAAGCGGATGCGCACCAACAGCATGAGGCGGGCCGGGGCCAGCTGGTCCTACCTCGCGCTGCGATCCCCCGGTCCGCCGCCTCGGTCGGCTGGGGCGTACCGAACCTGGCCCCGGCCACCGGGCGCGTCAACCCCCTGTCCGCGGCCACCCCCATCTCCGCGCAGTAGCGGTCCGCGTGAAACGGGTGGGAGCCGTCGCCGTGGCCACCGCCATCGGCATCGCGGTTCTCCTCGTCATCACCCTGCATCCCAGGGCCCCGGCCGGGGCTGCGTGCGGGCGGGCGGGACCCGTGCACCTGGACGATGCGGGCCAGCTCGCGGTCGCGGCCACCCGGCCGCTGGCCCCGCCGCTGCCGGGCGGCGTGGCCCGGGCCTACCAGTTCCTGGACCAGATGATGGACCTGCGGACCACCGGCCCGGCCCGGCGGCTGGTGCAGAGCTACACCGGCGGGCTGCTGGGCCAGCAGGGCGACACCAGCGCGAGCAGTCTACGACAACGCGCTGCTCATCGATGCCTACCTGGCCGAGGGCACCGCCGGCGGGGTGGCCCGGGCGAAGACCATCGGCGGTGCGCTGGTCTACCTGCAGGCCCACGATCGCGCCCACGACGGGCGGCTGCGCAACGGGTACGCGCCGGTCCCCCTGCACGCCGCGAACGACATCCAGGTCACGGACCCGGCCAGCAGCACCGGCACCCTGGCCTGGGCCGGGCAGGCCCTCGCCCAGCTCTACGCGGCCACCCGGATCCGGGCCTACCTGCGGAGCGCGATCGCGCTGGGCGACTGGATCCAGTCGCAGTGCCGGGACGGGCGCGGGCCGGGCGGGTACGCCGGCGGCGACACCGCGGCCGGGGCCACGATCGGATGGAAGTCGACCGAGCACAACATCGACGTGTTCGCGTTCTTCCGGTTGCTGGCCCGGGAGACCGGCAACCCGGTGTGGTCGCAGCGGGCCGCCTGGGCCCGGCGGTTCGTCGTGTCGATGTGGAACCCGGCCCAGGGCCGCTTTTACCTCGGCACCACCGGCGACGGCGTGACCCGGAACGACACCGCGCAGGTCGAGGACGTGAACAGCTGGTCCTACCTGGCCCTGCAGGATCCCGCGTATGCGGCGTCGGTGGGCTGGGACGTGTCCAGCCTGGGCGTGTCGGCGGCCGGGTACCGCGGGCTGAGCTACTGCACCGGTGACCGCACCGGGCGTCTGGTTCGAGGGCACCGCACAGGCCGCGGACGCCCTGCGGCTGCGGGATCAGCCCGGGGACTCCGCCCGGGCCAGGTCATACCTGGCGGACCTCGGCTACGCCCAGGCGCACGGGCCCAACGCGGACGGCCTGGGCATCATGGCCGCCTCCCGCGACATGCTGTCCGATTGCCAGGGCGGCGACCTGTACGCCTCGCTGCACACCGGGACGACCGCCTGGTACATCCTGGCCGCCGAGGGCATCGACCCTCTTTCCGGGATTCCCGTCGCCCGGCAGGCGGCCCGGCGCTGAGCCCTACCCCTGACCCTGCCCCGGTCCCTCAGCGAACAGATCAAGCCTGGATGCGGGCAATCGGGATAACTCCTCTCTTTGATAACTTAAAGTAGTCAGATTATTACTAAGAGGGAACATGGATGATCAGGCATGCGGACGACGCCGCATCTCGGCCAGGCGATCGCGGCCAGCGTGGGCGTGGCCTTGCTGATCGGCGCCGCCGTGGCCTGCTCCCCCCACGGCACGGACCATGACGGCCCAGTCGTGACCGGGCCGGTTACCGGGACCGGTCACCAGGCGGCCAGCGTGGCCCGGGCCTACCAGTTCCTCAACCTGATGATGGACCTCCACACCGGCGGCACCACCCCGCGCCTGGTCCAGAGCTACCGGGGAGGACTGCTGGGCCTCGACGGAGACACCTCCTCAGCTATTTACGATGACGCACTGGTCATCGACGCCTACCTGGCCGAGGGCACCCGGAGTGGAGTCGCCCGGGCCGGGGTCATCGGTAATGGATTGCTCTACCTGCAGGCCCACGATCCGTCGCACCACGGGCGCATCATGGACCAGTATCAGCCGACCGCCCTGGAACACCCGGGTGACATCCGGGTGACCGCTCCGACCAGCAGTACCGGCGACATGGCCTGGGCCGGGGACGCCCTCGCGCAGTTGTATTCCGCCACTGGACGGAGGTCCTACCTGGACGGCGCGATGGCCATCGGCAACTGGATCTACACCCACTGCCGGGACGTTCGCGGGCCGGGCGGCTACATCGGTGGCTATACAGGATCGGGAAGCAAGATCGAATGGAAGTCAACCGAGCACAACATCGACGTGTACGCATTTTTCCGGCTGCTGGCCAGGGCCACCGGGAATCCTGTCTGGTCGTCGAGATCAGCGTGGGCGCGACGGTTCATCGTGGCCATGTGGGACACCACGGCGGGCCGGTTTTACCTGGGCACCAGCGATGATGGCGTTACCCCGGCTACCTCCCCGGAGGTCGAGGACGTCAACAGCTGGTCGTATCTGGCTCTCCGGGACCCCGCCTATGAGCAGTCGCTGGACTGGGAGCAGCGCCACCTGACCGTGACCCGGGATGGCTACAGCGGCGTGAGTATCTGCACCGGCAACCGGACCGGCGTCTGGTTCGAGGGAACCGCCCACCTGGCGGACGCGCTGGAATTCAGCGATGAGGCCGACCAGGCCGAGGCCCGGACTTACCTTTCAGATCTCGCCCGTGCCCAGGCCCACGGGCCCGACGCGGACGGCCTTGGGATCATGGCCGCGTCCTACGACGCGCTCAGTGACTGCGAGGGCGGCAACGTATACGCCTCACTGCACACGGGGACCACCGCGTGGTACATCCTGGCCGCCAGACACCTCGACCCTCTTTCCGGGATTCCCGTCGCCCGGCAGGCGGCCCGGCGCTGAGCCCTGTCCCCTGGCCCCGTCGTGGCGTACCCTTCTGACCCGTGCCGCACTCGCTGACCTTCGGGTGTTCCCGCTCGGCCTGGCCGGCAGCCCGGACGGCGTCGCCTCCGGGGCGCCGGACGACTTCGACCAGATCGTCTCGGCCATCCAGTACCTCCAGGGCGACGGCCCGCCGCTGCTGCCGCGGATGTACGTGATCTGGACCGGGGCCGCCTCGACCGGTCCCGTGCTGGCCCAGGTGCAGGAGCTGGCGGAGGTCCCCTGGGACCTGGTGCTGTGCTATCGCGATCCGGCCGGCGACGTGGCCAGCTGGGCCGGCTTCGCGGCGGAAGTCGTCCGGGGTTTCGGGCAGCAGCTGGCCGCGGTCCAGGTGACAGGGGAGGCCAACCTGACCCACCTCCCGGATGCCGCCGACGGCGCCTTCCCCCGCGCGGACGAGGCCATGGTCCGCGGGGTGCTGGCCGCCGCGGCGGCCAAGCGGGAGTCGGGCGCCACCGCGGCCATCGGGTTCGCGGTGAGCCCCGAGGTGAACCCGGCGGGGAGCGTGTTCTGGCCAGCCGTGGCCCGGCTGGGCGGGCCTGAGTTCGCGGCCGCGGTGGACTACGCCGGACTGGACATGTACCCGGACGTGTTCGGGCCGCGCTTCTCCCTGGACCAGCTCGGCGGGGCGGTCGACTGGCTGCTGCGCAGTTTCCGGGAGGAGATCCTGCCGATCGCCGGCCTCGGCCCCGGGATTCCCATCCGGATCTGCGAGAACGGCTGGCCCACCGGGCCCGGTCGCAGCCCGGAGCAGCAGGCGGACGTGCTCGAGACCATCGTGCGGGCCGTGCACGCGCGGCGGGAGGAGCTGAACGTCACGCACTGGGAGCTGTTCACCCTGCGCGACGCGGACAGCTCCAATGACGGGCTGTTCCACCAGTTTGGCGTGCTGCGCGACGACTACTCCCCCAAGCCGGCCTTCGAACGGCTGCGCGGCCTGTTCAGAGAACTCCGGTAGATCCGCCGCGCCCGGCTCCGCGCCCGGCCGCCGGGACGGCCCGCGCCGTCCGGCCCGGGCGGGGCCAGCCCGGTGCGGAGGGCCCGCAACGCCTGGCGCCGCTCGCCGTCCGGCAGCCGGTCGAGGAACAGGTGCCCGTCGAGATGATCGACCTCGTGCTGCAGGCACCGGGCCAGCACCCCGGTCCCCTCGACCGTGACCGGCTGGCCGTCCAGGCCGACCCCGGTGGCGACCGCGTGCCCGGCCCGCGGGGTGGGCAGGTAGAGGCCGGGGATCGAGAGGCAGCCCTCCAGGTCGTCCTGGTGGCCATCGCAGGCCGCCAGCCGGGGGTTGATCAGGTAGCCCTCCTCGCCGTCGACGTTGTAGGCAGAACACGCGCAGGTCCACGCCGATCTGCGGGGCCGCGAGACCGGCCCGGCCGGGCTGCCGGCAGGTGTCCATCAGGTCCGTGACCAGCCGCGCGAGCCCCGGACCGAAGTCGGTCACGCCGCGGCATACCTCGCGCAGCACCGGGTCGCCGAACAGGCGGATGTCCCGGACCGTCATCCGGCGGCCGCCGGCCCGGCGAGCTTGGGAATGGCGTCGAGCACCTGGTCATGCCAGCGGATCTCCGCATCCAGGCGGTCGATGGCGTGCTGCAGGATCAGGCTGTCCGCCACCGTCTGCTCGGCCCAGGTCCGCTCCCGCTCGTGCCGGAAGAACTGGAGCTGGGCGGTCAGGGCCCGGTGCCGGTCCTCGACCATCCCGCGCAGTTCCTCCTCCGGCAGGTCGCCGCTCATCGCCACGGCCAGGTCCACTGGGTCCGGGCGCAGGCCAACCTGGCGGAAGGCCTCGGCCCGCAGGGCCAGCAGTTCCCGGCGCCCTTCGCCGGTGATGGCGTAGACGGTCCTGGCCGGCAGCTTCCCCACCTGCTCGGTGCGCACCGCCTCGATCAGCCCCTCGGCCGCCATCCGGTGCAAGGCCCCGTACAGCGAGCCGGGACGCACGTCCGACCACAGCTCGGCCCGGTCCACCCGGGCGCCGCGCCGGATCTGGTGCCCGTACATGGGCCCGTGCCGGGCCAGCGCGCCGAGCACGAACAGCCGGGTTGGGTTCATGTGACTAGTCAAACATGAGTACTTAAAGATGACAAGGCAAGCGAGGATCCTGATGAGTCAGCTCACGCCGGGGAAAGCCCGGTCAGCTCTCCTCCTGGAGGATGGCCAGCGCGTGCGCGAGGTCCGGGGCGTACTCGCTGGCGAACTCGACCCGGCGGCCGTCCGCCGGGTGCGCGAAGCCGAGCCGGACCGCGTGCAGCCACTGCCGGGTCAGCCCCAGGTGGGCGGCGAGCACCGGGTCGGCCCCGTAGAGCCGGTCGCCGGCGCAGGGATGCCGCAGCGCCGCCATGTGCACCCGGATCTGGTGGGTCCGCCCGGTCTCCAGGATGATCTCTTCCAGGCTGGCCGCCCGGAAGGCTTCCACCGTGTCGTAGTGGGTCACGCTCGGGCGCCCGCCCGCGACCACCGCGAACCGGCCGTCCCCGGACGGGTGCCGCCCGAGCGGCGCGTCGATGGTGCCGCGCAGCGGGTCTGGATGGCCCTGCACCAGCGCGTGGTAGCGCTTGTCCACCTCGCGGTCCCGGAACGCCTGCTTGAGCACGCTGTAGGCGCGCTCGCTCTTGGCTACCACCATGAGCCCGGAGGTGTTCGCGTCCAGGCGGTGCACGATGCCCTGGCGCTCGGCGGCACCGCTGGTGGCGAGGATCTGCCCGGCCCCCAGCAGTCCTTCGAGCACGGTCGGCCCGGTCCAGCCCGGGGTGGGATGGGCGGCCACCCCCGGCGGCTTGTCCACCACCACGATGTCGGCGTCCTCGTACACCACGTCCAGGCCGGGCACGGTGCGTGGCACCGGCGCGGTGGACACCGGGGCGGGCAGCGTGACGTCCAGCCACTCCCCCGCGGGCACCCGGTCCGACTTGGCCGCGGTGCGGCCCCCGATCAGTACCTGGCCGTCGGAGATCAGTTCCGCCGCGCTCGTCCGGGACAGCCCGAACATGCGGGCCAGCGCGGCGTCGACCCGCTCACCGTCCAGCCCGTCGGGCACCGGCACCCGGCGCTGGCCCGGCCCGGTCACGGCGCGCCGTCGCCGGATGGGCGGGGCGCGGCCGGCCGGTCAGGCCCGGGCGTGCTGCCGTCCTGGGCCGCGCTCCGCGAGCCAGGCGGCGCCTCGCCGACCGTGGCTCCGGTCCCCTGGCCCTGATCAACAGCGTCGCCGGTCCCGGCCGCCGCGGCGGCCCTGTCCGGCCTGGCGGCCTGGTGCCGGCGGCCGTCAAGAGAGACTCCCCGGGCGGCCAGCAGCACGGCCAGCACGCCACCGCACACGATGGATGAGTCAGCCACGTTGAACACCGGCCAGTGCGGCAGCTCGATCCAGTCCACCACGTCGCCGCGCAGGAAGCCTGGCGACCGGAAGAGCCGGTCCCCGAGGTTCCCGGTCGCCCCGCCGAGCAGCAGCCCGAGCGTGATCGCCCAGGGAATGCTGCGCAGCCGCCGGGCGGTGCGCAGGATGGCCACGATGACGCCGAGGGCGATCAGGGTGAAGATGACGGTGACCGAGGTGCCGATGCTGAACGCGGCGCCGCTGTTACGCAGCTCGCGCAGCGTCAGCAGGCCACCGAGCAGCCGGAGGGGCTCCCGGTCCGACAGGGTCGCGACCACGATGGTCTTAGAAACCAGATCCGCAACGAAAACCGCCACGGCGATGATGAACAGCAGCCGGACCCGGCGTGGCCGGGGCGCCGGACCGGGACTGGCCGTAGCCCCGTGATCCGGGTCGCCAGCAGTTCCGGCCCCGTTCAGCGCCGTTCCTCGCGTTGCTTGCAGGCCACGCAGAGGGTGGCCCGCGGGAACGCCTGCAGGCGGGCCTTCCCGATCGGCTCGCCGCAGGACTCGCAGATGCCGTAGGTACCGCCCTCGATCTTGGCCAGCACCTTCTCGGTCTGGGCCAGCAGCTCGCGCGCGTTCTCGGTCAGGGCGAGCTCGTGCTCGCGCTGGAAGGTCTTGGCCCCGGCATCGGCGGAGTCGTCCCCCGCGTCACCGACCGCGTCACCGAGCCGGGCCGCGATCTGCGACTCCGCGCTGGAGATGTCCTCGCGCAGCCCGTTTGCCTCGGCTTCGAGCTCCTGGCGGACCGCGGCCAGCTCCTGCTCGGTCCAGTGCTTCTCACCAGGCCGGACGGCTAGAGCCGCGGCACCCGAACGCGCGGTTGTGGTCATCTCGGCCCCCTTTTGCCCAACTTGTCCACTATGCCAGCTGCCACCAATCGATCTTGAACTGTGGGGCAGTCACCGGAGGATAGATCGGCCCGCCCGGCACTGCAAACACATCTGGGCCCGGCGATAATCCGCGGCTCCGGTAGCTCGCGCCAGCCGCGCGTCCGGTCAGCACGCCGCTCATGGCCCAGCCCGTCCCCGGGACGGTCGGCCGGCTCCCCGACGCGACCGGCCAGGCCCGGGACGGCGCAGCCGTACTCCCCGGCCGCGGCGGCCAGCATGGCCGCGCCAGGAATGTCCCCTGATACTAGGGAACAGAAACCCCGCCTCCCGGATGGAGATCACCGATGGCCCAGGCCACCGCCGGCTCGCCGCGCACCTCGGTCCGCCACCCGCTCGCCCCGCTCACGCCCGGCGAGGCGGGCCTGGCCAGCCAGCTCGCACTCGACGCCGCAGGTCCCGGCACCCGGCTCGTCTACTGCGCGCTGGGTGAGCCCGCCAAGAAAGCCGTTATGGAGTGGAATGGGCGCCGGCTGCCCCGGGAGGCCCGCTGCGTCCTGTACGAGCGGCCGGCCAGGCAGACCTGGGTCGTCACCGTCTCGCTGGACGACGCCGCAGTGCTCAGGAAGGTCCTGGTCCCCGAGGTCCAGCCGCCGCTCATGGCGGAGGAATGGATGGCGAACACCGACCAGATCAAGGCCGATCCGGGTTTCCGGGCCGCGCTGGCCCGGCGCGGCATCACCGATATGTCGATGATCCAGGTGGACCCCTGGCCGGCCAGCAACTTCGGGCTGGAAATCGACGCCTCCGGACGGCGCCTCGCGCGCGGGGTGGCGTACCTGCTCGACGGCCCGGGCAGTAACCCGTACGCCCGGCCGGTCGAGAACCTGGTGGCCTTGCTGGACCGCGACACCGGGAAGGTGCTGGAGATCGAGGACGGCGAGGTGGTGCCCATCCCCGGGGACGCCGGCCGGTACGACGCGGCCAGCGTGGGTGAACTCCGCCCGCTGGCGCCCCTGCACATCGCGCAGCCCGACGGTCCGGGTTTCACCGTGGACGACGGGTTCCTGGCCTGGGGACCCTGGCAGATGCGGATCTCGCTGCACCCGATCGAGGGACTTGTCCTGCACCAGATCGGTTATCTCGACCACGGGCGGCTGCGGCCCATCATCTACCGGGCCAGCCTGTCCGAGATGATCGTGCCGTACGGGTCCACCGCGATGAATCACTGGTGGAAGAACGCCTTCGACGCCGGCGACGTGGGCCTGGGCAAGATGGCCAACCCGCTCGAACTCGGCTGCGAGTGCCTGGGCGAGATCGTCTACCTGGACGCCGTGGCGGTGGACGAGGACGGCGCGGCCCGCGACCTGCCCCAGGCGATCTGCCTGCACGAAGAGGACTACGGGGTGCTCTGGATGCACCGGGACGCGGCGAACCAGGCCGCGGAGACGCGGCGCTCCCGGCGGATGGTGGTGTCGTCCATCGCCACGGTCGGCAACTACGAGTACGGCTTCTTCTGGTACTTCTACCTGGACGGCACGATCCAGGCCGAGGTGAAGCTCACCGGGATCATCCAGACCCAGGCGGTCCGGCCCGGGACCCGGGTCAGCTACGCCAACCCGGTGACCCCGGAACTGGCCGGCCCGCATCACCAGCACCTGTTCAGCTTCCGCCTGGACATGTGCCTGGACGGCCCGGCCAACTCCGTCTACGAGGTGGATGCGGTACCCGTCCCGGCCGGCCCGGCCAATCCGTACGGGAACGCGTTCACCGTCCAGGAGACCCTGCTGGAGACCGAATCCGCGGCCCAGCGGATGGCCGCGCCGGAGCGCAGCCGGTCCTGGAAGATCGTCAACCACGAGATCCGGAACGCCTGCGGTGAGCCGGTCGGGTACACCCTGGTGCCCACGCACGCCAGCGCGCCGCTGCTGGCCCAGCCGACCGCGGCGATCACGTCCCGCGCCGCGTTCGCCACCCGGCACCTGTGGGTCACCCCGGCCCGCGACGACGAACTGCGAGCGGCCGGGGAGTTCCCGAATCAGCATCCGGGCGGCGCCGGGCTGCCCGCCTGGACCGCGGCGGACCGCCCGGTCACCGACACCAGCATCGCGCTGTGGCACACGGTCGGGGTGACCCATTTCTGCCGGCCGGAGGACTTCCCGGTGATGCCGGTGGAGTACGCCGGGTTCACCCTGCGCCCGGCGGGCTTCTTCGACCGCAACCCGGCCCTCGACCTGGCCCCGCCGGGCGCCGTGGGAGCGGGGCCGCCGGCGGCGGCGGGATAGGGCTGGGGACGGGGGAAATGGCGTCGGCCGGGGGCGGGGGGATCGGCTATCGTGGTAGCGGCAAAGGCGTTGATGGGGACAGCTGCCGCAGCGGGCAGCCAGGAGCGACCCGGGGATGGTGTGAGCCCGGGGGCAGGCCAGCGGACCAGATCACCCCAGAGCCGCCGGAAGAACAGCACCGGGCCAGGCGCGGCAGTCAGCGCGCAGCGTGGACCGCGAGCCCAGTAGAACCGGCACCAAGACATGAATGAGAGGGTCGCGCTCCGCCCCGTCGGGGACGCGGCCAAGGAGGGTGGTACCGCGGGGCCGCCGCCGGCGCGCCTCGTCCCTCCAGCGAAGCCGCGCGAACGGGCCGGTGTCCGGCCCGCGAGCGCCCCGCAGGAGGACCACCACTCATGGCGCCCACACACGAGGCGAACCCGGCCGGGGCGAACCCGGCCGACGCGCACCCAGGCGGCACCACGCAGGCAGGCAGCCAGCGCTACTTCCCTGACCTGCCGCCGGCCATCGACCTGCCCGCCATGGAACATGACGTGCTGGCCCGCTGGCAGGACGGGAAGTTCTTCGAGCGCTCGCTGGACGACACCGCGGGGCGGCCGCTCTGGACCTTCTACGAGGGCCCGCCGACCACCAACGGCATGCCCGGGGTGCATCACATCGAGGCGCGGGTGTTCAAGGACGTCTTCCCGCGCTTCAAGACCATGCAGGGATTCCACGTCCCGCGCCAGGCCGGCTGGGACTGCCACGGGCTCCCGGTCGAGGTGGCCGTGGAGCGGGAACTCGGGCTGTCCGGCAAGAAGGCGATCGAGAGCTACGGGATCGCGGAATTCAACGCCCGGTGCCGCGAGTCCGCGCAGCGGCATGTGGACGCGTTCGAGGAACTGACCGTCCGGCTGGGCTACTGGGTGGACCTGCAGCACGCGTACCGGACCATGGACACCAGCTACATCGAGTCGGTGTGGTGGTCGCTCAAGGAGATCTTCAGCAAGGGCCTGCTGGTCAAGGACTTCCGGATCAGCCCGTACTGCCCGCGCTGCGAAACCCCGCTGTCGGATCACGAGATGGGCCAGCCGGACGTGTACCGGCCGGTGTCCGACCCCGGAGTCACCGTGCGGTTCCCGCTGCTCACCCTGCCAGAGGGGGCGAACCCGCTGCTGAACGGGGCCGACCTGCTGGTGTGGACCACCACGCCGTGGACGCTGGTCTCCAACACGGCGGTGGCGGTTCACCCGGACGAGAGCTACGCGATCGTCCGCAAGCCGGGCGACGGCGACACCGTGGTGGTGGCCGAGAAGCTGGTCCCCAAGGTCCTCGGCGAAGGCTGGCACGTGGTGGCCACGGTGCCGGGCGCGTCTCTGGTCGGGGCCACGTACCGGCCGCCGTTCACCCTGGTCGAGATCGTGGGCGCGCACCGGGTCGTGCCCGGCGGCTTCGTCACCACCGAGGACGGCACCGGCCTGGTCCACCTGGCGCCGGCCTTCGGCGCCGATGACATGGAAACCAGCCGGACCCACGGCCTGCCGGTGGTGAACCCGGTCCGCCCGGACGGCCGGTTCGAGGAATGGATCCCGCTGATCGGCGGGATGTTCTTCAAGGACGCGGACGAGCCGCTGATCCGGGACCTGACCGAGCGCGGCGTGCTGTTCCGCGTCGAGCCGTACGAGCACAGCTACCCGCACTGCTGGCGGTGCCACACGCCGCTGCTGTACTACGCGCTGCCGTCCTGGTACATCCGCACGACCCAGATCAAGGACCAGTTGCTCGCCGAGAACGAGCGCACCAACTGGCAGCCGCCGACGATCAAGGAAGGCCGGTACGGCGAGTGGCTGCGCAACAACGTGGACTGGGCGCTGTCCCGGACCCGGTACTGGGGCACCCCGCTGCCCATCTGGGAGTGCGGCGAGGACCACCTGACCTGTGCCGGGTCGCTCGCCGAGCTCAGCGAGCTGGCCGGCCGGGACCTGTCCGAGCTGGACCCGCACCGCCCGTACGTGGACCAGGTGACGCTGGCCTGCCCCGAATGCGGCGGGGAGGCCCGGCGGGTGCCGGAAGTGATCGACGCCTGGTACGACTCCGGGTCGATGCCGTTCGCCCGGCTCGGCGCTCCCTGGCAGAACCTCGAGCAGTTCCAGCACACCTACCCGGCGCAGTTCATCTGTGAGGCCATCGACCAGACCCGCGGCTGGTTCTACTCGCTGATGGCGGTCGGCACCCTGGTGTTCGGCCGGTCTTCCTACGAGAACGTGGTCTGCCTCGGCCTGGTGGTGGACGAGGACGGCCGGAAGATGAGCAAGCACCTCGGCAACGTGATCGAGCCGATCCCGCTGATGGAGGCGCACGGCGCCGACGCGATCCGGTGGTTCTTCGCCGCCTCTGGCTCCCCCTGGTCGACCCGGCGGATCGGGGCAGGCGCGCTCGACGAGATCGTCCGCAAGGTACTGCTCACCTACTGGAACACGGTCTCGTTCCTCGTGCTGTACGCCAACGCGGCCGCCGCCCAGGGCCAGGCGTGGGGACCGGCGCAGGCCGCTGACGCGCCGCCCGCCCACGACCGTCCGCTGCTGGACCGCTGGCTGCTCAGCGAGCTGCACGCCACCACGCAGGAAGTCACCTCGAGCATGGAGGGCTTCGACACCGCAGCCGCGGGACGCCGCCTGGCCGCGTTCATCGATGACCTGTCGAACTGGTACGTGCGCCGGTCGCGGCGGCGGTTCTGGGAAGGGCCGGACACCCAGGACGGGTCGTCGGCGTTCGCCACCCTGTATGAGTGCCTGCACGTGCTGACCCGGCTGATGGCGCCGATCACCCCGTTCCTGGCCGATCACGTGTGGTCCGTGCTGCGCGGCCCCGGCGACCCGGATTCCGTGCATCTGGCCAGCTGGCCAGATGCGGACGAGACGCTCATCGACTCCCGGCTTTCCGTGCAGATGGCGCTGACCAGGCGGCTGGTGGAACTGGGCCGCTCAGCCCGCGCGGCCGCCTCTGTCCCGGTCCGCCAGCCGCTGCCCCGGGCCGTGGTGAGCGCGGCCGGGTTCGCGGAGCTGGCTCCCGAGCTGCGCGCCCAGGTCAGCCACGAGCTGAACGTCCGGGCGCTGGAGCCGATGGCCGCGGTCGGGGAAGACCTGGTCGACTACCTGGTGAAGCCGAACTTCCGCACCCTGGGCCGCCGGTTCGGGAAGGGGACCCAGGCGGTTGCGGCGGCGATCACCGGGGCCGACCCGGCCGTGCTCGCCGCCGAACTGAGGTCGGCGGGCAAGGTTTCGGTCGAGGTGGACGGGGCCCCGGTGGCCCTCAGTTCCGACGATGTGATCGTGACCCAGACGCCCCGGACCGGCTGGACGGTCGCGGCCGAGGGCGGCGAGACCGTCGGCATCGAGGTGGACATCACCCCGGAACTGCGCCGCGAGGGGCTGGCCCGGGAGGTTATCAGGCTGATCCAGGACGCCCGCAAGTCCGACGGGCTGCACGTGAGCGACCGGATCACGGTGGCCTGGGAAGCGGCCGGCCCGGAATTGACCGCCGCCCTGACCGAGCATGGGCAGCTGATCGCGGGCGAGGTGCTGGCCGACGAGTTCGGCCCGGCCACGCCCGCGGACACGGACCCGGCCGGGGGCGCACACCAGCACACCGAGCCGGATCTGGGCCTGACCTTCTGGCTGGCCCGGGCCTGACCACCGGCGGGCGGCTCCTCCGCCGGGCAGGCGGGGGCCGCCTGCTGGGAGTCGCGCCCGGGAGTCGCACACCTGGCAGTGGCACACCCCGGGGATAGACCGCGCCCGGCTAATCCTCGAGCTCGTCGGGCTGGCAGGCGCGGCAGGCCATGAACTTGGCGTCCACGGCTTCCTGCTTGGTCATGATCTGCAGGTCGCCGGCGCCGAGGAACCTGATCAGGATGCATTCCCTGCGGTGATAGCGGGACACCCCGGGTACCACGGTCACCTCGACCCGCCCTGGTGCTGGCTTGGCGGCCGCGCCGTCGCCGGATGGTTCCTGCGCCGCGGGCTCCGCGGCGCCGGGACCCGGCTCTTTGACCGCGGGCTCCCCGGCGGCCGGCTCCTTGACCGCGGCCTCCGCGGCGGCCGGGTCATCGGCGCCCGGGTCATCGGCGGCCGGGGGCCCGGCCACTGACTCCTGAACCGCGGATCGCTCAGGCGCGGGCTCCGCCGCCTCGCTGCCCGGGACCTCGTCCTCGCCCTCGTCCAGGACCGCCCCATCGTCCGGGACCGCATCCTCGTCCGGGACCGCATCCTCGTCCAGGACCACGTCATCGTCCAGGACCACATGATCGTCCGCTGCTGCGTGATCGTCCGGGGCCGCGTCGTCGTCCAGGGTGGCACCGGCCTCCTCAGCAGCGCCGGCGTCCTGGGCAACACCGGCGTCGGCGGCCGGTTCGGCGGTCGTCTCGTCCGGAACCGGAGTGTCCGCCGGATCCCCGGGACGGCCCGGGAGAGGAGCATCGAGCTCCGGCTCCGCAGCCGCGGGGGATGCGAGCTCTGGCTCCGCAGGCTCCGGGGATGCAGGCTCAGGCTCCGGGGGTACAGGCTCAGGCTCAGCGGACTCCGGAGCGGCCTGCGGTTCCGCGAACGCCGCGGCGGGTGGTGGCCAGGCGGGATCGGCGGTCTCAGGCGGCTGCCAGCCCGCTCCCGAGTCCCACAGCCAGGCACCGACCCCGGCGCGCGGCTCGCCAGGTGGCCCGGCCTCCGGGGCGGGAGCCGCCGATTCAGCGGGCTCCGGCACGTCGGCCGGTATGGGCGGGAACACGGTAGCGGGCCAGCTCAGGGCGCCCGTATCCCGCTTGGCCGCGGATCCGAGTTCCTCTTCGACCCGTTGCCACAGGTCGTCACTCCGCCTGTCGGGCCGGGAACTCGTCGCCCCACCCCGCGACCTCCGCCGGGGGCGGGGCCGCTTCGGCGGGTCGTTCGGGTGCCCGCCGGCTGTCCGGCTGTGCGCCGGGCGGCCGCCCGGCAACTGCCTGTCCGGCGGCCGTCCGTGCGTCACCCGAGCGCACGCCGTCCGGCCGGAGCCCGGCTTCCTCGCGCCCGGGACGGCCACTGCCCCGCGCCGCGGCCACGGCCTGGATGCTGGCCAGTACCGGGGCGGTGACGTTCACCTGCGGCTCTGACCAGGCCCCCTGGGTGGCCGGCCGGGCCTCTCGCCGGCCGAATATCTCCGACCAGTGCGAGAGGACCCCGGCCGCCAGGACCAGCGCGGCGGCCGCACAGACCCCGATGGACACGTACACCATCAGCAAGCTGCTGCCGGCGACACCGGCCACGAGCAGGCCGATCGCCAGCGCAACCAGGAGAGCACTGGCTTTGATCACGTGCGCTCTCCACGGGCTGTGCGGGTCATGCTGACAACCGAGAAGCAAACGCTGTTAAGCGGTGGAACCACTACCGGACTGGCTAACCGGCTACCGGTGGTCGTGCGGCCCATCCGACGGGTGGAACCCGCCGTGGGACACAGGCTCCGGTGCGCCAGCGTAGGCACTGGCGATGGACGCCTGACCATTCCTGGCCTCCATCCGGGACATACCCGAGGAAACGGACGAGTCAGGCCCGCTACCCATTGCCGGGAAGGCACCACTGTCAGTCGCGCCTGCTTCCAGGTCACGCATCTGCCCTTCCAGGTATGCCTTCAGCCTGCTGCGGTACTCCCGCTCGAAGGCACGCAGGTCATCAACCCGCCGCTCCAGCTCTTCACGCTGCTGGACCAGGGAGCCCATGGCCTGGCGGTGCCGCTCCTGGGCATCCCGCTCCAGGCTTTCCGCGCGGGCCCGGGCATCGCTGGTGATCTGCTCCGCCTGGCGGCGGGCCTTGCCCAGGATGTCATCGGCCTCACGGCGAGCCCGGCCGAGCGTCTCGTCGGCCTCGCGTCGCGCATCGGCGATCGCCTGGTCGGCGGTCTGCTGCGCGAGCGCCAGCACGCGCGCGGCCGTGTCCATGTTGTCCTCGGCCGGGGGCATGCCCATCATCGGCGGCTCCGGCCTGCGCTCAGGCTCGCGGGGCGGTTCGGGCGCCATCATCTCAGGAGCCGGGTCGGCCAGCGGCGAGCTGAGCGCGGACATCGGTACCTTGCCCCCCCGCAGGCTCTCCGCCAGCTTCGCCCGGAGCTCTTCGTTCTCCTGGATCAGCCGGTCGAGCTCGACCTCGACCTCGTCGAGGAAGGCGTCAACCTCTTCCTCGTCGTAGCCGGGCCGGAGCCTGGTGGTACTGAACTGCTTGTTCCGCACATCCGCGGGCGTCAGCGGCATCTCGTCTCCTCGGCACGCCTTGAACGGTGTTCCTGTCGGACGCTACCTGCATCAGAGCAGCTGCACGGCCTGCATCGCGAAAATGACCACGAAAAACAGCACCATGAAGCTGAGGTCCAAGGCCAGACTACCGATCCTGACCGTCGGGATGACGCGTCTTAGCAATCTCAGTGGAGGGTCGGTAGCGGTAAAGACCAGTTCGGCCAGGATGAGCAGGATGCCCTTGGGCTCCCACCGGTCCGGGCCCCGCGAGAACGCCTGGATCCAGCTGAGGATCAGCCTCCCGATGAGAAGCACGAAATAGATCGTGAGCACGTAGAACAGAACGATCTTTACAATCCCCACAACCCCTACCCTGCCTTCACCGGCGCTGCCTTGATGGGCACCGGGATGACTACCGCGGGTGCCGCTGCCGCGGGTGCTCCTGCCGCGCGCTCGTCACCGCGGGTGCGTACCGAGCGTCTAGCTCTGGTTGAAGAAACCTCGTTCAGCTATCCGCGCCTTGTCCTCCGCCGTCACCTCGACGTTGGCCGGGCACAACAGGAACACCCTGTTCGTCACCCGGTCGATGCTTCCGTGCAGGCCGAAGATGAGGCCTGCGGCGAAGTCGACGAGCCGCTTGGCGTCGCTGTCGACCATCTCCGTCAGATTCATGATCACCGGAGTGCCCTCACGAAAGTGCTCTCCGATCGTACGGGCTTCATTGTACGTGCGCGGGTGCAAGGTGGTGATCCGGGCGAGATCGGTGGCATGGGTCGGTCCGGGCACGTGCGTGCTGGGCCGCGGGGCCGTGGGCGAGGGTGCGGGCGGGTCGACGAGGAATTCAGTGCGGGCGCGGGGTACCGGGCGCTCAGCCTCCGGCTCGGCCGGCTCAGCCTGCTCGCCGTAGTCGTCCTCATACTCCTCATAGGAGTCATAGCCTTCGTCATACCGCGGATCGTCCTCGACGAGGCCGAGGTAGACCGCCATCTTGTGCATCGTGCCGGCCATCGGTCAGACCTCCGTCATCACTGTCATGCGCCCCGGTGCGTCGGACATTACCTGACGAAGCCCGGCCGACCGCCGAGCAACGCCGTACCGACCCTCACGTGTGTCGCGCCCGCGCCGATGGCGGCCTCCAGGTCACCGCTCATTCCGGCGGAGATCATCGTGGCCCCGGGATGCGCCACGCGGACCTGGGCCGCGATTTCCGCCAGCCGCCGGAACGCCGCCGCCGGGTCCGCCCCCTGCGGCGCCACCGCCATGACACCCCCCAGTTCCAGGCCCGCTTCCCCGGCCAGCCCCGCCGCGATCAGCGGCACTTCTTCTTCCCTAACGCCCCCGCGGCCCGGGTCGCCGTCCAGGCTGACCTGGACCAGGCAGGTCAGCGAGCGCCCGGCTTTGCGGGCCGCCGCGCCCAGGGCGGTCACCAGCCGGGGCCGGTCCACTGAATGGACCACGCCGGCGTAGCGGACCACGCTGGCCGCCTTGTTGGTCTGCAACTGGCCGACAAAATGCCAGGTGAGCCGGTCGCTCAGGTCCGCGCAGGCGGCGGCCTTGGGTGCCGCCTCCTGGTCACGGTTCTCCCCCACATCCCGCACGCCCAGCGAGCTGAGCACCCGGACGTCGCTGGCCGGGAAGGTCTTGGTGATGGCGATCAGGGTGACCTCGCCGGGCGGCCGCCCGGCGGCCTGGCAGGCCGCATCGATCCGGGCCCGGACCCGGGCGAGCGAGGCGGCCACCTCACCGGCACGGCCACCGCCGGGGCCCCGCTCGCCCGGCTGGCCTGGCGGGCCTGTCACCAGGTCCGGCCGGTCGCTACTTGAGGAAGTCGGGGACGTCGAGTTCGTCATCCTCTTCGAACACCACTGAGCGGCGCCGGGTGGTGGCCGCGTCGAAGACCCGGGCCGCCGCCGCGGTGTCCGGCCGGGACGCCGGCGTGACCGGGCCGGAGTCGGCCGGACTGGTATCGGCGGGCCGGGGGGCAGGCACGTCGCCGATCCCGTTGTCGTCCGCCGCCCCCCCGGACGACCGGCGCCTGCTGACCCGCTGCCCTCGGGCCCCGGGGAATCCGCGCTCAGGCTGCCGTTCTCGCCGATGCTGAAGGACACCGGCTGCGGCTCCGGCTCATTGACCGGCTCAGACGGCGCGGCCCACACGTCCGCGGGCACCGGGGGGGCCGGGGCCCGGTAGGTGTCCGCGGCGGGCACCGCGGCCGGGGCAGGATCCGCCGCGAAGCTGGACGTGGCCCGGGCCGGCCTGGCCCGGCGGGTACCGCCCTCGTCGAACCCCGCCGCGATGACCGTGACCCGGACCTCGTCACCGAGTGCGTCGTCGATGACCGCGCCGAAAATGATGTTGGCGTCCGGGGCCGCCGAGTTGGAGACCAACTGGGCCGCCTCGTTGATTTCGAACAGGCCCAGGTCGGAGCCGCCCTGGATAGACAGCAGCACCCCATGCGCCCCGTCGATGCTCGCCTCGAGCAGCGGGCTGGAGATAGCCATCTCGGCGGCCGCGACGCTGCGGTCATCGCCGCGCGACGATCCGATTCCCATGAGCGCGGAGCCCGCCCCGGACATGACGGATTTCACGTCGGCGAAGTCGAGATTGATCAGTCCGGGCGTGGTGATCAGGTCGGTAATTCCCTGGACACCGGAGAGGAGAACCTGGTCAGCCGCCTTGAATGCGTCCAGCACGCTGACATGCCGGTCCGAGATAGACAGCAGCCGGTCGTTCGGGATGACGATCAGCGTGTCCACCTCGTTGCGCAGCCGCTCAATGCCCAGTTCAGCCTGGGAAGCCCGGCGCTTGCCCTCGAACCCGAACGGCCTGGTGACGACGCCAATGGTCAGCGCGCCCAGCGAACGGGCCACGTTGGCGACGATCGGCGCACCGCCGGTGCCCGTGCCACCGCCCTCCCCCGCGGTGACGAAGACCATGTCGGCCCCCTTGAGGACCTCCTCGATCTCCTCCCGGTGATCCTCGGCGGCGTGCGCCCCGACTTCGGGATTGGCTCCCGCCCCGAGACCCCGGGTGAGTTCCCGGCCGACGTCCAGCTTGACATCCGCGTCGCTCATCAGGAGCGCCTGCGCGTCGGTGTTGATCGCGATGAACTCAACGCCTTTGAGTCCCTCTTCGATCATCCGGTTCACGGCGTTGACGCCGCCCCCACCGATACCGACGACCTTGATGACCGCCAAATAGTTCTGCGGTGCTGCCACGAGGAGGGACCTTTCCGCTCGTTTGCCTCTGTCGCGTTTCTGCACACGGCCTTTTTCGCCGGAGAGAGCGCCCTTTCCTGGAAACCACCGCCGAAATCACTGTTTCAGCAGCACCGGCTCAGCATCCGCCGGCTAAGCACCCTGCCGAAAATCGCCCCCAATTGATCCGGCCGGGCACGTTCCGTGATTTCCAGTGAGTTAACCCTCACTCTCAAGTTGAGATTTACAGTTATGTCATCCTGGCGATTGATACGGACAGTAGGGACCGGCGAGGGCAGGGTCAACTAGCCACGCGCGAAGCGGGCCGGCGTGTCTTCGCTGGCCCTGACATTCCCGGCCGCCATTCAACCGCCGGTCACCGCCGTCCCTGGCGCGCTCACGTCGTAGCTGCGCGCATGCGTGCGCATCAGCACGGCGAGTTCCCGGCTCTTCTGCGCCGCCCGGTCGGTGCCACCCCAGACGATCGTGATCCCGCGGGCGAGCCTGAGGGTCACCTCGGTAGCGCTGGGTGCCTGCAGGCTGACCACCGACCGGGCCAGGTAGCGCGGCAGTTCGTGCAGGACCTCCGCCGCGGCGTACACCGCCGGGCTGCCGCGCAGCTCAGGCACGGACACCGGGCCTGAGCCAGGCACCGCGGACAGCTCGAGGCTGGGCAGGGCGGGCGGCCGCCGGGACGATGACTCCACGACGACGCCGTACTTGTCGATCAGCTGGTACCCGTGGCCGCCCGGCACGGCCAGGACGGGTGTGCGCTCGATGACGGTGATCGTCACCCCGTCCGGCCAGTCCCGGCTGACCTGCGCGGACTGGACCTGGCGGATCCGCTCGATCCGGTGGGCGATCATGGCACTGTTCACCCTGATCAGCGGCAGCCCCGGCGGGATGGCCGCTGCCGACCGGACCTCGGCCCCGGTGACCAGGTGCGTGCCGGTCACCGCGACCGAGCGGACCACGAAGAACCGTGAATCGAGCAGAGCCCAGCCCACCCCGAACACGATGGCCACCGCGGCCAGGGCGAAGAAGGCCGCCCGCCACGGCTGGTGCCCGCCCGGCCGCGAACCCCGGGCGGCCGCGGCCGGGCCGGACTTCGCGGCGGCGCGGGCGGTGTCCGCGGCCGCCCCGCCCGGAACCCCGGCCCCCTGGTCGCGGCCCTGGGTGACGTCCCCGGCCTGATTGCTCATCCCGCCGGGCCGCCGCGGGCGCGGAGCGCGTCGAGGACCGGCTGGCCCAGCGCGGTGACGTCACCGGCGCCCATGGTCAGCACCAGGTCGCCGGGCTTCGCGGTGGCCGCCACCGCGGCGGGCACGGCCGCGCGGTCCGGCACGAAGTGGGCCCGGCCCCCGGGCACGGCGTCCACGACCAGTTCCCCGGTGACGCCGGGCTCCGGGTCCTCGCGGGCCGGGTAGACATCCAGTACGAAGGCCTCGTCGGCGCGGCCGAGGGCCGCGCCGAACTCCGCCGCGAAGATCCGGGTCCGGCTGAACAGGTGCGGCTGGAAGATGGCGAGGACCCGGCCACCCTCCGCGATGTCGCGCGCCGCGGCGAGGTCGGCGGCCAGTTCGGTGGGGTGGTGCGCGTAGCTGTCCAGGACCCGCACCCCGTCGGCCTCGCCCTTGAGCTCCAGGCGGCGCCGGGCGCCGCGGTAGGCGGCCAGCCCGCGGGTCACCCCGTCCACGCCGAAACCGAGCTCCAGGCAGGTGGCGAGCACCGCGGTGGCGTTGAGGGCGTTATGGCGGCCCGGGACGCTGAGCCGCACCTGCGCGGTGAGCCCCGCCGCCGGCGTCGCGGGCCCGGCACTGACCTCGAAGCCGACCGTCATGCCGCGCGGGACCACGGCGCCCACCCGGTAGTCCGCGTCCGCGGCCGCACCGTAGGTCCGCGACCCGCAGCGGGAGCTCCCGGGCCGCCGCGGCCAGGGCCCGGGCGCCCGGATCGTCGGCGCACGCGACCAGCAGCCCGCCCCGGGCGATGCGCAGGGCGAACGCGGCGAACGCGGCCTCGATCTCGGCCAGGCCCGCGTAGTTGTCCAGATGATCGGCTTCCACGCAGGTCACGATGGCCGCCTCGGGCGAGAGCATGAGGAACGAGCCGTCGCTCTCATCGGCCTCGGCCACGAACAGCTCGCCGCTGCCCTCATCCGCACCCAGGCCGGTCTCGGTGAGGATGCCGCCGATCACGTAGGACGGGTCGGCGCCGCAGTCCCGCAGCACGGTGGTGAGCATGGACGTGGTGGTGGTCTTGCCGTGCGTGCCGGCCACCGCCACCGCCCGGCGGCCGAGCATCACCGAGGCCAGCGCGGCCGCCCGGTGCAGCACCCGCAGCCCGCTCTCGCGCGCGGCCACCAGCTCGGGATTGTCCGGGCGGATCGCGGTCGAGACCACCAGCGTGTCGGCCCCGGTCAGGTGCGCGGCGTCGTGCCCGACCCGGATGTCCGCGCCCAGTACGGCCAGCTCGTCGAGCAGCGCCGAACCGGCCGCGTCGCTGCCGGACACCCTGACTCCCCGGGCCAGCATGATCCGGGCGATGCCGGACATGCCCGCCCCGCCGATGCCGGTGAAGTGCACCCGGCCGAGCTGGTCGACCGGGATCGGGTCCACCGGGGTTACCAGGCCCATCACGCCATCCTCAGCTGCTGGTGGTTCATGCCCTGCGCCTGCCCCGGCCGCCGCCGGCGTGCCCTCCGCCGGCGTGCCCCCCGGCGGCATGACCGCCACTGGCGTGCCCCCCGCCGGCATGACCGCCATCGGGGTAGCCCGCACCGCCCCGGCCGCGGGGCCGGTCCTGGGCCCGGGCCGCGACGATGCCCAGGACCTCGGCGGCCAGCCGGGCGTCGGTGTCACGATGGCCCATCGCCGCGGCCGCCTGTGACATGGCCGCCACCAGCTGCGCGTTGACCAGGATGGGCAGCAGGTCCGAGCGGATCCACTCCGGGGTCAGGTCCGCGTCGGCGATGATGAGCCCGCCGCCGGCCGCCTCGATCGGCACCGCGTTGAGCCGCTGCTCACCGTTGCCGTGCGGCAGCGGGACATAAGCCGCGGGCAGGCCCACCGCGGTGAGTTCCGCGCAGGTCATCGCGCCGCTACGGCAGATGGCGAAGTCAGCCGCCGCGTAGGCCAGGTCCATCCGGTCCACGTACGGCAGGGTGATGTACGGCGGGCCGCCCGGCGGCAGCCGGACGTCGATATCGCTCCGCGGTCCCATGATGTGCAGCACCTGGAGGCCGGCCGCGCGGATCGAGTCGGCGGCGTCGAGCACCGCGTAATTCAGCGAGCGGGCGCCCTGCGAGCCGCCGGTGACCAGCAGCACCGGCAGGTCCGGCCGGAGCCCGAAGTGCGCCCGGGCCTTGTCCGCCAGGGCCAGCCGGTCCAGGCTGGCGATCTCATGGCGCAGCGGGATCCCGATGTAGCGGGCGTGCGGGAGCTTGGTGCCGGGCTGGCCGGTGAACACGTGGGTGGTGAACCGGGCGCCGAGCCGGTTGGCCAGCCCGGGCCGGGCGTTGGCCTCGTGGACCACGATCGGCACGTGGTGGCGGCGCGCGGCCAGGTACCCCGGCGTGGCCACGTAACCGCCGAACCCCACGAGCACATCCGCGCGCGCCTCCGCCAGCACCCGGGCCGCGGCGCTCACCGACGCGCCCAGCCGGCCGGGCACGCTGAGCAGCTGCGGCGTCAGCTGACGGGGCAGCGGGACGGGCGGGATCAGGGCCAGCTCATAACCGCGCAGCGGAACCAGCCTGGTCTCCAGGCCGCGTTCGGTCCCCAGACACACGATGCTGAGCTGGGGGTCAGCCCGGCGCAGCGCATCGGCGAGGGCCAGTGCGGGCTCGATATGGCCCGCCGTCCCCCCGCCTGCGAGTACGACGCTCATCGCCCGGCACTCCCTCTCTCACCGACGGCGCCCGGGCGCGGCTGGCTTCTCCCGCCGGCCGGCCAGGCCCAGCCAGCTTAGGACGCGGAGCGGCACGCCGGGGCCAGCCTCGGTAAGGGCCTGGCTCGCGCCGGGCTCTCGCTTGGCGAACGACATCAGCATGCCGAGCGCCACCATGGTCACGAGCAGGGAGGACAGGCCCTCGGAGATCAGCGGCAGGGGCACCCCGGTGATCGGCAGCAGGCCGAGGACCGCACCCATGTTCACCAGCGCCTGGACCACGATCCAGGCGGTGGCCGCCCCGGCGGCCAGCCGCATGAAGGTGTCCTGCACCCGGCGGGCGATCCGCAGCCCGGCGTACGCCAGGCCCCCGTAGAGGAACGTCACGCAGAGCGTGCCGAGCAGGCCCAGTTCCTCGCCCAGGATCGCGAAGATGAAGTCGGTCGTCGATTCCGGGACCCAGCCCCATTTCTCCCGGCTGGCGCCGAGACCCACGCCGAACCAGCCACCCGAGCCGACCGCCCACTTGCCCTGGATGCTCTGCTGGTTCGGGCCGACCGGGCTGCCCGCGGGGCCCAGGTAGCCGGTCAGCCGCTTCAGCCGCCAGGGCTCGACCACGATCATGATCAGCAGCACCAGGCCGATGATCGCCAGCATGCCCAGCATCAGGCGTCCTGGCGTGCCGATGATCCACAGCAGCGCCAGGAAGATGATGAGCAGCATGAACGTGGTGCCCAGGTCGTCGCCCATCATCACCAGCAGGGCCATGATGGCGACCCCGGGGAGCAGCGGGATGAGCAGCTGCCGCCAGTCCTCGAGCTGACCGAGCTTCTCCTTGCGGGCCAGCAGATCCGCACCCCACAGCACGAAGGCCAGCTTGGCCAGCTCGGACGGCTGGAACTGGACCGGGCCGATCTGCAGCCAGCGGGCCGCGCCGCCGGTGGTGACGCCGATGAACGGGACCAGCACGAGCCCGAGCAGCGAGATGAACATCAGCGGGTAGGCGGCGGCCCGGAACCGGGACGGGGAGCACTTGGCCGCCACCCACATGCAGGGCAGCCCGATCAGCACGCCGAACAGCTGGTGCTGGAGACCGGACCACGGCGAGATGCCGTTCATCAGGCCGGTCGCCGAGGAGGTGGACAGGACCATGACCAGGCCGAGGGCCAGGAGCAGCGTGGTGATCCCGAGGACCAGGTAGAAGGAGGTCAGCGGCCGGTCCAGGAAGGCGAACCGGGCCGATACCCGGTCCCGTGCCGTCTCGCTCCATGACCCCGCGCCGTCCGCGGCCTGGTAGTTCGTGTCCGCCGACACCTCAGAGACCATTATCCAAGTCTCTGTCCCGCGGGCCGCCGGGCCGGGGACATCCGGCGCGTGTCGCGCCGCCTATCTTAGGCATCCACTCCACGTAGAAAACGCCGAGGCCGAGGGCGACGAACATGGCGGAGATCAGCCAGAATCTGATCACGATGGTAGTTTCCGCCCAGCCCTTCAGCTCGAAATGGTGCTGCAGCGGCGCCATCCGGAACACCCGGCGGCCGGTCATCTTGAACGAGCCGACCTGGATGATCACCGACAGCGCGATGACCACGAAGATGCCGCCGAGGATGGCGAGCAGCAGCTGGGTCTTGGTGCACACGGCCAGCCCGGCCAGCACCCCGCCGAGGGCCAGCGACCCGGTGTCGCCCATGAAGATCCGGGCGGGCGGCGCGTTCCACCACAGGAAGCCGAAGCAGGCGCCGAGCACCGACGCCGCCACCACCGCGAGGTCGAGCGGGTCGCGCACGTCGTAACAGTGCGGGGCGAGGAAGGCGGTGCAGTCGTTACGCAGCTGCCAGTTGCCGATCAGCACGTAGGCGGCGAGCGCGAGGCAGGCGCAGCCGGTGGCCAGGCCGTCCAGGCCGTCGGTCAGGTTCACCGCGTTGGACGTGCCGGCGATCAGGAAGACGATCCACAGCATGAACCCGGTGACCCCGATCGCCGGGCCGAAGTCACGCAGGAAGGACAGGTGCGCATCGGCCGGCGTCAGGTCATACCCGTCGGCGAAGTGCTGCTGCACCACGAGCAGCGCGAACACCGCGCCCACCACGGCCTGGCCGGCCAGCTTGGCCCCGCTGCGCAAGCCCAGGCTGCGCTGCTTGTAGATCTTGATGAAGTCGTCGAGGAAGCCGACCACGCCCAGGCCGACCATCAGGAACATGACCAGCACGCCGGAGACGGACGGCTCCTGGCCGGTGAAGATGTTGCCGACGAAGTAGCCGACCACCGCCGCGATGACGATGACGGTCCCGCCCATGGTGGGGGTGCCGCGCTTGGTCGCGTGCCCGGCTGGCCCTTCCTCCCGGATCAGCTGGCCGTAGCCGCGCCGGGAGAAGATCTTGATGGCGAGCGGCGTGCCGAACAGCGAGAGCAGCAGCGAGATCCCCGCCGACAGCAGGATCGTCCTCAAGGTGCCGTCTCCTCTGGTGCCGCCGTCTGCCCGGGGACTGTCTGTCCCGGGACCACGGTCTGTCCGGAGACCACCGCCTGTCCTGGGACCAGGGGCCCCTCCCCGGTCAAGGCGAGCGCGACCCGCTCCAGGCCGGCCGAGCGTGACGCCTTCACCAGCACAACGTCCCCGGGGGCCAGCCGGTGCCCGAGCTCATCAAGGGCGGCGCTCGCGTCCGGGGCGTAGATCAGCTCACCGCCCCAGGACGGCTCGGCCTTGGCCCCGGTCAGGATGGGGCCCGCCTCCTCGCCGACCACGATAAGGCCGGTCAGGCCGGCCTGGGCCGCGTACCGGCCGATCTCCTCGTGCCGGGTCCTGGAGTGCGCGCCCAGCTCGCTCATCGGCCCGAGCACCGCGAACGAGCGGCGCCCCCGGGCCAGCACGGCCAGCGTGTCCAGGGCGGACCGGACGGCCTCGGGGTTGGCGTTGTAGGCATCGTTGAGCACGGTCACGCCGTCCGGGCGCTCGGTGACCTCCATCCGCCAGCGGCTGCGGGCCTCCGCCTCGGACAGCCGCATCGCGATCTCGGGCCCGGGCATGCCCAGCTCACCGGCCAGCGCGGCCGCGGCGAGCGCGTTGGAGACGTTGTGCCCGCCGTACAGGCGCAACTGGACGGGGCCGGATCCGGCCGGGCTGACCAGCCGGAACCCAGGCCGTCCACGGTCATCGAGCCGGACATCCTCGGCGCGCACGTCGGCTGGCCCGCGGCCGAACGTCACCACCCGCGCCGCGGTCCGCGCGGCCATGGCCATGACCCGGGGATCGTCCGCGTTGAGCAGCGCGACGCCGTCCTCCGGAAGCGCGGCGGGCAGCTCGCCCTTGGCCCGGGCGACCTCCTCGATGCCGCCGAACTCGCCCTCGTGCGCGTGTCCCACGCAGAGCACCACCCCGAGCCGGGGCGGGGCGATCTGGCACAGGTGGGTGATGTGCCCGGGTCCCCGGGCGGACAGCTCGAGCACCAGGTAGCGGGTGTCGGTGGTGGCGCGCAGCACGGTCAGCGGGTGGCCGATCTCGTTGTTCCAGGACGCCCGCGGCGCCACGGTGGGGCCGAGGGCCTCGACGAGCTGGGCGGCCAGGTCCTTGGTGGTGGTCTTGCCTGCGGACCCGGTAATCCCGGCGATCTGCAGGCTGGGCAGGGCGTCCACCACGGCGCGGGCCAGCCGGCCCAGGGCCTGCGTGACGTCGGGCACGATCAGCGCGGGCGCGCCGCACGGCCGGGTGGCCAGCACCGCGGCCGCGCCGGCGGCCGCGGCCTGCGCGGCGAACTCGTGCCCGTCGACCCGGGTCCCGGGCAGGGCCGCGAACAGGGCGCCTGGGGCGGCGGCCCGGGAGTCGATGATCACCGGGCCGGTGACCAGCGTGGCCGGATCGGCCTCCTGGCCCGGGGTGGCCCCCACCAGCCGGGCTCCGGTGAGCTCGGCCATGGCCCCGAGGGTGAGCGGGATCACGCGTCCTCCCCCAGCCGGATCCGGGCCGCGTCCTGGCCGCCGCGGTCCTGGCCACCACGGGCGGCCAGCACCTCGGCGAGCGCGTCCGCGGCGACTTCCCGGTCGTCGAACGGGGTTACCTGGCCCGCGGCGTACTGCCCGCGCTCGTGGCCCTTGCCCGCTACCAGCACGATGTCCCCTTTGCCCGCCGCCGCCACGGCCAGGCCGATCGCGGCGGCCCGGTCCGGCTCGATGATCATCCGTCCGCGGCGCTCGGGCGGCACGGTCAGGACCCCCTGCAGCATCTCGGCCAGGATGGCCAGCGGGTCCTCCGAACGAGGGTTGTCACTGGTCAGGATGGCCAGGTCGGCGAGCCCCACGGCGGCCGCGCCCATCAGCGGCCGTTTGGCCCGGTCCCGGTCGCCGCCACAGCCCAGCACGATGGACAGCCGCCCCTGGGTGACCGGCCGCAGGGCGCGGAGTACCGCCTCGACCGCGCCGGGTTTGTGGGAGTAGTCCACCAGCACGGTGAAGTCCTGGCCGCACTCCACCCGCTCCAGCCGGCCCGGCACGCCCGGCGCGGACGCGACCCCGGCGACCGCGGCGGCCAGGCTGACCCCCGCCTCGACGAGGGCGACGATCGCGCCCAGCGCGTTGGAGACATTGAACGGGCCGGGCAGCGTCACCGACGCGTCGGCCTCCACCCCGCCCGGGCCGACGACCCGGAACGTGCTCCCGTCCGCGCCGCCGCGCACGTCAGCCGCGCGCCAGTCGGCGGCCTGGTCCCCGGCGGCGGAGATGGTGGTGACCGGGATCTGGGCCTGGCGGGCCAGCTTGCGGCCCCACTCGTCGTCGGTGTTGACCACGCCGATGCGGGCGAAGCCCGGGGTGAACAGGCCCGCCTTAACCTCGAAGTACTCGTCCATGCTGGCGTGGAAGTCCAGGTGATCCTGGGACAGGTTGGTGAACACCACCACGTCGTAGGTGGTGCCCGTGACCCGGCCCAGGGCCAGCGCGTGGCTCGAGACCTCCATCGCCGCCGCGGTCACCCCGCGCCGCACCATCTCGGCCAGCAGCGCCTGCAGGTCGGTGGCCTCCGGCGTGGTGAGCTGGCTCGGCGCGACGGTCCCGGCCACCCGGGTCTCCACCCCGCCCAGCAGCCCGGTCACGTGACCGGCCCGGCGCAGGCCGGACTCCAGCAGGTAGGTGGTGCTGGTCTTGCCGCTGGTGCCGGTCACGCCGATGAGCGTCAGACGGCTGGACGGGTTCCCGTAGATCCAGGACGCGATCTCACCCAGCCGGGCCCGCGGATCGGAGACCACGAACACCGGCAGCCCGCAGTGCCGGGCCAGGCTCTTGCCGTCCGGGTCGGTGAGCACGGCCACCGCTCCCGCGGCAGCCGCGTCGTCACAGAAGCGTGCTCCGTGATGCTGGGCGCCCGGGAGGGCCGCGTACAGGTCACCGCGCCGCACCCGGCGTGAGTCATGGGTCACGCCGGAGACCGTGACCGGGCCGCCTGGCCCGGCCAGTGGATCGGGGCCAGCCCGTCCGGTGCTCAGTCCGAGCAACATGGCCAGTTCGGAGAGCGGACGCGGCGGGACATCGCGTGGAAGGAGAGCCGCAGGCACGGGCCGAGGTTACCTCTGATCACGGTGCCGTGAGCCTGACGTTGGGACGCTTGCCATGATCAGGCGGGATCTTCATCGTCCGCAATGCGAAGCTCATGACCTTATAGAAGACCGGGCCCGCCACCTGGATCCCGAAATAGCCGCCCTTGCGCGGGTTCTGCACGTTCACCGCCACGACCAGCTTCGGGTTCCCGGCCGGCGCGATCCCGATGAGGCTCGACCCGTACAGGCACAGGCAGCCGCCCTTCTTCGGGTCGGCGATCTGCGCGGTCCCGGTCTTGGCCGCGATCGAGTACCCCGGTATCTCCGCCCAGGGCTCCGCCACCTGGGCGTCGACCCAGGGCACCTGCTGCAGGATGCCCATCAGTTCGTGGGCCGTCTTGGCCTGGATGACGCGGTGGGCGGCGGGCCGCGGGGCCGGCTCGAACCGGCCGCTGGCGCCGGTAACCCCGGCTACGACCGAGGGGGTCACCCGGACCCCGCCGTTGGCGATCGTGGCGTAGACGCTGGCCATCTGGACCGCGGTGACCGCGACGCCCTGGCCGAACGACAGGGTGTACCGCTCGTCACCCCACCACTTGGACGCCGGGTACAGGATGCCGTTGCTCTGCGCGGGCAGGCCGGGCACGCTCGGCTGGCCGATGCCGAAGTTCCTGAAGTACTGGTACTGCGTCTTCTCGCTGACATGCTGGGCCACCTGGACCATGCCCACGTTGCTGGAATGGGCGATGATCCCGGCGATCGTCCATCTCTCGGTGGGGTGATACTCCGCGTCGTGGAAGGAGTAACCATCCTGGATGATCGACTCAGGCACCGTGTAGGCACTCATCGGCGTCTGGCCGCCGTGCTCCATGGCCGCCGCGGCCGTGATCACTTTGGCGGTGCTGCCCGGGTCGAACACGTTGGCCACGGGGATGTCCGTGGTGCCGGCCACGCTGGCCGGGTGGGCCGGGTTGAACGACGGTGACTGCGCCATGGCCAGGATCTTCCCGGTGCTGGGCTGCATGATGACCACGGTGCAGTTGCTGGCGTCGGTCTTCTTCACTTCCTGCGCGCAGGCCTGCTCGGCCTCCCACTGCAGGCTGGCCAGGATGGTGAGCCGGACGTTGTCGCCCGGCGCCATCTGCCGGGTGGTCTGCCCGGACGCCGGGATGGGCTGGCCGTTGGTGCCCACCTGGAGTTCCTGCTGGCCGGGCCGGCCCGTCAGCAGCGAGTTGTCCGCCTGCTCGATGCCGGCCTCGCCGGTCAGCACCCCCGCGCCGTTGGTGTTGGTGAAGCCGATGAGGTTGGCGGCCAGATCCCCGTTCGGGTACTCCCGCGTGTAGGACGGCGCCATCGCGATGCCCGGCTCGTTGAGCGCGGTGATGGCGGCGGCCGTGGTGGCGGGCACGGCCTTTTTCAGCATCACGTAGTCCTTCGACGTGGGGTTCAGCAGCTTGGCCTGGATGGCCGCCGCGCTCATCCCGAGCGGCCCGGCCAGCGCGCTGGCCACTGAGCTGAACGACTTCTTCGCCTGGGTGATCAACGGCGGATCGGCGTGGACCAGGTCGGTCTGCACGGTCATCGCCAGCGTGGTGCCGTCCGCGCTGGTGATGCTGCCGCGGACGGCCGGCACCGGGATCGTGGCGAGCCGCCAGCTATCGGCCTTGGCCCGGTAGATGGAGCCTTCCATGGCCTGGAGCTGGACGAGCCGCCCGGCGATCAGGGACAGCACGAAGCCGATGCAGAGCATGGTGATGCGCAGCCGGCGGGGCGGGCTGCCACGGGTCAGCGTGCCGCGGCGCGGCGGGTTGCGGGCCTGGCTTCCTGATCCGCCCCGGCCCCGGGCGGCCCGGTCCCGGGCCGCACCGCCCCAGGCCGCAAAGCCCCAGGCCGCAAAACCCCGGGCCGCATCACCCCGGGGAGAGCCACGCCGGGCCGGGCCACCCCGGGCCGTACCGGCCTGGGCGGCCCGGCGGGCCGCTGCGGGATCGGCGGGCGGCCCGGTGGGGCGCCCGGTCCGTGGGCCCGGCCGGGCTGGCCGCCCGTCCGGCGCGGAACGCGGCGCCCGGCCATGCCCGGCCTCACCACGGCCGCCCGGGCCGCCGTCGCGGGTCCGCCTGCCCGCGGCGGGCCGCCCGGGCCCGGTCGCGGCCGGCGGCCGCCGGCCCCGCGCGCCGGGACGTCCGTCGCCCTGACCATCCCTCACGGGGTGTACCCCGGGACCGCGGGAACGCCCGGCTCGGTGGCGGGCTGGCGGATGATCTGGCCGGTCTTGAGGTTGAGGAACTTGGTCAGCGGCGGTTCGACCATGCCGAGCTGGCGCGCCCGCTTCGCGATCACGGAGGGATCGGACTCCTGGGCGACCTGCTGCCTGAGCGCCTGCACCTGCTGGGCCCGGGCGGCCTGCGCCTGCTGCAGGCTGGTGATCTGATACGAGCCGGTGGCCAGGATCGTGTTGATCACGAGCAGGCAGATCAGCCCGCCGCCGAGCAGTGCGGTCACGAAGACGATGAACGGGGTCCGCGCGATGGCCGCGGACGACGCACCGGCCCAGGCCCCGGCCGGGGACCCGGCCTGGTCCCCGGCGCCCGGCGGGCGTGGCTGCCCGGCGGCACGTTCCGGGGCGGGGGCGGCCGGCCGCCCCTGACCCGGTCTGGCCGGACGGCCCGGGCCGGGCCCGGTGGCCCGGCGGCGGGCCGGCCTCGACCGGCCCGGCAGCACCGGGGACGGCGATCCCGCCGGTACCCGTGCTCCCTGGCCGGCTGGGGCCTGGTCCCCCTGCCCGCGGGCAGCTTTGCCCCGGACCCTGGGCTCCCGGGCGCCCGGCTCCCGGACACCGGGCTCCCGGACACGGGGCTCCCGCGCACCCTGGCCCACAGCGGTGGGCGGCCGCGGCCGGGCCCCCGTCTTCACGTCAGTGCGCACGCTCACTCCCGCGTCCCCCTTGCGGCCGGATAACTGGGCCCCGCCCCGTAGTGCTCTGTGCTTCGGTGCTCTGTGCTTCGGTGCTCTGTGCTTCGGTGCTCTGTGCTTCGGTGCTCTGTGCTTCGGGTCCGCTGGCTCTGAGCGCGCTGGCTCCGACTGCGCTGGGCCGCCCCGCCGGCCCAGGCCTTCACCACGCCGGTCACGCGGCGTCCCTGATCCGCTCGGCCGCGCGCAGCCGGGCCGGAGCGGCCCGCGGGTTGCGGGCCAGTTCCGCCGCGGAGGGCCGCTGCGCCCCCCGGGTGAGCAGCCTGAATCTGGGCCGCGCGGACTCCAGCGGCACCGGCAGTCCCGGCGGCGTGGTGTCCGCGGACGCCTGGGCCAGCGTCGTCTTGACCGCCCGGTCCTCGAGCGAGTGATAGGCCAGCACCACGATCCGGCCGCCCACGGCCAGCCGGTCCAGGGCGCCGGGCAGCGCGGCGTGCAGCGCCTCCAGTTCCCCGTTGACCTCGATGCGCAACGCCTGGAAGGTGCGCTTGGCGGGATGGCCGCCGGTGCGCCGGGCCGGGGCCGGGATGGACTCGCGGACGATCTCGGCCAGCTGAGTGGTGGAGGAAAGTGGAGCACGGGCGCGTTCCCGCACAATCGCGTCGGCGATCCGCCGGGCGAAGCGTTCCTCCCCGTAGTCCCGCAGGATCCGGGCCAGCTGCCCGGCCGGGTAGGTGTTGAGCACCTCGGCCGCGGTCAGCGGGCTGGTCTGGTCCATCCGCATGTCGAGCGGGGCGTCGTAGGAGTAGGCGAAGCCCCGGGCTGGATCATCCAGCTGCGGTGAGGAAACGCCCAGGTCGAACAGGATGCCCTGGACGCGCAGGTCACCGCGGCGGGACAGGAGCTCGGGGATCTCGTCGTAGACCGCGTGCACCAGAGTCACCCGGTCGGCGTACGGGGCCAGCAGGCGCCGGGATTCCTCCAGCGCCTGGGTGTCGGTGTCCACCCCGATCAGCGCGAGTCCGGGATGAGCTTCCAGCAGCGCGCGGGCGTGACCGGCCCGGCCCAGGGTGGCGTCGACCAGGATCGCGCCACTCGGCTGCAGCGCCGGAGCGAAAAGGCCGAGGACTTCATCGACCATCACCGGCAGATGCCCGGCCGCCGACTCGCCCATCGGACCCCCTCTCACCCCGCCGCGCGCCTGCCCGGGATGCGGCGGGCGGCGTGCCTGCCGTGTTCCCAGGCCCCGTGTCCCGGGCCCGTGTGCCCAGCCCGGTGAGGCCAGGCCCAGATGGCCGGCCGGTGTGACCAGGCCGGCCGTGACCAGGCCTGGTGTGGCCAGCTCTCTCTCGGCCAGGGCTGTGCTGCCCGGCCAGGTCCCCATCCGCGCAAACGCGCGGGCCTGGACGTCTCCTGGCGCCGGGGAAGTGACGCCAGCCGACGTGATCGCCCAGGCGCGGGTGGAGACCTCGCCGAGCACGCGGCACCGGAAGCACCGGCACCGCTTACAGCACCCCTGGCAATACCTCCTCTGACGCTGCGGAGAAGGCGTCTTCCTGCTCCGCCAGGTAGGACTCCCACGCGGCCGAGTCCCAGATCTCGAGGCGCGTATTGGCCCCGATGACCGCGCAGTCACGGGTAAGCGCCGCGTAGTCGCGCAGCCCGGGCGGGATGGTGATCCTGCCCTGCTTATCGGGGATCTCGTCCGAGGCACTGGCGAAGAACACCCGGCTGTAATCCCGTACCGCCTTCGCGGTGACCGGCGCGCTGCGCAGGGCGTCCGTGATCCGGCCGAACTCGGCGACCGGGAAGACGTACAGGCAGCGCTCCTGGCCCTTGGTGATCACTAGCCCTCCAGCGAGCTCCTCGCGGTACTTGGCCGGCAGGAACAACCGGCCCTTCTCGTCAAGGCGTGGCGTATGAGTGCCCAGGAACACAGGCCCTCACCTCCCGCCCCCCGGAGTAGCGTGCCCCATTGGCCTCCACTGTACTCCACATTCCCCCACCGTCAACGTCGGCGAGAGCCCAGATATCGGATAATCGCGCGGTATCCGCAGGTCAGAGGCAGGGAGCAAAGTGGGGGAACGAGAGGTGACCCTCCGCGGGCAGGCGGGTCCGCTTCCCCGCATCGCGCACTGGCCCGTCCAGGACGTACTGTCGGTACGCACCTACACGTCGGCTGCGGGCGGCCCAGAGCCCGCCGGCCAGCGCGGCTGTCGGCCTCGGGCCCAGCTGACCAAGGAGGACCGGTGGTCTTGGATATGGGGGCCGGCGCCGAGCGGACGCTCGACGACCTGGTACAGGTCGCTCATCGCATCGGCGCCGCGATCGAGTCGGTCATTGAGGGAAAACCGGACGCGGTCCGGCTGGCTCTGACGGTCCTGCTGGCCGAAGGGCATGTACTGATCGAGGATGTGCCCGGCGTGGGGAAGACCATGCTGGCCAAGGCGCTGGGCCGGTCAACCCAGTGCGCGGTGCAGCGGATCCAGTTCACCCCGGATCTGCTGCCCAGTGACATCACCGGGGTGAGCGCGTTCAACCAGGAGCACCGCGAGTTCGAATTCAAGCCGGGCCCGGTCTTCGCGAACATCGTCGTGGGCGACGAGATCAACCGCGCGTCCCCGAAGACCCAGTCGGCACTGCTGGAATGCATGGAGGAGCGGCAGGTCACGGTGGACGGCACCAGCTACCCGCTGGAACGGCCGTTCATGGTCATCGCCACCCAGAACCCGATCGAGATGGAGGGGACGTACCCGCTGCCGGAGGCCCAGCGGGATCGTTTCACCGCCCGGATCGCCATCGGCTACCCGAGTACCGAGGCCGAGCTGGCCATGCTGGACCTGCACGGGTCGAGCTCGCCACTGGACTCCCTGGAGCCGGTGGCCTCCGCCAGCGACGTGCGGGACCTGATCGACGCGGTGCGCCGCGTGCACGTGGCCGAGAGCCTGAAGCAGTACGTCATCAGCCTGGTCAGCGCCACCCGCTCGGCTCCCGAGCTCCGGCTCGGGGCCTCCCCGCGGGCCACGCTGCACCTGCTCCGGGCCAGCCGGGCCCGGGCGGCGCTGGACGGCCGCGACTTCGTGATCCCCGATGACGTGCAGGCCCTGGCCGGCCCGGTCCTCGCGCACCGCCTGCTGCCGACCGCCGAGGCCATGGTGGAGCGCCAGTTGCCAGACCGGGTGGTCGCGGGCATTGTCGAGCAGACGCCGCTGCCGCGGATGCGCTGAGCCTCGGCTGCGCCGCCGTCCGAACCGGTGGGCTGTTCCTGACGTAAGTTAGGACAACGGGGCGAGGGAAGGTCCAGGATGCGGGCGTTGTTCGCCGGGTTGACCACACGTGGTAAGTCATTCCTCGCGGCGGGCCTGGCCGCGGGGGCGTTCGGGCTTGGCCTCGGCGAGCGGGCCCTGCTGAGCATCGGGATCGTCCTCGTGGCGCTGCCGCTGCTCGCCGCGCTCGCGACCAGCCGGGCCCGCTACCGGATCCGCTGCACCCGGCGGATCAGCCCGCCGCGGGTGTCCGCGGGCCAGACGGCCTCCGTGTCGCTGCGGCTGGAAAACATCTCCCGGCTGCCCACCGGGTTGCTGCTGGCCGAGGACACCCTCCCCTACTCGCTCGGTACCCGGCCGCGCTTCGTGCTGGAACGGATCGAGCAGGGTGGCTGGCGGGAGCTGGCCTACCCCATCCAGTCCGGCGCCCGGGGCAAGTACACGATCGGCCCGCTGCAGGTGCGGGTGGCCGATGCGTTCGGCCTGGTGGAGCTCACCCGCTCGTTCGCCGCGCGGAACACCCTGGTGGTGACGCCGGCGATCATCCCGCTGCCCAGCCTGTCGCTGGCCGGGAACTGGCGCGGGGAGGGCGGCGGCCACACCCGGACCGCGGACACGGCCGGCGAGGACGACGTCATCCCCCGCCCGTACCGGGACGGTGACGAGCTGCGCCGGGTGCACTGGCGGTCCACCGCCCGGCACGGCGAGCTCATGGTCCGCCGCGAGGAGCAGCGCTGGCGTAACCGCGCGGTGCTGTTGCTCGACACCCGCGCCCGGGCGCACAGCGGTGCCGGGGCGGGCTCATCGTTTGAGTACGCGGCGAGCACCATCGCGTCCATCGGCGTGCACCTGGCCCGCAGCGGAATCGACGGGCAGCTGGTCACCGACACCGGGCCCGCCACCGCGCCCGGATCATTCGAGGACTCGCTGCTCGACTCGCTGGCGGTCATCAAGCAGTCCAGCGGGTCGGAGCTGGCCCGCGGCATGGACCTCGCGCAGGGCGGGACCGGCGGGCTGTTCGTGGTGGTGGCCGGGCGGCTGACCGCGAACGAGGCCAGAAGGCTCGCCGCGGGGCGCCGGGACGCCGGCCCGGCGATGGCGCTGCTGCTCGCGGTATCTACCTGGGCGGGCGGCCGGGCGGCCCAGGACCCGGCGGAGGAGACGGACGGTCCCGCCGGGGTCCTGCGCGCAGCGGGCTGGCGGGTCGCCACGATCACCGCGAACACCCCGCTCATCATGGCCTGGGAACGGCTGCGCGCCAGCTCCGGCCTGCTCGGCGCGCCCGGGCACGAGCAGGGCCGCTTCCGGGCTGGGGCCAGCCAGTGAGCCAGCGCCTGACGATCGCCGCGGCCGTGGCCACCCTCGCGGCCTCGCTGTCCCTCTACCCGCTGGTATCGGGCTGGCTCTGGTTCTGGGAGGGAGCCGGGGCGATCGCCGTGGCCGCGCTGGCCGGCGCACTCACCAGGCTGCGGGTCCTGCCCTGGGTGCTCTGCGCCGTTATCGGCCTGGCCGCCCAGGTGCTCTACCTGAACGTGCTGCTGTCCAGTGCGCACTCGGCAGGCCGGCTCATCCCGACCGACGCCTCCCTGCACCACCTGTGGCGGCTGGCCCAGACCGGGCTGGACGGGACCGCCCGGTTCGCGCCACCCGCCCCGGCCGCCCCGGGCATCCTGCTGCTGACCGCGGCCGGCATCGGGGTGGTGGCCGTGGCCACCGACCTGCTCGCGGTGCGGCTGCACCGGCCCGCCGTGGCCGGGCTGCCGTTGCTGGTGCTGTTCTGCGTGCCTCTCACCGCCAGCGTGCACCAGAGCGTGTTCGGGGCCATGACCGTGTTCGGTCTGGGTATGGCCGGCTACCTGGCCATGCTCGCCGTGGACGGGCGCGAACGGCTGCGGCTGTGGGGGCGGCTGGTCACCGTGTGGCACCGCGGCCAGGACCCCGCGGTAGCCCAGCGGGGTGGCCCGAACACCAAGGAACTCGCCGCGGCCGGCCGCCGGATCGGGGTGGCGGCCGTGGTGATCGCCCTCTTCGTCCCGCTGATGGTGCCGGGGCTGCGCGACCATAAGCTCTTCTCGGGCGGGGGCGGCGGCGGCCGGGAACTGGTCGCGCTGCCCAACCCGCTGGTGCAGATGAACAGCGAACTGCGCCAGAAGGTGCCCGTGCACGTGCTCACTTACCAGACGAGCGGACCCGAGCCCGCAGTACCTGCAGGTGTACGTGCTGAGCAACCTCACCGCCAACACCTGGACGCTGGCGCCCGCCGCGGGCGAGCCCGTGAAAGACGGAAAGCTGCCCGTCACGCCGGGACTGAGCCGGACCACCCACACCTCCACCCAGACCACCAGGATCACCCTGGCCAAAGGGCTGACCACCGGACCGCGCCTGGCCAGCTTCCTGCCGCTCCCCTACCCGGCCCGCAGCGTCAGCGTCGCCGGGGACTGGCGCAGCGACCCCCGCTCGCTCACCATGTTCTCGGCCCAGAGCCTCTCGGGCCTCAGCTACACGGCGGTCAGCCGCGAGGTCTCCCCCACCCCGCACCAACTCCAGCTGTCCGGCGCGATCCCCGACAGCATCTCGACCAACTACCTCAGCGTCCCCAATGCCTTCCAGCCGCTGAGCAAGCTCGCCGAGCGGATCACCAGTGGGCAGGGCACGTTCTACGGCGAGGCGGTGGCCCTGCAGCACTGGTTCACCGAGAGCGGCAAGTTCACCTACAGCCTGAACGTGCACCAGCCGGACACGGCCAAGGCGCTGATCAACTTCCTGACCAAGGACCGGCAGGGCTACTGCCAGCAGTTCGCCTTCGCCATGGCCGTACTGGCCCGGTTGCTCGATATCCCCTCCCGGGTCGCCGTGGGGTACACGGAAGGCTCGCCGATCGGGCACGACCGGTGGGACGTGCGGACCAGCGACGCCCACGCCTGGCCGGAGCTGTACTTCCAGGGGGCGGGCTGGCTGCGCTTCGAGCCCACCCCCTCCGGATCCGATGGCCAGGCCACCGCGCGCCAGCCGGCCTACACGCTGCCGCCGCTGACCGCCGCGCCGGGGGGGACCCAGAACGTGGTCACCCCGACGCCCACGCCATCCGCGCCGGGCGTCAAGCAGGGAGACTCCGGGGCACTGGCCAAGCTGAACCACCTCAGCGCCCGGGGAACCGACGGGGGCGCCAGCGCCGGTCATTCGGGACCGATCTGGCTGATCGTCGTGGCGGTGATCGTCGTCTTGCTCATCACACCCCGGCTGGTCAGGTCGCTGACCCGGCGCCGCCGCTGGTCGCGCGCGGCGGGCGACGGGCCGCGGGCCCAGGCGGCCTGGCTGGAACTGCTGGACGACCTGACCGACTACAAAGTCGCCTGGTCGGCGAGTGAATCGCCGCGCGCCCTGGGGAGCAGGCTGACCCGGTCATTGCGGCTCAGCCCGGAGGAGGCGGCGGCGCTGGCCCGGATCGTGCAGGCCACCGAGCGGGCCCGGTACGCCCGGGATCCCGCGGACTCCGCCACGCTGCAGGCCGACACCGACCTGGTCCGCCGGACGGTATCGGCGAACTCGGGGCGGGCGGCCCGCTGGCGGGCGCGGCTGATACCGCCCTCGTCGCTGCGTCCGGTGCGCGCCGTTGTGCAGCACTCGCTGGACGTGTTCAGCTGGATGGACCTGGCCGCACACCGGACGGGAGCATGGTCCCGCCGCGGCCGGCGCCACCAGCCCCGGGAGGCCGGCTAAGCCCCGGGCCCGGAAGGCCAGCTAAGCCCGGGCCCGGAAGGCCGGCCGCCGGAGGCCAGCAACGCCCGGGTGGGGTCCGGACCCTGCCGGTTCCAGACCGGACCTACCGGTCCCGCTCCTGACGGCGGCGCCAGCGTTCCTCAAGCCGTTCCATGAACCGGGAGCGGCCCGAGGAATTTGCCTGAGGCCGCGCCCGGCGGTCACGCGTCACGCCCGGCCGCCCGGTCGAGCCGCCGGACATGTGCCGCCAGCTCGACAGGGCCCACATCGAGCAGGCGAGCATGACCACGAAGCCAGCCACGCCGATGAGGGTCAGCTTGGAAATAACGCCGGCCAGCAGCAGGCCCACGCCAAGCAGAAAGCCGATCGCCGCCTCAACCACCCGGCGCTTGTAATGCACCCGCGGATCCTTCGCGCGCACCGCCTGCGCGAACTTTGGATCCTCGGCATAGAGCGCACGCTCGATCTGATCGAGCTGACGCTGTTCGTGCTCAGACAGCGGCACGGCGCCTCCCATGAAACCTCGCGCGCGGGGACGGGTGCGATGAGTTCATCTCACGGTCCAGGGTTCTTCTTCCAGAATACGAGTCCGGCCGCTCTGGTTGGAAGGGTAGTGGGAGGGTAAAGGATTTCCGGGCTCCTGCCAGCACCCCGGACCTCCTCTGGCGCGTGCCGCAACTACCTGCCCGGCGGGCCGGACATCAGCCAAACGTAATTTCGAATTAGATCCGCTTAAGCGCGAGCATATCAGCCTTCCACGGGTGGCGGCCGGGCTGGTGCGGCGGGCCTGCGGGGATCTGACCCGGCGGGCTGGCGCGAGGCGGCCCCGGCGGACCCGCGGGGATCTGACCCGGCGGGCGGCCGCCGGACGGGCCCGGCTGGCCCGCTGGGGGCCTGCTCCTCCTGCCCGGTCACCAGCGCGGCGGGCCGGACCGTGTCCGCCCCGAAGCGCCCGCTGATCTGATCCAGGGCCCGCTCGGCATCACGCCAGCCGGCCGGCCGTTCGCCGAAGGCGAGCTGCGTGGCGGCCCGGGAGCCGGGCACCAGGCCGCTCGTGCGCACCCCGACCAGGCGGAGCCGGGCCCGGGAGTCCAGCCCGGCGGCGCCGTACAGGGCGCAGGCGGTGGCGTAGATGGTGCGCGCCACATCGGTAGGCTCGGGAAGGGTCTTGGACCGGGTGATCGTGGTGAAGTTGGCCAGCCGGAGCTTGATTACCACGGTCCGGGCCAGGGCATCGGCCGAGCGGAGGCCGCGCGCGGTCCGCCCGGACAGCCGGAGCAGCTCGCGGCGGATGACCTCCGGGTCGTCGATGTCGCTGGCGAACGTCTCCTCGGCGCCGATGCTCTTCTCCGGGGTGCTGCTCACCACCGGCCGCTCGTCCCGCCCCCAGGCCAGCGCGGCCAGGTGGGCGCCCAGCGAGGCGCCCAGCTCACGCTGCAGGGTGCCGACCGGGATCTCCGCGATGTCCCGCACCGTGCGCAGCCCGAGCCGGGCCAGCACCTGCCCGGTCTGCTCCCCCACACCCCACAGGGCGGCCACCGGCAGCGGGTGCAGGAACTCCAGGACGCCGTCGGCGGGCACGATGAGCAGCCCGTCCGGCTTGGACCGGGTGGACGCGAGCTTGGCAATGAACTTGGACGTGGCCACGCCGACGGAGCAGGTGATGCCCTGCTGCTCGGCGATCGTGGCCCGGATCATCGCGCCGATCCCGGCGGGCGGCCCGAGCCGCCGGATGGCCCCGGACACGTCGAGGAAGGCCTCGTCGAGGGCGAGCGGCTCCACCTCGGGGGTGACTGACCGGAAGACCTCCATGACCTCCCGGGACACCGCCGCGTATTCGTGATGCCGGGGCGGGATGAAGACAGCGTGCGGGCACAGCCGCCGGGCCCGCGTCACCGGCATGGCCGAAGCCACCCCGAACGCCCGCGCCTCGTAGGTCGCGGACAGGACCACCCCCCGGCTGGCGGTCGCGCCCACGATCACCGGCCGCCCGGACAGTTCGGGCCGGTCACGGATCTCGACGCTGGCGTAGAAGGCGTCCATGTCCACGTGCAGGATGTGGCAGCCGGTGTCGGCCGGCTCGTGGCCCGGCCCCGGGCTCGCAGGCTCAGGGCTCGCGGCCCCGTGCTCGCATGCTCAGGGCGCGCAGGCCCGGGACTCATCGGTACCCGAGCACGTGGAACTGGGCCGCGAAGTCGTGGAAGGCCGGATGGGTGGAGGCGGCCTGCTCCAGGGCCAGCAACGCGTCCGCGGCGCCCGGGTCCACGTCCGCGAAGGAACCCGGCACCAGGTCGGTGAACACCCGGATGCCGTGCGCGGCGCCCGGGCGCAGCCCGGCCCCTTCGATCAGGCCGGTCACCTCGGCCAGGGTGAACCGGCGCGGCGGCCCGGCCTCCGGGTGGCCATCGGCCCCGCCCCCCGGGCCGGCCGCCGGGCCGCCGGCCGGCCCAGGAGCCGTACCGCCCGCCGCGGCCAGCAACCGCCGGGCCTCATCGAAGCGCCCGGCCAGGGCCCGGTGGATGACCGCTGCGACCGCACTGGTCGCCAGCACGCTCACCGCGCCGCCCGGCCGCAGCACGCTGGCCACCGTGCTCATGGCGGCCGCCGGCGCGTCCACGTACTCCAGGACACTGTGGCACAGCACCAGGTCGGCGCCCTGTTCCCCGATCACGGCGGCCAGGTCGCCGACGTCACCCTGGACGGCCCGCAACTGCACACTCATCTCCGCGGCCCGGCGCTGCGCGGCGGCCAGCGAATCCGGGCTGGGGTCGATCACGGTTACCGTGTGCCCCTGGCCAGCCAGGGGCACCGCGGATCCTCCGGTCCCGCCGCCGGCGTCCACGATGTCCAGCCGGGACCGGCCGGTCTCGGCCACGAGCCCGGCCACGACGGCCCGCAGCACCTCCCGGATGACGGCCGTGCGCGCGTCGTCGTAGCGGTTCCACCGCGGCGCCGTGCCCATCCCGGGTGGCGCGCCCGTCCTGGCCGGCACCCCCAGCCCTCCGCCACGACGCTCGCTGGCCACGGCCCCTCCTCGCTGACGGTCGGTCCCAATCTAGTGCGCGATCACGACAATCCCCGGACTTCGCCACGGACGCGGGGCGGGATGAGGGTGGTCTGGCCGGCCGGATGCGGGCGATCCCGGCCTCCGCCCCCGCGCGAAACCTGAAAGAATCCTTTATAAATGCTACGAGTTTGTTACCGTGCTCTATGCCGTCTCCCGGCCGCTCGTTCCCTGGCCAGGCAAGGAGCGTTCTGGCGGCCCGAAATTCACCCGCCTGGCGTGCCGTTCCGCGATTACCACCCTCTTCCCTGGGCAATACTTAGTCAGTGCCCAGCGCCGTGAAGCGGCGCGGGCGCGTCTCCACCGGGGTGAGGGTGGGCAGGCGGGCGGGTGGCTGCGCAGCGGTAGATCCGCCGGGCCGATCCGCCCAGCCGATTCCCCTGGTTAGGCGGCGCGTACCGGCTGTTCGCGCGGGGCGCCGGGCGATCTGGCTCCGCGTGGAGCCGGGAGCTGCGCGGGCTGGAGGTCAGCGCCGACATGACGGTCCATGGGGTACGAGTGATAGCCGAGCCAGCCTCCGGTTGCTGCAACAATGCTTTTAGTTGCAGCTTTGCTCTGCAGAACCTCAGCGAATGGTCATCCATATCCAAACGGGTCTCACTCACGAGACTCACGGCCTAGGCTCTCCCCCATGGTCGAGCACTTGGAGCTCCCCCGTCCGCTGCGACTCATTCGCTGCACCGGGTTGAGCTTGAGCGAATCCCTTGGTCTGCCGCTCGCCGCCTACTTCCTGGGCGCCTGGCTGGGCGGGCGGAATGATGGGCTCATCGCTGGTGTGGTGGCGATCTGGCTCACCGCCGTGATTCGCAAGATCGCCTGCGGCTCCGTGCCCAGCCTGCTGACCATCTCGGCCATCGTGCTCACCCTGCAGACCGTCGTGGTCCTGGCCACCGGGGTGTTCTGGATCTTCCTGCTCCAGTTCCCGCTCGGCTACGCGGCCATGTTCATCCTGTTCGCGCGCACCGCCCGCGGCCCCAACCCGATCGTGGCCAAGCTCGCCGCCGAGGTAGTGGCGCTGCGCCACCCGGCGCACCATCCCGGCCTGCACCGCTTCTTCCAGGGCGCGACCTGGCTCTGGTCCGGCATCTTCCTGGTGCTCACCGCCGGGCTGGGCGTGATGATGTGGACCGAGCCGGCCAACACGTTCCTGTGGCTGTCCACCGTCGCCACCATCGCCGGGACGGTGGCGGGCATCGGCGCCTCGGTGGTGTGGTTCTGGTCCGTTCTCCGCAAAAACGGTCTGCGGGTGCAGTTCACCCCGGCCTAGCGGTTTTCGTTGCGGCGAATTTGAATGTGACCTTGATCTTCAGGCGGTCAGCGTCGGCTTCAGTTCCAGCAGATGAGCCAGCAGGCCGTTCACGAACGCCGGAGACGCGTCGGTGGACAGGTCGCGGGCCAGCAGCACGGCTTCGCTGATCGCTACCCCATCCGGGACGTCGTCCGCCCAGAGCAGCTCGTAGAGGCCGATGCGCAGGACGTTGCGGTCCACGATCGGCATCCGGTCCAGCGTCCAGCCCTCGGCGTGCTCTTCCAGCAGCTCGTCGATCCGCTCGCGGTGCGCCTGGACGCCGCGGACCAGTTCCGCCGCGTACTCCCCGACCGGGGGGCTGGCCGAGATGATCCGCTGCTCCAGCATGTCCAGCACCGGCTCGCCGCGGACCTCAGCCTCGAACAGGATGTCCAGGGCCCGCTTGCGGGCCTTGCTACGGGCGGCCACGGAACCGCATCGCGTCGTCGGCGGGCCAGATCATGGGGGGCAACCGGTTCACGCGCGGCCCATGTACTCGCCCGTGCGGGTGTCCACCTTCACCTTTTCACCCGTGGTGATGAACAGCGGCACGCTGATCTGGGCGCCGGTCTCCAGCGTGGCGGGCTTGGTGCCGCCGGTGGACCGGTCTCCCTGCACACCGGGGTCGGTCTGGCTCACGGTCAGCTCCACCGAGGCGGGGAGCTCGACGTACAGCGGGTTGCCGTCGTTGAACGCGACCGTCGCCGTCTGCTCCTCGAGCAGGTAGTCCGCGGCGCCCCCGACCGTCTGCCGGGGGATGCGCGGCTGGTCGTAGTCCTGGGTGTCCATGAAGACGAAATCGTCGCCCTCGCGGTAGAGGTACTGCATCTCGCGCTTGTCGACGTTGGCGACATCGACTTTGACGCCGGCGTTGAAGGTCCGGTCGACGACCTTGCCGGACATGATGTTCTTCAGCCGGGTGCGCACGAAGGCGCCGCCCTTGCCGGGCTTGACGTGCTGGAAGTTGACGACGTTCCAGAGCTGGCCGTCGATGTTCAGCGTCATGCCGTTCTTCAGGTCGTTCGTGGTGGCCACGTCTGCGTGTCTCCTGCGTGCGGGTGAGCCCGCCCCATGGTGCCGTGACCGGCTACAGGACGAGCAGTTCCCGGGTGGTAGTGGTGAGTAGCTCCTGCGGCGCCGCCGTCCCCGTACCAGCGCGCACCACCAGGGTGTCCTCGATCCTGACGCCGCCCTGCCCGGGGAGGTAGATCCCGGGTTCGACGGTGATGGGGACCCGGTCCCCGAGTGTACCCGTCCTGCCGTACCCCATGATCGGTGCCTCGTGCACTTCCAGGCCCACGCCGTGGCCGAGCCCGTGCTGGAAATGCGCGCCGTGCCCGGCGCCCTCGATCAGGTCCCGGGCCGCCGCGTCCACATCCTGCACGTCAGCGCCGGGCACGGCCGCGTCGATCCCGGCCGCCTGGGCCTCGGCGACCAGGGCGTAGATGTCCCGCTGCCAGGCGGCGGGCGCACCGAGCACGACCGTCCGGGTCATGTCCGCGTGGTACCCCTGGTACCGCGCGCCGCAGTCCACCGTGATCATGTCACCAGCCGCGAACGGGCGGTCAGACGGCACGTGATGCGGGATCGCGCCGTTCGGCCCGCTGGCCACGATGGTGTCGAAGGCCAGGCCGTCGCCGCCCAGGTCGATCAGGGCCCGCTCCAGGGAGATGGCCAGCTCCCGCTCGGTCACGCCGGGCCGGATCAGCGGCACGATCTCCTCGAACGCGCGCGAGGTGATCTCGCAGGCCCGGGCGATCAGCGCGATCTCCTGCTCGTCCTTGGCCATCCGTATTTCCTCAACGGCGCGGCCCAGCGCCACCAGCTCGGTCCCGGGAACCGCCGCGGCGAACGCCTCGTAGCGTTCTACGGTCATCTCATGCGCCTCGAACGCGAGCCTGCGGACGCCTAGCGTGGCCGCCACGCGGGCCAGGGCGGGCTCGATGAACCGCTCGATGAGGATCTCCAGGTCGGGGCAGTCCTCCCGGGCCGTGCCCGCGTAGCGCGAATCCGTGGCCAGGATCGTGGCGCCCGGGCTGGCGCCCGTGCTGTCGTCTGTGCTCGCGGCGGGCACCAGCAACGCCGCGTTGGAGCTGGCCAGGCCGCTCAGGTAGCGGACGTTGGCCGGGCTGGTGATCAGGGCGGCGTCCGCGCCGAGCGCGGCGACGGCGGGGCGCAGCCGTTCCCGGCGGCGCAACTGGGCGACAGGCATGCCCCGACTCTAGCCGGGGTGCAGGCCCGGGCCGCCGAGGGTCGCGCGGGCCAGCACGGACAGGGTGGCCGGGCGCAGGGAGTCGGCCCGGTCCCACAGCGCGGCCGGGATCGAATCACGCTGCCGGACGTGCTCGACCGCGCCGAACCCGTGCCTCTCCAGCAGGGCCGACATGTCGTCCGGGGCCAGGAACGTGAGCCACGGCTCGCCGCGCTCCGCGGCCGCGGGTGCGACCAGGCCGGCGTAGGTGTTGCCGGTGTCGTCACGCAGGGCCGCAGGGAGGATGTAGTCGGTGACGAGCTGCGTGCCGGGCGCGAATCCGCCGATCTCCGCGAGCGTCCGGCCGATCGCGGCTGAAGTCAGGTACATCGTCACGCCGAGCCAGCTGACCAGCGCCGGCCGGGATGGGTCGAACCCCGCCAGGCCAGACGGCCGGCCAGCTGGTCGCGCTCGAAGTCCATGGCCACGAAGCTCACGCTGTCCGGCACGGGGATCCTGGCCGCCGCGAGTTGCCGGCGTTTCCACTGCTGGGTGGCGGGGTGATCGACCTCGAAGACGCGGACCGCAGACTCCGTCCGGTAAGCGAACGAGTCGAGACCGGCGCCGAGGATCACGTACTGGGTGAGGCCGCTGCGGACGCAGGCGGCCAGGTGGTCCTCGGTGAACCGGCTCCGGCAGAGCACCTGGGCCCGGGCGCAGGACAGCACCAGGTGGGTGCCGTGCACCCGGTGATAGCTGATCAATTCATCAGCCTGCTCGCCGAGCAGCGTGGCGGCCAGCTCATCGGCGAAGATGACCGGCTCGTGATCGACGATCAGGTGGGCGGCGCGGGCGGCCGCGGCCATCAGGGCGGTCTGGCTGGGCAGATCCGCTGGCTTCTCGGTGTTCTTCGGCTTCTCGGTGTCCGCTGACTTCTCACTACTTTCCACGTCGCGGACAATAGCCGACCATTCACCTAACAATACCACGTAAACAAATTTTTCGGAAGCATATTCGAATAACGATTGGACGCCATTCGCGCCTGGGGGCCCTCCCCTGCCCCGCCGGCCGCTCCCCTGGTCCGCGGGTGGTCTAGTCCGCGGGTGGGCCGGTCAGGTACTTGGCCAGCAGGAGGTCGTCAACGTACTGGCCCCCGATCAGGAACTCGGCCCGCAGCAGCCCCTCCTGCTCGAACCCGAACCTGGTGTACAACCGGATGGCCTGCGGGTTCGTGCTGAAGGTCCGCAGGCTCAGCTTGCGGGCCCCGCGGGCGCGGGCGCACTGCTCGGCGGCGGCCAGCAGTGCCGTGGCCACGCCCCGGCCTCGCGCGTCCGGCGACACGGCGAGGCCCAGCACGGCGACCACGTGGGCATTCTCCGGCAGCGGCAACGGGGATCCCAGCCGGATATACCCCACGATCGCGCCGTCGATCTCGCCGACCAGGAAGGCTTGCGGCGGGGTGTCGGTCAGGAAGAAGACCGTGCCCGTTTGCTGGATCACCGACGGGAACCCGCTCTGCGGTGACCACGAGATCCTGTCCAGCCGGGCCAACTGGGCCTCGTCGGCGGCCCGCGCCACCCGGATCTGGACCGGGCTGCCTGATGCGGTCATGCGTTCATCTTTTCGCACCCGCCGCCGCCTCATCGCGCCGAGGCCGGGATCCGCGTACCGGACCAGCGGCGGCCCGCAGGACAACCCCGGCGGCGGCCGGGTTCGTCAGCGCCTGATGGCAAGATCGGGGAGATGACCAACCCAGCCGCTCCGTCGGGCGTCAGCGCGGGGCACGCGAACCTGACCGCGGCCCAGGCCGGCGTCACCGCGGAGCGGGCCGTCGCTCAGCTGCTGTCCGGACCGCCCGCGTCCCGCGCCGAGGAGGTCGCCGGGCGGCTGCTGGCCATCCAGGGGCAGGACCCGCGCGGGGCCCGGCTGGCGATCCGGGTCCGCAGCCAGGGACTGTCCGCGGCCGACGTCGACCATGCGCTGACGGTGGACCGCTCGCTGGTGATCAGCTGGCTGAACCGCGGCACCCTGCACCTGGTGCGCAGCGCCGACTACTGGCCGCTGCACCAGCTCACCACTCCCCCGCTGGAGACCGCCTGCGCCCGCCGGCTCGCCCAGGAGGGGATCCCGCCCGCGGCGGCGGACCGCGCGGCCGGGCTGATCGAGCGATTCCTGGTCCGTGACGGGCCCCTGACCCGGGCGCAGCTGGCGGAGCGACTGGAGTCGGCCGGGGTCCGGACCCAGGGCCAGGCGCTGGTGTTTCTCACCTTCCTGGCGTCGTTGCGGGGCATTTCTGTGCGCGGGCCCATGATCGGCAAGCAGCACGCCTACGTGCTGGCCCGGGACTGGCTGGGCGCGCCGCCCGCTGCGGCTGACCGCGATACGGCGCTGGCCTGGCTGGCCCGTCGTTATCTGGCCGGCCACGCCCCCGCCACCGAACGGGACCTGGCGAAATGGGCCGGACTGCCGCTGCGCGACGCCCGCCGGGGATGGCAGGCCATCGCGCCTGAGCTGGATGAGGGCGAAGATGGCCTGGTCCGGCTGGCCCGCCAGCCGGATGGGACCGCCCGGGCCGCCGGGCCGGAACCCGCGCTCCCGCCGCCCCGGCTGCTGGGCGTGTTCGATCCGCTGCTGCACGGCTGGCAGTCCCGCGCGACGGTGCTGGGCCCGCACGAACCGGAGATCGTCCGGGGCGGCATGTTCGGCTCGTTCGCCCTGGTCGGCGGGCGCGCGGTCGGCACCTGGAGCCTTCCCGGCGGCCAGGTCTCGCTGACCTTGCTGGAACCGGTAAGCGCCACCCACCGCAGGGCACTGGAGACCGACGCGGAGGACGTGGCCCGCTTCCTCGGCCTGAACCAGCCACCCCGCGCCTGACCTCCCCCTCCCCAGCCCTCAGAAACCCCACCAGCCCCAAACCCACGCTCCCTCGTTCGTGATCAAACGATTGGTGTCGCTGCAGCGACACCAATCGTTTGATCACGAACATTGGCCTGGGGTGAGGGGGGTGGTGGGGCGGGCGGGGCCGGTCAGCCAGCCAGGTCGCGGACCTGCTCGATGAGCCGGACCCGCTCGGCGTGGCTGCCCGCCAGCGGGGTGACGTTGAGCGTGGTCACCCCGGCCTCCTTCATGGCCGCGACCCGCTCCGCGACCAGGCCTTCCGGGCCGATCAGCGACGTGCCCGCGAGCAGTTCGGCGGGCACCAGGGCAGCCGCCTCGTCCTTGCGGCCGGCCAGGTACTCGTCCTGGATCCGCGCCGCGGTCTCCTCGAACCCGAACCGCACCGCGAGCTCGTAGTAGAAGTTGTGCCCCTTGTCCCGGTGCGGGCCCATCCCGCCGATATACAGCGCGAACATGGGCCGGGCCAGGTCCAGGTACCCGGAGACGTCCGGGCCGACGGCCAGCGGCGCGGACGCCACCACGTCCAGCGGAGGCGAGCGAGGGGTCCCGGCGCGCGCGGCCCGCGGCGAGCGGCTCCGCCCAGGCGATGGCCGCCTTCTCCGGGTAATAGAAGATCGGCTGCCAGCCCTCGGCCAGTTCGGCCGCCAGCGCGACGTTCTTCGGCCCGAGGGCCGCGATCATGATCGGGATGCGTTCCCGGACCGGGTGGTTGATGAGCTTGAGTGGCTTGCCGAGCCCGGTCCCCTGCTCGGGCGGCAGCGGGATGGTGTAGTGCTTCCCGGTGTGCACCAGCCGCTCGCGGCGCCACACCTGGCGGCAGATCTCGATGATTTCCCGGGTGCGGCCGATCGGGGCGTCGTACGGGACGCCGTGCCAGCCCTCGATCACCTGCGGACCGGAGGCCCCGAGGCCGAGCGTGAACCGGCCACCGGACACGTAGTCCAGCCCGGCCGCGGTCATCGCGGTGAGCGCGGGGGTCCGGGAGTAGAGCTGGAAGATGCCTGAGCCGATCTCCAGCCGCTCGGTCTTGGCCGCGATGAAGCCCAGCTGGCTCACCGCGTCGAAGCTGTAGGCCTCAGGCACGAAGACGATGTCCAGCCCGGCCTTCTCGTAGTCGGCGAGCTCGGTCACCGTCTCGGCGAAACCGCCTGCGTAGTTGAGGTGCATCCCGATGCGCATGCTCCGGCCTTTCGCGGGCGTCACAGCCGAATGCCGTTCGGCTCAGGTGATGTCGAGAGTAGCGGGCACCCGCGCGGGATCAAATATCAGCCAGTGCCCGGGACCGCATCCTCGGACACCGTGTCCTCCCCGGCGGCGGCCTGGACCGCGGCCAGTTCCGCGATGGCCTGCAGCGCGAGCTGGTAGGACATCAGGCCGAAGCCGGCCACTGTCCCGTCCGCCACGCCGGCCACCACAGACGTGTGGCGGAACTCCTCACGCCGGGCCGGGTTGGTCATGTGCACCTCCACCAGCGGCGCGGTGCGCATGGCGAGCGCGTCGCGCAGCGCGTAGGAGTAGTGCGTGAACGCGGCGGGGTTGAGGACCAGCGGCATCCGGGCCGCGGCCGCCTCCTGGACCCAGGCGATCATCTCGGCCTCGTCGTCGGTCTGCCGGACCTCCACGTGCAGGTCCAGCGTGCGCCCGGTCAGCCGGCAGGTCTCCACCAGGTCGTCGAACGTCTGCGTGCCGTACACGTCCGGCTCCCGCGACCCCAGCTGGGCGAGGTTGGGCCCATTGAGCACGAGTACCTGCTTCATCGTTCGCTTACCTCCCGGTAGGCCCGGCGCAGCAGGTCCTCGGATGGCGCATCCAGCGTGCCGGGCCGGGCGAGCCCGTCCAGCACGACCAGCCTGAGCCGGGCGCCGCGGGCCTTCTTGTCCACTGACATGGCCTCGCGCAGGTCGGGCCACACATCTGCGCGGTAGAGGGTGGGCAGCCCGACCGACTTGAGCACCCTCCGGTGCCGCGCGACGGTGCCCGCGTCGAGCCGGCCAGCCAGCCGGGCCACCTCGGCCGCGAACACCATGCCGATGGCGACCGCCTCACCATGCCGGATCTGGTAGCCCTCCACCCGCTCGATGGCGTGGCCGAGCGTGTGACCGTAGTTCAGGGTCTCCCGGCGCCCCGCCTCACGCAGGTCCCCGGAAACCACGTCCGCCTTCATCCGCACCGCCCGCTCGACCAGTTCCCGGGCTGGCCGCCCGTGCGGGATGACGGCTCCCGCCGGGTCCGCCTCGATCAGCTCGAGGATCGCCGGGTCGGCGATGAACCCGGCCTTGATCACCTCGGCCAGGCCGCTCACGTACTCGGCGCGGGGCAGCGATCCGAGCACGGTCAGGTCCGCGAGGACCCCGGCGGGCGGATGGAACGCCCCGACCAGGTTCTTTCCCTCCGGGATGTCTACCGCGGTCTTGCCGCCGACCGCGGCGTCGGTCATCGCGAGCAGCGTGGTGGGGACCAGGACCACTCGCACACCGCGCAGCCAGGTCGCCGCCACGAAGCCGGCCAGGTCGGTAGCTGCCCCGCCGCCCACGCCGACGATGGCGTCGCTGCGGGTAATCCGGCCGGCGGCCAGCTTCGACCACAGCGCGGCCGCGACGCTGATGTCCTTGGCCGCTTCGCCCGCGGGCACCTGCGCGGTGCGCACCTCGTATCCGGCGTCCCCCAGCGCGCGGCTGACCGGCCGCGCGATCTCCTCCAGGCCTTCGGGCGCGATGACCATGACCGACGTGGCGTGCTTGCCGACCAGGGCCGGCAGTTCGCCGAGCACCCCGGTGCCCACGACGACCTCGTAGGGATGCTCGCCGCCAACCGGGATCCGGGTCACGCTCACGGCTGCGCGGCCGCCGGGTCGTGGCCGTTGCCGTTCCTGGTGCCGGGCGCGAGCCGCGCGGCGATCTCCTCGGCGATGTCCTCCGGCCCGCGGTCGTCGGTGGGCACGGTGATCCACGCCAGCGACGCATACACCGGGAGCCGTTCCTCCAGGAGCGTCTTCATCCTGGCCCGCGGGTTACCCAGGAGCAGCGGGCGCGGGGCGTCGAGCCCGGTCCGGTGCACCGCCGAGGTGAACCCGGTCTGCAGGTAAACCACCCGCCGCCCGGCCAGGAGGTCGCGGGTCCCCGGGTCGAGGATGGCCCCGCCGCCGAGCGCGAGCACGCCGGGATGGCTGCCGATCAGCCGGGCCGCGGCGGCGCGCTCGAGAGCCCGGAACGCCTCCTCGCCGTCCTGGACGAAGATGTCGCCGACCGGCTTGCCCGCCGCCTCGGCGATGACCACGTCGGCATCCACGAAGTCCAGCCCGAGCCGCGCGGCGACCAGGGCGCCGACGGTGGTCTTGCCCGCGCCGGGCGGCCCGATCAGGATGGCAGCCGGCTGACCGTGACCGGCCCGGCCGCTCTCGGCGGCGGTCACTTCATCACCAGCGAGTTCAGGTAGCCGGACCAGTTGCGGTGCGCCTCGGCCACGGAGTCGCCGCCGAACTTCTCCGCCGCCGCCCCGGCCAGCACCAGGGCGACCATGGCCTCGGCCACCACGCCGGCGGCCGGGACCGCGGTCACGTCACTGCGCTGGTTGATGGCCTTGGCGGGCTCACCGGAGCGCACGTCGACCGTGTCCAGCGCGCGCGGCACGGTGGAGATGGGCTTCATCGCCGCCCGGACCCGCAGCACCTCACCTGTGCTCATGCCTCCCTCGATCCCGCCTGCGCGGTTGGTCCGCCGCCGGATCCCGCCCTGATCCAGCTCGATCTCGTCGTGGGCCTGTGACCCGCGGCGCCGGGCGGTGGTGAACCCGTCCCCGACCTCGACGCCCTTGATGGCCTGGATGCTCATCAGGGCCGCGGCGAGACGCCCGTCGAGCCGCCGGTCCCAGTGCACGTGACTGCCGAGCCCGGGCGGCAGGCCGTAGGCGACCACCTCGACGACCCCGCCGAGGGTATCGCCGTCCTTGCGGGCCGCATCGATTTCCGCGACCATCGCCGCGCTGGCCGCCGGATCCAGGCAGCGCACCGGGTCCTCGTCGATCCGGGCCCGGTCGGCAGGCTCCGGCAGGGTGCCATCGGGCACATCGACGGGCCCCATCGCGACCACGTGGCTGAGCACCTCGATGCGGTACGCCTGGCTCAGGTACTGCCTGGCGACCTCGCCCAGTGCCACCCGCGCGGCGGTTTCGCGGGCGCTGGCCCGTTCCAGTACGGGCCGGGCGTCATCGTGACCATACTTCTGCATCCCGGCCAGGTCGGCGTGCCCGGGCCGGGGCCGGGTCAGCGGGGCGTTGCGGGCCAGGTTCTCGAGGTCCTCGGCCGGGACCGGGTCCGGTGACATCACCGTCTCCCATTTCGGCCACTCGCTGTTACCAACCCGGATCGCCACGGGCCCGCCGAGCGTGCGCCCGTGCCGGGTACCCCCGGTGATCTCCACCTCGTCCTGCTCGAACTTCATCCGGGCCCCCCGGCCGTACCCGGCCCGGCGGCGGGCCAGCGCGGCCGCGATGTCCGCCGTGCTGATCTCGACGCCTGCGGGCACTCCCTCGCAGATGGCCACCAGGGCACGCCCGTGCGACTCCCCCGCGGTCAGCCAGCGAAACATGTCCGGATCCTCCTACGGGCCACTCCGGGCCAGCCGGTCCTGAGCGAGCCGGTCCTGGGCGGCCTGGTCACCGGCAGGCTGGTCACGGGCAGGCTGGTCGGGGGCAGGCTGGTCACGGCGACCCTGCCGTCCGGCCGCCCTGGGTCACCGATACTTCGACGCCGCGCCTCAGCCGGTCACCGGTGGCGGCCAGCAGGGCGTCAGCCGCCCGGCGGACCGCGGCCCCGGCGGCGGCCGGGTCGCACTCTGGCGCGAGCGTCACCTGCAGCGCGAGGTCAGCCCCGGGCGAGGTGCCGCCCGCACCCTCCCCGGCCGCCGTCTCATCCGGCAGCTGGGCCGGCCCGTCCGGGTCCTGGCCCGCAGGGTCTGGATCCGGGCCACCGGTGGCTGTCACGCGCTGATCAGGGGAAGTCAGCGCGGCCGCCACGATCAGCGGCTCGCGCGCCAGCGCCGCCTGCAGCGCGGCCAGCACCTCGGGATCCTGGTGCGGCAGTGGGACCGGCCGCCCCGCCGCGAGCGCGGCGAGCCGGGCGCCGTCCACGGCCAGCGTGACCGGCCCGGCCACGTCGATGAGCACCGCACTGGCGTCGTCCTGGGTCCCGGCCAGCCAGGCGCTGGCCGCCGGCACCGGCACCGGCCGTGCGTCGCTGCGCCACTGCTTGAGTGCGTCGAGGCAGGTGAAGGCGAGGACGGCGCGGCGGCCGTCCCGGCCGACCAGGGTGGGCAGTGCCATCTCCGTGGACTTCCCGGAGCCGTCCCCGTCCGCCTCGCCCGGCACGGCGACCACGGGTACCAGCAGGCGGGACCGGGCCAGCGCGGTCAGCGCGGCGTGCTCGCTTCCCTGACCAGCCGCGTAAGCGCCCAGCGCGGCCCGCACCGCCGGATCGGCGGTGCCGTCGTCTCCCGGGAATTTCGGCTCTGCCACGGTCAGCCCTTGCACGCCCCAACCCTAGGGCATCTCCCGCGACACCCAGACGGCTGACGCGATCCCCCGTAAGCTCTTGCGCTGACGGCCCCGCCGTGGCGCAGTCGCGCCAGGCCCGGATGCGCACCTTAGTGTCCCGGGCCAGCCGCCAGCGTCACCCCCGACGGTGCCCTGGACAGCTCAGCAGGCGTGCGGCTCCCCGGCCACTACCGAGCCGGAATGCCCACTGCAGGCGAAGCAGTTGAGGGGGAAATCGCCGTATGAGAGTCTTTTGAACGCCGCCGTAGGCCGACCGGAGGGGAGCGTGTGACAGAGGCTGAGCACATGGTCAGGATCATCGAACCGGGAACCCCGATGCAGAAGGTCATCCCACCCCGCCTGGTCGAGCCCTATCTCACCGGGCGGCGCTCGGTGATAGCTGGGTATGTGTACCGGGCCAGGGACTGCGCCTTCCACGGTCCCGCTAACTTCTATGATTCGCTGAACCTTGGCTATGAAGGCTCTGACTTCACCGCTGAACTCGCGGAGATCTACGTCATGCGCTGGCTGGCCCTGGACATGGATTCCTCGCTGGCGCCTCCCCCGGCGGACAGCCAGAACGGCCTGGCCCGCAACGCCATCCCTGAGTTCTACACGCTGCCCATCCCGGTCCCGGTGGGAGCGGAGATCCACCGGATCGTGCTGGGCGGGGAGGAGTTCATCGCCCGCTACGACGGGCAGTCCTGGCTGCGCCCGTCCAGGGGGCTGTGAGCCATGCGCTTCAGGCTGATGGCGACCTACCGCGGGGTGCCGTATGAAGTAGGAGTCGGCCCGTCCAGTTCCGATGTGGTCTTGTTCGCGGCCTGCCCGCCCCCGGAGGAACTGGGTTTCGAGCCCGCTCCCGGACACTGGCGCAAGCAGGTCATCAGGGCGGAGGTCGACGTGCTCTGGGAGTCCCGGCCGGTTGGCAGCTTCCATGGGGATCCCTGCCTGGTGCTCGATGACCTGGGTGACCGGCTGCACATCGCCTACCTCGGCAAGGACGGCCGCCGGGCCCGGGAACTCGGTTTCTGGCAGGTCGACCGCGGCGTGTACGAGCTGCTGACCCCCCGCGAGGAAGTGACCGGCCTCAACGAGGAGAAGGTGGAAAAGAACCTTCTCCGCCGCGGGCCGGTGAACGGGTCCCAGCCGCTGCCGTCCTATCCCTACGGCTCGCCTCAGTGGCCGCCGGCGCCCGCCGCCTCCGGTGGCCACCCGGACCCCCGCGCGCGGGACGGCGGGCCTGGCTACCTCAGCGAGCCGGCCATGACCCCGGCCGGCGCCTGGAACGGCAACGGCCCTGCGCCCGGGACCGGAAGCTGGAACGGCAGCGGGACCAACCCCGCCGGGACGGGCGGCTGGAATGCCCAAGGCTCCCCCGCCGACACCGGCGGCTGGAACCGCGACGCCACCCCGGCCAGCCCCAGCGGCTGGAACCGCAACGGCTCTCCCGCCGGCACCGGGGGCTGGAATGGCAACAGCCCCCTGACCGACACCGGCGGCTGGAACCGCGACGGATCACCTGCCGACACCGGGGGCTGGAGTCCCGGCGGCGGGCCCGGGAACGGCAGCACGGACGAACGGGCACGGCATGGCCAGCTGGAACGGCATGGCCGGCCCGGACGGGACGCTCGCCGCCCCGGCCCCGCCCGTGCCTGGCCGCAGGCGGCAGGTACCGGCGACCGGCCGGCGGTCCGCCCGCAAACAGCGGATTCCCACCCGGGCGATCTTCTCGGAACTGGCTGACCTGGCCGCGATCCCGAGGTCGGCGTACGCGCTGGAGCAGGAGTCCGACGGCGCCATGTGCCTGCTGCGGACCGACGAAGGGTTCGAGGTCTTCAGCGCGGCCGATGGCGCCCGGCACGAGGTGCGCTCTTTCGATGACGAGGAAGCGGCGTACTTCTACCTGTTCGGCGTGCTGGCCGCCGAAGCCGTGCGCAACGGCTCGCTGACCCCGCCTCGCTAACCGGCCGCTCACCGGCTGCGGCAGCCCGCCCGGCGGGATCGATAAGATCGCCGCGGGCGAGGCGATCAGCGCGCCCAGCCGCCGCAAGCCCCGCGCGGTCCGGGCCTTGATGGTGCCCAGCGGCACCTCCAGCCGCTCGGCGATCTCCCGCTGGGTCAGATCGGCGTAGTAGGCCATCTCGAGGGCCTCACGCTGCAGATCGGGCAGCCGGCCCAGGGCCACCTTCATGTCCCGCGTCCGCTCGACCCGGGTGGCGATGTCGCGGCCATCCGGCCCGGCCATCGACAGCGCGTCCTCGAGCGGCACCGTGTCGCGGCGCCGGGAACGCAGGTGGTCGATCGCCCGCCGGCGCGCGATGGTCAGCACCCACGCCTCCAGGCTCCGGGACGGGTCGAACCGGCTGCGGAACCGCCACACCTCCACGAGCACGACCTGGACCACATCGTCGATGTCCGCGTCCGGAACCCGGCCCCGCAGATAGCGGCGCAGCAGCGGCCCGAGTTCGGCGTAGCAATCGTCGAACGCGTCCTCGCGCGCCCCGGCCAGGCGAACCCCCAGTTCCCTGATCCTGTCTGCGCCCACCCGTGCCACCGTCCCTCCCAGCCGGTCCCGGTTCCAGCCCTACCCGGCTATCTGATTCAAAATCGCTTCAAAAGTTATTCATAGCCGAGATCGAGGCGATGCGCAACCGCGGGCGCCACGGTCGCCGAAAGCAAGTGAGCCGGACAACAGGCAGCCGGGCCGGCAGCGCACGAAGGAGTGAGGGGTGCGGCGGGATTCAGCGAGGCACCCAGTTCAGGCCGCTATCCGCCGGGTGAAAGGACCAGCAGGCCCCAGGCCGGCCCGGCCGGCCAGCTAGCGGGAACTCAGTAGCCCAGAGCCGCCGCGACTTCGGACAGGGCGTCGGGCAGGGTGCCCACGAGCCGGGCCGAGGCCGGAATCCGGTCCTGGTCCCAGCCCGGGCCGCCGAGGATCAGCCGCGCGCCCGGACGGCGCGGGAACAGGTCAGGCAGCATGGCCGGATCACCCGTGGCCGGCGCCTGGGACCACAGGAAGACCACACCCGGGCCGGTGCGCCGGACGGCGGCCGCCAGGGCAAAGTAAGGCAGGTCAGGGCCGAGGACCCGGCTGTCGATCCCCCGCTCGGCCAGGGCCGCCGCCAGCGCGTGCAGCGGCAGGCTGTGCTGCTCATCCTCGGCCGAGGCGAGCAGGACGGCCCGGTGCTGCACCTGGCCGGGCAGATCAGCGGTGCGCCGCGAGAACTCGGCGATCACCGCCACGGACAGCAGGTGCTCGGCCTCGACACACGTCCCGGTGTGCTCAAACCGGGTGCCCAGCCCCGACAGCACCGGAACCAGCAGTTCCTCCCAGGTGCGCACGCTGCCGTCCCGGATCAGCGCCGCCCGGATGATCTCGCTGATCCGTTGCTCGTCCAGGGCCAGCGCTGCGCGGGCCAGGCCACGGGCCGCAGCCGACGCGCCCGGCAGGGCCAGGCGCCGGCCACCGGAGCCGTGACCTGGGCCCGGCCGGGGGACGGGGGATCCCTCCTCGCCGGAAGACGCGCCGGTGTCGTGCCCGTCAGCCCCGCGCGTGGCCTCCGCCTGACCGGGCGCCAGCACCGCGGTCGCCCGCCCGCCGGCTACAGCGCCGCCCGCCGGGCCGTCCGCGGCATCGCCGCCCGCCGGCCCGCCGCCCCCGGCACCGCCCGCCGCCCCGTCCGGGGCCGCGACCAGCGCGGCCGGCGCGGTCATGGCGGCGCGGGCGGCATCAGCGGGGGCCGCGCCGCGCAGGATGAGCTTCTGCATGTGCTCGAGGCGGGTGATGTCCTCCGCCGTATAACGCCGGTGCTTCCCCGGGCTGAGCTCGCGGGCGCCGATCCCGTACCGCCGGTTCCAGGTGCGCAGGGTCGACGGCGCCACGCCGAGACGGCGGGCCACCGTTCCCACACTGAAACCGACTGTTTCTGTCATGACCTTCCCGAAGTGACTTATGCCACCGCCCGCCGCCGGTAACCCCGGGCCCGGTCCGGGCACCAGAACCGCTATTCAACTCCGACCGCGCACCGCCGGACAAACCAGGCCCAGGCCGCGCAGTCTGCACCGCGTGGCCGCGGTGACCGGGTGGGTCGCGCTCGCGGCCATGGCCGCAGCCCAGGTGGCCTCGTCCCGGGCCGGGCACCTGGAGCTCTTCGTCTCGCTGATCGTCGCGGCGCTGGCCGTGGCGAGCGTGTCGTTCACCGCCGTGGAATGGGGATGGCCACGCGCGCTCGGTGCGGCCGCCGCGGCGTTCGCGCTGGGCCTGGCCGCGGAGTGGGCCGGGACCAGGACCGGGCTCCCGTTCGGGGCGTACCGCTACACCGGGCTGCTGCGCCCGGCCGCCGGGACCGTGCCGCTGGTGGTCCCGCTGGCCTGGGCCGCGATGGGGCTGCCCGGCTACGCGGTCGGGGCCACCGCGGCCCGCACCCGCGCGGGCCGGATCGCCACCGGCGCCGTCGCGCTGACCGCATGGGACCTGTTCCTGGATCCGCAGATGATCCGCAACGGCTTCTGGCGCTGGGCCCACCCGGGCTCCTACCAGGGTGTGCCGCTGAGCAACTTCGCCGGCTGGCTGCTGGTGTCCGCCGCGCTGATGGCGGTGTTCGACGGCCTGCTCAGATCAAAATCACCGCAGCTAACGCCCCACCACCCCGGGTTGCTCACCACCTACACCGTGATGGGCGTTATGGAAACGGTGGGGTTTGCCGTGATCTTCCCCCACGGCCGGGAGATCGCCCTGGCCGGAGCCCTGGGCATGGGCATCCCGGCCGCGCTGGCCTGGACCCGCCGTACCCGCAGCCGACCGGGGGAACGCAGCGCCCATGAGTGATGTCGTGGTGATCGGCGGCGGGGTGGGCAGCATGGCCACCGCGATCCGGCTGGCCGCCCGGGGACACCAGGTCCAGCTGTTCGAGCGCCGCCATGAGCTGGGCGGCAAGCTGACCGAGCGGCGCCGGGACGGCTTCGTCTTCGGGCTCGGCCCGTCCCTGCTGACCCTCCCGGAACTGTTCGGCGCGCTGGCCGCGGAGGCGGGCCGCAAGCTGGACGAGCTGGTCACCCTGACCGAGGTCGATCCGGTGTGCCGGTATCACTTTCCCGACGGCAGCGTCCTCGACGCGCACAGCGATCCCGGGGCGATGGCCGCCGAGGTGGAGCGCTTCTCGCCGGGGCAGGGCCAGGCCTGGCAGCGCTACTTCGAGTGGGGGCGGCGGTGCTGGGCGGCGAGTGAGCGCGCGTTCCTGTCCGGCCCGCTGGACCTGCCCGGGCTCGCCCGCCGCCAGGCCAGCCTGTCTGACCTGTTCGCCAGCGCCCCCGGGCAGACGCTGGCCGGGCTGGCCCGCCGCTTCTTCACCGACCCCCGCCTGATCCAGTACGCGTGCCGGTACGCGACCTACTCGGGTTCGGACCCGTACCAGGCGCCCGCGGCGGTGGGATGCATCCCGTACCTGGAGCACGCCCGGGGGGCCTGGTATGTGGACGGCGGGCTGGCCCGGCTGCGGGACGCGCTGGCCCGGCTGCTGGCCGATCTGGGCGTGGTGGTGCACACCGGGGCCACGGTGTCCCGGTCCTGACGGCCGGCGGGCGGCCCGCCGCGGAGCTGGCCGGGCCGGCCGGGCACGGGCGGCTGGTCCGGGGCCGGAGCCGGGCCGGCGGGGTGCTGGTGGCCGGCGAGCGGGTGCCCGCCGACATCGTGGTCTGCGGCGCGGACTCGGCCCGGCTGTACCGGGATCTGTATCCGTCCCGGGCGATGCGCCGCCGGATCGCCCGGATCGGCCCGTCCTCCTCGGGATTCCTGGTGCTGGCCGGGCTGCGCGGGCGCACCGCCGGGCTCGCCCACCACAACGTCATCTTCTCCGCGGACTACCGTGCGGAGTTCGCGGACATCTTCGAGCGCCACCGGCCGCCCGCCGACCCGACGATCTACGTGGGGTGCCCCGCAGCCCAGGACCCGGCGAGCGCCCCGCCCGGGCAGGAGAGCCTGACCCTGCTGGTCAACGTCCCGGCCGGGAGCCCGGAGAACTGGGGCCGGTCCGCCGCCGGCTACGGCGAACTGCTGCTGGGCAAGCTGGACGCCGCGGGCCTCGGCGTGCGCGACCGGGTGCTGTTCACCGAGACGCTCACCCCGGCCGACTTCGAGCGCCGCTACGACGGCTGGCTGGGCTCGATCTACGGGACCTCGCACAACGGCCGGCTGGCGCCATTCCGCCGCCCGGGCAACCGGGGCCCGCTGGCCGGGCTGTACCTGGTCGGCGGGTCGGTGCATCCAGGTGGCGGGCTGCCGCTGGTCGTCATCGGGTCGCGCATCGTGGCCGATCTGGTCACCGAGGATCTCGCGACCGGGAGGATCTGACCATGAAGCTCGGCACGGCGGTTCAGGCGGCCGCCGCGGTCGTAGTGGCGACCCGGCTGGCCCGGGGCCGCCAGATGCGGCCGCCGTTGCGGACCGGGGTGCCGCTGCCCCCCGGGAGCACGGTGTCGGCGGTCATCCCGGCCCGGGACGAGGCCGGGCGGATCGGTCCCTGCGTGCGCGCGGCCCGCGCCGACCCGGGGGTCAGCGAGGTGATCGTGGTGGACGACGAGTCCACCGACGGCACCGCCGCGGTGGCCGCCCGGGCCGGGGCCCGGGTCATCCCCGGCCTGCCCCTGCCGCCGGGCTGGGTCGGTAAGCAATGGGCGCTGCAGCAGGGCCTGGAGGTGGCATCGGGTGAGTACGTGCTGACCCTGGACGCCGACACACGGCCCCGGCCCGGCCTGGCGGCGGCGCTGGTCACGGCGGCGGCCCAGGGCCCTTTCGACCTGGTCAGCGCGGGCCCCCGGTTCGTCTGCGACAGCGTGGCCGAGCAGGGCCTGCACGCCGCCATGCTGGCCACCCTGGTCTACCGGTTCGGCCCGATCGGGCCGGGCCGCCAGCCACGCCCGCACCGCGTGGTCGTCAACGGCCAGTGCCTGCTGGCCCGCCGGGCCGGGCTGGCGGCCGCGGGCGGCTTCGCGCCGGTCCGCGGGCACCTCACCGACGACATCGCGCTGGCCCGGGACCTGGCCCGGCGGGGCTGGCGGATCGGCTTCCTCGACGGCCGTGACCTGCTGGACGTGGACATGCACGCGTCCGCGGCCGAAGTGTGGCGGGAATGGGGCCGGTCATTGCCGATGACGGACGTGACCAGCCCCGCCGGCCAGGCGGCCGACCTGGCGGTGCTCTGGCTCACCACGGTGCTGCCGCTGGCCCGGCTGGCCGCCGGGCGGCCCACCGCGCTGGACCTGGGCCTGCTCGCGCTGCGGGTGTCCCTGCTCGGCCCGCTGCGCGGCTGCTATGCGTCGCCCGGGCCGGGACTGTACCTCTCGCCGCTGGCTGACGTGGCCGCGCTCATCCGGATGACCGGCGGGACTATTCGGCCGGTGCGGTCCTGGCGGGGGCGCCGTTATCCGGTGTCCCCGGCGGCGTCCGCGGGACGGGGGCCGCACCGGGCCGCACCGCCTGGTGACCGGCCTGCTGACCCGCCGGCCGGGCGGCGGCCTGGGTCACCTGAGGGACCGCGGGCGGCGCGTCCACCGGGGCGGCCGGGCGCGGGCGGCCCTGCTGGTGCCGCGCGGTCAGGGCCGCCATCGCGAACCGCACCCCGATGAGCGACATGAGCGCCCCCGTGGCCGCGACCTCGAGAGCGGGAGTGAAGATCAATTGCAGGAACGGGGCCGCGAACACGCCGGTCCTCGCGCCCACGGCGAACGAGTGCGTGAACCAGGCGACCCCCGCGCACAGGGCGATGCCCAGGACGAAGGCAGGCGGGCAGATGACCGCGAAGCCGCCGGCGAAAGTAAGCACGCTCCGGCCGCCGCGCAGCCGGGCGAAGACGGGCCAGGCGTGCCCGATCATGGCCGCCGCGACGGCCGCGTACACCAGGGCCACCCCGCCGGGCGGCCGGCCACCCAGGATCGCGGGCACCAGGACCCCGTGCTGCAAAAACCCGTGTGCCAGCATCAGGCCGAGGAGACCGGCCGCGGTGCCCTTCAGCGTGTCCCCGGCCAGCACCGGGAGAGCACCCGCCCACCCCAGCTGGTCCTTCATGTTCCAGAAGCCCGGGTTCTGGTCCCCGACCTGGCGCGGGTCGACCCCCCGCGCGCGGCCGGCCAGCACCGCGACCGGAATCGAGCCCAAGAGGTAGCCGCCGGCCACGGCAGCCACCCAGGAGTCAAGCATGATCGCCTCTTTTCACCTCACCAGATACCCGCGTGAGCACGCGAGCCGCGCGATCAGCCGGATGGCTTTCGACCGGCCGATCCTGGGCCGGACCGCCGGGCTGCGGTTCTACCGGCTGCTCGGCACCGCGCGGGGCAACGCGATGAGCCTGAGCGCCGACCTGCGCCGCTGGGCGATGTTCGCCGTGTGGCAGGACGACGCGGCCCTGACCGTTTCCTGGCGACTCGCCCATTGCGGCAGAGTGGCGGTCCCATGGCCAGGAAACCTGGACCGTCCGGCTCGGCTACGCGGGCGGGCACGGTCAGTGGGGTGGCCGTGACCCGTTCGCGGGTATGGCCGTGCAGGCGCTGGCGCCCGGGCAGCGGGTGGCGGTGCTGACCCGGGCGGCGATCCGGCCCCGGCGGCTGGTCCGCTTCTACCGCGCGGTGCCCGCGGTGGACCAGGCGCTCGCCCGCGCGGACGGATGCCTGCGCGCGGTCGGCATCGGTGAATGGCCGGTGGCCCGCCAGGCGACATTCAGCCTGTGGCGGGACACCGGCGCGGTGCGCGGCTTCGCGTACACGGGGGCCGCGCATGCCACGGTGATCACCCGGACCCGGCAGGAGGACTGGTTCACCGAGGAATGCTTCGCCCGGTTCATCCCGTACGGATCGGCGGGTTCCTGGGACGGCGCCGACCCGCTGGACGGCGCCTGAGCGGGCGCCGCTGACGCCACGGCTGCTCACGACCGCGGCCGGTCACACCGCGGCCGGTCATGAGAGGGCGCTGGCCGGTGAGCCGGCGACCGCCTGCCCGACCTGCCCGGTGATCCCGGCCCGGACCAGGTCGCGGGCCAGCATGCAGGCCCGGGTGATGGCCCGGGCCCGGGCCGAGCCGTGCGCGATGACGACGGTGCCACCCAGGCCGAGCAGCACCGCCCCGCCGTGCATGTCAGGGTCGAACCGCTCGGCCAGGGCGCGCAGCCGGCCCCGGTTGGCGAACTGGGCCACCGCGCCGGCCGGGCCGGCGGCGAGCGCGGCCCGCGTCTCGGTGACCGCGAGGCGCAGGCTGCCCTCGATCGTCTTCAGCGCCACGTTGCCGGTGAAGCCGTCGGTGACGACGACGTCCACGGCGCCCGCCAGGGCGTCGCGCCCCTCCACGTTGCCGGTGAATCTGACCGGCGCGGCGCAGAGCAGGGGCTGGGCCCGGCGGGCCAGCCGGTTGCCTTTGCCCGGCTCGGAGCCGATCGTGAGCAGGCCCACGGTGGGCGACTCGATACCCAGCACGGCACGGGCGTAGCCCGCCCCGAGCACCGCGAACTGGGCCAGCATCTCCGGGGTTGGGTCGGCGGTGGCCCCGGCGTCCAGCAGCACGGTGCCCCGCCCGGCCGTCGGCAGCAGCACCGCGATGGCCGGGCGCAGTACGCCCGGTGCGCAGCCCAGCGTGGCCACCGCGGTGGCCACGGTGCCGCCGGTCGAGCCCGCGGACACCAGGGCGCCGGCCTGCCCGCTGGCGACCAGCCCGCAGGCGACCGCCGCGCTGGTGCCGGTCAGCCCCCGCATCCGCACCCCGCTGTCCCCCATCGGGATCACCTCGGCGGCGTGCACCACCTCGATGTCCGGCGCCGCGCCGTGCTCGTCCAGCAGCGGCCGCAACGTTCCGGCGTCCCCGGTCAGGACCATCCGGACGCCATGCTGGCGCACTGCCGCGACCGCACCCGCGACCTGGTCGCGGGGCGCGTGGTCGCCGCCCATGGCGTCCAGCACGATCGGTGCGTCCGGTCCCGGCATGGCCCCTCCTCGCGGGGTGTGGGTGGTAAGTGGCTCATCCCGGCGGCGTGAAGGCGCGGGTCGGCCAGTTCGGCGGCGGCTTCCTCGAGTGAGCCGGCCAGGTGCGCCGCGGACCCCGGCCGCCGGCCCTGCCAGCCCGGGCCGCCGACCACGATCCACGGCCCGGCAGGCAGGCTGTCCAGCAGACCGGGCGGCGCGGTCTCCGGTACCTGGGACCACACGAACACCGCGGCCGGGCCGACGGTGCTGACCGCGTGGGCCAGGGCCTGCCGGGGCACCCGGCCGCCGAGCTGGCGCACGTCCACGCCCTGGCCGGCCAGTTCCGCGTGCAGCGCGTACACCGGGAGCACGTGCTGCTCTTCCTCCGCGCAGGCCAGGATGACCGGCCGGACCGTACGGGCGGGCGGCGCCAGGGTGATGATCGCGTGCAGGGTGGTGAGCAGCGATCCGGACAGCATGTGCTCGACCGAGCCGTGCCCGGCGACGGCCGGATCACGGCGGCCAAGTTCCCGCAGCGCGGGGACGGCCAGGCCCTGCCAGGCGGCGATGACCCCGTGCCGGGCAAAGGCGTCGCCGAGCATGGAGCACAGCAGCGGCGCGTCGAGGCTCACGGCGGCCCGGATCAGCAGCTCGGGCGAGATCAGGGAGTCCGCCGCGGCGTGGTGCGCCGGGTCGCCGGCCGCGAGCGCGGCCAGCCCGGCGGCCTGGGCCGGGGGCACGCCGGTCGCCACCAGGGTCCGCATGGCCCGCAACCGGATCAGGTCCGCCGAGGTGTACCGGCGGTGCCCGCCTGCGGAGCGGCCTGACGGGCCGATTCCGTGCCGGCGTTCCCAGGTCCGCAGGGTCGCGGCGGGAATGCTGAGTCGCCGCGCAGCACCACTCACCGTGAACACCGGCTCGGGCGGCGAGGCAGCGGCAGGGGTCACGATCCGGGCAGCCTGACGTTAACCTGCCGCTCCCGGCGGGCCGCACGGGCGGCGGCGGTGAGGTGACGGGCGAAGATGACGGCCCGGCGACGGCGGGATAGCCGGACCCGGCCGCGGAGCACCTGGTAGTCGCGGCGCACCAGCTCGTCCAGGATGCCGCCGTACAGCTCCAGGGCCGCCCGGATGCAGGGCTGCGAGGACGGCGCGAGCAGCTCCACGCCGGGCAGCGCGGCCTGGTAGTGGGCGCGGGCCCGGGCGCACTCGAAGGCGAGCAGGTCCCGGACCGCGGGGCTGGGTTCCGGGCGGGCCAGGTCCGCCGCGGCCACCCCGAACCGGTCCAGGTCCGCGGCGGGCAGGTAGATCCGGCCGCGGCGCAGGTCCTCGCCCACGTCCCGGATGAAGTTGGTGAGCTGGAAGGCCAGGCCGAGCTGGCGGGCGGGCTCGCGGGCCCGGGCGGGGTCGGCGGACTCCAGCACGGGCAGCATCATGGTGCCGATCACCGCGGCGGACCCGTCCATGTACCCGAGCAGGTCGTCATAGCTGGCGTAGGACGTCACGGTGAGGTCCATGGCCATCGAGGTCAGGAAGGCGCGGAAATCGGCCTGGTCGATGCCGAAGGAGCGGACGGTGTGCACCACCGCGGCCAGCACCGGGTCATCGCAACGGCCCGCCCGCAGGTACCCGAAGAAGCGCTCGCCCCAGTCGGTCAGGGCCATGGCGCGCTGGGCCGGGCTCAGGCCGTTGTCCAGGTCATCCACGATCTCGTCGGCGTACCGGGCGAAGCCGTACAGCGCGTGCACGTGCGGCCGCTTCCAGTCCGGGAGCAGCCTGGTCGCCAGGTAGTAGGAGGTGCCGTGCCTGCGGTTCAGCTGGCGGCAGCGCTCATAGGCGGCGGTCAGGGTGGCGGGCCCGGATGCGGTGGGCGGAGATCCGGGACGTCCGGGTGCGCCTGGGCCAGGCCTGGCCCGGGCGCGCTCGCCCGGGCCGGACCGGAGCGCCCCCGGTGCTGGGACCGCTCGCCGCTGTTCCTGAGGCGCCTCGCTGAGCTCGGTCATCGCTGGCCGTCCAGCACCGCGCGGGCGGCCAGGCGGCCGGAGATCAGCACCATGGGCACGCCGATGCCGGGGGCGGTGCCCGCCCCCGCGAAGTGCAGCCCAGGGACCCGGCGGGCCGAGCGGCGCGGGCGCAGCCACGCGGTCTGCGAGAGGCGGTGATCCAGGCCGAACGGGGTGCCGGCGGTGTGCCCACGGGCCGCCCAGCCGGGCGGGTCCACGATCAGCTCGGCGGGGGCGAGGTCCAGATCGCCGTAGCCGAGCCTGCCCAGCCGGTCTACCAGCCGGGCGCGCAGCCGCGGCGTGGTCTGCGCCCAGCCGTGCCCGCCGAGCAGGTTCGCCGTCGGCTCCAGCACGCTGAGCGTGGCGTGCCCCGCCGGGGCCGCCTCCGGGTCCTGGCTGGGCGCGGTGACCAGCAGGCTGGGGTCCGGGCCGGGCTGGACGTCGCCACGGCGGGTCAGCGCGTCGAAGGTGCCGGTCCAGTCCGGACCCAGATGCAGCGTGTGGTGCGCCTGCCCGGTCAGCTGGTGATCCAGGCCGAAGTGGGCGACCAGGCAGGACGGCGCGAAGTGCGGGCGGCGCAGCCGCCAGTCCGCGGCACCCGGCGGCAGCAGGCCACGCTGCGCGGCGGGCAGGTCACCGGCCACGATCACACTCGACGCGGGGAGCAGTTCGCCGCCGGCCAGCCGCACGCCGCTCACCCCGGACGTCCCGGTCAGCACCCGTTCGGCCCGGCTGCCGTACCGCAGCCCGGCGCCCGCCTTGGCGGCCACGTCCGCGAGCGCGAGCGGCACGGCGTGCATCCCGCCGCGAGCCGGGATGTGCACACCGCCGACGGTGTCCATGGTGGAGACGATCGAGTAGATCCCGGGCGCCCGGGCCGGGTCGAGGCCGACGTAGAGGGCCTGGAAGGTGTGTGCGCGGATCAGCCTCCAGTCGGTCAGGTAGTGCGCCGCCAGCCCGTTCATCCGGCGGAGCGCGCCCAGCCGGGCCAGCCGGATCACCGCGCGGACCTGGAAGAGGTCGCTCAGATGGGGGAAATCGCGGGCTACGAACGGCGCCCACTCCGCTTCCAGCAGCAGCTCCAGCTGACGGCGGAAGCGCAGGTAGCGCTCGGCTTCCCGGGCCCCGGACAGGCGGCTCACCTCGGCCGCCATCCGCTCCGCGCCGGGCAGCACGTCCAGGTGTGAGCCGTCGTGGAACGCGAGCCGGTAGTAGGGATCAAGCTCGGTCAGCGGGAGCCAGCTGGCCAGGTCCTCCCCGGCCGCGCCGATCGTCTCCTCGATCACCCCGGGCATCGTGAGTACCGACGGGCCGGTGTCGAACCGGTAGGGCCCGACGCTGGCCGTACCGCAGCAGCCCCCTGGTCCGTCGCCGGCCTCCACCACGGTCACGTCGCGGCCCGCCGAGGCCAGGTGAATGGCGGCCGCCAGGCCAGCCAGCCCGGCGCCGATCACGACCACGGGTCCGGTCATCTCAGGAGTCCGGTCATCTCAGCGGGCCCGGCGGGTGGCCTGGCCGGCCAGTTGGAGTAGCGCGGTCCGGGCGTCGTCCGGGATGCCGGCCTGGGCCTCCAGCGCGGCCCGGGCCTGCCGGGCCAGGCTGGCGATCCGCCGCTCGACCGCGTCCAGGGCCCCGCAGCCGGCCAGCGCCGCACGGACCTCGGCGATGTCCGCGTCGGTCGCGGCCGGGTTGCCGGGGACCGTCTCGATGACCCGCTGCTCGGCCGGGCCGGCCATCTGCCTGGCCAGCACCAGCATCAGGGTCTGCTTGCCCTCCCGGATGTCCTCCCCCGCGGGCTTGCCGGTCGCCCCGGGGTCGCCGAAGACGCCCAGCACATCGTCGCGCAACTGGAACGCCTCCCCCAGCGGCAGGCCGTACCCGGACAGGAAGCTCTCTTCTCCGGCGCCCGTGACCGCGGCGCCCAGCTGCAGGGGGCGTTCCACCGTGTACTTGGCTGATTTGTACCGGATGATCTGCTCAGCGGTCCCGATCTGCTCCGCGGCCGGGAGGACCGCACCGGCCGGCCTGGCCGCGGGCCGGGCCAGGCCGCGCTGGGCGTGGACCAGGTCGAGGTACTGCCCGCCGATTACCTCGGTCCGCAGCGTGGTGAACAGGCGGAGCACCGTGGCCAGCCGCTCGGGGCGCAGCCCCGCGTCACACAGGGCGGCGTCGGCCCAGGCGAAGGCCTGCAGGCCGAGGACGAGCGCGGCCGCACGGCCGAACCCGGGACGCGGTCCCGGCCATCCGTGCCTGCCATCCGGGCCAGCCAGCCGGATGTGCGCGGCCGGTTCCCAGCGCCGGACGGCCGAGTCGTCCATCAGGTCATCGCAGATCAGCGCGCAGGCGTGCAGGAACTCGACCGCACAGCCCACCCGGAGGGCGGCGCCGGCGTCGGGTCCAGTCGGCGCGCCTCCGGCGGCCCGGTATCCCCAGTAGACGAAGGCCGGGCGGAGCCGCTTGCCCGGACCACGGACGAGGCCGCCCAGCACGTCGTCGAAGGCGGCGATGTCGGCGCCGAGGAAATCAAGCTCGGCCAGCCGCCGGCCGAGCATCGCGGCCAGCTCGGTCTCGATGAGCTGGGCCGGCCAGGTCACGTCGGTCGCTGCGGCGGGAATCTCACCGACCTGCACAGTCACGATCCGGCGGTCCTCTCTGCGGGGAATGCGGGGCATGCCATTACCGGAAGATTCGGCCCCGCCGGCCCGGGCGGTTGCATGCCCGCGCCCGGCCCGTCCCGGGGCGATGCAGCCGCGCCGTCCAGTCCGCCCGTCCAGTCCGCCCGTCCAGCTAGCCGGGCCGCCACCCCGGCCGCGGGAAAGCCGCCACTCACGGAACGAAAGCCAAGAATTCCGGATAAAACGACCAAGCAACATCAACCACATTGACCGCACCGTTCCCGGCAATTCCTTACGGCCCTATTACCGTCGGCCCCGCAACGGCCCCGCCGGCGACCCGGGGACGCCAGCGAACCCGGCTGCGGGTGGGATAGCCTCAAGCCGCCTACCTGGTAATCGCCGCTTAGAGTTTCCGAGTGATTACCAATCAATACGAGAAGGTACATGTGAGCGCACTACAACCGGGGTTGATGAACTTCGCCCGCATGCGCGGCCCAGGCCGCTATGGTTCAAGTGCCGGCGGGGCTGACGGTCCCCCGCTCCCCAAGCAGCCCCGCCGGCACTCAACCGCAACCCGCCCGCCGATGCCTCAGCGGCCCGGATGCCCCAGTCCAGCGGACGTACAGGGAAGCTGATCATGGTTCCGCTCACCGGCGCCCACGTCCCTCTGACCGGCGTGCAATACGACCTCTCCGCGGGCGACTTCAGGGCCACCATCACCGAACTCGGTGCCGGGCTCCGGCGGCTGGAGCACCGCGGCCAGCCCGTCATCGTCGGGTACGAACCGGACATGCTGCCCCCGGGCGCCGCCGGGCAGTTGCTCTGCCCCTGGCCGAACCGGGTGGACGGCGGCCGCTACGCCATCGACGGTGCGCACAACCAGCTAGATCTCAGCGAGCCGGCCAACGAGAACGCCATCCACGGGCTGACCCGCTGGTCCTCCTGGGCGGCTGAGCCGGGCTCCGCGGCCGAGGATGAGATCACCCTCCGGCACGTGCTGCTCGGGCATCAGGGGTACCCGTTCTGCCTGGAACTCGACGCTTCCTACCGGCTGGACGCCGACCGCGGCCTGGAGGTCAGCATCAGCGCCCGGAACGTCGGCTCGGCCGCGGCCCCGTACGGCACCGGGTCGCATCCCTACCTGACCGCCGGGGCGGCCACGGTGGACGAGTGCGAGCTGGAGCTCCCGGCCGGGCTATGGCAGCCGCTCGGCGAACGGGGCATCCCGTACGACACCCCTGAAGACGTGACCGGCACCGAGTTTGACTTCCGCGCGGCCAAGCGGATCGGCATCACCCAGCTGGACAGCGCGCTGACCGGCCTGACCCGGGAGGCTGACGGCCGGGCCCGGGCCCGGCTCACCGGGGAGCGAACCCAGGTGACGCTGTGGGCCGGGCCGGGCTATGAGTGGCTGCAGGTGTTCACCGGCGACACGCTCGACCCGTCGCACCGCCGGAAGGCCGTGGCCATCGAGCCGATGACCTGCCCGCCGAACGCCTTCGTCTCCGGCGTGGACCTGCTGATGCTCGAACCTGGCGACAGCGTGACCCACACCTGGGGCATCGAAGTCACCCCCGCCTGACCCACACCCGGCCGGCCCGCCAGCCCTGGGCGTCTGCGTCATGGGCCACATTGATCATGTCAGCGCCGACTCTTCACGTATGTGGTGCGCCCAGGAAGGGCGTTTTGTCCGGTTCGGCGGCACCAGATCCGTGATAAGTGGGCAGGAGGGGCCAGTGTGACTCCTGGGACCTGGAGCAGGCGGCCCCGGCGGGGTTACTGGTGGAGGGTGCCGGGGCGGCTGGGCCGGGTGAGGCGGGTGAGGCGGGCCAGGTCGTCGGGGGTGTCCACGTCATCGGGTCGGCCGGTGTCCGCACACTCGACCAGCGTGACCAGGTCCTGGTGCGCGCGCAGGAACGGCCGGGCCCCCACGTCGCCCACGGCCAGGTCGATGACCTCCGGCCAGTACTCCCGGGCGATCAGCACGGGGTTCCGGGGCTGGCCGTCGTAGGCGGCCACGGCCACCTGGGCCCCGGCGGCGTACGCGGAAATCAGGCGGGCCACCGCGGCGGGCCCGACCAGCGGCTGGTCCACCAGGGCCAGCACCGCGGCCACGCAGTTCTCCGGGACCGCCCGCAGGCCCGTGGCCAGCGAAGAGCCCATGCCGGAGGCCCAGTCGGGGTTGACCACGCTGATCACCCCCGGGGGCAAGGTGACCGGTGCGGCGCCGGTGACGACCACCAGCGGGGCCGCGCCGCCCGACTGCAGCAGCCAGATCCCCCGGTCCACCAGCCGGACCCCGTCCACCTCGACCAGCGCTTTGGGGCGGCCGAGCCGGGACCCCGCGCCGGCCGCCAGCAGCACCCCGGCGACCGGGCCAGCCGGGGACGGGCCAGCCGCGGGCTCAGTGATGGATCCGCCCCAAGGTCGTGGTCAGCGGCTTACCGGAACCACCCCAGCGAAGCTGGATCAGCTCCGCGGCGACCGACACCGCGGTCTCCTCGGGCGTTCTCGCCCCGAGATCCAGGCCGATCGGGGACCGGAGCCGGGCCAGTTCCTCCTCACCCAGGCCGGCTTCGCGGAGCCGGGCGAGCCGGTCCTCGTGCGTCCGGCGGCTGCCCATGGCGCCGATGTAGCCCGCGGGAGTGCGCAGCGCCACCTCCAGCACCGGCACATCGAACTTGGGATCATGGGTGAGCACGCAGATCACCGTGCGCGAGTCCACCGGCGTCCGGGCCAGGAAGCGGTGCGGCCACTCCACCACCACCTCGTCGGCCTCGGGGAAACGGGCCGGCGTCGCGAAGATGCCCCGGGCGTCGCACACGGTCACCCGGTAACCGAGGAACTTCCCGGCCCGGGCCACGGCGGCGGCGAAGTCGATGGCCCCGAAGACCAGCATCCGGGGCGGCGGCGCGAACGAGTGCACAAACACGGCCAGTTCGTCCCCGAGCCGCTCGCCGTGCTCCCCGTAACGCCGGACGCCGGTCAGGCCCTGGGCCAGCATCCCGCGTACGTCGTCGTCCACGGCCGCGTCCAGCCGCTCCCCGTTGCCGAGGCTGCCGCTGGCCCGCCCCTCGGCCCAGATCACCCGGCGCGCGCCCACCTGGCCGGGGCCCTCGATCACGCTGGCCACGGCGACCGGCTCGCCCGCCGCGATGGCCGCCGAGACCTCCCCCAGCTCGGGGAAGACCTCGCGGCTGACCGGCTCGACCAGCAGGTGAAGGATCCCGCCACAGGTCAGGCCGACCGCGAACGCATCGTCGTCGCTGACCCCGTAGGTGGCCAGGACCGGCTTCCCGGTCTCGCAGACCTCGCGGGCCAGTTCATAGACGGCTCCCTCGACGCAGCCGCCGGACACGCTGCCAGTGACCTCACCCTCGGCGGAGACCGCCATGGCCGCGCCAGGCTCGCGGGGCGCGCTGCGGAAGGTACGCACTACCGTGGCCAGGCCGAACACCTCGCCCGTATCCCACCACTTCGTGATCGGGTCCAGGATGTCTCGCAACCAGCTTCACCTCGGCACGTTCGGTCATCACGGCCCCGGCCCTGCCGTCATGCCGCGCTGACGGGCACGGGGCCCGACGCGGCGGCCTGGCCGGGGCATGACCTCAGGGTACGTTCACCTAACCGGCTTGCGCCACGCCCGGACCTGGGGCGGCGCGGCCGAGACCGCCCCCGCAGCCGCCCTGCGGACTACGAGGTCATCCCCGCAGCCGCCCTGCGGACCACGGGGTCATCCCGGCACCCGGCCCCGCGGACCTGCCGCATCCAGGGCAAACGCCCCCAGGCCGGCCCCGGACTGGCAAGTTAGGTTAGCCTAAGCTATCGTCGGTTCCCGGTTCAGCGGCGATCCCTGCTCCCGCGAGCAGGGCCGCCGGCGGCGACGAGGAAAGGCGACTGGTGATGGCAAGGCGATGGGGCCGGGTCTTCGAGGAGACCGCGGCGCCCGAGCACGCGGCACACCTCGGCACGCGGGCGACCCGGCGCGGGGCTGACCCGGCGGCGTGACCGCCCTGACCGTGGCGGCGCTGGCGGCGGCCGCGATGACGGGCTGCTCAGCGTTGTCCGGCTCGGCGTCGAGCAGCGACCCGCAGTCCATCACCCTCTACAGCGGCCAGCATCCGCAGACCACCCAGAAACTGGTCACCGCGTTCGAGAAGCAGACCGGGATCAAGGTCAGCGTGCGCAGCGACGACGAGGACGTGCTGGCCCAGCAGATCGTGACCGAGGGCAGCCGCTCCCCGGCCGACGCGTTCTACACCGAGAACTCCCCGCCGCTGGAGTTCCTGCAGGGCAAGGGCCTGCTGGCGGCGGTGCACAGCAGCACGCTGGCCGCCACCCCGTCGAAGTACAACTCCCCTCAGGGCGACTGGGTGGGCGTGTCCGCCCGGGTCAGCGTGCTCATCTACAACCCCAGCCTGATCAGCAAGAGCCAGCTGCCCACGTCGGTGATGCAGCTCGCCGACCCCAAATACAAGGGCAAGCTCGCCCTGGCCGCCGGGGAGACCGACTTCCAGCCGATCGTCACCTCGGTGCTGCGCGCGCACGGGACCGCGGCCACGGTGAAGTGGCTTGACGCGCTGAAGGCCAACGCCGCCGGTCACCTGTACCCGGACAACGAGACCGTCACCAGCGACGTGAACAAGGGCAGCGCCACGTTCGGCATCATCAACCAGTACTACTGGTACCGGATGCAGGCCGAGATCGGCGCCGGGGCCATCCACTCGAAGATCACCCATTTCGCGCCGCATGATCCTGGCTACGTCGTGGACGTCTCGGGCGCCGCGGTGCTGAAGTCCAGCCAGCACCAGGCCGCGGCGCAGCGGTTCCTGGCCTTCCTGGTCAGCAAGCCGGCCCAGGAGATCATCGGCGGCCACTCACTCAGCTACGAGTACCCGATAGCCTCGGGCGTGACCACCGCGGCCCCGGAAACCCCGCTGCGCCAGCTGCAGCCGAACTCCATCACGATCGGCGAGCTCGGCACCGGGTCGGCGGCTGTCGCCCTGCTCCGGCAGGCCGGCCTGCTGTGACACCCGGACGGCCCTGGCCTGGAGGATACCGATGACGTCATCCCCCGTCCTGGACCGCAGCGACCCGGGACCTGGGGAGCCTGGCCGTGGGCCAGCCGGGTTTCGTTGCGGAAAAAAAACGGCGCCGGACGCGGCGCCCGCGCGCGCTGATCGCCTCAGCCATGCTGATCGCGGCGGTCCTGGCGCTGCCGCTCGTCTTCCTGCTGATCGAGGCGAGCGCCAGCGGCGCCGCGGCGGACGCGCGGCTGATCTTCCGGCCGCTGACCGCGGAACTGCTGTGGAACACCGTCCGGCTCACCGTGGTGGTCACCGCCCTGTGCGCGGTGATCGGCACCGCGGCCGCGTGGACCGTCGAGCGCACCAACGTCCCCGGCCGCAGGATCTGGGCCGTGCTGGTGGTCGTCCCGCTGGCCATCCCCGACTTCGTGGTCAGCTTCGGCTGGGCGTCGCTATGGTCGTGGATCCACGGCTTCCGCGGCGCGGTCATCGTCATGACCCTGGCCGTGTACCCGCTGGTCTACCTGCCCGTCGCGGCCAGCCTGCGCGGCACCGACCCCGGGCAGGAAGAGGTGGCGCGCAGCCTGGGGTCCGGCCGGGTGCGCACCTTCGCCCGGATCACCCTGGGCCAGGCCCGGGGGGCCATCCTGGGCGGCTGCCTGCTGGTGGCCATGGTGTTGCTGGCCGAGTACGGCGCCTTCGAGATCGTCGGCTACCAGACCTTCACCACCGAGATCTTCACCGAGATCAACGTGGCCTTCAGCCTGCCCGCGGCCTGCGCGCTGGCCCTGGTCCTGGTGCTGCTCAGCCTGATCGTGCTCGCGGCCGAGGGCCGGGCCCGCGGCCGGGGCCGGATCAGCCGGTCCGGCGCGCTGGCCCAGCGGGTGTCCGCACCGCAGCAGCTGGGCCGGGCCAGGATCCCGGCCCTGGCCGGGCTGGTCGCGCTGACCGGGCTGTCACTCGGCGTCCCGGTCGGGTCCTCCATCTACTGGATCGCCACGGCCGGCCACCCCTCGCTGACCGGGGTGTCGATGCCGAGCGCGGCGCTTACCACCGCGCTGTACGGGCTGCTGTCCGGGGGCCTGGCCACCCTGATGGCGCTGCCGGTGGCCATGCTCGCGGTCCGCCATCCCGGCGGCCGGGCCCGCCGCTTCCTGGAACGCAGCACCTACCTGGTGCTGGCCGTGCCGGGCGTGGTCATCGCGCTGGCCCTGTCCTACTTCACCGAGCGCTACCTGGGCGGCTTCGGCTACCAGACCGCGCCGCTGCTGATCCTCGCCTACGCGATCATGTTCTTCCCGCTCGCCCTGGTCGGGGTCAAGGCTTCGCTGGCCCGGGCCCCGGTCAGCCTGGACGAGGTGGCCCGGTCCCTGGGCCAGCCCCGGCTCGCGGTGCTCGTCCGGGTCACCCTGCGGCTGACCGGGCCGGGCCTGGTCGCCGCGTTCTGCCTGGTGTTCCTGTCGGTTATCACCGAGCTGACCGCCACCCTTATCCTGATCCCGACCGGCGTGCAGACCCTGGCCTCTCAGTTCTGGGTGTACGAGACGAACCTGTCCTACGGGCAGGCCGCCCCGTTCGCCCTGGTGATGATCGCCGTGGCGGCCATCCCGAGCTGGGTACTGGGCCGGTTCTTCGATCGTGGCGCACGGGACCCGAGGATGATGACATGACCCAGCTGGCGGTCGCCGGGCTCGACAAGAGCTTCGGCGCTCACCAGGTCCTGAGCGGGCTCGATCTCGAGGTGCCCGCGGGCTCGCTGACCGCGATCCTGGGCCCGTCCGGCAGCGGCAAGACCACCTTGCTGCGGATCCTGGCCGGGTTCGAGCACGCGGACGCGGGCACGGTGCGGATCGGGTCCGCGATCGCCGACGGGCCGGGCGTGTTCCTGCCCCCGGAACGGCGGCGGATCGGTTACGTGCCGCAAGAGGGCAGCCTGTTCCCGCACCTGACCGTGGCGGCCAACGTCTCGTTCGGGCTGAACCGCCGCAAATGGGGCCGGGAGCGGCGCAGCAAGCGCTGCGCGGACCTGCTGGAGGCGGTCGGGCTCGGCGGGCTGGACCGGCGCTACCCGCACCAGCTCTCCGGCGGGCAGCAGCAGCGCGTCGCGCTGGCCCGGGCGCTGGCCATCGCGCCGGAGGTCGTCCTGCTCGACGAGCCGTTCGCGTCCCTCGACGCGAACCTGCGGGCCAGCGTCCGGGCCGACGTGCAGCAGCTGCTGAAGGAGTCGGGGACCACCAGCGTCCTGGTCACCCACGACCAGGACGAGGCGCTGTCCACCGCGGACCGGGTGGCGGTGCTGCGCGACGGCGCCATCGCCCAGTGCGCCGCCCCGCAGGAGCTGTACTCCTGCCCGGTGGACGCCGACATGGCCCGTTTCATCGGCGAGGCCAACCTGATCCCGGGCACCCTGAACGGCTCGTCGGTGCAGACGCTGCTGGGTCGCCTGGCCGTGACCGGCGCCGACCCGGCCGCCGGGAACGGGGCGGGTGCGGGCGCGGACCGGAACGGCCATGGCGGGAACGGCAGTGGCGACCGCCGCCTGGCCATGGTGCTGATCCGGCCGGAGCAGGTGGAGCTGATCCCCGGCACCCCCGACTCAGCCCTGGCGGGCGGCGCAGATCCCGGAAGCACCGATCCCGGAAGCACCGATCCCGGGAGCACCGATCCTGGAGCCGCGGGCGCGGGCGGGCTGACCGGGCGGATCACCGGCTACGGCTACCACGGGCATGACGCGGTGGTGACGGTGCAGCCGGAACGGGATCCGCAAGCCCCGCCGCTGACCGTGCGGATGCTGGGCGGCCAGGCACTGTCCCCTGGCTCCCGGGTCACCCTCCGCGCGCACGGCCCGGTGATTGCCTGGCCGCAGCGCGGCGACTGACCCGGGCCTTTCGAGCGGGCTTACTCGACGATCTTGGAGATCGGGATCTCCAGGATGTCCCGGGCCCCGGCGGCCTTCAGCGCCGGGATCAGCGTGTTGACCCCGCGCTTGGGCACCACGGTCTCCACCGCGTTCATCCCGCCGCGGGCCAGCGCGGTGACGGTCGGGGAGGAGAGCGCGGGCAGCATGGCCGTGACCGTCTCCAGCTGGGCCGCGGCGACGTTGAGCTTGAGCAGGACGTGGCCGCGGGCCTGGATGGCCCCGCGGAGCAGCAGCGCGATGTCATCCATCGCGCCGCGCTTCTCGGCATCCGCATACGCCTCGGTGTTGGCGACCAGCTCGGTGTAACTGGTGAGCAGCGTGTCGAGGATGCGCAGGCCGTTGCGGCGCAGCGAGGAGCCGGTCTCGGTCAGGTCGACGATGGCGTCCACGATGTCCGGCACCTTGGCCTCGGTGGCCCCGTGCGACGGGATGACCATGGCCTTGACCCCGTTGGCCTCCAGGTACCGGCCGGTGGTCGCGGGCAGCTCGGTGGAGATCCGGACCCCTTCGGGCAGGTCGGTCACCGACTGCCACGGGGAGTTCTGCGGGACCGCGAGCACGACCCGGATCGGCTGCGAGGTGGCCTTGGAGTAGTGCAGCTCCCCCAGGGACGCCACCTCGGCGCCGGTCTCGGTGATCCAGTCCCGGCCGGTGATGCCGAGATCGAACAGGCCCCGCTCGATGTAGGACGGGATCTCCTGCGGGCGCAGGAAACGCACCTTCTCGATCCGCGGGTCATCGATGGAGGCGTGGTAGTCACGGTCTGAGGAGCGGCGGACGGTCAGATCCGCGGCGTCGAACAGGTCGAGGGTGGCCCGCTCAAGCGAGCCCTTCGGCAGGACCAGGGAGAGCACAGGAAATACCTTTCCGCAACGAAAACCGGCCGGGGCAGCTCATCGCACCCCGGTCAATGTCGCTGGTGGTTCCGCCGCCGCTGGTCCCGCGGAGGGAGCGCAGTACGAGCGCGGTCTCGAGCGCGGCCACGACCGCCTCCCATCCCTTGTCCTCACGGCTGCCGTCCAGCCCGCTGCGGTCACGGGCCTGTTCCAGGGTGTCACAGGTCAGCACCCCGTTGCCAACTGGTTTGCCCGCGTCGAGCGCGACCCGCGCGATCCCGTAGGTGACCGCGTCGCAGACGTACTCGAAGTGCGGCGTGCCGCCCCGGATCACCGCGCCGAGGCAGGCTACCGCGTCGTGGCTGCGGGCCAGCTCGGCGGCGACCACAGGCAGCTCGACGGCGCCGGGCACCCGGACCACCAGCGGGTCGTCGACGGAGCACGCCTTCGCCGCGGCCAGCGCCCGGTCGGTCAGCGCGTCGGTGATCTCGGCGTGCCAGCGGGTCACCGCGATGGCCAGGGTAAGCCCGGTCGCGTCCACGGTCTCGGCGGCGGGCCGCCCCGCACCGCTCACCGCGTCTCCCTTGAGGCTCGCGCCGTCCGGCAAGAACACCCGCACCGGCCGCTCGCCCGGGCCTGGCGGCCCGGGCTCGCTAGCCGGAACCGGACGGCGCTCACCGGGCACCGGCCAGGGCTGTGCCACTGCCGTTGGCGGAGGTGCCGCTGGCCGGGGTGCCGCTGGCCGCGTTGCCGTTGGCCTTGGCGGGCAGGCCGTCGATCAGGTGACCGAGCCGGTCCCGCTTGACGGTCAGGTAGCGGAGGTTCTCCGGGGTGGGGCTGACGGGCAGCGCCACCCGCCCGGCCACCTCGATGCCGAACCCGGACAGCCCGCTGACCTTGGCCGGATTGTTGGTGAGCAGGCGCACCGAGCGCACCCCGAGGTCGGCGAGGATCTGGGCGCCGGTCGAGTACTCCCGCGCGTCGGCGGGCAGGCCGAGTTCCAGGTTCGCGTCCACGGTGTCGGCGCCGGCGTCCTGGAGCTGGTAGGCCCGGAGCTTGCTGAGCAGGCCGATACCCCGGCCCTCGTGGCCGCGCAGGTACAGCACGACGCCGCGTCCCTCGGCGGCGATCGCGGCCATCGACGCCTCCAGCTGGTCCCCGCAGTCACACCGGCGGGACCCGAACACGTCGCCGGTCAGGCACTCCGAGTGCACGCGGACCAGAAGGTCCCGGCCGTCGCCCAGGTCGCCCAGGACGAGAACCACGTGCTCGGTCTGGTCCACCGAGTTCTGGTAACCGAGGGCGCGCCACTGGCCGTGGGCGTTGGGGAGCCTGGTCTCGACCACGCGGCGGACCTGCCGCTCGCTGTGCCGCCGGTACTCGATGAGCTGGGCGATGGAGATGAGCGCGAGCCCGTGCTCGTCCGCGAAGGCCCGCAGCTGCGGGAGCCGGGCCATGGTGCCGTCGTCGTTGACCACCTCGGCCAGCACCCCGGCGGGGTCCAGCCCGGCCAGCCGGGCCAGGTCCACCGCGGCCTCGGTGTGCCCGGGCCGGCGCAGCACGCCGCCCTCGGCGTAGCGGAGCGGGAAGATGTGCCCGGGCCGGACGATCTCGTAGGGCTCGGTGGCCGAATCGACCAGGGTCCGCACGGTCCGCGCCCGGTCCTCGGCGGAGATCCCGGTCGTGACGCCATCCCGGGCGTCCACGCTGATGGTGAACGCGGTGCGCATCCGCTCGGAGTTGTGCGGGGTCATCAGCGGCAGCTGGAGCCGGTCCAGGTGCGCCCCGGGGAGCGGGACGCAGATCACGCCGCTGGTGTGCCGGATCATGAACGCCATCAGGGCCGGCGTCATCTTGCTGGCCGCGACGATGATGTCGCCCTCGTTCTCCCGGTCGGCGTCGTCCACCACGACCACCGGACGGCCGGCCGCGATGTCCTGGATCGCCCGCTCGACTTCATCGAGCACGGGCTCGCCAAGCGTCACGGGCTCGCCCAGCATGTTTTCCTCGCTCATGAGCTGACTCCCTCGTTCCTGCCCTGACCGGCTGGGCCGGCCGCCAGCAGGCTTTCCACGTATTTGGCGATCACGTTGACCTCCAGATTCACCCGGCTGCCCGGCTGGAGCCGGCCGAGCGTGGTCATCTCCAGCGTGGTGGGGATGAGACTGACCTCGAACCAGGGCTCCAGTTCGTCCGGGCCGCCGAGGGCCGAGACGGTCAGGCTGACCCCGTCCACGGTGATCGAGCCCTTCAGCACGATGTACCGGGCCAGGCCGGGCGGGCTCGCGATGCGCACCACGTCCCAGTGCTCACCCGGGGTACGGGACAGGATCTCCCCGGTGCCGTCGGCGTGGCCCTGGACCAGGTGCCCGCCCAGCCGGCCGCCCAGCTCGACCGGGCGCTCCAGGTTGACCGGGGACCCGGGACTGAGCCCGCCGAGCCCGGTCCGGCGCAGCGTCTCGGCCATGACATCGGCGGTGAAGGTCTTGTCCGAGGAATCGGTCACGGTCAGGCAGACGCCGTTGACTGCGATGGAGTCACCGTGCGAGGCCGCCGCGGTGACCAGCGGGCCGCGCACGGTCAGCCGGGCTGCGTCAGGCAGCCGCTCCACGGCGACGACCTCGCCGAGTTCTTCCACTATGCCGGTGAACATCCGCGGTTCCTCTCCTCGGAGCCGTTAGGCCAGCCGGCTCCGGGGGTTGCGCGGACGCGCAAGCACGATCGGGCAGCTACCGCTGCCGTCGCGCGCGTGCTGCCTCCCATCCGGACTTTAACCGTCGGTCCCGGAATTTCACCGGATCAGCCGGCCGCTGGCGCTTGGCGCCGTGGCCGGGTCGCGGACTGTCACCGCCGGCTCGGAATTTCACCGACCCCGGAGCACGCTTCACTGCTGGAACCAGTGTGCCATGGGAGGTATTCCGCAACCCAGCCGGCTATCCAGCGGGCTGGGTCCCGGTCACCTCGGTGAGGCGGCGGGCCAGGAACGACCGTTCGGCGTCGTTGGCGGTGAGCTCCAGGGCAGCCTGGTAGGCCTGGGCCGCCTCCTGGGCCCGGCCGAGCCGGCGCAGCAGGTCGGCCTTGGCGGCGGGCAGGTACCGGTAGCCGGCCAGGCGGCCGTCACGTTCCAGTTCCCCGATCGCCGCCAGGCCTGCCGCGGGCCCATCCGCCATGGCCAGCGCGACGGCGCGGTTCAGCGCGACCACGGGTGAGGTCCACGCCTGCGCGAGCAGATCGTAAATACGCAGAATCTGCCGCCAGTCGGTCTCGTCGTAGGTCGGGGCCTGCGCGTGCAGGGCCGCGATCGCGGCCTGCAGCGCGAACCGGCCCGGCCGGCCGCCCCGCAGCGCCGCCCGGACCAGCGCGGTCCCCTCGTCGATAGCGGGCCGGTCCCACTGCGTGCGGTCCTGTTCCTCGAGGAGCAGCAGCCGGCCGTCGGGCGCGCACCGGGTCGCCCGCCGGGCGTCGGTCAGCAGGAGCAGCGCCAGCAACCCCCGGACCTCGGTCTCATCCGGCATCAGCAGGCCCAGCATGCGGGCCAGGCCGATCGCGCGTTCCACCAGGTCGTCCCGGACCAGGCGGTCGCCGCCGGGCGCGGTATGGCCGGTGGTGTACAGCAGGTGGACCACGGTCAGCACGGCGTCCAGCCGGTCCGGCAACTCCGCCGCTCCCGGCACCCGGTAGGCGATGCGGGCGGCGGAGATCTTTTTCTTGGCCCGGGTGACCCGGGCCGCCATGGTCGGCTCGGGCACCAGGAAGGCCTGCGCGATCTCCGCCGTGGACAGCCCGCACACGAGCCGGAGCGTGAGCGCCACCTGCGCCTCCCGGGCCAGCGCCGGGTGGCAGCAAGTGAAGATCAGCCGCAGCCGGTCGTCGGGAATCATGCCGCTGCCCTCCCCCGCACCCGCCGGGTCACCCGGCCGGTGCGGCGCTGGCTCATCCGGCTCGACCAGAAGCGGCAGCTTCCGGCGCAGGGTCGTGTCACGGCGCAGCACGTCGATGGCGCGGCGCCGCGCCGCAGTGGTCAGCCAGGCCCCGGGATTGCGCGGGATACCCTGCCGCGCCCAGGCCCCGAGCGCAGAGACGTACGCGTCCTGCACGCATTCCTCGGCCAGGTCGAGATCACCGGCGACGCGCGCCGTCGCGGCCAGCACGAAGGCCCACTCGCGACGGTGCGCGTCCGCCACGGCCCCGGCCACGGCCCCCGACGTGGCCTGGGCCCCGGATCCGGCGGGGCAGCCCGTCCCGGCTTCCGGCCCGGCGCCTGGCCGGGCCGAAGCGGGACGGCCGCCTGCGGTGGATCCGGTCACATGCCGTCGAAGACCATGATCGGCCGGACCTCGACGCCGCCGAAGCGCGCCGGGCAGAGCTTGCCGATCTCAAGCGCGTGGTCCAGGTCGCGCGCCTCGACCAGGTAGAAGCCGCCCAGGGCCTCCTTGGTCTCGGCGAACGGGCCATCGGTCACCACGTCACCCCGGACGGAGGTGGCGGTCATGGTGGGCTGCAGGGCCCGCCCGGAGACAATCGATCCGCCGGTCTCCTCGACCTGCTTGGCGAAACGGTTGTGCGCGTCCATCACCTGCTGCAGGACCTCAGGCGACGCGGTGGCGTAGGCGCTCTCGTCTTCGTTGATGAGGATCAGATACTCAGCCATAACGGCCTCTCCTTCAGGTTCTCGACTCGTCCGTCAGCAGTCCGACGAACGGCCCCCGCGATATCGACAGCCTGCGCGCGAGTTCTTCTGTTGATTATGAGTGACGACTGGTCCACGGTCAGCAGTCACGGCCGGCTCGGCCGCCTCCGGCCGCCCGGCGTCGGACCAGCGGACTCAGCAGGACCAGGGGGCCCGTGCGGTGGCCCGCTCGGCCTGGGCGCGCAGGGCCTGGACCGCGGCGGCCGGGTCGTCGGCGTCGTATACCGCGGAGCCGGCCACGAACACGTCCGCACCCGCCTCCGCACAGCGCTCGATGGTTTTCTCGCTTACCCCGCCGTCCACCTGGAGCCACACGGCCCCGCCGTGCCGGGTCACCAGGTCACGGGCCCGCCGCAGCTTAGGCAGCACCAGGTCCAGGAAGGGCTGGCCGCCGAATCCGGGCTCGACGGTCATCAGCAGCATCATGTCGATCTCGGGGAGCAGGTCGGCGTAGGGCTCGACCGGGGTCGCCGGGTTGATCGCGAGGCCGGCCCGGGACCCGGCGGACCTGATCATCCGGAGGGTCCGCACCGGCGAAGTGGCCGCCTCGGCGTGGATGGTGACGTTCCGCGCGCCGGCCTCCGCGTAGGCGGGGGCCCAGCGGTCGGGCTCGGTGATCATCAGATGACAGTCGAGCGGCAGGCCAGCGTGCTTGAGCAGCGCCTCGACCACCGGCAGACCGAGGGTGAGGTTGGGCACGAAGTGGTTGTCCATGACGTTGACGTGCAGCCACTCGGCCACGCCGGTGACGGCGGCCGCTTCGTCCGCGAGCCGGGCGAAGTCAGCGGACAGGATGCTGGGTGCCATCTGTACGGCCATGGGGCAGAGTGTAGGACCCGGTGCCGCATCCCCGTGGGTGGGCTCCGGGGTGAGCCCGCCACCCCCCTGCGGAGGGCCAGGTGATCCGGGCCGGGCGGTAGTAGGGTGCGGCGGGGACAGCATCCCGGCAAACTGTCGCAGCGTCCGGATACGGTTCGATTCTGCATTCGATACCGCGTTCCGGACAGGAGGCTACTTTCGTGAATCCTCAGGGAGCAAGTACCGGCACTGCGGGCCCGGACCCGGCAGGCCCGGGCGCAGCGGACCCAGGCGGGGCCGGCACCGGCCCGGCAGGCCCCGGCCCCGGCGGGCGCGCGGCCACCGGATCTGAGGCTGCCGCCGCCCTCCTGGATCGCGTGCGCAAGCTGCTGACCAAGGCGGAAGCGGATGGCGTGACCCCCGCCGAGGCGCAGGCCCTGACGGCCAAGGCGGCCGAGCTGATGGCCAAGTACGGCATCGACCGGGCACTGCTCGCCGCCCGGCGGCCGGAGACCGACCACCCCGCCGACCGGAAGGTCGACATCGACAACCCGTGGGCCCGGGTGCAGGCCCACCTGCTCTGCGGTGTGGCGGCCGCGATGCGATGCCAGTGCGTGCTGCTCCCCCGGCCCAATCCGGGGACACGTATCCACATCTTCGGGTTCGCCTCCGATATCGAGCGCACGGACGTGCTCTACACGTCGCTGCTGCTGCAGATGTGGCAGGGCCTGGGCACCGCCCAGATCCCCGGCTGGAGCCGCAGCCCGCGCGCGTGGCGGCGCAGCTGGCTGCTGGGCTTCATCTCGGCCGTGGTCTCCCGGGTCCGGGCCGCCGAGCAGGACGCCACGACCAGGGCCACCTCCCCCGCCGCCGCGGAGGGCGAGCGGATGACGCTGGTCCTGGCCGACCGGCGGCAGGTCATCATCCGGAACATCGAGCACGCCTACCCGGTCACCCGCAAGACACAGATGACCTACTCCGGCTCGGGCTACGGGGCCGGGTACACGGAAGGCCAGCGGGCCGACATCGGCGCGAGCCTGGCTGCGCAGGAGGGCCGGGCGCTCGCTCACCGGTGCCAGCTGATCCCGGGCCAGCCAAGAGCGGTGCCAGCCAGAGCGGTGCCAGCTAGTCCAGTGCCAGCTGGCCGGCCTCGTCGGACAGCCTGGCCGGCTGCTGGCTCCGGGGTCGGCGCGGCGGCGCAGCAGGGCCAGGAAGATCGCGTCCGTGCCGTGCCGGTGTGGCCAGAACTGGGCGTACCGGCCATCGGGTTCCGGGCAGCGCAGGCCTGGCACCTCAGCCAGGACGGCTGGCGCGTCGAGCACCTCGATGTCGTCCCGTCCGCGAAGCACATCCGCCAGGACGTCCCGGGTTTCGGCCCGGTGCGGGGAGCAGGTGACGTAGCCGACCACGCCTCCGGGCCGGACCGCGTCCAGTGCGCTGCGGAGCAGGCTGCGCTGCAGCCCGCCCAGGCCCGTGACGTCCTCCGCCGACCGGCGCCAGCGGGCCTCCGGGCGGCGGCGCAGGGCCCCGATCCCGGAGCACGGGACGTCGGCCAGCACCCGGTCGAACGCGCCCGCACGCCAGGCAGGCGCGGTCGCGTTGACCGCCGCGGCGGACGCCGCGCCGGTGACCGCCACCGCGTCGCGGGCCAGCCGGGCCCGGTGCGGCCGGGCGTCGGTAGCCAGCACGTGTGCCCCGCGCTGCGCCGCCAGCCCGGCCAGCAGCCGGGCCTTGCCGCCCGGGCCGGCGCACATGTCGAGCCAACGGCTGTCCCGCCCGGCCAGCTCCCCCGGGCCGGCCAGCTCCACCCGGGCGACCGCGATCGCGGCGAGCTGGCTCGCCTCGTCCTGGACGGCCGCGCGCCGGGCCCTGACCGCCTCGATCGCGCCCGGGTCCCCGCCGGCCAGGTACGCGCCAAAGGGCGACCAGGCGGCGGGTTCGCCGCCGGCCGCTGTGAGCTCTCCAGGGTCAGCCAAGCCGGGCACCACGCACAGGGTGACCCGGGGCCGGGTTCCGTCGGCCGCCAGGGCGGCCTCGGTCTCGGCCAGGACCCCGCCAGTGTCTTCGCCGAGCGCGTCGGCCAGCACCTGGACCATCCACCGGGGGTGGCTGTACCGGACGGCCAGATGCCCGAGCGGATCGGTGTCGCGGCGCGGGGCCGCGACCCCGATCCAGGTCTCGAGATCCCGGGTGGCCACCCGGCGGAGCACGGCGTTGACGAACCCCGCCGAGCGCTGCCCGGCCAGATCACGGGCGAGGTCCACGGACGTGGCGACGGCCGCGTGCGGGCGCACCCGGGTGGCCAGCAGCTGGTGGGTGCCGAGCCGGAGGACCTCGCGCAGCGGCGGGTCCACCCGGTTGAGCCCGCGGTCGCTGCACATGCCGAGGATCGCGTCGTAGCTGCCCCGGCCGCGGAGCGTCCCATAGGTGAGCTCGGTGGCCAGCGCGGCGTCCCGGCCGGTCAGCCCGCGCTCGGCGAGCATGGACGGCAGCAGCAGGTTGGCGTAGGCGTCCCGCTGCTCGACAGCGATGAGCACGTCGTAGGCGAGCCTGCGGACCGGGTCGGCGCGCCGCCCCCGCCCGCCGCCGGAACCGCCACCACGGGAGGCACCGCCGCGAGAGGCACCGTCGCGAGAGGCACCGTCGCGAGGGGTACTGCCACCAGCGGTGCTGCCGCGAGAGCCGCCAGCGTGGGTGTCCCCGCCGCCAGCAGCCGTCCGCGGCCTGCGGATGGGTGCGTTCATCTCAGCCCAGCACCCTCAGCCCAGCGTCGTGGTGTCTTGGCGGAGGCCGCGGGCCCAGTCGGCGGCGCGCATCCGCCGTTTGCCCGGCGGCTGGATATCCCCCAGCCCGACCGGCGTGGTCGCGGTGCCGACCAGGACCGCGGATCGCAGGATCCGCACCTCGCCCGGGGCGAGAGGCTCGCCGGAGCCCGCACCGTCCGGGGCCGGGTCGACCGGCCACAGCTTCAGCCGCGCCTCCCCCAGCATGGTCCAGGACCCTGGGCTGGGGGTGCAGGCGCGGATCTGGCGGTCCACCGCGGTGGCGGGCTGGTCCCAGCGCACCCGGGCATCCTCGACGGTGATCTTAGGGGCGAGGCTTACCCCCTCAGCGGGCTGGGGCCGGGCCTCGAGCTGGCCGGACTCGATCCCGTCGAGGGTGGCCACGAGCAGTTCGGCGCCCGATACCGCCAGCCTCCCGAGCAGGTCTCCCGCGGTGTCATCGGGCCGGATGGACTCGGTCACGACGCCGAAGACCGGGCCCGCGTCCAGCTCCTTGACCAGCCGGAAGGTGGTCGCCCCGGTGATGTCGTCCCCGTGCAGGATGGCGTGCTGCACGGGGGCCGCACCCCGCCAGGCGGGCAGCACCGAGAAGTGCAGGTTGACCCAGCCCTGGGCCGGGATGTCGAGCACGGACTGCGGGATGAGCGCCCCGTAGGCCGTCACCGGGGCGCAGTCCGGCGCGATTTGCCGCAGCCGGTCGACGAACTCCGGCTCCCGGGGCCGGGCGGGCTTGAGTACCTCGACACCGGCCTCGGCGGCGCGCTCCGCCACCGGGCTGGGCACGAGATGCAGTCCCCGGCCCGCGGGCGCGTCGGGCCGGGTGATCACCGCGGTCACCTCGTGCCGGGACTTCAGCAGCGCGTCGAGCGCGGGCACGGCGGCCTCCGGGGTCCCAGCGAACACCAATCGCATGAGGGAACCTAGCGGGCCTGTCCGCCGGTCGCGTGCGGCGAGGCCCGGATCTCCGGCACGGGCTCACCCCACCACTCCGCCTCGCGGATGGCCCGCATGGCCAGCTTGCGCTGCTGCGGGTCGAGCCGGTCAATGAACAGCACCCCGTCCAGATGGTCGGTCTCGTGCTGCACGCACCGGGCCAGCTGGCCGGTGCCCTCGACGGTGACCGGCTCACCGTACATGTTGAAGCCCTTGGCGACCGCCCCGAAGGCGCGCTGGGTGGGGAAGGCCAGGCCGGGAAACGACAGGCAGCCCTCGTCGTCGGTCTCGGTGTCGGCCGACAGGTCCAGCGAGGGGTTGATCAGATGCCCGAGCTCGTCGTCCACGAAGTAGGTAAAGACCCGCAGGCCCACCCCGATCTGGGGCGCGGCCAGGCCGAGACCGGGCGCCTCCAGCATCGTGTCGGTGAGGTCCTTGACCAGCTTGCGCAGCTCGGCATCGAAGTCGCGGACCGGCTCAGCCGGGGTGCGCAATACCGGGTCGCCGAAGATGCGGATCGGCTTGACGCTGATGGCGCACCATCCTTCCGTCTGGACGCTCCCGGGGCCGGTCACCGGGAGCGTTGGCCCACCAAGTCTATGAACTGCCGGAGCCCGAACCGGCCGAGACCGAGCGAGCCTTGAACGCGGCCTTCCGCGCTGCCCGCGACACGCCGGGATCGGGATGGTGATCACTCAGCGCGGTCAGCAGGTCGGTCACCCCAGGATGCCGTACCCGCCACAGCCCGGCCACCAGCTCCGCCTGCGCGTCCGGGGGCACGTCGGGCAGCAGCTCGGCCACGACGTCCTGCGGGTCCGCCTCCTCCAGCAGCCCGGCGCCCAGGTTGACCAGCAGCCAGGCCCGGTCCTCCCGGTCCAGCTCGGCGTTCTCGCCGTGCTCGTGCAGCCAGACCGCCGCGTGGGCGCGCAGCACGGGATCAGCCAGGGCTTCCCGGACCGCGACCACCGCATCCGCGCCGATCCGGTCGAGCACCGCGAAGCCCGCGCCGCGCAGGCCCGGGGAACCCTGGCTGGCCGCGCTGATCAGCTCCGCCGCGGCCTGCCCGGGGGTCCGTCCGCCGAGCCAGCTGGCGATCTCCGCTTCCCCGTCCTCGACGTCGCAGTTGGCCAGCGTGGCCAGCAGGGCGGTGGCGTCGCCGCGCGCGCCGCCGCCGACGACCGGGACATGCCACCCCTGGGCTCGCAGCCGCCGGTGCACGCCCCACACGCCGAGCGGGGACAGGGTGACGGTCAGGGCGCCGCCGTCCTCGTCCACGCCGGGTTCATCCGCCCCCAGCTCTACCACGCCCAGATCGGCCAGCATCTCCAGGGCGACGGACAGGGCCGCGCTCTCGTCCTGCAGCACGCCGCGGTCCGTGGGCAGCTCATCTCCCGGCCCGGGCTCAGCGCCGGGCGCCCCCCGGCGCCGGGTGTCCGCCGCGGCCAGGTACGCGTCGAAGAGGGCGTCCATCCGCACCGGGCCACCCACGGTGTAGAGGGCGGTCGCCATCCCGTCCAGGTCCTCAGCCTCCAGCATGGCCGTGAGCGCCGCGTCCCAGACGGCCAGCACATCATCGGCGGTCCCCGACGCGAGCACGTCAAGCCGGTCTCCCGCGTCCGCACGCACGTCCCCGTGCTGACCGGGCCCGGGCTGACCGGCCGCGCGCTGACCCGGCTCGTGCTGACCGGGCCCCTCCTGACCGGCCCCGGGCTGACCGGAGTCGAGCACCAGCATGCCGGCGGCGACCGCGACCCGCCAGGCCGCGTCGAACTCGGCGGGGATCAGCTCCAGGTGCGTAGCGGCCGCCACGGCGTCACCGCGGCGCAGCCGCCCGGCCTTGGTCAGCGACCGGCCCGGCCCGATCCACCGGGCCAGGTCCCGGGCAGCCCGGAGCAGCGGGGCGACCCGGGCCGCCGCGGCCAGCTCCTCGCGGGGCGCCAGGCGCACCGTGGGAAGCCGGGGCGGACCGCCGGTATCCGTCCCACCCTGCGCGTTCCCGTTCGAGTTCCCACGCGGACCCGGCGTGGTCCGCGACGGCGTACTCCGTCGTGAGGTGGCCACCCCAGCACCCTATGGCCTCCCCGGGGGAACTCAGATCAGCTCGGCCGGGTCGAGCTGCACCCGGACGGCTCCCGGGGCTTTGCGCGCGCTCCGCCCGGCCTGCGCCCCGTGCAGCGCCCTGGCCAGCATCATCCCCTCTGACCTGGGCACACGCACCAGCATCCGGATGCTGTCCGGTGGTTCCTCCACCGGGCCGAGCAGTTCGGAACCGGGCGGCAGGTCCGCGGCAGCCAGCAGCGCATCCACCGCGTCCTGGGGCCCGCTGAGGGCCGCAATCCGTACCGCGGGCGGGAAGCGGAGCTCCACCCGCTCGTCGAGTTCGCGCTCGGAGTGCGTGACCGGGTCCCAGCGGATCAGCGCCTGGACCGCGGGGATGCCGGAGTCGGCCACCACCACCACCCGGCCGCCGGCCGGACCGGGCCGGACCAGCGCCGCAGCGTTCATCCAGCGGCGCAGTGTCTCCTCGGCAGCGCGCAGGCTGGGCCGGCCGAGCAGCATCCAGCCGTCCAGCAGCAGCCCGGCCGCGTACCCTCCGTCGGCCCGCGGCTCGGCCCCGGGTGTGGCGACCACCAGGGCGGGCGACCCGGGCACGACGGGGATCATCGCGGCGCCGCCCGAGGTGAGCAGGGGGACCCCCGGGAACGCCCGGCCGAGTTCCTCCGCGGTCCGCCCGGCCCCGGTGACCAGGGCACGGACGGCGCCATGCCCGCAGCGCCCGCATCGCCACCGCTCGTCCGCGGCTCCGCACCACCCGCAACGTGGCGCCGCGCCGACGCTGGCCAGGGCGAGCGGGCCTCCGCAGGCCGCGCACCTGGCCCTTTCGCGGCAACGGGCACAGCCGAGAGCCGCCACGTAGCCACGGCGTGGCACCTGGACCAGGACGGGTCCGCTGTCCAGGGCCTCGCGGGCGGTGCGCAGCACCAGGCTCGGCAGCCGCGCGGTCTGGGCCGCCTCGTCCCGGGCGAGTTCGGCGTCACCGCCCGCGGCGCGGACCGCGGGTGCGTGGTCACGCAGCACGGCACGGTCCGCGACGAGCGGCCGCGCCCAGCCGCTGGCCACCAGGCTGGTGGACTCGGCGGTCCGGGCGAATCCGCCGATCAGGACGGCCGCGCCGGTGCGGTGGGCGCGCAGCGCCAGCACCTCACGGGCGTGCGGGTAGGGTGCGCGCGGCTCGGCGTGCAGGTCGTCGCCGTCATCCCAGAGGACCACCAGCCCCAGGTCGCTGACCGGCGCGAACATCGCGGCCCGGGTACCCGCCACCACTCGCTGCGCGCCCCGCCGGATGGCCAGCCAGCGCCGGTAGCGTTCGGCGGGCCCGAGATCCGCGGACAACGTGACGTGCCCCTCCGGCCCGAGCTGGGCGGCGAGCGCCTCGTCCAGCAGGCTGAGGTCGCGCGCGTCGGGCACCACGACCAGGGCACCGCGCCCGGTGGCCGCGACGGTGGCCACCGCCCGGGCGATCTCCTCCGGCCAGCGCGGGCCGGGCAGCGCCGACCACACGGCCCGCGGCCCGCGCCGGCTGGCCAGGGCGTCCAGGAACGCCGGGCCGGCCGGGTAGCGGGCCCAGGGTCCGGGATCAGGCCGTTCGGCCGGCGGCCTGGTCCCGGCGGGATCCGGGCTCGGGGCGGCCGCTTCGGTGCGGGCATGCCGGGGCGGGATGGCCAGCCGCAGCACGTCGGCCATGGTGCCCGCGCACCGGTCCGCGACCTCACGGGCCAGGGCCATGATCTCCGGGCTCAGCACGGGCTCGGGTGACACCACCCGCTCCAGGCGGGCCAGCCGCCCCTGGTGCTCGCTCACCGCCGCCCGCTCCAGCAGGTAGCCGTCCACGAGCTGGCCCGCGAATCGAACCCGCACCCGGCAGCCAGGCACCGCCTGCTCCGACAGCCGCTCGGGGATCAGGTAGTCGAACGGCCGGTCCAGGTGGGCCAGGGGCATATCGACGGCCACCCGGGCCACCGGCAGGACCGCGGCGACCGGTCCCGGCTCGCGGGTGGCCCGGCGCCCCGCCCGCGCCGCCGGCCGGGCGGCCGCCTGCTGACTCGCTGCCCCGGCCATGCTCCTGTCCTACCAGAGCGCACGGACACTCCGGGCCTGCGCAGCGGAGGAGCAGATCACCCGAGGCCGGGGCCCAGACGGCCCTCGCGGGCCCAGACGCCCCCGGGGCAAAGACCCCGGGATCACAGACGCCCGGTAGCCACAGACTGCCTATGGCTACAGGCGCACGGTGCCGCAGGCGGCATCGGCGGCCCGGGTCTCCCGGTTCAGGGACAGCAGCAGCTGGCGCGGGACAACGCGGCCGGCCCGGACATCCACGCGCATCGTCCGCAGTTCACCAGACAGCGCGGCCAGCGGCCGGCTGGCCGCTGCGCTCCGGGTGTCCGACCGGGCCTCGCCGACCGTGGCGATGGCGGCCGTCAGGTCCTGGGTCAGCCGGGCCCGGCTGACCCCGTTGCTGACGTCTGCGGCCATCCGGTTGTAGGCCGTGAGGGCGGTGTTCTTGTACGCCACGCAGCCTGGGTCGGCGGCCCGGATCAGATGGGGTACCAGATAGCCCGCCGCCCCCGCCCAGGCCAGGCTGAGGATCACCGCGGCCCAGCAGCGGACCCGGCCCCGGCTTCCCTGGCGGGTGCGGCGGAAGCCGAGAGCGGCCAGCAGCAGGGCGGCCGGGATGGTGATGAGCGCCCCGCCCAGGATCCCGCAGGCCAGCGCGGCCGTGGCGGGCCAGTTGGCGCCGCCGCGCGCCGGGGCTGGCCCTCCGGGCGGGGCCTGGCCGCTGGCTGGCGGGATGCCCTCGGCCAGCCCAGGTGCCCGCTCCGCGGGGCCGCCCGGTCCGGGCGGCCCCGCGGAGCGGCCTGGGAACTCGGCCCGGTCTGCGGATGATGGCACTGGCTCACCGGCTCACACGCGGGCACCAACGCCCTGAACGGGACACCGGGCGCAACGAGCGTAAATTCCGGGCCCAGATGATGTCCAGGGCCCGGGCAGCGGGCCGGGAACGAGGGTTACAGCCCCGCGGCCGACCGCAGGCTGTCGGCCCGGTCGACCCGCTCCCAGGAGAAGTCGGGCTCCTCGCGGCCGAAATGCCCGTAGCTGGCGGTTTGCGAGTAGATCGGGCGGAGCAGGTCGAGATCCCTGATGATCGCGGCCGGCCGCAGGTCGAAGACCTCCAGCACCGCGTCCTGGATCTGCTCGACGGGCAGCCGCTCAGTACCGAAGCACTCCACGAACAGGCCCACCGGCTTGGCCTTGCCGATCGCGTACGCGACCTGGGTCTCGCAGCGGTCCGCCAGGCCGGACGCGACCACATTCTTGGCCACCCAGCGCATGGCGTACGCCGCGCTGCGGTCCACCTTGGACGGGTCCTTGCCGGAGAACGCCCCGCCACCGTGCCGGGCCATCCCGCCGTAGGTGTCGATGATGATCTTCCGGCCGGTCAGCCCGGCATCGCCCATGGGACCGCCGATCTCGAACCGGCCGGTGGGGTTGACCAGGAGCCGGTACGCGGTGGTGTCGATGTCCAGGCCGTCGAGCACCGGGGCGACCACGAGGTCGCGCACGTCGGGGGCGAGCAGTTCCCTCAGGTCGATGTCCGGCGCGTGCTGCGCGGACACGACCACGGTGTCCAGGCGGACCGCCTTGTCCCCGTCGTATTCGATCGTGACCTGCGTCTTGCCGTCCGGGCGCAGATAGGGAACATCGCCGCTGCGGCGCACCTCGGACAGCCTCCGGGACAGCCGGTGCGCGAGCATGATCGGCAGCGGCATGAGCTCCGGAGTCTCCCGGCACGCGTAGCCGAACATGAGGCCCTGGTCACCGGCCCCCTGCCGGTCGAGGTCGGAGGACCCCTCACCCTCGCGGTGCTCAAATGCCCGCAGCACGCCCTGGGCGATGTCCGGGGACTGGGCCCCGATCGACACGGACACCCCGCACGACGCGCCGTCGTATCCCTTGAGGGAGGAGTCGTAGCCGATCTCGAGGATCTTCTCCCGGATGATCCCGGGAATGTCCACGTAGGTCTCGGTGGTGACCTCCCCGGCCACGTGCACCTGGCCGGTCGTGATCATCGTCTCCACGGCCACGTGACTGTTGGGGTCATCCTTGATCATCGAATCGAGGATGGCATCACTGATCTGATCCGCCATCTTGTCCGGATGACCCTCCGTCACTGACTCGGAGGTAAAAAGACGTCGGGCCACCTGAATCCCCGTCCTAGTAAGTGGCTGAAACCTCTTAAGCGGCTGAAACCTCGCCGAAGTCTAGCCGGGCTCCCTGGCCTGCGGGACCAGAAACGGTGCCTGCCCGCCCGGTTGACGAGGTTGGACGGGCTGGTGGAGGAAGATAAATCTGCCGGACCCGTTACCGGGCCCTGGCTAACCGGGAAACCGGGCGGCGGCGAGGTCCCACACCACATCGGCGAGCACTTCCTTGGGCCCGCGCGGCACCTTGGCCACGGTCCCGTCGGAGGCCAGCACGATCGCCTCGTTGTCGGTGGTGCCGAACGCCAGCCCGGCCCCGACCTGGTTCACGACCAGCAGATCGCATCCCTTGGCAGCCAGTTTGGCCTGGCCGTTGTGCAGCAGGTCCTCGGTCTCGGCGGCGAAGCCGACGATGACCTGACCCGGCCGGGCCCGGTGGGCGGACAGCCCGCGCAGGACGTCAGGGTTTTCCACCAGGCGCAACGGCCCGGGGGCCAGCCCGGCCTTCTTGATCTTCGAGTCAGTACGGGTTTCGGGCCGGAAGTCAGCCACTGCCGCCGCCATGACGACGGCGTCCGCGCCCGCGGCGGCGGACCTGACCGCGGCCTCCAGTTCGCGGGCTGAGATGACCCGGACGACCCGCACGCCCGCCGGGTCGGGGAGCTCCACGTTCGCGGACACCAGGGTGACCTGGGCGCCCCGGGCGGCCGCGGTCCGCGCCAGCGCGTAGCCCTGGCGCCCCGAGGACCAGTTGCCCAGGAACCGGACGGGGTCCAGTTCTTCCCGGGTGCCCCCCGCGGAGACCAGCACATGCCGGCCGCCCAGGTCGGGGCGCAGCCCCGCGATGCCGCGGGCCAGCACCCGCAGGGCCGTCTCGTGCAGCTCCGCTGGCTCGGGCAGGCGTCCCGGCCCGCTGTCGGCGCCCGTGAGCCGCCCGGCGGCGGGATCCAGGACAAGACAGCCGCGGCCGCGCAGGGTCGCCACGTTGGCCTGGGTGGCCGGATGCTCCCACATCTCGGTGTGCATCGCGGGCGCGAACACTACCGGGCAGCGCGCGGTCAGCAGCGTGGCGGTCAGCAGGTCGTCAGCCCGCCCGGTGGCCGCGCGGGCCAGCAGGTCGGCCGTGGCCGGGGCGACGAAGACCAGATCGGCATGCTGGCCCAGCCGGACATGCGGAACCTCATGCACGTCATCCCAGACACTGGTGGTGACGGGCTGGCCGGACAGGGCGGCCCAGGTGGCCTCGCCCACGAAGCGCAGCGCGCTGCTGGTGGGCACGACCCGGACCTGGTCGCCGCCCTCGGTGAACCGCCTCAGCAGCTCACAGGCCTTGTAGGCGGCGATGCCGCCGCCAACACCGAGAACGATGCTCGACGGCACGTCCTCACCGTCCCCGTTCCCGGCCGCTCAGTTGGGACGTCAGGAGGTGGGTTCCGCCGTCTCCTGGGCGGAGAGCAGCCCCTGGCGGATCTCGCGCAGCGCGATGGACAGCGGCTTCTCCTGGACCCGGGTCTCGACCAGCGGGCCCACATACTCCAGCAGGCCCTCGCCGAGCTGGGCGTAGTAGGCGTTGATCTGCCGCGCCCGCTTCGCCGCCATGATGACCAGGCGGTACTTGCTGTCTACGACTTGGAGCAGATCATCGATAGGCGGGTTGGTGATGCCCTCCGCGGCGGGACTACCTGCCACTATGTGCCTTCCGTTTGGGTGAAGAAAAAATCATGGGGCACCTAGGCCCACGGTCAAGGCTACCAGCTGGCGGCAGACGTCCCTGACCGACGTATTGATCAGCGTCAGATCGAACTCTTCTTCCGCGGCGAGCTCCACCCGGGCCGCCTCCAGCCTGCGCAGGATCACCTCGGGCGGCTCCGTGCCGCGGCCGGTGAGCCTGCGCACCAGTTCTTCCCAGTTGGGCGGAGCGAGAAATATCAGCAGGGCGTCTGGGACCGCACTGCGCACCTGCCGCGCACCCGCAAGATCAATTTCCAGAAGCGCGGGAACTCCGGCCGCCAGTTTCTCAGCCAGCGGGCCACGCGGCGTTCCATACCGGTGGCCGGCGAATGTCGCCCATTCGAGCAGATCCCCGCGGGCCAGCATCCGGTCGAACTCGGCATCACTGACAAAGTGATACTCCCGGCCATCGACTTCACCGGGTCTCGGTGCCCGTGTGGTCACCGATACCGAGAGCCAGATTTCCGGACTTACCTTCCGCAGCCCGGCCACCACGGTGCTCTTGCCGACCCCGGAAGGGCCGGAAAGAACGATTAGCCGGGCTGGCACCCCGCCCCCCCGGACAAGCGCGGTACCGCATGTGCGATCAGCGGACGTCATGGCCGTTGGCCTGGGTCCCCCGCGCCCGCCCCTGGGGTGATCAGACTGCCTCAGATAACACCACCGAACTCGTTTTCCAGGGCGGCACGCTGGTTCGCACCCAGGCCGCGGACCCGGCGCGATTCGGCGATGCCGAGCCGCTCCATGATCTGCCGGGCCCGAACCTTGCCGATCCCCGGCACGGCCTCGAGCAGAGCCGAGACTTTCATCTTTCCAAGGATGTCATCTGTCTGGCCGTCCTTGAGAACTTGGGACAGCGTCAGCTCGGCCTTCTTCAGCCGGGCCTTGACCTCGGCCCGTTCCTTGCGCGCACGTGCGGCCTTCTCTAGGGCAGCGGCGCGCTGATCGGGAGTGAGGGGAGGAAGAGCCACTCCGGGTCACCTCGGGTTTCAGAATCGAAAACTGCGGACGGGAAGGGAAAGTAGCGAGTTCAGCCCGCCAGGGCAACGCAAACACCCGTTTGTTACGTCATAAATTGGCCGATATTACTCTCCGGATGAGACCGAATACTTAACGTAGCCAAACGGGCTATCCCCATGGCCCTATCATCCAGCCCGCGGCCGAGTGCTTCAAACACGCCAGCCGCCTCTACCTGCGGCCAGATGGCGTGATCAGCCAGCGCGTCTCATGATCATCCAGGTGGGCCGGACGGTGTCCGGGGCGGCCCCGCCGGGACGCTCAGTCGGCCGGCGCGAGCCGGCGCAGCGGGGCCGCGATGGCCGATGCGGCCGCACCCGGGTCCGCCGCGCCGGTAATGGGGCGCCCGATGACCAGAAGATCCGCCCCCTCCCGCAGCGCTTCCTCGGGCGTGGCGATCCGCGCCTGGTCGTTACGGTCCGCACCGGCCGGCCGGACGCCCGGGGTGATCAGTGTGATGTCCGGGCCGACTTCGGCGCGCACCGCGGCCACCTCGCGCGGGGAGCAGACGAGGGCCCGCGCGCCGGCCCCGACCGCGAGGACGGCGAGGCGGCGCACGGCGTCTGGCACCGGGCCGCGCAGGCCGATCGACTCCAGGTCCGCAGGGCTCAGGGAGGTGAGCACGGTGACCCCGGCTATCACGGTGTCCGGAGCGGCCTGAACGGCCGCCCTGATGACCTCAGGGCCCGCTGAGGCGTGCACTGTGACGATGTCCGGCCGCAGCCGGGCCACCGCCCGGGCCGCGCCCGCCACGGTCGCCGGGATGTCGTGCAGCTTCAGGTCGAGGAAGACCCGCACGCCGCTGGCGCCCCTGATCGAGGCGACCACGCCCGGGCCGTACCGCAGATACAGCTCGAGCCCGATTTTCACGGTGCTGACGTGCGGCGTTACCAGGCCGGCCCAGCGAGCCGCGGTCTCCAGATCGGGTGCGTCAAGCGCTACGGCGATCGGCGCTGGCTGGCTCAACTCTCCTCCTCGGGTACGGGTGATGACGGACGCGTGCGGCGGCCGCTAGTGGACGGTCCCGGACAGCCGGCGCACCGGCGCGCCCCTCGGCTCGTGCGCGAGCCCGATCACGTCGCCCAGCCGCTCGATGCCGCGCTGCCCGAGTTCCTCATCGAGTTCGCGCAGGATGCGGACGCAGGCCGACGGATCGTGGAAGATCGTGGTGCCGACGCTCACCATGGACGCCCCGGCCAGGATGAGCTCCAGCGCGTCCCGGCCGGTCCGGACGCCGCCCATGCCGATGATCGGGACATCGGGCAGCGCCTTGCGGACCTGCCAGATGCAGCGCACCGCCACCGGCCGGATGGCGGGGCCGGACAGGCCCCCGGTGACGCCGGCCAGCACGGGGCGCATGGTCTCGGTGTCGATCACCATCCCGAGCAGGGTGTTGATCATCGAGAGGCCGTCGGCGCCCGCGCCGACACATGACCGGGCGATCGCGACGATGTCCGTGACGTCTGGTGACAGCTTCGCGAAGACCGGGATGTCGTACCGGGTCCGGGCCCGGACCGCCTCGATGACCGCGGCGGAGGCGCCCGGATCGCAGGCGAACACCTGTCCCCTGTCCTCGACATTCGGACAGGAAATATTCACCTCTATGGCAGTGACTCCTGCCGCGTCGGTCAGCCGTGCGGCAAGCTCCGCGTACTCGTCAACGCTGCCGCCCGCGATGGACACGACGGCCCGTGCCCCCCGCGAGAGCAGCCACGGCAGGTCCCGCTGGAGGAAAGCGTCGATCCCGGGCCCCTGGAGGCCGATGGAATTCAGCATCCCACTGGGCGTCTCGGCCATCCGGGGCGTCGGCCGGCCCGCCCGGGGCGCGACCATCACGGACTTGGTGACGACCGCGCCGATCTTGGCGACGTCAAAGAACTGGGCGAGTTCCCGGCCTGCTCCGGCGCAGCCCGACGCGGTCAGGATCGGGTTCGGCAGTTCGACGTGGCCGAGCCTGGTTCGCAGGTCAACTGCCATGCTGCTCCTTCCGCTCCGGGCCCGGGCCGGCGGCGCGGGCCGCGCCGGCCGGCCGGCGCGCCCCGGCCGGCCCGCTCGCGCTGGCCGCCGGTGTCCCGGACCGTGACGATCCGCCCCGTGACGAGCCGGGAGCCGGGGGCACCCCGGCCGGCCGGGCCGCGGCGCCGCTGGTCCCCGCGTGCTGCCGCGGGTTCCAGCCCGGGGCGCCCAGCGCGTCGAACGGGATGGTGCCGATGTCGTCCCAGCGCACCGTCTCGCCCCGGAACACCGGGCCCGCTACGCAGGACCGGACCATCCGGGTCACGCCGTCGTCCCCGACGACGGGCAGCACACAGGTCATGCACACCCCGATGCCGCAGGCCATCGACTCCTCGACCAGGGTCTGCACCGGGATGTCGTAGCGGCCGGCCAGCGCCGTCACCTGGCGGAGCATCCCCATCGGGCCGCACGCGTAGATGACGTCGGTGCGCGCCTCGTGGATGATCTGGGTGAGCCGGTCGGTGACGAGCCCGCGCACCCCCATCGAGCCGTCCTCGGTGGTGACCGCCGCGGTCCGGCCGATCCGCCGCGCGCTGAGCGCGCCGAAGACCCGGTCCGCGCTGGCCGCGCCGAGCAGGAAGTCCACCTGGCAGTCCCGGCTGCGCAGCCGGTCAGCCAGCGGGAACAGCGGCGCGCTCCCGTAGCCGCCGCCGACCAGCAGGCAGCTCACCGGGTCCCGGGGAACCGGGAAAGGCCGGCCGAGCGGCCCGGTCAGGTCGACGACATCGCGGGTGCGGCGCTCAGCCAGCCACCGGGTCCCCGGCCCGACCGCGGCGAACACGAACTCCACGGTCCCGCCGTGGTCCGGCCGCACGTCATGGATGGAGAACGCGCGGCGCAGCAGCATGGACGTGTCCGGCCCGCCGACCGCGACCGCGACGAACTGGCCCGGCCGGAACCGGGCGGCGATCCCCGGGGCGACCACGGTCATCGCGTAGTAGGCATCGACCTTCCGGACCGTGAGCACGGTGCCGCGCACCTGGACCTGGACGGCATCCTGCTCGCCGTCTGCGGCGGTCATGGCGCAGCGCCAGCGTCACGACGGGGGGCGCGCCGGAGGGGTGTTCCCCCGGAGCTGGCGCTCCCGGGGGTCCGGGTCGTCCCCCCGGGAAGGCAGAGCGTGTTCTCCCGGAGCTGGCGCTCCCGGGGGGTCCGGGGGGTCCCCCGGGTCAGCAGAGCCCCCCGGGCGAGCAGAGCGTACTCCTGCAAGGACCGCACCCCCACCTCGCCGCGCTGAATGGCCTCGATGCCCTGCACCGCGGCGCCCAGCCCCTGCACCGTGGTGACACAGGGCACCCCGCGCCGCACCGCGGCGGTCCGGATCTCGTAACCGTCCAGCCGTGGACCCGAGTGCCCCGGGCTGCCGAACGGCGTGTTCACGATGAGATCCACCTGTCCGGCGAGGATCCTGGCCACGATATCGGGCTCCCCGTCCGGTCCGGGGCCGTCGCTGTGCTTCCGGACGATCGTGGCACGAACGCCGTTGCGCCGCAGCACCTCCGCGGTTCCCTCGGTCGCCCAGATCTCAAAGCCCAGGTCGGCCAGGCGCTTGACGGGGAACACCATGGACCGCTTGTCCCGGTTGGCCACCGATACGAACACCCGGCCCTTGACCGGCAGCGGCCCGTAGACGGCCGCCTGGGACTTGGCGTAGGCGGTGCCGAACGCCTCGTCGATCCCCATCACCTCGCCCGTAGAGCGCATCTCAGGGCTGAGGATCGTGTCCACGCCCTGCCCGCGGGCGTCACGGAACCGGCCGAACGGCAGCACCGCCTCCTTGACCGCGATCGGCGCGTCCAGGGGAAGTGTGCCGCCGTCACCCGACGCGGGCAGGATGCCCTCGGCGCGCAGGTCCGCCACGCTCGCGCCCAGCATGATCCGGGCCGCCGCCTTGGCCAGCGGGGTGGCCGTGGCCTTGGACACGAACGGCACGGTCCGTGAGGCCCGGGGGTTGGCCTCCAGCACGTGCAGCACCCCGGCCGCCATCGCGTACTGCACGTTGAGCAGCCCGCGCACCCCCACGCCCCGGGCGATGGCCTCGGTCGATTCGCGGATCCGGACGATATCTGAGCGGCCCAGCGTGATCGGCGGCAGTGCGCAGGCCGAGTCACCGGAATGGATGCCGGCCTCCTCGATGTGCTCCATCACCCCGCCGAGGAACAGCTCCTGCCCGTCGTAGAGGGCGTCCACGTCGATCTCGATCGCGTCGTCGAGGAAGCGGTCGATGAGGACCGGGTGGCCGGGGCTGGCCGCCGCCGCCCGGCCCACGTAGTCCTCCAGGGTGGCGTCGTCATAGACGATTTCCATGCCCCGGCCGCCGAGCACGTAGGAGGGCCGGACCAGCACGGGGTAGCCGATCTCGTCCGCGACCACCTTGGCCTCGTCGTAGGACAGCGCGGTGCCGTACCGGGGCGCGGGCAGCCCGGCCGCCTCCAGCACCGCCCCGAACTCGCCGCGGTCCTCGGCCAGGTGGATCGCGTCCGGGCTGGTCCCGACGACCGGCACGCCCTCGGCGGCCAGGGCGCGGGCCAGTCCCAGCGGGGTCTGGCCGCCGAGCTGCACGATGACCCCGGCCACCGGCCCGCTCTGCTGCTCCGCGTGGACCACTTCGAGCACGTCCTCCAGGGTCAGCGGCTCGAAGTACAACCGCCCGGACGTGTCATAGTCGGTGGACACCGTTTCGGGGTTGCAGTTGACCATCACGGTCTCGTAGCCCGCGGCGGTCAGCGCGAACGACGCGTGCACGCAGGCGTAGTCGAACTCGATGCCCTGGCCGATCCGGTTCGGCCCGCTGCCCAGGATGATCACCTTCGGCGCCCCGCCGGGGGGCACCTCGGTCTGCTCGTCATACGTGGAGTACAGGTAGGGCGTGCGGGCGGCGAACTCCGCCGCGCAGGTATCGACCGTGTGGTACACGGGGCGGATGCCGAACGCGTGCCGCAGCAGCCGCACCTGGTCTTCGGGCAGGCCCTGGAGCTGGCCGATCTGGGCGTCGGAGAACCCGGCCCGCTTCGCCAGCCGCAGCGTGCCGGTATCCAGTTCCGGGCCGGGCGCCAGGGCCGCGGGCGCGCCGGCCGCTCCGGCGAGCCGCTCGGCGATCTCCTGGATCCCCTGGATCTGGTCCACGAACCAGGGATCGATCCCGCTCACCCCGGAGACATCGGCGACGGTCGCCCCGGCCCGCAGCGCCTGGTGCACGGTGGACATCCGGCCGTCGTGCGGCACCGCGCAGCGCGCCAGCAGCTCAGCCCGGTCCCCCGGCGGCCCGGCCCAGCTGAACGGCGCGGCCCGGTTCTCCAGCGAGCGGAGCGCCTTCTGCAGCGCCTCCGGGAAGCTCCGCCCGATGGCCATGGCCTCACCGACCGACTTCATGTGCGTGGTCAGCTCGGGGTCCGCGCCGGGGAACTTCTCGAACGCGAACCGCGGCACCTTGACCACCACGTAGTCCAGCGCGGGCTCGAAGCTGGCCGGCGTCTCCCCGGTGATGTCGTTGCGGATCTCGTCCAGCGTGTAGCCGATGGCCAGCCGGGCGGCAATCTTGGCAATCGGGAAGCCGGTCGCCTTGGAGGCCAGCGCCGAGGACCGGGACACCCGCGGGTTCATCTCGATGACGACCATCCGGCCGGTCTGCGGGTGCACGGCGAACTGGATGTTGCAGCCCCCGGTGTCCACTCCCACCGCGCGGACCACCGCGATGGCCACGTCGCGCATGTGCTGGTACTCGCGGTCGGTCAGGGTCATCGCCGGGGCCACGGTGACCGAGTCCCCGGTGTGCACGCCCATGGGGTCGATGTTCTCGATCGAGCAGACCACCACCACGTTGTCGTGGCGGTCGCGCATCAGCTCGAGCTCGAACTCCTTCCAGCCGAGGATGGACTCCTCCAGCAGCACCTCGGTCACCGGGCTGGCGTCCAGCCCGGTGCCCGGCGAGGCGGCGCAGGTCGCCCTCGGAGCGCGCGATGCCCGAGCCCGACCCGCCCAGGGTGAAGGACGGCCGGATGACCACCGGATAGCCGAGATCGGCCGCGGCGGCCAGGCACTCGTCCATGGCGTGGCAGATGTGGCTGCGCGGCACCTCGGCGCCGAGCCCGGTGACGATGTCCTTGAACCGCTTCCGGTCCTCACCAGACCTGATGGTCTCGATGCCGGCCCCGATCAGCTCGACGCCGTACTTGGCCAGGATGCCCGCCTCATGCAGCTCGACGGCCGCGTTCAGCGCGGTCTGCCCGCCGAGCGTGGGCAGCACGGCATCGGGCCGCTCCTTGGCGATGACCTTCTCCAGCACGTCCTGGGTGATCGGCTCGACGTAGGTCGCGTCGGCGAACTCCGGATCGGTCATGATCGTGGCCGGGTTGGAGTTGACCAGGCTGACCCGGATGCCCTCCTGGCTCAGCACCCGGCAGGCCTGGGTGCCGGAGTAGTCGAACTCGCAGGCCTGGCCGATCACGATCGGCCCGGACCCGATGACGAGTACCGAGCGCAGGTCCTCACGCCTGGGCACGCGCACCTCCCCTGGCGCCATCCATCAGCGCGCAGAACTCGTCGAATAGCCCGGCCGCGTCGTGCGGGCCCGGCGCGGCCTCGGGGTGGTACTGCACGCTGAAGGCGGGCCGGTCCAGCAGCCGCAGGCCCTCGACCACGCCGTCGTTGAGGTTGACGTGGGTGATCTGGGCCGGGCCGAAATCGGTGGCGAACGTCGCGCCCGGCCCGGAGCCGCCGTACCCGGCGCCCGGCTGGCCAGCCCCGCCCGCGGCGGCGTGCTGCCCAGCCCCGCCCTCGGCGGCGGCGGGCATGGCCACCGCGAAGCCGTGGTTGTGGCTGGTGATGTGCACCTGCCCGGTCGCCAGGTCCTTGACCGGCTGGTTCACCCCGCGGTGCCCGAAGCGGAGTTTGTAGGTGCCAAGGCCGAGCGCCCGGCCCAGGACCTGGCTGCCCAGGCAGATGCCGAAGACCGGGACGCCCTGGGCGAGCACGCCGCGGACCGCGTCCACCGCGTAGCCGGCCGCGGCCGGGTCGCCGGGCCCGTTGGAGAAGAACACTCCATCCGGCCGCAGGGCCAGGATGTCCTCGGTGGTACTGGCCGCGGGGAGCACCGTGACCTGGCAGCCCCGCCGGGCCATGGCCTGCGGCGTGGCGGTCTTGATGCCCAGGTCCACGGCCGCGACCTGGTAACGGACCGGCACCCCGTCCGGCGGGGAAACGGTGTAGGCGGCCTCCGTGGACACCTCCCGGGCCAGGTCGGCGCCGACCATCTGCGGGCTGGCCAGGACCCGCTCGCGGAGCGCGTCCGGGTCCGCGGGGCCGGTGGCGATGCCGGCCCGCATCGCCCCGCGTTCGCGCAGGTGCCGGGTCAGCGCCCGGGTGCCGGTGATCGCGATCCCGGTGATGCCCTGGGCGCGCAGTTCGGTGTCCAGGCTCCGCTGCGACCGCCAGTTCGAGGCCAGCCGGGCCGGCTCGCGGACCACGTAGCCGCTCACCCAGATCCGCCGCGACTCGGGGTCCTCGTCGTTCACCCCGGTGTTGCCGATGTGCGGCGCGGTCATGGCCACGATCTGGCGGGCGTAAGACGGGTCGGTCAGCGTCTCCTGGTAGCCGGTCATGCCGGTGTTGAAGACCATCTCGCCGAAGGTCTCGCCGTCGGCGCCGAACGCGGTCCCGCGGAAGGTGGTGCCGTCCTCCAGGACCAGGATCGCGGGCGCCGCCCCGCTGGACCCCGGACTCAGCGACCCGGCCATCAGGCGAGCTTCCCGTCGAGGACGGTGGGCGTCCCGCGCAGGAACGTGGCGACCACCCGGCCCGGCAGTTCCATCCCCGCGAACGGGCTGTTCCGGCTCCGGGAGGCGTGCGCCCGCGGGTCCACCGCGCTCGCGGGCCGACGGGTCGTAGAGCGTCAGGCTGGCGGGCAGTCCCGCGGCCAGCGCCCCGCGCTCCGGGCCGGGCAGGCGGCCGATGCGGGCCGGGCGCCGGGCCATCCGGTCGGCCACCCCGGCCCAGTCGAGCAGGCCGGTGTTGACCATGGCCTCCTGCACCACGCGCAGCGCCGTTTCCAGGCCGGTCATGCCGAACGCGGCCGTGTCCCACTCGGTTTCCTTGTCCTCCACCGGATGCGGCGCGTGGTCGGTGGCCACGCAGTCGATGGTCCCGTCGGCCAGGCCCTCGCGCAGCGCCGCCACGTCCGCCGGGGTGCGCAGCGGCGGGTTGACCTTATAGACGGGGTCGTAGCCGGCCGCCAGGGAATCGGTCAGCAGCAGGTGATGCGGGGTCACCTCGGCGCTGACCCGCCAGCCCTTGCTCTTCGCCCAGCGGATGATCTCCACCGATCCGGCCGTGGACACGTGACAGACGTGCAGCGCCGAGCCGACGTGCGCGGTGAGCAGGCAGTCGCGGGCGATGACGGCCTCCTCGGCCACGGCCGGCCAGCCGGTCAGCCCGAGGCGACCGGACATCTCCCCCTCGTTCAGCTGCGCGCCCTCGGTGAGCCGGGGTTCCTGCGCGTGCTGCGCGATCACCCCGTCGAACGCCTTCACGTACTCCAGGGCGCGGCGCATCAGCACGGCGTCGGACACGCACCGCCCGTCGTCGGAGAACACCCGGACCCGGGCCGCGGAATCGGCCATCGCGCCCAGTTCGGCCAGGCGCGTTCCGCCCAGGCCCACCGTGACCGCGCCCACCGGGTGCACGTCGCAGTGCCCCGCCTGCCGCCCGAGCCGCCAGATCTGCTCCACCACGCCCGCCGTGTCGGCCACCGGGTCGGTGTTGGCCATCGCGTGCACGGCGGTGAACCCGCCCAGCGCCGCCGCCCGGGTACCGGACTCCACGGTCTCGGCGTCCTCGCGGCCCGGCTCGCGCAGGTGGGTATGCAGGTCGACCAGGCCCGGCAGCGCGACGAGGCCCGCCGCGTCCAGCACCTGGGCGCCGGGCGGCGCGGGGCCGTCACCGATGCTGTCGATCACGCCGTCGCGGATCACGATGTCGGCGGGGCCGCCGCCCAGCGGCCGCGCCCCCTGGATCAGCCAGACCCCCTGGCTCGTGCTCATGCCGCTCTCCTTCGTACCGGCCCGCGCTCCGCTTCCGGCCTGCCCGCGGACCAGGTCATGGCTGCACCTCGGCCCCGCCGAGCAGCAGGTACAGCACGGCCATCCGGACGCTGACCCCGTTGGCCACCTGCTCCACGATGGTGGACCGGGCCGAGTCCGCCACGTCGGCGGCGATCTCGACGCCGCGGTTCATCGGGCCCGGGTGCATCACGATGGCCTGGTCGGGCAGCTGCGCCATCCTGGTGCCGTCGAGCCCGTAGCGCCGGCTGTACTCCCGCACGCTGGGGAAGTACGCGGCGTTCATCCGCTCCTGCTGCACCCGCAGCATCATGACCACGTCACTCTTGGGGATCGCGGCGTCCAGGTCGTAGCCGACCGAACACGGCCAGGCGCCGACCGCCACCGGGAGCAGGGTGGGGGGCGCGACCAGGGTGACCTCGGCTCCCAGGGTGCTCAGCAGCAGCACGTTGGACCGGGCCACCCGGCTGTGCAGGATGTCGCCCACGATGGTGACCCGCAGCCCGTCGAGGGCCTCACCGCCAGGGCGGCCGAACTTGCGCCGGATGGTGAACGCATCCAGCAGGGCCTGGGTGGGATGCTCGTGCGCGCCGTCGCCGGCGTTGACCACGGTCCCGCGCACCCAGCCGGCCAGCCGGTGCGGCGCGCCCGACGCGCTGTGCCTGACCACGACGGCGTCCGCGCCCATGGCCTCCAGGGTCAGCGCCGTGTCCTTGAGGCTCTCACCCTTGGCCACGCTGGACCCTTTGGCCGAGAAGTTGATCACGTCCGCGGACAGCCGCTTGGCCGCGGCCTCGAACGAGATCCTGGTCCGGGTGGAGTCCTCGAAGAACAGGTTGACCACCGTGCGCCCGCGCAGCGTGGGGAGCTTCTTGATCGGCCGGTCGGCCATCCGGGCCAGCTCGTCGGCGGTGTCCAGGATGAGCAGCGCATCGTCCCGGCTGAGATCGGCCGCGGAGATCAGGTGGCGGTTCACGCGCCGCCCCCGGCCTGCCCGATGATCACCGCGTCCTGGCCATCCACCTCGGTCAGGAGCACCCGCACGACCTCCTGTTTGGAGGTGGGCAGGTTCTTGCCGACGTAGTCCGGCCGCACCGGCAGCTCGCGGTGCCCCCGGTCGATCAGGACGGCCAGCTGGACGGCCCGGGGCCGGCCGAGATCGTTGAGCGCGTCGAGGGCTGCCCGCACGGTCCGGCCGGAGTAGAGCACGTCATCGACGATCACCACGATGGCCCCGTCGATGCCCTCGGGAGGCACCTCCGTGCGGCCGAGCGCCCGGGCCGGCCGCAGCCGTAGGTCGTCCCGGTACATGGTGATGTCCAGCGACCCATGGGGTACCGGACGCCCCTCGACCCGCTCGATGCGCTCGGCCAGGCGCTGGGACAGCGGAACGCCGCGGGTGGGGATGCCCAGCAAGAGCACGTCGGCTGCGCCGTCGGTGCGTTCGAGGATCTCGTGCGCGATCCGGGTGAGCGCCCGGCCGATCTCGGCGGGCTCCAGGACCGTCTTCGGGACCGCCGTCTTCGGGTCAGTGGGGCCGGGCCTGGCTGGGCCGCCGCCCGCCGCGCCGCCGGATCCCGCGGCCTGATTCCGGGCAGGATGCAGGGCATGCATGCCACGGACCTCCTTTCCCGCCTCACGGGACGGGTCTTAAAGGATGATCTGTCCGGCCCACGGTACCAGGACGGAGGGCTGTGACGTGGGACGCCACGGCGTGGCGGCCGGGACTGACGCCGGCCGGGAGCGGGTGGTGTCCCCGGGGCTGGCGCCAGCCCGGAAAGTGAGTCCCCCGTCTGCGGCGTGGATTGGGTAACGATGAGTGATTCGTGTCACACTGAGGAAAGACGGATCAGCGATACTCGTGAAAGCCAGCCGGGCGCGGCCGCCAGAACAGCCAGAACGCCTGTCCCTGCGGGCTTTCCGCGATTTGTGTCTAGACGTCTGGGCGATCAGCACCGGCCTGAGCGCAGGCGGCGAGACGCGTAAGTTGACCCGCTTTTTGCTATTCGGCTTGACCTGGTCGCGCTTGCGGCCTACCGTCACTGTCCGTAACCGTTACTGAAAGCGACGATCTGGCCGGGGGGCCGACGACATGCCATCTGAATACGCCAAGACTCTCGGTGCACGCCTGCGTGCCATCCGTACTCAGCAGGGACTGTCCCTGCATGGAGTGGAGGAAAAGTCACGCGGCCGGTGGAAAGCCGTGGTTGTGGGCTCGTACGAGCGCGGTGACCGCTCGGTGACCGTGCAGAAGCTCGCCGAGCTGGCTGAGTTCTACGGCGTGCCCGTGTCTGAGCTGCTGCCTGGTGATTCGACGCCCGCCCCGCTGGCGCCGTCGCCGAAGCTGGTCATCGATCTGGAGCGGATGGCCCAGCTCCCGAAAGACAAGGCTGGACCCCTGGCGCGCTATGTGGCGACGATCCAGAGCCAGCGCGGCGACTACAACGGCCGGGTGCTGTCCATCCGGCAGGAAGACCTGCGGTCACTCGCGGTCATCTACGACAAGTCGCCGATTGACCTGACCGAAGAGCTGATCAGCTGGGGTGTCCTCGACTCCGAGGCGCGAGGCGCAGTCGAGGCCTTCTGACCCAGGGTTGGCCCCCTTGGGCGGCCTGCCGGCCATTGGCTGGCAGGCCGCTGGCGTGCTCGGACTCGCGTGCCAGTGTCCCAGCGGGACACTGGGGCAACCGGGCGGCGCCTAGCCGGCCGGGCGCAGCGGCAGGGCCGGCTGGCCCGGCAGCCCCAGCGCTTCCTCGGCCAGGTTCAGGAACGTTTCAGCGTCCCTGAGCAGATCATCAGCTTCCCGGGCGGACACCGCCCGGAGCAGCCCCGCTTCCGCGGCGGCCCGCTTGCCTGCTCCCGCGGCAAAGAACGCCGCCCATTCCGACAGCGCGGGCTCCACCCGCGGCAGCAACTCCCAGACGCTGTGCGGGGCTTTCCGCCGGGGGCTCTGCCCCGGACCCATCTTCACCGCCACGATCGCGGCCGCGGCCCGCAGCGCCGCGAGGTGCGCTCCCACGTACCGGGTGCCCGGACTGGCTTCGCACGCGGCGTCAGCCAGCCCGCGGCGCGCCGATTCAATGAGATTCAGCGCCGCAGGCGCTATACGGCAGCGTGGCTGGCCTGGTCGTACTGACATGACCGTACTCATGGCCTTCCTTCCGTCGCGGAGCCAGGATCAGGCGGGTGTTTCGCTGCACGCCGCCCGACCCCGGCCCGGCCGCCCAGGATGAGGGGGGACGTCCCGGCGGTCCCGCTAGTTATTCGAACATAGGTTCGCTTCATTGTCCAGCTCGTTGTATCTGAGTTCGAAGATAGCCAGCGGGTCCGACAAAACGCCGTGGACGCCCACCCGGCCCAGGCGCCCGCACGTTCGCCTCAGCAGCGCCCCCGGGCGCCCACTGGCCACCCGGGGTGTCCCGCCGGGTGGCGCGCACGGCCGGGGCACCGCGCTCGCGTACGCTTGCCCGGGTGCGGGCTGGCCCAGAGCTGCAGGAATTCGGCAAAGCACGCTTTCTTGCCGAACTCGGCGTCCTGACCAACGTCTACGCGGCCGCCATGCGGCCCCCGCAGCAGCAGTTGCCAGGGCGCCAGGCGATCATGGAACGGCACGCGGGATTCCCCTCGTTCCGCTGCGTGGCCATGACCCTCCCGGACGATCCCGCCACCGCGCCTGCCGGGCTGCGAACGCACTCGGGCCGCAACCGGCTCACGATCATCGGCTTCGCCTATGGCTTCCACGGCACCAGCGGCCAGTGGTGGCACGACCTGGTCCGCAGCGCGCTGGCCACGGCGGGCGGCCGTGACCTCGCCCACACCTGGCTGGCCGACTCGTTCGAGGTGGCTGAGGTGCACGTCCATCCGGCCTACCAGGGGCGCGGGGTCGGCCTGGCCATGGTGCCCGCGCTGATCCATTCCCGGCTGGAACGCACGGCGCTGCTGTCCACCCAGGACACCGAGAGCCGGGCCCGCCGTCTTTACCGGGGCCTGGGCTTCAAGGACCTGGTGACCGGATACCGGTTCCCGGGGACCGACCCGCCGTACGCGCTGATGGGCGCGACGCTGCCGCTGCGGCCGGGCCGCCGGCCCGGGTCAGGTGGCTGACGCCGGCTGCTGGCCGCCGGGCGCTCGCCGGGGAGACCGGCGGGTCAGCCTTCCGCGGCCAGCCGGGCCCGGGCGCGAGGCGCACTGCCGCCGGCCGCGCGCCCGGCCAGCCCGAGGCGCTGGTAGATCTCCACGGTCGCGCGGGAGCCGTTCAGCGTGTAAAAGTGCAGCCCCGGGGTGCCCTCGGCCAGCAAGCGCTCGCACATGGCCGCGGCGTACTGAACGCCGATCTCCCGCATTGCCGCCGCGTCGCCCTCGGCCGCCCGCACCTGGTCCCTCACCGCTCCCGGGAACCGCGCGCCGGACAGCACGACGATCCGCTCCAGCGTGCGCAGGCTGGTGACCGGCATGATCCCGGGGATGATCGGCACCTCGCAGCCGGCGGCCGCCACCCGGTCCCGCAGCCGCAGGTAATCCTCCACGTAGAAAAACATCTGGGTGATCGCGAAATCGGCACCCGCCCGGCACTTGCGCACGAAGTACTCGGTGTCTGAGCCGAGGTCGGGTGAACGCGGGTGCCCTTCGGGGAACGCGCCCACACCCACGCAGAAGTCGCCCGAGGCCCGGACCAGCCGGACCAGGTCCTCCGCGTACTCCAGGCCCTGCGGGTGCCTGACCCACTCGGCGTTGGGGTCGCCCGCGGGGTCGCCGCGCAGCGCCAGCACGTTGCGCACGCCGACCGCCGCGTACGAGCCGATCACCCGGCGCAACTCGGCCACGGAGTGGTCGACGGCCGTGAAGTGCCCCACCGGGGTGAGCGTCGTTTCCGCGGCGATCCGCCCGGTCATCCGGACGGTCCGGTCCCTGGTCGAACCGCCCGCCCCGTAGGTGACCGACACGAACGTGGGACGCAGCGGCTCCAGTTCCCGGATGGCCCGCCACAGCCGCCGCTCGGCGTCCTCGGTCTTGGGCGGCATGAACTCGAACGAGTACGACTCACCGCCGGCGGCCAGCAGGTCGCGGATGGCTGGCGCACGGTGCAGAACCCCGGATGGCATGTCCCCAGGCTAGTGGGCCGGGGCCGGCCCCGTCGCGGGGCGACCGGCGGCGGCCGCGCAGGCCAGGCGGACCGCCGGAGGCCAAGCAGATGAAAACCGCACAAAGCGCAGCTAACGCCCGTTCATGGCCGGCCCTGCCCAGCAGGCGGGCCGTTCACGGCCGGCCCGCCAGCGGCTTACCACGGTCCGTACCGGGGCACCGGGCAGGCGCCGCGGCGCCCCGGCCCTCAGAACGCGAGGGCCTGGGCCCGCCGGTTCACCTCGGTGCGGCGATTCTCGATCATCGCCTGGATCGGCGTCCCGGGCAGCGAGTCGTCGGCCGTGAACAGCCAGCGCAGCGCCTCCGGGTCGTCGAACCCGCAGTCGTACAGCACGGTGAGGGTGCCATGCAGTCCCTTGACGATGGTGCCGCGATCGAAGAAGGCGGCGGGGACCGCGGTCGTGCCGTCCGGCCGCTGGACAGCCAGCAGCTTGCGGTCACGGAACAGCTGCTTGAGCCTGCCCGGCGGGATGCCGAGCCGGTCAGCGGCTTCAGGGAGTGTGAGCCAGTCGCCGACGAGCGCGTCGGCCGGGGGGTCAATCTGTGCCACGTTTCCGAATTTCCCACGCTGCGGCCCGGGTCAAACCCGGACACGCCAGTCTCGTCAGTTCTCTTCCAGGATTGGGGCTGCTCCCGGTCACGTCATGGCCGTGTCCCGCACCGGCACATCGGGGTCGGCCAGCCGGGCGATATCCACGGCCTGGCCCGCTTGCATGAGCCTGCGTCCCTGCAGCATGTCCCGGGGCCGTCCCACCGTGAGGACGGCGACCAGCCGGCCAGCGCCCGCCGTTTCTGCCTCCGCCGCGCCGCCGCTGTCCCGGCGGCCGCTGTCCCGGCCACCCAGCACGCCGCCCAGCGATCCTCAGCCGGATCACCGCGCCAGATGAGACAGTCCTCGCGCTCGTGGTGGCCCACGTACTGGACCATCCGGCCGAATTGCTCAGACCAGAAATAGGGCACCGGGTCGTAGTCCTGCCCGGCGCCGAGCGCATTGGCCGCGGCCACGGTGGGTGAGTGCAGGGCGGTATCCCAGTGCTCCACCCGCAGCCGCCGGCCGTAGCGGCCAGACCAGAACGCGGCGCAGTCGCCGGCCGCGTAAACCCCGGGCACCGAGGCCTGCAGGCGGCTGTCGACGACGATCCCGTTGCCCAGGTCCACCCCGGATCCTTCCAGCCATCCCGTGCCGGGACGGACCCCCACCGCGGTCACGATCAGGTCGGCGTCCAGCCACCCGCCGCCGGGCAGGGCCAGGCCGCCTTCCTGGACCGATTCCACCGGCTGGCCGAGCCGCAGGTCCACCCCGGCCGCGGCGTACCAGGGCACCATCGTCGCCCCGGCCACCTCGCCCAGGGCTGCGGCCGCGGGGGTGGCCGCCGCCTCCAGGACGGTGACGTCGCATCCGCGGGCCACGGCGGCGGTGGCGAGTTCCGCCCCGATCCAGCCGGCCCCGACGATGGCCAGCCGGGTCCCCGGCTGCAGCCGGGCCCGGATGTCCAGGGCGTCGTCCACGGTGCGCAGGACGTGCTGCCGGCCGGGGCCGGGCAGCCGCACCGGCGCGGCCCCCGTCGCCACGATCAGGCGGTCGAAGCGGTATTCGCCGCGCCCGCTGCGGACGGCCTGCCCGGCCAGGCCGGTGGCGGCCTCACCAAGCCGCAGGTCCAGCCGGAGCGCGGCCGCGTCAGTGTCCAGCGAGGTCGAGTCGAGCTCGCCCATCATCAGCTTCTTGGACAGCGGCGGGCGGTCGTAGGGCGGATGGGGCTCCGCGCCCAGCATGGTGATCTGGCCGGCGTATCCCCTGGCCCGGAGCTCGGCTGCGGCGCGCGAGCCGGCCAGCCCGGCCCCGACGATCACTACCCGGTCGATCTGCACGAGCACCTAGGCTAGAGGTGCCCGGGCCTGATCTGGCCCAGACGGGGCGACCTGCCGGAGAAACCCGCAGCTACGTGAGATAACCCCGCTAATCTTGTTACTCCCGGTCACCGCGCGACACCGTACAGGTGTTCCCAGCGCCCGGAACGACGGGCGGCCATACAATCGAGCCGATGGACACGACGCTCGCGCGCCCACCCGTCGGCCGGCTCCTGGATGGCCGGTACCGGGTTGAGTCCCTTATTGCCACGGGCGGGATGGCCACCGTCTATCTGGGCACCGATACCCGGCTGGACCGCACCGTGGCGCTCAAGATCATGCATGCGGAACTGGCCAACGACGAGGATTTCGTCCGCCGCTTCGTGGGTGAGGCCCGCTCGGTGGCCCGCCTTTCGCACCCCAACGTGGTCGGCGTGTACGACCAGGGCGCCGACGGGCGCACGCTCTACCTGGCCATGGAGTATGTACCCGGCCGCACGCTGCGCGACCTGCTGAACGAGCAGGGCAGCCTCGGCCCCCGCGAGGCCCTGGACATCATGGAGGGCGTGCTGGGCGGCCTCGGCGCCGCGCACGCCGCCGGGCTGGCCCACCGGGATGTCAAGCCGGAGAACGTCCTGCTGACCGAAGGACACGACGTCAAGGTCGCGGACTTCGGCCTGGCCCGGATGCTCGCGGGCACCAGCCATACCAAGACCGGCATGCTGATCGGCACGGCCGCCTACCTGGCGCCGGAGCAGGTATCCCAGGGTGTTGCGGACGCGCGGACGGATGTCTACGCCGCGGGCATCATGCTGTTCGAGATGCTCACCGGCCAGCAGCCGCACACCGCGGATACGCCGCTGGCGGTGGCCTACAAGCACGTCAACGAGGCCGTGCCGGTGCCCTCGCAGCTGGCGAACGGCATCCCGCCCGCCCTGGATGACCTGGTCCTGCGGGCCACCAGCCGGAACCCTGACCTCCGCCCCGGCGACGGCGGGCAGTTCATGCGCAGCCTCAACGAGGTCCGCCTGAGCCTCCCGCCCGCTCCCCCGGCCGCACCGGCAGCGGCCGGCCATCCGGCCCCCGGGTACCTGGACGCGGGATACCCGGACCCCGGCTACCGGGATCCCGGCTACCGGAGCCAGGGCTACCAGGACCCCGCCTACGATGCCCCCGGTTACGGGGCGCCTGCCTACGGGACCCCCGGCGCTCCGGCCGGCTACCAGCCCGCCAGCTACCAGCCGGCCAGCTACCAGCCGGATGGCTGGCCGGCCCAGCCTCCGCCGTCGCAATACGCGGACGACCTGATTCCCGGCCTGCGTGCCCCTGCGGACCCCGCGGCCGCGGGCGGCGGCCCGGCTGCCGCCGCCCCGACCGGAGTGGGTGCGGCCTTCCCGACCTCAGGCTCATCCGGCGCGGGCGCGTCCACTTCCGCGTTCTCCGCGACCGGATTCGCCATGCCGCCGGGCGACGGGAACCCTGGCCTGACCCGGCGGGCCGATGAAGACGCCTTCGGGGCCGCGAACCACACCCTGGTGGTGGCCCCGGGCACGGTCACGGACTACAGCCGGGGCCGGGGCCGCAGCGGGCATGGCGGCCCCCGCGAGCCCGGCCTGCAGCGCTGGCTGTTCAGCCGCCGGCTCTATTACGTGCTGGGCGGCCTGGTCGCGGTCCTCCTGATCGGCCTGCTCATCTGGTGGCAGTCGGCGGGCAAGTACACCACGGTGCCCTCGGTGGGCGGCCTGACCGCGAGCACGGCCCGGCTGGAAGTCCGCAGCCACGGCCTGACCGCGAAGATGGGCCAGCCCCAGTTCAGCGCCCGGGTGGCCAAGGGCGACATCATCGCCACCGAGCCCGCGATCGGCTCCCGGGTGAGCAAGGGCGGCACCGTGCTGCTCATCGCTTCCGCGGGACCGCACATGCTCCCGGTCCCCCAGGTGACCGGGAGCACGCTGGCCACCGCGCAGGCTACGCTGCGCCACGCAGGCCTGATCCCCGGCAAGGTGGTCGACGAGACGTCCACCACCATCGCGAGCGGGATCGTGATCAGCACCACGCCGGTGTCAGGCGTGTCGTGGCCGCAGAACCGGCCCGTCTCGCTGGTGGTCAGCAGCGGCCAGCCGGTGCCTAACCTCGTCGGCCAGCAGAAGGCGGTGGCCGAGCAGTGGGCGCAGGCCAACGGCGTCAACCTGAACGAGGTCGCGGACGCGAAGAGTGATCAGCCCGCGGGCACGATCACCCAGCAGTCCGTTCCCCCGGGCAGTTCCTTCACCGCCCATGAAGTGATCACCATCGACATTTCCGCTGGGCCGCAAATGGTGAATGTGCCCAACGTGGATGGCCAGCAGGTCACCCAGGCCACCCAGGCGCTGGCCCAGGCGGGATTCCAGGTCAAGGTGGACCAGGTCGGGCCGCTGAACACGGTGTTCAGCTACAGCCCCTCAGGCCAGGCTCCGCAGGGCAGCACGATCACCATCTACGTGGGCCTGCCGCACCTGTAAGCCCGTGGCGCTGGCCACCTGGCCACTCCTGGGGCCGTGACGCTGGCCACCTGCCCACAACCTGGGCCGTGGCGCACGGCCGCCTGGCCACTCCTGGGCCGTGACGCCGGCCGCCTGGCCACACCTCACGGCAGCCCTCTCCCCGCCGCCTCTCCGCTCCGGCTCCAACCCAGCCCAGTTTTGCTCAGCTATTGCCTTGCGTTGATCTTTTTATTGTTCTTCATGGTCAGAAACCTGGCCATAGCGGGTATGACGCTTATCAGCACTGCTTCGGTCCGGGCAAATGTCGTCAATACACTAATATGACCGCGCCCCCCGTGATTGCGCCGCTTCTGCCTGAAGGGGCCAGAACCGAAGAAGGCCCTGCTGAGAATCCGCCGAGCGACCGCGTTGCGCCGTCCCGGCCGGCTGACCGTGTTCCGCCGTCCCGGCCGGCTGACCGCGCTTCGTGCCGTCGCGCACCTGGCCGCGTGGCTGCCTTTCGTGATCGGCCCGGCTCGTCTCATCGCTGGCGGCTGGCGGCCGGTCGGCGACGAGGCGGCCATCGCGCTCCGATCGTGGAACTCGCTGACGGCGCAGAGCCCGATGGTCGGCCAGGCCACCCGGCTGGCCCACGGGGTGTTTGACCCGGGCCCGCTCCAGTACTGGCTGCTGGCCGTCCCGGTCCATCTCGACACGGCGCACGGGGTGCTGTGGGGCGCCGCCCTCTTCTGCCTGGTGGCCTGCTCGCTCGCGGTCGAGGCGGCCTGGTCTGTACTCGGCGCGGCCGGCGGGCTGTGCGCGAGCGGGCTCATCGTCGGCCTGACGCTGTGGATCCCGGGGATCGCCGTCACCCCGAGCTGGAATCCCTGGTTCGGGATGGTGTTCTTCATCGCGGCGCTCGCGGCCGCCTGGGCGGTCATGTCCGGGCACCGGGGCTGGTGGCCGGCGCTGGTCATCACGGCGTCGATCGCCGCCCAGGCCCATCTGATGTTCACCGTGCCGTCCGGCGTCCTGGCCATCCTGGCCCTCATCGTCGGCCTGGCGGACAGCATCCGCGGCCGGCTGAGCTACTGGTGGGCGCTGGCCGGCCTGCTCGCGGGGGCCGCGTGCTGGAGCGCCCCTCTCATCCAGCAGTTCACCTCCCCGGACGGGAACCTCGGCCTGCTGCTGCGCAGCAGCGGCGCCGCGATCGGGCCGAGGACGGGCGGGGCATTCAGCCTCAAGGCCCTGTCCGCCGCGGTGCAGCCGGTGCCGGTCTGGTGGAAGTCGTCGACGCAGCACATGACGATCTACGAGGTGATCAGTCACCGGTCGGCCGGGTTCGCGGTGGCGGTGCTGGTCCTGCTGGCCGTGGCGGCGGTGATGGCGGTGTGGCCGCTCCGGTGCCGGCCGCTGGCGGCCCTGGCCGTCGTGACCCTGGTGATCAGCCTCGCGTCGCTGGTGACGTATTCCGGGATCCCGCTGGAACACGGCAGCCTGGACACGCTGAGCTACCTGATCCTGGTGCTGTTCCCCATCGGCGTGCTGAGCTGGCTGGTGGTAGGTGGCTGGGCCGTGCTCACCGGGCGGCTGGTCCTGCGCCGGCTGGCCACGGCGCGGCTGGCCGGGCGGGCGGTCCCGTGGGCCGGGCCGCTGGCGGGTCTCGCGGCCACGGCACTGGTCGCGGCAGGCGTGATCCTGGCCCTGTCGCCGCAGGAACACATCGCCCACCGGATAACCAGTGACCCGGCCATGGCCGCGACGAGGGCCGCGTCCCGCCAGATCGTGCGGAAACTGCCCGGCCAGCCCATCGCCCTGTCGATCCACGACTTCGATCCGACCGTCCTGGGACGCCTGACCCTGGGCCTGACCTGGGCCCTGACCCCGCATGGCTTCCACGCGGAGATCATGCACACCCGGCTGGCCCGCGAGCTCGGGGACCGCTACGTGTTCCGCGGCGAGCCGATCCCGATGGTCAAGGTCCGGGTGCGGCGGCATGTCACCTTGGTCGCCGTGACCAAGCCCACCCAGCTGGCCAGTCATTCCTAGGCCCCGGCACCGGCGGCAGCCCGGCCGGATCGGCAGCACCGGCCGGAACCGCGGCCCCGGCCGGAAGGCCGGGGCAGTGTCCGCCGATCTGGGCCGGCTCGTGGTGCGTTGCGATACTGTGGCCGCCTGTTCATCACTCGTGCAGGAAGTGGCCAGCAGTGAGCGGAACCAGGGTGACGCCGGCCGCCGACGGGTCGTCGAGCCGCGACACCACCGGGCCTCCCGGGCCGGCCGGGCGCCGCGGCTGGCCCTCCTCCGTGGCCCTGGTCATTACCGGCTTCACCGTGATCGGCCTGGGCCTGCGCCTGTTCCTGCTGAGCCGCCCCGGATACCTGCTCGGCGTCACGCAGTATGACGACGGGCCGTACTTCGGAAGTGCCCTCCGCCTGGTACACGGCGCGCTGCCGTACCGCGACTTCATCATCGTGCAGCCGCCGGGCATCACGCTGCTGATGAGCCCGGCCGCGCTGCTGGCTCAGGTCACCAGCACAGCCTGGGGCATGGCGGCCGGGCGCATCCTGACCGTCGCGGCGAGTTCCGCGGGGATCGTGCTGGTCGGATTGCTGGCCCGGCATCGCGGCCCGCTCGCGGTGGCCCTGTCCTGCGGTGTGCTGGCTATCTTCCCGGGCAGCCTGGTCGCGGCGCACACCGTGCTGCTCGAGCCCTGGCTGACCCTGTTCTGCCTGGTCGGTGCCGTGACCGTGCTGGACCGTGACCGGCTGGCCCGCAGCAGCCGGCGGCTGCTGTGGGGCGGGGTGGCGTTCGGTTTCGCGGGTGCGGTTGAAGTGTGGGCCATCATCCCGGTCGTGGTGATCGCGGTGCTGCTGGCCCGGGAGATCCGCCGGGCCGTACTCTTCGTGGCCGGGGTGGCGATCGGCTTCTGCGTCCCGGTCATCCCGTTCGCGGCGACCGCCCCGCGCCGGTTCTACAACAGCTTCTTCGCCGCCCAGGTGTTCCGGGTCGTGCCGACCCGGACCCCGGTGCACAAGCGGCTGCGGCTGATGAGCGGGATCGGCCAGTTGCTGCACCTCGGCGAAACCGGGACGCTCGTCGCCGCGCTGATCATCGTGGTCTTCGTGGTGGCGGCGTTCATCGTGGCCTGGCGGATCAGCAGGCAGCCGCTGACCGGCCTGGACTGGTTCGCGGTCGCGACCTGCACGCTGGTGATAGTGGCGTTCCTCTGGTACGCCCAGTTCTTCCTGCACTTCCCGGCGTTCCTGGCGCCGTTCCTGGGCCTGTCCATCGGGCTGGCCGCCGGGCGGCTGGCCGGCGCCCTGCAGACCGGCGATATCGAGGCACCCGCGAGCCAGCGGAGCCCCGGCACCTGGGCGCAGTGGGCCGTGATCGGCCTGGCCGCCGTCGGCGTCGTGATCCTGGCCGTGCAGCAGGGGCAGTCGGATCTGAACGTGACGCCGCGGGTCAGCCCGGCCGCGCTGCGGGCGGTGCAGCGCATCGTGCCGCACGGCTCGTGTGTCCTCAGCGACCAGGCGTCCTTCCTCATCGCTGCGGACCGTTTCTACTCCAGCGTGCCCGGCTGCTCGGAGATGGTTGACGCGATCGGCACGGACTACGCGCTGGGCCACGGCCGGGACGCCAGCTCCGGGGCGGCCCGGTACCCGGCGGTCAACAGCACCTGGCAAAGCGCGTTCCGGCACGCCCAGTACGTGTGGCTGTCCTTGCGGTTTAACACGCGGCGCATCGCCTGGACACCCGCCCTGCATGCCTACTTCTGGAACCACTTCACCCGGGTGTACAAGGACGGCAAGAGCGACGCCCTGTACGCCCGATCGACGCGTGCCTGACCTGTTCCCCGAGCGGCCCGGACTACGGCCCGGGCCGCCGATCCCCGAGCGGCCCGGCCTACCGCCGGGGCCGCCGAGGGTGGGGGCGCACGTCCCCGTGGCCGGCGGCCTCGCGGCCGGGCTGCGTTACGCGTCCGACATCGGCGCCGAGGCGATCCAGGTGTTCGTGTCCAACCCGCGCTCCTGGGCCCTGCCCGCCGCCAGCCCGGCGCACCTGGCGCGCGCGGCGGAGATAATCCGGGACCAGCTGGCCGGGGCCGGGCTGCCGGTGTTCGTGCACACGCCGTACCTGATCAACGTCGGCTCCGCGGACCCGGTGATCCGCGAACGCTCGGTGGCGTCAATCCGCTACTCGCTGCACCACGGCGGGGCGATCGGGGCCCGCGGTGTCGTGGTGCACACCGGGTCGGCGGCCGGCGGCGACCGGGAGAAGGCCATGCTCCACGCGCGGGACTGCCTGCTGCCGGTGCTGGACTCGATCCCGGCCGATGGCCCGGACCTGCTGCTGGAGCCGATGGCCGGGCAGGGCCAGTTGCTCTGCACCTCCCCCGCGGACCTGGGATCGTACCTGGACATGCTCGATTGGCATCCGCGGGCGGGCGCGTGCCTGGACACCTGCCATGCGTTCTCGGCCGGCACCGACCTCAGCGCCCCGGGCGGTGCGGCGGCGGCCCTGGATGAGCTGACCGCGGTCCTGGGCGGAACCGGCCGGCTGCGGCTGGTGCACGCCAACGACTCCAAGGATCCGTGCGGCTCCCGCCGGGACCGGCACGAGAACATCGGCGCGGGCCAGATTGGCGAGCGGCCCTTCGCCGCCTTGCTCCGCCACCCGGCAGCCGCTGGTGTCCCCTTCGTGGTCGAAACTCCCGGCCCGAAGACGGCCCACGCCGCCGACGTGGCGACGCTCCAGCGCCTCCGGGCCCACTAGCCCGGCTACCCGGCAGCCGGGCTATTCCTGGTGGGAGAAACGCTCCTCATGCCAGGGGTCGGCGGAGTTGTGATAGCCGCGCTCCTCCCAGAAACCGCGCCGGTTCTCGGTGAGGTACTCGACGGCACGGACCCACTTCACGCTCTTCCACCCGTACAGGTGCGGCACGACCAGCCGGATCGGATAGCCGTGCTCCGGGGTAAGCGGGACGCCCGCCACCGCGGTGGCGAACAGCGTGGTGCCGGCCGCGAAATCGCCGATGCCGATGTTGGCGCTGTACCCGTACTCAGCCCACACCATCACGTGGGTGACCGCGCCCGCCGGGGGCGCCGCGGACAGCACCTCGGCCGCCGCGATGCCCTCCCAGGCGATCCGCGGGATGGTGCACTTGGTCACGCAGTGCAGGTCGGCAGTGACGGCGCAGCGGGGCAGCCGGGTGATCCCGGCCCAGTCCCAGCCATGCTGCCGGCCGGATTCGGTGGCGCCCATCACCGTGAAGTTCCAGGTGTCCGGCCGGAACCTGGGCACCGGGCCGTAGTGCTGGGCGGGCCAGTCCGGCCGTACCAGCTGACCCGGCGGCAGCTCACGTTGCATCTGGACGCGGCCGCTGGCCGGCTGACCCATACTTGCCCTCCTGGCTGATCCGCGGCTTCTACCATCGCACGCGGGGGTATCCCGGCCCCCGCCCACCCCGCCGCCCCGGCCCGCCATGGGTGCGCTAAGCTACCTGCCATGCGTCAGCAGTTTTGGTTTTGGTATGGCTACCGGCCCGGCAATCGGACGGTCGCCCGCCAGACTCTGCGCTGACGCGAGCGACTTCCAGGAAGCCCCGGGCCAACAGGCCCGGGGTTTTTTGCGTGAACGGCCCCGGCCCCGGCACCGGAACCACCCAGCAGCCGCGGCAACCGCCGCGGCACCGAGAGAAGAGGACCCAATGGTTGTGGTCATGGCCCCGGAGGCCACGCAGGCGGACGTGGACGGAATCGTCGATGTGGTGCGCGATGCGGGCGGTGAGGCCTTCGTGACCCGGGGCGTCTCGCGCACCATTGTCGGCCTGGTCGGTGACGTGGATCAGTTCGGCTCGCTCAACCTGAGGAGCAGGCCGGGAGTGCTCGACGTGGTCCGGATCTCGGTGCCCTACAAGCTGGTCAGCCGGGAGCACCATCCGCACCGCTCGGTCGTCGAGGTCGGCGGGGTCCCCATCGGCCCGGACACTTTGACCGTGATCGCGGGCCCGTGCGCGGTGGAGACCCCGGAGCAGACCCTGACCGCAGCCCGGATGGCCAAGGCCGCGGGCGCCTCGCTGCTGCGCGGTGGCGCGTTCAAGCCGCGGACCTCGCCGTACGCGTACCAGGGCCTGGGCGAGGAAGGCCTGAAGATCCTCGCCGACGTGCGCGAGGAGACGGGCCTGCCGGTCGTCACCGAGGTCATCGACCCCCGCAGCGTGGACCTGGTCTCCTCCTACGCCGACATGCTGCAGGTCGGCACCAGGAACATGCAGAACTTCGCGTTGCTCCAGGCGGTCGGCGAGGCCCGCAAGCCGGTACTGCTCAAGCGCGGCTTCAGCGCCACCATCGAGGAGTGGCTGATGGCGGCGGAGTACATCGCCCAGCGCGGCAACCTGGACATCGTGCTGTGCGAGCGGGGCATCCGCACGTTCGAGACCGCGACCCGGAACACGCTGGACATCAGCGCCGTCCCGGTGGCGCAGCGGCTGAGCCACCTGCCGGTCATCGTGGACCCGTCGCATTCCGGCGGGCGCCGCGACCTGGTGCTGCCGCTGACCCGGGCCGCCATCGCGGTCGGTGCGGACGGCATCATCGTGGACGTGCACCCGGAGCCGAAGCTGGCCATGTGCGACGGCGACCAGGCGCTGCTCGACTCCGACATCCGGGAGCTGGCCAGCGTGGCCGCGCACCTGCCGCCGCTGATGGGCCGGACGCTGACCCCGCCGCGGGACGCCAGCCCGGCCGCTGGCCGCGTTACCGAACCCGCCCCGGCCGGCTAGGAACCGTCGTTAACCAGGCGCGGGGCACTGGCCCCGCGCCTGGTTTTCGTTGCGGATCCTGACGATCTCAGGAGTGATCGGGCCGGTATTCCTGCGCGATCGTGGCCAGTTCCTCAGCGAGGTCACCCGCGTTCAGCCGGGCCTCGACCCGGCGCAGGTCCTCGATACGGGCCTGCGTTTCGACCTGGCGCGGGGTCAGCAGCGTGCAGCAGTCCTGATCAGGCAGCTCGGACACGGGCAGGGTAGCGATCCGGCGCGCCTCGTCGATGATCTCGATCTTGTCGTGGCCGATCAGCGGCCGCAGGACCGGCAGCGACACGGCGTCGTCCAGCGCGGTGAGGTTGGCCAGGGTCTGGCTGCTGACCTGGCCGAGCGAATCGCCGGTGACCAGCGCGGCCGCGCCGAGGCGGCGGGCCAGCAGCTCCCCGGTCTTGAGCATCAGCCGGCGCTGCGCCACGATCTGGAGCCGGCTCGCACCCGAGGACGCCAGCCGCCGCTGGGCCCGGCCGAACGCGACCACGTACAGCCGTGAATCGCCCTGGAAGCGGTCCAGCTGGTGCATCAGCGCGTACGCCTTGTACACGGACTCGGGGCCGGTCAGCGGCATCCCGGAGAAGTGCAGGAAGTCGCAGCGCAGCCCGCGGCGCATCATCCGGTACGCGGCGACCGGGGAGTCGATCCCGCCGGACATGAGCACCAGCGCGCGGCCGCTCATCCCGACCGGCAGCCCGCCCTGGCCCGGGCGGCCGTCGGTGTAGACGAACACCTCACGCTGGTCCACCTCGACGACGATGGTCAGGTCGGGATGGGACAGGTTGACCGGGTAGCCGTAGGCCCGCTGGACGCGGGCGCCGATCTCCCGGTTCAGGGCGGCCGACGTCAGCGGGAAGCGCTTGTCGCGGCGGCGGGCCCGGACCGCGAACGACCCCGTCCGGCCGGCCGCCATCGCGACCGCGGTGTCGATGGCCGCGGCGGGGTCCTTGGCCACCCGGGCGGCCCGGCACACCCGGGCGATGCCCATCACCGAGCCGGCCCGCTCGGCCACCCGGTCCATGGCCGCCTCCGCGGCCGGCCCGGTCGCCGCCCCGTGCTCGCCGGGCCCGTGCTCGCCAGGCCCGTGCTCGCCAGTGAGCCGGAGAACCATGACCCCGTTGCGATTCCAGAGCCGCACGCCGACGCCGAGTTCCCGGACGGCCCGGAGGAGGTTCTCGGCCAGGAGGCGCTCGAAGTGGTGCCGGTTGCCGCCCTTGAGCACAATCTCGCCCACCTTGACCACCACGCACGGCTCACCCAGTGCCTGGGCGGGGTGGGGACGGTGTGGCGCAGGCGTGGTGGCTGGCTCATGGGAGGCCGCAGCATCCGCGGCGGCCGCAGCCGCATGACCGGCCAGGGGGGTGGCAGCCATGGTCCCAGTCTGCCAGCATCCGGGCCTGCGGCGTTCCGCCGTTTCCCCCGAGGGTTTCACTCCGGGCCTGCTTACCTGAACAGCAGAAAACGTACAGTTCAATACTATCAATACTGTACACTCGAACTGTGGATGTCGCGATCACCGAACTGCGCGCCAATCTCAGCCTCTGGCTCGATCAAGCGCGTAGCGGTCATGAGGTCGTCATCACCGACCGGGGCGTGCCGGTCGCCCGGCTGATGGGCCTGAACACCACGGCCACGCTGGAGCGGCTGACGGCCGAGGGAGTGATCAGCCGGCCCGGGTCCGGTCAGCGCCCGACCGCTACCGGGAGCATCAGGCCACGCCCGCGCCGGCCCCTGTCTGACCGGGCCAGCGAAGATCGGCGCTGACCAGTGCCGCTGGTCTATTTCGATTCCAGCGCGTTGGTGAAGCTGCTCACCGAGGAGCCCGGCAGTGATCTCGCGGCCGAACTATGGGACGGATGCGACGCTGCCGTGGCCAGCCGGCTGGCTTACCCCGAAGTGTGCGCGGCGCTGGCCGCTGCCGACCGCAATCACGATCTCACCGAGCACGAGCTGAACACTGCCACCCGGACGTGGGGTGAGTACTGGGCCGCCATCCGGCCGGTCGAACTCACCACGGCGGTCGAGCAGCATGCGGGCCGGCTGACCCGGTCACACGCGCTGCGCGGCGCAGGCGCCGTTCACCTCGCCAGCGCCCTCGCCATCGGCGACTCCGACCTGGTCATGGCGGTCTGGGATCGCCGCCTGCACCGGGGAGCCTGGTCAGCCGGCCTCCAGGTAGCCCCGGCTGCCCTCGGCCGATAATTGGTGGCCCGGCCCCGCTGACCGCTGGACTGACGTCTGACGTGGCTGGTTGCGGGGAGGTACGGTGCGGGGATGACGGTCAAACTCGTAGTCCTGTACACCCAGCCCGATGACCCGGCCGCATTCGAGGCGCATTATCTCGGCGTACACATGCCGCTGGTGGCCGCCCTGCCTGGCTTGCAGCGGGCCGAGGCCGGACAGCTCACCGCGGCCCTCGACGGCGGCGGCCAGACCTTCTACCGGCTCACCGAGCTGTACTTCGCCGACCAGGGGGCGATGAACGCCGCGCTCGGCTCCCCCGAAGGCCAGGCCACCGCGGCTGACTTCCAGAAGATCGCACCCACCGGGTCACGGATGTTCGTCCAGGTACTAGATACCTCCCCAGTGCCGTGAACAGGACGTACCTACTGTTTGCCCAGGTCAGAGGATACGCGGCGTGTCCAGCACTGTTCGGGGTTGTCCGGGGGTGACTGTCGCGTAGGCTCCCGCGATTTGGCTCCCCTGGCCAGGGATGAACGTGCGAGACGGTAGCTAGAGCACTGCCTGAACGTCAGGCTGACCGGGAGTAGGCAGCGGGCAGTACCGGCCGGGGCGGATCCGGGGTGAACCCCGCCACGGCGGCTATGAGTGGGAAGCCTTCGGTCTCACCGAGACTCGCACTGACTGGGCTCGAATGAACGGGTAGACGTTCACCGGGTCCCCTTCGCGAAGAAAACCGTGGCCCGCTTAAGAATCTCCACATCCTCACGCAGCCTGCGGTTCTCCCGCCGCAACTGCGCCAGCTCCTGCCGCTCGGTACTGGTCAGGCCGCCATCGCTGTGCGTTCCGGTGTCCCGTTCCGCCTGCTCTCACCCGACCTGCGCTACGTTGTGCAGGTAGCAGCCTCAATTGCCCTCTTCGTCGGATAGTTCGCCGGCGTCCGGCGGTTCCAGCGACGGGCGGAATCCATGCAGGCCACTCCCCCACCCGACCACGCGAGCTTGCCGCGCCGTCTCGCGGCAGCGGCAGCGGCGGTGCTCTCCTCCGTCGGCTTACTCTCCGTGGCCATGTACGCGGTCTCCCCGCCAACGGCCCAGGCCGCGACGGTGTCCTGCCACCACATCGCCGGACCGTTCCACAGTAACCGCGCCGCGATCTTCAACTCGGCGGGCCAGCGGTACGTCCCCTACGGCATCAACGTCACCGGTCTGGCGCACCCGCTCACCGCCTCCCAGATCCGCAGCCGGGCGGCGATGGCCGGCACCGTAGACGCCGACAAAGTCGTCGTTGCCGCCGCGGCGGGCCTGTGGTGCTCCAACACGGTCCGCCTCCAGATTGAGCAGGACTACCTCGTCGCGGCGGACGGGACGGTTAACCGGCCGTTTCTCGCCGCGATCCAGTCGGAGGTCGCCTACGCCGAGTCCCTCGGCCTGGTGGTCGTGCTGAATGACCAGACCCAGCTCACCCCTGCGCACAACGGGCAGGAGTTCATGCCAACCCGCCGCAGCTTCGCGTTCTGGGATTCCCTCACGCCGCACTACAAGACCGACCCCCGCGTCGTGTTCGACCTATACAACGAGCCGGCGTTCGTCTCTACCTGGTGGCAGTGGCGCAACGGCGGGGTCCGCAACGGCGTGGCGTTCTACGGGATGCAGCAGCTCGCCGACCGTGTCCGCCACCGCGACGGCGCGCGGAACCTGCTGTGGGTCGAGGGACCGCACATCGGCGGCAGCCTTCAGGACGCGTGGGCCTACCGGATCAGCCACGATGGGCCGCTGGAGTATGCCGAGCACCGGCCAGCGGGACCGCACACCCCCGCCGACTGGTACGGGCTGTTCGGGTACCTCGCGGTGCACAACCTCGCCCCGGTCCTCGAGGGGGAGTGGGCCGACTACGCGCGGACCAACGCAGGCTGGGCCTGCTGGGACGACGCGCCGAAGTCAGTCCCGGTGTGGCTGCGCTACCTGGCCGACCACCGGATCGGGATGATCGTCACCAAGATGATCCCCGGGCAGCTCATCGAGTCCGCCAACATGGATGACCCCACGCACATCCGTTCCAACTGGTCCTGCACGACCGGTCTCAACGAGGGTGCAGGCAACCAGATCCGCAACTGGTTCAGCCTGCACAACGGCTGACCGGACCTGGCCGGGCCGCGTGAGTTAGGACCCAGCGCGTCCGGGCCAGGAACAGCAAAAGAACCGCCCGAGCAGGTCCTGGGGTCAAGTATTAGGACCGCTTCCGTGTCCGACCACGTAACCTGCTGCTCATGGTCGATGTGGTCAACGCATTACAAGATCCGGTCACCAGGCATGCGGAGCGCGGGGAGCTACAGCGGGCCTGGAAGGCACCAGACAGAGATAAAAAGCCAATCTGACCAGGGAATCCCTTGATCATCCTTCGTCCAGGTGCTGGACGACTAACCGGACGCGGCCCTGCGCCTGATGGCCCGGGCCGGCCGTCACTGTCGATCCAGGCGGCCGCCGTTCGACTCACTGGTGCAAGCCAGCGACGCTGCGAACCAGGAGGACGCCATGCGCTACCTATTCCTGCTGTACGGACCGGATGAGCCGCTCCCCGGCCCGGAGACGCCCGAGGGACAGAAAATGATCGGCGAGTGGCGGACCGCCACCGAGGCAATGGCCAAGGCCGGGGTGCTGATCGACTGCGGTCCGCTGCAGCCGCCGGCCGCCGCCACCACCGTGCGGGTGCGGGACGGTGACACGCTGCTCACCGACGGGCCGGCCGCCGAGATCAAGGAGCAGTTCGGCGGCTACACGCTGATCGAGTGCGCCGGCCTGGACGAGGCGCTGCGCTGGGCGGCGACCGTGCCGACCGCGTTCAACGGGTCGGTGGAAGTGCGGCCGGTAGTGCAGATCCCGGACCGGGAGGTGCCGGGCTGAGCCAGACGCACGAGGAAGTGTTCCGGGCCCACTGGTGGGCGGCGGTCGCGACCGTCGCCCGCCTGGTGGGTGACCTCGAGATCGCGGAGGACGCGGTCCAGGAGGCCTGCGCCGCGGCTCTCACCCAGTGGCCCGCGGGCGGCGTCCCTGAGCACCCGCGAGCCTGGCTGATCGGCGTGGCCCGGCACAAGGCCGCCGACCGGCTGCGCCGGGAAAGCCGCCGGGCGGAGAAAGAAGCGGCGGCCATGCGGGAGGCTATGGTCCCGGGCGAGCTGGCGTCCACTGCGGACGACGAGCTGGGCCTCATCCTGGCCTGCTGCCATCCGGCCCTGGACCCCGCGGTCCGGGTGCCGCTGACCCTGCGCTCGGTATGCGGGCTGCCCACCGCGGAGATCGCCGCCGCGTTCCTGGTCCCGGAGCCGACCATGGCTCAGCGGCTGGTCCGCGCGAAACGCAAGATCCGGCAGGCGGGCATCTCACTGGCTCTCCCCCCGGCCGCGGAGCGGGCCGGGCGGCTCGGCGGCGTCCTGCGCGTCGTCTACCTGGTGTTCACCGCAGGCCACAAACCCTCGGCCGGTGACGCCCTGGTCCGGGGCGACCTGTGTGACCAGGCGATCAGGCTGGCCCGGGCGCTGGCCGCGCTGGTCCCCGGCGAGGCCGAGGTGACCGGCCTCCTGTCGTTGCTGCTGCTGACGGACGCGCGCCGCGGCGCACGGGTCAGCCCGGCCGGAGACCTGGTGCTGCTGGCGGACCAGGATCGCTCGCGCTGGGACCAGGCCAAGATCGCCGAGGGCGAGGCCCTGCTGGCCCAGGCCCTGCGTGGCCGCCGGCCCGGGCCCTACCAGCTGCAGGCCGCGATCGCCGGGTGCCATTCCGGTGCCCGCTCCGCCGCGGACACCGACTGGACGGAGATCGCCGCCCTGTACGGCGAACTGCTCCGCCACGAGCCGACGCCGGTGGTGGCCGCGAACCGGGCGGCCGCGGTGGCCATGGCCGAGGGCCCGGCGGCCGGGCTGGACCTGCTCGACCAGGTGGCCGCGGACCGGCGGCTGGCCCGCTGGCCGCAGCTGCACATCGCCCGCGCCGAGCTGCTCTGCCGCCTGGGCCGCCGCGGGGAGGCGGCCCGCGCCTACCAGGCGGCGCTGGAACTGGCCCCGGCCGCGCCCGAGCGCGACTTCATCAGCCGCCGCATCCGCGAGCTGGCCGGCTGAGGTCTTTGACAGAATCCGCAACGACAACCGCCGACCACGTCATGACGGAGACCAAAGCATGAGCACGATCACGGTCCGCCCCGCCGCCCCGGGCGATTTCCCGGCCATCGCGAAGGTTGCGGTGGCCACCGGCCAGGACGAGGAGTGGGCCGGATCGGATCCGGCCTACCTGGCGTACCTGCTGGAGCACGGCACGCTGCTGGTCGCCGGGCGGGACGGGGCCATCACGGGCTTCGGGGCCAGCCGGCTGATCGGCGACGGCCCGGCCGCGGTCAGCATGCTGTGTGACCTGTTCGTGCACCCGGGGACGCACGGCCGGGGCTGCGGCCGGGCCATCCTCAGCCAGCTGTGGCCGGACGGGGCCGTGCCGCGCCGGATGACGTTCAGCAGCCAGCATGCGCACGCGCTGCCGCTGTACACCCGGTTCGGCCTGGACGCGTGGTGGCCGCTGCTGTACCTGACCGGCGACGTGGCCGCGGTGCGGGCGCCGGACGGCTGGACGGTGACGCTGGCCGCCGCGGCCCAGGCCGAGGTGGCGGCGGTGGCAGCGGCGGAGCAGCGCTGGACCGGGGTAGACCGGTCCGCCGATCACCAGGCCTGGGCGGCCCGGCCGCACGGGCAGCCGGTGCGGGCCTTCTACCGCGGTGAACTGGCCGCGGCGGGCACGGCCGCCGGGCACGGGGCGGAGTACGGCCTGGTCCACCTCGCGACCGCACCGGACGTCCCGGCCGGGGACGCGGTGCTGGCCGTGCTGGCCAGCCTGGGGGCCCCGGACGGCCGGGCCCGGGTCTGCCTGCCCGGGCCGCATCCCGCAGTGCGCCCGCTGTTCGCGGCCGGGTGGCAGCACGGGGACTCCGACGTGTTCATGGCGTCCGACCCCGGGCTGCTCGACCCGCGCCGGGCGGTGCCCAGCCCGGCCGGCGCCTGACCTGGCGGGCACCGGCGTTTCCGGGTGATTCAGTCCACTCCCGGCCGACCTGCCGGGATGGCCCGACTGATGTCATGATGCTCTGTGTGGATAAGAAGACGCTCCACGCATCGCTGCCGGACCACGAATTCGGGCAGCTCCAGACGGCGGCCGGGCACGGGAGCAACGGCGGGCGGGAACACCCCCGCGACGCTCCGGTCAGCCCGGTACCGGCTGAGGACCAGCTGCGTCACGACGTCCTGACCCGGGTGGTCCGGATCAGCGGGGCCCTGAACCAGCGCCTGGCTTTGTGACGAGCCCGATGACTGGTTCCGGGTCTGATCCTGGCCTCGCGTTCCTGACCGTCGACGACGCCCTGGAGGTGGCCCGCCTGGTCACCGGCGGGCCGGCCCGGGTTCGTGACTTCGCCGACCTGCACGCGGCGCTGGCCCGGCCGCAGCAGACCGAGGACGGCCGGGAGCTGTTCCCGGGCATCTGGGACAAGGCGGCCGCGCTGATGGAATCGCTGGGCCGCAGCTACGCGCTGGTGGACGGGAACAAGCGGCTCACCTGGAACGCGACGTGGTTCTTCCTCGGCGTGAACGGCCACCCGCTGGCCGAGCCGCTCGACGAGGAAGCGGCGTTCCAGTTCATGTACGACCTGGTCAGGGGCAGGCTGACCACCCCGGACATCGCGGCAGGCCTGCAGAAGTTCGCCGTCTGAGGGTGACCGGCCCCGTTCCTGGCGGTCTGGTTCCTTGCGGCCTGGTTCCTGGCGGGTCTCGTTACTGGCGGGCCAGGTTGGGAGCGCCGGAGCGGAGGACGTACTTCTGGATCTTCCCGGTGGCGGTCTTCGGCAGCTCGGTGACGAAGGTCACCCCGCGCGGGGCCTTGAAGTGCGCCAGCCGCTCCCGGGCGAACGCGATGATCTCGTCTTCGGTCGCGGTCTGGCCCTCGCGCAGCACGACGAAAGCCTGCGGGGTCTCCCCCCACCGCTCGTCCGGCAGCCCCACGATCGCGGCCTCCTGGACCGCCGGGTGCCGCAGCAGCGTGCCCTCCACCTCGACGGACGAGATGTTCTCGCCGCCGCTGATGATCACGTCCTTGATCCGGTCGCGGATCTCGACGTAGCCGTCCGGGTGCACCACGGCCGCGTCGCCGGTGTGGAACCAGCCGTCGCCCATGGCTCGCTCGGTGGCCTCCGGGTCGTGGTAGTACCCGGACATGACGACGTTCCCGCGGACCACGATCTCGCCCAGCGTCTGCCCGTCCGCCGGGACTTCCTCGCCGTCATCACCCCGCACCAGCAGCTCCCCCGAGGTCAGCAGCTCGACACCCTGCCGGGCCTTGACCTCCGCCCGGTCGGCAGGCTTGAGATCCTCGTGCTCGGGCAGCGGGGCGCAGACGGTGATGAACGGCGCCGTCTCGGTGAGGCCGTAGACCTGGGTGACGTCCCAGCCGAAGTCCCCCTCCAGCCGCTCGATGGTCGCCGCCGCCGGGGGCGCCCCGGCGGTGATCACGACCACGCCGGGCAGTACCTCGCCGCGCACCCCGGCGGGCGCGTTGGCCAGCGAGATCAGCACGGTGGGCGCGGCGGACAGGCGGCGCACGTTCTCCTCGCGGATCAGCCGGAACACCGCGGCCGGCTCGACCTTGCGCAGGCAGACGTGGGTCGCTGCGGCCGCCGTCACCGTCCAGGTGAAGGTCCAGCCGTTCGCGTGGAACATCGGCAGCGTCCACAGGTACCGCTCGCCCACCGGCATCGGCAGGTGCAGCAGGGTGCCGATCGAGTTCATCGTCGCGTTGCGGTGGGTGATCATCACGCCCTTGGGCCGCGCCGTGGTCCCGCTGGTGTAGTTGATCGTGAGGAGGTCCCGCTCGTCCACGTCCGCGCGGGTGAAGTCGGGGCTCGCGGCGGCGATAGCCGCCTCGTAGTCGAGCCAGCCGTCCCGGGCGCCCTCGAACGCGACGTAGTGCCGGACCCCGGGGAGCTGGTCCCGGACCGAATCCACGGCGTCCAGGTAGTCCGCGTTGACGCAGACCACGCTGGCCCCGGAGTGGTTGATGATGTAGACGAAGTCCTCGGGGGTCAGCCGGTAGTTGATCGGCACCAGCACGGCGCCGATCTGCGGCACCGCGTAGAACGCCTCCAGCTGGGCGTGGGTATTCGGCGCGATCGTCGCCACCCGGTCGCCGGGGGCCACGCCGAGCTGCTGCAGCGCGGAGGACCACCGGTCGCAGCGGTCGAAGAACTGCTCATAGGTCAGCCGCAGATCCCCGTCCACGACACCCTCGCGGTGCCCGTGGAGCCGGCGGGTGCGGCGGGCGAACTCGAGCGGGCTGAGTGGCGTTTCCATGGCGCGCCTCCACAGTGAAGCGGGTCTGCGGCCCGCGCAGCGTCAACACGAACGTTAGCGGCAGATCGCAGTTTCCACGAGGACGGCTACGCGTAAATCCCCCTCCCCCCGTCAGCGGGGCGTGTTCCGCGCCGCCGGCGGCGCGGAACACGCCCCGCTCCCGCCCGGGGCGCTCAGGAGCCGAGAACGCCGGCCAGGATGCGGTTCTCGCCGCGCTGCCAGAGGGTGCCGATCTCGGCGAAACCCGCGGCGCGCAGCCCGTCCACGTGCGTGGCCAGTTGCACCGACTCCGACCCGTGGTGGTCCTCGCTCAGCCTGCGCTGCTCACGCTCGGCCACCGGGGCAGCCAGCGCCGGGTCCACCTTGATCCCGTCCCACCAGCCCGTCCAGCTTTCCGGCAGGCCGTCCGGGAAGCGGCGCTGCTCCTCCCGCTCGATCAGCGCCTGCCCCAGCCGGGCCAGGGTGGGTACCGCCGTCGCGTCGTCCTTCAGATGATCCCCGTCGAGCAGCAGGCCGCCGGGCCGCAGCACGGTGGCCAGCCGGGCGTACATGACGTGCAGGGCCTCCGGCCGCAGCCAGTGCAGCGCCGTGGTGCTCACCGCCGCGTCCGCGGGCCGGTCCAGGCCGAGCGCCCCGGTCCAGCCGTCCGAGCGCAGGTCCACATCGGCGAACCGCAGCCCGTCCCGGTCTCCGTACGCGGTGCGGCCGAGCGCCAGCAGCACCGGGTCGGTGTCGATGGCGATGACGCGGGCCGCGGGCATCCGGTCCAGCAGCCGGACCGACAGCGACCCGGGACCGCAGCCCAGGTCAAGGATGAGCGGGTCGCGGCGCCCGGCGGCCTCCTCGACCGCGTCGATGAGGGCAGTGAAGCGGTCCTCCCGGTCAGGCAGGTAGCCCTGCTGCTGGATCTCCCACCGGGCGATCCAGCGCTGCGCGGTCTCGCGGTCCAGCACGTCCTGGTTCTGGTCGGGCACGCCCGCCTCCTCATCACTGACGACTATGCTTTCGCCAGTCACAACGTAAGACGCGGGGTGTAACTGGTCAAGTGAATTTCAACAGTCACATGGACATCGTGGTGACGGTGGCGGTGAGCCTGGTCAACACGCTCACGCCAGGTGAGAAACGCGGCCATCCGTACCCGCCACTGGACGAGGCCGGGCTGCCGGCGGCCGCGACCGCGGCCCTGCGCGCGGGCAGCCCGGGTACCCGGGACGTCACCCTGGCCGAGGCCGCCGAACTCCGCCGCTTCGCGATGGCGTTCCGGGTGGTGTTCAGCGCCGTCGCCTCGGGCGACGTTGACGCCGCCGCCCGCCAGGTCAATGAGCTGATCGCGGCCACTGGCGCCCATCCCCGGCTGGACCGCCACGACGGTGAACCGTGGCATCTGCACTTTCACGGGACGGTGGATGACCTGGCGATCGGCTGGGCGGCCGGCTGCGCGACGGGCCTGGCCGTGGTGCTGGGCAGTGAACTGCACGGCCGGATCGGGGTATGCACCGCGCCGCGCTGCGACCGGGTCTACGTGGACACCTCACGCAACGGGACCCGCCGGTTCTGCTCCACGACCTGCCAGAACCGGGTGAAGGCGGCGGCCTTCCGGGCCCGGCAGGCCACCCTCGGCTAACCCAGCCCGGATCCAGGCCGGCGACCGGACAGGCGCGGGGTCGTCACCCGCTCCCGGGCCAGCCCAACCTGCGCTCCCGGGCCAGCCCAGCCGGCTCCGTGATCATGACTTGGGTGTCGCTGGGTGGCACCGCGAAGGTCCGAACACAACCCCTCGCGAACTCGCCCGAAGTATAATTGCTTCCACGGTCTGAATGAAAAACAGCATCAGCGGGAAGATCGAGGTTGCGGGCAGCCATCCCTATGGCGGATGTGATCAAGGGCGTCCGGTAATTGTCATCCATCGCCCAGCCGGCGACTTTGCGTGTCGCGCAGTCAATCACGGTAGCGAGGTAAACCCATCCTTCCCACGTCGGGATATATGTGATGTCCCCAACCATTTTCCGCCCGGGGGCATCAGCGGTGAAATCGCGGTTCACCAGGTCGGGGATAGGCCCGGCGCAGCCCTGTTGCGTGGTGGCTGGCCGCCACGGCCGCGGCTGGCAGGCCACCAGGCCCAGCTCACGCATCAGCGCACGGACCAGCTCCAGGCCCGCCCGCACGCCCCAGCGGGCAAGCTGCCACCACACGCGCCGGTACCCATACGTCCCGTCGGAGTCGTCAAAAGCCTTCTTGATCAGGAGCTTGAGTTCCTCCCTTCTTTTCGCCGTGGCTGATTCCCCGACCACACGGGCGGGGCGCTGGTCATCGAGTGGACGACCCAGCTAGGAGGACGCCAGACAGCATAACCAGCAGGCGACGGCCGCGCGGACACCCACAACCACTGCGCAGCCCGCCTGCCCTTTACCCCGCACCGCCCAAAAGGGCGGCCCACCCGCCCATCCCGAACCCGGCCGTGGCGCGCGTCCCCAGCCAGGCAACAGGCGCGCCCGGCCACCGTTCCCCGCAATGACGCCCTCGGGGCAGTCACCACCGAGAACCCGCCACCGGGCGCTCCGCGCCCGGCTCAAATCCCCCCACCCCGCCGGACTCGCAAGCCCTATCCTGCTTCGGGTGCAAGGAACCCTGGCCAGCACCGACCCGAGGGTTCCCGCCCGGCAAGGAGTATCGATGGCGACATCAGAGCAGGCAGCATGGCTCATCGCCCACGCCGCGCGAGCGTACAGCCGCCAAACGCCAGCCGCCCAAGAAAACGTCGGCGCAACCTGGGCCGAAACAGTGGGCCGGGACCTGGCGCGGCTCATCTTCGGGACCGGACCAGCCGACCCCGCGATACCTGCACCGATGGCGACGCTAGCCGCCCGCCCGGATGACCCCGAAGCACTCACCGTGCTGGACAACCGCATCGAGGACGTACTGGGACAGAACGCGGAGCTGGCCGCAGCCGCAGACAGCATGCTCGCCGGGTACTTCGAGGAACAGCTCAAGTCCGATGACCGCCAAGCGCTCGCCGACGCGGGCAGCCTGCTGTGGTGGGAGGACCCGCATCAAGCCCGCACCGCCTTCCAGCGCGCCATCGAGCTGGGGAACGAGCACGCCCGGATCGACCTGGCGAAACTGCATGAGGCCGTACTTCATGACCGGCTGACCGCACTGCAGCTCTACCACCAGGCGGCCCAGTCCTCCGACCCCGATGTCGCCGCCGAGACCCTGGTTGAACTCGGCCAGACACACGCGATCCACCGGGAACTCCCAGCCGCCCAGGCTGTCTACCAGCAAGCAATCAGCAGCCGGCACCCGCATTGGGGGCCCCAGGCCATGATCGGCCTCGGTACCCTGCTGCGCCGCGAAGGTGACTCGACCAGCGCGCAAGCCATATTCCACCAGGCTATCGACACCGGCGACTCGCAGACCCGGGCCAAAGCTCTCCTGATGCTGGCCGACCTCCAGGAACGCCACGGCGACGTCCCCGCCGCCAAGGCGGCCTGGCGCCAGATCATCGACTCCCGTGAAGCCCCCTGGGCCAAAATCGCGTTCTCCCACCTGCTCAACCACCTCGAAGCGGAAGACGACCTCGACGCCGCCCGCGACACGCACCGCCTCGGCATCCAAACCGCCAACCCCGACACCCCGCACGCCCTCGTCACCATCGGCAACCTGCTCAAGGAACGGGGCGACACCGAGGGATGGCGGGCGGCATACCAGCAGGCCATCGACAGCGGATACCCCGCCGCCGACCACCTCCAGGAAAGCCTCGCACCACCAGCCGACGCAGACGAGTCCGCAGACGGCCCCTACCCGGCGGACCTGCCACCCGAGTTCGATCCCGCAAACATGAGGCAATCTGGCATCACGGTCCTGCGCGACGGGCTGACCCCACTCCCCGAGACCCTGACCCACCAGATGGCCATCCCCGTCGCCTACTGGACCGCCCGCCACTGCGCGGTCGTGCTCTTCCTCCAGTTCTCCCGCCACCACCTCGAACAATTGCCGATAACCGTCATGGCGACATACTCCCGGGACCATGACACCTGGAAACCCGACAGCCACTGGCTCGGCACCGGGGCGCACCACGACCCCATCGCCGACCCCGGCGACCGACGTGAAATGGACGGCCAGGCCATGACCACCAGCGGCGGCAGCCACAACGACACCCCAGCTCCCGGACAGCCGGCCGCCATCCAGATCGGCCGCGCCGCCCCAGAGGTCACCCAGCTAGCCCTCACCCAAGACGGCCACGAGGACCGCCGCCCCCTCGACACCCACTTCGGTTTCTGGGTCATCTGCACCGAACAGCCAACCCCCTTCCACATCACCGGCCTCGACCACAAGGGCACCGTCCTAGCCGACATCACCCCTTAACCCAGCCACCACACTCCATCCCACCCAGCTACCTGCTGTGTCCCTGGGGTGCCACACACCACCTGCAACAAGGCGGCCCACCCACAAACCCCCCGCACCACCTTGACCACGCCTGCGGCCACTGCACCGTCCACCGGCATGGCCAAAGCCCGGCTTACCTGCAGGTTCAGTGGTTGGGCCGCGCGTAGTGGGTTGCTCTCGCAGGGGAAAACCAGGCAGGGGCCCCCTTCCCTGGAACCCCAGGGGCCAGCCAGCACTCATCCAAACCGTCGGCTGAGCCGGGCATGGTCACGTATGGGCCGCTCGGGTGACCGTAAACGAGATCCATACATCCGGCGTCAGGTCAGGCCTGCCGGGGACCGTCCTGCGCTCCTCGGTCCAGTCGCTGCCAGCGAGTTCTGTCGCAACCCGGCGCCAGAAGCGGACGGCCGCAGCGTTGGCATCCTGGAACGCGACCTCCCACGGGCCGGGATGCTCGGCGACGACAGCGCCCACGGCGAGCAGCCCGACCCCTGTCCGCCGCATCGACCGCACCACGAAAAAGCTGTTGAGGACACGTACTGGGCCGGTGAGGCTGCGGACGATCGCGAACCCTACGGGCCTGTCCTCCGGCCCGGTGAAGACGTAGCCAGCCCAGTCCCGATCCTCGAACGCCGCGACCAGCCGCTCGGTCCGGAACGTGCCGTCCGGGTTCGGCAGCTGGCCGCCGAACTCCGACATGTCGTGGCAGAACATCAGCCACAGGCGCTCGACCATCGCACGGTCGGCGGCGCTTGCGCGGCGAACAGAAACCGGTGGCACGGGGACTCCTTGCAGATCGCGGGTAACGAGGGCAACGACGCTAAACGGCTCAAGGCAGGGCGACGGCCAAGCAGGATCGGGCCTGCGGCCCGAGCGGGGGACACCAGGGGAACCCTTCCCCACAGCCCCAGGGATTCCCCTCCAGGGTTTCCCCCGCACCCCTTCCTTTACCACCCCTCCGGGCTCCACCCAAGGGCCCGCTACGCGGACCACAGCCACTGTGGCCCGGCCAGAATCGTGGCCGGTGCGGAACATCTGGCAGCGCAGACCGAAACCCCGGCTGAGGCAGCAGGGAGGTCGAGAATATCCGCTCTGGGGTTGCCTGAGACGTTGTTGCCGACAAGGGATGAGCGCTGTGGAACACGGCGAATGCCCGCCGCGTGACGGCGTGAACTGATGCCGATTACCGCAGGCTGTACTGGCCCGCCTTCACTCTCTGGGCAAATACCAGCCACTCATGCGGCGCGAACGCCAGTTGCGGGCTGCCGGGGTTCTTGGAGTCGCGCACGGCCACCATACGATCGGCGATGGCTACCTCTACGCAGTTGCCGGTGTTGCCGCTGTAACTGCTTTTCCGCCACTGGATGTCATGCATCGTCTGCCGCACTTCCTTTCACGCCTCCAGGTCGCGGGCGATGCTGGTGATGAGCGCAGCCGACTCGTCGGGCGGCAGGGCCAGGGCCCGGAGGTTATTAAAGATCATAGTGAAGCGCGCGACATCGGTCTCGCTCTCCAGGAACAGGTCTGCCGCCTGGGTCTCCATGTAAGCGACATCCGGGGCGTCATCCCCGAACTGGAGGATGGCGAACGACCCGGCCATGCCGGGATGGCCCCCGACTGCGTAGGGGATGGCCTGCAGGGTCACCTGCGGCCACTGCGCCGCCTCTGCCAGCCGCTGGAGCTGGTCCCGCATCACCCCGCTCCCGCCCACGGGCCGGTGCAGGGCTGCCTCGTCCACGATGGCCCACAACTGCAGCGGCGGGTCCCGGGTGAGGACAGCCTGACGGCCCATGCGGGCCTCGACAAGCCGCCGGATCTCATCTTTCGTGCTACCGGGAGAACCGCGTTGCAGTGCCGCCGCCGCGTACTCCTCGGTCTGCAGCAGGCCCGGCACGAACAGGCACTCGTAGTTCAGCAGCGCACTGGCCTCGCCCTCAAAACTGATGTACGTGGGATAGGGCTCGGGAAGCCCGGCTGGGAACGACTGAACCCAGCTCTGCTCTCCCGACTGCCGGGACAGGGCCAGCAGCGCAGCTCGCTCATCGTCCGGCACGCCGTACAGCTCCAGCAGGGCCGTCAGGGTCCGGGCCTGCGGCCTGGCCTTCGCTGCCTCGATCCGGTAGAGGGTCGCCTCATTGATGCCCGTGCGCGCGGCAACCTCTTCCCTGGTCAGCCCCGCATCTGCCCGCAGCCGCCGCAGTTCGGCGGCAAGACGGCGCAGGCGCAGTGTGGGCAAGGGTTTCCGGGCGGGCATGCCGACGATCCTAACGGCAACGTCAACGAACGCAATCAATGTGTTCGCCTACCTTGCATTCACAAGTAGACGAAGGCATTCTAGGAGCACGCAGGGATCACGATAGTCCCGCACGGAGCAGCCCGAGCCGCCAACCTCCCCGCCTGGAGCACCGCCGATGAGTCACAGGACCCCCGCCGCCCCCATTCTCACCTGGTCCCGCGACTTCCCGGCCACCCCTGACCAGGCCAGCGGAGCCCGCCAATTCCTGAACGTGATCCTGGCGGGCCACCCGGCCGCAGAGGACGCCTCACTGTGCCTGTCCGAGCTGGCAACCAACGCCATGCTGCACAGCCGCTCCCGGGAACCAGGGGGCCTCTTCACCGTCCGGGCCTTACTGCACGGCAGCCACCTGCGGGTGGAAGTACACGACCAGGGCGGCCCCTGGCTCCAGCCCGAACTCGCCTGCACCGACCGGCAGAACGGGCGCGGGTTACTCATCGTCGACCAGCTCACAGCCGCCTGGGGACGTACCGGCAGCCCCCGGACCGGCTGGACCGTGTGGTTCGAGATCGGGTCCCACCCCGGCCATCCCTGGATCACTCGCGTAGACGGTCACCGCCTCGGGCACTTACGCCGCCAGCACCGGCTCACCAGAGTGGAACTAGCCAGCAAAGCCGGCGTCAGCCCTGCCACGATCGCCAGACTCGAACAGCAGCACCATCCCGCCTGCCGCTCCCGCACCCTGGCCCGGCTCGCCGCCGCACTGAGCGAAGACCCCGCCACCCTCACCCTGCCGAGCACACCTGGCCGGCCGGCATCCCCAGCCAGGCGCGACAATGCCACGTCAAGGCCGCTGAAGCCCTCGCCACCACCAGCGGCAACCCCAGCGCCCTGGCCGCCATGCGCCGCCGCCACCTCGAACGCTTTACCGAACTGGAAACCCAACGCGACACCATCAGCACCGAGCTAGCCGCCCTGGCCGCCAGCCCCAGCAGACCAGCCCCGAACTCCTCGACGCCCTGCCGCTGATCCCCGCCATCCTGGCCGAGCTGCCGCTCAGACTCCGCTGCAAGCTCGTACCAGGCACTCGATCTGCAACTGATCTACAAGCACGAATGATCATCGTGGGTTGATCGTGCGGTTAGGCACCAGCTGCCCCATCTGCATCAGTGGCTGCAGGCCTGCCCTCCGGGGGTGGCGCCGTGACGGCGCGCACCGCGGGCAGGGCCAGCACGACCGCGGAGCTCAGCGTGGACCAGGCGGCCCCGAACCCGAGCAGGGCCCGGGCCCCGACCACGGCCGCGACTGGCCCGGCGGCGGCGAACGCCACCGGGCCGAAGGCGAACGCGGCGACGGCCTGGAAGGCGCTCACCCGGCTCAGCACGCCCGGGGGCAGCTGCTGCTGTTCCGCGGCCGCCGCGAACGTGCCGCCCAGGGTGGACCCGGTCCCCGCGACCAGGGCCCCGGCGGCGACCGCCGCCACCGGGGCGCCCAGCGCGAGCATCGCGCAGGGCACCCCATAACCGAACGTCGCCACCGTGGCGGCGATCATGGGGCGGCGTGGGCTGCGGCCCAGGGCCGCCACGGCGCCCAGCACCGATCCGCCGCCGTAGCAGGCCATGATCGCGCCCCACGCCCCGGCCCCGCCGAGGTAGTCCCGGCTCAGCACCGGGCCGAGCAGGAGATACGGCCCCCAGGTCAGCAGGTTGAACAGGGTGAACTGGACCGTCGTGATCACCAGCCACGAGCGCCCGCGGAACTCGGCCCAGCCGTCTCGCAGGTCTTCGAGGTAGGAGTGGGCGGCGCGCACCCGGGCGGCGGGCAGCCGGAGTGACGCCAGGGCCAGCACGCTGACCGCGTAGGAGCCCGCGTCGAGCGCGATGACGGTACCGGGCCCGGCCAGCGCGACCAGGATGCCGGCCAGGCTGGGGCCGGCCACCACGGCCGCGGACCGGGCCGCGCTGAGCAACGCGTTGGCGTTGACCAGATCGTCCCGGGGGGCCAGCTCGACGGTCAGCCCGCTGAGCGCCGGGGTGAAGACCGCGTCGCCCGTCCCCCGGGCCATCGCGAGCAGGACGAACACCCACAACGCCGGGCGCCCGGCCAGCACGGCCCCGGCCAGCGCCGCCTGCGCGGCGCAGCGGGTGATGTCCGCGCCGAGCATGACCGGCCGCCGGCCGAGCCGGTCGGCGAGGACCCCGCCGCCCAGCATGAACAGCACCTGCGGGACGATCCCGGCCGCGAGGACCACGCCGAGATCGGTGGGCGTGCCGCCGCCGTCCAGCACGGCGAAGGACACCGCCAGCGCGGACATCGAGGTACCCAGGAGCGAGGTGGCGTACCCGGCGAAGAAATGAGCGAAGTCGCGGTCACGGAGCACGCGCACCCGCCGCCCCGGCCCGGCCGGACCCGCTGGCGCCGAGGGCGCGGGCGCGCCCCTGATCCCGGCCCGATCCTCTCGCCGCACGGCATTTACCGCGATAATTGAATGGCCCGCGGCCGGTGATTTACTGCGGTGGCTAAATGCCACGAGGGATCGCCTTCGCACCCTTCCCACCTTGCCATCTTCCAATTATTAAGGCCAGGCGGTTGGCGTTATGGAGCGATAATGAATTGCCGGTCACGCAGGGACAGCGGAAAGTTGCCGCAGTAAATGTGGTCGGCGGTCAGTGTTACGATTAACCATGTCCAGTCCGGCACCGGTGGAGTATGCCGCCGCGGTGGAGCGGTTCCTCGGCCAGGCGGCTCTCGGTGCCGCGTCCCGCCGGGTGTACCGCATTTCGCTGGCTTCCTGGTCCTGGCCGCTGGTCGGCCGGCCCGCACCCCGGGGTGCGGGCCGCCGCGGGGCGGCGCCGCCCTTCGTCCCGCTGGCCCGGCTCGACGACCCGGGGACCGGGCCGGCCCTGGCCGCCGCGCTGCGCGACCGGGCCGCCGGAACGGACGTGCGCACGGTGAACCGCGAGCTTTCCGCGCTGCGCAGTGCCGTGGCCTGGTGGCAGGACCAGCGGTGGATCACCCGCGACCCGACCACGGGCCTGCGCCACCTGGCCGGTCCCCCGCCGCCGCAGCCGGTGCTCACCGGCGCCGAGCTGACCCGGCTGTTCCAGGCCGCGCCGACCTTGCGCGAGCACGCACTGTGGCGGGTACTGCACGACAGCGGCGTTCCCGCCGACGAGGTGCTCCGCCTGAATGCCGGCGCCCTGGACCTGATCCGGCACCGCGGCCGCCGCAGCCCGTCCGGGCCGGACCAGTGGATCGGATGGGGTGCGGCCAGCACCGAGCTGGTGCGCTGGCTGACCGCGGGCCGCCCGGAGGGGCCGGTCTTCCTGACCAGCCGCCGGGCCCCGGCCGGGACCCCCGCGGTGGACGTATGCCCGCTCACCGGGCGGGCCCGGCTGTCCTACCGGCGCGCCGCCGAGGTATTCACTGAGGTCACCCGGCCACTCGACCCGGCCGGCGGCGGCTGGACCCTCAGCCAGCTCCGGCCGGCGGACCTCCGCCCCTAACCGCAGGTGAGGGTGCCCAGTTCGGTGCCGATGGGACGCATTCTTCTTCTAGTTCGGTGAATCGGCTGTCACTAGAGCATTCTGGACCAGAAGCAGCCACGGCTCGCCGGGC
>CAWINS010000026.1:0-121937 GCA_963837335.1 uncultured Actinomycetes bacterium | reverse complement strand
GGCGCCCTTGCGGAAGGCGGCAACCGCCGCAGGAGTGCTGATACCGAACTGCTGACCGTTGTGGTTGGTCGCGTCGAACCAGACGAACCCAAGCAGCCCGTACTGGTGGATGCCAGAGAACAAGTCGGCGATCTTCGCTGGCTGGCCGGCGGCTGGTACGGCGCCTGTTTCGGCGACAAGTATCGGATCGAGGGTCAGCTTCCGGACGGCAGCGATGGTTGGCCCGAACAGTGGAGCGAACTTCCAGGTCGGCTTGAGGTAGTAGCCGTCGATTCCGACCCAGTTCACATAGGAGCCGCCTGGCCACCACGGGTCGGGGTTAGGGATGGTGCCGCCGTGTGCGTGGTTGATGATGTTGACCGTCCACAGCCAGGTCACGTTGTGGGCGCCCAGGGCGCGGAACAGTTTCACGATGTGCCGCCACGCGGCCACGAACACCTTCGGGAGACGTTTGCCCGTAGCCCCACGAGTACCAGGTCCCGTTCATCTCGTGGCCGAAGCTCATGATCACCGGATGATGGTAGGCGCGGACGGCCTCGGCATAAGCGCTCAGGTAGCCGTCGTACCGCCCGGAAGCAATTTGAGACATGCTTATGTTGTCCGGGTCCATCTGCACGAGGGGCACCGCGCCGTTGTTGGCTACGGTCGTGGCGAACTTGGTCGGGAAGGGCACGTACCAGCCGCTGTAGTACATGACCACATCGGGCTTAGCCTTGATGGTGCTGTTGAAGGCGGCCACGCCGGAATACGAGTCGGGAACCCCGTGGGTGTACACCCCTAGGTAGGCCCCGGTGGCGGCGGGGAGCTGGACCGGCAGTGGCCCGGAGGAGTCGGCCGAGCTGCTGCGGAGATAGACGCCCACCCCGAGCGCAGCCACGACGACGATCACCAGGGCCCCGATGATGAACCGGCCAGGACCTCTGCGCCTCTTCGTGCTCTGATGCCTCATGAGGTGACTCCTTCTATCGTCCGCTCGCGGCGCGGGGTGAGCGCCATTCGATTCCTTCCGCAGGCACCGGACAGCATCGCTGACGCGAAAGCAATCACAATTTGACTGGGGTATTTCATGCTGCGACCTCCGCGGGCTCCTCCTGCGCGCGCCGCCAGATGCCCTTGCCCGGGGTCAGCAAAGGCGCCAGCATATACAGCTGAACCGCGGCCAGGAGCGCTGTCGCCCAGTATGGATGCCAGCCGTATTCGTGCATGCGCAGCGCCAGGCCCGACCAGAGGAGCCCCTGAACAAGCACGATCCAGGTAAGCAGGATCCGGTTGACCATGACGGGCACTCGTCCCTTACGGCTGGAGGCTCCCGTCGGGACCCACTCAGCGACGGTGCCCCGGAGTGCGTACCAGACCGCGTACATGTGACAGCATGAGTTGATCATGCATACCCGGAAGATGGTGGGCCGCCAGCCCCGGCTGAGCAATGGGAAGACGAACAGGGTCGCCGCGATCGCCGGCAGCATCGGCAGGTAGTTGTGCGGGTAGATATGCTGCGGGAAAAACCAGATCATGGCCAGAGCCGGGAATGGCCCGGTCAGCAGCAAGGCAGCCGAAGACATGTAATACAAGAACGCGGCCCAGAAGGCGGCCCGCTGTTTCCAGTTGAACGGCGCCTCCTGGAAGTGCTTCTCGAGCATCAGCAGCATGGACGAGCGGCACCAGCGGGTCTGCTGATTAGCCAGCGACGGGAAGTCGGCCGGGGCCACGCCCTTGGCCAGGCACAGGGGCAGGTAGCGCGTCTCGAAGCCGGCCCAGGCCAGTCTCACCCCGGAGTGAACGTCCTCGCCGATCGGCACCCACGCGAAGCCGCCTGCCGCCTCGACGGCGGCCCGGCGGTAGACCAGGTTCGTACCCGCGCAGATCGCTGCGCTGTAGCGGTCCCGGGCCGGCTGGATGTAGTGGAAAAAGATGTCCTGCAGCGTTCCCGCGTAGCGCTGAATATATGAGGACGTCTGGTTGGTCACGTCGAAGTACTGAGCCGTCTGGACAATGCCTACGTGGGGATCGCTGAAGTAGGGCATGGTCTCGTAGAGGAACTCGGGCCGCATGGCGAAATCGGCGTCGATCACCGCGATGTATTCCCCATCGCTGATGGTGAGGGCGTGCAGAAGGTTGCCGGCCTTCTTCATATGACCCGGGTCCGGGCGGACGATGTAACGGAAGCCGTACCGTTGGGCGAGGTCCCGTACTTGTTCACGGACGGAGTCATCGAGCACATAGACGGTCTTGGGTCCGCCCCACTGCATCTTGCTGACGTACTGGAAGGTGTTGTTCAGCAGGGCCAGCGGCTCGCCGCAGCTGGGCAGGAAGACATCGACTGCCTCCCCCTGCTCCCGGTAGGCTGGCCACCGTGGCCTGGTGTCCCGCGAGGGTCAGCCGGGGACGGCCGATTCGAAGCCAGAAGTTGACGACGATCGGTGGCACTATGACCATGAGCAGCAGCCACATGAGCGGCGCGACAACCCAGGCATGCTGCGCGACGCGGATATAGCCGTAGAGAACTCCGGCCGCGGCCACCAGGAGAAACGCGAACACCCAGCGGCGTTGCCTGCCAAAGTACTCGTACTTTTCCTCGCCGGTTAGGCGGTGTGGGGAGGTATACCGGCCGCGCGCGCTCAGCGGCCGGGGGCTTAGTAGCGAGCACCGGTACTCCCCGCCAGCCGGGATGCCTTGTCCGCCGATGCCCAGATGGTGAACCGGCCCGGACGTCCGAGGACGTAGTAGCCACCGGCCTGCCGCATGTCGGCGGTGACCTGCCTGTCCACCGCCGAGGTGTCCCCGAAATTGAAGATCACGAGCGAGAAGTAGTGGTGGTCGATCGCCGCCTTGATGGAGGCTGCTCCCAGCGCGTATCCCTGGATAGCTGAAGTGATAGGTGCTTGACCACCGCTGCCAGGGAACCGCAGCGCGCAGGTAGTAGGCCTCCACGTCATAGTCCTCGGCCAGGTAGTGGCCGGGATGAAGACCGATCTCCGCGCGGAGCAGGCTCACGGCCTCGGCCGAGTTTGGCCAGACCGCGAACAGCGAGGTGGCCTGGCCCATCGACCCGAATAGCGTCGATGCGGCGATCGGCAGGGCCATGACCGGTGCCCAGCCGTAACCATGATCGACTCTGCTCAGCCGGGCCATCGCATACCCGGCGGCGATCGCGGCGAACCAGGCCCCGAACACGACGTGCTTCTGGAGGCTGACCGTCGTGTGCAGCCTGGCCTGCTCCGCCGGGGCCAGCAAGCCTGCGGCCGCCAGAACGGGAACCAGCAGCCGCGCGCGTACTTCCCTGCGATAGGACAGCACCGCACCCAGGACGGCCAGGACCAGGATCAGGCTCGTCCACACGTAGGCCCGGTGAAGCACCTCGGTGACCGGAACGCTCGACTGCGGCCGGGTCAGGGTGCTCGTGGTGATGCCCAGCCAGTAGTCCCGGCCGCCGGCGGTGATAGCCGCGATGACCACCAGGAGCCATGAGCCGAGCACGGTCAGGCCGGCCGTAAGCCCCGCGCCGCCCCCACGTTTCCGCCAGACCGTCATCGCGACGACCACGATCACGACGGGAGTGAAAAGCGCTGTCGCGTATTTAACCGCGTCTGCAGCGACGAGAAGCACGCCCGTCGTGATCAGCAGAATTGCCCGCGTCCAGCCCTGGCAGTCAGCGCACCGGACGCCGAGCCACGCGGCCAGCGCGAGCAGGAACAACGCCATCGCGTCATACGTGGCGAACGCGCCGAGAAACTGCGTGCCAGCGAGAGTGGCGAACAAAGCCGTAGCCAGCAGTGCTGCTCGCTGCCCGTACAGCCGGGCGGCCGTGGCCCATAGGAGGGTCGTGACGCCGAGCATGAAGCCCAGGGACAGCAGGCGCGCAGCGGTAAGGCCCCCGACACTATCGGCCAGGGCGCCCAGAGGCGGATAAAGGACTGGCGCGCCCGAGAAGTAGGCCGGGAAGTTCGGGATCGGCGCATTGTGCAGCCACCGGGCCCACTCCAGATGCCCAGCCCGCAGGTAGAGCGCCTCGTCCTGGAACGCTGTGTTGGACCATGCGAGCCGCAGGGACAGGGCAGCCTGGACGAGCAGCACGGCCAGGAGTGGCCACGGCTGGGCCGCCAGGCGGGGCCTACGGGGCCGGTGCCCTGCGCCATCCGGGAGTGGCAGCCTGTCTCGACGGGCTGGCGCGGATGCCTCGATGAACGGTGACTCGATGAACGGTGATGAGTCCCAGGTGGACACCCCGGCCGGGGGCTTGAACACCCTGAACTGGCCGACCGCCGGCCCATGACTGGCGTCCCCAGCAGGGACGTCCATGTCCGGCTGGCTGGTGGGTACCTCGGCGCTGACCTCCGGCCGTTCCGCGCCCTGGGGCGAAGAAACCATCAGGGAGGAGTGGAGCCGTGCCCGGGCCGCGGCATTGTCCGCGATCTCCGGAGGTTCTACTGCCGTGTCGGGGTCACCGTGCACAGGCGCGCCTCGCACGGCCATCTGGGGTGCGCCACGACACGATGGGGGCCTCGCCCGGCTGTGCTTTCTGGGAAAGCCCCTCATCTGTCCAAGTGCCGTGATTCAAAGGTCGCACCTGCCCATGATCTGGGGGGCGGTACCAAGGACGCCTCGGCTACTTCCCCCCAACCCGCCTGGCGTTTACGGCGTCACAACCCGTCACGATGTCCCGGAACCGGGGAAACGCTCATAGGCAAGCTACCGGTCTCCTCCCAGACAAGATGGGTCTTTACTGATTTTCCCGATATACAGGGGTGGTGGCTCAGCCTTCACCCAGTGAGCTGCGGGCCGCCACAGTCCGCCGCGAAGTGGTCTGAGGTGAGCTGAGTGGCATGTGGGGGCCGTGCTGGGTTGAAGGTCCGCGGCGACTGGTGGCCGAGTGCTCGAAGCGGTGTTACGAGGGTCCGTCTCCGGGCAGTAGGCCAGCTCACAGATCTCCCGCGCGGCGGGTTGGCGTCTAGCACTGGTGGTTCATGTGTCCGAATTCGCAAATTATGCCTATCCGTTTTGGCGGCCGGTGTGACGTGTGCTTATCGATAGCCCTTATCCCTAAGTAGACAATTCGTGACAACTAGTGATTTAGGTTGAAAACTAACTTGCTGTGTGCTCCGCTGTACCGCAGGAAGGCGCACGGCGACGCGCCCCCGGGGGGTCTAGCAGTATGGGAAAAGGCCGCAAGGTGCCATCGCGGTCCCGGCGTGCGCCTGAGGTAGAGGGGCAAACGGCGCTGGCCGAGCCGTCGCCGGAGGGGGAACGAACCGGAACGGAAGTCTCGCCTGAGGAACGCAGTGATCAGCAGCCAGCGTCCTTCCAGGGCTCCGGCTTCCTTGCCGCAGCGTGTGCGGGGCGAGGGTGAGCGACTCCGTCCGCCTGCGCGGGTAGCACGGCCGGTCCTGCCGGAGTCTTTCCTCGAACGTGTGCGCGCGGCGGCCGAGGCGGCCAGGCGCGAGGAAGGGCAGGCATCCTCGGACTCGCCGGCCGCGGTCGTACCGGCCACCACGGGCTCAGCCTTCATAGCGCCGCCGCGCGAAGCGCCCTCCCGAGCCGCCGAGCCCTGGCCCCCAAGCCCCGGTCGCCGAGGTCCCAGTCGCTGAGACCCCGGTCGCCGAGGCCCCAGTCCCGGACGCGGCGTCGCCAGTGGCCTCGGCGCGTTGCCGCGGCGGGTACGCGGTATGAGTGACGGGCCCCAGCCGCCTGTGCGGGTGGCCCGGCCGGCGCTGTCGCGGGATCTGCTGGAACGCGTGCGGGCCGCGGTCCAGGCTGACGCTGAGGCTGAGGCTGAGGATCACCCCCAGGAATCCAGTCCCCCCCTTGCCCCGCCGCGGTCCGGCGGGGAGCGGCGATTCGCAGCCTCACGCCGGGGTGGCGCAGTCCGTGGCCAGTCCTGGGACCTCGTCTCCGGGTGATGCGAACACCGAACCGATCCCCGTGATTTCCGCGACCGCCGAGCCGGCGGCCCCAGCACAGAACGCCGCCCCCGGTAAGCCCGAGGTTGCGCCGGCGCCCCCCGAGCGCAAGCCTGACCAGGCGCCAGCCGGGGCCCAAGAGCGGCCGAAGCCAAACGACAGAGCCGGAGGCCGCAGAGGCCAAGGCCGCAGAGCCCAAGGCGAGGCAGGCCAAGCCCCGGCCGGCCCCCTCCACCCACCGGACGACCCCCCGGGCCCCGCGGACGGGCCCGGGTGCTGGGAAGGCCTGCCCCACGGAAGGCACGCGCCAGCCGCAGCTACCGGGTGGCCGGTGTCCTTGTCGCGACCGCGACCGCCGGGGCGCTGGTCCTGGGCTTCGCCTTGTTCCACCACAGCGGGAAGAGCGCCGCCCCGGGGAGCAACGCCAGGCCGGGGAGTACCCGGCCGGCTGGTCCCCCGACGGCCAGTCCGGCCGTGATCAGAAGCGACGCGGTAGCCTGGGTCAGAACTCAGCTCGCTCCGGGCACCGTCATCTCCTGTGATCCCGCAATGTGCCGGGCGCTGGTGTCCCGCGGTATCCCGGCTGGCCACTTGCACATGCTCAAGCCGGGTATGACCAACCCGCTCGACTCCGACGGTCATCGTGGCGACACCTCTCTTGCAGAGTCAGATCGGCAGCAAGCTCACCTCCATATACGCCCCCGGATTGCTCGCGCGCTTCGGTTCTGGAAAACAGCAGATACAGGTGCGGGCGATTGCACCGCACGGCAGTACCCAAGTACATGTCCGAGGCGAAGTCGGATCTGGCCGCGCGGAGGATGTCCGGGGCGGAGCTAGCGGACAGCACCGGGATCGTCAGCTCCGCCAGGGCCAGGAAGGAACTGGCCGCCGGGGAGGTGGACTCACGGCTCATGACCGTGATCACCGGCCTGGCCGTGGGCCATCCGGTAGACATTGTGGCGTTTGGTGAGTCCGGGCCGGATACGGCGATAGCCCCCTTCCGTTCCGCGGAACTGGCGGAGACCAACATGCGGGAGATGATGAGGACAGTCAGTAGCCAGCCGTCGCCCTTCCGTGCGGCGCACATGGCATCCGTGCGGCTGAGCTCGGGCCGTCTCGTCCTGCGCATCGACTTCACCGCGCCGAGCCTGTTCGGGCTCCTGGGAGCGGGTGCCGGCACGGGCGGTTAACCTGCGGGGAGCCAAGGGAGCCCGGGAACAGCAGGTGACGGGCTGATCGTCAGCGCGCGAACGCCGGCGGTAGTCTCGCGGCCATGCGGAGCAACCCGACATGAGCCCCCGGCGTATCCGCCGGCCGCCGGCCCCCGCTCCGCCGCCCTCCGGGCCCGAGCAGGTGGAGTCATGGCCGGACGGGGACTGGGTGATCCGCCTGGTGCCCGGGGCCGCCTCAGCCAAGAGTTATCGCTGCCCGGGATGTGACCAGGAAATCCCGCCCGGTATGCCGCATCTGGTCGCCTGGCCTAGCCTTAACCCCGGGCCCGCCGAGCGACGGCACTGGCACCGGCCATGCTGGCAGCGACGCATGCAGCGCCGGCCCGGGCGCCGTGTCGGCCGATGAGCACCCCGGTCCCGCCGAACCACGGTCCCGCCGAAACCACGGCCCACCGAACCACACCCCGAACGACAGGCACTGGGAGCACGATGAGCGAGATCAGGGCGAGCACTGTCTTGCCGGCCCGGCGTGAGCCGGTCACCCTGCACACCGCCGATGGGCTCGACCTCGTGGGCGAGCTGGCCCGGCCCGCTGACCGGGATCCGGTGGCCACGCTCATCTGCCTGCACCCGCTGCCCACGCACGGCGGCATGATGGACAGCCACATCCTGCGCAAGGCCTCCTACCGGCTGCCTGCGCTCGCCGACCTGGCCGTACTGCGTTTCAACACCCGGGGCACCTCGTCGGAGCAGGGGCGCAGCCAGGGCGAGTTCGGTGCTGGCGAGACCGAGCGCTATGACGTGGCCGCGGCCGTCGACTGGGCCGTCGCGGCCGGGCTGCCCCGGCTGTGGCTGGTGGGCTGGTCGTTCGGCACCGAGCTGGCGCTGAAGTGGGGCGCCGGGATGGCCGTGGAGGGTGCGATCCTGCTGTCCCCGGCGCTGCACCGCGCGGGCGATGCGGATCTGGACGCCTGGGCCGCGGCGGGCAAGCCCCTGCTGGTGCTGGTCCCGGAGCTGGATGACTACCTGCGCCCGGACGAGGCCCGGCACCGGTTCGCCCGGGTGCCACAGGCCGAGCTGATCGCGGTGGACCGGGCCAAGCACCTCTGGGTCGGTGAGCCCTACGTCCGTATCGTGCTGAACGAGATCGTGCGCCGGGTCAACCCGGCCGCCGTGCCGCTACCCACCGAGTGGAAGGACTGAGCGTGCCCCTCTTCGACCTGACTGGCAAGAAGGCATTCATTACCGGGGCCTCGCGGGGGATAGGCCAGGCGATCGCGGTCGCCCTGGCCGGAGCCGGGGCGGACCTGGCCCTGGTGGCGCGGAGTGAGGATGGGCTGGCTGAGACCGCCGCGCAGGTCACCGCGCTGGGCCGGAAGGCGTTCGTCATTCCCGCTGACGTTACCCAGCAGGAGCCGGTGGCGGACGCGGTCGCCGGGGCGATCGACCAGCTTGGCTACGTGGACATCGTGGTGAACAACGCGGGCGGGTCCAGCTTCATGGTGCCGTTCCTGGACCTCAGGCTGACCGGCTGGGACAAGCTCATCCGGCTGAACCTCGACTCGGCCATGTACGTGTGCCACGCCATCGGCCCGCATCTGGTGGAGCGGGGCAGCGGCTCGGTCATCAACGTCGCCTCGGTGGCAGGCGTCAGCGCGGCGCCCTTCCTGGCCCCGTACGGGGCGGCCAAGGCGGGCCTGATCTCGCTGACCAAATCGCTGGCGGTCGAGTGGGCGACCCAGGGCATCCGGGTCAACGCGCTGTGCCCCGGCTGGACCGCGACCGACCTGAACCGGAACCTCTGGGAGGACGAGACGGCCGGGCCGGCCACGGTAGCGACGGTGCCGATGCGGCGGTGGGGCCGCGCGGACGAGATGTCCGGTCCCGCGGTCTTCCTGGCCAGCGAGGCGTCGTCTTACATGACCGGCCAGGTCCTGCTCATCGACGGTGGCCAGACCGCAGTGAGCTGACCGTCGCCGGAACAACCCTGATAGGCAGAAAACGAGCGGTGGCCGGTGCATCAGCACCGGCCACCGCCTGACTCCGCAGAGCGTTACACCCCGCTCGTGGCGGACCTACTCGGTCCACCACTCCTCGTCGTTGCCCTTGCCCTTGGCTGACACCGGCTGCTTGGCCGTCGCCGCCTGCTGGCCACCCTGCGGCGCGCGCGCCTGCTGGGTGGGCGCCTGCTGGGCGGGCTGGGCTGCCTGCCGGGTCGTGGCCTGCGGTGCGGGTGCCGCCGCCTGGCCACCGTTGCGCGGCGGCGCCGCCGGGGCGGACTGCGCCGGGGCGGACTGCGCCGGGCTGGCCTGCGCCGGGGCACTCGGCGCCGGGCCGACCGCCTTGGCGCCGGTCCCCACGGCCTGCCGGGGCTGGAGCGCGTCGGCCAGGCCCGGCATCTGCGTACCGAGCAGCTGGCTGATCTGGGCCAGGTGGGTGGAGATGCTTTCCTTCTGCTTCGACAGCTCGTCGACCTCACGCTGCGCGCTCGCGCGGTGCCGCTCGATCTCGGCCTTGGTGTCCGCCAGCAGCTGCTCAGCCTGGGACTTCGCCTGGGCGACGATCTGGTCGGCGTTCTTCTTCGCGTTCGTGACCAGCTGCCGCGAGTGCTGGTCGGCTTCGCGCCGGGTCTGCTCCGCCTGGGCACTGGCCTTGGCGGCGCGCTGCTCCGCGGTCGCGGCCCGCTGCTCGGCCTCGCTGACCAGCTTCTGGGTGGCGGACTGGGCCGCCGCCAGCCGCTCGGCCTCCTGCCGCTCCGCTTCCTCGCGGCGGGACGCCAGCTGGATCTCGAACTCGGCCTCGGCCTGAGCCCGCTGCGCCTCGCTCTCCTCCAGGATGCGCTGGGCCTGGCTGCGCATTTCGTCAGCCTGCCGCTTGGAGGTGGTGAGGATCTCGTCGCGCTCCCGCTTGGCGGACGCCTTGAGCTGAGCCACCTCCCGCTCGGTGGTGGTGCGCAGCTTGGCGATGTCGCGCTCGATCGAGGCCCGCTTCTCCGCGACCTCGTGGTCCGCCGTGGCCCGCAGCTTGGCCACTTCCCGCTCGGTGGTCGAGGTCAGCTCGTCCGCCTCGCGCCGGGCCCCCGTCTTGATCGCGTCGGCCTCGCGCTCCGCCGACGCCCGCTGCTCGTCCGTCTCCCGCTTGGCGTTGGCCCGCAGTTCGCCCGCCTCGTTCTCGGCCGCGGCCCGGACCTCCGCCGCATCCACCTTGGCCGCCGCGTTGAGCTCGTTGGCCGCGGACCGGGCCTCCTGCGCGATCTCGGTGGCCTGCTCCTCGGCCAGCCGGAGCAGCTGCTCGATGCGGGAGCCCAGACCGGCGTAGGTGGGCCGTTCCTGCTCACGGATCTGCCGGTGAGCATCGGACAGTTCCTGCTGCAGTGCCTGAACCTGCTCGCGGTGCTGGCGCACCTCGCCGTCAAGTTGCTTGAAGTATTCGTTCACCTGATGCGGGTCGTAACCGCGCATCACCCGCGCGAACTCGCGGGGGGTGGTTTCCTCGAAGAAGTTGCTGAGCTGGGCGTCGATTTCAGGCTGCATGTGGCTTGATCCTGGGTAGACGAGGGGGACATGCGGGGGCCAAAGGGCGTCGGATCCGCTCCGCAGGCCGAGGAGCCTTCAGAGGCCGCCCCCAACCCAGCAGGCGCGGAGTGTATGCCGCTCGCCCGATGCCTGGCAGCATAACCCTACTGGGTCGGCGTTAGCGGCGGCTTCAGGTTTCCTCTCACCGCAGATCGGCGCTTTTTGCCTTATTAGCGCTCTTCTCGATGGGGTTACGTCGATACCGGCTGAACGAGCCGTTGCCGCATACTGCCTCATATCGGGATATTCCTGCACGACGGAGTGGGTCAGCCCGCGGCCGGCTCGACCAATTCGGTGAGCACTCCGCCCAGGTCCGCCGGGTGCAGGAACGCGATCGAGGCACCCATCGACCCGTGCCGGGGCCGCTGATCGATCGGCCGGATCTGCGTCGCCCCGATCGAGGCGAGTGCGGCCGTGATATCGGCCACTGCGTAGCCCACATGGTGCATTCCCTCGCCCCGGCGGGCGATGAACTTGCCGACCGGGGTGTCCGGGCCCGTCGGCTCGAGCAGCTGCACCCAGGTCGGCCCGCCCGCACCCTGTCCGACCTGCAGCATCGCCTCCCGGACGCCCTGATCGAGGTTCTCCTCGCGGCTCATCACGGTCAGCCCGAACGCGGATTCGTAGCGGGCGATCGCCTCGTCCAGATTGCGGCAGGCGATCCCGACGTGATCGATCCGGAGCAGCACGGCAGCCTCCATTCTGGGGCGAGATCCTTTCCCTGGGTATCGTGACAGAGGCCCTGGTGCCGCGATCGCCAGGGTGGGCACCGCCGCTTCGGGCACGGTGCCGGGCAGCGCGGCGGAGGTTGCGGGATGCGGGAAGCAGTGATCACCGGGGGAGCCAGGACGGCCGTGGGCCGGTTGCTCGGCTCGCTGAAGGACTTTACGGCCGCGCAGCTGGGCGGGGTCGTGATCAAGACGGCGCTGGAGCGGGCCGGCCTGTCCGGTGACCAGGCGGACTACGTGATCATGGGCCAGGTGCTCCAGGCTGGGGCGGGACAGAACCCGACCCGCCAGGCCGCGGTCGCGGGCGGCATCCCGATGTCGGTGCCATCCCTGACCATCAACAAGGTGTGCCTGTCCGGGCTGGACGCGATCGCGCTCGCCGCGCAGCTGATCCGGGCGGGTGAGTTCGACGTGGTGGTGGCCGGCGGCATGGAGTCCATGACCGGCGCGCCGCACCTGCTGCCCGGTGCCCGGGGTGGATACAAGTACGGCTCCATCGAACTGCTCGACGCGATGGCCCGGGACGGCCTGACCGACGCGTTCGACCACTCGCCCATGGGTGAGCTCACCGACCGGCACAACGCCAGGCTGGGGATCAGCCGGGCCGAGCAGGACGAGTTCGCGGCCCAGTCGCACCAGCGGGCCGCGACTGCGATCAAGGACGGGCTGCTGGTCGGCGAGATCGTCGGCGTCTCGGTCCCGCAGCGCCGGGGTGAGCCGGTGGTGTTCGACCAGGACGAGGGCGTACGGCCGGACACCACCGCGGAGGCGCTGAGCGCCCTGCGGCCCGCGTTCGCCGCCGACGGCACGATCACGGCCGCCTCCGCCTCCCAGATCTCGGACGGCGCGGCCGCCGTCGTGGTGATGTCGGCCGAGGCGGCGGCGCGCCGCGGTGCGCCGGTCCTGGCCACCGTCGGCGCGCACGGTGTGGTGGCCGGCCCGGATACCTCGCTGCAGTCCCAGCCGTCGGCCGCGATCCAGCGCGCGCTCGGCAAAGCCGGCCTGGGCGTCTCCGACCTGGACCTGATCGAGATCAACGAGGCCTTCGCCGCGGTCGCCATCCAGTCCATGCGGGACCTGGGTGTCGGGGACGAGAAGGTCAACGTGAACGGCGGGGCCATCGCGCTGGGCCACCCGATCGGGGCGTCCGGCGCCCGGATCGCCCTGCACCTGGTGCACGAACTCGGCAGGCGCGGCGGCGGGCTGGGCGCGGCCGCGCTGTGCGGTGGCGGCGGCCAGGGCAGCGCGCTGCTGTTCGAGGTGCCCGCCGTGGCCGGGCGTGGCTGAGCTGGGCGCCTCCGTCGCGGACCACGAGCCCGTCGCGGACCGCGGGACGGCCGCGGACCACGGGACGGCCGCCGCCCCGGCCCCGGCGGCGGGTGGCGACCCGGCGGCGGCCATCGAGCGCGCCCGCGGCGGCGACGCGCGGGCCCTAGGCCGCCTGCTGTCCCTGGTGGAGAACGGCGCGCCGCAGTTGCGCGCGGTGATGAAGGCGATCACCCCGCTCACCGGGCAGGCCCGGGTGCTCGGGCTGACCGGCTCGCCGGGGGTAGGCAAGTCCACGGTCACCGCGGCCCTGGTGGCCGCGTACCGGGCGCAGGGGCTGCGGGTCGGCGTGCTGGCCATCGACCCCACGTCGCCGTTCACCGGGGGCGCGCTGCTCGGGGACCGGGTACGGATGCAGCAGCACGCCACGGATCAGGGAGTGTTCATCAGGTCCATGGCCAGCCGTGGTCACCTGGGCGGGCTGGCCGGGGCCACCCCACAGGCGGTGCGGGTGCTCGACGCGGCCGGTTTCGACGTGGTTCTGGTCGAGACGGTCGGGGTGGGCCAGGCTGAGGTGGAGATCGCGGGCATGGCCGACTCCACCCTGGTCATCGTGGCCCCGGGCCTGGGCGACGCGATCCAGGCGGCCAAGGCGGGCATCCTGGAGATCGGCGACGTGTTCGTGGTCAACAAGAGCGACAAGCCCGGTGCCCAGGAGGCCGTGCGGGACCTGCGCGGCATGATCGCGCTGGCCCGGCGCGCCGAGGGAGACTGGAAGCCCCCGATCGTCTCCACCACGGCGGCCACCGGCGAGGGCCTCGACGACCTGGTCAGTCAGCTGGATGCGCACCGGGCCTGGCTGGATAGCTCGGGCGAGGGCGATCGCAGGCGCCAGGCCCGGGCCCGGGAGGAGATCTCGGCGATCGCGCTGACCGAGCTCCGGGCGCGGATGGGCGGGCTGCCCGGGGACGAGCGGATCGACGGGCTGGCCGGCCGGGTCGCGGCCGGCGAGCTGGATGCCTACTCCGCCGCCGACGAGCTCATCGGCCCGGGCATCAGCTAGCCGGCCGGCCTTCCCGGCGGCTCAGGCCTCGTGCCCCCGGCGTGGGCTCGGGCGCCCTCAGCGGCCGGACGGCCGGCCGCTGACCCGCCGGTCCCTGACCCACCGGTCCCTGCCTCGCCGGGCCCGGCGCCTCCGGACGCGGTGCCATCCGGCACGGGCACCAGCGGTACCGGGGTGTCGTCCGGCTGGCCGCGGGCGGCCGCTGCGGCGTCGACGGCCGCCTGCATCACCGACTCGCTGCGCAGCCGCGCGTCGTAGGCCTTCTTCCCGCCCCGGGCCCCGAACAGGCGCTTGCTCAGCACCAGGTACACGACGAGGGCCACGTTAATGATGAAGGCGGTCATCCGCAGCGCGGTGACCTTGGCCACCAGTTCGTAGATCTCATACGGGATGCCCGCGCAGGTCGCCACCATGGCGAAGTACTCACCCCAGCGCTTGAGTGCCCACAGGGCGACCGCTTCGAGGGCGACCACTGCCGCGTAGGCGGCCGCGCCGACAGCCAGCCAGGTCAGCGTGCGCTCGTCCAGCGTGAACGTGTGCCGGATCAGGCCGACCAGGCCGGAGCGGTTGACGTTGTAGCCCAGTTCGTGCAGCAGGTCCCGGACCTCCGGGTACTCACGGTTGAACTCCCGCTGGATCGTGTACCGCGAATACTTGAACCGCCACACGCCGTAGGCGATGAACCCGAAGATAATCGCGCGCACGAAACGTTCCACGGCGAAGAAACGCAGGATCAGTGCGCTGCGCAACTCGTCGTCGCGGCGGACCCGGGGAGCCGCCGGCCAGGGGACCGGACGCGGCCGGCGGTCCGGGCACGAACGTCGCGCACCGCAGGCATTGCCACGCCTCACCAGAGGGGGTGGCCGTCCGCAGCCGGGCCCGGACCTCGGGTTCCACTGGCGCGTAGCTGACATGGTGCGTGAACGCACAGGTCAGCAGATTCCAGTTCACCTAGTCCAGCCTAGGGCAGACCCGGCCGCATCCCGGCTCGCGCGCACGCCCTGGAGCGGGGCGGCAGGGGCGGCTAAATTCCGGACGATGATCCCGTCCGCGAGGGTCAGCACTTCGCCGCAGGCCATGGCGAGCGGTGCCGGGTCGCGGCCGATGGCCACGATCGCCGTGTCCCGGCCGAGGTCACGGATGCTGGCCGCGACGATCTCGGTGTCGCGCGGGCCGAGGCCGTCGAGCAGGCCGTCGATCAGCAGCAGTTCGGGCTCGTGCACGGCGGCGGCGGCGAGCTTGGCCCGGCGGGCGATCACCGGGGGCGCGGCGCGCATCGGCACGTCCGCCCACGGGGTCAGGGCCAGCCGGTCCAGGATGGCGGCGGCCAGCACCTCGCAGTCCCGTCCCGGCAGGTTGGCCACCCTGGCCGCGTGGCCGACCAGTCCGCGCACGCGCCGGCCGGGCTGGGGCCGCGCGGACACCCGGGCGATCCCCACGTAACGGCGCACCGCGGTCCGGCCTTGCGCGGTGGTCAGGTCCTGGCCGAGCACCCGCAGTTCGCCGTACGCCGGCCGGGCCAGCCCGCCCAGCAGGTCGATGACCGCGGCCCGGGCGATCTGCCGGGGAATGGCGATGCCGATCGCGGGGCGCCCGGCGTCCGGGACCTCCAGACGGAAGCTGGCCGCGCGCAGCACCCAGGTCCAGCCATGCCGGATACCCACGCCCGCGGCGAGCACGGGGGTCATCCCCGTGGTGCCGTAGCTGGACCGCATGTGCCACCCCCGTCGCTCCACAGTCCGGCCAGCACCGGACCGCCAACACCGTCCGGCTAACACCGTGCCGCCCAAAAGAGACCGTCCCCCAGCAGGCAATATAACTCTTGGGTAGGTGAGTGTCACGCTAGGTAACTAGTTGTTACGGACTAGGTTCGGTATGAGACGCCATGCCCCAGGTGGCGGCCGGGCCCCCCAGCCGCACCATGAAACGCACCGGCAATTCCGGGTCACTTTGACCTAATCCTGCTCACCCTGATGGAACCGGCGGCGTGCACGGGTAGCGTGTGCCTGTGCCGAAGCCGCTGGAACTGCCCTTCGACCCGATCGCCCGGGCGGCCCAGACCTGGGAGCAGCGATTCGGCCGCTCCGATGCGATGGCCGCCGTCACCTCCATCATGCGCGCGCAGCAGATCCTGCTGGCCGAGCTGGATGCCGTGCTCCGGCCCTACGGGCTGACCTTCGCCCGGTACGAGGCCCTGGTCCTGCTCAGCTTCAGCCGCCGGGGAACGCTGCCGATGCGGATCATCGGCGAGCGGCTGATGGTGCACCCGACCAGTGCCACCAACACCATTGACCGGCTGGAGGGGCAGGGCCTCGTGGTCCGGCGGCCCAACCCCCAGGACGGCCGGGGCAAGCTCGCCGAGATCACCGCGCGCGGCCGCGAGGTGGTGAGCCAGGCCACCGAGGACCTGATGGGAGCCGAGTTCGGTCTGGGCGGGTTCGACCCGGCCCAGCGGGAGCAGGTCTTCGACCTGCTCCGCGGGCTGCGGGTGGCGGCAGGTGATTTCGTGGCCGCTCCGGCGCCGGCGGGCTGAGGAGGGGCCGGCGGGGGACGGTTTTCGTTGCGGGATCTTGAATTTTGGGTTTAGGGACCGGGATTTTGGGTTTAGGGACCGGGGATTTGGGGTTTCAGGGGATCGGGGACGCGTGCCAGCTCTGGCCGCCGTCGAAGGTGAACCAGACGGCGTGCTGCGCGACGTCGGCCGGCACCGCGACGCCCTGCGTCGCGCTGGTCATCCCGACGTAACTGAACCCGCCGGACGGGAGCGCGCCCCGGCCCGCGGCCCAGGACGCCCCGCCGTCCGCGGACACCTGGAGCCCGGCCGTGGTCGCGAGGACGATCGTGCCCGTGTCGGTGCCCGCCACCGAGGTCGCGGTGCCCGCGGCGGAGGCCGGGCCCGCCTTCTGCCAGGTCTGCCCGTTGTCACTGGAGGTGTAGATCATCTTGGCCTGGGTGGCGCCCGCGGCCGGGCTGGTACACACCAGCACCAGCCCCGAGGTGGTCGTCGCGGCGAGCAGCGCGCCAGACGGCTGGCCGCCTGCCTGCGCGGGGCCGGGCTGGCAGGGAGCCGGGCTGGGCGGAGTCGCGCTGGGCGGAGTCGCGCTGGGCGAGGCGGTCCCGGCGGCCGGCTGCCAGCCGCCCGCGCTGCCGGTCGGCCCGCTGAGCAGGGTCCCGTCCGGGGTGAGCAGGTAGCCGCGGCCGCCGTTCAGCACGAGCGCCGATGAGTTCGCGGTGCCGCTGACGCTGTAGCCCGGGCCCGCGCCCGGCACCGCGGCCCACTGGTCGCTGCCGGGGGAGGCGGAGTACAGGGACGAGGCGGTGCAGTCCGCCGCGAAGTCCGTGCCGGTGCCGGAGCACTGCGCCCAGACCGCGAAGACGCGCTGGCCCGCGGCCTCCAGTGCGGTGACCCGCAGCCCGTGGGTGTCGATCTGGGTCCAGTGCTGGCCGCCGTCGTGGGTGGCCCATAGCTGCGGGCCGAAGGCCCAGCCGTCGCTGGTGTTGTAGAAGCGGACCTGGCTTACCCCGGCCGGCCCGGCGGGGGCGCCGGAGACCGGGGCCATCACGCCGTGCCAGGTGCCGCCATGGTCCGTGGTGCCCGCGATGGAGGTGCAGATGAACTTGCGCGGCGGCCCGCACTGGCCCGGGATGCCGGCCTGGCCGAGCACGAAGCCGGTGTTGGCGCCGACGAAGGTCACCGAAGTGGCCTGGAAGTTGCCCGGGGCGGGGGGGAGCCCAGGGGACGGCGATGAACTCGACGGGACCGTCGACGGCGTGGCGGACGGGTGATGCTGCGCGGACGGGCTGGCCGAGGAGGTGTTCCCCGCGGCGGCGCCGCTGGAGGCCGGCCCCGGGCCGACGTTCAGCTGGGTGATCACCAGCCGCGGGACGGTCGCGATGACCGCGATCACCGCGGCGGCCCCCGCGGCGGCGGCTGCCGCCCGGGTCGCTTTGCGGCGCCGGGCCCGCTTCCTGATCAGCTCGAAGGTCCCGGGCGGCGGCGGGAGCGGCTGCACCTGAGCGTGCATCCAGGTGTCCAGGTCGTCGCGCGGGTCAGTCATCTGTGTCCCCGAGGGCCGCGCGCAGCCGGGCGCGGGCCTGGAAGAGGTCGGCTTTGATGGTTCCCTCCGGGCGGCCGAGCAGCGTGGCCACCTCGCGGACCGGGAAGCCCGCGTAGTAGTGCAGCAGGAATGGGCTGCGCAGCCGGTCCGGCAGGGCCTGCAGCAGCTCTCTCACATGGACATCCTGGGCCGGCTGGTAGGACGGGTCGGACGGCACCCCGGCCTGGACGGCCTGCAGTGCCTTGCGCTCCCGGCCGGTCTTGCGCCAGTGATCGCGGACCAGGTTCGTGGCGATCATGTACAGGTAGCTCTGCGGGTTCTCCAGCCGGGACCAGCGGCCGAGCAGGCGGGCGAACGCCTCGGCCGCGATCTCGTGCGCGGTGTCGTCGTCGTCCACGAGACGCCGGACCCAGCCGGCCAGGCGTGGATAGCACGTATTGAAGAGTTCCTCAGCCGCGGCCCGGTCTCCGGTGCGCAGCCTGTCCACGGAAGCCCCTCGGGTGGTGGTTCCCGCCGGCACGCTCCACGGCCCGGACAGCGTCAGGGCCTCCCCCGTGGAGGCGCCTGCCGGCCTGCTGACGGCTAGGGATTGCACAGATTTACCACACCTTCGTGACGGCGGCGCGGACCTGAACCGCAAGGGCGTGCCCCCGCACCGCCCTTGCGTTATCTGAGACGGCGGTGGGTGCCGTGCGGTTGGGATGAATTAGGGCAGTTTTCAGCCGGCCCTCAGCCGTGGGGTGCCGCGGGCCGCCGGCGGCTGGGTGGGGGGCGTGGCGAGGGAGTACAGTGGGGGCGAGATAGTAGGACGTCCTAGTATTTTCCCGGGACCACGACGTCTGCACGAGGGGAACGGCATGGACACGCACGCAGCGTCACCTCAGCCGGAGTCGGCCGAGGTGGAGTCTGCCGACACGGGGTCGCTGGAGGCGGGGCGGCAGCGGTGGCAACGCCGGTTCGCTGGCTCCAGGATCCGCCCGGCCGACTTTTCTACCCTGTCCGGCCTGGACGTGGAGCCGGTGTACGGGCCGCCGGAGGGGGCCGTGGTGCCGGGCTTCGACCGGATCGGCTGGCCCGGGGAGTACCCGTTCACCCGCGGCCTCTACCCGTCCGGGTACCGCGGCCGGGCCTGGACGATCCGCCAGTTCTCCGGGTTCGGCAACGCCCGGCAGACCAACGAGCGGTACAAGATGCTGCTGGGCGCGGGGGGCACCGGGCTGTCGGTGGCCTTCGACATGCCCACCCTGATGGGACGGGACTCCGACGACCCGCGCTCACTCGGCGAGGTCGGCCACTGCGGGGTGGCCATCGACTCCGCCGCGGACATGGATGCGCTGTTCGCCGGGATCCCGCTGGCCGACGTGACCACGTCGATGACGATCAGCGGCCCGGCGGTCCCGGTCTTCTGCATGTACCTGGCCGCCGCCCAGCGGCAGGGCGCCGACCTGGCCGCCCTGGATGGGACCCTGCAGACGGATATCTTCAAGGAGTACATCGCGCAGAAGGAATGGCTCTTCCCGCCGGAGCCGCACCTGCGCCTGATCGGCGACCTGATGGAGTTCTGCGCCCGGGAGATCCCGGCCTACAAGCCGCTTTCGGTGTCCGGGTACCACATCCGCGAGGCCGGCAGCACGGCCGGGCAGGAACTCGCGTTCACCCTGGCCGACGGCTTCGGGTACGTGGAACTCGGGCTGGCCCGCGGGCTGGACATCAACTCGTTCGCTCCCGGGCTGTCGTTCTTCTTCGACGCGCACATCGACTTCTTCGAGGAGATCGCCAAGTTCCGCGCGGCCCGGCGGATCTGGGCCCGGTGGCTGCGCGACAGCTACGGGGCAACCGAACCACGCGCCCAGTGGCTGCGGTTCCACACCCAGACCGCGGGGGTCTCGCTCACCGCGCAGCAGCCCGACAACAACGTGGTACGTACCGCCATCGAGGCGCTGGCCGCCGTCCTCGGCGGCACCAATTCGCTGCACACCAATGCCCTGGACGAGGTGCTGGCCCTGCCGAGCGAGCGGGCCGCGGAGATCGCGGTGCGGACCCAGCAAGTGATCATGGAAGAGACGGGAGTGGCCAGCGTGGCCGACCCGCTGGGCGGCTCCTGGTACCTGGAGGCGCTGACCGACCGGCTGGAGGCCGAGGCCGAGGCCATCTTCAGCCGGATCAAGGCGATGAGCCCCGACGGATCCATGACCGGCGGGATCCTCCGCGGGATCGAGGACGGGTGGTTCATGGCCGAGATCGCCGAGGCGGCGTTCGTGTATCAGCAGAAGGTCGAGCAGGGCGAGAAGAAAGTCGTCGGGGTGAACTGCCACACCGCCACGGTCGGCACGCCGGTTGAGATCCTCCGGGTCAGTCACGAGGTGGAGCGCGACCAGGTGGCGGACCTGGCCCGCCGCCGCACCGGCCGCGACCAGGCAGCCGTCGACTCGGCCCTGGCCGCGATGCTGGCGGCGGCCCGGTCCGGCCAGAACATGATCCCGCCGATGCTGGCCGCGGCGCGGGCCGAGGCCACCCTGGGCGAGATCTGCGACGCGCTGCGCCAGGAGTGGGGCGTGTACTCCGAGGCCCCGGCGTTCTAGGTCCAGGCCGCTCCGCGCCGTGGGTGGCGCGGAGTGGCGTGCGTGGGTGGCGCGGGTGGCGGGTCAGCCCAGCAACCTCGGCGAAGCGCTGCCGGATCGTGGCGGCGGTCTGGTCCGCGGGGGCGTCCCAGACCTCCTGGTTGAAGATCTCGATCTCCACGAACCCCGTGTACCCCGCGGCCAGCAGCCCCGCCACCACCGGCGGGAAGTCGATCACGCCATCGCCGAGATGGCCCCGGCCCAGCAGCGTGTCCGCGGGAAGCGGCACCACCCAGTCGCACAGCTGGACGCTGACGATACGGCCGCGAGCCCGGTCGATCTGCGCCTCCAGCTGCGGGTCCCACCAGACGTGGTAGGTGTCCACGACCACGCCGACCGCCTCGGCCGGGAACTGAAAGGCCAGGTCAAGTGCGTCGCCCAGCCTGGACACGACTCCGCGGTCGGCGCAGAACATCGGATGCATGGGCTCGATGCCCAGCCGCACTCCCAGCCGCTGCGCGGTCGGGACCAGGTCGGCGATCGCATCGGCGACCATGCGCCGGGCCAGGGCGAGATCCCGGCTGCCGGATGGCAGCCCGCCCGGGACGAGGACCAGGGTGTCCGCCCCCAGCTCGGCGGCCTCGGCGATGGCCCGGCGGTTGTCCGCCAGGGCACTGGCCCGGGCCGGGCCGTCCGGGTGGGTGAAGAAGCCGCCCCGGCAGAGGCTGGACACGTGCAGGCCCGCGGCCCGGACCGTGGCCGCCGACCGGCGCAGGCCGGCCTCGGCCACCCGGTCGCGCCACAGCCCGATGGCGGGAATCTGGTGCCGGACGCACAGGTCCACGCTCTGCGCCAGGTCCAGGTGCTTCACCGTGGCCTGATTGAGCGACAGCCGGTTGCTGCCCAGCGGGCCGGTGGTCACGGCCGCCCGGCCGGGGCCAGGTAGGCCGTCATCCGTTCCGCGGCCAGGCCCGGCGAGCGAAGGGCCCCGGCCGCGGCGGCCAGCTCGAAGACCCGGACCAGGTGAGCCTGCGGCCGCCTGACCTGGAAATCGTCCAGCATGGCGAAGTGCGGCTGCAGGCCGTTCAGCCAGGCGAGGAACGCGACGCCGACCTTGTAGCTGGACGTGGGCGGCTCGAAGATCGTCCGGCTCAGCTCCGTGGTGGGCCCCATGGCCGCGTCGTAGCCGGCCAGGTCACCGGCGTCGAGGGCGTGCAGCGCGGCCGCGGCCGGGGCGGTGATCGCGGCGAAGGCGCCGAGGAGCGCGTCGCTGTGCCCGTCAGCGTTCCCCCTGATCAGCTCGGCGTAGTGGAAGTCGTCGCCGGTGTAGAGCCGGACCCCGGCCGGCAGCCGCCGCCTGAGCGCCACCTCGGCGGACGCGTCGAGGACGGACAGCTTGATCCCGCCGATCCGGCCGTCTGCGCGTTCGGTCAGCTCGATGACGGTGTCCGCGGCGGCGGTGAAGTCTGCCGCCCCCCAGTAGCCGCGCAGCGCCGGGTCGAAGTCCTCGCCCAGCCAGTGCAGGATGACCGGCTGCTCGACCTGGCCCAGCAGGTGGCGGTAGACGTCCAGGTAGTCACGGGAAGACCGGGCGCTCGCCGCGAGCGCCCGGCTGGCCATCAGGATGACCTGGGCCCCGGTTTCCTGGACCGCCGCGAGCTGCTCGGTGTAAGCGCCGACGATCGCGGGCAGCGGGTGCGGGCCGGGGGGAAGCTGGTCGGTGCCCGCACCGCTGGCGATCACTGTGCCGAGCCTGGCTGCGAGATCCCCGGACAGCCTGATCAGTTCGCGGGCTGCGGGCCAGGGCAGCCCCATCCCGCGCTGCGCGGTGTCCATCGCCTCGGCGACCGCGAACCCATGAGCCCACAGGTACTCGCGGAACCCGAGCGTGGCGGCCCAGTCGATGCTGCCGTCGGGGAACGCGGCGACGTGCGCCGCCGCGTAGACGCGGCGTGAGGACGGCGGCGGGTACCCCGCCGCCCAGGGCGGATCCGGGATGTCAACCGGCTGGGTCCGGCCGGGGAGAGCGACCCGGGTGCCCATGTCACCCGGCCAGCCTGGGCACGTCCACCCGGCGCCCCTCGGCCGAGGACTGCAGCGCGAGCCGGGCCAGCTGCACCCCGCGGGCGCCCTCGGCCAGGTCCCACGGGAACGGCGTGCCTGCCGCCACCGCCCGCAGGAACAGCTCCCACTGCACCTTGAAGCCGTTGTCGAAGACCTGGTGATCCGGCACCTCGGCCCACTGCGCCGGGTAGTCGATCGGGTCCGGCAGGTCCGGGTTCCACACCGGCATGGGCGTGCAGGCGCGGGGCTGGACGGTGCAGTGGCGCAGGCCGGCGACCGCACTCCCGCTGGTCCCGTCGACCTGCAGTTCGACCAGCTCGCGGCGGTTCACCCGGACCGCCCAGGAGGAGTTGACCGACGCGATGGCCCCGCTCTCGAACTCCAGCAGCGCGTAGGCGGCGTCGTCCGCGGTGACCGGGTAGGGCCTGCCTGACTCGTCCCAGCGCCGCGGGATGTGCGTGACGTGCCGCGCGTACAGCGCCGTGACCGGCCCGAGCAGATCCTCCAGCAGGTACTGCCAGTGCGGGAACATGTCCAGCACGATCCCGCCGCCGTCCTCGCTGCGGTAGTTCCAGGAGGGTCGCTGGGCGGGCACCCCGTCTCCCTCGAAGACCCAGTAGCCGAACTCGAGCCGGGCGGACAGGACCTCCCCGAAGAAGCCCTCGCGGACCAGCCGCCGGAGCTTGATCATGCCGGGCAGGAAGAGCTTGTCCTGGACCACCCCGTTGATCACCCCGGCGTCCCGGGCCTGGCGGGCCAGCCGCAAGGCGCCGTCGGCGGAGTCGGCCAGCGGCTTCTCCGTGTAGACGTGCTTGCCCGCGGCGATGGCCTTGGCCAGGCTGGCCTCGCGCGCGCTGGTGACTTGCGCGTCGAAGTACACACCGACGGCCGGGTCGGCCAGCACCTCGTCCAGGCTGGTGGACCAGCGCTCCAGGCCGTGCCGTTCGGCGATCTCCCGCAGCCGCTGCTCGCTGCGCCCGACCAGGATCGGTTCCGGGCAGAGCGTCGTCCCGTCCTCGAGGGTGATACCGCCCTGCTCGCGGAGGCTGAGCACGGAACGCACCAGGTGCTGGCGGTAGCCCATCCGGCCGGTGACCCCGTTCATGGCCACCTGGATCACCTTGCGCGACATCAATCACTCCCTGGCGGATCCGGGCCTGCGGCGCGATGCTTGGAAAGGGCTTTCCCAGATTAGGGTGGCCTGGGAAGCTGGGTCAACCAGGGACCTCAGCGGGGGAGCGGACGGTGACGGAGCTGCAACCAGGGGAACGCCGGGCCCGGGCCGGAGCCCGGCAGACGGTAGCCCGGCAGGCCGGGGCCGGGGCCCGGCAGGCCGGGGCTTCCCTGGCCCGGGTAACCCTGCAGGACGTCGCGGACCGGGCCGGGGTCTCGCTGTCCACCGCGTCCCGGGTCGTCAACGAGGGCTCGCGACGGGTAGGCCCGCGCCTGGCCGACCGGGTCACCAAGGCGGTCTCCGACCTCGGCTACATGGCAAACCTCCAGGCCAGGGCGGTGGCCACGGGCCAGAGCACGATGATGGGCGTGATCGTGCATGACATCGCGGACCCGTACTTCTCCTCGATCGCGGCCGGGCTGATCGAGGTCAGCCACGCCGGCGGGCTGCTCGCCATCGTGTCGAGCACGGCCGCGGGCGGGGCGGGAGAACTGGAATACGTCTCGCTGATGCGGGCCCAGCGGGCCCGCTCGGTGGTGCTGGTCGGCAGCCGCTCGGCCGACACCGCGGCCACTGCGGCGCTGCGCGCCGAGGTCGGCGCGTTCACCCGCGATGGCGGCCGGGCGGTCTGCGTCGGCCAGGATCTGCTGGGCATCGACACGATCCTGCCCGGCAACGCCGAGGGGGCCCAGGCCCTGGCCGGGGCGCTGGTCGCGCTCGGCCACCGGGAGTTCGCCGTGCTGGCCGGGCCGGATGCGCTGGTCACCGCCCGGGACCGGGTAGCCGGGTTCGCGGCCGGGCTGGCCGCCTGGTCGGTCCGCCTCAGCCCGCGGCGGGTGATCCACGGGGCGTTTACCCGGGACGGCGGGTACCAGGCCATGAGCGCGATCCTGGCGGCCGGCGGTACCCGGCCGGACTGCGTGTTCGCGGTGAACGACGTGATGGCCGTCGGCGCGCTGGCCCGGCTCCGGGCTGACGGGCTGGCCGTGCCGGGGGACATCGCCGTGGCCGGCTTCGACGACATCACCACGCTGCGCGACATCTACCCGCCGCTGACCACGGTCGCGCTGCCGCTCAAGCAGATGGGCGAGATGGCCGCCAGCCTGGTCCTGCAGGAGGCTGACCAGCCGCGGGTGATCCCGGTGCCGGGCGAGGTCATCCTGCGCGACAGCACCCTGCCCCGGCCCGGCCGCCGCTGACCGGCCGGGGGACATTTCCGGGTCTTGCGGGCGGCCTGCTGGTCAGGTACGTTCACACCACTTGGAAAGCGCTTGCCATGACTGAGCGAATGGTCGGGCCCGACGGTGAGCTGGGGTGGAGTGGGTGGGAACAGGCCAGCAGGCGTGGCAGGAGTCGGTGTTCCTGGACGGAACGTTCCAGCGTCCCGTCCAGGGCGGGACGCTGCCGGTGCGGGACAAGGCCTCGGGGGAGATCTTCGGGCTGGCCGGGCTGGCGGGCCCGGCTGATACCGACGCGGCCGTGGCCACGGCGCTGCCCGCCCAGCGGGCCTGGAGCGAGCAGACCTACGCCGAGCGCGCCGGGCTGCTGCGGGCCGCCGCCACGGTGCTGGCCGACCGGGCCAAGGAATGGCGCGAGCTGATCATGCGGGAGACCGGGTGCATCGCGGGCAAGGCCGACTACGAGATCGGCGCCGCGGCCAGCGAGCTGACCGAGGCGGCCGCGCTGGCCTCCCGGGCCACCGGCGAGCTGCTGCCCTCCGGGCACGCCGGCCGGTTCTCGCTGTCCGAGCGGATCCCGCTCGGACTGGTAGGCGTCATTACCCCGTGGAACTTCCCGCTGGTCCTCGGCATGCGGGTGATTGCCCCCGCGCTCGCCCTGGGCAACGCGGTGCTGGTCAAGCCGTCCCCCGAGACGCCCTACAGCGGCGGGCTGGCCATCGCCGACCTGTTCGCGGCCGCGGGGGCGCCGCCGGGCATCTTCCAGGTGCTGCCCGGCGACGTCGAAGCGGGCGAGCGGCTGGTCAGCCATCCCGACGTGGCCATGATCCACTTCACCGGCTCCACCACCGTGGGCCGGCGGATCGCCCAGACGGCGGCCGGCCAGCTCAAGAAGGTGTCCCTGGAACTGGGGGGCAACAACGCGCTGCTGGTTCTGGACGACGCCGACATCGACCAGGCCACCATGATCGGCGCCTGGTCAGCCTTCCACTACCAGGGCCAGACGTGCATCACCGCCGGGCGGCACATCGTGCACCGCGGCGTGGCCGGCGCCTACCTCAGCGGGCTGGCCGCCCGGGCCGAGGCCATCACGGTCGGCAACACGGTCACGGAGGAAGTCGGGCTCGGCCCGATGATCAACACCCGGCAGCTGGAACGGGCCCGGCAGATGCTCGACGAGGCGGTCGGGGCCGGGGCCCGGGTGGTGGCCGGCGGCACTACGGACGGCCCCTACTTCCGGCCCACCGTGGTGGCGGACGTGAAACGGTCGAGCCGGCTCTGGACCGAGGAGATCTTCGCGCCCATCGCGCCGGTGCTGGTGGTGGACGACGACGACACGCGCCGTGCAGGTCGCCAACGACACCCCCTACGGCCTGGTCGACTCGGTGCTGACCGCGGATCTGGCCCGCGGGATGCGGGTGGCCCGCCAGCTGCGGGCCGGCATGGTGCACGTCAACGACGCCACCCCGCAGGACGAGGCGCTGGCGCCGTTCGGCGGGATGGGCGCGTCCGGCCTGGGCGGCCGGTCCGGCGGCGAGGCCAACCTTGAAGAGTTCACCCAGCGGCGCTGGCTCACCGTGGCGCCGGGACCGGTGCACTACCCGTACTAACCGTCCGGCCCGCGGGGCCGGACATCGTCCCGGGCGGCATCGCCCAGGCAGGAGGGGACATGAGCGAGGCGGCACCCATCCCGTTCTCGGAGACCAAGTCGCCGGAGTCACCAGAGCGGCTGCACCGAGGTGCGCTGAGCCTGGTGGATATCTCGGCGTCCACGATGGCCAACATCGGCCCGGCCTACAGCTTCTTCTTCGGCTTCGCGTTCCTGGTGGTGACGGCGGGCGTGGCCGCGCCGCTGACCATCATCGCGGCCGGCGTGGCCATCGCGCTGCTCGGCAACACGCTGTCGCAGTTCTCCCGGGCGCAGCCGTCCACCGGCGGGTTCATCTCGTTCGTGGGCAAGACGTTCGGCGGCACCAGCGCGGTGAGCACGGCGCTGCTGTGCGGGGCCGGGTACATCATCGCCATCTCCTCGGTGCTCGCCGTGGTCGGCGGGTTCCTGTCCCTCACGCTCCAGCACTACCTGGGCTGGAACATCCCGTGGGGCATCTTCACGGTGGTGCTCACCGCGGGCGCCGTGCTGATGATGGTCCGCGGCGTGGCGGTGTCCACCAAGCTGGCCGGCTTCTTCTTCGTCTTCGAGATGCTGGTCCTGGTCGTGGTGTCGGTCATCGCGATCATCCAGCACGCAGGGCACCTGTCGGCCGTGCCCTTCGAGCCGAGCCACCTCACCAACGGCTTCTCCGGGCTGGCCGCGGGCTTCCCGCTGGCTATCTACCTGTTCATCGGCTGGGAGAACTCCGCCGCGCTGGCCGAGGAGACCGGCAACCCGCGGCGCAACGTGCCCCGCGCGGTGTTCCTGTCCATCGCGCTGATGGTGTTCAGTTACCTGCTGTTCGCCTTCGCCACGGTGACCGGGTTCGGGTACAACGGGGCCAAGCTGGCCGCCGCCCCCATCCCCTTCATCACGGTGTCCGGGAACATCGCCCCGGCCTTCGCCGCGTTCGCCTACATCGCGGGCATGACCTCCACCCTCGGCGTGCTGATCGCGGCGGCCAACTCGCAGTCCCGGCTGATCTTCAACGCCGGGCGGGAGGGCCTGCTGCCGCGCTGGCTGGGCCGGGTGCACCCGACGCGGCGCACCCCGATGAACGCCATCTACGCGTTCGTCGCGCTGGCCGGCGGGATCATCCTGATCTGGGTACTGGGCCACGTGATCGGCGGCCACACCGGGAGCATGGACCCGCTCAACTTCTTCTTCGAGTCCTCCACGATGGGCACGATCCTGGTCCTCGTGGTCTACTTCCTGGCCAACCTGGCCCTGCCCTTCTACTACCGGAAGTACCGGCCGGCTGATTTCAGCGTGGTGAAGCACCTGATCCTGCCGGTGCTCGGGATGGCGGCCATCGCCGTGCCGGTGTACTACCTGTGCAAGCCCGGGCAGGCGGCCCCGTATGACTGGTTCCCGTATGCGGCGCTGGCCATCGTGGTGGTCGCGGTGATCTACGCCGCGGTGCTCAGCCGCCGTGACCCCGGGCTGGGGGAGCGGGCCGGCTCGATCGTCGCCGATGAGTAGACGCAGGGGCAGTGCCCCGGCGCATCGTGTTCTGCGGAGGAGAGATCAGTCATGACGGACACGGCCCTGCAGGCGGCCCAGGCATCCGGCCCGGTCCCGGCTCATCCCCTTGAGCCGGCCGGCGCGGCCGAGTACCTCGCCGGGCGGGACATCCTGGCCGCGGCGGGCCTGCTGGCCGAGCCGGTGCGCTTCGCCTACTACGGGCTGGAGGAGCCCGCCAAGGACGAGGTGCTCGGCCCGGCCGGGGAGCCGCCCGACCGCCGGCTGCGGGCTTTCCTGATCAACGTGACCACGGGTGAATCCTGCGACGTGGTGGTCTCGCTCACCCGGCGGCAGGTGGTCAGCCGCCGCGTCCTCGACCCGCGGGCCGACGGGCAGGTGCCGATCATGGATCAGGACTTCGCCACCGCGGAGGAGGTGGTCCGGGCCGACCCGGAGTGGCGGGCGGCGATGGCCCGGCGCGGGCTGGACGACGTGACCAGGATCCGGGCCTGCCCGCTGACCGCCGGGTCGTTCGGGTTCCCGGGCGAGGACGGGCGGCGGCTGGTCCGGGTGCTCGCGTTCGTGCAGGACGACGAGCACGGCTACGCCTGGGCGCACCCGGTGGACGGCGTGGCCGCCTACGTGGACCTGGTCGAGCGGCGGGTCATCGAGCTGGTGGATGAGTTCGTGCTGCCGGTGCCGCAGGAGTCCGGTGACTACGACGACCCGGCCGTCCGGGGGCCGCACCGGACCACGCTGCGGCCCATCGAGATCACCCAGCCGGAGGGCCCGAGTTTCACCCTCGAAGGCCAGCTGCTGCGCTGGGAGGGCTGGTCCATGCGGATCGGCTTCGACGCCCGCGAGGGGCTGATCCTGCACCAGATCAGCGTCGGCGACGGCGGACGGGACCGGCCCGTCATCTACCGGGCGTCCATTCCCGAGATGGTCGTGCCCTACGGGGACCCGAAGTTCCGGTACTGGCAGACCTATTTCGACAGCGGCGAGTACCTGGTCGGGAAGTGGGCGAACTCGCTCGAGCTGGGCTGCGACTGCCTCGGCGAGATCGCCTACCTGGACGCGACGGTGACCGGGGACAGCGGCGAACCGCGGACGATCCGCAACGCCATCTGCATCCACGAGGAGGACTTCGGGATCCTCTGGAAGCACACGGACATCTTCAACGGCTCGGCCCAGTCCCGCCGCCAGCGGCGCCTGGTGGTCTCGTTCTTCGCCACCGTCGGCAACTACGACTACGGCTTCTACTGGTACTTCTACCTCGACGGCACGATCGAGTGCGAGATCAAGCTGACCGGCGCGCTGTTCACGGCCGCGCACCCGGGCGGGGACAACCGGCACTCCACCGAGGTGGCGCCGGGCCTGGGCGCGCCTGCCCACCAGCACCTGTTCAGCGCGCGGCTCGACATGGACGTGGACGGCCAGGCCAACGCGGTGGAGGAGGTAGACGTGGCCGGGCTGCCCGCCGGACCGGGCAACCCGTACGGCAACGCACTGGTGCAGGAGGTCACCCGGCTGAGCACGGAGTCGCAGGCGGCCCGGCGGGCCGATGGCAGCCGCGGCCGCACCTGGCGGGTGGTGAGCACCGAGCGGGACAACCGGTTCGGTCACCCGGTCGGCTACACCCTGTACCCGGAGGCGGCCCCGGTGCTGCTGGCTGCCCCGGGCTCCCCGGTGGCGGCCCGGGCTGGCTTCGCCACGCAGCACCTGTGGGTCACCCGGTACGACCCCGCGCAGCGGTACCCGGCCGGGGACTTCGTGAACCAGCATCCGGGCGGAGCCGGCCTGCCGGATTTCATCCGCGGCGACCGGGACATCGACGGGACCGACATCGTGCTGTGGCACACCTTCGGGCCCACGCACTTCCCCCGGCTGGAGGACTGGCCGGTGATGCCCGTGGCCCGGTGCGGGTTCACGCTGAAGCCGACCGGGTTCTTCGACCGCAACCCGACGCTGGACGTTCCGCCCCCGCAACATCATTGCTGAGCCTGATCCCGCCTCCACCCGTCCGCCGGGGCCGCGGTGCTCACGCCCAGGATCAGGCCGGGCTGGCGGTGGGCAGCCCGGCGTCCCGGGCCGCGGCCAGCAGCCGCTGGTCGTAGGAAACAAACGATGTGAGTTCGCGCCGCAACACCAGCGCGGAAGCCAGGTGGATCGCGTCCAGCGCGCCCAGGGTCACCGGCCTGGCCCTCGCCGCCTGGCCGAGCACTTCACCGGTGAGCTCGATCTCCGCGGTGCGGCGGATGACCAGGTAGCTCTCGGGCAGGGCTGAGGGTTCGGCCCGCCACACCGCACGCGGGACCTCGACCCTGATCACTGAACTCGACACCTGGACCAGATTGGGCTGCTCAGCAAGCCAGCTGAGCAGGCCGGCCGACTCGCGCTCGGCGATGGCCAGTTTCACCAGGGCGGAGGAGTCCAGGTAGATCAATACCTTTCCTCCTCGCGCATCTTCAGCAAGACCTCCGAGGCGGTCGGCTGGCCTTCCGGCACGGCTGGCGCGGGCTCGATGTCGAGCAGGCTGCCTGGATCCTCGGCGGGCTGGATGATCCCGGCCGCGATCAGCCGTTCCAGCGGGCTCTCCACGTCCCGGGCCGGGACGAGACGGGCGACGAGCCGCCCCCGGTTGGTGATGTCCACGGTCTGTCCCTTCTCTACGAGATCCACGTAGACGCTGGCGTGCTGGCGCAGCTCACGGATGCCGATGCTGTGGCTGGCCTGGACGGTGCTGGTCCGGGCTGCGCGGGCCTTCGCCGGGCTGGCCTTCGCTGGGCCGGCCTGGCGTCCGGCCCCGTGATCGCGGCTTGTATCACTCACGGGACTACGGTAGCACATTGAGTGCTACTTATGGCCGAGGCTGACGGGGGCGGTCAAGGCATCGCTGGCATGCGGCAGGATAGAGACATGCAGCAGCCGCGGGACTTTTCGCTCTACGGCGCCGTTGACCTGGGTGCGCGGCAGGCCGCCGCGCAGCGCAGTCAGCAGGCCGCCACCCGTGCTGGCGGGCAGGATGGCTCGCCAGCCGGCAACGTGATCGACGTGACCGAGGAGACCTTCAATACGGAGGTCGTCGAACGGTCGCGGACGGTACCGGTGATCCTGGACTTGTGGGCCGAATGGTGTGGCCCCTGCAAGCAGCTCAGCCCGGTGCTGGAGAAGCTGGCCAACGAGGCCGCCGGGGATTTCGTGCTCGCCAAAGTGGATATCGACGCGAACCCGCAGTTGCGGGCGGCGTTGCAGGTGCAGAGCATCCCGATGGTCATGGCGGTGGCCGGCGGCCAGGTGGTGGACGGCTTCCTGGGCGCGATGCCCGAGGCGCAGGTGCGCCAGTGGATCGACCAGGTCATGCAGGTCGCCGGGCAGCTGGGGATGCCGGTCAGCGGCGGCGCCGAGCCCGACGGTGAGCCGGCCGACGGCCAGCCGGACAGCGCCCAGGCGGCCGACGGTCAGCCGGGCGGCGCCCGCGGCCCGGGTGGCCCCGGTGGCCCAGGCGGCCCGGGTGGCCCCGGGATGCCGGGCGGCCCCGGTGGCGCCATGATGGCCGATCCCGCGTTCGAGGAAGCGCAGCAGGCCATGGAGCGCGATGACCTGGACGGGGCCGCCGAGGCCTTCCAGAAGGTCCTCGCGAACTCGCCCGGTAACCCGGCGGCGGCCATGGGCCTGGCCCAGGTCAACCTCATCCGCCGGGTGAGCGGGTACGACCAGGCCCAGGTGCGCCGGGCGGCGGCCGAAGACCCGGCCAACGTTGACGCGCAGTCGAACGTGGCCGACGTCGAGGTGGCCACCGGCCGGATCGAGGAGGGCTTCGACCGGCTGCTCGGCACGGTCAGGAGAACGTCCGGAGACGAGCGCGAGCGCGCCCGGCTTCATCTGATCGGCCTGTTCGACGTCTTCCCGCCCGGTGACCCGCGGGTGGCCAAGGCTCGCGCGACCCTGTCCAGCCTGCTCTTCTGAGCAGGCGCCCGGGGGTCAGCGGTTGCGCGCGTCCGGCGGGGTCGCGTCGGCGATCTGCTCCAGCGCGGGCAGCGCCGCCGCGAGGGCGGCCAGCTGATCCGGGCTGAGCGTGCGCAGGTTATCGGCGAGCAGAATGGTGCTCTCCCGCCTGATCCGCTCCAGGATCGCGTGCCCTGCGGCGGTGATCACGAGCGTGCTGGCCCGGGCGTCGCCTGGCACCGGATGGCGCTGCACGTAGCCTCGCTCTTCCAGCACGGTGATGAGCCGGGTCAGGGTCGACGGGGCAATCTTCTCGGCCGCCGCGAGGTCGCCCAGCCGCAGCGGCCCGGCCTGCTCCACGGTGGCCAGGGCGGATAGCTGGGTGGGGGTCAGCCCGGCCAGCTCATGCCGGCGCAGGCTCCGGGAGACCCGGGCGATGGCGACCCGCAGCCGGGTCACGTCGATGGGTGGCGGCCCCAGGTCTGCTGTCACCGGGACGCCCCGGCCGGCCGGGGCGGTGCGTTCTGGAGCACTGGCGGTCATTCCTCCGTCGGACACCCTTGCAGCGTACGTGGGCCGGGCCCGGGCGGCGCCCAGTCCCCGGGGGCGGCGCGCCGGGCCCCCGGCGCCGCCCAGTTCCGGGCCAGGCCTGATCATGGGCCTGATGGTGGCACGATTGTGTCCTGCATCGGGCCTGGCGGAAGGCGGGATTGTTGTGTCGGTAGCACCGAGCGTGTCGTATTCGATAACCGTGCGGCTCGAGGTGCCATCGCACGGGCGGGCGGTCAGCGAGCTCACGCACGTCGTTGAGCAGGCCGGTGGCGAGGTCACCGCCCTGGATGTGAGCCCGTTCAGTCACGAACGGCTGCGCGTTGACCTGACCTGCGCCACCCGGGACACCGACCACGCCGAGGCCATCGTCGCGGCGCTGAGCGAGATCGAGGGCGTGACGGTCAGCAAGGTCAGCGACCGGACGTTCCTGCTCCACCTGGGCGGGAAGATCGAGACCGCGGTCAAGATCCCGCTGCGCAACCGGGACGACCTGTCCATGGCCTACACCCCGGGCGTGGCCCGGGTCTCCATGGCCATCGCCCGCAACCCCGAGGATGTGCGCCGCCTCACCGTCAAGCGGAATTCGGTGGCCGTCGTCACCGACGGCTCCGCCGTGCTGGGGCTGGGCAACATCGGCCCGTACGCGGCCATGCCGGTGATGGAGGGCAAGGCCGCGCTGTTCAAGCGGTTCGCGGGGATCGACGCCTGGCCGCTGTGCCTGGATACCCAGGACACCGACGAGATCGTGCGCACCGTCCAGATCATCGCGCCGGCCTTCGGGGGCATCAACCTCGAGGACATCAGCGCCCCGCGGTGCTTCGAGGTCGAGGCCCGGCTGCGCGAGCTGCTGGACATCCCGGTCTTCCACGATGACCAGCACGGCACCGCGATCGTGGTCCTGGCCGCCCTCACCAACGCGCTCCGGGTGGTCAGCAAGAAGCTGGGCTCGGTCCGGATCACGATGGCGGGCGCGGGCGCGGCCGGCACCGCGGTGCTCCGGCTGCTGCTCGCCTCAGGTGCCTCCGACGTGATCGTGTGCGACGACAAGGGCGCGATCTACGTGGACCGCCCCGGGCTGGATGAGAACCTGCGCTGGGTGGCCGACCACACCAACGCGGGGCACTATCGAGGGCAGCCTGGCCGGCGCGCTGCGCGGCTCGGACGTCTTCATCGGGCTCTCCGCGCCCCGGTTGCTGACCGGCGCGGACATCGCGGCCATGAACGACGACGCGATCGTGTTCGCGCTGGCCAACCCGGATCCCGAGGTCGACGCGGACGAGGCCGCCCAGCACGCGGCCGTGGTGGCCACCGGGCGCAGCGACTACCCCAATCAGATCAACAACGTGCTGGCCTTCCCCGGGGTGTTCCGCGGGCTGCTGGACGCGCAGAGCCGGACGGTGTCCGACGACATGCTGGTGGCGGCGGCCCGGGCGCTGGCGGGCGTGGTGTCCGCCGCCGAACTCGGCCCGCACTACATCATCCCGTCCGTGTTCAACCCCAACGTGTCCTCGGCGGTGGCGGCCGCGGTCCGGGACGCCGCCGGCGGCGGCCGGCCCGGCCCTGAGCCGCTGTCCCTGAGCCGCCAGCCTGAGCCGCTATCACTGGGCCGCTGTCCCGGGGCCGGTCCCTCCCCGACGCCGCGTAGTGATGTCTCAAATTGGCACGAACTCGCGTGCGGGGACGCCGAAGCCTGAACAACCGCCCAGCGTCCGCCAGAATGGAGGTATGGAGGACGACCTCTCGGGGCGGCTGCTGGTCGCTACGCCGTTGCTCGGCGACCCGAACTTCCGGCGCACCGTCGTTCTCGTCGTCGAGGACGAGGCTGAGGAAGGCACGCTCGGCGTGGTGCTGAACCGCCCCACCGAGGTGCCAGTCGGGCAAGTCCTCGAATCATGGACGGACCTGGTCACGGGCCCGTCGGTGGTCTTCCGGGGCGGCCCGGTCGCCCCGAACAGCGCGCTGGCCCTGGCTATCGTGCCCGGTGACGAGGAGCCGGTCGGCTGGCGGGCGCTGGACGGGTCCGCGGCGGCGTCCCGGATCGGTCTAGTCGACCTGGATGCCCCGCCCCAGCTGCTGGCGGGCGGTATCGCCTCGCTGCGGGTCTTCGCCGGCTACGCGGGCTGGGGACCCGGCCAGCTCCAGGCGGAGATCGACGAGGGTGCCTGGTACGTGCTGTCGGGTGAGCCCGCCGACGCCTTCGCGGCCGAGCCGGAGCGGCTCTGGAAGATCGTGCTGCGGCGGCAGGGCGGCAACCTCGCGATGGTGGCCAACTACCCGGACGACCCCGCGCTCAATTGACCCGGCTTACTGATGGTGATCCCCAGGTGAACGCGCGGGTTCCGGGTGACGTGCGGCGCGGGCAGGCTGGCCGTCGAGGCGGTCACGGCCGGCCTGGCGTTCGCGGCCCTGCTGGGCTGGGCCAGCACCGCGCTGGTGGGCAGCTTCCGCGACCAGTATCTGCCCGACCGCTACTGGCAGCCCATCCCGCTGCGCACCGACACGCTCGGGTTCATCGCCTTCCTGGCCGCCGCGGTCTGCCTGGCCACCAGTGAGTACCTGCGGCTGCGGCGGCGCCGCGCAGACGGCGCCAGCGCCGCCGCCGACCGCGGCCAGCGACGATGGTGCTGGCGGTGGCCGAGACGGTGGCCGTCCTGGCCACCGCTCTCTTCGTCTACCTGTCGTTCAACGCGATCATCCACCCGGCGTCGCTGCGACTGCACATCACCCACCTGCTGCCCTGGCCCGCCGAGGGGACGGTGCGCGTCGAGGCCCTGCTGCTGTGTGCCTGTTCCGTCGCGGTCTGGCGGTACCTGCGGGCCCGGTACCGCTGGGTACCGGACCAGGCCCAGCCGGTGGCCGGCCCGGGCCCCGTGGCGCCCGGAACCCGGCGGTAGCGGCGGCCGCGTACACTCGTGGACCGTGGCTACTGAGGTTCTGCCGGATTCCGGCACTCGAGAGGACACTGGCACCACGCCGGATATCCGTCCCGGCGATGGCGACCATGAGCGGTTCGCGCACTACGTCGAGAAGGACAAGATCCTCGACAGCGCGGTGACCGGCACTCCGGTGATTGCCCTGTGCGGCAAGGTCTGGGTGCCGAACCGGGATCCCAAGCGGTTCCCGGTGTGCCCGGACTGCAAGCGCATCTACGAGGGCCTCCCGCAGGGAGACGACTAACCGCTCGCGGGTTTCCCGCAGCCGGCGCCGGATTATCCCTAACGCTCGACCGGCGTCCCGGTGACCTGCGCCCCAGCCGCCCGCATGGCGTCGATCGACTCGGCGGTGGTGGTGGGGTCAACTCCCGCGGTCAGGCCGAGCAGCACCCGGGTCCGGAAACCCTCCTGGGCCGCGGAGATCGTCGTGGCCCGGACGCAGTAGTCGGTGGCGATCCCGGCCACGTCCAGTTCATCCACCCCGCGTTCCCGCAACCACGCCGCGAGTGGCGTGCCTGCCTCGTCGCGGCCGTCGAACGCGCTGTAGGCGGCCTCGTGCGCGCCCTTGCTGAACACCGTCTCGATGTGGCTGGTGTCCAGGTCCGGGTGGAAGTCGGCGCCCCCGGTGCCGACCACGCAGTGCCGCGGCCAGGAGTTCACGAAGTCCGGGTCGGCGGAGAAATGACGGCCCGGGTCGATGTGGAAGTCCCGCGAGGCGACCACGTGGTCGTATCCACCGGATTCCAGGTACTGGCTGATGGCCCGGGCTACCTCGCCGCCGCCCGCGACGGCGAGCGAACCGCCTTCACAGAAGTCATTCTGCACATCCACGATCACCAGCGCGCGCACCGGTCGAGCGTACGGCATCGGGCGCCAGGGCCGGCGAAAAGCCTGGTTAGCGAGGGTCGGCCCCGATGTCGGCGGGAGCGCCCCCGGTGATCCTGAGCAGCTCGGCGAACGACGTCGGGAACACCGTCTGCACGTGACCGGCCGCCGCCCACACCACGTCGTACTTGTCCAGCCACACATCGACCAGGGTCCGCACTGGCTGCGGGTGGCCGACCGGGGCCACGCCGCCGATCACCTGGCCGGTGGCGGCGCGGACGAACTCCGGGTCAGCCCGGCGCACTGACGCCGCGCCGGTCAGGGCCGCGACCAGGCTGGTGTCAACCCGGTGCGCCCCGCTGGTCAGGACGAGCAGCGGGGCGTCGTCGCCGCGGAAGATCAGGCTGTTGGCGATCGCCCCGACCTCGCAGCCGAGCTGGGCCGCCGCGATGGCCGCGGTCGGCGCCGGCTCGGGCAGCTCGCGGACCTGCCCGGCGACCCCCAGGGCCTGAAGCGTTTCCGCCACGTGGACTGCGCTGGGATGCATGCCAGCAGGCTAGCGGGGGCTCCGTCCGGTCGCGAGCCGCTGCCTCGCGGAGGGCTCGTGGACCAGCGACCCGGAGGTGCGGAACAGGAATTCGGCGTAGTCGTCCGGCGCCTGGCCCGAATCGGGCAGGAAGCGGTCCGGGGCCATCCTGAGCTGCGACATCGTTCGGGTGGCCTGGTTGCATTCCGTCACGACCGACGTGATCGTGTGGGCGGCGGAGCGGACCATCTGAGACCAGTTGTGGTGATGGGCTGAGAAGGACTCTGTGCTGCTCATGACCCCAGTTTTCGCCATCACGGCGGCCCGGAACAGTGGCAGTTAGGTCATATGAGGTCGAGATCCTGCCAAACCCGAGGCATGATGGAGACATGCTGAAGAACGTGGCTGTCGTGATCCTGAACGGCTTTACCCCTTTCGAGCTGGGCGTGCTCTGCGAGGTGTTCGGCGTCGACCGGACCGACGACGGGCTGCCCGCCTATGACTTCGCCGTGGTCTCGGGCGAAACGGTGACGGGGGCCGGAGAACCCGCCCCGCTCACCTCGTCGACAGGCTTCACCGTAACCACGCCCTACGGCCTGGACCGGCTGCAGGAGGCTGACCTGGTGGCCGTGTCGGCCGTCGGCGACGGCCACCTGCAGACGTATATCTCCAGCCAGTTCCCGGCGCCGCTGATCGACGCGCTGCGGGCCACCGTGGACCGCGGTGCCCGGGTGCTCAGCGTGTGCAACGGGGCGTTCGTGCTCGGGGCGGCCGGGCTGCTGGACGGGCGGCACTGCACCACCCACTGGCGGCACGCCCCCGACCTCGCGCGGGAGCATCCGTCGGCGATGGTCAACCCGGATGTGCTGTACGTGGACGAGGACCCGGTGATCACCAGTGCGGGCACGGCGGCCGGCATCGACGCGTGCCTGCACCTGGTGCGCAAGGAGCAGGGCAGCCGGGTGGCGAACGGGATCGCCCGGCGGATGGTCACCCCGGCCCATCGCGACGGCGGGCAGGCCCAGTACGTGGACCGGCCGGTCGCCGTGCCCGCCTGCGACACGCTGGCCGAGGTCATCAGCTGGATGCAGCGTCACCTCGGCGAGCCGCTCACGATCCGCCAGCTGGCCACCCGGGCCCGGATGTCGGAGCGCACCTTCGCCCGGCGGTTCGTGCAGGAGACCGGCACCACGCCGCTGCGCTGGCTGACCGGCCAGCGCATCCTGCTGGCCCAGGAGCTGCTGGAGGAGACGACCGAGACGGTTGACGTTATTGCCGACCGGGCCGGGTTCGGCAACGCGGCCACGCTGCGGCACCACTTCCGCGCCTGGCGCGGCACCACCCCCCAGGCTTACCGGCACGCGTTCTCCCCGGGCGAGACCCCGCATAGGGAGTACGCCATCCCGGCCTGACCCGCGCCTACTCGTCGTCCGGCGGCACGAACACGGTGGGGATGGCCGGGTACCCCCGGGACAGCTGCATCGCGTGCACCGGCAGCTCGGCCAGGGCCGAGCGGTGCCGCTCCCGCGCCGCGTTCAATGGCTCCTGGCCGACGATCTCGCCGGCCCGGACCAGCGGGCGCAGCAACGCCCGCTGCCGCGTCGCGCCGGTGCCAGTAATCCCCAGGTCCGGGGTGGGTCCCGGATCGGCCCTGGTGATCAGCTCGGCCGACGCCACGCCGTCCTCGTCGAACCGCCGGAACGCCCACTTGCGGCCACCCCGGCCCGGCTTGCCGACCGACCGCTTGGCCACGGGCTCCAGCGTCCCCTCGCCGTCGCCTTCCCTGGCCCGGGCCACGAGCTTGTAGACCAGCGCCGCGGTAGGCGCGCCGGACCCGGTGACCAGGGAGGTCCCGACCCCGTACCCGTCGACCGGGGCGGCGGCCAGCGCCGCGATCGAGTACTCGTTGAGATCGCCGCTGAGCACGATCCTGGTGTCCCGCGCGCCCAGTTCGTCCAGCAGGTCGCGGACCTGCCGGGCCACCATCGGGAGGTCGCCGCTGTCGATGCGCACCGCGCCGAGACCCGGCCCGGCCAGGTCTACCGCGGTGCGCACCGCGCGGCCCACGTCGAACGTGTCCACCAGCAAGGTGGTGCCCTTGCCGAGCGCGGCCAGCTGGGCCGCGAAAGCGTCCCGCTCGCTGTCGTGGACCAGGCTGAACGCGTGCGCGCTGGTGCCGCTGGTGGGGATGCCGTAGTCCCGTCCGGCCTCCAGGTTCGAGGTGGACGAGAACCCGGCGATGTAGGCGGCCCGGGCGCTGGCCAGGGCCGCCATCTCGTGGGTGCGGCGTGAGCCCATCTCGATGATCGGCCGCTCGTCCGCGGCGTTGACCATCCGGGACGCGGCCGAGGCGATCGCCGAGTCATGGTTGAGGATGGCCAGCACGAGGGTCTCCAGCACGACCGCCTCGGCGAACGGCGCCTCCACCACCAGGATCGGCGAGCCGGGGAAGTAGCAGTCGCCTTCGCCGTAGCCCCAGATGTCCCCGCCGAAGCGGTAGGACTCCAGGTAGCTCAGGGCGCCCTCATCCACCATGTGGTTATCGCGCAGGAACGCGAGCTCGTCCGGCCCGAAACGGAACTGCTGCAAGGCCTCGAGCAGCCGCCCGGTCCCGGCGACCACGCCGTACCGGCGGCCGTGCGGAAGAGCCCGGGCGAACACCTCGAAGACGGCGCGCCGCCCCGCCGCCCCGCTGCGCAGCGCGGCGGTAAGCATGGTGAGCTCATAACGGTCGGTAAGCAGTGCCGTGCTGGCCCCACGGGAAACTGTCGTCACGAGCAAGAAGACTACGGAGGTCGTGGCGGGCGCACGCCGCCGGGCTGAGACACTAGAAGGCGGTGCGTGAGGAGGTGAGCGCCGGTGAGCGTGGCACCAGCAGAGGTAGAACGCCCGGAGACGCATGAGGAAGTCGTCCCCGACACGCCGTGGGTCACCATCGTGTGGAACGACCCGGTGAACCTCATGTCCTATGTGACCTACGTGTTTCAGAAGGTATTCGGCTATTCCAAGCGCAAAGCCGAGAAGCTCATGCTCGATGTGCACCACAAGGGCAGGGCCGTGGTCTCGTCCGGGACCCGGGAGTCCATGGAGCACGACGTCGAAGTGCTGCACGGGTATGGGTTGTGGGCCACCGTGAGTCACGATAAGTGAGCATCAGACGCAAACGGGGCGCAGGCGACTCCGAGGAGGCAGGTGAGGCCCTGAACGGCTTCCGTTCGGTACGCGGCGGCGGGGCCAGCGCCACGTTCGTGCCCTCCCAGGCCGGAATCATCCGCTCCCTGGTCAGCCAGATCGCCGAGCTGGTCGGCACCGACCCAGGCCCCGGCGGGCCAGGTCCGGGGGAGCCGGGCCCCGGGGAGCCGCGCCCGGGAGATCCGCACCCGGGGGAGCCGTCCATGGACGACCTGGCCCGCCTGCTCGGCCAGACCGGCCCGGCGACCCCGCCGGACGACCCGGTGCTGGCCCGCCTGCTGCCCGACGCCTACCCCGATGACGCCGAGGCCGCGGGTGACTTCCGCCGCTTCACCGAGCACGAGCTGCGCGACGGCAAGGCGGCCGCGGCCCGCACCGTGCTGGCCACGCTGCCCGAGGACGGTGGCCGGATCCGGTTGTCGGAAGAGGACGCGCAGGTCTGGCTGCGGGCCCTGAACGATGTGCGGCTGGCCCTCGGGGTCCGCCTGTCGATCACCGAGGACTTCGACGCCCGGGTGGCGGACCTCGACCCGGCCGACCCCCGGTCCGCCTACATGTGGATCTACGACTGGCTCACGTTCCTGCAGGAAACCCTGGTCCGGGCCCTCTCGTAACCGCTCCCCGCCGGCCGGGTCCGCTGATGGCCGCGCCGCCGGCCGGGCCCGGCCCCGGCGGTACCCTCGGATCCATGCTGACGCTCCACTCCGCGCTGCGGGACAAGATCGTGGCGCACGCCCGTGCGGACCACCCGGACGAGGCCTGCGGGGTGATCGCCGGGCCGGCCGGCCAGGACCGTCCGGAGCGCTTCATCCCGATGCTGAACGCCCAGCGTTCACCGACGTTCTATGAGTTCGACTCGCTGGAACTGCTCCGGGTCTGGCGGGAGATGGATGACCGGGACGAGGAGCCGTCCGTCATCTATCACTCGCACACCGCGACCGAGGCCTATCCCTCGCGCACCGACATCAGCTACGCCAACGAGCCGGGCGCCCACTATGTCCTGGTCTCGACCCGCGACCCGGACACGGTGGAGTTCCGCTCGTTCCGCATCGTGGACGGGACGGTGACCGAGGAGGAAGTCCGGATCACCGATCAACCCCGGCGGGTGACCCGCCGGGGTGACCCAGCGGCCGCCGGCCTGGAATGATCGCGGGGGGCATCCGGTTGGGATCCGGTGACGGCCGTCACCGCCCGCGCCTGCCCAGCGCCCAAACACTGGCGCCCAAGACACTGACGCCCGCAGAGACCGACCGCCTCACCCTGGAGTGTTGTTCATGGCCATCGAAGTCCGTATCCCGACGATCCTGCGCACGTACACCGGTGGCGCCAAGGCGGTGGAGGGCTCGGGCGGAACCATCGCCGAGCTCATCGGTGACCTCGACACCCGGTACGGCGGGCTCCGCGACCGGCTGCAGGACGAGTCCGGGCTGCGCCGGTTCGTCAACGTCTACCTCAACGATGAGGACGTGCGCTTCCTCGGCGGCCTCGAGACGCCGGTCAAGGACGGCGACACGGTGACCGTGCTGCCGGCCGTGGCGGGCGGGGCGGGCTGACCCACCCCGGGAGAGCGCATGCGTTACGACTCACTGCTGGACAGCCTCGGTCATACCCCTCTGGTGGGGTTGCCGAGGCTCTCTCCCGCACCCGACGTGCGGCTGTGGGCCAAGCTGGAAGACCGCAACCCCACCGGCTCGGTCAAGGACCGGGCCGCGTTCTTCATGATCGAGCAGGCCGAGAAGGATGGCCTGCTCGCCCCGGGGACCACGATCCTCGAGCCCACCTCCGGGAACACCGGGATCTCCCTGGCCATGGTCGCGCACCTGCGCGGCTACAAGATGATCTGCGTGATGCCGGAAAACACCTCGGTGGAGCGGCGGCAGATCCTGGAGATGTTCGGGGCGCAGATCATCTTCTCGCCGGCGGCGGGCGGGTCTAACGAGGCCGTCCGGGTCGCCCGGCGGCTGGCTGAGGAGCACCCCGACTGGGTCATGCTCTACCAGTACGGCAACGAGGCCAACGCCCGGGCCCACTACGAGACCACCGGCCCGGAGATCCTCGCCGACCTGCCCGGCATCACGCACTTCGTGGCCGGGCTCGGCACCACCGGGACCCTCATGGGCACCGGCCGGTTCCTGCGTGAGCGGGTCCCGGGCATCTCCATCGTGGCCGCCGAGCCCCGGTACGGCGAGCTGGTCTACGGCCTGCGCAACATCGACGAGGGCTTCGTCCCCGAGCTGTACGACGAGTCGGTGCTGACCACCCGGTTCTCGGTGTCGTCGAAGGACGCGCTGCGCCGGACCCGGGAACTGCTCGACCAGGAGGGCATCTTCGCCGGCATCTCGGCCGGCGGCGCCCTGCACGCGGCCCTGGGCATGGCGGCCAAGGCCCAGGCGGCGGGGGAGCGCGCCGACATCGCGTTCGTGGTCGCCGACGGCGGCTGGAAGTATCTGTCCACCGGCGCCTACTCCGGGACGCTGGCTGAGGCTGAAGCGCGGCTGGAAGGCCAGCTATGGGCCTGATCTGCGCCGCAACGAAAACCGTCCTCCCGCCTCCCTCCCCCCGGCCCAGCGCCGTGCACCGCAGCGTCAGCGGTTGATGGGCGCCTTCGACGAGGCCATCGCCGTCCGGCCGGTCGGCGAAGGCCGGTACGAGATCCGGCCGGACGAGCGCTTCGCCATCGCCGGCGCGGTGAACGGCGGGGTGCTCCTGGCCTCGATGCTGCGGGCCGTGCTGGACGCCTCCCCGCACCCGTACCCCATCGCCACCAGCGCGCACTTCCTCCGGGCGCCCCGGCCCGAGCCTGCGCAGGTCGAGGTGGAGTGGCTGAAGCACGGCAAGGTCGCCGCCACCGCCCGGGCCACCCTGGTCCAGGGGGGCCGGCCCATGCTGGAGACCACGGTCACCACCGGCGCCCTGGGTGACCCGGACGACGCTGGCGCCCTGTCCTGGACCGGCGAGCCGCCCCGGCTGCCGCCGCTGGAGGAGTGCCACGACATCCAGGACGCCCAAGGGCCGCGGGCCTTCAGCGGCTACGCGAAACAGGTTGACATCCGGCTCGACCCGGCGACTCTCGGCTGGATGCGCGGCCAGCCGTCCGGCACGCCCGAGATGCGCGGCTACTTCCAGCTCCGCGAACCCTGGGTGCCGGACGCCTACCTGCTCGCGCTGGCCGTGGACTGCCTGCCGCCGGTGGTGTTCGGCCTGCGTGTGGTGGGCTGGTCGCCCACCGTCGAGCTGACCTGGCACATGCGGGCCGTGCCCGCGCCCGGCGTGCTGCGGGTCGCGGCCCGGTGCCGGCACGTGAGCGGCGGCTGGTTCGACGAGGAGGCCGAGGTCTGGGACAGCGCCGGGCGCCTGGTCGCGCAGAGCCGCCAGATCGCCCTGGTCGGCCGGTCCTGACCCGTCCGGCCTTCCCGCCTGGGCCCCGGGCTCCGGCGCGCCGGTCAGCGTGCCCGCTCCCTCAACCTGCGTCACAGCGCGTACCCTGAGTGCCCGTGCGCCTCACCGTCATCGGATGCTCCGGGTCGTTCCCCGGCCCGGACAGTCCCGCCTCGTCCTACCTCGTGGAGCACGAGGGATTCCGGCTGGTACTCGACCTCGGCAACGGGGCTCTCGGCCCGCTGCAGCGCCACGCCGAGCTCTCCGCCGTGGGCGCCGTGTGCCTGAGCCACCTTCATGCCGATCACTGCCTCGATCTGTGCGGTTACTGGGTCGCCCAGACCTACGGCCCAGAAGGCCCCGGGCCGCGAATCCCGGTGCACGGGCCGGCCGGGACCGCGGGGCGGATGGCCCAGGCTTACGGCCTGGACGAGCATCCGGGTATGACGGAGGCCTTCGATTTCGGCACGCTGCAGCCGGGCACCCGGGAGATCGGGCCGTTCCGCGTCACGCTGGCGCACATGAACCACCCGGTCGAGACGTTCGGTTTCCGGGTCGAGGCCGGCGGCCGGACTCTGGCCTACTCGGCGGACACCGGCGAGTCGGCCGCCCTGGTGGATCTGGCTCGCGGGGCGGACCTGATGCTGTGCGAGGCGTCGTTCCTGAACGGCCCGGACCTGCCGGCCGGGCTGCACCTGACCGCGCGGCAGGCCGCGGAACACGGGGCCCGGGCTGGTGCCGGGCGCCTGATCCTGACCCATCTGGTGCCCTGGAACGACCAGCAGCGGACGCTGGAGGAAGCGGCCCCGCATTTCCCGGGTCCGCTGTCCTTGGCCACGTCAGGCCTGGTGGTGGAGCTGAGCTGAGCCAGTCCCCGGGGCTCAGGACTTAGGATGCTCAGGCATGCGGGTACTCGTGACCGGCGGTGCCGGGTTCATCGGCTCTCACCTCACCGACGCCTTCCTGGCCCGGGGCGACGAGGTGATCGTGGTTGACGACCTGTCCACCGGCCGGGCCGGACGCCTCGATGAGCATGCCTGGCTGCACAAACTCAGCATCACCGACGCCGTCTCGCTCGGCGAGATCGTCCGGGGAACCCAGCCGGAACTGATCTGCCACCTGGCCGCCCATGTCGACGTCCGGACCTCCGTGGACGCCCCCGCCCAGGACGCCCAGGTCAACGTGCTCGGGACGGTCAACGTGCTGGAGGCGGCCCGCGCGACCGGGGCCCGGGTCCTGTTCAGCTCCTCCGGTGGCATCCTCTACGGCCGCAACGCCGCGATCCCGTCCCGCGAGGACGTACTGCCGTTGCCTGAGTCTCCGGCGGGCATCGCCAAGTACTGCGCCGAGCAGTACATCGGGCTGTACAACCGGCTGCACGGTACCCGGCACTCCATCATGCGGCTGGCCAACGTGTACGGGCCCCGCCAGGACCCCAGCGGCGACGCCGGGGTCATCCCCATCTTCTGCGGCTTCGTGCTGGCCGGGGAAGACCCGCCGCTCTACGGCGATGGCTCACAGACCCGGGACTACGTGTACGTCGGCGACGCGGTCAGCGCGTTCCTCGCCGCCGCCGACGCCGGGCGCCCCGGGACGTGGAACATCGGCACCGGGGTCGAGGTCAGCGTGCAGCACATCGTCGAGATCATCGGCCAGGTAGCAGGGCATCCGATCACGACCCGGCCCGGAGAGCCCCGGGCCGGGGAGTTGGTGCGCAGTTCGCTGTCCGTGGACCGGGTAGCCAGGGACCTGGACTGGCGGGCGCAGGCCCCGCTGGCCGAGGGCATCGGCCGGGTGTACCGCTGGATCGAGGCCGGCGCCCCCGACCGCGCGAGCTGCTAGCCCGCGGGGGGCGACCCCCCGGAACCCCCACTTGCCCGCCCCCGTATGCACGTCGTCTGCGGCAGGTGCCGGGTTGGTCGCCGGCTCGGCGAGACACGCCTGCGGCGCGCCTCCCCTAGGCGGGCCCGGCCGGAGTCTGGTTGCCGTCTAGGCGGCAGCGCCGATCGGCTGAAGGCCACCTGGATCCGTCCACGACCGGGCTGAGCACGGGTGATTCGCCGACGTGTCCGTGGATGCACGATCTCGCTAGCGCACCAGCCTGCGGCTGGTGCGCGTTCAAGGGGATGCAGTCCGAACCGCGCAGCGGGTAGATACCGAGCCGGACGATCACGCGCTAGGCAGGTCCCGCGGCGGGTACACACCCGGGCGGGGGTCTGGTATTTGAACGCCCCGTCGGCTTCGCCGATGGTGTTGCAGCGCCGCCAGAGGAAGTCGGCCCGGCCGATGACCTCGCCGTCGTCGCCGATCCAGACTTGCAGGTCGAGCCCGTACACCAGGGCCGCCGAACGATGGCTCCCTGCCGACCGTGAGCCGGTCACCGCGAGGGTCGCGGCCACCGCAAGTTGCCGCCGCTTGCCTGGCCCTCTCGTCCCGTGCGTCCCGGACCAGGGAAGACACGCTAGCCGCCGTGCGCGTAGACCCCTGGCCGCAGGAGCATAAGGCTCCGTCCCTGACCAACCGCCGGATCCGCCCCGCCGATAACCCCGCAGACAATAGTTCCTTGGTGGTCCGCACACGCTCCACACCACTTTCCACCCCTCCACACTGACGCGGCCGGCCGACTCTTCACGCGCGACGTGCGTTATGACGGGTGATTTGTCCGGATTGGGCGAACGCTCCGTGTGAAATGTGCCCTGCGCGGCCAGGGCGGGGCGCGGTCGCCCGCTCCGCGCACGCGGCCCGGGCGAGACAGCCCGGGGGGAGGTTCCCGCTCGGTAGGGTGGCAGGCATGTCCCGACCCGATGGACGCGGTAACGCGTCGCTGCGCGAGATACGGATGACCCGCGGCTGGCTGGACCACGCGGAAGGCTCAGTGCTGGTGGAGTTCGGGGCGACCCGGGTGCTCTGCGCGGCCAGTGCCACCGAGGAGGTGCCGCGGTGGCGGCGCGGGAGCGGCCTCGGCTGGGTGACCGCCGAGTACGCCATGCTGCCCCGGGCCACCAACACCCGCGGCGACCGCGAGTCGGTGAAGGGCCGGATCGGCGGCCGTACCCACGAGATCTCCCGGCTGATCGGCCGGTCGCTGCGCGCGTGCGTCGATACCAAGGCGCTCGGCGAGAACACCATCGTCATCGACTGTGACGTGCTCCAGGCCGACGGCGGCACCCGGACCGCCGCCATCACCGGGGGATACGTCGCGCTGGCCGACGCGGTGGCCTGGCTGCGCAGCCGCAAGCGCCTCAAGGGTGACCCGCTCGTCGGGTCGGTCGCCGCGGTCAGCGTGGGCATCGTGGAGGGCCAGCCGCGGCTCGACCTGTGCTACGAGGAGGACTCCGCCGCGCAGACCGACATGAACGTGGTGTGCACCGGCGACGGCGACTTCGTGGAGGTCCAGGGCACCGCGGAGCAGGAGCCGTTCAGCCGTGACCTCCTGAGCGAACTGCTCGACCTCGGGGTCGCGGGCTGTGCCCAGCTGACCCGGATGCAGCGCGAGGCCCTCGCCCGTGACCTGCCGGGGCGGTGACCTAGATGGGCAACAGGCTTATCGTGGCGACCCGCAACCCGGACAAGCTCGTCGAGCTGCGCCGGATCCTGGACGCCGGGCGCGTCCCGGTGGACGTAGGCGATCTGGATGAGTATCCGGACCTGCCCGAGGTCGCCGAGACGGGGCTCACGTTCACCGAGAACGCGCTGCTCAAGGCCCGGGCCGTGGCTGCCTTCACCGGCCTGCCCGCGGTAGCCGACGATTCCGGCCTGTGCGCCGACGCGCTGAACGGGATGCCGGGCGTGCTGTCCGCCCGCTGGTCGGGGCGGCACGGCGACGACGACGCCAACCTGCAACTGGTCCTGGGACAGCTGGCCGATATCCCGGCGGAGCACCGGGGTGCCCACTTCGCCTGCGCCGCGGCGCTCGTGCTGCCCTCCGGCACGGAACACGTGACCGAGGGCGTGCTGGATGGCTCGCTGACCACGGCACCGCGGGGCACGAACGGGTTCGGCTATGACCCGATCTTCGTCCCGGCGGGTGCGGAGCTCACCACCGCCGAGATGAGCCCGGCCGATAAGGACAAGATCAGTCACCGCGGCCGGGCCCTCCGCGCCCTGGCCCCGATCATCGCCGCCCTGCTCGGCTCCTAGACCCGCCCGCGCGGCGCGCGGACGGGCTCCCTGACCCGCCCGCTACGGCGGGGACTGGCAGCTAGCGCAGGGCCGCTGAAGGCCCGCCGTCTATTCGGGAGACGGCGGGCCTTCAGCATTCGATCAGGTCACCAGTGGGTGGGACCTGCTCCGGTCGGGACCGGGGTCGGTGTGCTGGTCACACCCGTGCTGGTCGTCCCCGGCGTCGGCGTCGCCCCCATGGTGGGGGTGGTGGTCACGGTCGGCCTGACCGTGGGCGTGACCGTCATGCTCGGCGTCGGCGTCGGCATGGCGGCGCCGGGGGTACCCGGCAGGATGAAGATCAGCGTGGTCGAGGGCATCATGATGTGCATCGGCTGGTTGATCGACGTGATCACCAGGGTGATCACGATCCGGGTGTTGGCGCCCTGCTCGATCAGGACGAGCTTGCGCACCATGTGCGAGGAGTCCATCCAGGCCCGGAACCTCGTCATGCTGAGGCCGCTGTTCATCATGGACTGGAAGCTCGGCTGCATCTGCGAGTTCAGGCTGCCCAGCACGTTGGAGAGCATGTAGTGCCCGCCCCACTCAGACATCCGCATGCCATTCATCATGGAGTGGCCCATCATGCGGGTGTTCTGTCCCTGGCTGAACAGCGGGACCTGGACCAGCGGGCTGCTGGTCGAGAGCAGGCTGAGCAGCGGGCCGAGGTTGAGGCCGGAGGTGCTGCTCATGGACGACATCGATCCCATCACCCACGGCTTACCGTGCTCGCGCATCATGAACGGGCTCTTCAGGTAGGCCATGCCGTTGGTGAGGATGACCCGGATGTTCCCGAGTCCGCCGGCGTGGGCGTGGATGGCGATGATCGGGGTCGGCGTGGTTACCTCGTGCAGGGTGCCGGTCAGGGTCGCGTTCAGTGCACCGGTGGCCTGGACCTCCAGGTCCGCACTGAGCGACCTGATCGACTGGGTCTGCTGGGAGGCGAGTGAGAACGCCGACGCGGACGAGGTGGTCCCGGACTGCAAGCCGCTCGAGGACGCACCGCTGTATGTCCCGGGCTTGCATCCGGCGACCGCCAGTGCGGCGGCGACCGCGACGGCCGCGAAGCCGAGCGGACGGACTGCCCGGGCCGGCACGCCGAAGCGCACGGTCTGGGAGGGCCGGACCCGGGTGGTTCCCTCTTCGGGAGCACCCGACCGGCGGGCCTTCAACTGCGAGAACACGCTTGGTCCTCCTTGGGTTGGCGATTGCCGTACCTGTAGCGCAATGTCGTGCAATCCCCCGCCACCCGTCGTGGACTCTACGGTGGTTACTCGCCGTCCACCTGGCCTGCGCAGACCGCGTAAGAGGCTCTTAATAAGGTCACCCGCGTGCCTTCCAGGCCCGGTAACGTGGAGTCGTCTTTCGAGGGGAGCGCACGTGACCGATCAGAAACTGGCGCCAGGGGATGAGGCGCCGGACTTCTCACTGCCCGACGCGGACGGCAAGACGGTGCAGCTGTCCGCGCTGCGCGGGCAGCGCGTGATCGTGTACTTCTACCCGGCCGCGATGACCCCGGGCTGCACCAAGGAAGCCTGCGACTTCCGCGATAACCTGGGCGTTCTCGCCGACGCGGGACTCACCGTGCTGGGCATCTCCCCGGACACCCCGCAGAAGCTGGCCAAGTTCCGCGATCAGGAGTCCCTCAACTTCAGCCTGCTCGCCGACCCTGACCGTGAGGTCCTCAAGGCCTACGGGGCGTATGGGGAGAAGACGATGTACGGCAAGAAGACGGTCGGGGTGATCCGCTCTACGTTCGTGGTCGGCTCGGATGGCCGGATCGAGCGGGCGTACTACAACGTCCGGGCGACTGGGCATGTGGCCCGGCTGCGCCAGGACCTAGCCGCCTGACCGGGGTGCTGCGATCCGGAACACCCTCGTGACCAGCATCGGGGCCGTAGCCCAACGGCAGAGGCACAGGACTTAGGATCCTGCAAGTATGGGTTCAAATCCCATCGGCCCCACTGATAGCAGGCGGGCTGGCTCCGTGACTCTGCCAGCCGACGAATATGGGCCAGCCGGGAACCACAGGCCAGCCGACAACCACGTCCATTCGCAGTGGTCGCACGACACCGGCCCCCGGGCCTCGATGGCCGCCGCGTGCGCCCGCGCCGTCGAACTCGGGCTGCCCGCGGTGGCCTTCACCGAGCACCTCGACTTCACCGAATGGGGACCGGGCGACCCGATCTCGGGCACCGGCATCACGCCAAATGACCAGTGGGGACCCCGGCCGTTCGACGTCGACGGTTATCTCTCGTGCGTGGACGAGTGCCGGCACCGCTTCCCTTCGTTGCGGATCTTGTCTGGTGCGGAAGCCGGCGAGCCGCACCTGTTCGCGGGCAGCGCCGCCGCAGTGCTGTCCTCCGGCCGTTTCGACCGGGTACTCGGCTCCGTGCACACGCTGCCCAGCGGGGGACGGCTGGTCTACGCCCGGGCGCTGCTGCGCCGCGAGCCCGCCGGCGCGCTGATGCGCCGGTACTTCGCCGAGGTGGTCGCGATGATCGAGGGCAGCGACCTGTTCGAGGTGCTGGCGCACCTGGACTACCCGCGGCGGTACTGGCCTCAGGCGGCGGGCCGCTACCAGGAGACAGACTTCGAGGAGGAGTACCGCGCGGTGCTGCGGGCGCTGGCCTCCTCGGGGCGGGTCCTGGAACTGAACACGGCCAGCCCGCTCGTCTCGGTCAGCCTGCTGCGCTGGTGGCGCGAGGAAGGCGGCACGGCGCTGTCGTTCGGCAGCGACGCGCACCTGCCCGGGTACGTCGGCGGGCGGTTCGGCGAGGCGGCCGGCCTGGCCGAGGCGGCCGGATTCCGGCCCGGCCGCGATCCTTTCGATTTCTGGCGCGGCTAGTTCTGTGACCGTCGGCCAACGGGCCGACTGCTGCTTCTCTGGCCGTCGGCCTACCTGTCGGCGGCTAGCCAGGCAGAAGAGCGCGGATGAAGTCGCGTACCTCGCCGGGCTGCAGCGCCAGCGTGGCGTCGCCGACCGCCAGTTCCACCCGCTGGGTGCCCGGGTCCGGGGTGCTCATCGCGGCCGGCCAGGTCCACACGCCCTGCTCGGTGGCCAGCCGGCGGGCCGCGGCGGTGAAGTCCTCCGCCGTGGTCCGCAGCAGCAGGTGCAGCATCGGAGTCTGCGGCGGGTCCGGGACGATCGTGACCCCCGGGAGGTCCCGCAGCGCGTCCGCGATGGCCCGGGTGTGGCTGAGGTAGCGCGGCATCATCGGGAGCCGCCGGGACAGGCAGGATAGCGCCGACGCTGCGTTCGGCCACAGGCCGTACAGCGTCCCGCCCATCCGGTGCCGCCACTCGCGCACCTCGGCGATGATGTCCTCCGGGCCCGCCACGCAGCAGCCCGGCAGCGCCCCGAGCCCCTTGTAGAACGACACGTACACGGTGTCGAACAGGGCGGCGACGTCGGCCGGCGGCTTGCCGTAACCCGCCGCGGACTCCCACAGCCGCGCGCCGTCCAGGTGCACCGCCGCGCCGCGCTCCCGGGCCCAGCTGGCCTGCGCTTCCAGCCCGGCCCAGTCCGGCTGCTGCCCGCCGAGATCGCGCTGCGGCAGTTCGATCACCAACGCCCCCGCGGGCTCAGCCACCTGATCCAGGTCAGCCACGGTCAGCAGGCGGTCCGGCTCGCCTGCCGGCCGCCCGGTGAGCTGGTGCAGCCGTTCGTAGCCGCGTCCTTCGTGGGTGTCGATGTGGCAGGCCGGGTGGAACACGATCACCCGGCGCTGGCGCCGGTCGGCGTGCACCCGCAGCACCGCCTGCTGGGCCATGGTGCCGCTGGGCAGGAACACGGCGGCGGGCTTGCCGAGCACCAGCATGACCTCGCTCTCCAGCTCGGTCACGACGCCGCCGTCCCCGTAGTGGTCGGTCTGGGTGTCCGGCGGGATCGTGGCGAGCAGGTCCGCGGCCCGGCCTGCCCCGTGCCAGGTCAGGAACCGGCTGCAGGTGGCCCGCAGCGCGGCGAGGTCGGCGGCTGTTTCCCCGCTCGCCGGGCCCGGGCTGGGGAGCCGGCCGGCGTACTGCCGCCCGCGCTGCTCTCGGCGGCGGCGCTCCCGTCGGCCGGGCTTCCGGCTGCGGGGTTGGTGGCAGCGGGGGTTCCGGGCACGGCGGGATCGTCCACGGCGGCGTCATGAGGAGCGGGCATAACGGTCATTCTGCCGGTACGGCCGGCGCAGCTTCCAGGGCCGCCGGCCGGAGATACTGGATCATGCCTAACCCGGCGGAAGATGCCCTCGCGGCCTCGGGCCTGTCGTACCGCCTGATCAGCCACGGGCCGGTGCGCAGCCTGGCCGAGGCGGCGCAGGCCCGCGGCGTGACGCCCGCCGACGTGGTGAAGACACTGGTCGTGCGGCGCGGCGACGACGACTTCCTGTTCGTCCTGGTGCCGGGGGACCGGACGATCTCCTGGCCGAAGCTGCGGGCCCAGTTGGGGGTCAGCCGGCTGTCGATGCCGGACGCGGCGATGGCCCGGGAAGTGACCGGCTACGAGCGCGGCACGATCACGCCGTTCGGTTCGCTGCGCCCGTGGCCGGTGATCGCGGACGAGCGGATCGCCGGGCGGGAGATCACCCTGGGGGCGGGCCAGCACGGCCTGGCTGTGGCCCTGGACGCGGACGAGACGGTCCGGGCCCTGGACGCCACCGTCGCGGACATCAGCGACCCCGAGCCAGCGCCCTGACGTCGCGTGCGGGCCTGGCCAGATCAGTCAGGATCCGGTGGGCCGACGGCCGCGCGGAGCAGGTCCGCGAGGCGGTCGATTTCGTCGCGGCCCGGCGCGTCCAGCACGTCGGCGACTGGCCCTCGCATCCGGTCTGACGGGAGAACGCCCTGCCGGACGAGGAGATGCTTCTCGACCGCGACGAAACTGTCCAGGCTGGTCTGCAGCGATACCAGCAACGCCAGCGGGCCGGCGATCCGGTAGGCCCGGCCGAAGTCCCCATCCTGGAGGGCGCGCCACAGGGCGGACAGTGCCCACACCACGTCGCTGGCCGGCATGGTGCCGATCGCCCCGCGGCGGAAGCTGTCGATCAGGAACAGCCCCCCGGTGCCCTCGAAGACCCTGGCCCGGCCATCGGTGGCGTCGAGCAGCCGGGTCAGCCGCGGGCCGATCGGCGGAGCCTCCGGCTTGAACATCACCCGGTCACCGAGTTCGCCGTGCAGCCGGGCCTGCAGCCCGACAGACAGCGGCCGGCCGACGTAGCCGCTCGCGTCCTGGACGATCAGCGGGATGTCCACGCGGGCGGCGATCGTCGTGAAGTACCGCAGCAGTTCGTCGTCGCCCGCCGCGTGCAGCAGGGGCGGGGTCGCCATCACGGCGTCCGCTCCGCAGGCCGCGGCGTGCCGCGCATGACGCAGGGCGGTGGCGAGCGATTCCGCGCCCACGCTGATCACACAGCAGCCGCGGCCGCGGGACAGGCGGCACGCCGCCGCGGCTACCTCGTCGCGTTCCTGCGACGACATCCGCAGTATCTCGGACACCATGGCGAACACCACGCCGTCCGCGCCGTTGGCGAATACCCAGTCGAACAGCTTCTCCAGGGCCGGGTAGTCGATCCGGTCACGATCGTCGAACGGGGTCTGGAAGACCGGGAGCACCCCGGCCAGGTCCCCGTTGCCCCCGGCTCCAGCCCGCTGGCCCGGCCACGGCGGCTAGGACCCCGGGGCGGACCAGGCGTCCAGGCAGGCCGGGAGGTCGGCCAGCCGGGTGATGACCGCGTCCGGGGTCACCTCGTCGAACGGCGGCACCTCGCTGTGCGGGATCAGCACGGCCCGCATGCCCGCCCGCTTCGCGCCGTGCACGTCTGAGAAGGGCCGGTCGCCCACGAAGACGCACGTGGCCGGGTCGTCCACCTCCAGCGCCCGCATCACGGCCCGGAAGGCTTCCGGATGGGGCTTCGCCCACGGGATCTCGCTGCTGTACACGGCGGCGTCGATCAGGTCGAGCACCTCGTCGCGGCGGAACACGCGCTCGTGCGCCGTCCGGGGCCAGAAGGTGTTGGACAGCACGCCGACCTTCATCCCGCGCTCGCGCAGGGCCCGCAGCAAGGGGGCACATCAGGGTCGGTGATCGTATGCGGATCCCAGGCCTCGTAGTAGGCGGCCAGTAGCTCGTCGGTGGGCGTGATCCCAGCCCGGGCGAAGACGTCGTCCAGCGTCGCGCTGGAGTGGGACGTATCGGTGAGCTCCCAGTAGGCGTTCTCCGCGGCCAGGATGGCCGCCGCGACCTCCTCGGCCTGGCCGGGGAAGTGGGGCGCGCAGACCGCCCGCCAGAGGGCCTGGTGGTCCACTGAGTGCCACGGGGTGAGCGTCCCGCCCCAGTCGAAGATGACGGCCCTGATGCTCACGAACCGAATTCTATGCGGCGCGAGAGTTAGTCTCCGTTTCTTTTTCCCGTCGCCGGGAATTCGGCTCATGTCCCTAGGGTCACCGGCAGGACTGCCCGGTGCATCACACCGGGCGGCGGGAAGAGGAGGATCGATGCCCAATCACCATGGCCGTCGGAGGCTGGCCGTGCGCGCCGCCGCCGTCACCGGATGCGCCTCGCTGCTGAGCGCGCTCGCCGTGGCGGGTGCCACGCCCGGGCTCGCCAGCGCGGCTAAGCCATTAGCACGGGCCGCCCAGCACGGTCAGGGGCCCACCAGCTGCGGGCTCGGCCACGGGGTGAAGCACGTTATCGAGCTCACCTTCGACAACGTCCATTTCTTCCGCGACAACCCCAATGTCCCTTCCGACCTCCAGATGATGCCGAGCCTGCTGCACTTCCTCGAGGACAACGGCACGTTCGCGTCGAACAACCACACCCCGCTCATCGCGCACACCGCCGATGACCTGCTGACCACGTTCACCGGCCTGTACGGCGACCGGGCCGGTATGCCGGTCAGCAACTCCTACCGGGCGTACAACACCGACGGCACCACCGATCCGGCCGGGTCGTTCGCCTACTGGACCGACCCGGTCTTCGACACCGCTGCGACCCCGAACCCGGGCCACGACACCAACCCGTCCATGGTCTATGCGGCCAGCCCGCCGGCCACCACCAAGCCCGCGCCGAAGCCGGACACCACCACCCCCGCACCCTGGGTGCCGTTCACCCGGGCCGGCTGCAACGTCGGCGAGGCAGGCACGGTGAACCAGGACCTGGAGAACAACGCAGTAGACATCCCGAAGGTGTTCGGCGCGAACTCACCGGAGGCGCAGCAGCTGGCCGCCGACACGGACTCGTTCAAGGACGCGGAGACCGCGGACTATGCCGGTATCGCCGTGCACTGCGCCCAGGGCAGCGCGTTCTGCTCCTCGGCCAGGGGCGTGAAGTTCGGGCAGACCAGCCCGACCCCGACGGCGGTCACCGACAGCCTGCCCGATGAGCCAGGTGGCTATTCGGGCTACCAGGGCCTGTTCGGCCACCGCTACGTCGCGCCGCAACTCGGCGCGGGAACCGCCAACGTGTCCCACCACGGCTACCAGGTGACCAACGCCGCCGGGAACCTGGTTGACGAGAACGGGAACCAGATCAACGGCGCCTTCCTCACCAACCACCCCGGGTTCCCCGGGTTCGGCCCGATCAACGCCTCGCAGACGCTCGCCTATGTGGCCGACATGCAGGAATCCGGGATCCCCGTCACCAACGGGTATATCGCAGACATTCACGGCAACGAGCACATCCCCGGCCTTACCGCCTGCAACGGCGCGCCTGCCGCGCTGGGCAGCGGGGACCCGTGCTACGTCGCCCAGGCGCAGTACTACAACCAGGCCTTCGCGACCTTCTTCAAGCGGCTGGCCGCGGACGGCATCACCCCCAAGAACTCGCTGTTCATCGTCACCCCCGATGAGGGCGACCACGAGGCCGGCGCCAATGTCGGCCGGGCCATCCAGCCCACGCCGGCCAACTGCAATGGCGCCACGGTCAGCGGCGACACGGTGACCCCCGCTGTCGCGTGCACCTACCCGGCAGGCTCGTTCGGTGAGCTGGCCGGCAACGTGACCGGCCTGCTGGCCACACAGAAGTCGGACACGACCCCGTTCACCCTGGAAAACGACTCGGCGCCGGAGTTCTACGTGACCGGCCAGCCAGGCCCGGACGCTCCTGCGGTGCGGACGCTCGAACACGACGTGGCCGGGCTCACCGCCAGCAACCCCTACTCCGGGAATACCAACGAGAAGATCACCAACTACCTGGCGGACCCGGTGGAGGAGGGCATCCTGCACATGGTCAACGCCGACCCGGCCCGCACACCGACGTTCGCGATGTTCGCCAAGCCCGACTACTTCCTGAGTTCGGGCCCGGCGGCGTGCTCGGGGCCGTGCGTCACCCAGAACACCGGCTTCGCCTGGAACCACGGTGACTACGCGGCTGAGATCGACACCAACTGGCTCGGCATCGCCGGGCCCGGCGTCGCCCACCTCGGCCTTGACGGTTCTGCCGCGGATGCGGGCCCGAGTTCCGCGGGTGCCGACTCCGGCCAGGTCACCGTCCCGGGCAGCGGTACCACCGGAACCTGGATGGATCTGACCGACGTCCGGCCGACCCTGATGTACCTGACCGGGCTGAAGGATGATTACGAGCACGACGGACGGGTCGTCACCCAGTTGCTAACCCGGCCTAACCAGGCGCTCGCCGCCCCCGGGGTGAGCACGCTCGGAGCCTGCTACAAGCAGCTGAACTCGAGCGTCGGTCAGTTCGGCACCGCTACCCTCCAGGCCTCGACCAACGCGGTGGAGAGCACCAGCGCGGGGGACGCGACCTACATCCACACCAACCAGGCCCTCACCGCGCTGGAAAAGGTCAGGGACGCGCTGGCGGGCAAGATCAAGGGCGAGCTGGAGGCCGCGGCCTTCCACAACACCCGAGTCCTCGGCGCGTCCGCCCAGGCGGTTGCCTGCCAGGCCGTCATTGCGGCCGCGAAGCACGTGGAGGCAGCCAGCTGACCTTGGTGGCGTAAAGGTCCCGCGGCCCCGGCCTGCCAGCCGGGGCCGCGGGACCCGCCGCCTGGCCCAGATGGTCCGCCTTCCGCCTCCGCTCCGCCCTCTGCCCCCGGCCTCTGCTCCGCCCTCTGCCCCGGCCGTGATCATGGGATCGCTGGGGCTCTGGCCCCAGCGATCCCATGATCACGAAGCCTGGGCTGTGACTCGCGGGGGCCTAGGGGCAGAAGGTGCTGCTGGTGAGCGGGTCATCCTCCGGAGCAGGACGCGGGCGGGGCGGGACCGGACGCTGGCGGTCGATCTCCCGGAGGATGGGCATGAGCAGGGCGTCGTACGCCGTGGGGCTGTACTTCTGGTGGATGAACCGGAGCACGCCCTGGCCGCTCGCCTCGCCGATCATGTCGCTGAGGATCCAGTGCGGTACCTCGTCGCCCGCGGCGAGCGCGTCGTAGGCGGACTGGGCCAGCCGCGCCAGCTCTGGGTAGCCGGCCGACTCGGCCAGGATCATGAGCGTCGCGTCCTTGAGATCCATGACCCGGAAGTGTAGGACCGCCGGCCCGGCCCCGGCCGAAAAGCGGCCGGAGCCGGTCAGTCGCCCTTGACGTTCACGATCTGGCGCAGCGTATGCCGGATCTCGACCAGGTCCCTGGCGTCGTCCATGATCACGTCGATCGGCTTGTAGGCAGCCGGGATCTCGTCGAGGAACGCACTGGTCCGGCGCCACTCGATGCCCTCCATGGCCGCGTCGAGCTGGGCCCGGCTGAACGTCTTCCGGGCGGCGTTGCGGCTGTACTCGCGGCCCGCGCCATGGGGTGAGGAGTTGAGGGCGACCCGGCTGCCCTTCCCGGTCACCACGTAGGAGCGGGTGCCCATGGAGCCGGGTATCAGTCCCGGCGTGCCCGCCGACGCGTCGATGGCGCCCTTCCGGGACACCCACACGTCCTTCCCGAAGTGCTTCTCCCGCGCGGAATAGTTGTGGTGACAGTTCACGGTCTCCGCCGCCACGACGGGCTCGCCGAGCCACTTGCCCAGGCAGGCCACGGCGCGGTCCATCATCTCCTCCCGGTTCAGCAGCGCGAAGTGCTGCGCCCAGTGCAGGTCGCGCAGGTAGGCCGAGAACTCGTCGGTCCCCTCCACCAGGTAAGCCAGATCGGGGTCGGCCAGCGGGATCCACCAGCGCTTGGCCAGATCCCTGGCGATCTTGATGTGCTTGCCCGCCAGCCGGTTCCCGACCCCGCGCGAGCCGGAGTGCAAGAACAGCCAGACGCGGTCCTCCTCGTCCAGGCTGACCTCGATGAAATGGTTCCCCGAGCCGAGGCTGCCCAGCTGGAGACGCCAGCTCGGCGCGGCCATCCCGGCGCTGTCGGCGCCCGCGCGCTCCTCGAGTTCGGCGATGCGGCGCTCGGTGCCGGCGTCGTGGACAACCGCGTTGTACTGGCCGGCCGACAGCGGGATCGCGGCCTCGATCGACTCCCGCAGGGTGGCCAGGTCACCGTGAGCCTGGACGTCCTGCACGGTGAACTGGCTGCGCACCGCGATCATCCCGCAGCCGATGTCCACCCCGACCGCGGCCGGAATTATGGCACCTAGTGTCGGAATGACCGAGCCGACTGTGGCGCCGCGCCCCAGGTGGGCATCTGGCATGAGCGCGACCCACGGGTGGATGAAGGGCAGGCTGGCGGTGCGCAGCGCCTGCTCCCGGGTGCCGTCCTCCAGGATCGACGCCCAGCTCATCAGCTTCTTGGCCAGCTGCTCCACCACGGTCCTGCCTCCCCGCTCCGGCGTGCGCAGGAACCTCAACGCTAACGGGGCGGCGCCGGGTGACGCACCTGGTTAACCGCGCACTCCAGGCTGGCAGCGCGGGGTCGCTGCCAGCCGGGCGCGAGAGCCTAGTGCGGGGTGGTCCAGGCGAGGGGGAGGGAGTCGATGCCGTAGATCCCCTCCAGACCGCCAAGCCGTGGCTCGCCCGCGGCGTGCAGGCCGGTCATCCGGGGGGCGAGGAAGGTGAGCGCCTCTTCCAGTTCGGCCCGGGCGAGGTTGGAGCCCAGGCAGAAGTGCGGGCCCGCACCGAACGTCAGCAGCCGCCCGCCGGAATCCCGGGTGATGTCGAACTCATCGCCCGCACCCGCGTCCCGGTTGGCCCGCTCGGCGCAGATAGCCACGATCGTGCCCGCCGGGAACAGCACGCCGCGGTGCTCGATCGGATCCGTGCAGATGCGGGCGGTAAACGGGGTGATCGGCTCGAACCTGAGCACTTCCTCGACCGCCGCTGGCACCAGGCCCGGGTCGCCGGCCAGCGCCGCCCACTGCCCGGGGTGGGCGGCGAACAGCCGCATCGCGTGGGACAGCTGGGCCTGGGTGGTGTCTATCCCGCCGGCGACCACGTTGAGGACCAGGTTGACGCATTCCTCGTGGGTTAGCCTCGTGCCCTCGTCCTCGGCGGCGAGCAGCGCGGTGATGAGGTCGTCTGAGGGCTCACGGCGACGCTGCTCCAGCAGCGTCTCGACGTACTCGTACAGTTCACCGACGGCGCGCTCGATCCGGTCGGGCTCACTGGCCAGGGCGCGGATGTCGAACTGCTTCTGGACCCAGCCGGACCATTCGTGCAGCCGGGGCGCGTCCTGCGGTGGGGCGCCGAGCACGGCGGCGATGGTGAGCGAGGGATACGGCTTGGCGAACGCGGCCACGAACTCACACCCGGCCGCCCCGCCGGGCCGCACGTCCCCGGGATCGCGCCCCCCGTCCTCAAGGTCACACCACAGGCCGTCCAGGAAAGCCCGCATGGCAGGCCGCCACCGGTCAGCCGCGCGGGGCGTGAACGCGGGACCGATCAGGGCGCGCAGCCGCCGGTGCCGCTCCCCGGTGGCGTTCAGGATGTTGGCGTCGATCTGCTCCCGCAGCCGGCCGCCGGTCACCCCGAAAATCTCGGCGATCTCCCGGCCGGGGAAGGCGGTCTGCCGCGACCGCAGGAAGAACTCGCCCGACTCCCGGTCCAGCACGACGTAGGTCAGCGGGGAACGGGCCAGCCAGCCCTGCTGCCGGACCGCGGCCAGCCGCTGGTGGTACACCTCGCCGACCAGCCCCGGCTCGGTGTAGTCGAACACCGGCAGTTCGAGATCGTTGACCGTCGCGGCGCCAGGTGCAGGTGCGCTGGATGCCGGGGCCTCGTTGGTGGCCGACATGAGTGAGTCCCTTCCGCCGACATCCTCGACCCTACGTGGCTCTCCCAGCCGCGCCCAGACCCGTTTGCGCGGCCTGATCATTCGCTTTTCGGCGGGTAATCGGGCCGGCCGTGCACATGACTGCGCCGCCTGCCACACTTACCGGGCAAAGATCCGCCCCAGAAGGGATGCACACGATGGCCGAGGCGAACCGTGAGGTCGCAGTCCGCGACCCGGATGCGCTGGTCACGGAGATCGAGCGCACCCGCGAGAACCTCGCGCAGACCATCGATCAGCTGGCCGACCGGGTCAGCCCGGCCAACGTGGCCCAACGCGCCCTGGGCCAGGTCCGGGAGCAGCTCCAGCGCCCCGAGGCGCGGCTGGCCGGCGGGGCACGTCGCCGCCCTGGCCGTGCTGGGCGTGCTGGGCGTAGCTGTCTACCTGATCCGCCGCCGGCGCCGCTGAGCACGCAGCGCGGCGCACCCGCTGGGACACCCGACCACCGGCCGCGCCGCCACCGGCCACGCGCGGGACCGCCGCGGACGCTCCGGTCAGCCGAAGGACTGCCCTTCGCCACGGTAGGTGGGAACGGTCGCCGTGATCGTGGCGCCGTCGATCAGGTGCAGTTCGCCGAACCGCTCGCACAGCTCACCGGCCTTGGCGTGGCGGAACCAGACCCGGTCGCCTACCCGCAGCCCGTCCGCGGCCTTGCCGAGCAGCGGCGTCTGCACCTCACCGGCGCCTTCCTGCTTATCCAGCCGCAGTCCGGGCGGGAGATAGGGCTGCGGGAGGCGGCTGCTGTGCGCGGGGCCGGATGCCACATACCCGCCGCCGGCCACGGTGACCACCCCGGGGGCGGGCCGCCGCACCACGGACAGCGCGAACAGGGCCGCCGGCCGCCCGGAGAAGGCCCGGTAGCTGTCGAACAGGCTGGGCTGGTAGAGACCAGAGCCGGCGCCGATCTCGGTGACCGCGTCCTCGGCCGCGGTCCCTGCGATCGAGCCGGTGCCGCCCCCGTTCACGAAGCGGAGCGGTGTCACCTCGCGGACCGCCGCCACGATGGCCGCGCGCCGCCGGGCCAGTTCGGCCGCGGACCGGCGCTGCATCTGCCGGACGGCCAGGGCGTAGGCGGGCCGGCCCGGTGGTTTGTCCCCGACGCCGGCGATCTGGGCCTCGTAGGCCATCAGGCCGGTCAGCCGGATCCCCGGCCGGCCCGCGATGTCCCGGGCCAGGGCGGCCGCCTGGGCCGGGGTACGGACCGGGGAGCGGCGCGCCCCGGCGCGGATCATGCCAGCGAGGCCGACGTAGGACGTGTCGATGTCCAGGCAGACCTGGACCGGGGCGGGATCGGCCACCGCCGCGGCGGCCTTCTCGATGATGTCCAGCTGATCTGGCGAATCGATCATCACGGTGATGGCGGCCGCGGCCGCCGGGTGACTGGCCAGCTGGGTGAGCGCTGCCCGGTCAGTGCTGGGGTAGGCGACCACGATGTCGTCGCTGACCCCCTGCCCAGCCAGCCACAGCGCTTCCGGCAGGGTGAAGGCCAGGATCCCGTGGAACCCGGCGGTGCCCAGAACCTGCTCCTGCAGCGCGCGGCAGCGCACCGACTTGCTGGCCAGCCGGATCGGCTTGCCCGCGGCCCGCCGGGTCATGTCGGCGGCGTTGGCCCGCAGCGCCGCCAGGTCAACCACCGCGAACGGGGGGTCCAGGCTGGCCGTGGCCGCGTTGTACCGGGTGAGGTCCGCCTGGCCCTGCGGCCCGCCGGACGGGCTCATTCAGCCTCTTTGGTCAGCGCGGTGTACTCCTCGGCACTCATCAGGCCCGCCGGGTCGCCATCATCAGACAGCCGGATCCGGAGCAGCCAGCCGGCCCCATAGGGGTCGGTGTTGACCAGCCCAGGGTCGTCCTCGATGTCCGGGTTGGCCTCGATCACCTCGCCATCCACCGGCGCGTAGAGGTCAGAGACCGACTTGGTGGACTCCACCTCACCGCAGGGCTCCCCAGCGGTCACGGCCGCCCCCGCTGCGGGCACGGACACGTACACGACGTCGCCCAGAGCTTGCTGCGCATAGTCGGTGATGCCGACCGACGCCACGGTTCCGTCGATGGATACCCACTCGTGCTCCGCGGTGTAGCTCAGGTTTTCCGGAACAGTCATCTGGTCGCTCTCCTGGGATCTGCTGCTCCGCCGGGCCAGGCCGCCCGGGGAAGTCATGGCCGATTATGGATTCCGACGGTAAAAGGGCAGCGGGGTCATCTGGGCTGACTCGGCCCGGCCCCGGATGTCGACCGCGAGCCGGTCGTCCGCTGCGTCCCCGCCGCCCGGCCCGGCGTCCCCGTTCCCGGCCGCCGCGGCCACCTCGGGCTCGACGTAGGCCATGGCGATGGGGACGCCCAGCGTGGGGGAGGGGGCGCCGCTGGTGACGGTGCCGCGGCGCTGCCCGTCCCACAGGACGGGATATCCGTGCCGGGGGACGCGCCGGGTGCCACCGCGCAAGCCGATCAGGACCCGGCGCGGCGGCGCCTGCGCCGCCTCGGTGAGGGCGGCCCGGCCGACGAAATCGCCGGGCTTGTCCAGCTTGACCACCCGGCCGAGGCCGGCGTCGAAGGGCGTGGTGTCCGGCCCGAGTTCGTTGCCGTACAGCGGCATCCCGGCCTCCAGCCGGAGCGTGTCCCGGGCGGCCAGCCCCGCGGGCACCAGGCCCGCGCCGGTGCCCGCGCCGGACAGCGTCGTCCAGATGTGCTCCGCGTCCTCAGGCCGGCTGAACAACTCGAACCCGTCCTCGCCCGTGTAGCCGGTCCGGGCCAGCAGGATCTCCCGCCCGGCCACGGTGCCCCGGTGGCTGGTGTAGTACTTCACGCCGTCCAGGGCGATGTCGGTCAGCGGGCCGAGGATGGCGGCCGCCGCCGGGCCCTGGATGGCGATCAGCGCGTAGGCATCGGTCTGGTCCGTGATCCGCGCGTCGTGGCCGTCCGCCCGCTCGCGCAGCGCGCTGTCCACCACGCCGGTGTTGGCGGCGTTGGCCACGACCAGGAACTCCTGGTCGGCCAGCCGGTAGACGATCAGGTCGTCGAGGACGCCGCCGTCCGCCGCGCAGATCATCGTGTAGCGGGCCCGCCCCGGAGCCATCGACGACGGCTGGCCGACCAGCGCGTAGTCCAGGGCAGCGGCGGCTCCCGGGCCGGCGACGATGATCTCGCCCATGTGTGACAGGTCGAACAGGCCCGCGTGGCCCCGGACGGCCTGGTGCTCCGCGGTCTCGCTGCGGTACCGCAACGGCATCAGCCAGCCGGCGAACTCGGTCATCGAGGCGCCCAGCCGCTCATGCACGGCGCGCAGCGGGGTCTGCCTGGGCTTCGCCGGGTCAGGCGCGGTCATATCGGAGGCTCTCCAGGGGCTGCCGGGCGGGTGGCCGGTGCGGGAGGCCGGGCTCCGGGCGGGGCGCAGCCAGCGGGCCGCACGGCTGCGCCGCTTAGTGACGTAAAGCGGCGTGGCCAGCATACCGGCTGATGCCCCGCAGGCCAGGCTGATGGCCTGCTTCGGATGAGCTGAAGTTCTCCGCTGAACAGGGACTTCTGCTGAACGGCGAGTCAGCCCGAGGGCTCACGCCACGCTGGCCGTTGCGCCGATACTGCCCGCGGGCGGGCAAGTCTGTCACGTGGGGTGACGAGAAATCCGATAGCGGCTCTCGTGTCTCGTCGGGCACGTTTCCGCAGTAGTTTGGACAGGGTATGCAGCTTTCTTAGCATCACGACGCCGGCCCGATAACCGGCTGACGAGCCCCCCAGGGCCCTTCCTTTCGCAGGCAGGGCCCATGTCGGCGAGATTTGCGTCCCGTCGGGAACTCAGGGGGTTCGAATCATGGCGTTCAGCGCCAAGGTGGCAGCGCGGTACGTTCTCGCCGCAGCGGCTGCCGTTGTCCTGCCCGCCAGCATCGTCGCTGCGGCGCCCATCGCTCACCCCGCGGATCACTCAGCGTCACATCGCACGGCCCGGGCTGCGGCCAGTCCCACCCGGGGGGCATCCGGTGCGGTGCCGCGGCCGGGACCAGTGGTCATGCGCCCGGCGTCGGTGGCCCCGCGCGGGGCCTTCGGCCGGATCCTCAGCGCGCGGCAGGCAGCGACGGCGGCCCAGGCCTGCGCCGGATCCGCCACCTACGCCGGCTGGACGAACAACGCCAGCCACAATGACCTGGTCACGGCCAGCGCCATCTGCGTGGCCGAATCCGGCGGCCAGCCCACCGTGTATTACTGCGACCCGACCGGCAAAGACGGCTACTTCCCGCCGGTGGCCTGCTCGGGCGTGTACGACCGGGGGCTCTGGCAGATCGACGACCAGGCCTGGGCCAGCATCACCAATACGTGCGCGTTCACAGCCAAATGCAACGCGGACGGCGCGTACGCCATCAGTCAGCGCGGGGTCAGCTTCTCTCCCTGGGCCACGTACACCAGCGGTGCGTATGGCAATTACCTGAGCGCGGCGCAGTCCGCGATCACCGCACTGCGCGGCGGCACGGTGCCCAGCGGCGTGGCGGGCGTGTGCCTGTCCCGGGCCGCATACGTCCAGGACGCCGCGGTGATCACCAGCGCCTGCGGCAGCGGCGCGGGGAAGCAGCAGTGGCATATCGGCCGCCAGGCGGTCCGGGACGGGAAGTACTGCCTCGCGGTCGCGTCGCCGTCCACGACGGCAACCGTCCACCTCCGCCGGTGCAACGGGAGCGCTTACCAGCAGTGGACGGCCCTGGGCAACGGGCTGCTGCGCAACACCCTGGCCGGCCGGTGCCTGCGCGATCCGAACAGCACGGTCACCCCGGGCACCCAGGTCAACGTGGGCTCGTGCGTCACGGCCGCGTCGCGCCTCTGGTGGCTCCCTTGAGCACACGCTGGGCTTCTGGCCGTGCCGCGTCCAGCGGCCAGGCTCTGCCTCCAGCCGTGCCGCGTCCAGCGGCCGGGCTCCGTGTCCGGCCGTGCCGCGTCCAGCGACCCGGCTAGGCTCGCGGAACATGGGACTGCTCTCTGAGGACGACATCGGCACCGAACTCGCCAGCCTGCCGGACTGGACCCGGGCGGGAGACAGCATCACCCGTGAGGTGACGCTGGCTGACTTCAAGGCCGCCCTGCTCTTCGTCGGGGCGGTCGGCTACCTGGCCGAGCAGGCCAACCATCATCCCGATGTGCTGATCCAGTGGAACCGGGTGACCCTGACCCTGTCGACGCACTCGGCCGGCGGGCTGACGGGGAACGACTTCGCCCTGGCCCGGCAGATCAGCGCCCTGCCCTGATGCCCCTGCCCTAATTGCCCGGGGCCTGATGCCCGGGCCCGCAGAGCCGGGTCGCAGAGCCGGGCCGTGATGCCCGGCACCTTCGTCCTGGGCGGCGCCACGCCCCCGGGGAAGCGCCGCCCAGTGGACGAAGGTGTCCCCCTCGGCTTTCGCGTCTCTGCGCCACCCCGTTCCGTGCCCGCAGCCGCCGCCCTGTAGGGCGGAATGGCTGGCCGGCACGGCGGGGAGGTGACCCCCACCGTTGACGCGCGGTCCCCCCATAAGCCAGGGGGTTCTAGTTATACACTCTGCGTTCTTGTCATCACAGTTCGTTACCAGATTGAGGCCGACTCGCGGGTGTCAGATGCGCGGTGACTGGGTGCGTGGCAGTCTGCCCGTTTACGTCAGCGGCTGAAATCGCAGTTCAGGTGCTTGATCCCGTTGATGAAGCTGGAGAGCAGCCGGTCGGGCGGCCCAGCGGCGTGAATATCGGGAACCCGCCCCAGCAGCTCGCGGAGCGCGACGCTGATCTCCCGCCGGGCCAGGTGGGCGCCCAGGCAGAAGTGCGGTCCGGCGGCCCCGAAGCCGACGTGCGGGTTGGGGGAGCGGGTGATGTCGAACCGGGCCGGGTCCGCGAACACGGTCTCGTCGTAGTTGGCCGACCAGTAGAACAAGGCGACCTTGTCGCCCTCGTGGTAGTCGTGGCCGTTCATCGTGTAGTCCCGGGTCAGGGTGCGCCGCATGAACATCACGGGCGACGCCTGCCGGACGATCTCTTCCACCGCGCCGGCCAGCCGGGCCTCGGGATCGGCGAGCAGCAGGGCCCGCTGCTCCGGGTGGTCGGTGAGCAGCATGAGCGCGTGCGAGATGGCGTTGCGGGTGGTCTCGTTGCCGGCCACCACGAGCAGGATGAAGAACGAGGCGAGTTCGGCACTGGTCAGTTGCTCGCCGTCGATGTTCGCCGTGGCCAGCGCGGTGATCAGGTCGTCTTTCGGCTCCTGGAGCCGCGCGGCGCACAGCTCGGTGACCAGGCCGGCGAGTTCCGCGCCGGCGGTCAGGATCTGGCCCACCGCCTCGTCCGGGTTCTCGCTGATGATGTCCGGGTCGTTGCCGGACAGGATCACGTTCGTGTCGTGCAGGACCATCCGGTAGCTGCTGTCCGGGATGCCCATCATCTGGCAGATGATGGTCAGCGGCAGCCGCGCGGCCACGTGCTCGACGAAGTCGCACGGCCCGGTCTCCAGCAGGTCGTCCACGATCTGCGCGGCGGCCTGCTGCACGTCGTCCTCGAATTTGCGGATCATCCGGGGGGTGAAGGCCCGGGACACGATCCGGCGCAGCCGGGCGTGCCGCGGGTCGTCCATGTTGATCATGGACCCGAAGTACTCGTTGAACTCAACGGGCAGGTCGACCAGGCTCGTCGCGCCCTGCCCGGAACAAAACACCTCGGGATTCCGGCTCGCCTCGCTCACATCCGCGTGCCGGACCAGCGCGTAGTACCCACCGCCGGACACCGCGAACGGGACTTCCGGGTCGGCGAAGAATGGCGGCTGGGACAGGCTGCGCAGCCCGGCGAACGCCTCGCGCCGCCGGGAGAGCGGAAGGCCCCAGAACTCCGACGCGGACAAGTCAACGCCGCCGGGAAGGACCCGTGCCTGAGGGTCTGCTGCGGGGGGCTCAGATGAGGTCACGGGCGACCGCCTTGTCCTCGAATCGCGGCGAGAATCTCTCCGGGTTCATCGTCGCATACGGGCAGGAATACGCTTTACCCGTGAGGCGGCCCGCCGTTCTTCTCGCGACCGGCGTGCTTCTGGCGACCGGCGTGCTGGCCACGGCCTGCGGGGCCGGCGGCGCCCGCGCCCACTATGGGCCGGACCAGGCCGGATCCGTCCCGGCGTGCACGGCCACGGCCGTGCGGGCGCTCGAGCACCATGTCACGCTGACCACCCTCCCCGGCCCGTGCCGCGCCCTGAGCCGGGCCCAGCTGAATCTGGCCCTCGGCCGGGCCATCTACGAGGTAGCCGGCGCGGGTCAGCACAAGGCAGCCTGGCGACGTCGCGCCGCCATGGCCGAGGCCCGCCTGGCCAGGCTCATCAGGTCGCTGCCGCAGCCCGCGATCCACCCCCGCCCGGTCCCGCCACCACCTGCGGCCGCGCCGGCGGGCCGCTGGGGGACGGGCCTGGCCGCACTCGCGACGTGGCTGCTCACCATGGGTATCGGGGCCTTCATGCTGGTGCCCTGGATCCGGCGCCGCGGCCTGCACCCGGCCCGGGCCGCGCGCCGCGGGCTCGCTCCCGTGGTCACCCTCGGGCACGCCGGCGCGGCTGGCGCCGGTTTGCTGGCCTGGATCGCCTACCTGGTCACCGGGTGGAGCAGCCTGGGCTGGCTGGCGGTGGGCATCCTGCTGGCGGTCATCGGGCTCGGCATGGCCACGCTGACCGTGTGGACGGCCCAGGCGTCCCGCCCGCCGGGACCCGGGCCGGCCGGACCCGGGCCGGCGGATCCGGGCCGCGGCAGGTAACCTCCGCCCCGCCGCGCCGGTCCCCGGGGAACCTGCGGATCGTCGTCCCGATCGTGCACGGCCTGGCCGCCACCGCGACGATCCTGCTCGCCCTGCTCACCGTGGTGACCGCGCGGTGAGCCGCCGGGAGTGGCCCGCGGGTCACCGGCCGAATAGTCTCCAAACATGAGCGAGACGCTGCCCCTGTTCCCGCTCGGTACCGTCCTGTATCCGGGACTGTTGCTCCCGCTGAACATCTTCGAGGAGCGGTACCGGGAGCTTGTCCGTGATCTGCTGGACGGGCCGGAACCCCGGCGGTTCGGCGTCATCGCCATCCGCAAGGGCCGGGAAACCGGCGTGGACGGGATCTCCGCGCTGTACCAGATCGGCTGCACCGCCACCGTGCGCGAGGTCGCTGAGCAGGACGACGGCCGGTATCACCTGGTGACCGTGGGCACCCAGCGCTTCCGGCTCGCCTCGCTCGACAAGTCGCGGCCGTACCTGCAGGGCGAGGTGGATCTGCTGGAGGAGGAGGTCGGCGACGAGGCGGCCGCCGGCCTGGCCGTGCACGCGGTGCAGCGCGGCTTCCACGGCTACGTCGAGGCGCTGGCCAGCCGGGAAAGCGTCGAGGTCACCGTGCCTGAACTGCCGGACGAGCCGTTGCTGCTGTCCTACCTGGTCGCCGCGTCGATGATCCTGGATCTGCCGGTGCGGCAGGATCTGCTGGCCGAGCCGGACGCGGAGCGCCGTCTTGGTGCCGAGCGGGCGCTGCTGGCCCGGGAGACCACCATGCTGCGGTCGCTGACCGCCACACCCGCCCCCGACCTGCGCAACACCCCGTACAACCCGAACTGATCTCCCAGCGGGGGCGGCAGCGCCTATCGGTACTGGGTGATGAGCGTGGTGAGGGCCGAGCCCAGGGGCGCGTCGAGCGTGAAGGTGGCCTGCGCGTCACCCCGGGTCGGGCCCTGATTGATGATCGCGACCGGGATGCCGAGCTTGGCCGCGTGCCGGACGAACCGGTAGCCGGACATCACGGTGAGCGAGGAACCGAGGACCAGCAGCGCCCGCGCCTCGCTGACCAGGGCGTAGCAGTCCGCGACCCGGCCCGGCGGTACGTTCTCACCGAAGAAGATCACGTCGGGCTTGAGGGTGCCCGCGCAGCGCAGGCAGTCCACGACGTTGAAGCGGTCCGTCGCCCCGTCGTCCAGGACGGCGTCGCCGTCTGGGTTGACCTGCCGCGCCTGGGCGGCCCAGTCCGGGTTCGCGGCACGCAGCCGCAGGTCCAGCTCCGCCCGCGGTGTCCGCTCCCCGCAGCGGAGGCAGATGACCCGGCTCAGGCTGCCGTGCAGCTCAACGACGTCGTGCGCGCCCGCGGCCTGGTGCAGCCCGTCCACGTTCTGGGTGATGATCGCGCTGAGCAGGCCGCGCTGCTGCATCTCGGCCACGGCCTGATGGCCGCGATTCGGAGCGGCCCGGGCGATGTGCCGCCAGCCCAGGTGGCTGCGTGCCCAGTAGCGCTGCCGGGCCGCCGCCGCGCCGGTGAACGCCTGGTACGTCATGGGCTCGGCCCGCCGGGCCAGGCCGGTCGGGCCGCGGTAGTCCGGAATGCCGGATTCGGTAGACAGCCCGGCCCCGCTCAGCACCACCACCCCGCCCGGCCCGAGCAGATCCGCAATTTCCCTAACGGCATCCGCCGGCGCCCCGGCCAGGCCGGCGGCCATCTCGGAAGGACCCTGGGGGTCAGCTGCGACCTGTGTCACCCTTCCATGCTGCCTCACCGTGCCGGGTGCTCAGGGCTAGTCCGGGAGACGACCCTCGGTCCAGGGTGCCTCAGCGCGCGGCGCCGACGAGGGCGGTCCACCGCACGGCGGGCCCAGCCTCGCCGGCGCAGGCGTCGGCGAGGCGGGGCCCGCCGCAGGCGGGTGGCTCGCCGGAGCCATGGACCGTTCGGCGCGGAGCGGCGAGCGGGGGGTCCAGGGCGGGTCGTCCCCCCGGACCAGTACAGCGTTCGGCGCGGAGCGGCGAGCGGGGGGTCCAGGGGGGTCGTCCCCCCGGACTAGTGCTGCAGGGGCTTGCCGAGGTTTACGCCCTTCCCGCCGGTGGCCAGCGAGGCCGCGCCGTAGAACACGTACACCCCGACCGCGGCGAAGGCCAGCACGACGTAGCCGCCCGTCTTCAGCAGGCCGGTCGAGGCTTCCTCGGTGCCCAGCAGCACCAGCAGCAGGGCCACGTCCACCAGCGCGAAGATCACCGTGAACGCGAGCGGCAGCCGGAGCGTGGCCAGGGTGAGGACCACGACGATGACCAGCCAGGAGATCAGGAACAGCTCCTGGGTGGAGGCAGCGGCCAGCACAGTGATGCCGAACCAGCCGCGGATCAACCCGAGCACGAGCACCGCGTAGCTCAGCCAGAACCCGGCAAAGATGCCGAAGATGCTGGCCACAGCGCTCTGGCCGATAGCCGCGGCCCAGATCGTGGCGATGAACAATCCGATCGAGGTGGCCGCCAGGATGATAGGCAGGGAGGCGCCCACGGCACTAGCCGGCACCACGCCCACCAGGACCAGGCCCAGGGCGACCGACCCGACGATGAATACCGGCAGGCCCAGCATGGCCGGGTCGCCAGCCAGTGGCGCCATGATCGGTACCGGGTCTCCGGCGATCTCCGTTTCTGTGGCTGGGGCGGTTCCAGAGTTACTGGCAGATGCGTCGAGATCGGTCATCGGCTGCTCCTTCGCAGGGAACGCACGAGGCCGGCAATTTACGCGGGCCATTGCACAATGCGTACCTCTGCGTGGTACGCGAGTGGTTCTCACTTTGAGCCAGCCCCGCCTGGGACGCTGCGGTTTTAGTCCCCGGAGGGTGAGTGTGCCGCCTGTGGCCGTCCTGCCCGGCCGTCCTGGCGGCGTATTTTTGCGTCCGCTTCGCGGTGTCGGAACGAAGTCCAGGAGTGGGTACTTTTGGGGGTATGAGGAACTTTCGCGACGGCCTTGGCGGGCTGGAGACCCCGGCCGCCGAGAGCCACGCGGCCGGGGTAACGCCCGTGGTTGATGAGCCCGTGGTTGATGACACGGTGAACGCGGACCCGTACGCGGCCGCCGCGGGCCTGGTGTCCCGCTCGGCCACGGCGTACGCGGCCAGCATTCCCGACCACCCGGCCGACGACGGGTTCTTCGGACCGGGGAGCGTGGCCTGGCGGGTGAGTGCCGACCTGTCCAGCCCGGTGGCGGGGCTGCGCGCGCTGCACCTGCAGGCACTGCACCCGCTGGCCATGGCGGGCGTGGACCAGCACAGCGACTGGCGCCAGGATCCGGTCGGCCGGCTGGCCGCCACCTCCGCCTACCTGGCCACGGTGACCTTCGGGGACCGCGGGTCAGCCGAGCGGGTCGCCGCCCGGGTGCGCCGCATCCACGAGCATGTCCGCGGCGTGGACACGGTCACCGGGCAGACCTACGCGGCCAGTGATCCCGCGCTGCTGCTCTGGGTGCACGCGACGTTCGTCGGCTCGGGAATCGTGGCCGCCGCGTTGTTCGGGACGCCGCTCTCGGCCCCGGACAGCGACCGCTTCGTGGCGGAGATGGTGACCGAGGCCGAACTGGTGGGCGTGCCCCGTGACCTGGTCCCGGCCAGCACCGCGGAACTGGAGGCTTACATCACAGAAGTCCGCCCCGGATTGCGCTGCACGCCGGCCGCCCGGGAGTCCATGGACTACCTGCTCGACCCGCCGGGCCTGGATGAGGACATGGCGGAGATCTGGCGGGACGTACGGGACGGCGCCGTGGCCTCGCTGCCCGGCTGGGCCCGCGAGATGTACGGGTACGCGCCCCCGCCGCTGACCGACGCCCGCCGGACCGAGATCCACCAGGCGCTCGGGGTGCTCGACACCGTGTTCCTCGGTGAGCCGGGGGTGCTCGAGGCCCGCCAGCGGATCGCCCTGCGCGTGCGTTCGGCGCGGCCGGCGTGAAGAAACTGATCGCCGCGATCTCGGTGGTCGCGGGTCTGGCCGGGCTGGCCGTGCTGGGCCACCGGGTGGGGCGGCTCCGGCTGGCCCGGGGCCAGGCCGCGCTGCAGCTGGTGATCCGGGGCGGCCTGCGCTACGCGACCAGCGCGCCGCGCCTGTTCGCCGCGGCCGGCGAGCACCGGCAGCAGCTCCGCAACGACCTCGCCCTGCAGACGGCCGAGGATGTGGCCAGCACCCTGGGCGCCATGAAGGGCGTCCTGATGAAGATCGGCCAGATGGCCAGCTACGTGGACGACGGGCTATCACCCGCCGTCCGCCGTACGCTCAGCCGGCTGCAGGACAGCGTCCCGCCGATGAGCGCGGAGCTCGCCGCGGGCGTGGTCCGGGAAGAGCTCGGCCTGCCTCCTGAGGAGGCGTTCGCCCGCTGGGATCCCGGAGCCCATCGCGGCTGCGTCTATCGGGCAGGTGCACCGGGCGATGACCCACGACGGCCGCGCGGTCGCGGTCAAGGTGCAGTACCCCGGCATCGCCGAGACCATCGCGGCAGACCTGGGCAACGTCGCCCTGCTGCGCCGGATGCTGCGCATCACCGCGCCGGCCCAGGACGTGGACGGCCTCATCGCGGAACTGCGCGACCGCGTCCTGGAAGAACTGGACTACCGGCGGGAAGCGGAGAACCAGCGGCTGGTGGCGGCGTACTACGACGGCCATCCCACGATCATCGTCCCGAAGATCGTCGACGAGCTGTCCACCCGGCGGCTGGTGACCAGCGAGCTGGCCGACGGTGCCCGCTTCGCCGAGCTGGCGGAGTGGTCCCAGGAGGAGCGTGACCTGGCGGCCGAGACCATCTACCGGTTCACCTTCCGCAGCCTGTACGACGTGCACGCGTTCAACGGCGACCCGCATCCGGGCAACTACCTGTTCCACGGCGGCGGCCGGGTGACGTTCCTCGACTTCGGCCTGGTCAAGCACTTCAGCGCGGCCGAGCTGCGGCCGCTCGTGGACATGGTCCGCTACCTGTGCGTGGAGCAGGATCCGGAGGGCTTCCGGGCCAGCATGGTGGAAGCCGGCTTCCTGCGCGCCGACGCCCCGCTGAGCACCGAGACGGTGGTCGAGCACATGGCGGTCTTCTACGACACGGTCCGTCGGCCGGGGCCGCGGACCATGACCGGGGACTACGCGTCCGCCGTGGTGCGGCGCTTCTTCGATGTGCGCAGCCCGCTCGCCCAGTGGGTGAGCGTGCCGCGCTCCTACGTCATCCTGCAGCGCATCAACCTGGGCTTGTTCGCGATCCTGGGCGAGCTCACCGCCACGGCGGACTGGCGGGCCATCGCCGAGGAGATCTGGCCGTTCATCCAGGGTCCGCCCTCGACGCCGATGGGGGTGGCCGAGGCCGCCTGGCGGGCCGGGCGGCCGTCGGCGACCGAGTGGGTCGCCTGACGGCACGATTTGTAATCGGCCGATCCGTATGCGTGACAGAAGATAACAATCCGGGGTGACACGTGCGTTCTTACCGCAGCTGAGTGGCCGGTGCGCCTGCGGCGGGTCGCTGCGGGGTCCATACTTGTAGGGATGAAACCAGCCCGCGCCGCGACCCGGCGTTACCTGCCCGGAAGTCCCTTCAATACCCCCCCGGTTGTCCGCCCGGTGAAGGAATTCGCCGCGGGGGACCAGGTCACCCACGACCGCTATGGCCTCGGCCGGGTTCTCACCGCCGACGAGTCCGGCGTCTTCGTGGACTTCGGCACTCAGCAGGAGCGGATCGCCGCCCCGTATACCAAGCTGACCAAGCTCTGATTGCTGGGCTTGGCCGCAGAGTTCTTGAACCACTCAGTTCCCGAGCCCTGGGTTCTTTAAATCACTGGGTTCTTCAATTGTCGGGTTCTTGAATCCGGGTTCTTTGAATCACCGAAGTTCGCTAAACCATTGAGCCGTCCCCTGGCGCCGCCCGCCCGGCGTTCAGAGGCTCGTGGTGGGCTGATCAGCGGTCGGCTGCCCGTCCGTGGTTGCTGGCCGCGTGGTCGTTTGAGCTGTGGTTGTTTGGCCCGTGGTGGTGGGGCCTGTGGTGGTTTGGTCCGGGCCCGACTCGCCCGGGACCGCTGAGCCGGAACTGTCCGCTGGCGGCCGGGCGCCGTATCCGCTGAATCTGACCGCGTGGCCAGCGGCGTCGTGGATGGCGGCGGGCCAGGTGGCCAGCGCGAGGACGACCGGGCCTCGCACCCCCTCGATGGCTGTGATCGTGCAGGCGACCGTGGCCGTGCCCGCCTCCACCTGAACCCAGCCCGCGTCCCGGGATGGGCCCAGCGTCAGCGGGGTCCCGGCCGCCCGCCCCGCCGCCGCGAGGCAGGCGGTGATGGCCCTCATCCGCGCGGCCAGCACCTCCGGCGGCTCCCCGGTCCGCTCCCGCAGTTGCCGGGTCAGCTGCCCCGGCTGGTTTTCGTTGCGGCTGCTGTTGTTTTCCGTGCTGCCGTCCGCACTGTTCGCGGGGAGCGGTACCACCGGTCTGGGCCGGCGGCCCGCCGGGCCCGCCTGGACCGGTGCCCAGTAGCAGGCGACCGGCATGCTCGCCCGGACGGTCAGCTGGAAGCCGGCCAGCGGGCCGAGGCCGGTGGACGCGTCGAGCCAGGGCACCCCGTCCGCCCGGGGCTGCCGGTCCTGCCCGGGCTGGCCGCAGCTCACCGTGACCCGGAGCGCGGGATCGAGGCCGAACTCTGCCGCCCAGCCTTCCAGGGCGGCCGCGAGCAGGGTGGGGTGCCACGGTGCGGACGGTTCGAGCGGGCCCACGTCGCGCAGTTGCATCCCGGACACGGCCAGCACGGTGTGACCGGCCGCGTCGACGGCGGTCACCTGCCAGCCGCCGTCCGGGCCGGCTTGCCGCTCTGCGCGGACCTGCACCGCCCCGCGGACCTCTGTCCCGGAGACGGTCAGCGCCTCGAACCCGGCCGGGAGCATCCGGCGGTGCGGCACGCAGGCCTGCAGCATGTGCATGACGGCGTCGTTCAGCCCCGGGCTGCCCAGCACCAGCGGCTCGTCCATCCCGGACGCGCCGGGCCCGGCCGCGCTGACCTCTGCGGCGCTGCCCTCTGCCGCGTTGGGCTCGGCTGTCTTGGGCTCGGCCAGGCCTGAACCAGGGCCGGTCGTCGGCCCCGCGGACCAGTGCGGAGCAGGAGCGCGAGGTCAGCTCGGGCAAGAACGCGACCCGGCGGAACGCCCCCGCCTGGAAGAACACCGGCCCGTACAGGTCGGTGCCGTCCACGATGCCGCCCGCGGAGGCCACGGTCAGCCCGAGCCGTGCGGTCTCCTCCTGGCCGGACCGCGGCGCGACGGCCGGCTCCGGTGAGTTCTGGGCCGGCGGCGCGGCGGGCTGGAGTGGGAACAGCGCCCGGAAATGGCCGACCTGGAAGCCGCTGTCCGCGCAGCGCAGCACGGTTTCCACCGCGTCCGCGCGGCGTAGCGCGCAGATCCGCAGGGTGGTCTCCTGGTCCCCGGGCAGCAGCACCACGGGCGCGTCCATCCGGGCCCCGGCCAGCTGCCGCAGCGGCCGCCCGGCCAGCACCGAGGCCGCCTGCGCCATGGCCTCCAGCGCGATGGCCAGGGGCAGCACCATGAGGCCATCGATGTGGTGATCAGCCAGGTACGGGTCGGTGCGGGGGGAGAACCTCGTATCGGCGACAAGTTCCACGCCCGGGTAATACACCCGGGTCGCCTCCAGGAACCGGCCGCGGATCTCCGGGGCCGGATCCGGGTCGGCGGCGGGTTCCCCGAGGCGGCCATGCATCGCGACCCGGCCCGGCGCTTCCGGGTCGGCCAGGAGGATCAGCAGGAGCCGGTTCAGCTCGGCCGCGGTGGCGTCGTCCAGGCCGAACGGCCGCGGACGGGTCAGCTCAGCCACCCCCATCTGGTCGCTGCTGCCCGGCGCAGGGCCAGTCGGCGTGCAGAATCCGGCAGCCGGTCAGGCTCGGGCCGCAGCCGGCGGGCCTGCTCAGCCAGCGCGGAAGCGGCCAGGGCGGGGGCGCAGTTCCGGGCCGCGCCATAACGAGCCGGCACCGTGCCCAGCGTGACCAGGACCCGCAGCCCGGCCGCGCTGACCGCGCCCAGCACGTTGCTGAGCCCGTCGGCTTGCCTCGCTATCTGCGCGCCCAGGTCGTCGCCGGCCAGATCGGCGCACTCGCGCAATGGTCCGGTGCTGGCCGCGTGCACGACCGCGGTGACCGGGCCGACCCGCTGCTCCACGCTCGCGATGGCCGCCTCGGCCTCGTCGGGGTCGGCGAGGTCAGCCGGGACGTAGCTCACGTCCGCGCCTGCCCCGCGCAGGTCGGTCAGCCCGATGTCGATGGCGGCGGCTTCGCCGGGCCCGGCCGTCCCGGCCAGGACCAGCCGGGCGCCGCAGTCGGCCAGCACCCGGGCCGTGGCCAGCAGGTCCCGGGTGACCCCGCCGCTGACCAGGACGACATCGGTGGGTCCGAGGAGGCTTCCGGGCTCCGCGCCGGATGCCGGGTCCACCGGCTCACTCGCGGGGGAGCGATCCGGGCTGGCCACCATGACCGGTTCGCGCGGCTCGCCCTTGGTGTCCAGCACCAGTTCGCGGAACTGGCCATCCCCGGCGGCCGCGTAGCGCTGCGCGGCGAGCAGCCCCGCCATGCTGTTCGCGGTCCGGATCAGGGTGATGCCCAGCGAGGGATGCTCGGCGTGCAGGCTGGCGCAGAACCCGGCCAGCCCGGCGGCGGGGGTGATCACCACCAGCGTCCCGGCGGCCAGCGCCTCCTGGGCCGCCGTCACCAGGGTGGCGGCGGCGTCGGGGTCGGCCAGGTCGCCGATGACGGCCAGGACCCCGGTGGCGGCGGGATCGTCCTCGAACACCTCCGCGGCCATCCGCCCGAACGGCTGACGGGTAGTCGCGTGCAGCTGCCAGGGTTCCTCCTCGACCGGCAGCACCGGGAGCCGGGGCGCCCGCAGCTCCTCAGTGAAGCAGCGCACCCACGGACCCACCCCCGGGATCGCCGCTGTATCCCGCGGGTCGTGCCCGGCTTGCGGCGGCCCGGACGGATCGTCTCCGCCGTCACCGGCGAGTCCGGCCGCGCCGGGATCGCCGGGCCCGGCCAGGCGGGCCGCGCGGGCCAGGATCGCCGCGCCGGCTGGGCTGCTCCCGCCCGCCAGTTCCTCTAGGCCGGCCAGATTCTCCAGGCCGGCCAGTTCCGCCGTTCCGGCCAGTTCCGCCCGGGCGGCCAGTTCGGCGGTGGCCAGCGAATACGGGTTGGTGATGAAGATCCGTTCGCGGCCGATGTCGATGGGCCGCGACGGCCGCCCGGCCAGCAGCGGGCCGAGACTGGGGATAGCCCCTACCGCGAACAGGGCGGCGGCCGCCGCCGGCGCAGCCACGCTGGCCGGGCTGGCCGGGCTGTGCGGCAGGTCGGGATCGGCCGGGCGTCCGGGACTGGTCCGCCGGCCCGGGCTGGCCCGGTGGCCTGCGTCGGCCGGGCCAGCTGCGAGGCTGACCGCGGGTACCTCGCTGCACCCGGCGGCGAGGGCGGCCATCGCCTGCCCTGGGCCGGTGTCCAGGAAAAGGTCGGCTGTCCCCTCCGCCTCGGCCAGGGCCTCGGCGAAGCGGACCGGGGAGACCAGCTGATCGCACAGCAGGTCCCTGAGGTCGGCCTTGGACGTCACTTCCCGGCCGGTGACCGTGGAGATCAGCCGCTGGCTGGGGGCCGCGAACCTGACCTCCGCGAGCACCCCCCGCAGCGGCGTGACCAGGTCAGCCAGCGCGGGGGAGTGCAGCGCATACGGCACGTCCAGGACATAGGCCTGGATGCCCGCTTCGGCCGCCCGCCGGGCCACGTCGTGCACCGGGTCCGCCGGGCCGGCCAGGACATGGCAGCGGGACCCGTGGTAGGCCGCGATGACCAGCTCACCGCCAGGTTCCAGGGCGAGGGCGGCCTCCGCGTCGGCGGCCAGGCAGACCATCGCGGTGCGGCGGGCCCCGGGCGTGGCGAGCACCGCGGCCCGCTGTGCCACCAGCGCGGCGGCGTCGGACTCGGCCAGGCTGCCCGCCCAGACCAGGCCGGTGATCTCGCCCACGCCATGCCCCAGGGCCGCGGTGGCCCGCACCCCCAGGCGGTCCAGCCAGCGCAGCGCGGACAGCGACGCCTGGACGATGGCGGGCTGCGACCCTGGGCCCGGCCAGTCCTGGCCGGCGGCCGTGGTGGACGCCTCCCCGGGGAACAGCAGGACCACGCGCCCGGCAGCACCGTCCGCGGCGAACAGCCCAGGACGTGCGGTCAGCTGGCCGCTGGCCAGGCCAGGCAGCAGTTCGGCGGCCTCCCGGGTCAGCCGGGCCAGCTCGTCCTGGCTGGCCGCGACGACCGCGACCCGGGACGGGCCGGCGGCCGCCTGGCGGCCCAGCTGGCAGGCGAGGTCACCGAGTTCGCTGTCGGACAGGCCCGCGGCCACCGCCGTCACCCGGGCCAGCTGTGCCGCCACCGTCTCCCGGTCCGGCCCGCTGAACGCGAAGATCTCCGGGCGCGGCGCGCCTGGGACTGTCCACGAACCGAGCGGCCGGGTTCCGGAACCGGTGGGCCTGGCCCGGCCTGGCCCGTGCTGAGTTGATCCGTGCCGGGCTGACCGGTGCCGGCGTGCTGCGGGAACGCGGCCTGGTTCGGTTCGCGGCGCAGCACCACGTGCACGTGGCTGCCCGCCGGATCCATCGAGCTGACCCCCGCCAGCCTGGTGCCGGACGGCCATGACTCGGCCGACCTCGGCACGCGCAGTACGGCGTCCTCCCCGGCGAGCAGTGGATGCGGGCGGGCGCAACCGGTGACCGGCGGCAGGACCCCGGCGTTCACCGCCAGGGCCGCCTTGATCAGTCCGGCCGCGCCCGCGGCAGCCTTGGTGTGGCCGACGTTGGCCTTCACTGAACCGAGGACCGCCTGGGCCGCCGCCCCGGCCCGGATGGCGGTCAGCGCGGTGAGCTCGGCCAGGTCGCCGTCGGCGGTGCCGCGCCCGTCTCCCTCGATGAGCTGGATGTCGGCGGGATCCACGCCGGCCCGGTGGTAGGCCCGCTGGAGGGCCAGGAGCTGGCTGTCGGGATCGGCCTGGGCCACATCGCGGTGACCGGCCGATGAGATGCCCCAGCCCACGATCTCCGCGTAGACCGGCATGTCCGCCGCCCGGGCGTCAGCCGCCCGCATCAGGGCCAGCATTCCGCACCCCTCCCCGGGCAGGAACCCAGTCGGGCTGGTGTCGTAGATCCGCATCGCCCCGGCGGCGAGTACGCCTGCCTGGGCCAGGGCGCCGAGCTCAAAGGGGTCCAGGCTGATGTCCACGCCGCCGGCCAGGACGAAGTCCAGCTCGCCTGCGGTCAGCAGGGCAGCCGCGCTGGCCACTGCCAGCAGGGACGAGGAATGGGCGGTGTCCACCGCCTGGCCTCCGCCGCGGAATCCGAACTGGCGGCAGATCCGGTCGGCGATCGCCCCGGACTGGCTACCCGCCAGGCTCTCGCCGCTGACCTCGGGCACCGCGGCGAAGGCCGTGGTGGCCTGGCCCAGGGCCCGGGCCCGCTCGGCGGGCGGTACATCCCCGGCGGCCAGCGCGGTGGTGAGCACGGCGCGGACGAATGGCCACCGGGTCCGCAGCGCCGCGGCGCGGGAGACCTCACCGGTCAGCGTGTTCCCGATGATGACGCCGGCCCGGTCCCGGGCGAGTCCCTGCCCCGCGGGGAAGCCGGCGTCCGCGAGCGCCCGGCCCGCCGTCTCCAGCGCCAGCCAGTGGGCCGGGTCGGTGGCCAGGTACGTGTGCTCGGGGATAGCGAATCCAGCCCGGTCGAACCGCCATCCCTCGAGCACGGCGGCCCGGGGAGCCGCTCCGCTGGCCATCTCGGCCAGGCCGGCATCGTGGCCAGCGTCCGGGTCCTCGACCGCGCCGAGCCGCCCCGGTGGGAGCCGCCGGAACGCGCGCCGCCCGGCCAGGGCGCTCTCAAAGAGCGCCAGCGGATCGTCAGCGTCCGGGAACCTGCAGGCTAGGCCAACGATGGCAATCGGTGTTGCGCTGCCGCCCGGTGCGATGCCCTCAGGCATGGGCGCAATCGGGTCCGCGATCGTATGCACCAGCCATTATCTCTTTCCTAGTCACAGGAACCCAAGATTGTCCTGCAACGCCCATTGTTCCCCCGGAAAAGACTGATTTGCTGCATTTGCCCGCACGCAGGGTTACCCGTGCAGGCGCTGGCCAGCAACCGCGCTGGCACAGGAATGACCGGCACCGCCGACCCGGCAGGAGGCCATCTGCTCCCCTTGCGGCCTCGGGTGGGGGCGAGCCATCACGGCGAAACCGCTAACCGTGAAGATGCACACCGCCATGACCTGGACGACCTTATTAACATTCGCTTCCGCCGGTCAACACGAATGCGGGACATGCAATTTTGTGCGGTTGAGCGAATTTCGCAGGGGTATTGGCCGCTCCGGGAGGCAAAGTTCTCGTTGCGGAATTCGCATGCCGCCTGCGGGCGGCTCGCATGGGTCCGGGGCACCGTCCGGGGGCACAGCGGCGGGCCTGGCCCGGGCCGGGCATACTCGGGAGGAGCGAGCCGGGAACGGCTCAGGCCCGGATCGTCTGCGAGCTGGCGCGCCGCGACTAAGGTGAAGCGATGACTGACGGACTGGTGACCCTGCAGAGTAACTACCCGGTCGCGGACACGATCGACCGGCTCAGCGACGCCGTCACCACGGCCGGGCTGCAGGTCTTCGCGCGGGTGGACCATGCGGCGGGCGCCCACGAGGTGGACCTGGAGCTGCGGCCCACCGAGCTGCTCGTGTTCGGCAATGCCCGCGGCGGCACCCCGCTCATGCAGGATAAGCAGACGGCCGGGATCGACCTGCCGCTGAAGGCGCTCGCCTGGACGGATGAGAGCGGGCAGACCTGGCTGAGTTACAACGACCCGGTCTGGATCGCCGAGCGCCACGCGCTGACCGAGCCGAGTGCGGCGGCGGCGCAGATACTGCGCGGGGCGATCGCGACGCTGGCCCAGGCGGCCACGGGTGCCTGAGAGCGCGCCTGAGCACACCGCCCCTGGGAACACGGCGGCTGAGAAGACCGCCCTCTGAGAACACCCGCCCGAGGACACGGCGGCTGACGCCGGGGCCGGGATGGGCCCTCCGGGTACGGTCGCGGGGTAGCCCCGCATCGGGACATATGCCACCGGCGGCGTGGCTGGCCGCCGTGCGCTACCCTTGGCTTATGCGTTCCGCCCGGCAGCTCCTTACCTAGCCGCGCTGACTGACCCCGTCGTTGGCGCGGCTGCCCCTCGTGACCGGGGGGCTTTTCTGTTGCCGGAGCCGGACCGACCAAGTGCTGAGGAAACACCATGACAGCCGCCGAGAGTGCTGAGCGGGCGCAACACTACGACCCCCGCGAAATCCAGGAGAAGTGGCAGGCCCGCTGGGCGGAGATGGACCTGTTCCGGGCGAGCGACGACCCGGAGGACCCCCGCCCGCGCACCTACCTGCTGGACATGTTCCCGTACCCCTCGGGCGACCTGCACATGGGCCACGCCGAGGCCTACGCCATCGCCGACGCGGTGGCCAGGTACTACTTCCAGCGCCAGCACAACGTGCTGCACCCCATCGGGTGGGATGCGTTCGGGCTGCCCGCCGAGAACGCGGCGATCAGGAACAACACGCACCCCGCCGACTGGACGTACGCCAACATCGAGACGCAGGCCGCGTCGTTCCGCCGGTACGCGGTGTCTTTCGACTGGTCGCGGCGGCTGCAGACCTGCGACCCCGCGTACTACCGCTGGAACCAGTGGCTGTTCCTGCGCTTCTACGAGCGTGGCCTGGCTTACCGGAAGGACGGCTACGTCAACTGGTGCCCGCACGACCAGACCGTGCTGGCCAACGAGCAGGTGATCGCGGGCCGGTGTGAGCGGTGCGGGACCGAGGTCGTCCGCCGCGTGCTGACCCAGTGGTACTTCAAGATCACCGAGTACGCGGAGCGCCTGCTGGCGGACATGGCCCAGCTGGAAGGCCAGTGGCCGGACCGGGTCCTGCTGATGCAGCGGAACTGGATCGGGCGCTCCGAAGGGGCCGACATCCGCTTCGTGATCGAGGGCCGCAGCGAGCCGGTCACCGTGTTCACCACCCGCCCGGACACGCTGTACGGGGCGACGTTCTTCGTGGTGGCGGCGGACGCGCCGCTGGCCGAGGAGATCTGCGCCCCGGAGCACCGCGAGGCCCTGCGGGACTACGTGGCGCAGGTTCGCAAGCTGACTGACATCGAGCGGCAGGCCACCGACCGGACGAAGACCGGCGTCTTCCTGGGCCGTTACGCGATCAACCCGGTGAATGGCGAGCGGCTGCCGGTCTGGGCGGCCGACTACGTGCTGCCTGACTACGGCACCGGCGCGATCATGGCTGTTCCCGCGCATGACCAGCGCGACCTGGACTTCGCGCGGGCCTTCGGGCTGCCCGTCCAGGTGGTCGTGGACACCGGCGAACCCGATCCCGCGCAGACCGGGATCGCCACGCACGGCGACGGATCTCTGATCAACTCGGGCCCGCTGGACGGGCTGAGCAAGGCCGACGCCATCGCCCGGATCACCGCGATCATGGAGGCGGAGGGCCAGGGACGGGCGGCGGTCAACTACCGGCTGCGCGACTGGCTGCTGTCCCGGCAGCGGTTCTGGGGCACGCCCATCCCGATCGTGTATTGCGCGTCGTGCGGCGAGGTGCCGGTGGCGGACGACCAGCTGCCGGTGGTCCTGCCCGACCTGCGCGGCCAGGACCTGGTCCCCAAGGGGGTCTCGCCGCTGGCGGCGGCCGCGGACTGGGTCAACACCGAGTGCCCCAAGTGTGGTGGTCCCGCCCGGCGGGACACCGACACGATGGACACGTTCGTCAACTCCTCGTGGTACTTCCTGCGCTACTGCTCACCGCACTACGAGCACGGGCCGTTCGACGTGGCCGCGGTGCGCCGCTGGGCTCCGGTCAACCTGTATGTGGGCGGCGTCGAGCACGCCATCCTGCACCTGCTGTACAGCCGGTTCTTCGTCAAGGTGCTGCAGGACATGGGCATGGTGGACTTCGGTGAGCCGTTCACCAGGCTGCTGAACCAGGGCCAGGTGATCAACCGTGGCCGGGCCATGTCAAAGTCCCTGGGCAACGGGGTGGACCTGGGCCAGCAACTAGCCGCGCACGGGGTCAACGCGGTCCGGCTGACGATGATCTTCGCAAGCCCGCCCGAGGACGACATCGACTGGGCCGATATGAACCCCGAGGCGTCGGTGAAGTTCCTGGGCCGGGTGTGGCGGATCGCCGATGATGTGGCGGCCGGGTCCGGGGACGGGGCGTCCGCTGACGGGGTGTCCGCGGATGGCCACGCCACCCCGGGCGACCTGGGCCTGCGCAAGGTCACGCATCACACCATCGACGAGGTCACCCGCCTGGTGGAGGCGTCCCGGCTGAATGTCGCGGTAGCCCGGCTGATGGAACTGGCCAGCGCGACCCGGAAGGCGATCGACTCCGGCCCGGGCACCGCCGACCCGGCGGTCCGGGAGGCCGCGGAGACGCTGACCGTGATGCTGTCCCTGTTCGCCCCGTACACGGCCGAGGAGTGCTGGGAACTGCTGGGCCGTCAGGCGTCGGTGGCCCTGGCCGGCTGGCCGGCCGCCGATCCCGCGTTGCTGGTCGAGGACGTGGTGACCTGCGTGGTGCAGGTGGCCGGCAAAGTGCGCGACCGCGTGGAGGTCCCGCCCGGCATCGGCGAGGACGAACTGCGCGAGCTGGCCCTGGCCACTCCTGGGGTCGCCCGGGCCCTGGAGGGACGGCCGGTACGGAAGGTCATCGTCCGCGCGCCCAAGTTGGTCAATGTCGTCCCAGGCTGACCGGTCCGGGATCGGACCCGGGCTGACCGGCCCGGAGCGACCCAGGCTGACCGGCCCAGGTCGACGCGGGCTGACTGGCCCGAGGTTGACCCGGGCCGTCACCTGCCCGCTGGACTCGCCCTACTGGATCCCCCTAGCCACCCGGCTCAGACGCGCCGGAGTACCGCGACCACGCGGCCCAGGATCGCGGCCTCGTCACCGGGTATCGGCGTGTACAGCGGGTTGTGCGGCATCAGCCAGACGTGCTCGCCGGAGCGCTTGAAGGTCTTCACCGTCGCCTCGCCATCAATCATGGCCGCCACGATGTCGCCGTTCTCCGCGACCGGCTGCTGCCGGACCACCACCCAGTCGCCGTCGGCGATAGCGGCGTTGATCATCGAGTCGCCGACCACCTTGAGCAGGAAGAGCGTGCCGTCGCCGACGATCTGCTTAGGCAGCGGGAAGATGTCCTCGATGGCTTCCTCGGCGAGGATCGGGCCACCAGCCGCGATCCGGCCGACCAGCGGCACGTAGGTAGGTTCCTGCGAGGCGATGTCCAGCGGGGCCTCTTCGTCCAGTTCGGTGTCGGGCCGTATCGCCGGGTGCCCGGGCAGCCGGACCTCGACCGTCCGCGGCCGCCCCGCGTCGCGCCGCAAGTATCCCTTGCTCTGCAGGGTGGACAGCTGGTAGGAGACGCTTGAGGTGCTAGTCAGCCCGACCGCCTCGCCGATCTCGCGCATCGAGGGCGGGTAACCGCGCCGCTGAACCGAATCCCTGATGACCTGCAGCACCTTGCGCTGGCGCCAGGTGAGTACATGGTCAGGATCGGGCCGGTCCGGCATCTCAGTGACTACCGCCGGCACGCTGCCCTTCGGCTTTCTCCCTGGCCGACCCTTCGGTCTCGCGGCGGTATCCGTGCCGCTCCCGCCCGGCGCGCCCGGCGCGCCGTCGTCGTCCGAGCTGTCCATCAACGCTGACCTCCGGATTTGGTGGCTGACCCCGTAGCAGACGGTAGCGCTTTCGCTTCAGGATCTCAAACATCTGTTCGAGGGGGCGGGAAATGCCGTACCCGCGCGCTCGCGCAGTGTCCCTGCGGAGATTCCTCTGCAGGTCAGAGGAGGTTTTCTGGGTCTTGGTAGGCTGGGACCCTCGGAGCCGAAAATCTTTCCGGGTGTATGAACTTTCCGGCGTGGCGTGTCGTTTGGAAGGCTCAGAGAAGATCTCGTCCATAGCCTGAGCAGCGCCGGCCAAGGTGCGGCGGAGCACTTGGCCCCGGCCGCCGGCTCCGACAGGTGTCACTCCGCGGGTGCGCTGGTGTACTGGACGGCCACGAGCTGTGGTCTGCCGTCGGAGGTGACCCACGTCTGGGTGACGCGGAACCGGCCGGCGATGACTTCGCCCTGGTAGCGGCAGCGGGACTCGACCACGTCCACGCGGACTCCGGGGCGACCAACTGCCCGAGTGTCGCCCAGTCGCTGTCGAGCAAAGCGGCGCTGCCCCGGTCGGCGGACATGCAGAGCACGACCTTACTCATGGGTCATCCGGTCTAATCGACGATGACCTTGCTGGTGATTCGCGTCGGACGCGTCGGAATGGTCTGCCCGGCTTGAACACACTCAGCGCGGCGGCAAACGTCAAGACGGCGATGTCGTAGGCGGCGCCCGCGATGAGGGCGGTGTCCCCGACGCGCGCGTCGTCGTCCATGACGGGGCGAAGCACGATCGCGCCAACCAGGATCACCGACAAGTTCAGGGCGAGCTTGGCGGTCACCCAGGGGTAGCGGAAAACGCCCCAGCGAGTGAATACGCCGAGCGCGGCACCGGTGAGCAACGCCAGGATGCTCAGCGGGATGCCGAAGTAGAGCGCGAACATGCCCAGCAGTTCGTGTGAGGATTCGACGAGCGCGGGATCGTTGGAGAGCGACCGGCGGATGGCGACGGCGAGAAAACCTGCCGAGTCGCCGAGGAGGCCGACGGACACGATGATGTGGATGGTCAGCAGGGTGTTCCGGGATCTGCGCCGCAGTCTCCAGCGCCGAACCGCGGGTTGAGCCGGTTGGGCGGCGCCGGCATCGTCGAGGACATCAGGGAGCATCTCCGGTCATCCTTTCGCCAGGCGGGATGGCGGTCATGACGACCCAGGACTCCCTGGGGCAGCGGCGGTTCCGGCGATGAAGCTGTAGTGGATGCTCGCGAGTCGCCAATCGTTGTGGTCCTTGACGGTCACCAGCGTCGCCCGGGCGGCTTCCGGGATGGGCGGCACGGCCGCGTTGCCCTGGGCGTTCCATCGCACGGTGGTGATGGCGCAGTCGCCGTGCGCGCGAGTGCTGATTTCGTCCAGGCTCAGGCGGTCGTAGTGCAGGCCACCGATGGTCTGGCGTTGCAGCCAGGCAGATTTGGCCAGCTCGAACCCGAGCGGGCCGATGCCGACGAAGTCGTCGGTCAGGAGCCGGTCGGTGGTGACGGCGTCGCCGTCGCGCTCCGCGTCGGCCCAGGCTTCGATGAAGGTGTTGACGTCGTTCATGCCGTGGCTCCTCCTCTTGGCTTGCCCTCGGGCACACTGGCGATCTGCGATGCGCTCATGGGCAGGTGGCACGCGTCGAATCTCGCGACCAACCGCAGGGTCTTTTGGTCTCCCCGGTCCCACCGATGAGGATCGTGGGTGGGGGAAGCGTGAGGCGGCAGTGCAGGCCCACGCCGTTCTCGTCGCTTACCGCCCCGTCGGCGACGTCGTACGGCGCGCATTCTCCACGCCGCCCGCCCTGTCCACACGCGGGTTCAGTGGGTCGTCGAGCACGACCCGCCAGGTGCCGTCGGATCCGCGACGCGACACGATCGTGCCGCGGCCGGTGTCTTGCATGCGGCTTCCGTCGGTGGCGGTGAGGACCAGTTCCCACATCGCATGCGTGAGCGCCAGGTCCCCCGCCCGGAGAGTCTTGAGGACGACGGACGTGAGGTGGGGCTGGCGCGCGAAGATCGGTGACACGGCGGCCCGGATCTCGCCCCGGCCATGGACGCAGCGCCCATCCGGCGGAACGACAAGCGTGGCGTCGTCCTCGTAGATCTCGACGAGGGCGTCGAGATCGCTACGGTTGAATGCGTCCGCGAGGAGGCCGTTGAGTGCCTCCGGGGTGCAGGCCGGGCCGTGGGTCGGCGTAGGTGATGGCATCGCTGCTCGCCTCCTCGGAAATCGGCTGTCCCTTCGAGGGTGCCGGAGGCTAACCGGGCGAATCCATCCCAGAATTCTGGGTACCGGCAAGGCGTGGTCGCCGCTGCTGCGGCGTACGAAACCGTTCGCCGTGACATCAACGCCCTGGTCCACCGCGGACTCGGCGTGCACGACTTCTCGCGCGCCGTCACCCGCACCGTGACCAGAGCCGTCCCCTCCGACGGCACCTGCCTGCTGACGCTCGACCCGGCGACCTTGCTGCCCACCAGCGAGGTCGTCGAGAACGGCCTTCCCCCCGTGGCCATGCTCCGCTGACCGAGATCGAACAGCGGGAGCCCGACTTCAACAAGTTCGTCGCGCTCGCCCGCAGCCCACAACCGGCGGCCAGCCTGAGCGAGGCCACCGCGGGCGAGCTCGACTGCAGCCTCCGGCAGCGGGAGCTCCGCCGACCGAGCGGCTTCGAGGACGAGCTGCGCGCCGCTCTTTCCGGCAGCACGGGAACGTGGGGGGCACTGACGCTGCTCCGCGAGGCGCATCGCCCGCACTTCACGCCCGGTGAGGTGCAGTTCGTATCGTCGCTCGCCGGGCTCCTGGCGGACGGCCTCCAGCGAGCCACTCTTCTCCGCCCGGCCACGGACAGCGCTCCCATCGACGACGGTGACACCGGTCTCGTGTTGCTCGCGCCCGACGACACCGTCGAGATGGCCAACCGGGCCGCTGACCACTGGCTCGATGAGCTGGCCCCCGGACACGGACCCAGTGCCCGTCTTCCGGCCGTGCTCCGCGCGGTCGCCAGCCGGGCGCGGGCCCTGGCCCAGGACGGCGGAACCGGCACGGACGCCGCGCGGGCCCGGGTCCGCACCCTGGCCGGGGGCTGGATAGTCATACACGGTTCGGTTCTGAGCGACCGTGGCGGCGCCGGACCTCGGGTCGCGGTCTGGCTGGAGGCCGCACGGCCGCCCGAGCTGGCTCCACTGATCGCCGATGCCTACGGTCTCACCGAACGCGAGCGCCTGGTCACCGAGCTGGTTGCGCAGGGCTTCTCCACGAACGAGATCTCGACGCGACTGCATCTGTCCGCGTACACCGTGCAGGATCACCTGAAGTCCATCTTCGAAAAGTCCGGCACCGGATCACGAGGCGACCTCGTCGCCCAGCTCTTCTTCGACCACTACCTGCCGAAGCTGACTTCCCCACCCGACCCTGCGTGAGGACCGGCCGCATCGATGCAGTGTCGGCGAACCCCGGCTTCCGGGAGCTCTCGATCAGGATGCCGCTGGTGTACCGCACGCTCGTCGCGGTGATCGTGTGCTGAGTGTCGGACCCGGCCCAGCCGTCACCTCGTGCAGCCGCCGTCGCGCATCGTGGTGATGTCCCGCTCCCGTTCCAGGCTGAGCTGCGTGATCTTTCGGTTGAGCGGGCCGTCGTGCTGGATCTCTCCGAGCAAGCGCGCCTCGAGCTGCTCGACCTCGACGTCGATCTCCGCGATCCGTGAGCGCAGGGTTGCGCAGATCGCTGGTTCGCCCGCGGGTGTCACCGCGACCGGGACGGCAGTGCTCGTGTCGCCGAACCAGCGCACTCCTTCCTGGAGCATCCGCCAGCAGAAGAGCGCGGTCCCCGGGGTTGTCGTCGCAGTGATCGTGAAGGCGAAGATGGCCGTGTCTCCGGGATGAACGGGGTTGCCGAGCGCGACCCGGCCGGTACCCCAGGCGGTGTTGTCCTGCGGCTCCTGGGAGCCGAGCCGGTAGCCCGCGGCCGGGTCCCAGGTGGTCGAGCCCTCGTTGCGCATGGTGACGCTCACCGCTGCTGTGGCACCGACCGGCAGGGACAGCGGAACACTCTGCGACACGAAGCCCGCGCCGTCAGCCGGTTCCTTCCCCCAGGGGTGCGCCTCGGTGCCAAACGACCACAACACCGGGTCGTCCCAATCGCTCGTACCCGCGGGAAGGCCGGCACCGAGCCGGGCGCGCTCGGCAACCAAGGTACGGATCTCGGTTTTCATCTCGGCGAGCACATTGGCCATAGCCGTCCGCTCGCCCACTCCCGGCCGGGGCACCGTCACCATCATCGGCGGAACCGGGTGACCGCCCAGCCAGCACTCAAGCCGCGCGGCGCCGTACCGCACCACGCTGATCCGGTCCGCGAGGTCGCGAGCCCGCTGAGCGCTCACCGGATCCGGTGGCGGGGCCAACGTGTCGGCAGCGCACATCCAGCCGTAGGCCATCCGCTGCCGCACGAGGGCCGGATACATGGTGAACACGGTGTGAATGTCCACGCGTGGCTCGATGACGGTGACCTGGCGTCCGCCGAATCCGCCGGCGGGTGGGCGTCCCGGAGGGAGATCTCGTTGATGGCGATGTCCATCAAGCTGCGCAGGGCGATCGTGTAGAGGTTCAGGTCCGCGCCGTCGAGGCGGTCCACGTCCCGCTTGGAAGCCTGAACGGCGATCACCCGGTCAACGTCCTGGGCGAGGGCGACCTCGGACGGCAGGACGGCGCGCACGCCGCCGTCAACATGATGCTGGCCTGCGAGCAGCTGCGGCGGAAGAACGTTGGGATGCTGGCCGAGGCGAGCATCCCCGTGATCAGGTCCACGACCACCGGGACGGCTTGGCGGTGCGAGGCCTGGCAGGCGTTCAGCGCCTTCCGGACGCCATCACGTTCCAGGGAGAGCCGCTTGAGGTCGCGCGCCGATCCGTGCAGATCACCCTGGGTGAACTGATCCTCGGCGGCCGCGATCTCGCCCTCCAGTTCGGCCAGCTGGCCCGCCAGAGGCTGGCACTCCGGCGCGGTCCCGGGCGCCAGTTCGGTGATGGGAGTGCCGTCGCGCTCGAGGACTTCGCCGGTCTCGCAGACATACCTCAGTCCACCGCTTTCCAGCGACACCGTTGCCATCCGAAGCCGGCCCCCGGCCGCGGCCCAGCCGGTGATGGCCTGGCGGTCGATGCTCTTGCAGGCGAGAGCCTCGATCGGGTTGAGGGTGAAGATGGACGGCGCACGTAGCGCCTCGTTCAAGGCATCGATGTCCGCCGAGGCCAGAAGGGCGAGCGATCCACCCAGCCCCGCGGTAGCGAGCGGACCGATCGGGGCGGGCAGGAGCAGCGACGATCCGAGGGCCAGGCCCGCGAGGGCCTCGGCGCCAGCCAGCTCCCGTTGCACGCCGATGGCGTCGCGGCGAGCCGCGACCGCCTCGGCCTCGGCCAGGCGCAGCGCTGTCAGTGCCGGGTTGACGGTGAGCGCGTCCTCGGTCGGTGCCGGGTTGGCGGCAGCGAAGTCCAGGGCGAACTGCCGGAACCATCGGATCGGCGTGCTCTGGCCCAGGAGCCAGTCGGCCTCGGCGAAGAAGCCGGTGTAGTCCGTCATCGCCAGCCACATGGCCGTCAGCCCGCTGAGCCCCCGGTCGGGTCCGGTCTCGCCTTCCGCCAGCTTCAGCCCGTTGACCGAGCCGACCGACGTTGTGCAGAGGACGTCCGGACGGATCCCGGTGGAGTAGAGGTAGTGGAGCACGCCCACCTCGAAATCCCCCTTCGCCCCACCTCCCGGACAGCACGATCGCGGTACGTGTCATCTGAATGCTCCCTCATTCGATAGCGGGTCTTCGGGACTGGTCCTGGAGCCGGCGGGTTAGGACAGGTGGCGTTGCACGGCCACGCGCCGCTCCCGGGCTTCGTCCCGCAGCGGCTGGAGCAGTTCTTCCGCCTCGGCCGCGCGCTGCAAGAACGCCTGCTTGTCCGGAGCGGTCGGCGGGAGGATTCCCTCGTTGGTGGTCGCCAGGAGGCCCATCGCCCCCTGGACTCCGTGAGCGGCCATGGGCGGGCTGACGGTGGCGGCGGCCAGGCCCGCGATGATGTACCCAGCGGCGGCGGGCACCCGCCAGGCCAGGTCCAGGCGATAGCGCCGCCGGGTGTCCTGGTGTCGCGCGCGCTGAAGCCGGTAGTCGGCCAGCAGCGGGCCTCTGGTCTCGCGCGGGCCGGGGACCTCCCCTCGGTAGTCCTGGGAGAACAGCTCGACGGGGAAGAGCCAGACGCCGAGGGCCGGGAAGTGTTCGGTGCAGCGGTAGGCGCACAGCAGGGCCTGCTCGGCTGGTCCCGCAGGAGGAAGTAGTGGTAGTTCCCAGGTGGCCCAGCGCGGCCACATGCTGAGCGCCCATCACGGTGTAGTCGTCAAGCAACTGGTCGTTGCCGGAGCGCTGGGCCAGCCGGTTGAAGGTCAGGCGCGCGAAGCGCAGCTCATCCTCCCGGACGGAGGGCTCGGTGATCGTCATCGCCGCCTCGAGATGGGTGAACCCGGCGTGGACCTCAGCCACGACGCCGTCGGCCAGATGCCGGCCGATGGCGCCGACGGCTTCGTCGATGGCTTCGACCCGCTCCTGCAGGGCCGCTGCGTCGAGCGACTTCTTCAACGCCTGGACTGCCTTGATCGCGATACCTATGGTGTACGGGTCCATCTGCTGCCTCCGCGCTCGTGGCGGGACGAGCCGCCCCGGGCGATGACCCATCGCACTCGGATCGGAATGTCCCGCTTCCTGGTCGGTGCCCCACCCGCAGGTAAGATCCCGTCATCGAGTGTCACGCTGCGCCGTGCTCTTTCGCGACAGGGATTTCCCTGGTCGTGACGACGGGGAGGTCGCCCGTGCTGGTTGGCCGGGATGCGGAGCTGGCATCGATCCGGGGCGCGCTGCACCAGGCACGTCAGGGTCACGCCTCGACCCTCCTGCTGTCCGGCGAGGCGGGAACCGGCAAGACAGTCCTGCTGCACCGGGCCCAGGCCGAGGCGGCCGGCTTTACCAGGCTGTCGCTCGGCGGCGCGCGGGCTGACGCGGCGCTGGGGTTCGCCGGTCTGCTACAGGTCGTGCGGCCGCTGTCTGACCACCTCGACGCGCTGACGGCCAGTCAGGCAGCAACGTTGCGCGGGGTATGCAGCCTGGCGCCGTCCCCCGAAGTGGTGGACCGCCTGGGAGTGCAGGTCGCGGTGCTGTTGCTGCTCGCGGTCTGCCGCCGAGCGCAACGCCCTCCTGCTCACCGTGGACGACGTCCAGTGGCTGGACGTGGAGTCGCGGGACGCGCTGCTCTTCGCGGCCCGCCGGCTGGACTCGGACGCCGTGACGATGATCTTCGCGGCGCGCAGCGGTGAGGCCGGGCACGATGCGCTGCTCGCCACGGCCCAGTTGCCGGTCGTGCGGCTCGACCCGTTCGACCCGCAGACCGCGAGAGAGCTGGTCCACGGCCTGCGCGGGATCCGGCCCACCGCGCAGGTGGCTGCCCAGCTCACTGCGGCCACGGGCGGGAACCCGCTCGCTCTCACCGAGGTCGCCGGCCAGCTGACCCCCGAACAGCTGACCGGTGGCGAGCCGCTGCCGGCGGCGATGCCGGTCCGGGCATCGGCGGCGCACGCCTTCGCCGGTGTACTCGCCCGGCTCTCGACGGACGACCTGGACGCGCTCGCGTTGTTCGCGCTGGCCGAGGGCGAGGACGCCGCGGCCGCCTTCTCGGCCGCGGCCTCGCTGGGCATCCCCCCGGACTCGGCGGCTGCCCTGGAGGCGTCCGCGCTGGTGTCGTTCACCACCGCGCAGGTGGCGCTGCGACACGCCCTGCTGGCCAGTGCGGTCCTGGACCGGACGCCGGCCTCGCGGCAGCGGGAGATGCACCGGGCCCTGGCGGCGGCGCTACGCGGCCCGGGGTCGCCCAGGAACCTCGATCGGCACACCTGGCACCTGGCCGAGGCCACGCACCTGCCGGACGAGGACGTCGCGTCGATGCTGGACGCCCTCGCCGTGGACCGGGAGAGCATCGGCGGGTACGCCGCCGCGGCCGCCGCCCACGAGCGGGCGGCGCGGCTGACCCCCGATGCGGCCGCGCGGGGGCGGCGATACCAGGCGGCAGCCGATGCCGCGTCGATGGCAGGGTACGACGAGTGGTCCCTGCACTTGCTGACCAGCGCGCTCGACCAGACCCGCGACCCGGTGTTCCGGGCCCGGATCGATCACGCCAGGGGCGTGCGGCACATCATCGCCGGCAGGCCGCGGTCAGCCTGGATGCTGTTGCCAGCCGCCGCCGAGGTGCTTGTGGCCGGTGACCGGCACCAGGCCGCGCTGGTGCTCGCCGACGCCGCGCTGGCGGCATTCCTGGTCGGCAGGCTCCACGACGCCCGGGCCACCGCCCACCGCGCCGGGCAGCTCGCCCCCGAGGCGGACGTTCAGCTGGCCGCCCGGGTCGTCGAAGGGTTCAGCGCACTGCATCTGGGCCACCTCGGAACGGCCCTGCCGCTGATGACGCCGATCTCGAGCGGCCCCGGCCCCCCGGACCTGCCGGAAGCGGTGACGGAGTACATCGTTCCACTGTCCATCGGCCTGACCTGGTCCGGCCAGCGCGAGGAGGCAACCTGGATCACCGATCGGGTGATCGAGCAGCTGAGGCCCAGTGGAGCGCTGGGGCTATTGCCCGGCGTCCTGTTCGCGGCGGGATACGTCAACGCCTGGACCGGGCAGCTGCGCACGGCCTACCTCCACGCCAGTGACGCCGTCTCGCTGGCGGCTGAGAGCGGCAACCGATTGTGGCTGTTCCTCGCTCAGGGCGGTTTGGCGCTTGTCCAGGCGATGCTGGGCAACCTCACGGAATGCCGCAGGCTGGCGGAGCAGGCCGTGCAGTTCGGTTTACGTGACGAACTCTGGCATCCTCGCGATCTCGACGACGCGCTCGGTCTGGCCGCCCTGTCGGTAGGCGACTTGGCTTCGGCGGAGCGGTACCTAGAGCATGCGAACACCCCGGAGCCCATGGGCCCGGCCGTCTTCGGCCGCCCGACAACGGCCGACCTGGTGGAGGCCCAGGTACGGTCAGGCGGGAGCATCTCGCCCGCTATCGCGCGGACCATCGAGTCGGACGTGCCGGAGGAGTTCCCGGCCGTGGCCTCGATGGTCTGGCGGTGTCGCGCGATCGTAGGGCACGGGGACCCGCCGGAGGCGTTCGAGAAGTCTCTGGATCGATCCGCGCAGGCCCGGCTCCCCTGGCAGGAGGCTCGGACCAGGCTGGTCTACGGCGAGACCCTCCGGCGATCCGGCCGCCGGGTGGACGCACGCCACCACCTGGGCCGGGCACTGGAGCTCTTCGAGCACGCCAGCAGTTCGGTGTGGGCCGCGCGCGCCGCCAGCGAACTCGCAGCAGCGGGAGGATCAGCTCCCCGCCGCCGCGCGGACGCCGTCGAGGAACTCACCCCGCAGGAACTGCACGTCGCGCTCGCCGTGGCCGAAGGCGCCACCAACCGCGAGGTGTCGGCGTTGCTCTTCCTCAGTCCCAAAACGGTCGAGATGCATCTGACGCGGGCCTACCGCAAGCTCGGCGTCCGCTCCCGGACGCAGCTGGCTGCGCATCTGCGGGGCAGCGTCGGGGAACTGTCACGACCAGCTGAGTAGGCCGTCCAGCGACGTCGGCCAGCCCTCAGCCCCAAACGGTCGGCAAGGCCGACGTCCTAAGAGCGGCTGGTCACCAAGAGACTCAAGATCAAGGCGTCCAAGGCCGCAATGGCGGTTCTGGCGGGCGTGGCCCACGTATCCAGGAGCAGCTGCATACCGAGGGCGCGCAACCGGTCTACCTGGGTCCGGTAAACGATTCGGTTTGGGACGGGCACTCGGCGGAGATCGCATCGGCGCCAGGCAGCGCTGCGAGATACCAGCCACTTACAGCCGACAGTCACACCCAGCTCCCTCCACCAGGCCGTGGCCTCGGACTACTCCCGAGCCGGGCAAACCGAGGCGGCGGCTAGGAGCTGCCGAGCCGAACGTCCGTTCCCACCTGACGGGAGCCAATCAAGGGAGCCAACACGCCGGACACTCCCGGGCAGTGGCCTCCTCCTCCGGACGCCGAAACCCCGTCTCACCTGCCCTGATGCCTGACCACGGACCCTTCTGTCAGACCCCCGCGCTATACCTGTACCGTACAGTCGTTCGATCGAAAGCGCGATCGATCGAACGGCTGTACGATAGAACGGTCATTCGATAGAGGAGGCTGGCATGAGCGTGATGAGCGTGGGCAAGAAGCCCAAGGCCCTGGTCCGCCCGCTCGGTGCTGGGAATTCTCGGGCCGGTGCGCATCGGGGCGAGTCGCGTGCGGGTGAGCCTGGCGCGGCGGCATCCCGGTCAGGCAAGCGAAGCCTTCCCGGTGCGTCGGTGGCAGCGCAGCCGGGAGTCGCGGGGTCGGCCCGGCCGCGGGCCGCCGCCAGGAAGCCGCCGGCACGTCCGCGTCTGTGGGTAGTGCCGGACGTGCAGATCCAGACGCCGCCAGGCCAGACGTTGCGGTGCCGAACGCGGCCGCGCCGAACGTTGCCGGGCCAAAGGTCGTGGTGCCGAGGCCGCGGGTGGCAGCCGACGAGCAGATCCCGGCCCGGCTGCGCAGCACCAGGCCGGCCGGGGCGCCCTCGCGGACGCGTGTGGTCCGCCCCGCATCGGTGCCGTCCCGGGTGCCTGTCCAGCGGGTCCGGCGGACCAGGCTTACCCGGCGCGGGCGCCGGGTGGTCTGGGCTTTCGCGGTTCTCCTCCTCGTCGCGGTGCTCACCCCGGTCCTGCTCGCCCTGGCGTCCGGCGCGCAGGCGGCCAATCATGGCCTGCCGCCGTCGGCGGTGCAGGCCAGCATGCGGCACGTCGTGGTCAAGCCAGGCCAGTCCCTGTGGTCGATCGCGTTGAACGCGGAGCCCCAGGCTGACCCGCGGGCGGTCATCCAGCAGATCATGGAATTCAACGCGCTGGGCAGCCAGGTCGTGGTGCCCGGGGAGAGCCTCTGGGTCCCCCGGGGCTGAGCCCGATGACCCGGTTCCGGCGGCGGCCGCTCCGGGTTCCAGTGCCGGCCCCCGGGCCGTTCCCCCAGGCCTGGCGTCCCGGCGCGGTAGTTCTTCGGGGCGGGGTTCGGCTGCGGTGCGCGGAGCCCCCGTTAGCCCGTTGATGCCCGCGCCCGCAGCTCCGCAGCGACGCCCGGCCGGGCGCGACACGCCGCTCGCAGAGGGGATTTCCCTGCCCTTCCCCGGGCGGCCGCAGGGGATTTACCGGAAACTCACAGAACCGGCGCGTTGCCGCTTGCGCAGCATGGGGTGTCTGCTCTAGCGTCACCACAAGATATAGTAGTTACAGCGCTGTAGTTCACATACAAGTTGTGGTCTCAGGAGCCTGTGCAGGCTCCAGGTCGCCCTGGGGAGGTGATCGTATGTTCTGCCCGTACTGCAAGAACGCGGAAAGCCGTGTCATCGACAGCAGGACCGCCGATGATGGCGCTGCGATCCGCCGACGCAGGTCGTGCCCGGCGTGCGGGCGGCGTTTCACCACCCAGGAGACAGTCATCCTGATGGTGGCCAAGCGCAGCGGCGCCACCGAGCCGTTCACCCGCCAGAAGATCGTCCGCGGGGTCCAGCGGGCCTGCCAGGGCAGGCCGGTCACCGAGGACCAGCTCGCGATCCTGGCCCAGCAGGTCGAGGATACGATCCGGGCCCGTGGCTCGGGCGAGGTCGCCTCGCATGAGGTGGGCCTGGCGATTCTCGGGCCGCTCCGCGACCTGGACGAGGTGGCTTACCTGCGGTTCGCCTCCGTCTACCGGGGATTTGAGTCGCTCACTGATTTCGAGGATGAGATTTCCGCGCTGCGCACGGCGCGGCAGGATGCGGGCGCGCTGACGCCCCTTTCCTGAGCAGCATGTTGGGTTCGGAGTTCGGAGTTCGGGTTCGCACTATTACATCGACGGATGGGCCTGGCCGGGCCCGCGTGGGATCCGCGGGGATCCCGGAAGGGGGATGGACATGACGGAGACGGTGAGCGGGTCTGCGCCTCGCGGAGGCAAGGGCTCGCGCAAGGGGCTCACGATCGGGCGGATTCACACCCGGGAGGGCGTGCACCCGTACGACGAGGTCACCTGGGAGCGCCGCGATGTCGTCATGACCAACTGGCGGGACGGCACCGTCAACTTCGAGCAGCGTGGTGTCGAATTCCCCGACTTCTGGTCCGTCAACGCCGCCAACATCGTCACCACCAAGTACTTCCGCGGCGCGGTCGGCACCCCGCAGCGGGAGTGGAGTCTCAAGCAGCTGGTCGACCGCGTGGTCGGAAAGTACGTGGCGGCCGGGCGTGAGAACGGGTACTTCGCCAGTCCCCAGGACGCCGAGATCTTCGATCACGAGCTCACCTACGCGCTCATCCACCAGATCTTCGCCTTCAACTCGCCGGTCTGGTTCAACGTCGGGACCAGCTCTCCTCAGCAGGTGAGCGCGTGTTTCATCCTCGCGGTGGACGACACGATGGACTCGATCCTGGACTGGTACAAGGAAGAAGGCCTGATCTTCAAGGGCGGCTCCGGGGCCGGGGTCAACCTGTCCCGGATCCGGTCCTCCAAGGAACTGCTCTCCTCCGGCGGCACGGCCAGCGGGCCCGTCTCCTTCATGCGCGGCGCGGACGCGTCCGCCGGCACCATCAAGTCCGGCGGGGCCACCCGCCGGGCCGCGAAGATGGTCGTCCTCGACGTCGATCACCCCGACGTGGAGGAATTCATCGAGACCAAGGCGCGCGAGGAAGAGAAGGTCCGGGTCCTCCGCGACGCCGGGTTCGACATGGACCTGGGCGGCAAGGACATCGCGAGCGTCCAGTACCAGAACGCCAACAACTCGGTCCGGGTCTCCGACGAGTTCATGCGGGCGGTCGAGCGGGACGCCAAGTTCGACCTGGCGGCCCGGCTGACCGGGGAGACCGTCGAGACGGTGGACGCCCGGGACCTGTTCCGCAAGATGGCCCAGGCGGCCTGGGCCTGCGCCGATCCCGGCATCCAGTACGACGGCACCATCAACGACTGGCACACCTGCCCCGGAATCGGGCCGGATCACCGCCAGCAACCCGTGCAGCGAGTATGTCCACCTGGACAATTCATCGTGCAACCTGGCCAGCATCAACCTGCTGAAGTTCCTGCGGGAAGACGACACCTTCGCGGTGGAGCGGTTCCGGCAGATCACCGAGCTGATCATCACGGCCATGGACATCTCCATCTGCTTCGCGGACTTCCCGACCGAGAAGATCACCGAGACCACCCGGGCTTACCGGCAGCTCGGGATCGGCTACGCCAACCTGGGCGCGCTGCTCATGGCGACCGGCCACGCCTACGACTCCGACGGCGGGCGGGCCATCGCGGCGGCCATCACCTCGCTGATGACCGGGACCGCCTACCGCCGGTCCGCGGAGCTCGCGGCGGTGGTCGGGCCATACGACGGCTACAAGCGGAACGCGACCGCGCACAAGCGGGTCATGCGCAAGCACGCCGAGGCCAGCAACAAGATCCGGGCGCTGGGCGGGATGGACGAGGAGATCCTCGCCGCCGCGAACAAGGCCTGGGACAAGTGCGTCGCGCTGGGCGAGAAGAACGGCTACCGGAACGCGCAGGCCTCGCTGCTGGCGCCGACCGGCTGCCTCACCGGGGACACCCTGGTCAGCACGGATCGCGGACTGGTCCGGCTCGCGGAGCTGGGCGATGTCTACGGAGACCGCTGGCAGGATCTCGACCTCATGGTCTCCACGGATGAGGGGCCACGGCGGGCAACGAAGTTCTTCGTGAATGGCGAGGAGCCCACCCGGGCGATCCGCACCGAGGGTGGATACGCCATCCAGGGCACGCTGACCCACCGGGTCAAGATCGTCGATGCGCAGTCCGGTGCCTGGGTGTGGAAGCGACTCGCCGACATCGCCCCCGGCGACCTGCTGCCGCTGCAGATGGGGGCCCTCCCCGGCGAGCCGCGGCGGGTGCCGCTTCCCGTGCTCGATCAGGCCTACTACGTCGGCGACCGGCACCTGCAGGTGCCCGATGAAGTGACCGCGGACCTGGCCGAGCTTGTCGGGTACTTCATGGGCGATGGCAGCCTGCACGCGAAGGGCATTCGGCTGTGTGTCGCGGACAGCGACCTGGACGTCGCGGAACGGCTCGGCGTGCTCAGCAAGGAACTGTTCGGCGCTGGCTCCCGTGGTCACTCAGCAGGAGGGATACCGGGAGGTGACGCTGCAGTCCGTGCGGCTGGCCCGGTGGTGGCAAGCGGCGGGCTTCGCGAAGACCCTGCCCGAGGCTGACCATATCGGCAAGGGATGGGTTCCCCGGGTTCCGTCCGCGATCCTGGAGGCCAACGACCCGGCCGTGTACGCGGCATTCCTGCGTGGGCTGTTCGAGGCCGACGGGACCGTCCTGGACGGCGTGCCGAGCGTCTCGACGGCGCACGAGTCCTTCGCCGCGGAAACGCGCACCCTGCTGCTCGCCCTTGGCCTGGCCACAACCACCAGGCGGACCACCAGCGGGTGGGGCGGCGACATCCTGCAGGTCCGACTGCGCAATGTCGATCATGCGCTGAACTTCGATGAGATGGTCGGATTCATCGGCGAGCGCAAGTCGAAGCTGATGGTGGCCCTGGAGCCAGATCGCTCCGCCAAGAAGGATTACGTTTACCTGCCCGGGGATGCCTGGATGAGCCTGGTCCCGGCCGGCGCACGCCGCACGGGACGCCGTGCAGCAGTCCATCAGGAAGACGGGCGGGGTTCCCCGGATGCTGGCCCGCCGACTGTTCGAGGAGACCCTTGATTCGCAGCTCGGACATGCGCTCGGCTACCTCTTCGAGCGCGTGGCGAGTAACGACGACGGCGGCATCCAGCCCACGTACGACCTGTCGGTCCCGGACAATGTGACCTACGTGGCCAATGGCATGGTGAGTCACAACACCATCGGCCTGATGATGGACTGCGACACCACCGGCGTGGAGCCTGACCTGGCCCTGGTCAAGTTCAAGAAGCTGGTCGGCGGCGGCTCCATGCAGATCGTCAACCAGACGGTGCCGCGCGCGCTGAAGAACCTGGGCTACCAGCCGGAGCAGGCGGAGGCGATCGTCGAGTACATCGCCGAGCACGGCCATGTCGTCGATGCACCCGGCCTCCGGCCAGAGCACTACGAGGTCTTCGACTGCGCTATGGGCGAGCGCTCCATCGGCCCGATGGGTCACGTGCGGATGATGGCCGCAGTCCAGCCCGCGCTCTCCGGGGCCATCTCGAAGACCGTGAATCTGCCCGAGTCGGCCACGGTCGAGGACATCGAGTCCATCTACATGGAGGGCTGGAAGCTCGGGCTCAAGGCCCTGGCCGTCTACCGGGACAACTGCAAGGTCGGCCAGCCGCTGTCCGACGCCCGGAAGAAGCCGGCCGCGGCGGCTGCGGAGCCCGCCGCCACGCCGCACGAGGTCCGGCCGGTCCGCAGGCGGCTGCCGAAGAACCGCACCGCGTCCGTGACCAGTTTCTCCGTGGCCGGCGCCGAGGGTTACATGACGGCGTCCAAGTACCCAGATGACGGTGTGGGCGAGCTCTTCCTCAAGCTCGGCAAGCAGGGGTCCACCCTGGCGGGCGTGATGGACGCGTTCTCGATGGCGATCTCCATCAGCCTCCAGTACGGGGTGCCGCTGGAGAAGTGGGTGGAGAAGTTCACCAACATGCGGTTCGAGCCGGCCGGCATCACCGACGACCCGGACATCCGGATCGCCAGCTCGGTCCTGGACTACGTGTTCCGCCGGCTGGCCCTGGATCACCTGCCCTACGACACACGCGCGGAGATGGGCATCCTGTCCGCCAGCGAGCGCACTGCCCAGCTGGCCGGTGAGGATCCGGACGCGCTGGCCGAGGAGCAGGACCCGGGCGAGATGGCCCAGTCCGCGCCGGTCGAGCGGCCCCAGGCCCGGTCCGACGACCGGCCGGACCCAGCCGGGTCCGCCGCGCCGTACCAGCCGCACAGCTCCACCGAGCTGATCGAGGCGCAGCAAGGCCGCACCGCGGACGCCCCGCTGTGCCTGACCTGCGGCACCAAGATGCGCCCGGCCGGCAGCTGCTACGTCTGCGAAGGCTGCGGAGCCACCAGCGGCTGCAGCTGACGGTCGCCGTCATGGCATGAAGGGCATGCCAGAGCGGGGGCAGCCGAGGAACGGCCTCGGCTCCCCCCGCTCTCGCTTGTACCGCGCGCCGGGGGCGCAACGCGAGCACTCACTGGGAGGGTGCGTGAACCTACCAAGCAACCGCTAAATGCGCTAACTCTGACGAGGATTAGCGCGTTCAGCAGGTTGGCTAGAGGTTCCTTGCGCAGCTTCGCCGATCTCGACGGACTCATCGGCCGGGTGCCAGCTCAAGTCGTGACCCAACTCCGCGGCATCGACTGCGGCCGTGGCTCGGAGGCGCTCTACCGTGACTAGATGCCTGGGTTGCTGACCGAGCTCGCCGACCGGGCCCGTGTCCGGAGCATCACGGCGTCATCAGCTATAGCAGGTGTTGTCGTCGCGGACGCCAGCCGAGCCGAGCGGATTATCAACCGGCGAACGTCGATGCTACGCAACCGAAGCGAACAAGAACTGGCAGGCTATCGCGACGCCCAGGACTACCTGTTCCATCAGGACTAGCGGCCGCTGAATGCCGGCCTGATTCTTCACCTGCGCCGACTGCTCTTCGCTCACACGGCCATGCCCCGGGGAGCATCACCATCCAGTGCTTCTGTCCGGACTGTTCGTCCTCGACCTTCTCGTCATCTACCCCTTCGCGGATGGCAACGGATGAGTTGCTCGCCTGCTCACCAGCGCCACGCTCAGCGAGCACGGCTACACAGTCGGCCTCTACGTGAGCCTCGGGCAACCCGTCGCCGAATCGGCCGACGCCGTCTCGCAGACATCAGGACGGCAGTACCAGGTGTCAGCGACCAGACCATCCGACTCGTCCTGGCGCACCTAAGAAACGAAGGCAGGGTCCGTGTTAACGGAACGGGCCGCTCCGCGACCTGGACACGGATCCCGAGTACTGCACCCTCCGAATAGCTGCCCTGCGCCAGCGGATCAGCAAGTACCCGGGGAAAGCGGGCATTAGGGGTGGGCCCGCGGCCCGCGTGCTCACCGGCGCCAGACTCAGCTGCCCAGAACCGCCTTGCTACCGCTGGTAGCATGTGGGTGTGAGTAGTGATCCGGCCCGCACGGGAGAACGGGACCGACTCCGCGGCGAGATCCGTGAGTTGCTGGTGCGGGTCCGTGAGCTGGAGACACGGACATCCGGCCCGGCGTCCAGGCTGCTCGCTTCGGCTGAGGCGCAAGACCGTCCTGAGAGCGCTCTCGAAGTGCTGTTCGCGCTTCAGGTCCTGCTAGATACTCCGGATGACCCAGAAGGCACCGCCGGCCGGGGACGCGTGAGGGTCGAACCAGCTGGGACAGCGCGCAAGGTCAGTGTCTCGATGCCGGAAGACCTGACGTCAGCTGTCCAGCGGCGCGCCGGGCGGGGAAAGTTCAGCCAGTACGTGACCGAAGCCGTCGCCCGGCAACTCGAAGTGGATCTGCTCACTGAACTGTCGAACGTGCTGGCCATGGAGCATGGGCCGGTCCCTCCGGAGTATCTGGCTCGAGGCGCGGGCGGCCTGGCCGGATGATGAGTAGCCGTGGGCGGGACGCTCGTCCTCGATAGCGAAGGGCTTGTCAAGCTGGCTGCGGGTGACTCGCGGGCGCGAGCTCACCTGGAGATCGCTATTGCCCGCCGCGCCCGGGTTGTGGCGAGCGCGATGACCCTGACCGAGGTGCTGCAGAGGTGGCCCCCGCGACACGGCCGTGCACCGGGTGCTATCCCGGATCACCCTCGTGCCGGTGAGCCCGGAGCTCGGCCGCCGCGCTGGCGAGCTCCTGGGGGCGACTGGCCTTCCGGGCAAACGCTGCTCCGTCGACGCCGTGGTGGCCGCCACGGCGCTTGAGCGGGAGCGCCCGGTCGTGTTGCTGACCAGTGACCCCGGCGACCTGAGCAGGCTGGTGGAGGAACCAGGACGGCCGAAGGCGCAGCGCATCACCGTCGTCCACGTGTGAGGCATCCGGCTGCCGGAGCTGCCTGGCGGCGGTATCTGGCGGAGGATACGGGTGTGCTGTGGCGTTCACTCCGCGACGTGGCCCCGTCCTCCGCGACTCTCGCGGAAGACGGTCGCGCTGAGCTGATCTACCCGGACCGCCGGGAGATCCGCGCCTGGCCGTCTTTCGAGTCGCTGGACACCGCGCCCGCGGGAGGAGCCGGCCCGGCCGCTACCGAGGCGGCCGCGGCCGACCTGGCGGCCTCGCTGGCCCGGATCCTGGGCGGGTCGGTGAGCGCCGTGTCGGCCGGCCCATCCGGCCGGGTCGCCGCGCTGTGGACCGGGGAATCCTGCCCACCGTGGTACCGGGTGGTCATCTCGTCCGAGTCGGGGCACGTGATGACGCCGGACACGGTACGCGTGGCAGGCGGTCCCCGCTGGTCGCCATCTGGTGAACTCGCTGCCGGGGCCTTCGACGGCATCAGGCGCGGCGTCATCATGATCGACCCGGACGGGGGTGCGGCCCGGTGGTGGTCACGGCCCGCCTCGTCCAGCTACCGGCTACTGGCGCTCGGCCCCGGCGGTGACGACGCCGTTGCGATCCGGGCCGACGGCGACGGGTCGGCGCGGCTGGTCCGGGCCCGGCCGGACGGCGCCGACCAACCCCTGCAACTGCTTCGCGCGGCCGACCAAGCCGGAGTCCAGGTGATCACCTGGACCCATGAGCGGCGCGGCGCTGGAGGGCCTGCTGGCCCTGCCGCCAGCGGCGGGGCCGCATCCGCTTCTGGTGTTCTTGCACGGCGGGCCGGTCAGCGGGCTGGCCTGCGGAGAGCATCCCGACCTGTCCGCCTGGACCGCCGCGGGCTGGGCGGTGTTCATGCCCGACTTCCGTTCGTCAGGCATCGCGGGCCGCGGCGAGATGTGGCGCGCCTTCCGCCGCCGCGGGCTCCCGGACCAGGATCCGGAGATCGGTGACGTCCTGAGCGGTGTGGACCTGCTCACCGCCGGGGGCCTGGCTGACCCCGGCGCGCTCATCCTGTTCGGCCACAGCTACGGCGGGTACCTGGCCGGGCGCATCGTGGCCCGCGACCACCGCTTCCGGGTGGCCGTGTGCTGCGAGGCCGTCGCCGACCTGCGGCTGCTCGACCCGGTGAGCCTGCGCATGCAGGCCCGCTGGCTCGGCGGGGACGCCCTCCGGGTACCGGGGCGGTGGGCCGCCGCCTCGCCTGCGGGCCGCGCCCGCCACGTTCGCACTCCGATGCTGCTGGTCTATGCCGAAGCCGGCCCGCTCGCCGCGCAGGGGCAGGCCTGGCACCGGGCGCTGGCCGCCGCCGGGGTCCGGCACGAGCTGATCATGGTGCCTGGCGCCGACCACCTCTTCTCATCCGGCCGAGCCCAGCAGTTGCTCTACCAGGCGGTGACCGGATGGTTCGACCGTCACCGCTGATGGGCGGTGGCCTCCTGGCGGTCCAGGAACGTGTTCACCAGGCTGGTGAACACGGCCGGCTGCTCGGTGAAGCACAGATGCGAGGCGTCCTCGATGATGGCGAGCTGGGACCCGGGGATCCGGTTGTTCATCTCCGTCAGGTGGCCGGGCGTGCATTCGTCATAGCGGCCGCCCACCAGCAGGGTCGGTATCCCGATCTCGCCCAGCCGGTCCATCACGTCCCAGGTCTTCAGCGTCCCGGTCACGGTGAACTCGCTCGGGCCGTTCATCGTGTTGTACACCTCGTAGCCGGCCTCGGCGAACGAGCGCTCCAGGCTGGCCGGCCAGGGGCTGACGCGGCAGACATGCTCCCGGTAGAAGCCGAGGATGGCCGCCTGGTACTCCGGGCAGGCGGTGAATCCGGCGGCTTCGTGCTCGGCGATGACCTGGCGTACCCCCGCGGGCTGGGCCGACAGGAGTTCCGCACAGTCGCTGGCCCAGCGGATCATGCTGGCCGGGCTGCCGCACAGGATCAGGCTGTCCAGCTCGGGACGGCGGTCCAGGACGTACTGCATGGCCAGCATGCCACCCCAGGAGCTGCCGAACAGGTGCAGCCGGGTGAGCCCGAGCGCCGACCGGACCTGCGCGAGTTCCTGGACGAAACGCTCGACCGTCCACAGCGATTGACCCACGGGGCGGTCGGAGCGCCCGCAGCCCAGCTGGTCATAAAAGATCACCTGACGCCGGTCGGCGAGGGCCTCGAGCGGCTCCAGGTAGTAGTGGGTGAACCCGGGGCCGCCGTGCAGGCACAGCAGCGGCGTCCCGCCTTCGCCAACCGACCGGTACCAGACCCGGCCGCCATCGACTTCCAGGTAACCCTCGGTTTCGGTCATGCGGCCTCCGCGTCTTTCGCCATCGATGCTGCCGGATGCACGTGCAGTGCGCTGGTCACGGCGGCAGCAGATTACGGATCAATGATCTGCCGTGGTTTCGGCGGGCGGTACCCGCCCGGGCAGGCCAGCCTGGGGACAGCGAGAGGCGGTCCTGGTGCCCCGGCTGGGAACGCATGCCTCCCGCTCCGTGCCGCGCGGCACCCGTCTCCCACCCGCAACGAACCGTCTCTCGCCTGGTAACGAACCGTCTCTCGCCCTCGATTCAAACGCTGTGAACTTTATGAGCCGAAAATTCGTTGTACGCATGGGCCTGGGGGCCCATGAACTTTCAGGGAGCCTGGGCGTCGCATCCCGTACCGGGCGCCTGCGCCGCGCGGCCAGGGGGCTGGCCCGAGGAGGAATGCGATGCCTGTGAAGACGATGTCCGGCCTTGGCCCGGCGACGCGAGCGCGCCGGCGGCCACTCCGGCTGGCCACTCCGCCGGCCCAGCGGGTGGTCTGGGTGTACGCCATCACCGATGATCTCGGCCCGGACCAGTTCGCCGGCCTGGCCGGAGTCGGCGGGGAGCGGGTCCGCACCGTGGCCGAAGCGGGCCTGACCGCCGTGGTGGGCTCGGTCGAAGCGCGGGCCTTCGGCGAGGATGCCCTGGCGAGCCTGCTGGGCGGGCTGGACAACATCGAGCGGGTCGGCCGGGCGCACCATCAGGTCATCGCCCGGGCGGCGGCGGGCGGTGCCCCGGTCTTGCCGCTCCGGCTGGCCACTGTCTATCCCGACGACGACACGGTCCGGGCCCTGCTGGCCCGGCGCCGCGGAGAGTTCGCCGGCTTGCTGGCCCGCTTCCGGGACACGGTGGAATGGGGAGTCCAGATCTACGGGCCGGCCGACCAGCAGGATGGAGCCGGCTCGCTCGCGGACACGATCGACTGGGTCCTGGCGGACATCGCCGACGCCTCCCAGCGGCAGCCCGACGTTGACCCGCGCTACGTGCAAGGCCCGGAGCAGATGATCCTCAATGCCGCCTACCTCCTGCGCGGCGATCGGGCCGGGGAGTTCCTGGCGGCCGCGCACGCGCTGGCCGGGGCGCGGGTCGGGATCCGGGCCGATCTGAACGGCCCCTGGCCGCCGTACTCGTTCGTGGACCAGCTCGACGCCTGATCCGGGATGCCGGCGGGCCACCGGCGGGCCGGCCGGATCCGCAGCGGACATGGATGTCTTACTTAGCAACTTCCTCGCCGCAAGAACGACCAGGTCAGGAGCTTTCCCGGGTCTCTCGTGGGAGTGCCGTAAAGGCATTCCCACCGAACTGGCCATTACTCTGGCAGGGTCGGTGCCCGGCCAGAGCGCGGGCCCGGTAGGGCTGCGGCTGGCGCCGGCTCGGCAGGATCTGGCCTGGCCATTCTCTGCCGGTATCTGGTTGTGTGTCGCTGTAAGCGCGTGGTAATGCGCTATACAAGGAACGGCACGAGGGAGCAAGATGCGGCCGGAGGACGGATCCCTGCCTGGCAGGCGAATGGCCCAGGAAGGGCTGGCGCGGGTGCGCCAAGCCGTCCGCGAGGCGTCGCTGCCAGCGAAGATCCTCCTGGTCCTGGCCGTGCTGATCATCATCGTGCTGGCCCTGAGCCTGGGCGCACGCTTCTGGGATGTGTTCGTGGTGGCGGCCCTCGTCTACGGTCCGGTGGCGATCTGGCGGGAGCACCGGTCGTGGGTGGCGTCAGTATTCGTCGCGGCCTGGGGCCTGCTGGCCGTCGTGACCGTGGCCGCGGTCGTCGGCCGGTTCAGTTCCGGGATCGTGCCGCTGCTGCTGCTGCCCTGCGCGGCGGTGGCTGTCTCGCACCTGCGGCTGCTGTCCCGTCGCTATGTCCCGTGCCGGACGGTGGCCTGGACGGAGCTCTGGGCCCTGCCGCCGGGCCTGCTGGCCTGGTGGCTGGCGCCCAGCCGGCCGGTGATCAGCTACGCGATCGCCTGGCTGCTTGGCCTGGCCGTGATCGGCTGGCGGATGGGTAAGTCGCAGCAGGAAGCGCGGGCGCTCAGCCGCCAGCAGAGCCGTACCGGCGCGCTCGCCGCACCGCACCGGGCTGGCCCGGCCATGGCGGCCCGGACGGGCCGGCCCCCGGCCGCGGGCAACGGCCGCACGTCCCGGCCCGCCGAGGTGTCGCGGGTGGTGCAGACGGCGGAGGGCTCGGTACGTCCCGCCGAGGGCGCGGCCGGACGCGACCGGGCCAGCGGCGAGCCCCCGCCACCGGAGATCACGGTCGCCCAGGCCATGGCCGAGCTCGACAACATGATCGGCCTCACCTCGGTCAAGGATCAGATCCGCCAGATCACTGCGTCCGTCGAAGCCGCGCGCCGGCGGGTGATGGCGGGGTACGGCGCGGAAAAGCCCATGCAGCACTTCGTCTTCCTCGGGCCGCCTGGCACCGGGAAGACGTCCGTGGCCCGCGTGGTCGCGAAGATCTTCTACGCGTTCGGGCTGCTCGACACGCCGGTGGTGGTGGAGGCGCAGCGCGCTGATCTCGTGGGCGAGTACCTCGGGGCCACCGCGATCAAGACCAACGAGCTGGTCAACAGCGCGCTCGGCGGGGTCCTGTTCATCGATGAGGCGTACAGCCTGGTGAACGACAGTGAGGGACAGGGCGACCGGTTCGGCCACGAGGCCATCCAGGCCCTGCTGAAGCGGGCCGAGGACGACCGGACCGAGCTCATCATCATCCTGGCCGGATACGAGAAGCAGATGGAGGGGTTCCTGGCCAGCAACCCCGGCCTCAATTCCCGGTTCGGGCTGCGGGTGAAGTTCCCTACCTACTCACCCGCCGAGCTGATGGCCCTGGCCGAGCTCTCCCTGGAGCAGCGTGGTGAGGTGCTCGACACCGATGCGCGACCCGCCCTGGCGCGGATGATGGAGGACGTCGGCCGGCGCAGGCTCGCCGATGAGCTCGGCAACGGGCGGTTCGTCCGCAGCCTGCTCGAGAAGGCGGGCCGGGCCCGGGACGTCCGGATCATGGCCGACGGCGCGGAGCCGACCCACGCCGAGCTGGTCACCCTGGAGGCGGCCGACCTGGAGCGCGCCGGGGCCGAGCTCACCGCCCGGTTCCGCGGCTACCGCCAGGTGCCCACCCTGGAAAGCGCCCTCGCCGAACTGGATGAGCTGGTCGGCCTGGAGCCGGTCAAGCGGCAGGTACACGAGATCGCGGCCCAGCTGAGGGTGGCCCGGCTGCGGGAACGGCAGGGCCTGTCCAGCCAGCCTCCGGTCCGGCACTTCGTGTTCACCGGGCCGCCCGGCACCGGCAAGACCACGGTGGCCAGGATCCTCGGCCGCATCTTCACCGCCCTGGGCCTGCTGGTCCGTCCCGAGGTGATCGAGGCGCACCGGGCCGATCTGGTCGGCGAGCATCTGGGTTCCACGGCGATCAAGACCGGGAAGCTGATCGACTCCGCGCTGGGCGGGGTGCTGTTCATCGATGAGGCCTACTCGCTCTACAACGCCGGCTATTCGGGCGGGGACGCGTACGGGTCCGAGGCCGTGGCCACGCTGCTGAAACGGGCCGAGGATGACCGCGACCGGCTGGTCATCGTCCTGGCCGGCTATCCCGCGGACATGGACCGGTTCCTGCGCAGCAACCCCGGCCTCGCCTCCCGGTTCAGCGTGCGGATCGGGTTCCCCAGTTACTCATCCGACGAGCTGTGCAAGATCGCTGGCGTGATCGCCGAGCAGCACGGTGATTCGTTCGAGCCGGACGCGCTGCCGGTTCTCGCCGAGATCTTCCACGCGGCGGCCGCGCGCGGGCAGATCGACGAGCTGGGGAACGGCCGGTTCGCCCGCAGCCTGTTCGAACGGGCCTGCGCGGCCCGGGACCTGCGGGTGGCGGACCTCGACGAGGCAGCCAGCGCCGCGGATCTCACCACCGTGTCCGCGGCCGACCTGCACGGCGCGTTCCGCGAGCTGGGCGGCCCGCAGCCGGAATGAGCCCGGGCCACGGTCCGGCCCGCCACCGGCGGCCCAGCCACGGGCCGGCCAGCCCGGGCCAGGCCAGCCGTGGGCCGGCCAGCGGGCTCAGCCGCCGGATCAGCCGGCCGGGCTGGGCGGCAGGTCGCGGAGCGCGGCGATCAGGCTGGCCTGGTCGCCGGCGGTGTCCCGGATGACGTACATCAGCGTGTGCAGCACCGCGTGGCGGTCCTCGCCCCGGTCCAGCAGCCGCTGCGCGGCCTCCCACAGCTCGGGCGGGTCAGCCCGCCAGAGCCGGTCCGCCAGCGCCAGGTGCCGGTCGATGTGCAGCGGGCCGCTCGGCCGCCCGTTCGCGTCGTTGTGGTCGGCGGCCAGCAGCGTGCGCCGGTCCGCCTCGGCGGCCGGGTCCAGCCCGGTCAGGTCGATGCCGCCGAACATGCCGCGCAGCACCGGGAACGCGAACGCCCGCCGGGGCAGCGCCTCCAGATCGTTGTCCGGCAGCAGCCTGGCCACCAGGGACGCGTCCAGTCCGAAGGCCGTCGGATCCCGGTAGACCTGGGCGAACGTGCCCATCGAGTCGAAGACCGCATCCAGGGTCTCGGCGATCATCTCGGCGGCCAGCCCCTGGCGCCGTCCGGACCAGCGCACCCACGCGGCCAGCACGTGCGGCATGGCGTGCTGCTCGGCGGACAGCAGCAGCACCTTGCGTGGCAGCCAGTCGAGCAGGAACGTGGCTACCTTCGCCGGGCTCATCCGCAGCGGCCGCCCGAAGTCACGGTCGCAGCCGTAGTCGATGATGTGGTCCGCGCAGCGGCTGGCCGCCCGGGTGTCGGACAGGTCTTCGGCCTCATCCGAGGCCAGGAACTCGGCCACCAGCATGGTGCGGCGATCCCGGGTCCAGGCGTGCCGGCGCGCGGTCGCCGCGCCCCAGCCCGACCCGTGCCCCGTGCTCCATGACCCCATGCTCCAGGGCGCCGGGCCGGGTCCGGTCCCCGGCTGGCCGGACCCTTTGCGGGCACCAAGACCTGGCCGGGCGGGTGGCAACGTGCGGATCCGGGCCCGGATGAACGCGTGATAGGACGCGAACGAGTCGCTCGGCGCCGGTCCCTGACCCGACTCGGTAACGGCCAGGGCCGTCTCCAGCAGCCGGCGGGCCTGCGGGGCTTCCGCCTGGCTGAACGTAGCCCGGGCGGGGCGCCCGCCATCCTCGGCGCTGGCCGCCCGGCAGCGCTCGAGCAGCCGGTCCACCTGGGACGTCACCCAGCCGTCCCGGAGCATGCCACCCGCGTTGTAGTCCACCACCATGACCAGGGCGTGCGGCTCTTCCCCGGCGTAGCTGTACACGCAGACGACCTCGTCGCGGTCCCCGAACATGTCGGAGTTCACGTAGCACTCACCGGCCGTCACCGCGCCCACATGCTCGACCCATTGCGGGCGGACCACGCCGTGCTCCATGAGCGCCAGCGCGGCCGTCTCCGCCTGCATGGCCTGGCGCGGGGTGCCCAGGCAGGCGATGCCGGACAGCAGGGCCAGCGCGGCCGGGCTGCGCTGCTGGGCGGCGTAGCTCACCAGCCCCTCGCCGACGAGTTCCTCCACATCGCCGGGCGAGTTGCGCGGCGTGTGTTCGCCCCACCAGGTGCCGAGCAGTTCGCTCACCATCAGCTCAGCGTCCAGCGGGCTGCGCACCGCCAGCAGTTCGCGGGCAGCCCGGAGCATCTCGGCGAACAGGGCGTTCGGTGGAGCGGCACTGGGGAGCACCGAACGGGTCCCCTTCCCTCGGCCTGGGTGGCCCGGCCCGCCGGGGGGCTCTCGACGTCGGCTTTGCGGGCTCACATGGACAGCTTTCCAGATTCTCGCGGCGCCGTGCCACGTCCGCGCCGGATGGTGGCCATGTTTCCGCGTGTGGCAGATATTACGGGCATCCAGGAGCGGCAGGGCCGGACATTCGGGGCATCTGGTATCTGATCATCAATGCAATTCCCGGGAGCCGGGGCCAGGTTACGGGGTAGCTGGCGGTCGTGGCGGGCAGGCTGCCACTTCTTTTCAATGCGCCCAGGTCAGCATGATGCCCTCGGCGTCGCGCGATATCGCCTAGGATGTGGGAAGCTCGCCTGCGTGGTCACTGTGGGTGTCCGCGGTATCGGAATGGGGCCGGACCCATTGGCGTGGCACCGTGCTTGTGCGTTCACTGGCCGCGGCGTTGCCGCTAGCCTGCTTGTGTCCGCAGTGAGCGGGAAGGAGCCGTTGCATGGCCCAAGCGGCGGCGCTGAGTGCGGCGGGACTGGAGTGCGTCGATGAGCACTGATACCTCCGTGCCTCAGCCCCGGGTATCAGGGTTGGACGTGTCTGACTCGGCCCTGCTCGCCACCCTGCTGCGCGAGGCACCCATTGGCTTTGCCTTCTTCGGGCCCGATCTGCGTGTCCGCCGGATCAACCAGACCCTGGCCCGGCTCGACGGCCTGGACCTCGAGGCGCACCTCGGCCTGCTGCCTTCCCAGGTGTGGCCGGGCACGCTCGCGTCCCGGGTTGAGTCAGCCGTGCGCCACGTGCTGGCCGACGGCCAGCCGCTGCTCGAGTCGAACCAGCCGGTCAGCGGGTCCGGGCCGGACGCGCCGGACCAGGCTGCCCCTGGACCCGGCCTGGACCCGGACGACGACCGGCAGTGGGCGTTCTCCTGGTTCCCCTCACACGACCCGGACGGGAACATCGCCGGTGTGGCCCTGATCGCCGTGGACGTGACCGACCGGCAGAACTCGGCGGAGGCAGTCCGCCGCAGCGAGGAGCGGTACCGCTCGCTGGTGCAGGCGGGTGCCCAGGTCGTCTGGGTCACCACGCCCACCGGCCAGATCGCCGAGGATTCGCCCGAGTGGCGCTGGATTACCGGCCAGAGCCTCGATGAGTACCTGGGCAATGGCTGGCTGGACGCGATTCACCCGGAGGACCGCGAGCGGGTGGAGCGGGAATGGCGGGAATGCGTCCGGGCCGGGAAGGTATTCGACAGCCGTTACCGGGTCCGCACCAAGACCGGGTCCTACCGGCATTACGACGTGCGTGCCGTCCCGATTGAGCGGGACGGGAAGATCATTGAATGGGTCGGGGCCAGCACGGATGTCACCGGCCAGCGTGAGGCCGAGGAGATGCGCGGGCGGCTGACCGAGCAGTTGTCCGCCGCCGCCCTGCGCACCGCCCGGCTGCAGCAGGCCACGTCCATGCTGGCCGAGGCCCTGACCGTGCTCCAGGTCGTCGAGGTGATCACTGAGGTCGGGCGCTCGGCGATCGGTGCCGAGCGGTCGGCGGTGGCCCTGCTCGACCGGGAGCGGCTGCAGTTGCACACGATCAACCCGCTCGGCCTGCCGGAAGTCCCCGGGGCCCCGTCCGGCGACATGCCGCTGGACGCGCCGAGCGTGATGACCCTGGCCATCACGTCCCGGCGGCCGGTGCTGGTGGAGAACCCCGAGTCGCTGCGGCGGCACTTCGACGGGCTGGACGGCGTCGATCTGTTCCTCACGCACAGCGACGAGCGGGCCTGGGTGGGGCTGCCGCTGCTCGCGGCGGGCGCCCCGCTGGGCGCGCTGCGGTTCTCGTTCACCAAGCCGCGGCAGATCACCGAGGAGGAGCGGGTCTTCCTGGAGGCCCTGGCCGGGCAGTGCGCGCTGGCCCTGGAGCGGGCCTCGCTGTTCGAGCGCGAGCACACCACGGCCGAGACGCTGCAGCGCAGCCTGCTGCCGGACCGGCTGCCCAGCGTGCCGGGCATCATCCTGGAGGCCCGCTACCTGCCGGTCACCCGGAACATGGAGATCGGCGGCGACTGGTACGACGCGTTCCGGCTGCCCGACGGCCGGCTCGCCGTGGCCACCGGGGACGTCATGGGCAAGGGGCTGACCGCGGCCGCCGGGATGGGCCGGGTCCGCAACGCGCTGCGCGCCCTGGCCCTGACCGACCCGCGGCCGGCCGCCGTGCTGGCCGGCCTGGACCGGCTGTTCACCGCGACCGAGCTGGACGAGCAGGTGACGACCGTCGCGTACCTGGTCCTGGATCCGGTCACCGGCGAGGGCCTGGCGGGCAACGCCGGGCACCTGCCGCCGCTGCTGCTGTCCAGGGATGCCCCGCCGCGGCTGGACACCACCGAGGCGGGCACGCCGCTCGGCTGGGCCTGCCCGCGGCAGCAGTACGTATTCCGGCTGCCGCCGGGGACCACGGCGGTGCTCTACTCCGACGGCCTGGTGGAGAACCGCAGGCGCGGCCTGGACTCGGGCCTGGACGAGCTGGTGTCCGTGGCGGCGCAGGCCCGTCCGGGAATGGTCGAAGACCCGGCCAGGCTGCTGGAGTATCTAGTCGACCGGATGCTCACCGGCTACGAGCAGGACGACGACGTCACCGTCCTCGTGCTGCACGTGCCCCGGCGGGACGGCCCAGCGCCGCAGCGCCCGCCCGGTGGTGTCATCCCCGCCGCACGGAGGGGGAAAGCATGAGAGAGGGTCAGGCTGACCAGGGCGTGCGCCCGATAGCAGGGAGCTGCGCCACGCCGCTGGACGCGCCAGCGGTTCGAGCCACCCGCAGACTCCGCCTAAGGTGGTTGTCGGGAGCTGGTCCTGTCGGGGCCGTGCGGTCATGCGGTCTGGACGGGGTTTCCGGCTTGGCCCCAGTAGCGGGTTGCACGAGGTAGGGTCCATTTTCCCGATCATGATCGCAGGAGAGGTGTCCGTGTCGCCTGCCAGTTCGTGCAGTCAGGTGTCGTGCGCGGCTCGGCAGGCCGCCGTCCAGCGAAGGAAGGGGTGACCGCGGTGGCAAGCGCGGCGCGCTCCGCGGCGCGGAGGCAGCCAGGCCCGGAGGGCCAGGGCAGCAGGGCGCAGGCTGCCCAGCGTCCTGAATCTGCAGATCCCGCCAGTTCGCGGGCAGACCGGGCGGTCACGCTCGTGGAGACGAACGGAACAGCCCCCGCACAGGAGGCTCGAGCGCAGGAAGCTCCGGCGTCGCCGGAGCAGCAGGACGCCGCCAGGTCCCGGCGGCGTAAGAACTCTGGTGGGCGAGGCGAGGCGCGGAAGGCCGCGGGCCGGTCCGGCAACGGCTCGGCACCGGGCGGCCAGGGGGGTTCAGGCATTGTGAGTGAGGATCCGGACCTGGCCGCGGCCGGCAATGACGCGGTTGGCCTGGCGGAGGTGACAGACCTGACAGACGTAGTGGAACTAGACGCTGACGTGGATCCCGGTGACGTGGATCTGGCCGAGGATGTTGACGCGGCCGAACTCGAGAACCTGGACGTTGACCTTGAGGTCGAGGTTGACGTGGTCGAGGCGGACGACGAGGTAGCCGACGAAGAGCCGGCTGACGAGGACGACGACTCGCCCGCCGGTAACGTGCCTGCGGATGGGGGCCCAGCGGGCCAGCCGGCGGGCGCTGCCCCCGGTGTCCCGGCCGCAGCGGTGGTGGTGGCCGAGGTGGCCGCCAAGCCGGCCGAGGAAGAGGCCTTCGTCTACGGGGACGACGACGATGACCTGCCCGCCGCCCAGGTGGCGTCGGCGGGCGCGACCGCGGACCCGGTCAAGGACTACCTGAAGCAGATCGGCAAGGTGCCGCTGCTCAACGCGGAGCAGGAAGTCGAACTGGCCAAGCGCATCGAGGCCGGGCTGTTCGCCGAGGAGAAACTCGCCGAGGGCATGGATGGCGGGGAGCCCGCCGCACGGCTGGACATGGAGTGGATCGCCGAGGACGGCCGCCGGGCCAAGAACCACCTCCTCGAGGCCAACCTGCGCCTGGTCGTCTCGCTGGCCAAGCGGTACACCGGCCGCGGCATGCTGTTCCTGGACCTGATCCAGGAGGGCAACCTGGGCCTGATCCGCGCGGTCGAGAAGTTCGACTACACCAAGGGCTACAAGTTCTCCACGTACGCCACCTGGTGGATCCGCCAGGCCATCACCCGGGCCATGGCCGACCAGGCCCGCACCATCCGCATCCCGGTGCACATGGTCGAGGTCATCAACAAGCTGGCCCGGGTGCAGCGGCAGATGCTGCAGGACCTGGGCCGTGAGCCGACCCCCGAGGAACTGGCCGCCGAGCTCGACATGACCCCTGAGAAGGTCATCGAGGTGCAGAAGTACGGCCGCGAGCCGATCTCGCTGCACACCCCGCTCGGCGAGGACGGCGACAGTGAGTTCGGTGACCTGATCGAGGACTCCGAGGCGATCCAGCCCGGTGAGGCAGTCAGCTTCACCCTGCTCCAGGAGCAGCTGCACTCGGTGCTGGACACCCTGTCCGAGCGGGAGGCCGGCGTGGTCTCCATGCGCTTCGGCCTGACCGATGGCCAGCCCAAGACCCTGGACGAGATCGGCAAGGTCTACGGCGTGACGCGGGAGCGCATCCGGCAGATCGAGTCGAAGACCATGTCGAAGCTGCGCCACCCGTCCCGGTCCCAGGTCCTTCGCGACTACCTCGACTGAAATATCCACTAACGCCCGCCGGGCGCTGGCCAGGTTATCCTGGCTGGCGCCCGGCGGGCGTTAGGTAAATTCGCGCGCTTGATCGGTCACAGCAAGATCAGCGGGGATCCAGCCGGCGGGCCCAGACGCGACCCGGCTACGCTGCCGGTGCCGACGTCAGGCTGGGCAGTGCGTGCGGCCCGTGGGCGGGGACTCGGCCCGCGGGTCGCGACCCTGACTACCCTTCGTGCCGTGCCCCGCCCGATGACAGCCGCTCAGTCTCATCCTGGATCTCGGCACCCAGCTTCGCGAGCGCCTCAAGATGCTGCCGGCTGTGATGGGCGCAGAACAGCAACTCCCCAGAATCGGGGAGCACAACGCGTACGTAAGCCTGGGCACCACACCGGTCGCACAGGTCCATCGCATTCAGGGGCCTGCTTGGTGCGAGAGCTCCGGTCATGTCGCCTCCCTCGCGTCGTGCCACCGGTCAGTCGGCCGGTGGGCTCTGCCCTACGTGCTGTGTAACACTCTGCCAGGCCAGTGCCTTCCCGTGTGGATGCGACGTACGCCCAAAGCGAACGCCCGCCATGGGAGGATGGCAGTTGTCCTCGCCAGTTCACTGTAGCGGGGCCACGTTGTCCCAGGTAGCCGGGTATGTCCGCGGCGTGGCTTCCCCGGGTAGTCAGACCCGGCGGCTAGTCTGCCGGAAGTCCGTCCCGATTCGCCCATGCCGGCCCCCGACCGAGGAGAAGCACGTGACCGCCGCCCGCGCCGATACTGACGGCCCAGTAGTGGGCAGGTCCGCCGCCCGCCGACCGGCGGCGACCAGCCGGGGCCGGGCCTCGGCCCCGCTGGCGGCCGTCCCCGCCGGGGACGCCTACACCGCCCGTCACCTGTCGGTCCTGGAAGGCCTGGAGGCGGTCCGCAAGCGGCCCGGGATGTACATCGGGTCCACCGACGGCCGCGGGCTGATGCACTGCTTGTGGGAGATCTTCGACAACTCGGTGGACGAGGCGCTGGGCGGGCACTGCACCTCCATCGATGTCGTACTACATCCGGATATGTCGGCTGAGGTCCGGGACAACGGGCGCGGCATCCCGGTGGACGTGGAACCCAAGTCCGGGCTGACCGGCGTCGAACTGGTGATGACCAGGCTGCACGCCGGGGGCAAGTTCGGCGGCGGCTCCTACACCGCCTCCGGTGGCCTGCACGGTGTCGGGGCCTCGGTGGTGAACGCGCTGTCGGCCCGGCTGGACGTCCAGGTTGACCGGGAGGGGCATGAGTGGGCCGCCTCCTTCCGCCGCGGCGTGCCCGGCGAGTTCGCCGCCGACGGCCCGCGGGCGTCCTTCACCCGGGGCAAGGGCCTGCGCCAGGCCCGCAAGGTGGCCCGGAAGGTGACCGGCACCAGGATCCGGTTCTGGCCGGACCGGCAGGTGTTCACCAAGGACGCGGAGTGGAGCTTCGAGGCGCTGGTAGACCGCGCCCGGCAGACCGCCTACCTCGTTCCCGGCCTGACCATCCGGATCCGGGACGACCGCCCGGGCGGGAGCCGGCGGTCTGACCCCGACGCCGACTCCGACGGCGGAGCCGGGACGGCGGAGGACCGGCCCGCGGCGGGTTCCGGTGCGGAAAAAGAAGCTGAGTTCCGCTTCGACGGGGGAATCAGCGAGTTCTGCGAGTACCTGTCGCCGGGTGACGCCGCTGACGGACGTGCTGCGGCTGACCGGCGCCCGCCAGTTCACCGAGACGGTGCCGGTGCTCGACGAGCAGGGCCACATGACCCCCACGGATGTGGAGCGTGAACTGCAGGTCGACGTGGCCCTGCAGTGGAGCACCGGGTACGAGACCAAGACCGTGTCGTTCGTCAACGTGATCGCCACCCCCAAGGGCGGGACGCACGTCACCGGATTCGAGCGGGCCCTGGTCAATACGCTGAACGCGCAGCTGCGCGCGACCCGGCTGCAGAAGAACGGCGATGAGCAGGCCAAGACGGAAGACGCGCTGGAGGGGCTCACCGCGGTGATCGGGGTCCGGCTGCCCGAGCCGCAGTTCGAGGGCCAGACCAAGGAGGTGCTCGGCACCCCGGCCGCGTCCCGGATCGTGGCCGACGTGGTGGCGAGTGAGCTGACGGGCGTGTTCGAGGCCCGCGGCCGGGCGGGCAAGCAGCAGGCCCGGGCGGTGCTGGAGAAGGTGGCCGCGGCCACCAAGGCCCGGATCGCCGCCCGCGAGCACCGGGACAACCAGCGGCGCAAATCCGCCCTCGCGACCTCGGCACTGCCCGCCAAGCTGGTGGACTGCCGTAGCGCCGATGACCGCAGCGAACTGTTCATCGTCGAGGGCGACTCCGCGCTGGGCACGGCGAAGCTGGCCCGCAACTCCGAGTTCCAGGCCCTGCTGCCCATCCGGGGCAAGATCCTCAACGTGCAGAAGGCGTCCCTGGCCGACATGCTCAAGAACGCCGAGTGCGCGGCCATCATCCAGGTCCTCGGGGCCGGTTCCGGCGCCTCCTTCGACCTGGATGCGGCCCGCTACCAGCGGGTTATCTTCATGTCGGATGCCGACGTGGACGGGGCGCACATCCGCACCCTGCTGCTCACCCTGTTCCACAAGTACCTGCGGCCCATGCTGGACGCGGGCCGGGTGTTCGCCGCGGTGCCGCCGCTGCACCGGATCGAGCTGTCCAATCCGCGCAAGGGCCAGCAGAAGTACAACTACACCTACTCCGACAGCGAGCTGAACCGCCGGCTGCTGGAGATGGAGAAGCGGGGCCAGCGCTGGAAACAGCCCATCCAGCGGTACAAGGGCCTGGGTGAGATGGACGCCGGGCAGCTGGCCGAGACCACCATGGACCCGCGGCACCGCACGCTGCGCCGGATCCGGATCGAGGACGCGGCCGCCGCGGGCGGGATTTTCGACCTGCTGATGGGTACCGAGGTGGGGCCCCGCCGGGAGTTCATCGTGGGCGGCGCGGCCGAGCTGGACCTGTCCCGCATCGACGCCTGACCGCCCACGGTGCGCTGGTAGCGGCCCGCCGGTGGGCCGCCCGCGCGGTCCCCGCAGCGGTTTGCGCACACCTTTGCCCGCCCCGCCCGGCCGCCACCCACCGGGCGTGGGTCGTCTGTGGCCTGCGCGGCTGGTGTTACCCCTGTGGCCCGGGACGGGCTTGCCGTCAGCGTGATCATGGGGTTACTGGGGCTGGACGGGCTGTTGCGGATTCGATTGGCTGGCCCGCGAGGTGGGCGGGGTGGTTCCTGGCGGCGATGGCGGTGGGTGGTGGCTGGCCTGGGCCAGGCCGCCGGGTCAGGCGGGCTGGGGTGCCAGGCTGGTCAGGGCTGCGGGGGTGAGGTGGCTGGCAGTGATGGCTTTGAAGAGGTTGTGCACGGTGGCGGCGAAGGCCCATTCGGCGGCGGCTTTGGGTTTGCCGCGCATGGTGAGCTGGCGGAACCGCATGTTGTGCTTGATGTGGCCGTGGGGGGTTTCGGCGATGTGGCCGCGCTGGCGGTAGGCGGTGATGCCTTCGCCGGTGGCGAGCCGGGCGGCCATCGCAGCGGTCGCCTCGCCGCGGGGACCGTCTGCGGGGCGGCCGCCGGCACGGGCCCGTTTTTCGAGGTCGCGGTGCTTGCCGGTGGCGATCAGCCGGTCGGGGCCGGGCAGGGTGAGGTTGTCCTCGGAGCAGTACCCGGCATCAGCGAGGAACAGCGCGATGAGGCGGTCCCGCCCGGTGGCGGGGTCCTGGCCTGGCGGGTCCGCGGGGCTGCCAGCCTGCGGGGGCTGGTGCGTGGTGATCAGGGCGGCGGCGTCCAGCGCCGCGGTGAGCATCGGCCCGAACCAGGCGGTGTCGGTGGTGTCCTGGGTGAGCTGGGTGGCGATGATCAGCCCGTCGGCGGAGGTGACGTTCTGGGCGTTGTAACCCTGCAGGAACCCGCCGCCGCGGACCGGCATCAGCCGCGAGTCGCGGTCGGTGATGTTACGGGCCGGGCCCGGGCCTTTTTTCGCGGCGGCCTTGCGCTCCTGCTCCGCCGCCTTGGCCTGTGCCCTGGCCAGGGCGGCGCGGGCCCTGCGGACCGCGGGAGCCTGCTCTGCCGCCACCGGCCGCCTGCCGCGGAACCCGCGGTGCCCGGCCGCCCGCGCCTGCGCATCCCGGGCTTCCCGCCCCGCGATCAGATCCCGCTGGGCCGCCCCGGCACGCTCCAGCCGCTCCCGCGCCGCAGTCACCGCCGCGGCGGCGGGCGGCGGCCCGGTCAGCGGCTGGCCTGCGGCCGCCGCGTCCAGGTAGGCCCGGGTCTGCGCATCCCGGGCGGCCTGCGCAGCCTGGCGTTCAGCTTCCAGCTCCGCCAGGGCCCGGCGGATCCGCTCGTCCCGGCTGCCGCCGCCAGCGCCGCCTGGCGGCAGGCGGTCCCCGCGGCGGCCCTCCCCGAACCGCTCATCCTCGGCCGCGTCCGCGTCCGCGTGCTCGCCAGCGCGCTGCGCGGCCAGTGCCCGCAGCCGCTCCTCCGTCCGGTTCGCCGCCTTCGACGCGTTCGCGGTGATCTTCGTGCCATCCAGCGCCACCGTGCCCACGGCGCCCATGCCCAGCCGGGCGCACAGCATCAGCACCTGCGTGAACAGTTCCTGCGCCAGGTCAGGGAACGCGGCCCGGAACCGGGCGATCGTCACATGATCCGGCACGTCCTGCGCGCAGATCACCCGGAACGCCACATCCGTGCGGCACAGCTCCTCGATCCGTCTCGAGCTGGTCACCCCGCTGGCATACGCCCAGATCAGCAGCGTGACCAGCATCTGCGGGTCATACCCCCGCGCCCCCGCGCCCCCGGTCCGCCGCACCGCATGCACCGCCGAGGTATCCAGCCGGTCCACCGCCCCGATCACCAGCCACACCGCATGATCTTCCGGGAGCCATTCACGCATGTCTGGCGGCAGCAGAAACGGCTGATCCCGCTGCACCGGCCGGTATCCCTTCGCCATGCGAAAAGCATCTCAAACCATCATCTAGCAGGACAAACAACACGCCGCAGGCCACCCGCCGAATCTGCAACAGCCCGTGTAGCCCCAGTAACCCCATGATCACCAACTGACCGCTGCTCGCGGCCCGGCGGGGCGTTTCAGCCTAACTACAGTTTGTAAAGAGTACGATACGCAAAGTGACAAGACAGATTCTCATGGCGGAGTTCCTGCGCGCCCAGGCTGCCTGGCGGCTGGTCCGCGCCGGCAACGACCCGATCCGGACCGCGAGATGTGCGGCGGCGCTCCTGGACGCCGCGGCGTTCGTGGTCACGTTAGCCGAGGACGACGAGGACCTGGCCGCGCTGGCCCGGGCCGGGTGCTTCGGCGACGAGGCCTTTTATCCGGGAGCCCGTGGCCTGCAGCTCGCCCGGTGGTGGCAGTTCGGCGAACCGCCCTACGCCGGGCCGCGGGACCTGCTGACCTCGCTGGCCGCGGCGGTCGGCCGTCCGGTCGCCCAGTCCAGCCCGCCTGCCTCCTGAACAGCCGCCCACGCCCGAGCCCCCGCCCGCCCCGTAATCGGTTAACTGTTCGGATTACCTCCCAGATCTGGCAATGGCCGGAACTTAAGGGCTGGCTTCGGGGTGTTTGCGTGGCTGTCGTGGCTGGTCAGGGCTGGTGCGGGTGGCCGGGCCGGGTGGGGTGATGGTGATCGAGCAGGCCTGGCGGCGTGGTAATGGCGCCGCGGTGGCAGGGCCGCCGCGGGGCGGGCTGGGAGCTGCGCGGCGGGCGAGGCGGGGGTAGGTGCGGCCGGGTCTTGCGCGGACGAGGGATCGGGGGTCAAGGATGATGGCCTCGACCGCGGCCAGCGCGGCGGCGGGATCACCGCGGCGGGTGTGGTCGCGGATGGCGTGCAGGGCGGTGGTGAAGGAAACCCGGCCCTGGGTCTAAGCCCGCGCCGGCGGCCGCGGCGCAGATCACGATGCGGATGGCCTGGTAGATCACGAGGAAGGCCCATAGTTCCTGCCGGACACCGGCCGGGTCGCCGGACCGCAGGACCGTGCCCGGGCCGCCCCGCAGGTAGGTCTTGAGCTCCGCGAACGCGGTCTCGACGGCCCACCGGCGGGCGTAGGCGGCAGCCAGTTCCGCGGCTGGCGCGGCCGCCGGGTCGAGCAAGGTGGTGAGCAGGAAGTAGGACTCGGCCCGGCTCCTGCCGTCGCTGCCGGTGATGGTCAGCGTGAACGCGATGACCCGGACGGTGGTCCCGGTGACCGGGCGGGGCCGCACCCGGCGGCGGGGCCGGGCGGAGGACTTGCGGTAGTAGCGGCGGCCCGCGGCCCGGTGCGCCTGGACCGGGCTGGGCAGCACCGATAGGCAGCTCCCGTCGGGCAGCACCCGGACCGGGCGCAGATGCAAGCCGCCCTTCACCCGCCACAGCAGGTCAGCGCCAGTCCCGGCCGCCTGGCGCCACAGATCAAAACTGAAGAACCCGCGGTCGGCCAGCAGCAGCATCCCTTTCCCCAGCACGCCCAGCAGCTCACCGGCCAGCTCACGCTCGGCTGCCGCGCCCAGCGCCGCGCCGAGCACGGCCCGGGTCCCGCACGCCACCAGCGCCACCAGCCGCACCTGCGGGTAGTGAGTGCCGCGCTGCCGGCCCAGCGCCGCGACGTTCGCCGCGCTGGCCGGGACCTCCAGCAGCGTCCCGTCCCACCCCACCGCCAGCAGGCCGCACACCCGTGACCCCGGCCCCCCCGCCGCGGCCAGCGGCGACACCAGCCGCCCCAGCAGCGCCGCGAACGGCGCCTCACCCAGCCGCCCCCGCAACCGCGACAGCGCCGTCGGCGACGGGAACTCCCACCCCGCCCCCGCCAGCCGCTGCTCCAGCCCCGCCACCAGCTGCCGCAGCACCGCCGGATACCCCAGCCCCCGGAACAGGCACAACCCCAGCACGAAATACACCCCGAACCGGCCGGCAGCCGCCGGAACCGCCGTTGCACCGCCCCGCACTCCGCCAGCACCTCATCCACCAGCCCCGGCCCCACCAGCCCCGCCAGCGGCCCGATCACCGCCCCCGACAGCACCCGCCCCGCGCTGGAAGACCACCCCCTGCCCATGGCAGCATGTACCGGCAACGAAGCTCCTCGCTGGACCAGATGACGTCGCAATCACCTGTCCTAGCGGGGAGCTTCGCCTCACACACCCCGACACGCCGCCAGACACCACCCCCAACCTGCACAAACCCTTAAGTTCCGGCCATTGCCAGAACTGGGAGGTAATCCGAACAGTTAAGG
>CAWINS010000025.1:0-16281 GCA_963837335.1 uncultured Actinomycetes bacterium | reverse complement strand
TGCAGCCGGTCGCGTCGATCACCCGGTCGGGCCCGTGGTTATCGGTGCCGTGGTGGTCACGGTACCCGGGAGTGACGGAGACCACCCGGTCGTCGTCCAGTGTCACCTTGCCGCACCGGGGGCGTCCCGGTGCCGTCGAACACGAGGCCCTTGGTTATGACGGTGCGCGCCACGGGACTCCACTGGTTTCATGGGCACGATTTCATCAGCCGAGAACGACTTTCCGCCTGGCCGCTTTCCGTGAGTGTTGCCCGGCCCGCACCCGGGTGTCAACTCATTCGCTGCACCCGGTAAACCGGACTCCGTGCCTAGTGACCCTGCTTAGTGACTCAGTGCCCACGATGTGGTTGACGCCCATGTCCATCTCCTGCCTGCCCGGCTGCAGGCCGCGATCCGCGGGTTCTTCGATTCTCAGGGATCGACAGCAGCCGGTTCTCCTACCCGGCGGACCACGGGGAGGTGTGCGACCAGCTCGCCGCCGAAGGGGTCAGCGAGGTGTGGTCGCTGCCCTACGCGCGCCGTCCCGGTTCGGCCGAGGACCTGAACAAGGCCATGGCCAGCCTGGCCGCGGCGCGGCGCGGCGGCCCGGTCACGGTGATCGGCGGGTGCACCGTCCATCCCGGCGACGACCAGCCGCTCGCCGTGCTGCGCGGCGCGGTGGAGGACATGGGCCTGCGGGTGCTGAAGCTGCACTGCTCGGTGGGTGACTTCAGCCCCGACGACCCGCGCCTCGACCCGGTCTGGGCCTACGCGGCCGAGGTGGCGCTGCCGGTCGTGCTGCACGCCGGGCACGCGGCCGACGGGCAGACGAGCGGAGCCGAGCTGGAGCCGGTGGCGGCGGTGGCCCGCCGCCACCCCGGCGCCCGGGTGATCATCGCGCACTGCGGGTACCCGGCGTCCGAGGCCGCGCTGCGCCTGGTGGCCGGGCACGAGAACGTCTACGCCGACCTCACCCCGGTGATTCACCAGCCGGTCCGGCCCGCGGCCGCGCAGCTGACCGCGCTGGCGGGCAAGGTGCTGTTCGGCTCGGACGCGCCCAACACCGGGCTGACGGTGACCAGTTGCTGGACGGCTTGGTGGGGCTGGACCTGCCGGACGAGGCCTGGGCGGCCCTGACTGGCGGGGTGGCCCGCCGCCTGATCAGTGAAGTCCGCGCCTGATCGGCCCGGGCCCTGGCCGCAGCGCGGTGCCCGGCTAGTGGTGCCCGCCGCCACCTCCGCCGCCGTGCCCGCCGTGGCCTCCGTCGGACGCCGCCTGGTGCGCCGCGTGGACCGCGGCCGACACGGCCGCGTGGGTCGCGGCCTGGATGGCCGCCTGGGTCGCGGCGTCGGTGGCGGCGCTGGTGGCGGCGTCGGTGGCGGCCTGGACCGCGGCTCGGGCCGCCGCGTCCGTGGCGCCTGCGTCGCCTGCAGCTGCGTCGGCGGCCTGGACGGCGGCCGTGTCAGCTCGCCCTTGGCGATCCGCTCCAGGCGCTTGCGCAGGTGGCGGTTGGCCATCCCCGGGTACAGCACGGGGCCCAGGCCGCTGGCGCTGGCCAGCCCCGCGAAGGCGGCCTGCGCGGTGTCTACCGGGCCGGTAGCGCGGGCGATCGCGTCCAGCCGGGCCCGGGTGTCCGCGAGCCGGGCGGTGTCCGCGACCCGCCACCGGACGGCCGGGATGAACCCGAGAACCGTGCGCCGCTCCGGCCGGATCGCCCCCGCGGCGGCCAGCCGGGCCAGGTAGGTGTCCACGATCTGTGACCCCGGGTGGCCGACCCACGTCTTGGGGCGGGGCGGCCGCCGGGCCCCGGCCAGGCTGGCCAGGGCCGCGTCGAGTTGCTCGTCGCCGGTCGGCTGGCCGTCCAGCACCACGATCCGGTCGCCGGTGATCACGGCCCGCCCGCTCGCGGCCAGCCGGACCAGTTCCGAGCCCCGCAGCCCGTAGCCGAGCCTGCTCTTAGTCACGATCGTCCCGTTGTCCGGGTGGACCGACAGCAAAACCAGGTCTTCGCCGAGGGTCTCCATGGCCCCACGCTAACGCGAAACCGGCCGCCGCCGGGCCCCGCGGAGGGGGCCGGCGACGGCCGGTTCGTGATGCCGGGCGCCCCGGCTCAGGCGGCGACGGGCGCCTGGTGCTGAGCCGCCGCGCTGTTCCCTGGCTCGAGAGCCAGTTCCAGCACCTCGCGGACGTCGCTGACGGCGTGCACCGACAGCTGCTCCCGGACATTCTCCGGCACGTCCTCCAGGTCGGGCTCGTTGCGCTTCGGGATCAGCACCGTGGTGATGCCGGCCCGGTGCGCGGCGAGCAGCTTCTGCTTCACCCCGCCGATCGGCAGGACCCGCCCGGTCAGCGAGACCTCACCGGTCATCGCCACGTCGGAGCGGACCAGCCGCCCGGAGAGCAGGGACGCCAGCGCGGTGGTCATGGTGACCCCGGCGCTGGGCCCGTCCTTGGGCACCGCGCCCGCGGGCACGTGCACGTGCACGCCCCGGTCCTTCAGGTCGCCGACTGGCAGTTCCAGCTCGGCGCCGTGGGAGCGCAGGTAGGACAGCGCGATCTGAGCCGACTCCTTCATCACGTCACCGAGCTGTCCGGTGAGCGTGACGCCGGTGGTGCCGGTCTCCGGGTCCGCCAGCGACGCCTCGATGAACAGGACGTCGCCGCCGGTGCCGGTGACCGCCAGGCCCGTGGCCACGCCAGGCACCGCGGTCCGCTCCGCCGAGTCCGGCGTGTGCCGCGGGTGGCCCAGGTAACCGTGCAGGTCAGCCTCGTCCACGGTGACCGGCAGGGTCGCCGTGTCGCTCGCCACCTGTGCCGCGATCTTCCGCAGCACCCGGGCGATGGTCCGCTCCAGCGACCGGACACCCGCCTCGCGGGTGTACTCGCCCGCCAGCTTGTGCAGCGCGGCCTCGGTGAAGGTCACGTCGGACGCCTCCAGGCCGGCCCGCTCCAGCTGACGCGGCAGCAGGTGACCCTGGGCGATGATGACCTTCTCGGCCTCGGTGTACCCGTCCAGCGTGATGAGCTCCATCCGGTCCAGCAGCGGGCCGGGGATCTGCTCCAGCACGTTGGCGGTCGCGATGAACAGCACGTCCGACAGGTCGAGCTCGACCTCCAGGTAGTGGTCGCGGAACGTGTGGTTCTGCGCCGGGTCCAGCACCTCCAGCAGGGCCGCGGTGGGGTCGCCGCGGTAGTCCGCGCCGAGCTTGTCCACCTCGTCCAGCAGGATGACCGGGTTCATCGAGCCCGCCTCGCGGACGGCCCGGACGATCCGGCCGGGCAGCGCGCCCACGTAGGTGCGCCGGTGACCGCGGATCTCCGCCTCGTCCCGGACGCCGCCCAGCGCGACCCGGGCGAACTTACGGCCCATGGCGCGGGCCACCGACTCGCCGAGCGAGGTCTTGCCGACCCCGGGCGGGCCGGCCAGGGCCAGCACCGCGCCGCTGCGCCGCCCGCCGACCAGGGCCAGGCCCTTGTCGGACCGGCGCTTGCGCACGGCCAGGTACTCGATGATCCGGTCCTTGACGTCATCCAGTCCCGCGTGGTCCGCGTCGAGGATCTCGCGCGCGCCCGCGATGTCGTAGGCGTCGTCGCTGCGCTCGTTCCACGGGATCTCCAGCACCGTGTCCAGCCAGGTCCGGATCCAGCTGCCCTCCGGCGACTGGTCCGAGGCGCGCTCCAGCTTGGCCGCTTCCTTCATCGCGGCCTCGTGCACCTTCTCCGGCAGTGCGGCCGCCTCGATGCGGGCCTGGTAGTCCTCTTCCTCGGTGCCCGGCTCGCCGTCCAGCCCGGCCAGTTCCTTGCGGATGGCGGCCAGCTGCTGGCGGAGCAGGAACTCCCGCTGCTGCTTCTCCATGCCCTCGCGGACGTCGTTCTGGATCGTCTCCGCGACGTCCAGCTCGGCCAGCTGATCCCGGGCCCACCCGGTCAGCAGTTCCAGCCGCTGCTCGGGGTCGATGGTCTCCAGCAGCTGCTTGCGCTGCTCCAGGGTCAGGTAACCGGCGTACCCGGCGCTGTCGGCCAGGGCCGACGGGTCGGTGATCCGCTGCAGCACGTCCACGACCTGCCACGCGCCCCGCTTCTGCAGGATCGTGGCGGCCAGCCCGCGGTACTCACGGGCCAGTTCCTGGGCGCGGGGGCTGGCCGGCGGCTCGTCCACCACCGTGCCCTCAACCCACAGGGCCGCACCGGGGCCGGTCGTGCCCACGCCGATCCGCACCCGGGACAGGCCACGGATCACGGCGGCGGGCTCACCACTGGGGAGCCGCCCGGTCTGCTCGACGGCACCGAGCGTGCCCAGCGCCGAGTACTTGCCATCCAGCCGGGGCACGAGCAGCACATGCGGGGTGGTGTCCGCGTCGCCCGGCACCGCGGCGGTCATCTGCGCGGCGCTGATCGCGGCGCGCGCTTCCGCAGCGGAGGTGTCCAGCGGCACCACCATGGTCGGCAGCACCACTGTGTCGTCCAGTGGCAGCACCGGCAAGGCGAGTGTTTCGCTCATTGCTCACTTCCTGATAATTCAGATTGTGGTTTACGCTTCAACGCAGGGCGGCTGAGTTTGTTTCCTGGAAACCGTTCGCCGTCAGCGGACTTACCTTTCGCTGTCAGCGGACATATCCGTGGCCAGGCCCATCTCGTGGCTACCCGTGCTGGCAGGTACCGGGCTGGCCAATTGGCGGGAATGCGCCACTCCTGCGTATGCAACCGCAATTGGAAAGTGCGGCCCGTATTATCTGCCGGGCCCGCCTCGCGGTGCCGCGCACCTCCGACAACCGCTAACCCCCCGGGGGTATTCCCCGGGGCGGGCTGCGGTCAGGCGGCGGTGGCCGGGGCGGCCCGCCCCGCCAGCAGGGCGGCCAGATACTGCCCCGGTGTGGCTGGCTTGGACTGCTGGCGATGTGTTCGGGGGTGCCGGTGGCGATGATGTGGCCGCCGCGGGAGCCGCCGTCGGGGCCGAGGTCGATGACGTGGTCGGCGGTCTTGATGACGTCGAGGTTGTGCTCGATGACGATGACGGTGTTCCCGCCGTTGACCAGCCGGCCCAGCACCCCGAGCAGTTTGCGGATGTCCTCGAAATGCAGCCCGGTGGTCGGCTCATCCAGCACGTAGATGGTCCGGCCGGTGGACCGGCGCTGCAGTTCCGACGCCAGCTTGACCCTCTGGGCTTCCCCGCCCGACAGCGTCGGCGCGGGCTGGCCGAGCCGGACATAGCCCAGGCCGACGTCGGTCAGGGTCTTCAGGTGGCGGTGGATCGCCGGGATGGCCTCGAAGAAGGCGGCGGCTTCCTCGATCGGCATGTCCGAGCACGTCGGCGATGGTTTTGCCTTTGTAGTGCACGGCCAGGGTGTCGGTGTTGTACCGGGCGCCGTGGCACACCTCGCACGGCACATACACATCCGGCAGGAACTGCATCTCGATCTTGATCGTGCCATCACCGGAGCAGGCCTCGCACCGGCCGCCCTTGACGTTGAAGGAAAACCGGCCCGGCTGGTAGCCGCGGACCTTGGCCTCGGTGGTCGCCGCGAACAGCTTCCGCACATGATCAAACACCCCGGTGTAGGTCGCCGGGTTGGAGCGGGGGGTCCGCCCGATCGGCCCCTGATCGACGTGCACCACCTTGTCCAGCTGGCTCATCCCGGTCACCCGGACATGCCGGCCCGGCACCGTCCGCGCCCCATGCAGCTCCCGCGCCAGCGCGTGATACAAGATGTCGTTGACCAGCGTTGACTTCCCCGACCCCGACACCCCCGTCACCGCGATGAACGTGCCCAGCGGGAACGCCACATCCACATTCTTCAGATTGTGCTCACTGGCCCCCGTGCACCACGATTTCCCGGGACGGGGAGGGCCGGCGGCGGACCGCCGGTACCGGGATCTGCTGCCGGCCGGTCAGGTACGCCCCGGTTACGGACTCGGGGCTGGCCAGGAGGTCGTCCACGGTCCCGGCGACGACGACCCGCCCGCCGTGCTCACCGGCGCCGGGGCCGATGTCCACCACCCAGTCCGCGGCCCGGATGGTGTCCTCATCGTGCTCCACCACGATCAGCGTGTTCCCCAGATCCCGCAGCCGGATCAGCGTCTCCAGCAGCCGGTGGTTATCGCGCTGATGCAACCCGATCGACGGCTCATCCAGCACATACAGCACGCCCACCAGGCCCGAGCCGATCTGGGTGGCCAGCCGGATCCGCTGCGCCTCCCCGCCGGCCAGCGTGGGGGCGGCCCGGTCCAGGCTCAGGTAGTCCAGGCCGATGTCGAGGAGGAACGTCAGCCGGGTGCTGATCTCGGCCAGGATGGGCGCCGCGATCTGGGCGTCCGTCCCGGACAGGTCCAGGTCCGGCAGCAGGGTGGCCAGCTCGCTGATGGGCAGGGCGGACAGTTCCGCGATCGGCCGCCCGGCCACGGTCACGGACCGGGCGATGGGCTTGAGCCGGGTTCCCTGGCAGGACGGGCAGGCCACCTCGCGCATGAAGCCCTCGAACTGCTCGCGGCCGGTGTCGCTCTCCGCCTCGGCGTGCCGCCGCTCGATGAACGGGATCGCACCCTCGAACGTGGCGTCGTAGGACCGTTCCCGGCCCCGGGCGGTGGTGAAGCTCACGTGCACGGGCTCGGCGTAGCCGTGCAGCAGGGCATCCTGGGCCGCCGCCGGGAGCCTGGACCAGGGGGTGTCCATGCCGAAGCCCAGGGTCTGCCCGAGCGCCTCGATGAGCCGGGAGAAGTAGTCGCGGGACGCGCCGCCGTTCCAGGGGCCGATGGCGCCGTCGGCCAGGGTCTGGTCCGGGTCGGAGACGACCAGCTCAGGATCGACTTCCATCCGGGTCCCCAGGCCGGTGCAATCCGGGCACGCCCCCCACGGCGAGTTGAACGAGAACGACCGCGGCTCCAGCTCATCGAACGACAAATCATCATCCAGGCACGCCAGATGCTCCGAATACATCCGCTCCCGGTGCGGGTCATCCTCGGCCAGGTCCACGAAGTCCAGCAGCACCACGCCACCGGAGAGGGACAGGGCGGTCTCGACGGAGTCGGTCAGCCTGCGCCGGGCGTCGGGCTTGACGGCCAGCCGGTCCACCACCACCTCGATGGTGTGCTGCTCGTTCTTGTGCAGGGCCGGCGTGTCGTCCAGCCGGATCACGGCGCCGTCGATCCGGGCCCGGGTGTAGCCCTTGAGCTGCAGTTCGCGGAGCAGTTCGGTGTACTCGCCCTTACGGCCCCGGATCACCGGCGCCAGCACCTGGAACCGGGTCCCCTCCGCCAGCTCCAGCACCCGGTCCACAATCTGCTGCGGCGTCTGCCGCGCGATCGGCCGCCCGCACACCGGGCAATGCGGCCGCCCCACCCGCGCATACAGCAACCGCAGGTAGTCATACACCTCCGTGACCGTCCCCACCGTCGACCGCGGATTCCGCGACGCCGCCTTCTGGTCAATCGACACCGCCGGACTCAGCCCGTCAATGAAATCCACATCCGGCTTATCCATCTGACCCAGGAACTGCCGCGCATACGCCGACAGCGACTCCACATACCGCCGCTGCCCCTCCGCGAAAATCGTGTCAAACGCCAGACTCGACTTCCCCGACCCCGACAACCCGGTAAACACGATCATGGAATCCCGCGGCAGCTCCAGCGACACATCCTTCAGGTTGTGCTCGCGAGCCCCACGGACGACGATTCCCTTAGCCACAGACGTTCCGCACTCCAATGGTGATGATTAGGCTCCGGTAAAACAACCACCGGGCCTGGCTGATTCCGCCCCCACCCCGGGGCGGAGGTCCGGCGCACGGGCGTAGCGTGTGAGAAACTGACGATCTTTCCCGCATGCCCTGGAGGAGCCATGAGCGAGCTGCCCGATCCGCCGCCAGCCGAGCCGTCGGCCTTCCACAAGGACCGCCGTGAGGACGGCGGCCTGCCCGCGCGCCCCGACGACGACCAGCTCGCCGAGCTGACCGAGGAAGAGCGGGTCGACGCCGGGATCGACCCCTACGAGCCGGATGAGGTGCCGCCGGCCACCGACGATCCGGTGCCGACGGACATCACCGACTCTGAGCAGTACCAGGAGGAAAGAGAAGAGATCGAGCGGGAGAAGGCCGAGGGTGAACTGCCCGAGGTTCCGGGCCCCTTCCCGCCGACCCGCTACGACGAGTAGCGGAGACTCCCGCACTCAGATCTCTAGTTCGGCGGCCAGGTCTTCGTCCACGACGAGGACCAGCTTGCCGCGGGTGTGCCCCTCTTCCACCCGGCGGTGCGCCTGGGCCGCGTCCTCGTAGTAGTACCTGGCCTCGACGTTCACGGACATCAGCCCGTCGTCGAACCAGGGCGCCATCCGGATCAGCTCGCTGCCCCGCGGCTGGCCGTTGTATGGCCGCCAGCTGACCCGTTGCGCGTCCGGGTAGTCGGCGTGCACCGGGGTGGCGATCGTGGCGCCGTCCCCGGCCGCCCGGGCCGCGCCCTCCAGGGTGGGAGCCGCGCAGGCCAGGACGTGGCGGGCCCCGCCGTTCATCACGTCCCGGACCTGGTCGGGCCAGGTGGGCTGGGTGTGGTCGATGACCACGGCCGCCCCGAGGTGGTGCACGAACTCGTGATGCTGCGGGCTGGCCGTAGCCACCACGCTGGCCCCGAGCACCCGGGCGATCTGCACGGCGAAGTGCCCCAGCCCGCCCGCCGCGGCCGTGACCAGGACCTGGTCGCCGTGGCCGATCCCGAGCACGTCGGTGAGGCCCTGGATTGCGGTCAGCCCGTCGACGGGGACCCCGGCCGCATCGGTCATGGGCAGGCCGGCCGGAAGAGGTGCCATCTGCTCGACCGGGCACACCACGTACTGCGCGTAACACCCGGTCAGGCCGGGGTAGCCGTAGACCGGCGTGCCGTTGTCGAAGTCCGCGTCCTCGCCGCTGTCTCCCTCCACCACCCCGGCGAACTCCCCGCCGGGGATGTAGGGCAACTGCCCGGTCCAGCCGCCTTGGCGCAGGTGGGCATCCCAGGGGCCCACGCCGGCCGCGAGCACCCGGACGAGCACCTCGTCCGGCCCGGGCACCGGGCGCTCGACGTCGCTGACCTGCAGCACCTCAGGACCACCGAATTTGGCCACCGTGATCGCCCGCATCGCCGCCCCTTCCCGAGTGAGCGCTGATCTTCAACCCTACGTCGGCCGGTCCGGGCGCCCCAGGCGGCCGCTCAGTTCGAGAAGTCCTGGGTCATCCAGACCGTTCCGGAACTGTCCCGGAACACCGAGATCCCTGCGTGCGTGAAGGCGGAACTGAGGATGTTCAGCCGGTGGCCATCGTCGGGCGGCTTCTCGTCCAGCATGCTCTGGGTCAGCCCCACGGCCATCTGGGCGATCGCCGCCGTGCTGTCCGCCACCGGGCCACCCTCACCGATGTTCTCCCCGGCCGCGGTCCAGTGCACCCCGGCCGCGGTCTCCCGGGCCCCCAGGTCCGGCTCGCCCGGGCACTGGTGCGACAGGCCGCAGCCGGCCGCCATCACCGTGGTGTGCCGGGCCGCGCTGGTGTCCAGGCCCGGGCTGACCGTGTAGGCGGCCAGCCCGGCCTGGGAGCGGGCCTGGTTGATCAGGGCCAGCACCTGCTGGGCGGCGGCCGAGAGGCCTGGGGCCGGCGGGCTGCTGGCTGACCCGGTGTGGGCCGGCGCGGTGCTGGCCGGCATCGTGCCCGGGGAGGCCGGACTGGAGGACGGCTTGCTCCGGGCCGGTCGCGGGCGCGCGTGGTGATGACGGTGCGCGCGAGCGGAGGCAGACGCGGACGGGCTGGGCCCGGCGGCCGCCGGCGCGCTGGCCCGCAGCCGGCGGGGGGCGCTGGCGGACGCTCCGGCGTCGGCCAGCGCACCGGTGTGCCCCGGCAGCCGGGCGACCAGGGTAATGGCACCGGCCACGGCGAGCACCGTCACGAGCACGCTGACGGCCAGTGACCAGCCACGGGATCCGCGCGCGGTCATCGCGCCACCTCTTATAGTTCGGCCAGGCATCAGCGGTCATGCTAGCGAGCCGCGGTGCACCAAATGCCGTAATCGCGCCGCACGTAATGAACCCGTCAAGACATCACGTATCCTGCCTGGTCAGCGACGCGGATAGACATGACAGGGGGCGGTGGGTGACCGCACTGGGCATCGTGATCGACGGGATGTCGCTGACGTGCGCCGGGGTCGCGGCGGTCGCCCGGGATGAGGCCCGGGTCACGGTCGCGCCGGAGGCGGCCGCGGCGGCCCGGGCCGCGTGGGAGACCGCGCGGGAGGTGACCGCCCAGCGGCCGGTATACGGCCGGACCACCGGGGTCGGCGCGAACCGGAACGTGGGGCTGGCCGACGATGACCTGGCCGAGCACGGGCTGCGGCTGCTGCGCAGCCACGCGGCCGGCGCGGGGCCCCTGCAGCCTGCCGATCTGGGCCGGGCCATGCTGGTGACCCGGCTGAACCAGATCGGCGCGGGTGGCTCCGGGGTGGACCCCGCGGTGCTGGAGGTCCTGGCGGACGCGCTCAACCGGGGCTTCACCCCGCCGGTACCGCTGTACGGGGCGATCGGCACCGGGGACCTGACCGCGCTCGCCTCAACCGGGCTGTGCCTGATCGGCGAGCGGGCCTGGCGCACCGGCACCGGGCCGCCGCCGCGTTTCGGCTTGCAGCCGGCCGAGGCGCTCGGCTTCATGAGCAGCAACGCGGCCACCATCGGCGAAGCCGCGCTGGCCTGCCACGATCTGAGCGGGCTGACCCGGGCCGCCGTGGTGATCGCGGCGCTGTCGCTGCTCGCGGTCCGCGGCTCGCTGGAGCCCTACGCCCCGGCGGTGCAGCGGGCCCGGCCGGCCGGGCAGCAGCGGGTGGCCAGCCGGATGCGGGCCCTGCTGGCCGGGGTGTCTCACGCCCCGGCCCGGATGCAGGACTCCTACGGCTACCGGGCGTTTCCCCAGGTGCACGGCCCGGCGGTTGACGCACTGGAGTACGCCGGCCAGGTCGTGACCACCGAGCTCAACGCGGCCAGCGAGAACCCGCTGGTCGACCCGGCTGGCCACGCGGTGTGGCACAACGGCAACTTCCACGCCGCCTACGCCGGGCTGGCGCTGGACTCGGCCCGCGCGGCGCTGTTCCAGACCGCCGCGCTGTCCGCGGCCCGGCTGGGGACCCTGGTGGAGCCGTCCTTCACCGGCCTGCACCCGTTCGCCGCGGACGCCCCGGCGAGCTCGGGAATCATGGTGCTGGAGTACGTCGCGCAGTCCGCGGTCGCCGACCTGCGCCGGTTCGCGACCCCGGCCGCGCTGGGCAGCGCGGTGCTGTCCCGCGGCGTGGAAGAGCACGCCGGCTTCTCCACCCAGTCGGCCCGGGCCAGCACCGACGCCGTGGCCGCGTACCGGGCCGTGCTCGCCTGCGAACTGGCCGCCGCGGTCCGGGTGCTCCGGATGCAGGGCCGCGCCCCGGCCGATGGCGGCCCGTTGCGGGCCGCGTTCGACGCCGCCGACGCGGTGCTCGACCCGCGCACCGCCGACCGCCCGCTGGATGCCGACCTCACGTCGGCCGAGGCGCTGCTGGGCGGGTATGCCGCTTTCGGGCGGGACTGACCCGCTGTACCGCCGGGTCGCTGTTCTATCGTGAGCGAACCGAGACGATGGAGGCTGGATGAGCATCCTGGGCACGCGGGTGGTGCGGACCGAGGACCCGCGTCTGCTCACTGCGGGTGGCAGCTACACCGACGACCTGCGGCTTCCGGAACTGGACGGGGCGGTCCGGGCCACGTTCGTGCGCAGCCCGGTCGCGCACGCCCGGATCACCGGGATCGACGCCGGGGCGGCCCTGGCCTCGCCGGGGGTGGTGGCCGTGCTGACCGCGGCGGATCTCGACGACCTCCCGCCGGGGAGTGGCGAGCCGACCGCGGAGCCGCTGCTGGCCACCGACCGGGTCCGCTACGTCGGGGAGAGCGTGGCGGTCGTGCTGACCGAGCACGGCTCCCAGGGCGAAGACGCGGCCGAGCTGGTCAGCGTGGACTATGAGCCGCTGCCCGCGGTGGTCAGCCTGGACGACGCCCTGGCGGGCCGCACCCTGCTGTTCCCCGGGACCGATACCAACGTGCTGAATTCCGGCGGTGACCCGGCCCCGGCCGATGCGTTCAGCGGCTGTGACGTCGTGATCGAGCGCACCTTCCCGAACCAGCGCGCTGGCGCCGGTGCCGCTGGAGGTCCGGGCGGCCGCGGCCCGCTGGGCCGACGGCCGGCTGACCGTGTGGGCCAGCACCCAGAACGCGCAGCTGGCCCGCGATGCGGTGGCCGGGGCGGTGGGGCTGGAGCCGGGCGCGGTGCGGGTCATCGTCCCCGACGTGGGCGGCGGCTTCGGCGCCAAGATCGCAGTCGAACGGGACACGCTCGTCATCGCCTGGGCGGCCCGGCGGGCGGGCCGCCCGGTGCGCTGGGTGGAGACGCGGAACGAGAACCTGCTGTGCATGGTGCACGGCCGGGCCCAGCGGCACACCATCACGATCGGCGGGACCCGGGACGGCCGCATCCTGGCCTACCACCTCGACATCGTCCAGGACTGCGGGGCCTACCCGCGGTTCGGCCCGTACCTGCCCGAACTGACCAAGCTGATGGCGAGTGGCGTGTATGACCTGCCGTACTGCGGGGCCGTGTTCCGGGCGGTGCTGACCAACACCACCCCGGTCGCCGCGTACCGGGGGGCGGGACGCCCGGAGGCCACCGCCGCGATCGAGCGGGCCGTGGACCTGTTCGCCACCGAGATCGGGATGGACCCGGCCGAGGTGCGGCGGCGGAACGTGGTGCCGCCCGGGGCCTTCCCGTACACCACCGCGAACGGCGCCACCTACGACACCGGGGAGTATGCGGCGGCGCTCGACGCGGTGCTCTCCGCTAGCGGGTATGCGGAACTGCGGGCCGAGCAAGCCGGAGCGGCGCGCCGGGGGCGGCCCGGTTCAGCTCGGCATCGGCCTGGCCAGCTACGTGGAGATCACCGCGGGCGACTACAGCGGCGGTGAGACGTCGCGGGTGGTGGTGGACGCCACCGGGGCGGCGACCGTGTACACCGGCAGCTCCCCGCACGGCCAGGGCCACCAGACCGCCTTCGCGATGCTGGTCACCGACCAGCTGGGCATCCCGATGGACCAGATCACCGTGATCCACGGGGACACCGATCAGGTGCCGCACGGGGTGGGAACCTACGGTTCCCGGTCCCTGCAGCTGGGCGGCAGTGCCGTGCACCAGGCCGCGCTGCAGGTCAAAGACCAGGCCCGGGAGCTGGCCGCGGCCATGATCGAGGCGAGTGAGGCCGACCTGGAGCTGGACACCACGCGCGGGATCTGGCAGGTCCGCGGAGACCCGGACACCGGACTGAGCTGGGCCGCCGTGGCCGGGCAGGCCGGGCCGGGCGGGCTGGCCGCCGAGGTGGACTTCCGCCCGGACAGCCCCACGTTCCCGTTCGGCGCGCACCTGGCCGTGGTCGAGGTGGATACCCAGACCGGGAAGGCCACGCACATCCGGCACGTCACCGTGGACGACGCCGGGAAGATTCTCAACCCGGTGCTGGCCGAGGGGCAGCGGCACGGCGGCATCGCCCAGGGCGCCGCGCAGGCGCTCCTGGAAGAGGTGCGCTATGACCCGGACGGCAACCCGCTGACCAGCACGCTGGCCGACTACGCGGCGATCACCGCCACCGAGCTGCCGTCCTTCGAGCTGATCGCCATGGAGACCCCGACCAGCGTGAACGCGCTCGGAGTCAAGGGCATCGGTGAGGCGGGCACGATCGGGGCCACGCCGGCCGTGCACAATGCGGTCATTGACGCGGTCGCGCACCTCGGGGTGCGGCACATCGACATGCCGGCCACGCCGCAGCGGGTCTGGGCGGCCATCAACGAGGCGAAAGGCAGCGCGTGAAGGTCACAATGATGGTGAACGACGCCCCGGTAGCGGCGGACGTCGAGGACCGGACGCTGCTCGTGGCACTTCCTGCGCGAGACGGCCGGGCTGACCGCCACCAACATCGGCTGCGACACCACCTCCTGCGGCGCGTGCACCGTGCTGCTGGACGGGGAGTCGGTGAAGTCGTGCACGATCCTCGCGGCCCAGGCGGACGGCCGGCAGGTGACCACCCTGGAAGGGCTGGCCGGGCCCGGCGGCGAGCTGCACCCCATGCAGCGCGCGTTCCGGGCCGAGCACGGGTTGCAGTGCGGGTTCTGCACGCCGGGGATGGTGCTGGCGTCGGTGTCGCTGCTGCGGGAAAACCCCCATCCCACCGAGGCCGAAGTCCGGGCCGGGCTGGAGGGCAACCTCTGCCGGTGCACCGGCTACCACAACATCGTCCGGGCGGTCCTGGCCGCGGCGCAGGAGCCAGCCTGATGATTCCCGCACCCTTCAGCTACCGGCGGGCGGGTTCGGTGGCCGAAGCCCTGGACCTGTGCGCCGAGTACGGCGACGACGCCAAATTCCTGGCCGGCGGCCATTCGCTGCTGCCGCTGATGAAACTGCGGCTGGCCATGCCGGAGGTGCTCATCGACCTGGGGCCGGTGCGGGAGCTCAGCTACATCCGCGACGAGGGCGGGCACATCGCGATAGGGGCGCTGACCCGCCACTACGACCTGGAGCACTCCGGCGTGCTGGCCCGGTCCGTGCCGCTGCTCGCGCACGCCGCGGGACAGGTGGGCGACCCGCAGGTGCGGCACCGCGGCACGATCGGCGGCTCCCTGGCCCACAGCGATCCCGCGTCCGACCTGCCCGCTACCGTCCTGGCGCTGGACGCCACCCTGGTGGCCCGGGGCCCATCCGGCGTCCGCGAGATAGCGGCGGCGGATTTTTTCCAGGGCCTGTTCGAGACCGCGCTGGAACCCGATGAGCTGCTCACCGAGATCCGGGTCCCGGTGCCCGCGCCGGGCGCGGGCGGCTGGTCCTTCCAGAAATTCACCAAGCGGGCCATCGACTGGGCCATCGTCGGGGTCGCGGTGCAGGGCCACGCGGTGGCCCTGGTGAACATGGCCGGCACCCCGGTGCGGGCGGCCGGGGTCGAGCGGGCCCTGGCCGACGGGGCCACGCCCGCCGCGGCCGCGGCCCACGCCGCCGAGGGCACCAGCCCGGCCGATGACATCAACGCCAGCCCGGCTTATCGTGAGCATCTCGCCCGGGTCCTCGTGGAGCGGGCGCTGGTCGAAGCACAGGCTGGTTGAAGCACAGGCCCGGTCAGGGCCTTAACGCACAGGAGAATCATGAGCGCTCGCACCACCCCGCCGTTCCGTGCCGACCACGTGGGCAGCCTGCTCCGGCCCGCCGGGCTGCTCGCGGCCCGGGAGGATTTCGCGGCCGGGCGCATCCCGGCGGAACAACTGCGGGCCACCGAGGACGCCGCGATCGCCGACGTGGTCAGGATGCAGGAGAGCGTCGGCCTGCAATCGGCCACCGACGGCGAGTTCCGCCGCGCGTCCTGGCACATGGACTTCATCTACCAGCTGGGCGGGATCGGCCAGGCGCCGGGAAACCTGCTGGTCAAGTTCCACAACCCGGCCGGGGACATTGAGTACACCCCGGCCGCGCTCACCGTGAACGGCAAGGTGCACCTCGACCACACGATCTTCGGCCCGGACTTCGAGTACCTGAAGTCGGTGGTGACCACCGCGGTGCCCAAGCAGACCATCCCGTCGCCCAACATGGTCCACTACCGGGGCGGGCCGGCCATGATCGACCCGGCCGTGTACCCGGACCCCGAGGAGTTCTGGACCGACCTGGCCGCGGCCTACGCCGACGAGGTGGCCCGGCTGGCCGCCCTGGGCTGCACGTACCTGCAGTTCGACGACACCAGCCTGGCCTACCTGAACGACCCCGAGCAGCGGGCCGAGATCGCGGCCCGCGGCGATGACGCCGAGCACCTGCACCTGCGTTACATCAAGCAGGTCAACGCGGCCCTGGCCGGCCGCCCGGCGGGCCTGGCCGTGACCACCCACCTGTGCCGGGGTAACTTCCAGTCCTCCTGGGCCGCGTCGGGCAGCTATGACTTCGTGGCCGAGGCGCTGTTCGGCGAGCTGAACGTGGATGGCTTCTTCCTGGAGTTCGACGACGAGCGGTCCGGCGGCTTCGAGCCGCTGCGGTTCGTGCCGCCCGGGAAGATGGTCGTACTGGGCCTGGTCACCACGAAGCGCGGTGCGCTGGAGAACCCTGACGACCTCAAGCGGCGCATCGACGAGGCGTCCCGGTTCGTGCCGCTGGAGCAGCTGTGCCTGTCCGGTCAGTGCGGCTTCTCCTCCACCGTCGAGGGCAACGCGCTGAGCTACGACGAGGAAGTCGCCAAGCTCGAGCTCATCGTCAAGGTCGCCCAGGA
>CAWINS010000024.1:0-45297 GCA_963837335.1 uncultured Actinomycetes bacterium | reverse complement strand
GCTGACCAGGTGACCGGGAGTTCAGGCTGAGCGCCGGTCCGCGGCTTCCTCCGCGAGCTCGGCCTGCTCGGTATCCACCGATCCTGGGCTCGGCGGGAAGATGAGCCAGTGCGCCGCGGCCGCGATCGCCCCGCCGACCAGCGGGGCCACGATGAACAGCCACACCTGGCTGAGCGCGGTCCCGCCGACGATCAGCGCGGGCCCCAGGCTGCGCGCCGGGTTCACTGAGGTCCCGGTGATCGGGATGCCGATGAGGTGCACGACGGTCAGCGACAGCCCGATGACCATACCCGCGGTGGCCGTGTTGCCGAGCTTGCCGGTCACCCCGAGGACCACGAATACGAACAGCGCGGTCAGCATCACCTCGGCCAGGAACGCGCCGCCGGCCCCGATGTGGATGTCGGACGCGGCACCCCAGCCGTTCGTGCCCAGTCCCGTCGCCGACCGGCTGTAATCGGGCGACGTGGAGAACATCGCCCACAGCAGCAGGGCGCCGAGGATGCCGCCGACGAACTGCGCGATCCAGTAGCCCGCCGCCTCGGCCAGCGAGATCCGCCGGGCCAGCCAGGCGCCCAGGGTGACCGCCGGATTGACGTGGCCCCCCGAGATCGGGCCGAGCACGTAGGCCAGGGCCAGCAGCACCAGGCCGAACGCCAGCGCCGTGGCCACCACGCCCGCCGCGATACTGCCGCCGGCGAATTTGAACCCGAAGTTCAGGGTGGCCACCCCGACCCCGAAGAAGACGAGCAGCCCGGTCCCGAGCAGTTCTGCCGCGAATCTACGCATCATCGTGTTGAGTCCCCCTACGCGACCCTAGGCACTTGGGCCTTATCCTGCAATATCCTGCAATAAGCCGCTGGCCCAGCCTGTGGTTGCCGGCCAGACTCGCCGGCCGCGGATGCCTCCGCGCTGGCGCTGTGCAGCCAGCACGCTCGGCTGGACACGCCTCGTGACCGCGACGCCCGGCCTGGCTCGCCTCATCGCCGCGGATCTGATTCGGTGGAAACATGAGCGAGACCCCAGCATGAGCGGCCCGGCGCGGCACCGCGGCCGGTGGACCCAGGACGATCGCTGCCGGTCCCCGTGGCAGTACCTGCCGGTCGAGGTTCCGCCCGGCTCAGCCGCCTTGCGGGTCGAACTCGACTACGAACAATCCGGCGCCATCCTCGACCTCGGCTGCTTCGGGCCCGCCGGGTTCCGCGGCTGGTCCGGGGGGGCCCGGTCCTCGTTCGTGATCACCCCCGGGGAGGCCACACCCGGTTATCTTCCGGGTGAGCTGGAGCCCGGCCTGTGGCACGTGGTGCTCGGCCTGTACCAGCTCCCGCCCGAGGGCGCCGCGTACTCGGTGACCGCCACGGTGAGCAGCACGCCCGGCCGGCTGCGCCCGCCCCCGCCCGCCGCCGCCCCGGCCCCGCTCAGCGAGCGGCCGCCCCGGCGCGAGCTGCCCGCCCGGCCCGGGCATCGCTGGCTGGCTGGTGACCTGCACACGCATACCGTGCACTCCGACGGCGAGCTGACCGTGGCCGGGCTGGCCCGGTTCGCGGCCGCCCAGGGGCTCGACTACCTGGCCGTGACCGACCACAACACGACGAGCCATCACGCCGAGCTCAAGGACGCCGCGGCCCGGTACGGGATCATCCTGATCCCCGGCCAGGAGGTCACCACCGAGGACGGGCACGCGGGCGCGCTCGGCGACGTGGGCTGGATCGATTTCCGTGAGCCGCCTGACCAGTGGCTGGAGACCACCGAGCGCCACGGCGGCCTGCTGTCGGTGAATCATCCGATCGGCGGCCACGTCAGCTGGATCTGGCCGATGCGGCGGCGCCCGCCGCTGGCCGAAGTCTGGCACTGGAGCTGGATGGATCCGCACTGGACGACCCCGCTGGCCTGGTGGCTGGCCTGGGATCCGGCGGCCGTGCCGGTCGGCGGGAGCGACTGGCACCGGCCGGGCGCGGATGCCATCCCCGGGACCCCCACGACCTGGGTGGAATGCGCCGGCGAGGGACCCGGCGCCGTGCTCGACGGCTTGCGGGCCGGCCGGGCCACGATCTCCGCGCGGCGCGACGGCCCGGTACTGCTGCGCCAGGACGGCGAGTTCGTGGCCGTCGGCGCGGACGGCACCATCCTGGCCGGGCCGGACGGCCAGCGGACCGTGGTGCGCGGGGAAAGGGCCGTGTTCCCGGCCGCCGACGGGTATCACCGGCTGCTCGACTTCACCGGCGCCACGCTGGCGCTCACCGGGTAGCACGGGCGTCGGGCGGCCGAGCGGTGGGCGGCCGGCTGAGGCGGTGGCGGGCCGGCTCAGCCCGTGATCGTGATCCGGAAGACGGGGAAGCCGGGGGCGATCCCCTGGATCTGCTCCTCAGTCGCGTCTGCTTTGACGCCCTCGAAGAACCTCCCCACCTCCCAGCCCCACTTGCGCAGGTACTCGCGGAGCACCGGCGGCTTGTCCGCGTCGGCCATCTCGGTGGCGGTGAAGCGCTGGGTCCGGCGGCCCACCCGCAGTTCACCCGCGCCAGCGGCGCGCAGGTTGCGGACCCACTGGGCCTGGCCCCGGGGAGCGACCAGGTAGCGGGTGCCGTCCACGGTCAGCAGGTTCACCGGAGTGGTCCGCCACTCACCGCTCTTGCGGCCGCGGACGGCCAGCACCCGCGACCCCATGATGCTGATCCCGGCCCGGGTCAGCGCGGCGACCGTCGAGTTGAACATCCGGTCCATGCCGGTGGGGGCCAGGTAGCGGCTTTCCGGGCTGGCGTTCATGACTGCTCCTCGAGTCTGGGAGTCTGGGGAGAGAGCACCGCTCTCATGTAAGAGCAGTATGCACAGAAGTGGCCGGCGAAGTCAAGAGCACCGCTCTCGAATCTGACGACCGATCTACCAACGGACGAGACGGATGAGCCCACGGGCCGGCCCGCGAGTCACACTGGCTCCTGCCCACCTTTCACGCTGGCCGTGCGCCAAAACGGGCCCAAAACCCTGGAAAGGCGCACGCTCGGCGTGAAATGTGGGGGCGGGCCGGCCTGACTAGGGCCGACGGTACCCGCCTGCTGTGCCTGTCCCGCAAAAGCCAGAACAGCGTGGGTGAGGCGCCTCATGCACCCCAGGAGCGGCTGAGGCGCGTCCGGGGCGGCTGGGCTACGTCCGGGCTAGCAGCGCCGCCCGGGCGCGCAGGATCGCCCTGGTCGAGGCGACGTTGCTGAACTCGTCCGGCTGAACCGGGCACTCGCCGGCGGCGATGGCCCGCTCCACCTTGGTCCGGGCGACGGCCGGGCTGATCATCTCGAAGATCATGCTGGGATCCTCGGCGGCCATGCCCTTGGTGCGGGCGAGGACGTCCCCGGCCTCTCCCACCCAGACGTTCTTGATCGCGCCACCGCAGGAATGATCCAGCAGGAGCGAGACCACGTGCCGCCCGGCCGTGTACTCGAAGGTCAGGGTCACGGCTTCCTGGACACCCCGGTCGTCCCCGTAACGCCAGCACTCCCCCACCGACGGCGAGCCCACCTCGGCGGCCCAGTCCGGGTCCGGAACTCCCCGCCCGGCCAGCCGGCTCGCGGCCTCGTTCGCCGGCGTGCGCAGGTCAGGCCAGCCGAGCGCGCCGAGGACCCGCAGGATGGCCAGGGCCTCGGGACTCCCGCTCCGTTCCGCGGCAGGCACCATCGCCTGCGCCGCCAGGCTCGCCGCGCCGCCGAGGGCAGCCAGGATGTCCGAGCCCCACAGCTCGGCCTCCAGCGGGCTGGCGATCTCGCCCAGCACCATCCGCGCCTCGGTCAGCACGGCCGCGAAAGCATCATCCGGTGAAGACCGGCCGAACACCGCTTCTAGATCAAGGTCACCGGACATGCACACCGGCCAGTGTGTCAACGCAATCCAGGTCCATGCCGGGCATCCTGCCACGGCCGCTGCGATGATGGGCGGGAACTACGGGAGGTACTGTGCGACCGACGTCACGATGGGGCATCACGCTCCCACTGAGCGGTATGCCCCTGACCGGCCAGCGCGACCTCGTGGCCGCCCTGCCGGACCTGGGCTACACCGACGCCTGGTCGTCGGAAGTCAATGGCCACGACGCGTTCACGCCGCTGGCCCTGGCCGCCCAGTGGACCAGCAAACAGGGGACCAGCACGCCGGGGGCCGACCCGGCCGAAGCCGGCCTGGGCGGGGGTGGCCTGCGGCTGGGCACCGCCGTCGCCAACATCTACACCCGCGGGCCGGCCCTGCTGGCCATGAGCGCGGCCACCCTCGCGGCCATCGCCCCCGGCCGCTTCGTGCTGGGCATCGGGGTGTCCTCGCCCGCGGTGGTGACGGACTGGAACGGGATCGCGCTGGAGCGCCCGTACCAGCGGGCCCGGGACACGCTGCGTTTTCTGCGCCGCGCGCTGGCCGGCGAAAAGGTTTCCATGGACGGGGACACCTTCAGCATCAACGGTTTCCGGCTGGACCCCGCACCGGTCCCGCCGCCCGCGCTGGCCCTGGCCGCGCTCCGGCCAGGAATGATCTCCCTGGCCGCCGAGCTGTCGGACGGGGCGATCACGAACTGGCTCTCCCCCGCGGACGTGCCCGCCATCCGCGCGGTGGCCGGCCCGGACTGTGAGCTGATCGCCCGCATCTTCGTCTGCCCGACCGCGGACGCCGGCCTGGCCCGGCAGATCGGCCGCCGGATGATCGCCGCCTATCTCACGGTCCCGGCGTACGCCGCCTTCCACGACTGGCTCGGCCGCGGTCCCCGGCTCCAGCCGATGGCAGAAGCCTGGGCCGCCGGTGATCGCAAGGGAGCGCTCGCGGCCATCGGGGACGACCTGGTCGACGAACTGGTCGTGCACGGCCCGCCCGGCTACTGCCGGGAGCGGGTGGCCGAGTATCACGCCGCCGGGCTGGACACTCCGGTCATCGCGATCGTGCCAGTGCCCGGCCTGGACCAGGCCGAGATCATCCGGGAACTGGCCCCGGCCTGACCGCGACCCGGCCGGTGCGGCCCGGCCGGGCGGCTCCGGGGCGGCCCGGGACTACCAGACCCCAGGCAGTTCCTCGCCGTACCAGGACTCGATCAGCCGGTGCGCGATGGACACCGGGGGCGGCAGCAGGATCTCCCGGGAGGCCAGCGCGCTGCGCAACTCCTCCCGGCTGAACCAGTGCGCCTCGGCGATCTCGTCGTCGTCCACCCGTATCTCGAGATCGCCCGCGGCGGACGCACGGAAGCCGAGCATCAGGCTCTGCGGCATCGGCCACGGCTGGCTTCCCACATAACGCACCCGGCCGACGGAGATCCCGGTTTCCTCCCCGACTTCGCGGGCGACCGCCTGCTCCGCGGATTCCCCGGGCTCGACGAAGCCCGCCAGAATGGACACGCGGCGCTCCGGCCAGCGCCGGTTGCGGGCCAGCAGGCACCGGTCGTCCGGATCGGTGACCAGCATGATGACGGCGGGGTCAACCCGGGGGAAATGCTCGCTGCCGTCGACCGGGCAACGCTGGGCGTGCCCGGCCGCGACGGTCACGGTCGGCGTCCCGCAGCGCGGGCAGTGCGTGTGGGTGGCATGCCAGTTGGCCAGCGCCACGGCGTGCGTGAACAATCCCGCGTCCCGGTCGTTCAGCAGCGCCGCAGCCTCGCGCAGGTCGGCGGGACGCAGGCCCGGCTTGGCCCGGGCCAGCCACGCGACCTGCTCGGTCACGGTCTGCTGCTCGGGAGCCACCGGCGCATCGGCTTCCGCGTCCGCTGCCCCGCCGGGCGCCGTCTCCGCTGCGGGTGCCTCCCCTGCGGGTGCCTCCCCTGCGGGTGCCTCCCCCGCTGATGCCTCCGCCGGGGATGCCTCCGCCGCGGGTGCCTCCGCCACGGCCCCGCCCGCGGTTTCTGCTGGCGCTTCCTCCTGCGGCCCGTCCTCGGCCGGCGCCTCTGGCGCTTGCTCCGGGGCGGCGTGCTCGCTCTCTCCCGTTATCGATGGGTCTGTGATCGTTTCCGTGGCCGCCAGGCGCTCCAGGCACCCGGGCGGTCCCATCACGCCGAAGTAGGCCACCTCCGCGTCGTCCACCCCGAGCAGGAACCTCAGTCCCTCGGGAGCCTCGGCGGGGGGCACCAGTACCAGTTCGGCCTCCTTGTCGCCGAACCGGACCAGCGCCCGCGCGTTCTCCAGGACCAGCACCCGGGTCACCGGGTCGGCCCAGGTCGCGGCGAGCCAGTCGGTGTCGGCGCGGCGGGCGCTCACCCGGTCCACGGCGCTGCGGGCCAGCACGAACCCGCCCAGCTCACCGGCATAATCCTGGGCGTCCGGCGAGGCAGCCGCGGTGTCCGCCGGGGCAGCCGCGGTGTCCGGCGGGCCAGCCGCGGTGTCCGCCGGGCAGCCGCGGCGTCCGGCGTACCGGCCCCGGTGTCCGAGCCGGCGGCGGCGTCCGGCGTACCGGCCCCGGTGCTCTGCGTGGCGCTCATCGGGCGGCCGTGATCCCGGCGCGATCCGCGGCCAGATCTGCCCAGAGGTAGGCCACCGCCTCCGCTCCCCGCAGCAGCAGCGCCATCTCCACCTTCTCGTTCGGTGCATGGATGCGGTCCTCATCCAGCCCCACCGCGACGAAGACCAGCGGCGCGCCCAGGATCTCGGCGAGATCGGCCTCCGGGCCGCTGCCACCTTCCCGGGTGAACAGCACTTCGCGGCCGAACGCGCGCTCCATGGCCCGCTTGGCGGCCTGCACCCCGGGTGAGTGCAGCGGCGAGAACGCGGGCCGCACCCCGGGGCCGCCGAAGGTCACGGTCGCCTCGATGCCCGGCGGGGTGTGCGTGGCCACGTACTCCCGCAACGCCACCGCGATGTCGGCCGGCTCCTGGTTCGCCACCAGCCGGAACGACACCTTGGCGTGCGCCTGGCTGGGCACGATGGTCTTGGCCCCGGGCCCGGTGTGGCCGCCCCACATGCCGTTGATCTCGGCCGTGGGCCGGGCCCAGACCCGTTCGAGGGTGCTGAAGCCCGCCTCGCCCGCGGCGGCCTGACTGCCGCCGGCGTCGGCCAGCCAGGCTTTCTCGTCGAACGGGAGCCGGGCGAACAGTTCCCGCTCGGCGCCGGTCAGCGGCAGCACCGAGTCATAGAAGCCGGGCAGGGTGATCCGGCCCTCGTGGTCGTGCAAGCCGGCCAGCAGCGCGGCCATGACGTGCAGCGGGTTCGGCACGCCGCCCCCGAACGAGCCTGAGTGCACGTCGGTCTCCGCGCCGCGCAGGTCGATCTGGGCGTCGATGAGGCCGCGCATCCCGGTGCACATGGACGGCACGTCGGCCGCCCACATCGTGGTGTCGGAGATCACGATCATGTCGCAGCTGAGCCGGTCGGCCCGGCTGCGCAGCAAGTCGGCGAAGTGCGGGGACCCCGATTCCTCTTCCCCCTCGATCAGGAACTTCAGCGAGACGGGCGGCGCGGCGCTGGAAGGCGCGCCCGCGCCGGTCTCGCTCCCGGCGGCCAGGCAGGCCCGCACGCCGAGGGTGTGCAGGAGGACCTGGCCCTTGTCGTCCGAGGCGCCCCGGCCGAGGATCTGGCCGTCGCGCTCGGCGGGCTCGAACGGCGGGGAATGCCACTCGCCGAGGGGTTCCACCGGCTGGACGTCGTGGTGGCCGTAGACAAGAACGGTCGGCGCGCCCGGATCCTGGGCCGGCCAGTGGGCGAAGACGGCGGGCTGGCCGGGTGCGCCGGCCGGCCCGGTGTCCCAGATCTCCACCGTGGGAAACCCGGTGCCGGTGAGGTGCCCCGCGAGCCACTGCGCGGAAGCCCGTACGTCGCCGTGATGACCAGGATCGGCGGAGATAGACGGGATGGCCAGCCACGACTTGAGCTGGTCAAAGAATTCCCGCGCGTTGCTGTTGATGTAGTCGCGCACATCCATGAGCGGTGAGCCCCTCCTCGCCGGACCTTGCCGGCTATCTAATAAACCAGCATCACGGGCACCCTGGGCCATTCCCCCCGCCGCTACCACGGGGCGCTGGCGCCGGCCCGGTAGTACCACCCCCGCCGCCGGCTACTCCGACGGGAGCAGATTCGCCCCTGGGCGGAGGCAGAGATCACCCTTCGGCATGACGACGCCGGGGGCCCGCACCTCTTAGCGTGGTGACACATGACGCTACCGCTGACCCGCTCGCCACGCGGGGACGCCGACCACGACGCCCGTCCCCGCCCCTCCTTCCGGCCACCATGGTGGCCGGGGCGGTCGCGGCCGTGGCGGGACCGGGCGCGTCAGTGGCAGGAGCGGGCCCGCCGGTGGCAGGAGCGGGCCCGCCGGTGGCAGGAGCAGCACCCGCTGTCACGGGCCTGGGCCACCAGCCCGCGCGGGGCCGCCATCCTGCTGGCCGCATGCACGCTGTTCGCCAGCGCGGTCGCGGTGTTCAGCACCAACCCGCCGGAGCGGCTCTGGGGCATCATGGCGGCCGGTCCATACGGCCTCGCGGCCCTCGCCGCGCTGCTGGCTGGCCGGCGAGGACGCAGGATCGCCGTCGCGGTCGCCCTGGCGGGGGCGGTGATCGTGCCGCTGGCCTGGATGGCCTGGACCGGGCGGGCGCAGCCGGAAGTTGGCGTGGTCATCCACTCGGCCGGGCTGTTCCTGCACGACGGCACGCCCTATCAGGCCAGCCACGCCCTGGCCACCGCGCACAACCCGTACGTCTACAACCCTTACCTGCCGGCCTTGGCCGTGTTCGGGGTCCCGCACGCCCTGTTCGGCGGCGGCCTGCTCACCGATCCGCGGCTGTGGTTCGGGGTGGTGTTCGTACTCGGGTTCGCGGGGACGCTGGCCCTGAGCGGTGTGCGGCGGCCCTGGCTGTGGACGGCGGTGGTCACCGCCTCGCCCATCATCGCGTTCCCGCTCACCACGGGCGGTGACGACCTGCCGGTACTGGCCCTGATCTGCGTCGGCCTGGCGCTGCTGCGGACCGGCCAGGCACCACGGCCGGTGCTGCGGATCATCCTGGCCGGGCTGGTCCTGGGCCTGGCCGCGGCCATGAAGGCCACCGCGTGGCCAGCGCTGGCGGTCGCCCTGGCCCTGGTGGCGGCGCGCGACGGCAAGCGCGCCGCGGGCTGGCTGGCGCTGGCCACGATCGCCGTGCCGCTAGCGGCGGACGGGCCGGTCCTGATCACCCAGCCCGCCGCGGTGGTGTCCAACACCATCCTGTTCCCGCTCGGCCTCACCAAGATCAAGAGCCCGGCCGCCAGCTTCCTGCCCGGCCACCTGATCGCCGAGGCCTGGGGCCCGGGGCACCTGGTAGCCATCGGGCTGGTCCTGCTGGCCGGGCTCGGCGTGGCCGCATCCCTGGTCCTGCGGCCGCCGCGGGACGAGCGCGCGGCGGGCTGGCGGCTGGTGACGGGGCTGGTGCTCATGTTCGCGTTCGCGCCGGCCAGCCGGTTCGGTTACGCGGTCTACCCGCTCGGCCTGGCCTGCTGGCTGCTGCTCGCCGCCCCGGCGGCCAGTGGCCTCATCTCCGCTTACGAAGTGGCGCCGGCGGGCCGCGCCAAAGCAACGGAACAGGACTCAATGGAACCGGGTCCACAGGGCCAGGACCAGCGCGAACAGAGCCTGCGGGAGCAGGGCCAGCGGGAGCCCGCTGGCTCACGGGCGGCCTGCCGCAACTAGGCCGCGCGCCCGGCCCCCGCAGCTGCCGCCGGGCGTCAGCTTCCAGCGCCCCCGGTGATTTCCGGCGGGGTACCGCCCGGGCCGATCTCGGCCTTGAGCGCGGCCAGCTCCTTGTCGACCCCGGCGGCGGTCCCGGCTTCGTCGAGCTCCTTCTGGATGTCGTCGGTGTCTCCCCCGACGTCTTCGAGCACTCCGGACGCGAGCAGCTCGTCAACGGCGCCGGCCCGGGCCTGCATCTGGGCGATCTTGTCCTGAGTCCGCTGGAGCTCCGCTCCCGAGTCACCAAACGTCTTGGAGATCCCGGCGGCGCTCTCGCCCACGGTGGTCTCGGCCTGCGCCGCGGTGTACTGGGCCTTCAGCACTTCCTTCTGGGTCCGGAAGGTGTTCACCCGCTTCTGCAGCGCGTCGAGGGTCTGCTCGAGCTTCTGCTCCTCCGCGGCGAGCTGATCGTGCTGCGGTTTCATGGCGTCGATCTGCTCCTGGGCGGCGGCCTTGCGGGACAGGGCCTCCCGGGCCAGATCCTCCCGGCCCTGGGCCAGCGCGGCCTTGGCCTGGTCCTGGAGATGGTCCACCGAGTGCTGGAGCTGCTGCTCCTGCAACTCGATCTGCTTGCGCGACGCGGCAATGGCCACGATCCCGCGGCGGACCTGGGTGATCTGGTCGAGCATCTGCTCATAGGACAGATCGAGCATCTCGTCGGGCTTCTCGGCGGCGTCGAGCGCCTTGTTGGCCTTGGCCTGGACTATGTCGTGGGCCCGCTGGAAGAGGGTCATGGTGATCTGCTCCTCGTCGATGATGGGCAGAGCTGACGCCGATTCCGCCGCCGGCCCAGCCAGGATCAAGGCCGGCGCACGTATCAGCACGGATATCCCGAAGGCTACCGCCCGCGCGGCGGCCTCCCACGGCCAGCCACGCGCCTGATCACGGGGCGTGTCCGAGGCCCCGTGCCGTGCGGCTATCCTGCCCGGTCGCGGACCCAGATCTCGAAGGGCTCGCCGGGCACGTTCGATGGGGTGCTGACCACGAGCCGGTAGTGCGACGCCGAGAGTGCGTCCACGACCGGCGCATAGATGGCGGGCATTTCGGACGGGTCTATTTCCACCAGGCGGAAGTAATGATCACTGATGGCCGCGCGATAAGCGGCGGCGCCGCTCAACTCGCGCCCGTCGTCGGCGATACTTCATGACGAAGACGGTTGTGAAAGCGTCGTGCGTGGTCTGCTTGGTCAGGTAGTAGTGAACAACGTCGTTCTCGGCGATCAGGCAGGGACAGCCGGTGCGCTCGATGACCGGCGCCAGGCCGCGGATCATCTGGGCCGAGTCCGGCCAGGCGCCGAAGTGCGCGGCGCTGAGGGCGGCCCCGGAAATCCCGAGCAGGAACACCATCACCAGGCCGGCCAGGCGGGCGTATTCGGCCTGCCTGGCCTGGATCGCGCGGGCGACGGCCGCGAGCCCGTACCCGGCCACGATGCACGCGAACCACGCGCCGAACCCGACATGCTTGAACAGGCTGAAATTCGTGTGGATGCGCGCCTGTCCGAGCGGGGCCAGGAACACGCTGGCCGCGAGGACCCAGGCGAGCATCGTGAGCCGCCACCCCTGTCGTCTCCGGGTCACGACGGCGGCGCCGGCGATGGCCAGGAACGCGACAGCGCCAACCCACTCGGCGCTGGCGCCGAGCACCCGGAGCACGGGGACGGTGCCGCCCGGCCGCGCCAGCGTGGTGGACATGATCCCGGCCACGTAACTGTGGCCGCCGGCCAGGAACAGCACGGAAATGATCAAGGCGGCCGTGTAGCCAGCCAGCCGGATCCCGCGACCTGCTGACCGCGGCCAGGTACCGGCCGGGCCGAGCACGACCAGGGCGATGACGACCGGGTTCCAGAGCAGGCTGGTGTACTTCGCCGCGTCAGCCAGCGCCATGGCGACGGCGCAGCAGACCAGCCATTGCTCGCCTCCCCATGTGCCGCCTTCGTCGCTGGACCGCACCGCGAACCATGACGCCAGCGCCAGGAGCATGACGGCCGGCGCATCGAACGTGGCCAGGGCTCCGAGGAACTGAGTCGGCCCGATCGCCGCGAACGCCACCGAGCTGGCGATGGCCGCCCCGCGCCCGAACAGGTGCTTAGTCACCGCATAGAGCACGGCGGTCGCGGCCAGCATGCAGCCCAGGCTCAGGATCCGGGCCGTGGCCAGTCCCCCGATGGTGCTGGCCACCGCGCCCGCGGGAGGATAGATGACCGGGGCGCCGGAGAAGTACGAAGCGAAGTCCGGCACGGCCACGCCGTGCAGCCAGTGCGCCCATTCCAGATGCCCGGCCCACAAGTACAGCGCCTCGTCCTGGTACGCCGTGTTCGACCACACCAGCCGCAGAGACAGACCGGCCTGGATCACGAGGATGCACGCCAACGGCCATGGGCCGGTGGCCAGGCGTAGCCGGGAGAAGCGCCTCTCCTTCCTCCCGGTTTTGGCGCGGGCCAGGGCGGCCGGCGGGGCGAGCGGTGTCACCGCTTGCACCACGGGCGCGCCGCCTTGATCCTCAGCCATGAAGGCCGCAACCTTCCTGCGGTCCGGGCCTCCCGCCGGCCAGACGCACTGGCTGCAGGGCGCCCACCCACTGCGGCCAGGACAGACGCCGCCAGCAGCACACGTTCTACACCTTCCAGGCCGGATCCGCCCGGAGAACCCGTGCGCAGGCCCGTCGCCCGCCTGACCGCAGTGGTACGCCGGCTGGTCAGCCAGGCCGGGCGAGCCCGGACGTCATCTTCCGCGCGTGCCGTCGGCGAGTTCGCGGAGGATGTCGAGGTGGCCGTTGTGCCGGGCGGTCTCCTCGGTCAGGTGGAACAGGACCCAGCGCAGCGTGACCGGCTCGGTCCGCCAGCCCAGCTCGCCTCTGGAGGGAGTGTCCAGGTCGAGGGATGCCACCTGGTCACGGTGCCGGGTGCAGGCCGCCCGGTAATCCGCCAGCAGCTGGGCGAGTGGCACGGTGACCGCGATCCGGAACTCGCGATCGGGATCGTCGTCGGTCCACGGCGCGTCGATCGTGCCGCCCAGCAGCGTTTGCTCGATCCACGCACTCTCGACCCAGCGCAGATGGCTGACCAGCCCGGAAATCGTCATCAGCGGTGAGCCGGGCAGCGGTGCCCGGCGGGCATCAGCATCGGACAGGCCCGCGCATTTGGCGTGCACGGTGTCCCGGGCGTAGTCCAGGAAGGTGGTCAGGATGGTGCGCTCGTCCCAGCTGACCGGGATGTCGTCTGTCCGGCCGGCCGAGATCGACTGGGAAGCGGATTCTGAGGTCATGTCATTCCTCTGCTGAGCAGAGGCGCGACCGGGACCGCTATCGGCCAGTCTCCGGAGGCGCCTGATGATAAATGGACATCGCGCCTCCTTTCTGGTCAGCTGCGCCGCGCCATGCGGCGGCCTGCCGAGCCTAGCCCGCACGGCCAGGGCCAGGCAACGCAGTTCTGCTGCGCTGCCTGGCACGGATAGTGCTGCGGCGCTTACCGCGCGGCCGTTTCCTCCTGCGCCCGCTCGGCGATCGCCTGCAGCGTACGCACGGTCGTGTCGATGTCGTCGATGCTGAACTGGCTCAGCAGCCGGATCCGCGGGGCGGCGATGTACTCGCTGAGGCTGTGGTGCAGAGCCTGCCCTTCTGCGGTCAGGCTGATCGTGGCGCCGCCGCGGATCAGCCCCGCCGCCGCCAGCCGGGCGAGCAGTTCGCGCGCCGAATCGGCGTCCAGGGTCCGTGAGCTTGCGAGCTCCTCGCTGAGCGCCGCGCGGTCGAGCGCCGGCCCGCGCGTGGCAAGCAACTGCAGTGCGTACCAGGTCTCGGGTTCGGTGCCGTGCTCGGCGAGATGCTCGCGCAGCACGGCGGTCAGCGTCCGCTCGGCGAAGGCCAGGGTGTAGCCGAACTGGGCGTAGGCGGCGGGAACGATGGTCATGTCAGACTCCGGTGACTAGGATCGACAGGTTCCTGACTACCGTAACAAACAGACAGGTACCTGTCTATCTCATGAATGCGAACCTTCCGGCCCGCCCACTGCTCGGGCTCCTCCTCCGGCTCGCCTACCAGCAGCACTCGCAGGAGATCGAGGCTGCGTTGCGCGAGAACGGCTTCGACGACGTCCATCCGGCGGCGGCGAACGTGTTCTCGTTTGTGCCCCCGGAGGGCATTACCGTGTCAGAACTCGCTGACCTGGCCCGGGTGCGCAAGCAGACGATGGCCCAGGCGGTCGATCAGCTCGAGCGGACGGGGTACGTCGAGCGCCGCCCGAACCCGCGCGACCGCCGCTCGCGGCTGGTGTTCCTCACCGGGCGCGGCGCGTCGGTCACCCCGGTCACCCACGCTGCTGCCGCACGGGTGGAGGAGCGCTGGGCGGAGCTGACCAGCCCAGCGGAACTGGAAGCGCTGCGGGCCTCGCTGGTGAGCCTGGTGACCAAGCTCCGCGACGGGTAGGCCTGGGAGACTCAGCCCGATAACCGGCCCAGATAGTACGGCTCTCATAGGCAGCCCAGATAAACACCCTCTGACGAGGAGTCCAGGAAGGACGGAGCACACGATGATCATCGCGTTCTCGATCACGCCGCTGGGGGTGGGCGAAGGAGTCGGGGAGTATGTCGCGGACGCGGTACGGGTGGTCCGTGACAGCGGGCTGCCCAACCACACCGACGCCATGTTCACTTCCGTCGAGGGCGACTGGGATGAGGTGATGGACGTGGTGAAGCGGGCCGTGGACGCGGTGGCGGCCCGGGCTCCCCGGGTCAGCCTGGTCCTCAAGGCCGACATCCGCCCCGGCGTGACCGACGGGCTGACCGCCAAGGTGGAGACCATCGAGCGTCATCTCCAGACCTGAACCTGCCGCCGGGGCTGATGATCCGGCCGGCCCTGGAGTAACGGGCCGGCCGGAATTCAACCAGCCCCAGGCGGGATCTGCTCGATCAGCGCCGCCAGTCCCGCCTCGTCCAGCAGGTCGGCCGGCCGCAGCGTGAGATCGGGCCGGACGTAGTAGAACGCCGCCCGGACCTGATCCGCGGGTACCCCGGCCAGCTGGGCCCAGGCCAGCCGGTAGGCGGCGAGCTGGACCGCGACGGCCTGATGCTCGGCCGCGGAGCGCGGAGGGTAGCCCGTCTTCCAGTCCACTACGTCGAATCCGCCCGCCAGGGCGTCCCCGAACACCGCGTCGATCCGCCCCCGGACCGGCCGTCCCGCGATGAGCGTCTCGAACGGGACCTCCACTTCGACCGGCCAGCGATTGCCCCACTCGCCGGACTCGAACAGCTCCCGCAACGCCGCCAGGTCGTTCGCGTCGCCGTCGGCGGGATCCCCCGCGGCCGGGTCGTCGACGGCGCCGAGCAGGTCGTCGGGGTCGATCAGGCGCTGCTGGCTGAACCGCTCCTCCAGCCAGCGGTGGAACGCGGTGCCCCGGCGGGCCTGCGGGGCAGGCGGCCGTGGCATCGGCCGGCGGATCTGCCGGGCCAGCTCGGCCGGGTCGCGGGCCATCATTACCAGGGAGGACACCGACAGCCGCGGGGGCAGCCAGACCGCCGATGCGGCCTCGGCGCGCCATTCCTCACGCTCGGCCAGCAGCAGCCCGGTCTCGGTGTCCCAGGCCGCCAGCAGGGCCTGGTCCTCCTCGGACAGTGTTTCTTCCTGGGCAGGTTGTGCACCCCCAGCGTCCAGGGCCGCACGTACCAGGTCAGCGGCTTCCCGGACCGCCTCCTGCTGTCTGCCCTGCGGCTCCGCCGGCCAGGTGGCGGAGGGGGGCTCGGCGAGCGCAGGGTTCTCGGCGTCCTCCTCCGGGGGTACGGCCCAGTACGCCACGGTGCCGGCACCTGCTTCGCACGCGGCCCGCACCTCCTCCAGGAACACCGATGGGCCGAGCGGCGAGGATGCGTCTCCCCACCAGTAGCCGGTGCAGGCCAGCCAGAACGCGGCCCGGGTAGTGGCCACGTAGGCCAGCCGGCGCTCCTCGCCGAGGTCCCGCGCGGCGCAGGCGGCGCCGAAGGACGCGAGCGCCCCGGCCTCCAGGCTGGGCAGGTCCGGCAGGTCGCCGGCGTCGCCCCGCAACCGGAACGGGATCAGCCGCGCGTTCTCGGTCCAGCGGCTCACGAACCTGGGCTTGGCCGGGAACACCTGCGCCTTCTGGCCGGCCGACAGCCCGGGCACCACCACCGCGGCCCACTGCAGGCCCTTCGACGCGTGCACGGTGGCCAGGGTGACGGTGTCCCCATCGCCGACCCGGCCGGACTCCAGGCCGAACTCCTCGTCCTCGGCTGCGGTCAGGTAGGCCAGGAACGCGCCCAGCGTCGGCTCCTCCTGGTCGCCCGCGAACGCGGCCGCCGCGTCCGCGAACGCGTCCAGGTCGGCGCGGGCACTGGCCATGTCCCGGCCGGGCCGGGCGGCCACCTCGATGTCCAGCCCGAGCGCCCGTTCCACCTCACCGACCAGGTCGGGCAGCGGCCGGGCCACCCGGGAGCGCAGCTCGCGCAGCTCGGCGGCCAGCGCGGCCAGGCGGCCGTGGCCGGCCGGCGAATAGCCGGCCGGGTCGCCCAGGTCGTCGAGGGCCTCGACCAGGCTGCCCGGATCGGCGGTCAGGTCGGTGATGGCCTTGGCCAGCGGATCGTCGTCCGCGGCCCGTGTCCCGGGGTCCTGCGGCCCGGGGTCCCGGGGCCCGGAGTCGCGTGCGCTGTTGTTTGGTGCGCCATGCTCTGGTGCGCCGTGGTCTGGTGCGCTCCGGTCGGGGGCCCCGTCCCGGGCGGCCACGGACCGGCGTTGCTCGCGGGCCAGGTACCGGGCCCGCTTACCCAGGGCCACCAGGTCACGCGGGCCGATCCGCCACCGCGGGCCGGTGAGCAGCCGGGCCAGCGGCGCGGACGCACCGGGATCGTGCAGGACCCGGAGCGTGGCGACGATGTCAGCCACCTCCGGCACGGTGAGCAGCCCGCCCAGGCCGACCACCTCGACCGGGACACCCCGGGCTTCGAGCGCCATCCGCAACGCCGGGAACTGGGCCCGCTTGCGGCACAAGACAGCGACGTCACGGGGATGGACGCGATCGCCGCGGCCGTCCGGCCAGGGCTCGCCGTCGGGGGCCACGCCGGGCGGCAGCGCCAGCAGCGCGCTGACCTGCTCGGCGACCCAGGCCGCCTCGTCGGCGGCTGTCTCGGTGAGCGCGCAGGTCACCCGCCCGCGCCCGGCCCGGCCGGGCGGCGGGACCAGCCGGGGCACCTCGGGCGCCGCGGCCCGCAACTCCTGCTGCACCGCCGCGGCCACGTCGAGGACCCGGCCGGTGTTCCGGAAGCTGGTGGACAGCATGCGCACCGCGGCCGGCCTCGCCGTCCGGTCACGGCCGCTGCCCGTGACCACCGGGAAGTCCCGGCCGAACCGGCGCAGGTTGCCCGCGCTCGCGCCACGCCAGCCGTAGATGGACTGGCACGGGTCACCCACCGCGGTCACCGGGTGGCCGCCCCCGAACAGCGCCCGCAGCAGGACGAGCTGGGCGTGGCTGGTGTCCTGGTATTCGTCGAGCAGCACGACCTGGTAGCGGCCGCGTTCGGCCGCGCCGACCTCGGGATGGCGGGCCGCGATCCGGGCGGCGATCGCCACCTGGTCGCCGTGGTCGATGACCTCGCGCTCGGCCTTGGCCCGCGCGTACCCGACCACCATCGGGAGCAACTGCTCCCGCGCCCGCTGGCTATCCAGGATCTTGCGCACCTGGGCAGGCAGCTTCCCGGGCCGGGCCGCAGCCTGCGCCTGCAGCCAGTCCCCGACCGCGATCACGTCGTCCGGCGTCCGCAAGTGCTCGGCCAGCTCGCCCGCCAGCATCAGGACGGCCGCGGTGACCGCGGGCGGTGCCCAGGTCACCGCGTCCATCGGGCCGCCGTACCCGGCCACCACCCGGGCCGCGATCTGCCAGGCCACGGCCGGGGTGATCAGCCGCAGCGTCGGTTCCAGCGCCTCGCGCAGCGCGTGGTCGGCGACCAGCCGGGCGGCGTACGCGTGGTAAGTGGACACCACCGGCTCACCATCGAGCTCGGCGCTGCCGTCCGCCACAGCCTCCGCCGGTGGCTGGGCCAGTCCGGCCTTGCGCAGCCCGTCCAGCCGGACCCGCACCCGCTGGCCCAGCTCAGCCGCGGCCTTCCTGGTGAACGTCAGGCCGAGCACCCGCTCCGGCCGGACCACGCCGTTAGCGACCAGCCAGACCAGCCGGGCCGCCATGGTCTCGCTCTTCCCCGAGCCGGCCCCGGCGATTACCGCCAGCGGCCGCGGCGGGGCCCCGATGACCGCGGCCTGCTCCGCGGTGGGCTCGGGCAGCCCGAGCAGCCGGGCCAGCTGAACGGGGCTGTAGTGCACAGGGCTGGCCTGCACCGGGCTGGCCTGCACCGGGCTGGCCTGCACCGGGCTGGCCCTCAGGGCCGGCCTTGGCCGGACCGGAATCCGCGGGGCCGGAATCCGCGGGGCCGGACATGACGGGGTTGGAGTTCACGGCGTCACCTGAACCCCATCGGGGTGCACCGGGCAGCACGTCCGGACCGGGCAGATCCGGCAGCCAGGGTTCACGGTCGCGCCGAACACCGGACCAGTCATGCCCGCCGCCACCGTCTCGACCAGCCGGGCCGCCCAGCCTGGCTCCGGGTCGTCACCGAGCGCCCGCTGCCGCTGCACCTTGACCTCCGCCTTCAGGCCCGCCTTACCCACCTGCACCAGCTCGGCACCACCCGGCTCAACCAGGCCGAGCTGCTCGAACGCGCCCAGGAGCACCGCCAGCTGGTAGACGCCGAGCTGCGGATTGCGGTCCAGTTCCGCGTCGGCGGGCTTCGACGAGCCGGTCTTCAGGTCCACGATGACGCCGCCGCCGTGCTCGTCGCGCTCCAGCCGGTCTACCCGTCCGGTGATCTCCACGTCGCCGACCCGGACCCGGAGAGCCTGCTCCACCGCGACCAGCTGGCGGGGGTTGCCGCGGTGCCAGGCCAGGAACCGGGCCACCATGCGGCGGGCGAGCTCCCGCTGCTTGTCGTTGTACCAGGCGCTGCCAAAGTCCAGGTGGTGCCAGATGTCGTCGATCCGCTCCTCGATTCCCGCCTCCGCGGTGCCCTCGGCGGCCAGCACGGCCGCCGCATGGATGACGGTGCCCAGATGCCGCAGCACGTCCGAGGTGCCGGCCCCGGCCGCGGCCTCCAGCAGCCAGCGCAGCCCGCACTTGGTGAACGACTCGACCTGGGACGGGGACAACTGGATGGTCCCGCCGGTGAGCGGGCCGGGATCAGACAGCGTGGTCAGCGCGTACCACTGCCGCGGGTGCGCGCCGCGGACCCCGGCGGCGGCGAGCCGCGCCAGCTGGGCCGCGGCGGCGGCCCGGACCGCCCGCGACCGGCCCGGGTCGGCCGCCGCGTGGCGCAGCTCGGCGGTCAGCGCGGGCAGCGAGAGCCAGTGCCGCCCGGCCGAGGCGACCGGCTCGATCTCCACGTCGTCGCCGGCCAGCTCGGACAGGAACCGGGACGGCCGGTCCTCGCTGTCCTCCCCGCCGGCTGCGGTGACCACCAGGGCGTGCCGGGCCCGGGTCGCCGCGACGTAGAACAGGCGGCGTTCCTCGTCGAGGAGCTTGGACACCAGCGCCGCGGCCGCCGCGTCAGTGGCCCCGGGCGGTCCGCTCCCAGCCTGGGCGTCCACCGCGTCGACCAGTTCGTCCATGCCCAGCAGCGAGGACCGCATCCGCAGATCGGGCCAGGTGCCCTCCTGCACCCCGGCCACCACGACCAGGTCCCATTCCAGGCCCTTGGAGCGGTGCGCGGTGAGGATGCGCACCGCTTCGCCCTCCGGCGCACGGTCGGCCAGCGTGTCGCCGGGGATCTCCTGGCCGCCCATGCTGTCCAGGAACAGCGAGGGCGAGCCGGGCGGTAGCCGGGCCGCGAACCGGGATGCCGCGTCGAACAGGGCCACCACGGCGTCCAGATCCCGGTCCGCCGCGGCGCCCCGGGCTCCCCCGGCGGCACTCGCTGCCTGCCACGCCGGGGCGAGCCCGGACGCGTCCCAGATCGCCCAGAGCACGTCGTAGGCGGGGCCGGGAACTCCGTCCGGGGTGGTCGTGCCGGCGGCGGTGCGCCGGGCGATCTGGAGCAGCGTGGCCACCCGCCGCGCCGCGGCGGCCGGGGGCCCGCTGAGCAGGTTCAGCTGGCGGGAGTCACGCAGCGCGCTGGCCAGCGGCTGATTACCCGGAGGCAGCCCGGCGGCAATGTCGGCGGCGTGCAGCGAGCGGCGCAGCCGCCGCAGGCCCACCGCGTCCGTCCCGCCCAGCGGCCCGGTCAGCAACTCCGCCGCGGCGTCCTCGTCCAGCGCGCCCGGCTGCAGCGCGCAGCGCAGCAGCGCGAGCAGCGGCCGCGCACCCGGCTCCGCGGCCAGCGGCAGCTCATCGCCCGCCACGACCGCAGGGACGCCGCCCGTCGCCAGAGCACGGCGCAGCAACGGAACCTGGCGGGTGGCCGAGCGCACCAGCACCGCCATGGAGGACCAGGGGACGCCGTCGACCAGATGAGCCCGGCGCAGGGTATCCGCGATCACGGCGGCTTCCTGGCTGGCACTGGAGGCGACCAGGATCCGGACCGACCCAGGCGCCGCGTCGGACAGCGGGAGCAGATCCCGGTGGCCGCGGCCGGCCGGACCCGATGCCGGGGGCGCCGGGCCGGGCCGCCCTGGCCCGTCCGGTAGCGACAGCCCAGCCGCGGCGGGCAGCCGGGCCGCCACCCGGCGCGAGGCGGCGAGCAGCACGGGGCCGCTGCGGCGGCAGGTCCGCAGCGCGACGACGCTGGCCGGGCGATCGTCGGGGGTCCGGAACCGGTCCGGAAAGCGTCCCATCGCGTGCACGTCGGCGCCGCGGAACGCATAGATGGACTGGTCCGGGTCACCGACCACGATGAGCTCGCGGCCGTCCCCGGCCAGCGCGTGCAGCAGCGCCTCCTGGGCCGGGTCGGTGTCCTGGTACTCGTCCACCAGGACCACGTCGTAGGCCTTGCGCTCACGGTCCCGGGTCGCCGCGCGGCTCAGCAACGCGGCGGCAATCCGGACGATCTCCGCATAGTCGTAGGCCGGGACCGGGGCCAGGTCGAAGCGCGCGATGTAGCGGTCCAGGAAGCCGCCCGCCGCCACCCAGTCGTCCCGGCCGTGCGCTCGGCCCAACCGGGCCAGGCCCCGCCCGTCCAGCCCGCGTTCGGCCGCGCGGAGCAGGAAGTCACGCAGCTCGGTGGCGAAGCCCCGGGTGCCCAGGGCGGCGCGGAGCCGCTCCGGCCAGGGCTCAGCGGCCGCCGGCTCACCCCCGGCCGCCTCCCCGCGGAGCATCCGCCGGACCTCCAGCAGCTGCTCGGGACCGGACAGCAGGGTCGGCGGGACATCCCCGGCCAGCACGAACTCCCGCCGGACCAGGGCGTAGGCGTAGCTGTGGAAGGTCAGCGCCAGCGGCTGGCGGGTAGTGCGGCGCAGCCGGGTGGTGATGCGCTCGCGCAGTTCCTGCGCGGCCTTGCGGCTGAAGGTCAGGACCAGCACCCGTTCCGGGTCTATCCGCCGCTCGGTGATCCGCTCCGTCACCGCCTCGACGATCGCGGTGGTCTTGCCGGTGCCCGGGCCAGCCAGGACGAGCAGCGGGCCGCCCGCGTGCGCCACCACGGCCTGCTGGGCGGCGTCGAGGCGCGGCGGATCGGCCGGCGGCGTGGGCCGTCGGAGCAACCGGTAGGCGTCCGGGTGATGGTCCATCGACCAGCATTCCAGCAGAGGGCACCGACATCTGCAGTCAGGTTCACCGGGTGTCGGGGCGATTTGTCCGGCCGTGGGCGGAAGGAGCGGCTGGGGACCGCCTGCTAGGGCCTGGGCCGCACTTTGGCACAGGCTGGCTACGTTCTCTCGCCCGCTCCATCCTCCAGGCCGGCTACGTTCCCCGCCGCTCCATCATCCAGGCCGGTTACGTTCCCATCGCCAGCCCAGCGCGCCAGGCGCATGTCCACCCGGGACGGCGGCCCGCCTGCGGCGGGGCGCAGCGGGGTTCCCTCGGCGCGGTAGTGCTCGAGCGCGGTCCGCTCGTGCCCGGGCACCAGGGACCCGTCGGCGTGCACCACCCGCCACCACGCTGCACTGCCGCCCCACAGGGCCATGACCCGGCCGACCTGGCGGGGGCCGCCCTGCCCCAGGTACTCGGCCACATCGCCGTAGGACATGACCCGGCCGGGCGGGATCGAGTCGGCGACGTCGAGCACCCGGCTGGCGAAGTCTGGCAGCTGACCCGGCTCTTCCAGGCTGGCCTCCCCGGTCACGAGCTGGGGTCGGGCCAGGACGGATAACTGGCTCCCTGGTCCGCAGACCCGACAGCCCGCTCCGCGCTCAGGCCGGTGTCCGGCCGGTCCGGCCACGTGGCGTGCACCCGCGGACCGGACCAGACCGGCCTGGGGCGCCCGGTCCGCCGCGTGATGCCCGCGGGACAGAGACCGCCGCAGGGCCACCAACCGGCATCCCGGCCAGGCCGGTCGCGGCCAGGAACGCCGCCGTGAACAGGCTGGCCAGGACGAGGCCCGTCGGGCCACGCGGCTGGACCGGGTCGGGGGGCACGGCGGCGGCGCCGCCGCCGAAGTGCAGCGTGGTAGCCGCACCCACCTGGCTGCGCGACTGGACAGCCAGCTTCCCGGCCACGGTCAGTGCGGCCGCCGCGTCCACGGTGCCGAATCCGATCTTGTTGTCGTAGCCGCCGGACGGCCGATTCTGGGTGCTTGAGGTAATGGCCTGCACGACCAGGGCCGGCGCCAGGCCGGGATACCTGGCCTTGATCAGGGCGGCGACTCCCGCCGTCAGCGCACAGGCCGGACTGGTCCCGCTGACCAGCCAGTACTGCCCGTCCCGGCCCTGGGCGGGCACGTTGACCCCGGGCGCGGCGACCTGAACGGACAGGTTGTCGCTGGAGAAGCCGGCCGCCGAGCCGCTGCGGCTCACCGCGGCCACCCCGAGTACGCCCGGGTAGTCAGCGGGGAACGAGTAGGGGGCCTGGCCGGTCGTCTTGACCGGGGCCGAGTTTCCTGAGTTGCCGGACGAGGCGACCACGACGATGCCGTGATCAAGAGCGCTCTGCAGGGCCATCCGGACCACCGCGCTGGGCTCGCCGTACCCCAGCGACATGCTGATCACGCTCGCATGGTGCTTGATCGCGTAGGTGATGGCCTGGGCCAGCGCGGTCTGCACCCGGCTGTCCGACTCGTGCTCATAGGCGGAGTATCCGGGGTCGTGCCGGTCGGTCACGACCCGGATCGAGAGCACCCTGGCCGCCGGGGCCACGCCCACGATGCCGCTGCCGCCGCCGTCGTGCCCATGCCCGGCGATCAGCGAGGCCATCCAGGTGCCGTGCACGCCCCAGTTCGGGTTGCCGGGCGCAGTGTGCACACCGGTCAGGTCGGGCCCGGTGGTGACCGAGCCGGCCAGATCCGACACCTCCGGGTTGACCCCGCTGTCGATCACGGCGACGGTCGCGCCCTGTCCCCTGGTCGTTGACCAGGCGGACGGCGCGCTGACGGCGTCGAGGACCCACATCTGCGCGTCGCGCACCGTGTCGGCCCCGGCGGGAGCCGCGGCCACGGCCGCGGCCGCTCCCAGCAGGGCCAGCATGAGCAGGCTGACCGCAGCCCGCCGCCACCGGAGGGCGTTCAGCATGCCGGTCCGCCCGGGCAGGCCGCGGGCGGCGGCGACGCGCCGATCCGCGCGCCGATCCAGTCCGATATCCCGTCCGCGACGCTCAGCATTTCTTCCTTGTCGTAGGGATCGGCTGATTCGCGGACCCGGTGCCTGCCGTCCGCGTAGCCGACGGTGGACATGATCAGGTAGGGGCCGGCCGTGGAGATGTCGGACAGCTGCCGCGCCGCGTTGCTGAATGAGGCAGCCAGCGTGTGACGGAACGGGACGGTGCGCACCCCGGCGGACGCGGCCCGTGCGGGCAGTGCGCCCAGGGCGTGGCTGGCCTGACCCGGGCTGGGCAGTACCGCGATCCCGACGGTGACCGCGAAGGCTCCGGTCGAGTCCCGGTACGTGGCGCGCAGCACGGTGGTGCAGTGCTGCCGGGCCAGCACCGGCCGGGCCTTCTGGCCGGTCGCGGACGGGCAGGTAGCCGCCGGGGCGATCCCGATACGGGTGGCTGACAGCTGCGCCGGGCTGCCGCTGACCAGCGTCGAGGCGGGCACCTGGTACGGGATGACGGCGGGGAAGATCCGGCCCGCGGGCCAGGTCCGCCAGCGCTTGCCGATTTCCCAGGCGGCGAGCTGCTCCTGCTGTCCCCGGCTGAACGTGCGGGGCAGCACGTGCAGCACGACCGAGCCGATGGAAGCGCTCAGGCCGATCAGCGCGAGCACGAGGCCCACCAGGACGAGCCGGTAACGCCGGCGTTCCTGGCTGGGCGGGGCGGCATGAGCGCTGCGCAGCGGGCCCGGCACAGACGGTGAGGCATGCGGTTGCTGCTCCGCCGTGCTGGTTCCCTCCGGCGCCGGGTCGCCGCCGCCACCCGGAGTCGCCGGATGCATAGCCACACGGGAATGGTACGGCCTGGCCATCCCCTGGCACCGGGCGCACGCTGAGGTTTCCCAGATAACGACCGGCTATGCACCTGGAGAGGCCACGGGCCGGGCCCGCTCGCGCGGCCCGGCCCGGATCAGCCTGAGTGCGGGGATCAGTATGAGGGCAGCGACGGGTCGATCGTGGCGACCCAGGACAGCACGCCGCCGCCGACGTGTACCGCATCGGAGAATCCGGCGTTCTTCACGATGGCCAGGCATTCCGCCGACCGGGCCCCGGACTTGCAGTGCAGGACCACCCGCTTGTCCTGCGGGAGGCGCTCCAGCGCGGCCCCGGACAGGAACTCGCCCTTGGGGATGAGCACCGAGCCCGGGATCGAGACGATCTCGTACTCGTTGGGTTCGCGCACATCGACCAGGAAGATGTTCTCGTCCGCGTCCTGCATGTCCTTGAGCTGGCGGGCAGTGATGGTGGATCCGGCCGCCGCCTCCTGGGCCTCCTCGGAGACCGCGCCGCAGAACTCCTCGTAGTCGATCAGCTCGGTAACCGTCGGGTTCTTGCCGCAGACCGGGCACTCGGGGTCCTTGCGGACCTTGACCGAGCGGTAGGTCATCTCCAGGGCGTCGTAGATCATCAGGCGGCCGGCCAGCGGCTCGCCGATCCCGGCGATGAGCTTGATGGCCTCGTTGACCTGGATGGAGCCGATGGAGGCGCAAAGCACGCCCAGCACGCCACCCTCGGCGCAGGACGGAACCATGCCCGGCGGGGGCGGCTCCGGGTACAGGCAGCGGTAGCAGGGGCCGTACTCGGCCCAGAACACGCTGGCCTGGCCGTCGAAGCGGTAAATGGAACCCCACACGTACGGCTTGCCGAGCAAGACGCACGCGTCGTTGACCAGGTACCGGGTCGCGAAGTTGTCCGTGCCGTCCACGATCAGGTCATAGTCGGCGAAGATCTGCATCGCGTTGTCGGAGTCGAGGCGCTCCTGGTGCACGATCACGTTCACGTACGGGTTGATCTCACGGATGCTGTCCCGCGCGGACTCAGCCTTGGACCGGCCTATGTCGGACTGACCGTGAATGACCTGGCGCTGCAGGTTGGACTCGTCGACCACATCGAAGTCCACGATGCCCAGCGTGCCCACGCCCGCCGCGGCCAGGTACAGCAGGGCAGGGGAACCAAGACCGCCGGCGCCCACACAGAGCACCTTGGCGTTCTTGAGCCGCTTCTGCCCGGTCATCCCGACGTCCGGGATGATCAGGTGGCGCGAGTAGCGGCGGACTTCGTCCACGGTCAGCTCAGCAGCCGGTTCGACCAGCGGTGGAAGCGACAAGGCAACTCTCCTGAGACGGCAGGTCCGGGCTCGGTCCCGATACCCGGCTCTTCCCTGCAACCGAGTCCCGGGCAGGCACATTCCCGCCCGGCAGCGGGGCACAGTCTCCCATGATTACGCGCGATCTGCGCAGGCGGAAGACGGCACCGGAAATGTCACTGGCGGCCGGTACAACTCAAGAGTGCGGCGCGGAGCCCGCGGATGGCCCCCACCGCCGTGCACCGTCAGCAGACCCGCGTTCGTCGCCGATCTCCGGGAGGTCCCATGCCTACTACGCCCTCGCAGCCACCCAGGGGCAGGCCAGGTTCCGGGCCGGGCGACGGCCGGCGCGCGTGCCGGCGCATCCCCGGGCCGCCGCTGCCCGACCCGGACGCGGTGCGCCTGTGCCCAATCCCCGACTCTGCCCCGCCCTACGACGACGAGCTGTTACCGCCCGCCGCCGGGCGAACCGCCCGGGCCGGCCAGGCCGCCTCCGCCGGCCAGGCCTCCCCGCCGGCCAGGCCGCCGCCGAGACTGGAGGGCGGGACCACCCCGGCGAACGGCTCCCGCCCGGCCAGCGGGACCAGCCCGGCGATCAGCCGGCTCCATCCCCCGGCCGGATCCCGCCGGGAGACGGCAGCTGGCCAGGCCAGTTCGCGCAAGTGCTCGTCGAGACGCTGGCCGGATCCCGGCCACCCCGGCAGATGACGACCTGGACCACCGAGCGGACCCGGGCCCGGATTCAGCGGCTGGGTCCGATGCTCGCGGCCGGCCAGCGACCCCAGCTCCGCCGGGTGGTGGCCTTCCGGCCCGCGTCCGGGGTGATCGAGATGACCGTGGTGGTCAGCTTCGGATCCCGGGTCCGGGCCCTGGCCGTGCGGCTGGAACACACCCCGCCGCCCCGCGCCCTGCCCGGTCACCAGCCCCGCAGCCCCCGCTGGCTGTGCACCGACGTGGAAGCCGCCTAGGAGGCATGGGACAGGTGGTGCGGTGGCTGGCCCGCATACGGCCGTGCGGGCCAGCCACCCGGGCCAGCTACTCAGCCCTCGGCGCGGTTGCGGGGGTCGCCGTGGCAGCGCTTGTACTTGCGGCCTGACCCGCAGGGGCACAGGTCGTTGCGGCCGACCCGGCTGAACTGATCGCCGGCGGCGCTGGTGCTGGCGCGCTGCTCCACCTGACCCGGCTCGTCGGCAGACGGCGCCGAGTACTGCAGCCGGGACGGGCGCTTCGGCCGCTGCAGCCCGGGCGCCGCCACCGCCGGCGTCTCACCCGGAGCCGGCGCGGCGTGCGCGCCAGCCGGTGCGGCATGCGCCCCGCCTGGCTGGCCGCTCCCCGCCCGGCCGCGCGACTGGGTCCGGGACTGGCCGCCAGCGCGGTTGCGCTGCGGCTGGTTCTTGCCGGGTCCCGTTGCCGTTCGCGGGCGCCGCCGCCGGGGCAGCGCCCACCGCGGGCTGGCCCGGGACCGCCACGCCCGCGGGGCCGGCCGCCTCCTCGACGATCGGGTTCTCCTGCATCTCGACCTGGAGGTTGAACAGGTAGCCGACCGACTCCTCCTTGATGCCCTCCATCATGGCGTTGAACATGTCGAAGCCCTCACGCTGGTATTCCACCAGCGGGTCACGCTGGGCCCAGGCGCGCAGCCCGATGCCCTCGCGCAGGTAGTCCATCTCGTAGAGGTGCTCGCGCCACTTGCGGTCCAGCACCCCGAGCACGACCTGGCGCTCCACCTCCCGCATGTGCTCCGGGGTCAGCTCCTCCTCGCGCCGGTCGTAGCTCTCCTGCGCGTTGGCCCGGATGACCTCGGCCAGGGACTCGGCAGACATGCCCTGCTCACCGCCGGCCTCGTCCACCGCTTCCGCCATGGTGAGCTTCGGGTGGTAGAGCGTCTGGAGCGCGGTCCACAGCTTGTCCAGGTCCCACTCCTCGGCGAACCCCTCGCTGGTCGCCCCGGCGACGTAGTCCTCGATGACGTCGTCGATCATCTCCCGGATCTGCTCGTGCAGGTCCGCCCCTTCCAGGACCCGGCGGCGCTCGGCGTAGATCACCTTGCGCTGGCGGTTCATCACGTCGTCGTACTTGAGCACGTCCTTGCGGATCTCGAAGTTCTGCTGCTCAACCTGGGTCTGCGCGGAGCGGATGGACCGGGTCACGGCCTTGGACTCGATCGGCACATCCGGCGGCGTCTTCAGCCACTCCATGAAGTGCGCGACCTTGTCCGCGTTGAACATCCGCATCAGGTCGTCCTCGAGGGACAGGTAGAACCGGGACTCGCCCGGGTCGCCCTGGCGCCCGGACCGGCCGCGCAGCTGGTTGTCGATGCGCCGCGACTCGTGCCGCTCGGTCCCGAGCACGTACAGGCCGCCGGCCTCGACGACCTCCGCGTGCTCCTCGGCCACCGCCGCCTTGGCCTTGTCGACCGCCTCCGACCACGCCGCCTCGTAGTCCTCGGGTGTGTCCACCGGGGACAGGCCGCGCTGATGCAGTTCGATGTCCGCGATGAAGTCGGGGTTGCCGCCCAGCATGATGTCGGTGCCGCGGCCGGCCATGTTGGTGGCCACGGTGACCGCGCCCTTCCGGCCGGCCTGGGCGATGATCGCCGCCTCACGCTCGTGGTACTTGGCGTTCAGCACCTCGTGCGGCACACCGTGCTGCTTGAGCATCCGGGACAGGATCTCGGACTTCTCCACGCTGGTCGTGCCGACCAGCACCGGCTGGCCGTTGGCGTGCCGCTCGGCGATGTCGTCGACGACCGCCTCGAACTTAGCCTGCACCGTCTGGTAGACGACGTCGGCCACGTCGAGCCGGATCATCGGCTTGTTGGTCGGGATCGGCACCACGCCGAGCTTGTAGATCTGGGCGAACTCGTTCGCCTCGGTCATGGCCGTGCCGGTCATCCCGGCCAGCTTGCCGTAGAGCCGGAAGTAGTTCTGCAGCGTGATCGTGGCGAGGGTCTGGTTCTCGTTCTGGATCTGCACGCCTTCCTTGGCCTCGATGGCCTGGTGCATCCCCTCGTTATAACGGCGGCCGTGCAGCATCCGGCCGGTGAACTCGTCCACGATCAGGACCTCGCCGTTGACCACGACGTAGTCCTTGTCCTTCTTGTACAGCTCCTTCGCCTTGATCGCGTTGTTCAGGAAGCTGACCAGGGGCGTGTTGACCGGGTCGTAGAGATTCTCGATGCCGAGATAGTCCTCGACCTTCTCCACCCCGGACTCCTGGAGGCCGATCGTCTTCTTCTTCTCGTCGACCTCGTAGTCACCCTCGCCGTCCTCACCGCGGCGCAGCCGGGGGACGATCTTGGCGAACTCCGTGTACCAGCGGGCGCTCTGCTCGGCCGGGCCGCTGATGATCAGCGGAGTCCGGGCCTCGTCAACCAGGATCGAGTCAACCTCGTCCACGATCGCGAAGTGGTGCCCGCGCTGGACGCACTCCTCCAGGCCCCAGGCCATGTTGTCGCGCAGGTAGTCGAAGCCGAACTCGTTGTTGGTGCCGTAGGTGATGTCCGCCTCGTACTGCTTGCGGCGGTCCTCCGGCGGCTGCTGGGCCAGGATCACGCCCACCTCGAGCCCCAGGAAGCGGTGCACCCGGCCCATCCACTCAGAGTCACGCTTGGCCAGGTAGTCGTTGACCGTGACGACGTGCACGCCGTCGCCGCCCAGCGCGTTGAGGTAGGCAGGCAGCACCGAGGTCAGGGTCTTGCCCTCACCGGTCCTCATCTCGGCAATGTTGCCCATGTGCAGCGCGGCGCCACCCATCAGCTGCACATCGAAGTGCCGCTGGCCCAGCGTGCGGCTGGCCGCCTCACGGACCGTGGCGAACGCCTCGGGCAGCAGGTCGTCGAGAGTCTCCCCGTCGGCCAGCCGCTGCCGGAACTCGTCGGTCATGGCGCGCAGTTCGGCGTCACTCAGCGCGGCGAAGTCCTCTTCGATCGAGTTGACCTGTTCCGCGATCCGCTTGAGCTTGCGCAGGGTCTTGCCCTCACCTGCACGCAGGACATTGTCGATGATGGCTGGCACTTCTTGTCGCGCTCCTCGCGGATCGTGGCCGGCTACCCGGAACCTCGTGGTCGGCTAGCCCTGGCTGGGCTGGCCTAGGTCGGCTAGCACTGTGCCGGCTAGCACAGTGGCCGGGAACATCGCCGCCCGTGACTGCCGGCCAGCGGACTGGCCTGCCGTGTGGCTGCCGGGCGGACGGCTGCCGACCTGCCGGGTGGCGGCCGGTCACGCGGCCCGCCGGGCGGACGACAGTCAGTGGCGCACCGGTGCCACCCGTCACATGTCATGGTAGGCGAGACACGCAACGAAACCGAGCCGCACGCGAGGACCACGGCCGGAACGTTGCTGATCTGAGAACGTCCCAACTGCGCCAGGGTTCCCGATCCCGGGAAGCAATGCTCACAATCCGGAAAAGTTGCCCGCGGCGCACGGTGTCCCGGGGTAGCCCGGCCTCGGTTACCGCCGCCTCCATACCCGGCCCGGGCACCGCCCCGCTACGCTGTCGCGTGCGAGCGTGCCCGGCCTGGCCCGTGGCGTGTCTAACCTGCGTTATAGAACGTGCCCGCCCCCGGTTCCCATTCCGGGGGGCCGGATGCGGACGGGGCGGGGTTTCCCGCCACAATATGTACCAGCGGTGGCAGTCCCGCCCGGAATGGCGGCGGCTGCCCGCCCCGGCGGCGAGGAACCGGCGGACGAGGAGAGGAGCGGCGCCAATGACGGACCAGGTGGGGATGGACGTCAGGTCCGGCGCTGGGGCGGAAGAGGGCGCCCACGGCGACATCGCGCCCGCCAGCCCTGGGCACTATGAGCCGTTCCACGGGCGTCCGGTGTCCTGGGTAGCCGTCAGCATCATCATGCTGGGCTTCCTCGTCGGCGGCCTGGCCCTCGTCTTCGGCACGATCTGGTGGCTGTTCTGGACCGGGCTGGGCCTGGTCGTGGTGGGCAGCCTGCTGGCCGCCTCCACCAACATCTTCGAAGACTGGTACTAAACCCGGGGCCGGAGACCGGCCCTTCCCGGCAGCCAGCACCCGGGAAGCCAGTGCCCGGCCAGCCAGTGCCCGGGCCAGCCCGGGTACCCCGGGAAACTAACGCCCCTGGAATGTCAGTGCCCCCGGTTAGGCTGCGCGTCTGTGACGAGTGTTGTCCTGCCCGCCCCCCAGCTGTCCGTATCCGCCGACGAGGCCCGGCTGCTCACGCTGCGCGCGCAGGGGTTGCTGGGAGCCGACGGCCGCCGCGGCGGCGTGCCGGCGATGCTGCGGAGGCTGGGCGCGGTGCAGCTGGACACCATCAGCGTGCTGGCCCGCTCCCACGAACTCGTCGCGTACGCCCGGCTCGGTCCGGTGCCCCGGGAGCGGATCGAGCGCGCCTACTGGCACCCGCGCCAGCCGGCCGCCTTCGAGTACTGGTCACACGCGGCCTGCATCCTGCCCCTGGAGGAGTGGCCCTGGTACGCGTTCCGCCGCCGCGCGCTGCGCGCCCGGGGCAAGCGCTGGCATCAGAGCCACGAACGCACCTGCGCGGAGGTGCTGGCCCGGCTGCGCGGCGAGGGGCCGCTGAACGCCACCCAGCTCGGCGGGGCCAAGGCGGGCGGTCCCTGGTGGGACTGGTCGGAAACGAAGATCGCCGTGGAATGGCTGCTGGATGTGGGCGAGGTGATCTGCGTCCGGCGGGACGGATGGCGCCGCGTCTATGACCTGCCCGAGCGTGTGCTGCCCAGCGAGCTGCTGGACCGCGATCCGGCCGACGCCGAATGCCTGGCCCACCTGGCCGTGGTGGCGGCCAGGGCGCTGGGCGTGGTCACCCGCCCGGACCTGATCGACTACCACCGGCTGCGTGAGCTGACCGACCGCCAGGCCCGGCACGCGGAACTCGCCGGGGAGTCGGCGCTGGCCGCCGGCCTGACCCCGGTCGAGATCGAGGTCCCGGCGGCGGGGGCGGGGCGGAAGGCGGCCAGCACCGTCGTGCCGGGCTGGGCCGACCCGGCCGCGCTGGCCGAGGCGCCGCGTGGCCGGCACCGGATCACCCTGCTCTCGCCGTTTGACTCCCTGCTGTGGGACCGCAAGCGGACCCGGCGGATGTTCGGCTTCGAGCACAGCCTGGAGGCCTACGTGCCCAAGGCCAAGCGGGTGCACGGGTACTACACCATGCCGTTGCTGGCCGGGGGCCGCCTGCTCGGCCGGGTCGATCCGGTCCGCCAGGGCCAGACCCTGGTCGCCCGGCAGCTCTCGCTGGACTCGGCCGCCGCCGTCAGGCCGATGGCCCGGGCCCTGCGCGAGGCGGCGGCGTGGGTGGGCTGCTCGGCGGTCGAGGTCGGGCGGGTCAACCGCCCGGACCTCGAGTCACGCCTGCGCCATGCCCTCTCGGATGGAGCCCTCGCTGACGGGCCCGGTAGTGATGCGCTGCCGTGAGGCGCTCGCGATGCGGTCCGGGCCGGCTGACCCCACCCTTATTCCAGCGGCTGGCGCGCGATGGCGTCCGGTTCCCGGCCCGCGAGCAGCCAGCCCGCCGCCGCGGCGGCGAGGGGCATGCCGACCAGAATGAGCAGCAGGCTGGTGATGGGCACACTTTTCAGCTCGGAGAGGGTCTCGAGCTTGTTATCCCAGGAGTAGCCGATAGCGGCGACATAGGCCGCTACCGTACCGAGCACCGCCCCGGCCAGGCCGAGGGCACCCGCCGTGGCCCCGGTCAGGGTGCGGCGGGTCCAGCTGCTCGCTCCGGTGGCGGCCAGGGTACGCAGGTCGCCAGCGGTTTCGCTGCGGATGAGGCCGAGTGTCATGGCCAGGATGCCCAGCGCGAGCACGATGCCGAACACGGTGGCCCAGTCGATGATCACCGCCACCGACGGGATGCTGTTCTTGGTCTCGATGGTCAGGCCGGCCGCGGCCGCGGTGTGCCGGGCGTTGGTGATCTGCGCGGCGGTGGGCGGGTTCGGCGTCTGGATCAGCCAGCCGTCCGCCGACACGCTGGCCCCCAGGTGCAGCGTGCTGATGGCGTGCTGCGTGATCACGGTGTTGGGCGCCGACGTCCCGGCCGGGAGCGCGCTGACCTCCTGGATCACCGGGTTGGCCAGGCAGGTGTTCTTCGGGCACGGGAAGGATTGCTGTCCGCCGCCTGGACCGACGCCTGGCTGGCGGGCCGCTGCTGCTGAAGTAGTTGCCGTACACGAGTTGCATCTTGGTGATGCCAGACAGCCCGGGCCGGGCACTGAGAATGTCAGCGCTGGGGCTGACCTGCGCGGCACTGATGCCAAAGGCCCTGAGCAGCTGCGGGGTGGCGACGTAGACCGGCCCGCTCCAGCTGCGCCCGGACGCCGCGTGCTGCAGCGAGGCACTGGTCGACTCGAGTTCGACGACGTCGTGGGAGCCGAGCGCGGCCGCGATGCCGTGCGCCGTCTTCGCCATCGACGCCAGCTTGCTCCCGGTCACCGGGCCGCTGGTGGCCCGCCCGGTCCGCCGCCCTGCCCGTTGGGCGTGTAGACGATGAGCTGATCCGAGGCCACGTTGGGGCCCGCGTAGTCGAGGACGTTGCCGAAGCGCTGCGCGGACAGCACGCTGACCAGCATGGCGATCAGCACGCCGAGGGTGATGGCGGCGAGAGCTGAGCCTGAGCGGGCCCGGTACCGGGCCAGGTCGCGCAGGGCGAGCCGGGTCGCGATCGGGGCCCGGCGGCCCAGCCTGGCCAGCAGCGTGAGGCACGCCGGCGCCAGCAGGATCACCGCCGCGATCAGGGCGACGAAGCCACCGACGAGTGCGAGTGATCCGGTGCCGTTGCCGTTGGTCGTGCCGGAGTAGGCAAACAGGACCGCGGCCCCGCCGAGCAGGATCAGGCCGGGCAGCGCGGAACGGTGCACCTGCTTGGGCGGCGCGGGCCGCCCGGCCAGGGCGGTTACGACCGGGATCCTGGTGACCGCCCGGGCCGGCCGCGAAGCGGCGAAATAGGTGGCCACGACGGCCAGGCCCATGGCCACGCCGATCACGGTCCACGGCAGCTGGAACGGGCGGATCAGGTGGTGGGCGTCCGTCTCCACGCTCGGCCGGTAGGCCAGCCAGGCGGCCAGGCCGAGCACGAACCCGGCCACCGCGCCGAGCACGCCCACCAGCACGCCGTTAGCCCGGATGACGAGACGGATGTTCCGGTCGGTGGCCCCCTGGGCGGCCAGCAGCCCCAGGGATCGCAGGCGGCGCTGCGCGAGCACCGTGAAGCCGCCGATCCCGACCAGGGCGATGAGCAGCATGCCCACGGTGGCCAGGGCGAGCACGATCGTCTCCGGGTTCAGCACGTTGCCCGACGACGCCGAGTGCGGCGTGGATACGTTCCGCCCGAGGTCGCGCAGCGGCCCGGTGTCGCGCAGTGGCACGCCGCGCGCGTCGAACAGGACAGTGACCTGACTCGGCGCGGTGACCTGGCCCGGGACGACGAGCGCGAACTCGTCCAGCAGGCTCTGCGGGTTCTGCACGATGCCGGTGACCCGCCGCGTCGTGCCGTCCTGGCGCCAGAGGTCACCGACCCTCAGATGGAAGGCGGCCGCCACCCCGCTGGTCATCGCTACCTGGCCTGGGCCAGCTGGGTAGTGCCCGCTGACCAGGGAGAGCATCGGCTGCCCATACGGCCCGTGCGGGTTCTGCGCGCGGAGGTCGAAGGTGTCGATCGAGCCCGGGATGGCGATGGTCTGGTTCTCGATCACATCGGTCCGGCCGAAGCGGTGCTGCAGCGCCGCGATCTGGCTGGCCAGATGCGGATCAGGGGCCTGGAAGTTGGCCTGGTCCTGGGCCGTGCCGAAACCCGCGTTGGCCGGCGGGGGCGTGGTGGTGGCCACGGCTGCCCCCACGATCGTGGCCGCCACCGCGACCGTGACGAGCCCGAGGACCAGCAGCTGCTGGCGCCACTCGCGGCGCAGCAGCCGCCAGGCCCAGCGGATGACCGCGCGCCGGGCGGGAACGCCCCCGTTACCCGCTGCTCCCGCCGGCGCGGGACGTTCCCGCAGCGCCGTGGTCATGGGGTCTGCCCGGGCGTGAGCAGGGACTCGGGTCCGGGCAGCGGGGCGGTCTGATCGACGACGCGCCCGTCCCGCAGGAACACCACGCGGTCGGCCCAGGACGCCAGCTGGGCGTCGTGCGTCACCACCACGGCGGCCACCCCGCGCTTGCACGCCTCGTGGATCAGCCGCATGACCGCTTCGGCGTTCACCGAGTCCAGCGCACCGGAAGGCTCGTCGGCCAGCAGCAGGCGGCGGTCCCCTACCACCGCACGGGCGATCGCGACCCGCTGCCGCTCACCACCCGACAGCTCACTGGGGTACCGGTCTCCCCGGTCGGCCAGGCCGAGCCCGTCCAGCGCCGCCCGGGCCGCCACCCGGCCCGCCCTGGCGTTCGTGCCGTCCAGTTCCAGTGGCAGGGCCACGTTCTCGGCGACGGTCAGCCCGGGCAGCAGGTTGAAGTCCTGGAACACGTACCCGACCGTGCGCCGCCGCAGCCGCGCCTTGTCGTTGCGCGACATCCTGGCCAGCGGCGCCCCGTTGATCAGCACCTCCCCGGCGCTGGGTTCCTCCAGGCTGCCGGCGATCGTCAGCAGCGTGGACTTGCCCGAGCCGCTCGGGCCCATGACCGCCACCATCCCGCCGGCCTCGACGGTCAGGTCAACGCTGTGCAGCGCCTCGACGCGCGCCGGTCCCTGCCCGTAGGCCTTCGATACGTCCTTCAGCTCCAGCACGGTCATTGCCCCGTCTCCTGTTCGCAGGTCAGGCATGCGCTTCTCATGAACGGGTCCCCACCCGCCGGCGCAGCCTGGGCAGGGCCACGGACGCGGGCTGCGGCGGGTCGGCGGCGGCCCGCTTGAGCCGCCCGTCGGCTGCATCCAGCCAGCGGATTACGGCATCGAGCCGGAAGAGCTCGGCGTCGACCACCAGGGCCAGGCCCAGATCGGCCTCGGCCTCGGCCTCCTTGATACGGGTCCACTGCTGCATCAGCTGCACCAGGTAGCGACGGTGAACCTGGATCACCTCATGCACGTCGGTACCCGGGACCCGGAGGGCCACCAGCACCTTCATCACCAGCTCGTCGCGAGGCGGGGAGGCCAGGTCCGGCGGCGTGCGCAGCCATCCGGCCAGTTCCGTGGCCCCGTCGGAGGTGATCCGGAACCCCTTCTGCGGACCCTCGTCGCCGTCACCGTCCGACTCGACCAGGCCGTCCCGTTCGAGCCGCTGCAGCGTGGTGTAGACCTGGCCGACGTTGAGTGGCCACACCTCGCCGGTGCGGGCCTCAAACTCCTCCCGCAGCTGCAGGCCGTACTTGGGCCCCTCGCTCAGCAGCGCCAGCAGCGCGTGCCGGACACTCACGGTGTCCCGCCCTTCGGTATCATGCTGAGGATAATACTGGGTATACAAGCCTCCGCCAAGGGCTTCGGGGCGAAACTGGAAAGCTTTACCCCACCGTTGCCGGCCCGGCCGCTCCGCGAGGCAGCGTCATGCCGCCCCGCCGAACCGAGGCGGCGGAGGGCAGCCGCCCCGCGGTCAGCTGAACTCGATCAGCTTCTCCCGGACGGCGATCATCACGGCTTCCATCCGCGAGTGGATCTGGAGTTTCTCCAGGATGTTCCGCACGTGGTTCTTGACCGTGTTCTCCGAGATGAACAGCTCCTTGGCGATGTCCCGGTTGTTCATCCCCCTGGCCACCAGCTTGAGAACCTGCATCTCCCGGTCGGTCAGCTTGGGCGCCGGGACCTGCTGCTCGGCCCGTTCCTCCCCATCCCGCTTGGCCAGCGCCGCGAACTCGGTGAGCAGCTTGGCCGCCATGGATGGGTTGATCAGCGACTGGCCGCCGTGCACGGCCCGGACCACATCCGCGACCTCGTCCAGCGGGATGTCCTTGAGCAGATAGCCACTGGCCCCGGCGCGGATCGCCTCGAAGAGGTCCTCTTCCTCGTCGCTGATCGTCAGCATGACGATCTTCGAGCTGGGGGCCACCTCCTTCATCGCCCGGCAGGCCTGGATGCCACTGCTCTTGGGCATCCGGATGTCCATCAGGACCACGTCGGGCAAGGCCTCGCCGGCCTTGGCCACCGCCTCGGTCCCGTCACTGGCCTCGCCGACCAGTTCAATGTCGTCCTCGGCGGCGAGGACCATTTCCAGTCCCCGGCGGAACAGCGCATGGTCATCGACGATCAGTGCACGGATCGGATCGGACGTTGCGGAATCCACTGAACCGGCGCTGGCCTGGAGATCGATGCCGGCCCCGGAAACTGTGGTTACCGCGGGATCTCCGCCCATAACGCCTCCTCTCTGACCCTGCGTCCAGGCGTGGTGCTCTCGCCGTACCCGGTACTGGTGCGCTGATCCTGCTGGCCTACGTGGCCTGATGCGGGGGTCTTGCTGATCCTGATGCGGGGGTCTTGCTGATACTGCGGGCCTTGCGGGGCTTACGGTACTGCTGCACTGGCCGTGCGTGGTCCCCCCACCGCAACCAGTGGTCAAACTCTGGCGCAGCGGGGGCCACGTGCGCAAACCGGGGCTGGCCAGCCCCGGCATTTCGGTGCACTGCCCCGTGGCCGGGCAGCCTGAGCTGATAAGTCGATTGTCTGCCGCCTCCGGTTCAATCCACCGGCACCCGCCGCGCGGGCGCGCCGACCAGTTCGGTGTCCGCCCCTTCGACCAGCCGGATCACCCCGTAGTTGTAGCCCTGCCTGCGATAGACCACGCTGGGCAGGTGGCATGTCTCGTCCCGGAACAGGAAGAAGTCGTGCCCGACGAGTTCCATCTCGTGCAAGGCGCGGTCGATGGTCATCGGCGTCGCGGAGTGAAACTTCTCCCGCACCACGAGCGGGCCGTCTCCCTCCATCGGGATTGGCACGATCCCGTCGAGCTGAAGGTCGGCGTCGGCCCAGTCGGACTCACTGGCCTGCGCAGACCCGTTACCATCGGCCGCCACGGCCCGGGCCCGGCCGTCAGCCGGAGTGACCGAGGTGGCCCCGGCAGACCGGACCGCCATGGACTCCACCGGCAGGGCGGGCACCGTGCCCATCTCCGGCGTCAGGGAGTGGCCGCTGTTCCGCGCCTTGCGCCGGTCACAGGCCCGGCGCATGTGCGTTTCCAGCTTGGCCATCGCGCGATCCAGGGCCATGATAGCGATCGTCAGCGGCTGCTTCCGCCCGCATCACCGGGCCCCGCGAGTAGAGCGTCAGCTCGACCCGCTCCCGCTGGGAGGACTGGCGCGGATTACGTTCCAGGGTTACTTCCACATCGATACTGATGGTCTTCTGGTCGAGCTTCACGATCTTGCTTAGCTTAGCCGTGGCGTACTCGCGGAAGCGCTCCTGAACACTGGTACGCCGACCATGGAAGATGATGTCCACGTGGGAAACCCCCTTCGACCTTCTCGTGTGGAATGACACCCGCCCGGCCGACCTGGTCTTCGTCCCCACATCCGCCTGCTGAGGGATTCGCGGCCTGTGCCACTACCGCCCTTCTCCCGGTCCGGAAGACATCTGATCTTCCGGCGGGGCAGGACTTACCTCTAAGCCGCACCGTGATCGGTCGACGACAAGTCGCCTTACGTGGGCCGTTTCGCCTGCGGCTGGCATCGGCTTGCCTAGCCGGGCTTCCCGCAGCGAGCGGGAAACCCTGCACAGCGCAACCACGGACCCGGGCGGGTGCCATAGACCGACGCTAGCCTGCCCGGGCCCAGATGTCAGGAGCCCAGAGTGTCTTCTTCCACCCGCGCCGCACCTGGGCGGATGCCGCACCGGGACTAAGAGGTCAACATGGGGAGATATTGCCGCCGGACCTGCCCCGGGCGCATCGTCAGCCCGGATAGGTCGCGGCGCTGCCCTCGGCGAACGGACTCCACAGCTCGCCGAGGCCCGCAGACCTGGCCAGGTGCCCGGTCTGCAGGCCGACGAACAGGCCGTTGTGCGGGCCTGCCGCGGCGATCGACGTCATCTCCGGCTCGATGCCCTGGTAGGAGGACCGGTCCCCGTCCACCGGCACCTCCTCCAGCTGGGGGCCATAGGACGCCTGGTTCACGACCAGCAGATGGTCCGCGTCGTACCAGCTCAGTGCGCTGGGCCGGGTCAGGTCCGCACCGAGCTGCCCGGCGCTGGACAACGTCACCTGGTCGCTGCTCCTCAGGATGGCGCCGAGCAGCACTTCCTTCACCAGGCCATTGACGGTGCTGACGCTGGCGATCATCGCGACCCGTACGCCGTCCGGGGCCACCCGCAGCGCGGTGACGGACCGGATGTTCGGCGGCAGGCGCACGCTGACTGGCGTGCCCTTGGACGGGCCCAGCACCCACACCCTGGGCTTGCCGCCCGACGTGCCGGCGACCCACAGGTTGTCGTTACGGTCCCAGCTCGCCGACGCGATCGACACCCCGCTCATCCGGATCTGCAACGCCCGCGCAGCCGAGCTGGCGTGCGGCTTGGCCGCAGCGGACAGGGAACTCGTGTACAGCGTCGACGCCGTGGCAGACCCCCCGATGCCCGCCAGGTAGCGCTGATCCCGGGAGACAGCGATGCTGGTCAGCGACACCTGGCCGGTTCCCGCCTGCCCCGGCACCGCGCTGCTGCTGCCCTGGGCGCCGAGCACGCGGGCCGCGCCGTTGCTGCCGAGGAAATACAGCTCCTCGGGCCGGGGCGGCACGAGGGCGGGCTGCGGGAAGGTGCGCGGGCTCAGCACCGCGCTGGCCGCGCCCGGCGGGGTCCACACCTTGCCGTTGACCTCCAGCTTCACGCCCTGGACGGACGCGGACTCATACGACGAGCTGGTCAGCGTCCAGACCAGCTGGGACGCCATCTCGGCCAGCGACGTCTCGGTGGTCGCGGACTTGGGCAGGCCCAGGTCGACCACCGCAGTCTTGCTCCCTGGCAGGATCTCGACGTGGCGCGGCGTGGCGGCGGGCGGGAACGCGGACAGCGCCGCCCCGGCCAGCCACCCCTGCGGGGGGATCAGCAGCGCCCGGACCAGGTCGACGGCTGGATCCCCCGAGTCGACCGGTACGAAGACCGGGTTGGGCACCAGGCCTTTGCCCCCAGGGTCCAGGTAGTAGAGGTTCCGCGGCTGGAAGGCCAGCTGGAAGAGGTCCTTGGTGAGCAGCAGCTCGTGGGACGGCTGATCCACGCTGGCGGGGGCCTGCTTTGCCCCAGTGGAAGACGGCAGCGTGGCGATGCGCCACTGTTTGTGCACCTGCTGGAGGGTGAACTCCTGGATCAGCGGATGCCGGGCGACTTCCACGGGAACGGGAACGTACTGGCCGCTGGCGCTGACGTTGCCCAGCAGCTGCGCGCTGACCTGTACCACGGCGGTGTTCCGCGAGCCGAACGCCGGGGGGGTGGCCGTGACCGTAGGCGGCCGCGCGACCACGGTGACTGCGGGACCCAGTCCCGGCTGCCAGGATCGGCTCGCTGCCCTGGTCAGGTACTGCCGGGCGATCTCGTGATGGTTGCCGAAGTCTGCGCTGGCCAGCAGGAAGCCCTGGACTATGGTCGACGGACTCGAGCCGGGGCCCGGCCCGGCCATGATGTACCCGCAGCAGTCCGAACCCTGCTGCTCGCCGCCCGCGCCCGCGGGCCGCGCAGTGTGCTGGAGCAGCCCGCTGGTCGGCACGTCCGCACAGCTGGCCGCCAGGGTCACGGCGACCAGGGCGGTGAAGAACCAGCGCAGCCCGGACCTCTTAGTCGCCACTGGTCGCGCCCGCCCCGCCTGGGTCCTCCGGCTCGGTCCCCGTGTTCTGGATGCCGGTGTGCCTGGATGACCGTGTCCTGGATGCCGTGTCCTGGATGCCCGTGTCCTGGATGACCGTGTACTGGGTTCCGGCGAGCCCGGAGCCCGCGAATCCCGGGCCAGAGAACCCGGCGCCGGCCGGTCCGGAGCCCGGCGGGACCTGACTCACCCGGAGCGGCAGCGGAAGGATGAGTTCCGGGCCTGGCTCGGCCTCGTCTGGCCCGAGCGGCAGCGGTGATCCGACGAGCTCCTGCCCGGCCATCCGGGGCACGGTCAGCCGGAAGACCGAACCCCTTCCGCATTCCCCCCAGGCCTGCAGCCAGCCGTTGTGCAGCCGCGCGTCCTCGAGCGAGATGGCCAGGCCCAGCCCGGTGCCGCCGGTCGTCCGGGCCCGCGCGGGGTCCGCTCGCCAGAACCGGTCGAACACCATCTGCGCTTCAGCGGGCCCGAAGCCCACCCCATGGTCGCGGACGGCTACGGCCACCGCGTCCCGGTCCCCCGCCACAGTGACGACCACATCCCGGCCCTCGCCGTGCTCGACCGCGTTGTCCAGCAGGTTGCGGAGGATGCGCTCGACCCGGCGGCGGTCCACCTCCGCGACGCACGGCTCGGGGGGCAGCCGGAAATCGATCCGGGTCCCCTTCCGCGCCGCGAGCTGCTCGGCGTCCGCCGCAGCGCGCCGGACCAGGTCGCACACGTCGGCCGACTCCGCGTCCAGGGTGGCCGCGTTCGCGTCGTAGCGGCTGATCTCGAGCAGGTCGGCGAGCAGCGACTCGAACCGTTCCAGCTGGCCTTCCAGTAGTTCCGCCGAGCGGGACGCGGCCGGCATCAGCTGCTCCCGGGCCGCGAACAGCACGTCGGCCGCGATCCTGATCGTGGTCAGCGGGGTGCGCAGCTCGTGTGAGACGTCGGAGACGAACTGCCGCTGCACCTTGGACAGTTCCTCCAGCTCGCGCAGTTTCTCCTGGAGGCTGGCCCCCATGTCGTTGAACGACCGGGCCAGAGCGGCCAGGTCGTCGGTGCCACGGACCGGCATCCGCTCGTCCAGCTGGCCGTCGGACAGCCGCCGGGCCGCGGCGGCGGCGTCCCGGATGGGGACCACCACCCAGCGGGTGACCAGGGACACGATGCCGACCAGCAGCAGGACCAGGACCAGCCCGCCGAACAGCATGGCGTGCTGGACCAGGCCCAGCGTGGCCTGCTGCTGACTCAGCGGGAAGAGGTAGTAGAGCTGGTCGTGCGTGTTGATCACGCCGCCGATCGCCAGCCCCGGGCCCGAGGCCTGGCCGTGCAGGTACCGCATGAGGGTCGGGGTGGACCAGAGCTCGTCGGTCCGGCCCTGCTGCTGCTCGCTCGTTACCTTCTGGATCAGCCCGCGCGGCACACTGTGCCAGCTGAGGTTCTGGTTGCCGAACGTGCCCCCGAAGGCGGAGTCGCCGGTGGACGGCTGGGCCAGGATCACCACGTCGAAGTTGTCACCCGGCCCGCTCAGGCTCTGCAGCGTCGCGGTCAGCGAGAGCAGCGACTTGACCTGGTCCCCGGCCGAACCTTCCAGCCCGCCCTCGTCCTTGGCCACGCTCAGGCCCTCACCGAGCTGGTGGGCGGCCGAGGTCCGCGCGCTGTTGAGCAGTCCGCTCTCGATCTGCTGGACCAGGAAGAAGCCGAGGACCGTGACGACCACCACGCAGATCACCAGCGTGGTGGCGACCACCCGCAGCTGAAGTGAGCGGTGCCAGCGCCGGCGCAGCTGACCCGCCACCACGCGGGCCCGCCGGTCCAGGACCCGCAGGGCGCGGCGTATCCCGGGCGGCAGGCGGCGGGCAGCCCGCCGGACCAGCAGGGCCAGCCGGGAGCGGCCGGCCGGCTGGCCGAGGCCCAGGCCCGGACGACCAGGGCCGGGGAGAGCAGGACCTGGAAGCGCGGCCCCGGCGTCCGCGGCGACTGCCCCGGGCAGGGTGACACTCCCCGCGGAGAGCCCGCCCACCGGTATTCCACTGGATTTACCAGCACTCGATTTACCAGCACCGGGCAGTCCGTTACCGCGTGGCCCGCGCCCCGCCTCGCCGCTGCTCGCTGCCCCCTCCATCACCCTTCTTCACGCTGATCGGGAAAATGCCCGGCCCTGCTGACCCGCCCCGGCCGGCTCCATGATCAGGCCGGTCCTGCCTTGTAGCCCACGCCGCGCACGGTCACCACGATCTCCGGATGCTCCGGGTCCTTCTCGATCTTGGCCCGGAGGCGCTGCACATGCACGTTGACCAGGCGGGTGTCCGCCGCGTGACGGTACCCCCAGACCTGCTCCAGCAGCACCTCGCGGGTGAACACCTGGCGCGGCTTGCGGGCCAGCGCCACCAGCAGATCGAACTCCAGCGGGGTCAGGCTGACCGGGCGACCGTTGCGCTTGACCGAATGCCCGGCCACGTCGATCTCAACGTCGACGATCTGCAGCATTTCGGGCGCCGGGTCGTCGGTCCGGCGCAGCCGGGCCCGGACCCTCGCGATCAGCTCTTTCGACTTGAAGGGCTTGACGATGTAGTCATCCGCGCCGGACTCGAGTCCCAGGACCACGTCGACAGTGTCGCTCTTGGCCGTGAGCATGACGATAGGCACACCAGATTCGGTGCGGATCTGCCGGCAGACGTCGATCCCGTCGATACCTGGCAGCATCAGGTCGAGCAGCACAAGGTCGGGATGAGTGTCCCGGAACACCTCCATCGCCTTGTCCCCGTCGGAGACGAAGGTTGGCTCGAATCCCTCGCCTCGGAGCATGATGCCGAGCATCTCGGACAGGGCAGCGTCGTCATCGACGACGAGCACACGACCTTTCATGAGCCTCATAGTTCCATGGAAACATCGGCGGGGGCACTCTTCCGCTGAGGCGGAGGAGCGTTTAGCAGACGAAGATTACCTGTAGTAATGGGTTGGGTTATACCACGCTCTGTCACTAGGGCGCTGACCAGGGACGCCGGGGTGACGTCGAACGCCGGGTTATACGCGGCGCTACCAGCGGGCGCGAGGACCTGCCCGCCCAGTGTGGTCACCTCCTGGGCGGCCCGGTGCTCCACGACGATTTCAGCGCCGGTAGCCGTGCCGAAGTCGATGGTGGACACCGGCGCCACCACTACGAACGGGACGCCGTGGTACTGGGCGAGCACCGCCAGGCTGTACGTGCCAACTTTGTTGGCCACGCTGCCGTCCGCGGCGATCCGGTCGGCCCCGGTGAGCACGACATCGACCGCGCCGCTGGCGAGCAGTCCCGCCGCCGCGGAGTCGGGCAGCACCGCATAGTCGATGCCCGCCCGCTGCGCCTCATAGGCGGTGAGCCTGGCTCCCTGCAACAGGGGGCGGGTCTCGTCCACATACAACCGGATCAGCCGGCCGGCCTGGTGCGCGGCCATGATTACCGCGAACGCCGTCCCGCCGCCCGCGGAGACCAGCGCGCCGGTGTTGCAGTGCGTAAGCACCCGGGCGCCCTCCGGTATCAGGCCGAGACCGTGCCGGGCCATCGCCGCGCTGGCGGCGGCGTCATCAGCCGCGATCGCCCTCGCCTCGTCGAGGGCGGCACCAGCCGCCAGTCGTTGCGGATCCTGGTTTTGGTGTTTCGGCTCCACCACGCGGCCGAGCGCGGCCTGATATGCGGCCAGTGCGCGGCGGGTGCCCCAGGCCAGATTCACCGCGGTGGGCCGCGCCTCACCGAGCAGCCGGGCCGCGGCCGCCACGTCGTCGCCGCGGCAGGCGGCCAAAGCTACGCCGAACGCGCCGGCCACGCCGAGGGCCGGTGCGCCGCGGATGACCAGACGGCGGATCGCGTCGACCAGTTCAGGGACGTTTTCGCAGGTGACGACCTTCTCTTCGGCGGGCAGACGGGTCTGGTCGAGCAGGGCGACGGCCGGCCCGCGGGGCGGGTCAAGCCACTCCAGGGTGGGCACGTTCATGATCTGAGTCTGCCCGCCGGCCTGCGGCGGGTTAACCGGGCGGCCCCAGGACTGACCGCCCAGCGGGCCACCCCGCGCGGTTGCGCTGGCTGGACTTCATGACACCGCTGCTTCGTGCGAGTATGGGCGCCAGCGGGACGAGGGGGCCAGCCCTGCTATCGGCGAGCAGTTTTGCGGCCGTGTGCCGCGAAGGAGAACCATGACAGACAGTCCGTCGTCGGACGCGCCGGGAGACGGGCAGGCCCAGCGTCCCCAGCCATGGTTCCCGCCCGGCGGCGGGTACGGTCCGGGCAGCCCGCCGCAGGCTCCATCCGGCCCGCCCGGTGAGGACCACCCAGAGGCTGGCCAGCCCGCGGCCGGCCAGCCCGGGTACGGCCAGCCGGGTACGCCTGGCTGGCCCGGGTGGGGCCAGCCGGGCTACGGACAGCCTGGACCTGGCCAGCCGGGATCCGGGCAGCCGGGATATGGCCAATCGGGCTACGGTCAGTCAGGCTCCGGGCCATCAGGCCCGGGCCACCCGGGCTACGGGCAGCCACCACCCGGTCAGTGGCCGCGTTATGGCGAGGCTGCACCCAAGCCCGGCGTGATCCCGCTCCGGCCGCTGGGCGTCGGCGAGATCCTCGACGGCGCCTTCGCCTCCATCCGCCGCAATCCCAAGGCCATCCTGGGCCTCGCCGCCGTGGTCATGACGATCTCAGCGGTCATCTCCGCCGTGATCACCCGCACGCTGCTCAACCTGGGCAGCCTCAACCTGCCCAGCCCGGGGCAGCAACTGACGACTGCCCAGGCCACCCACCTGGTGGGCCGCATCGTCGCGGTGGCCCTGCCGGTGTTCGGGCTGAGCATCCTGCTGACCATCATCGTGCAGGCCATCCTGGCCGGGCTGCTCGCCCCGATCATCGCCCGGGGAGTCGCCGGCCAGCAGATCAGTGCCGCGGACGCCTGGCGGATCACCCGCCCGCGGCTGCCCAGCCTGCTGCTGGCCACCCTGCTGGTGCTGCTGGCCGGGCTCGGGCCGGTACTGATCCTCGGCGCGATCGTGGGGATCGCCCTGCTGGCCGGCGCGCCCGCCGCGGTGTACGGCGGTATCGCCTTGCTGGGGCTGGCGGCCCTGGTGCTGACCATCTGGCTCTCGACCATGTTCAGCCTGGTCACCCCCGTCGTCGTGCTGGAGAACGAGCGCCCCGTCCGGGCGCTGGCCCGGTCCTGGCGGCT
>CAWINS010000023.1:0-100911 GCA_963837335.1 uncultured Actinomycetes bacterium | reverse complement strand
TACCCAGCCCCAGCCTTTCGGCGCCTCCCGGGATCAGGTTTTGAATGAACACATCTGCCTTTGCCAGCAGCCGCGCAAGAATTTCCTTGAGGGACTCAGGGCCGCTTCAGATCGACCGTCAGCGATTCTTTGGAGCGGTTTGCCCAGACGAAATGGCTGGACATCCCGAGAACGGTTGCATCGTAATGGCGGGCAAAGTCGCCGACGCCCGGCCGTTCGATTTTAATCACGCGAGCGCCCAGATCGGCGAGCTGGCGCGTGGCAAACGGAGCAGCGATGGCTTGCTCCAGCGCGATGACGGTGACGCCCTCAAGCGGCAACATTAAAACTGCACGCCGCGCCGCGAATGTTTACAGCCGCAATAGGCTTGCGGCGTTTCCGGACAAGATGCGTTCAATCTCTTCCTTTTTAAAACCGGAATCACGTATGTAGCTGACGGCCAGGCGATAGGCATTTTCACGCCGGTTTCGTACGGAAAATCGCTGCCCAGCACCACCTGGCCGATGCCGAGCGAATCCACGGTTGCGCGCAATGCCGGCACATCGCCGTAATCGACCGTGTCGTACCACATCCGGCGAGCGGCGATGCTGGGGCGTTCCGGCATTTGCGGATATTCCCAGGTGGAAACGCTGTCCCAGCGCTTCAAAACCATCGCCACCGCGCCGCCCAAATGCGAATGAATGATCTTCATATTTGGAAAGCGTTTCGGCACACCGGCGGCGATCAGTTGCAGCACGGCAATTACCTCCTCGGCCGGAGCGCCAATCATCCAAGTAAGCTTGTAATCGGCAATCAGCGGCGTATTCGCATTATTGCCGGTGGGGTGCAGAAACATTTCAGGAACCGCGGCGGTTGAGCTCCTCGTAGATGGGCATGAACTGCGGATCGGCGACTGAGTGGCCGACGATGGAGGTGGTATTGGCGACGCCCAGCATCCGCAGTTCGCCCAGCGCGCGATCGAGTTCAGCGAGCGACTCGGTGACGTGGGGCAATGGCAAAGCCGCGAAGGCCGCAAACCGTTTCGGCCAGCGCCGCACAGCTTCGGCAAACATGTCATTCGCTTTTCTCGCGGCTGCGACCGCGTGAGCTTTGTTTTCAAAATGCGGCATCTGCGGAGATACCGAGAGTACCTGCAAATCGACGCCGGCGGCATCCATCATGGCAAAACGTTTGGAAATGTCGGTTTCGGATGGGCCCGCGCCGCGTCCGCGCTGGATATTGGTATCGGTTTTGCCGTAGCTTGTTACCAGATCGAGATACTCGTCGGTCCAATAGTGGGCGTGGACGTCAATGCACAGAGGTTTGCGCTGCGCCGAGGCCAGGCCGGGAAACAGTAACCCTGTCGCCGCTGCGGCTGCGGCGCTCGAGCTCGCCGCGATAAATTCGCGGCGCGTAATCGCATTTTTCTTACGGCTCATGGCGGCCCCCGGAGGTTTGCCGATTGCAGACGGCTGCGGCCAGTGCGCAGCTGGCCGATGAGTTCAATCGGGATACGTTTGAAAACATAGTTTATCGCGGACTTGCGGCTGCGGCGCAGGATTCCGCGGCGCAGGATACCGGTGTCCAGTGCGGCCAGCACAACCCGAGGTTCTGCACACGCTCCCGAAGAAACGATGACCGTCGCAGACAGGTAATATACAATGCCCCGCTTGGACAATTTGAAAGGAATCCAGTGAAAACGCCCACGCCCACGTCCACGACTACGATGGATGCGCCGCAAACGACCACGCGGCTGACAAAGAACCAGGTGCGCAGTTTCTGGGCAGCGTGGGGCGGATGGACCATGGATGGCATGGATTCATTCATCTATTCACTGGTGCTGGTGCCGGCGCTGCGTGAGTTGCTGCCGCGGTCGGGAATTCCGGCGACTACGGCTAACGTTGGTTTTTACGGAGGCTTGCTGTTCGCCCTGTTCATGATCGGCTGGGGCACGGCGCTGGTCTGGGGCCCGGTCGCCGATCGTTTTGGCCGCGTGCGAACCATGATGTTAGGCGTCGTCTGCGTTTTCATTTTTCACGCTGCTCTCCGCTTTCTCGACTGGCGTTTGGAGTCTGGCGATTTTCAGGTTTTTTGGCGGGGATTGGCATCGGCGGCGAATGGGCCATCGGAGCGTCGCTGGTTTCCGAGGATTGGCCGGAAAAGCGCCGTACGTGGGGCGGCGCGCTGATGCACACCGGATATTATTTCGGCTTTCTGTTCGCGGCAGCCGGCAAATTACTTTATCGGCAGCCATTTCGGCTGGCGGTACATGTTTGTCGTGGGCGGTGTGCCCGCGCTGCTGGTCGCGTTGATTCGCAATAATGTGAAGGAACCGGAACGTTCGGAAGATCCAGCAAAAAGAACTGGGCGATGAATGGACGATGCATCGCTCGTTTTTTATGCTGTTTTCGAAGACGTACCTGCGCCGCACCATTTTCAATTCGTTGTACCTGATCGTGTCGCTGGTTGGGTTGTGGGCAGGATCGGTGTATGTGCCCACGGCGATGACCTACATCGCAATGAAGGAGGGCCGGGCAGCGGTGGAAGCTGCTCAGCTGGCTTCCTATTCATCGGCGCTGCTGGGAATTGGGACGGTGCTGGGAGCTTTGCTCGTGCCACCGCTCGCCGACCGGCTGGGGCGCAAGCCGACACTCGGCATCTTTTTTGCATTTATGGGCGGCGCGATCTGGCTGGCATTCGGGCATGTCTTTTACCTGAATATGAACGCGTCCGCACTGGTTTCTGGCTTGTTCTTTTCTGCTCGGTGTAGGCGGAGCAAATTTCATCGTGTACTCATTTGGCTGCCCGAGCAGATACAGCACGGAATGCCGCGCGAGCGCGTTTGCGTTCAACACGACATTGGACGGTTTGCGGCGGCGGGCATGACGTTTCTGGTGGGCGCGGGCATCTCACTTTGAGCGGTGCGCACGCCAGTGGCGTTACTGGATTGGCTTTTGTCGTGGGCATTGGGTTGCTGCCGTTTCGCGAAGAGACCAAAGGGAAGCCGCTGCCCAGCTAGGCGTGGTTGGTGTTTACGTACGAAGACAATAAAGGGCAAAAGCAAAAGGCCGATGCGATCAGCATCGGCCTTTTGCTTTTTGGGAACTGCGAAAGCGTCTTGCAGCACGTGCCGGCTGCAGCGACGTTTGACGGCGCGAGTCTAGCGGCGGTTGTCGCCCCTGCCTCCATCGCCGCCTTCGCCCCTGTTGACCCGGTCACCACGATCACCGCCACGATCACCGCCGCGATCACCGCCACGATCGCCGCCCTGGCGTCTCACCTTGATTGTTCTGACCTGATGGCCGAGCTGCCGGCGCTGGTGCGGGAGAGGGAGCCGGTGCCGGTGCTGGCGCGGCTCGCGGTGCTGTCAGGAACGGCGAGATCCCGGTCTCGGCGCTGCTGCCGTGCCTGCTCCGCCGCGCCGCACAGCTCAGCAGCAGGTGGGTGCGGGCCCGGGTCATGCCCACGAACAACAGCCGCCGTTCCTCGGCCGGATCCGGGCGGGTGTCCGGCGCCGCGCCCGGCAGCCACAGCGGCAGCAGCCCCCGCTCGCACCCGGCCAGGAAGACCACCTCGAACTCCAGGCCCTTGGCCGCGTGCATGGTCAGCAGCGTGATCGCGTCCGCGCGGGGATCGAGGGCGTCCACCTCGGCCCCGAGCGCGATCTCGGTCCGGAACTGCTCCATATCGTCACCGCAGCGGCGGGCGAGCGGCGCCAGTACCTCGCCCGCGGTGCGCAGGTCGGTGCCGGACAGGCCGCCCCGCCCCCCGGCCGCCGTCCGGGCGGCCTCGGCGGCCGCGGCGAGACGGCTGACCGCCGCGCGCAACTGGGACGCGACCGCGGTCCCGGCCGGAGCGGCGGGGAGCGCCGCCCAGGGCCAGCTCACCCGGGCCAGCCGGCCGCGGCCGGGAGCTCCCGGAGGATCTCCGACACCCCGGGGCGCCGCTCCAGCAGGTCGTGGGACCGCTTCTGGAATGGCAGCCCGGCCCGGGCCAGCCCCTGGCCCAGCGACGCGGCCTGCGCGTCAGTCCGGTACAGCACGGCGATGTCGGCGAGCCCGATGCCGCCGTGACCATGGCCGTCGGCGCGCCCGCTGTCCAGTGAATGAAACGACGACCCGCCGAGCAGGCGATCGATGGCCTCGGCGATCCAGGCCGCCTCGCCGGCCGGGTCGGCGGCCTCGTGAAACCTGATCTTGGTGCTGGGAACGTCGCCCCTGGCCGCCCGCAGTACCCGGCCGGGCACCAGGGTGGCGGGAGCGATGGCCTGCAGGGCCCCGGCGACGATGGCAGGACCGGAGCGGTAGTTGGCCGGGAGCGCCGCCGTCCCCGCGCCGGGGTAGTCCTGCCCGAAGCGCAGGAAGAAGCCCACGTCCGCACCGCGGAAGCGGTAGATGGCCTGGTCCGGGTCGCCGATCACGGTCAGGCCCGTCCCGTCCCCGGCCAGCAGCCGCAGCAGCGCGTACTGGGCCGCGTCGATGTCCTGGTACTCGTCCACGCTGATCCGCGGCCAGCGCGCGCGGAGCCGCGCGGCCACCGCCGGCTCGGCGTCCAGCACCTCGACCGCCAGCTCGATCAGGCCATCGAAGTCCACCAGATCGCGGGCGGCCAGGCCCTGGCGCAGTACTTCCCGCGCCTGCGGATCCGCAGCCGCGTCCGCGAGCAGGGCCCGCCCGCCGCGCGATGATCCGGCCAGCTCGGCGGCCACCTCCAGCGCCGCCTTCTCGTCGGCGACCGTAAAGTCCGCCGTCAGCCCGGCGAGTTCGTGATACTCGCGCAAGATCATCAGTCCGAGCCCGTGGAACGTGGTCACGGTGAGCCGCCCCGCGCGGCGGCCGAGCAGCGCCGCCAGCCGCTCGCGCATCTCCTCGGCGGCCCGGCGGGTGAAGGTCAGGGCCAGGCAGGCCTCGGCGGGCACGCCCTGCTCCGCCACGGCCGCCGCGAGGCGGTGGGTCAGCGTGCGCGTCTTGCCGGTGCCCGGTCCCGCGATGATCATCAGCGGCGCGGGGGCGGCCGCGGCGGCCCGCTGCTGCGGATCGAGCCGGTCCAGCAGCGAGCCGCCCGGGGCTGCTCCCGGGGAACTCCCATCCGCAACGCCCCCGGGGGCTTCGCCACCCTGGCCCGGCTGATCCTGCGCGCCACCCGGAGCGGGGGCACCCTCGTGGGCCGGTGCCGCTGCGGCCGCCTGGTGGCCTGGCTGGTGGCCCGGCTGGCGGGGCGCGGGAACGGCGTCGGCCAGGGAGCCGGCCGCGATGTCGAACAGCGCGGCCGTGCCCCGGTCGAGTTCCCCCGGCCCGAACAGCCGGATGATCCCGTACTCGCCGTCGTAGCCGGCCTCTTTATGCGCCGCGCCGGCCCGCAGCCTCGTGATGGCCTCGGCGAGCAGGCTGCCGCCGGCCCGGCTCAGCGCGGCCGTCGGGACGGTGAGCAGGATGGCCAGCTCCGGTCCCAGCGTGGCGACCAGCCGGCTCACCTCGGCGTTGACCTTCTTGCTCTTGGGCCCGGTGCCCAGCAGTTCGGCCACCACGTCCGGCAGGGAGACCAGGTTGACGGAGCCGGCCGCGGCGTCCGGCCGGTACCCCTCCACCCGGTCGGCCAGTTCCGTTACCCGGTTGAGTACGCCGATCGTCAGCGGCTTCCCGCACTGCGGGCATATCCCCTCGCAGGCGGCCGACTGAGCGGGCTCAAGCCGGACCCCGCACTTACGGTGCCCGTCCAAGTGGTAACGGCCGCCCTCGGGGAAGAAATTGACCGTGCCCTGCAGGCCGGACCCGGTCCGCAAGGCCTGCTCGATCGCAAAATAATCCAGTTCAACGTCAAGTGTTGTGGCCTCACGGCCAAGCATCGGAGGTGAGTGCGCATCCGAATTACTGACCAGCCGATAACCGTCAAGCGAAGAGCACATCCAGTTCATCGGCGGGTCAGAGGAGAGTCCGGTCTCTACCGCGAACACCTGGCCAGCCAGGTCGCCGTAACAGTCGGCGACCACATCGAAACCGGATTTGGATCCCAGTACCGCGAACCATGGAGTCCAGATATGGGCTGGCACGAGATAGCATCCCGGGCCGGCGTTCAGCGTGATGTCCAGCAGGTGCCGTGAGTCGAGCCCGAGAATGGGGCGTCCGTCAGAGGCCAGGTTGCCGACCTTCGCAAGGGCGGCTGTGATCTTCTCCGCAGCCTCCAGCGTCGGCGCATACAACAGGTGATGGACCTTGCGTGTGCGCTCACCCGCCCGGTAGATCGTGGATATCTCGGTAGAGAGCATGAAACGCACCGGCTGATCACAAGTCGGCGGTGAGTTCCGTCGTAGCTGGGCCTCCAGGTCGGGGCGCAGTTGGAGTAAGCCTGGTTCGGCGGGAACCAGGGTCTGACCGAGTTCTTCCGCCCAGCCGGGATGGGTGAAGTCCCCGGTCCCGACGACCGTCACGCCCTTGCGCAGCGCCCACCAGGCGAGCCTGGGAATGTCACAGTTCTTGCTGCACGCCCGGGAGAAGCGTGAGTGGATATGCAAGTCGGCGTGAAACATCCTGTGTCGCTGGCTGCTTTCTCCGTTGTCGTGTCGAGGCCCTGGCGAGCCCTGGGCAGGCACCTGGTCGCGCGGATCACCCGGCGGCTCGCGCCGGTGGCCCAGGCCGGATTCCCCGGCCGCCCCGGCCGGCCCGGCCTGGAGGCCCAGTCCCGGGCCGCCCCACGCTGGGCGACCTACAGGCCCCGTGACCTGGCCTTACGCAGCGGGCCGGGTCGCTGCTGCCGCCGCGGATTCGCCTGCTACGTCTGGGATCCTGTCACGACGGCCGGTGCTGTGCGGCGCGGTTCAGGTCACCCACCGGCCGGGTTCCTGCGTGAGGGAACTGGTGGGCCTTCCCGGCCGTCGACCCTATCGGCGAGGCCCGGCCGTTGCGGCGGCCGGCCAGGCCCGGCTCCGGACGGCCGGTGCCTCAGCCTGGCCCCGGCCCGGGCTTGTTCATACCCTGGCCTGTCCAGAGCCGCCGCGGTGGCGGCTGCCCGGGGCATGGCCCCGGGCCCGCTTCAAGCCGTCCGGAGTTGCCCGCACCCGTAACAGGGAGGGCGCAGCCGGCCTCCCATTGGGTATGAGCAACAATGCATAAGTACACCCGCGTGAGATGACCCAATGTTCATCGGTGGTTACATCGATGAAGACGGGCTGAGAGGTGACCGCGGTGCGGGAGGGAAGGCCAGCAGGACGGCCGGAAAGGGGTGCGCCTTGCTCAGTGACCTGGCCGCTCTGACGCCTCCTGCGGTTGTGTCCGTGGCCTTCCTGATCGGGGTGGGACTCTTCCTGCGTCATCAGCTTGGGCCCAAGCGTGAGTCTGCAGAAGACGAGTACCCGGAGGATATTTCCGGCGACGGCGGGATTCCGCACGGTGATGGTCCGCAGAGTGATGCTTCGGAGTCGGCTGGATCACCCGATCGCGGCGAGCGGTAGGGCGCGTTCAGAACGAAGCGCCAACCCTCAGTGGAGGGCCGGATACATCGGCGCAGCTGATTGCGGGCACCCTATCCATGTTCGATTACGGAGAGTTACAGTTATCTTCCGGGTAGTCCGCTCGGTGATGCTGCTCAGAGAACTTTGACCGCGTTTTCAGGAGTAAGAATTGGCAAACGCAAGCGGTGCATGGTATATCTTTGGCAACCTAAAATAGTTGCTCCAGCGGAAGGGCTGGCACCCATGGCACAAAAGGTTCAGGTGCTCCTCGTCGATGACCTCGATGGGGGCGAGGCGACTGAGACCGTGGCCTTCAGTCTCGATGGCACCACCTACGAGATCGACCTCAGTTCAGATAACGCGGGCAAGCTCCGCAAAGAGTTTGCGCCCTACGTTGACCATGCACGCAAGGCAAGTGGTGGCGCGGCAGGCGGCCGCCGCCGGCGCACCAGGACCGGGCCGGGCCGGGAGCGTAGCTCGGAAATCCGGGCGTGGGCCAAACAGCGCGGCTACAAGGTGAGCGAGCGTGGCCGGATTCCGGCCCAGATCATCTCGGAGTACGACGCAGCCCACTAGGGATTGCGTCGAAGGGCCCGCAGGTGCCCCGTGGCGTACCAGTTTCCGTAGGACTCTGGAGCACGCCGCGGGACCCGTGCGGGCCCTGTGCTTTGTGGGCCCGTGCTTTGCGGGGCCCGTGCTTTGCGGGGCCTGTGCTTTGCGGTCGTGCTTTGGTGCCCAGGGCTTCTGGGGACGCTGCTTTGCGGCCCTTTGCTTTCTGCCTGCCGCTATCTGCACCGTGCTATCTGCAGAGTGCCATCCGGGGACCGCGCCATCCGGGACCGCGCTCCCGGGGCCCTGCCATCCGGGACGGCGCTCCCGGGGCCCTGCCCTTCCGGGGGCGCCCTCCCCGGGATCGCGTCACCCGGGACCGCCCTCCCCAGCGGAGCTGGCCCTCGCCTCGTGCATCAGCCCGCCGTGACGTCTGGCCCGAGCCCCAATACCGGCCGGCAGGCGGCCCGCGGGCTGAACTTCCCGGCCTCCGGGATCGTTGGTATGGAGTATGAGGCGGTGCTGGTCGCGGCAGGGTCGAGGCCGTTCGCTTGCGGCGTACAGGGAACACCTTCCCCCCTCCCGGGGGTTGGATGGGATGAAGGTCCTCAAGCCGGGGAACTGTTTACTCAAGTGCCGCATATCGCGCGGTACATCGTCCGGCATGCGGGCTACCATGCGGAAGGGACGGGCCCCGGACATCCGGACATCTGGGTCCCCCCGACCGCTCTGTGAGGAGCGAGGCGATGTTCGAAAGGTTTACCGACCGGGCGCGGAGAGTTGTGGTGCTGGCTCAAGAAGAAGCCAGGATGCTCAACCACAACTACATCGGCACCGAGCACATCCTGCTTGGCCTGATCCACGAGGGCGAGGGCGTGGCGGCCAAGGCGCTGGAGTCCCTGGGAATCAGCCTGGAGGCTGTACGCCAGCAGGTTGAAGAAATAATCGGCCAGGGCCAGCAGGCACCTTCCGGGCATATCCCGTTTACGCCGCGCGCGAAGAAGGTGCTTGAGCTTTCGCTGCGCGAGGCGCTGCAGCTCGGGCACAACTACATCGGCACCGAGCACATTCTGCTCGGCCTCATCCGCGAGGGTGAGGGTGTGGCGGCCCAGGTGCTGGTCAAGCTGGGTGCGGACCTGAACCGGGTTCGTCAGCAGGTGATCCAGCTGCTGCACGGCTACCAGGGCAAGGAGCCCGCTGCGGCGGGCGCGCCCTCCGAGTCGGCTCCGTCCACCTCCCTGGTCCTGGACCAGTTCGGGCGGAACCTGACCCAGGGCGCCCGGGAGGGCAAGCTCGACCCGGTGATCGGCCGGGAGAAGGAAATCGAGCGTGTCATGCAGGTCCTGTCCCGGCGCACCAAGAACAACCCGGTGCTCGTGGGCGAGCCCGGCGTGGGCAAGACCGCCGTGGTCGAGGGGCTGGCCCAGAAGATCGTCAAGGGCGAGGTGCCCGAGACGCTCAAGGACAAGCAGCTCTACACGCTGGACCTCGGAGCCCTGGTGGCCGGCTCGCGCTACCGCGGTGACTTCGAGGAGCGGTTGAAGAAGGTCCTGAAGGAGATCCGCACTCGCGGCGACATCATCCTGTTCATCGACGAGCTGCACACGCTGGTCGGGGCGGGCGCTGCCGAGGGAGCGATTGACGCTGCCTCGATCCTGAAGCCGATGCTGGCCCGCGGCGAGCTTCAGACCATTGGCGCCACCACGCTGGACGAGTACCGCAAGCACCTGGAGAAGGACGCCGCGCTTGAGCGCCGGTTCCAGCCGATCCAGGTGGCCGAGCCGACGATCTCGCACACCATCGAGATCCTCAAGGGTCTGCGCGACCGCTACGAGGCGCATCACCGGGTGTCCATCACCGACGGGGCGCTGGTGGCCTCCGCGCAGCTGGCGGATCGTTACATCAGCGACCGCTTCCTGCCGGACAAGGCGATCGACCTGATCGACGAGGCTGGCTCGCGGATGCGGATCCGCCGGATGACCGCCCCCCCGGACCTGCGCGAGTACGACGAGAAGATCGCCCAGGTGCGCCGGGAGAAGGAGTCGGCCATCGACTCCCAGGACTTCGAGAAGGCGGCGGCGCTCCGGGACAACGAGAAGCAGCTGATCGCGAAGAAGGAGACCCGGGAGAAGGAGTGGAAGGCCGGCGACATGGACGTCGTCGCCGAGGTCAACGAGGAGCTCATCGCCGAGGTCCTGGCCACCGCGACCGGCATTCCCGTGTTCAAGCTCACCGAGGAGGAGTCCCAGCGGCTGCTCCGCATGGAGGATGAGCTGCATCGGCGGGTCATCGGGCAGAACGACGCGATCAAGGCGCTGTCTCAGGCGATCCGGCGCACCCGGGCCGGCCTGAAGGACCCCAAGCGTCCTGGCGGGTCGTTCATCTTCGCCGGGCCTTCCGGGGTCGGCAAGACGGAGCTGTCCAAGACGCTGGCGGAGTTCCTGTTCGGCGAAGAGGACGCGCTGATCCAGCTCGACATGAGCGAGTACATGGAGAAGCACACGGTGTCCCGGCTGTTCGGGTCACCGCCTGGGTACGTGGGTTACGAAGAGGGTGGCCAGCTCACCGAGAAGGTGCGCCGGAGGCCGTTCTCGGTGGTCCTGTTCGACGAGATCGAGAAGGCCCACCCGGACATCTTCAACTCACTGCTGCAGATCCTGGAGGACGGCCGTCTGACCGACGCCCAGGGCAGGCTGGTGGACTTCAAGAACACCGTCATCATCATGACCACCAACCTGGGCACCAGGGACATCTCCAAGGGGGTGTCCGTGGGGTTCGCCCGGTCGGGTGAGTCGAAGGGTTCGTACGACCGGATGAAGTCCAAGGTGAACGAGGAGCTGAAGCACCACTTCAGGCCGGAGTTCCTCAACCGCGTGGACGACACCATCGTGTTCCACCAGCTGACCGAGGCCGAGATCGTCGAGATCGTCGATCTGATGATCGCCAAGGTGGATGAGCGGCTCCGGGACCGTGACATGGGCCTGGAACTGCGTCCGGCCGCCAAGGCGCTGCTGGCCGAGCGGGGTTACGACCCGGTGCTCGGGGCGCGGCCACTGCGCCGCACCATCCAGCGGTCGATCGAGGATGCCTTGTCCGAGAAGATCCTGTTCGGTGAACTCAAGGCCGGCCAGATCGTCATCACGGACGTCGAAGGCACCGGCGAAGAGGCCGAGTTCACCTTCAAGGGCGTGCCCAAGCCGGACGCCGTGCCGGATGCCGTGCCTGAAGAGGTCGGCACTGGTGCTGCTGCGGTCGAGCGCGGAGCCGCACCGCCGCAGGACTAGTCCGCACGGCACACGATCGCGAGAACGAGGAGCGGCGGTCCCCTTCCGGGGGCCGCCGCTCCACGCATGTAGTCCTCCCGGACTGATCCCGGGAGGGTCCAAGGGGATCCCGGACTACGGAGCGCAGGGGTCGCCTCCCGGACTAGCCAGCGCACGCGCCGGGGAGGCGGGGCCCGCCGCAGGCGGGTGCTCGCCGACCCGGCGTTCGGCGCGGAGCGGCGAGCGGGGGGTCCAGGGGGTCGTCCCCCCGGACCATACAGCGTCGGCGCGTAGCGCGACGGGGGGTCCAGGGGGTCGTCCCCCCGGACTGTGGAGCGCGGGGGGTCCAGGGGGTCGCCCCCCGGACTAAGCAGGCAGCGCGAACCGCCCGTCCGGCAGCGGGTCCACCAGGCCGTCCGCCACCAGGCCGTCCAGGGCCCGGTCGCGCTGCAGCTGGTCCGCCCAGGCGGCCTCGAGTTGCGAGCCCGGCACCGGCCCCGGGCAGTCGCGGAGCACGGCCAGCAGCCGCCCGCGGCACTGCCGGTCGGTGCCCTCGTACTTCTGGCTGCGCCGCGGGCCGCCATCCGCGGGGTGCCCGGCCCGGTGCCACGCGCAGCGGGCTGCCACCGGGCAGCTAACGCACTGCGGCCGGACGGCGGTACAGACCAGCGCGCCGAGTTCCATGACTGCCACCGACCATCGTGCGGCTACCGCGGGCCGCTCCGGCAGCAGCGACTCGGCCAGCCGCCGCTCCGCCACCGACGGGCTGGGTGACGGCAGCTCGCGGCCGCTGACCAGCCGGGCCAGCACCCGCCGGACGTTGGTGTCCAGCACCGCGTGGCGCTGACCGAAGGCGAAGCTGGCCACCGCGGCGGCGGTGTAGGAGCCGATGCCGGGCAGCTCTCTCAGCGCGTCCGCCGACGGCGGCACCTCCCCGCCGTGCCGGTCCACCAGGGCCTGGGCCGTCGCATGCAGGCGGATCGCCCGCCGCGGGTAGCCGAGCCGCCCCCAGGCCCGCACCGCCTCCCCGGCCGGGGACGCCGCCAGCGACGCGGGCGTCGGCCACCGGGCCAGCCAGGCTGCATAGACCGGCAGTACCCGGGCGACGGGCGTCTGCTGCAGCATGATCTCGCTGACCAGGACGGCCCACGGCGTGGCATCGGGCCGCCGCCAGGGCAGGTCCCGCTGATGAGCGGCATACCAGTCCAGGATCGCCACCGCGTCCGGCGTCACCAGGTCTGGCGTCCCCGTGGCGGGCTTCGCCGGGTCCGGCGTCGCCGGTTCCGGCGTCACGCGATCTGGAATCACTCGACCTGAAATCACTGGGTGCGCGGTCACCATGGCGCTTCGATCCTCGCACGCCTGGCGAGTTGACGGGCGGGTGCGGGTTTACCGGAGGATCCCGCACGGGTCTGCCCAAAAGCGCTCCGGAGTCTGCCTCTACCTGCAATAATGCCGCCCCGTTCCGGCGGGTCGGCCGGGTCGGCGGGGGATGGCGAAGCATACTGCTCGCATGCCTCACGGACCCGCTGACCAGCCCAAAAGCGCTGCTGCGGTCAATGTCTACTGGCGGCGCAGGGTCATCGCCCTGGTCGCCGGCCTCGGCATGCTCGCGCTGGTCACCTGGACCGTGAACGGGGCGCTGGGCGGCGGAAGCACTCCGCGGACCACTGACCTGTCCCAGACCACCGGCCATCATTCCGCCCCGCCGGCCCCGGGCTCCGGGTCCGCCCCGCCCGGCACGGTGCCCGGCAGCCCCGGGCCCAGCGGCACCGCGCCCGGCAGCCCCGGATCCGGCCGTGCGGGCGCCAGCGGCGCGACCCCGTCCCCCACCGGGAAGCCCACGCCCACTCCGTCCTCGTCCGCGACGCACCACCCGGCCGCCGCGGGTGCCTGCTCCGCCGCGAACCTCGTCCTGAGCCTGACCTCCGCCCAGCACAGCTACCCCGCACACGCCCGCCCCCGATTCGACGTCAGCGTGGTGTCCACCGCTCGTGGCCGTTGCACCGCTGCCCTGGGGGCTGCCCACTTGCACGTCCGGATCAGGGCGGGCGGGAAGACCCGGGTCTGGGACTCCGCGGACTGCGCCCGGCCCGCCGCCCCCCGGGTGACGACGCTGGCCCGGGGAGTCCCCGTGGTGGTCCAGTTCACCTGGAACCGGACGACCTCGGCCCCCGGCTGCCGCCTCCCGCACCGGGCCGTCCGGCCGGGCAGCTACACCGCCACCGCCTACAGCGGGCACCGGAGCAGCCGGGCCATGATCTTCGTGCTGAAAGGCCGCGGGATCGCGGGTCCCTAGCCAGCGCTCAGGAGTACTTCTCCAGCAGGGTCACCTCGGCCAGCCGGGACAGGCCCTCCCGGACCGCCCGGGCCTGCGGTTCGGCCACGCCATCCACCGCCTGAAGCTCGGCCACGCTGGCCGCGAGCAGCTTGTGCAGGCCGCCGAAGTGCGCCACCAGCTGCTCGGCCACCGGCCGGGGCAGCCGCGGGACCTTGGCCAGCAGCCGGTACCCGCGCGGCTCGACCGGCTCGTCCAGCATGCCGGACCCGCCGAGCCCGAGCACCGTCGCCACCGTGGCCATGTCCAGCAGCTCTTCCGGGGACAGCCGCTCCAATTCGTGGAGGACCCGGTTGACCTGGTCACCCGGGGTGCCGCCGCCCGTCACCGGCAGGTAATCCCGCACCACAAGCTGCCGCTCGAAGTCGCTGCCCGCGATGAGCTCGTCGAACTGGAGCGCGAGCAGCCGCCCGTCGGTACCCAGCTCGACCTTGTAGCCCTCGATCTCACCCGCGATGCGCCGGACCATCTCCAGCCGCTGCGCCACCGCGGTGACGTCGCGCGCGGTCGCCAGGTCCTCGATCTCGTGCGCGGTCAGCGTCCCCGATACCTCATCCAGCCGGAGCTTGTACCGCTCCAGCGTGGCCAGGGCCTGATTGGCCCGGGACAGGATCGCGGCCGAGTCCTCCAGCACATAACGGGCCCCGTCCAGGTACAGGGCGATGATCCGCATGGACTTGCTGACCGAGATCACCGGGCAGCCGGTCTGCCGGCCCACCCGCTCCGCGGTCCGGTGCCGGGTGCCCGATTCGTCGGTCGGCAGCGTCGGGTCGGGGACCAGGTGCACGGCGGCCCGGACGATGTACCCGGCCTCGCCGTCGAGCACGATGGCGCCGTCCATCTTGGCCAGCTCACGCAGCCGGGTCGCCGAGAACGGCACCCGCAGCTCGAAACCGCCGGAGCACACTTCGTCCACGGCGGGCCCGTCGCCGAGCACGATCAGCGCGCCCGTGTTCCCGCGCAGGATGCGCTCCAGCCCGTCGCGGAGCGTAGTGCCCGGGGCCAGGGCGGCCAGGGCCGCCCAGCGGCGCTCATCTCTGCTCTTGACGTCTGTGCTCTTAGCGTCCCTGCTCTTGACGTCCCTGCTGTTGGCGTCCCGGTTCTTGTCGGTTGGCACACGACCCCCGGAGGTTGCTGGACCGGCCCAGTGTATCGGCGGCCCCCAGGTCATAAGCCGGCGATTCAGCCGCCGAAAGCGGCGGCCATCGCCTCCCGGACGTCCTCGACCTCCCGCACCTCGATCGCCCCGGGCGAGGAGGATGCCGCGGAGCCCGCCGCCATCGAGCCCGCGGGCACGATAGCCAGCCGGAACCCCATCCGTTCTGCCTCAGCCAGCCGGCGCTGCACCCCGGTGACCCGGCGTACCTCGCCGGCCAGGCCCACCTCGCCGATCGCCACCACCGAGCCGGGCACGCTGAGGTTCACCACCGCACTCGCCAGGGCGAGGGCCACGGCCAGGTCCACGGACGGCTCGCCGAGCCGGACCCCGCCCACGGTCGCCGCGTACACGTCCTGCTTGCCCAGCTTCAGGTCGGCCCGCCGGGACAGCACCGCGAGGACCATGCCGACCCTGGCTGCGTCCAGCCCGGAGGTCACCCGGCGGGGTACCTCCAGCGCGGACGGCGCCACCAGCGTCTGCACCTCGCTGAGCAGCGGGCGGCGGCCCTCCAGGGTGACGGTCACGCACGTGCCGGGCACCGCGTTGCGCCGGTGGGTGAGGAAGAGACCGCTCGGGTCGGGCAACTCGGTGATCCCCTGCTCGCCAAGGTCGAAGCAGCCGATCTCGTCGGTCGGGCCATACCGGTTCTTCACCGCCCGGACCATGCGGAACTGGGCGTGCCGGTCGCCCTCGAAGTGCAGCACCACGTCCACCAGGTGCTCCAGGGTCCGCGGCCCGGCGACGGACCCGTCCTTGGTCACGTGCCCGACCAGCACCGTGGTCACCCCGTGCTGCTTGGCCACCGCGATCAGGGCGGCGGTGACCGCGCGGATCTGGCTGACCCCGCCGGGCGCACCGTCTACCCCCTCCATCGTGATGGTCTGCACCGAGTTGACGATCAGCAACTGGGGCCGTACCACCGCTACGTGGCCGAGCAGCGCGGCCAGGTCGGTCTCCGCGGCCAGGTAGAGGTTCGCGGCCACGGCGCCGATCCGGTCCGCCCGCAGCCGCACCTGGGCCGCGGATTCCTCGCCGGTGATGTACAGGACCGGCCCCGTTCCGGCCGCGTGGGTCCCCGCTTCCAGCAGCAGGGTGGACTTGCCGACACCCGGCTCGCCCGCCAGCAGCACCACCGCCCCGGGCACCAGGCCGCCACCGAGAACCCGGTCTAGTTCGTCGAGCCCGGTCGGGCGGGCTCCCGCGGCGGTGGCGTCCACCTCGCCGATGGGCATCGCGGGGCTGGCCGGGGCGATCGCGGCGGGCGGCCCGGCCGGGCCTGCCCCCAGTCCGGCACCGTTCAGGCCGCCGCCGGCCAGGCCCGGGCCCCCGAGCCCGTCCAGCCCGCCACCGAGGCCGGCCAGGGCGGCGCTGCCAAAACCGGTCGCGCGGGCCACCCGGGACACCGCAGCCTGCTCGACCGTGCCCCACGCCTGGCACTCACCGCAGCGGCCGGACCATTTCGTGGTGCGCCATCCGCATTCCGCGCACTGGAACGCCGGACCCGCCGAGGACTTCGCCATGGCCCGGACGCTACCCGCAGGTACCGACAGCGGGGCCGGACGACACTCCGGGGCGGCGACACTCCTGCGGCCGCTGCGGTGAGCAACTCCGTGTGCCACGCCGCATAAGCTGGCCAAGGCGGATCGATCGCCGGGGAATCCCGGGATATGGTCCGCAGCAGAGTGCGGAAGGAGCCCCGGTGAGTCAAGCGGGCACAGCGCCGCGACGCCTGGTGGCGCTATCAACCGCGTCGGTCTACCCGGACCGGACGCCCGATGCGTTCGAGGTCGCGGCGCGCCTTGGTTATGACGGGGTCGAGGTGATGGTCACCCCGGACGCGGTCAGCCAGGACGTGGACGTCCTGCGCCGGCTCGCCGACTACCACAGCGTCCCGGTGCTCGCCGTGCACGCGCCCTGCCTGCTGATCACCCAGCGGGTCTGGGGCCGCGAACCGTGGGGCAAGCTGGTCCGGGCCAAGGACGTGGCCGAGCAGCTGGGCGCCCGGGTAGTCGTGGTGCATCCCCCGTTCCGCTGGCAGCGGGACTACGCCCGGGACTTCGCGGCCGGGCTGGCCCGGATGCAAGACGAGACCGACGTGCTGTTCGCGGTGGAGAACATGTTCCCGCTGCGGGCCCGGGGTGCCGAGGTCGCGCCGTACGCCCCGTCCTGGAACCCGGTCCCGATGGACTACCCGCACGTGACCCTGGACCTGTCCCACACGGCCGTGTCCGGGTCCGACGCGCTCGCCATGGCCGACGAGCTCGGCGGGCGGCTCGCGCACGTGCACCTGGCCGACGGCACCGGGGTGCCCAACCGCGACGAGCACCTGGTCCCCGGCCGCGGTAGCCAGCCGTGCGCGCCGTTGCTGCACCGGCTGGCCGCCGAGGACTACCAGGGCCTGATCGTGCTCGAGGTCAAGACGTTCCGCGCGCCGACCCAGGAGGCCCGGTACTCCGACCTGGCCGAAGCGCTGGACTTCGCCCGGGGCCACCTGGCCGCTCCCGGGCAGGCCCCCGCGGGCGCGGCCCCGTCCGGCCCGCCGCCGGCCAGCCCCTCTGCCGCCCCGCCCAGCTCATCGCCGGCCCAGTTCGGGATGACCACCCACCCGCTGACCACCAGCCGCTGACCGCGAGTCGCTGACCGCCAGCCACTCACCGCGGTCCGCTTACGATCGTCCGCTGACCACCCAACCTGCCCTGCCGCCTGCCGCGCCACAGCCACCAGCGCTGGACGCGGCCACGATCGAGGATGCATGCTGCCCGTCATGACTGCGAACCGTCCCGTACCGGCCCGGCCGGGAACGCTCATCACCGTGGCGCCGACCGGTGCGGAATCCGACAAGGCGTCTGTCCCGGCGCTCCCCGTCACCCTGGACGAGCTGACCGCGACCGCGGTGGAATGCCGCGCGGCCGGGGCCGCCGTGATCCACGTGCACATCCGGGACGGCGAGGCCCGGCCGACCCTGGACCTGACCCGGCTCCGGGAGACCGTGCAGGCGCTGCGCGATGCCACCGACCTGATCATCCAGCTGTCCACCGGCGGCGCCGTCACCGACAGCTTCGACGACCGGCTGGCGGTGCTCGAGGCGGCGCCGGACGCCTGCTCCCTGACCTGCGGCACGGTCAACTTCGGCGACGAGGTATTCGCCAACCCCTGGCCGTTCATCCGCGAGCTGTACGCGCGGACCCAGGCGGCCGGGGTCGTGCCCGAGTTCGAGCTGTTCGACCTGGGGCAGGTGGCCACGCTGCACCGGCTGCTGGACGAGCTAGGACCGCCGCACGGCGGTCACGTGCACTGCGACCTGGTGATGGGCGTGCCGGGCGGGATGCCCGGCACCGTGGCGGCGCTGGTCGCGGCGGTGGCCGCGCTGCCCGCCGGCGCGACGTGGTCGGCCACCGGGATCGGGCGGACCGCGCTGCCGGTGGCGCTGGGCGCGCTGGGCGCCGGCGGTCACCTGCGGGTCGGCATGGAGGACACCACCTCGTTCGCCCGGGGCCTGCCCGTGACGGGCAACGCCGAACTGGTCGAGCGGGCGGCCGCGCTGGCCGGCCTGGCCCAGCGGCCGCCGCTGGCGCCGGACGAGGCCCGCCAGATGCTGGGAGTGAGCTGATGCTGGGGGTGAGCAGCCGTCACTGAACCGCCCATCCTGGCCGAGGTAGTCCGGTCGGGATTCGTCGAGTCGCGGCACCGCGTTTCGTTGCTGGTAATCGGGGCTGACGGGGCGCCGCAGCTGACCGCCGGCCAGTGGGACGTGCCGATGTTCCCGCGCTCAGCGAACAAGCCGATGCAGGCCGCCGGCATGCTGCGCTGCGGCCTGGACCTGGACGGCGAGCTGCTGGCGCTGGCTGCGGCCAGCCACTCGGGTGAGGACTTCCACATCGCGGGGGTGCGGAAGATCCTGGCCCGGGCCGGGCTGACCGAGGACGACCTGCAGTGCCCGCGGGCGCTGCCCAGGGAAGAGGTGTTCCAGCAGGACTTCCTGCGTGAGGGCGGGGAGCCCGACCGGGTGCACATGAACTGCTCCGGCAAGCACGCGGCCATGCTCGCCACCTGCGAAGCGGCCGGCTGGCCCACGGCCACCTATACCGACCCCGGGCACCCGCTCCAGGTGGCGCTCCGCCAGGCCCTCGAGAGCCTGGCCGGGGAGCAGTCCGCGGCGGTGGGCGTGGACGGGTGCGGTGCCCCCGTGTTCGCCCTGTCCCTGGTCGGCCTGGCCCGGGCGTTCCAGGCGCTGGTCACCGCCTCACCGGGCACGCCGGAGCGCCGGGTGGCTGACGCGATGCGGGCGTACCCGAAATGGACGTCAGGGAGTCTGCGTACCGAGCGGGCGCTGATGGCCGCTGTCCCGGGCCTGCTGCTCAAGGTGGGGGCGGACGGTGTGCAGGCGTTCGCGCTGGCGGACGGCCGGACCGCGGTGTTCAAGATCGAGGACGGCTCGGCCCGGGCCCGGGATCCGATCACGGTGGCGCTGCTGCGCCGGCTCGGCGTGACCACCGGGCCGGGGGTGCCGGACTCGGCCCTGGACCAGATCGGCACGGTGCCGGTGCTCGGCGGCGGCCGGGTCGTCGGCGTGATCCGGGCGGAACTCCCCGGCTGAGGCCGCCAGCCTGGGGTGCTTGCTGGGCGTTTGCAAAAGCAAGCACTGTTTGATTCACTGAATGTGTGAGTCCTATGCGAGTCAGCTCCATCGGTGAATACATCAAGGAGCAACGGGAGCAGGCGAAGATCTCGCTGCGCCAGCTGGCGTCCCAGGCCGGGGTTTCCAACCCGTACCTGAGCCAGATCGAGCGCGGCGTGCGGCGGCCCAGCGCCGAGATCCTGCAGCAGATCGCCAAGGGTCTGCGGATCTCCGCGGAGGCTCTGTACGTGCAGGCCGGGATCCTGGAGGACCGGCCGCCGGACTCGGGGGTCCGGGCCGCGGTGCTGGCCGCGCCGGAACTGACCGAGCGGCAGAAGCAGGTGCTGCTGGAGATCTACGACTCGTTCCGCAGGGAGGCCGCGGCGCAGGCGCCGGAGGAACTCGAGGACGCCGCCGTGGCGGCGGAGGCGGCCGCGATCCAGGCGGCCGCAGCCGAGGCCACCGCGGCCCAGGCTGCGGCGGAGGCCGCTCGCGCGCGGGATGCCGAGGCACCCCTGGTAGGCAAACCCGCCCGGGGTGCCTGGAAGCAGGCGACCAGCCCGGACGGCGCAGGACTCGATGAAGAAGATGATGACCCCCTCGCGGCAGCGGAGCCGCTGGGCACCAACGAGGCGGCCAGCCCGCCTGACTCAGCGGGTCTGCCGGGACGGGCGGACCAGGAAGGATGAATGACCATGAATCGCAGCACTCTTGACGTGAAGACCGAGGTGCGCAAGCTGGCCGGCAGCAAGCCGGTGCAGGCCGCCGCCGGGGCCGGGGTCCTGGCTTCCGAGGCCCTGCGTGAGCTGCCCGCCCGGATCACCCGGTGGCGCAGCGACGGCTCGCTGGCGGCCCTGCCCGCCCGGGCCACCGAGTACATGACGACCGCGCGCACCAAGGCGGTCCAGGAGTACGACAAGCTCGCCATGCACGGCGCCCGGGTGCTCAACGGGAAGACCGCGCTGCCCGGCAAGGGCGCCGCGGGCAAGAAGAGCTGACCATCCGTGCGCAGCCAGACGCTGCAGGCCGGGCGGGAGACGGGCTTTGGTTCCGGTTCCCGCCCGGACCGGATAGCCTGATGTCGTGTTGCTGAACACAGGAGCGATGAGCCCGCTCTACTGGTTCCTCGAGATACTGGCGATCGCCGCCTTTGTCTGCGAGGTTTGGGGCTTCGTGGACGCACTGCGTCGTCCCTCGAAAGCATTCGTGGCGGCCGGCAAGCAGACCAAGCCGCTCTGGCTGATCATCCTCGGCGTGGCCGCGGTGATCGGACTCTACCTCGGCGTCCTGTCCGGCGGCTTCGGTGCCGTGGGCATCCTGCCGATCGCGGCCTTCGTGGCCTCGGCCATCTACCTCACCGACGTGCGGCCCAAGGTCAGGGAGTACGGCGGTACCGGTGGAAGCAGCAGTTCCGGCCCCTACGGCCCCTGGTAACACCCGGCCGTGCGCACCCACCGGCTCGAACTGGACGATCAGTCGCTCCGCGAGTGGGACGCGGTCGTGCTCGCGTCCGGCCCGGATGGGATCGTGCTGGACTCCTCGGCCTTCTATCCCGGCGGTGGTGGCCAGCCACCCGACCACGGGGTGCTGCTGTGGGGTGGCGTGCAGACCCGGATCGTGGGCGCCCGCAAGGGTGATGACCTTTACCTGATCCCCGCCGAGGGCGACCCGTTGCCGCCGGCCGGTACCGCGGTCCGCGGCGCCGTCGAAGACGAACGCCGCACCGCGCTGATGCGCACCCACACTGCGCTGCACGTGCTCGGCGGCGTGGTCTTCCGGGACTTCGGTGCGCTAGTGACCGGTGGGAATATGGAGCCCCTGACCGCGCGGATGGACTTCAACCTGACCGAGGTCCCGCCCGGTTTCCGGGAGGCCGTCGAGGCCGCGTGCAACGTAGAACTCGCCGCGGACCGCCGGATCGACGTCCGGGTACTCCCGCGCGATCAGGCGTTTGCCATCCCGGACATCATCCGCACCGCCACCAACCTGGTCCCGCCGGAGGTCAAGGAGGTGCGGATCATCGACATCGTCGGCCTCGACCAGCAGGCGGACGGCGGTACGCACGTCGCCTCGACCCGCCAGGTCGGGGGAATCCAGGTGGTCAAGATCGAGAACAAGGGCAAGGGATTCCGCCGGGTCCGGATCCAGGTCGCCGACCGCGGGCCAGCCTGACCCGGTCCGCGGGTGGAGGGGCTGAGGACGCCGCCTAGAGCGGCATCACCAGGAGCGCGGCCGGGACCACGACCAGCGCGGCGGCCGTGCTGCAGACCAGAATCCGGGCCGCCAGGCCGAGCCCCGGCCTCGGCGTGAGCAGCCGCTCCACCCGGGCGGTCACCCCGCTCTCGCCCTCCGCGCGGCTTCCGCCCCCAGCCCCGTCCTCGTCCGCCACGGCCAGCGTGCCGGCCGGTGTGCCCGGCGTGCCCGCGGCGCCGACCCGGATCAGCGCGGTGACGAGTTCCCGGGCCGGCCGCTGCCGCGCGGCGTGGTCGTCCGCGAGCATCTCGACCAGCAGCGCGACCGACGCGTAGGACCGCTGCACCAGTACCGACCAGGGGAAGGCCCGGGCCAGGGCGGTGAACGGCAGCAGCACCAGGTCGTGCCGCTCCCGCAGATGCGCTCGCTCGTGGGCCAGGACCGCGGCCAATTCCGCCTGATCCAGCAGGTCGAGCGCGCCTGCGCTGATCACGATGCGGGAGCGCAGCCCGGGTACGCAGTAGGCAGCCGCGGCGGGATAGTCGACGACCAGGGCGCCGGGGACCTTCGGATCGCCGTGCGCCAGCAGGCTCAGCAGCGCCCGGTGGCGCCGGCGGTCCCGCAGTACCGCCCCGGCCGAGGCGATCAGGACCCAGCACAGCAGGGCGAGCAACGCCGCCGAGGCGCCCAGGCAGAGCAGCCGCATCCCCGCTGTCAGGCCGGGTGGCCGTATCTCGCCGGTCACGTCGCGGACCGCGCGATCCAGGACCGTGAATGCGCCGCCCGCGACCCCGGGTCCTTCCGGGTCCGCGCCGAGTGCCGCCAGGGTGCCGATCGCGGCGACTCCCCAGCCCAGCCCCATGGCCTGCCACAGCATGATGGCCGCCGCCGGTGACCGGCATGGCCAGCGGGCGCTGGCTAGTTCCGCGGCGGCGGGTACCAGGCCCACCGCGACGGTAGCCAGAACCAGGACTGGGGAAAGCACGGAAAGTCAGCTCCCGGCGGGATCTCCGCCTGTCTCCAGGGCTCGACGCAGCACCCGTGCCTCGCTACCCGACACACGGCGGGCGAAACTCGCGAGCGCGGCCGACCGGTCGCCGGTCTGGTCGAGGGCGAAAAGCATAAGTTCGGTGACATATGCTTCCCGGCTCGCTGCGGCGCGGTACAGCCAGGCCCGTCCGTCCCGCTCTCGCCGGGCGAACCCTTTCTTGGCCAATCGGTCCAGGACGGTCATCACCGTGGTGTGAGCCAGATCCCGGTCGGTAAGCCTACTGCCAACCTGGCGTACGGTGAGCTGAGTCTCGCTTTCCCAGAGAACGTCCATGATGGCGCGTTCGAGTTCGCCCAGTCGGTTCACGAAGTCACTCTACCTACCGGCTCTCCCGCCGGGCAGACCCAACCCCGCCGGACCCAGCCGGCTACGTCAGCCAGTACACGTTGTAATGCTGGTGCTGCATCCGCGCGATCGGGATGAGGGTGACCGGGCGGCCGCTCGCCGTCGCCTGGAAGCGCAGCAGCCGCCCCGGGATCCGGGTCACTGACCCGGGATTCAGCCCGGGCATGAACATGGACTCCACGCCGCCGTAGCCGCCGCTGAGCACGACCGGGCCGTAGGTGACGGCCTGCACCGCGGGCTGGTCCGGCGTCCGGTTCAGCGCGAGCGTCATCGGCAGGCTCACGTCCACCCGGTCACCGGGCCGCCACTGCCGCTCGATGACCAGCCATGTTCCCGGGGTGTGCGGGCCGGGTAGCGGCTCGCCGTTCACCCAGGCCCGGGCCGGGCCGGCCAGCCAGCCAGGCAGCCGGACCCGCACCGCCATCCGGGCCGAGCCGGATACCACCCTGAGGTGGGTGGCGGGCTCGTCCGGGAACCCGGTGGACTGCCGGATCGTCATGCCCGCCGCCGCCCAGCTGACCTCGGACGGGACGAACAGGTTGACGAACAGCCCGCGGGTGTCCCGGGAGTAGACGGTGTCCGCGAACTTGGACTGGGTTTCCATTCCGGTCGCGTCGTCGCAGGAGAAATTGTGGTAATTGGTCGAGTAGACGTCGGGGTTGGTGCCCATGAACGGCGGCTGGCGCTTGAATGCGGCTGGTGACAATCCCGTGTAATAGATGTTGAAGCCGTGTGCCGACCGCGGGTCCTGCTCACCCAGCATCTGGTTGAACAGCGTCCGCTCGTAGTAGTCGAGCAGGTCCACCCGGTGCGGCTGGTGGAAATGCAGCAGCCGGGTCAGCTTCAGCATGTTGTAGCTGCAGCAGTTCTCGCAGGTGCGGTTGCTCAGCTGGCCAGCGATCACGTCGGGCGCATGCCAGTGCTCCCAGTTGCTGGTGCCGCCGATGACGTAGGCATGGTGGCCGGTGACGATCCGCCAGAAGTTGGCGGCGATGTCGTGGTAGCGGGAGTCCCCGGTTTCCTCCCAGATCCGGACGCAGGCGATCATCTTCGGGATGTTGGTGTTCGCGTGCAGGCCGTCCAGGTCGTCCTGGCCGCGGGCCAGAGGGTCGAAGACCCGGGCGTGGTAGAACCGCTGCGCCGTGCGCAGGTAACTCTCGTCCCAGGTCAGCCGGTACAGATTGGTCAGCGACTCGGCGAGCCCGCCGTGCTCGACATTCAGGATCCGCTGCATGTGCGAGTAGGAGAGCCGGCCCGTGCGCCACCCGACCCAGTCGCCGAGCCGGGCCGCCACCTCCAGGGCCCGGGTGTTCCCGGCCAGCTCATGCTGGTCGATCAGCCCGGCCATGATCTTGTGGATCATGTAGTAGGGCGACCAGACCGGCAGGCCCGCTTCGAGCCGGTCGAAGAAGGTCTCCGGGAAGGCCGACAGGTACCCGTCGTGGAAGCCCGCCGCGCGATCCCGGGCCTGGTACCGGGCCAGCTGCTCCACCAGGTAGGCGCCCTTGTCCGCGGCGGCCTGGTTCCCCGTGTTGGCATAGGTGAGGGCGAGCCCCGACATCAGATGCCCGGTGCAGTGCCCGCGGACCAGGGATCCCGGCGCCTCCCAGCCGCCGCACGGCTGGGCGGACGACGGCAGGCCGTAGTTCAGCCGGAAGGTGTGCAGCAGCCGGTCCGGATCGACGAACATGAGGTAGTTCGTGTTCCGCGCCTGGTTCGCGCGCATCGGGCTGTCCAGCAGCCGGACTGCGGACAGCGGGAACGCCGCCGTGAGCCCGGCGGTTCCGTCCGGGACGTACCCGCTCGACCAGTTGCCCGACGCGGCACTCAGCCGCCCGGGGAGGATACTGCCCAGCCAGGCCCCGGCCGCCCCGCCGCCGATCGCGGCGAGCACCGCCCTTCTGCCGACCAGATGCGAGGACACGCACCGCCCCCTGAAGGCCTGCCCACCGCGGCTGCTCCCGGGTGACCCTCTTTGATCAGAACTCACACCAGTCAGGCCGTCAATCCCGGCCCGGTTACGATCCCCTCTGAGGCAGCGCAGGGTGATGGGCGTTGAGCAGCACGATCTTCGCGGCCTGGCGGTCCAGCTAGGATGTGCTGGTTGTCGCCGAGGGGAGGACACCGGTGTCCCAGGAATCGCCCCGCTTCCGCGCGGTACTGGAGAACTTCGCGCCGTACCAGCCCGGCCGGCGGGTGTCCGCACCGGACGGCCGGTCCTACAAGCTGTCCTCGAACGAATCGCCGTTCGGCCCGCTGCCCTCGGTCGCTGACGTCATCGCGCAGGCCGCCCTGGACGTGAACCGTTACCCGGACAACGGGGCGGCCGGGCTGACCGAGGCGATCGCGCAGCGGTTCGAGGTGCCGGCCGAGCACATCGCGGTGGGCTGCGGCTCGGTGGGGGTGACCCAGCAGCTACTCGGCGCCGTGGGTGAGCCGGACGCGGAAGTGCTCTACGCCTGGCGTTCGTTCGAGGCCTACCCGACCCTGGTCGGTCTGTCGTCCGCGGTCCCGGTCACGGTGCCGTTGCGGGCCGAGACGCACGACCTGCCGGCCATGGCGGACGCGATCACCAGCCGGACCCGGCTCATCTTCGTCTGCAACCCGAACAACCCCACCGGCACCGTGGTCCACGCGGACGAGCTGGCGGAATTCCTGGACCGGGTCCCCGCGCAGACCCTGGTCGTGCTGGATGAGGCCTACCACGAGTACGTGCGGGACCCGCAGGTGCCGGACGGGATGGCCCTGTACCGGGACCGCCCGAACGTGGCCGTGCTGCGTACCTTCTCCAAGGCGTACGGGCTGGCCGGGCTGCGCGTCGGCTTCCTGGTGGGGCACCCGCCGGTGGCCGCGGCCGTGCGCAAGACCATGCTGCCGTTCACGGTGAACGCGGTCGCGCAGGCCGCCGCCATCGCATCCCTGGGCGCCGAGGCGGAACTGCTCGAGCGGGTGGACGCGGTGGTCAAGGAGCGGTCCCGGGTCCGCGAGGAACTGCTCGCGCAGGGCTGGTCGGTGCCGCCGACCGAGGCCAACTTCGTCTGGCTGCGCCTCGATGCTGACACCCAGGACTTCGCGGCCGTCGCGGCGCAGGCCGGGGTCGCGGTCCGGCCCTTCGGCGCCGAGGGTGCCCGGGTTTCGATCGGCGACCACGACGCGAACGATGCGTTCCTGTCCGTGGCGCGCGGCTACCCCCGGCGTAACTGAGCTAGCCCGGGGGGCGACCCCCGGAACCCCCCGAACGCTGTATTGGTCCGGGGGGACGACCCCCCTGGACCCCCCGCTCGCCGCTGCGCGCCGAACGCCGGCTCGGCGAGCACCCGCCTGCGGCGGGCCCCGCCTCCCCGGCGCGTGCGCGCTACGACTCCCCTGGGACCCCGGCGCGGGCGCGTGCTCCGACTTCCCCGGAACCCCCCGGACGCCGCTGCGCGCCGGGCGTCTGTCACCGGGCGGCGGGCCGGCGCTCCAGCTTCTCGGTGACCAGCCGGTAGAACTGGCGCGGCCGGCCCGGCTGCGGCGCCCGGCTCGGCGGCAGCGGCCAGGCCAGCCCCTCCTCGACCAGGCTGTGCAGTAGCCGCCGGGCGGTGCGGGCGGTAACGCCCAGCACCCGGCCCGCGGTTTCCGCGTCGACTACGAGCGCGCTGTCGCTGCCGGCCAGCTTGTCGGCCAGCCGGGACAGGGTCTCCAGGCCGCGGGGGCGGCTGGCCTCCGCGGCCGGGGCGGCCGGGTGCCGGGGCGCGGGAACCAGGGCCATCCCCTCCCGGTCCAGGGCGAAGCCGCGAGTCCCGGCGGCCACGTGGGACCGGGACAGCGCCGCCTGCGCGTGGGTCTCCGCATCCTGCGCCGTTCGTCCCATCCCGATGCCGACTTCCACCGCGATGCCGAGCTCGGTCCGGGCCCGCTCGCTGAACGGGGGAACCCGGAATCCGTCGGTGGCCGCGGCGAGCGAGCCCCGGGTCGCGGTCACCAGGAAGCAGTGATCGCTGACCGGACTGACCGACGCGTGCATCCGCTGGGCTTCCTGGACCAGGAACCGGTGCACGGTGAGCCGCAGTTCCTCGCGAGCGTGCCGCGGCGAGGACCGGCGCGAGGTGTCCCGGAGCGTGGGCACCTCCACCAGGGCCACGGCGAGTTGCGCCTCCTCTAGCCGCCGGTTTCCGGCGAGCAGGGTGGCCGTGCGCAGGGCGGACCGGATAGCGCTGCTGGTGGGGCGGAGGATCCGGACGGGCACGTCGGCGGCGGAGAGCCGCTGGGCGACCGACTGGAGGCAGGTGAACGCGACGGTGATCTCGTCCCGCCGCCAGAGCCGCTCGTGGAACGCGGCCAGCGTGGCCGCGTTCGCGGCGTCCTCCCGGACGTGCACCCCCGCCACGGGCACGCCAAGCTCGGCGAACGCGTCCTCCACGTCGGCGCGGCTGAGCACGTCCACACTGACCCGGCTGAGGTCCTGGCCCAGTTCCCTGGTCGCGCGGAGCAAGGCCGCGTACAGCGCGCTGCCGGACAGCGGCACGTAGGTGGCCGGGACGCGGAGCGTGCCCGCCCGCCGGGCGTACTCATAAGGCACCTGGCTGGCGAACAGGCAGGCATCGACACCCGGCCCGAGCCGCTGCACCTTGTCGGCGGCCTCCTGCTCGCTGCGGTATGCGGCGGCCACAAGCCTGCGGGCCGGGGCGGCGGAGACCCCGTTGGCGGACGTCCCGGGGGAACTGACCGCCGGGTGGGCCGTCGCGCCGGGCAGCCCGCCTGACTGCGGGCTGCCGGACAGCATGATCCGTTCCACCAGGTCGTGCGGGCCGACGATGCCGATGGTCAGCTCGGCCGTGGTCTGGCGCTGGGCCGTCATGGCCGGCTGCCCGTCGGCGCTGGCGACTGGCCAGTGGCATCACAAACGACACGTGCCCGGTACGGCAGGCACGCGTCAGGTGATCCGGCCGCAACTAATGTGCCGCCGGCCGCGGGGTACTTCCTGTGCTGTGAAGTCACTGTCAGACCCTTTACGCTGCAACGATTGCACGATCGTATATTTCGTAACCCGTCCACGCCCTGCGGGGAAGAGAATCAGCTGACTGTTTCGTGCAACGTCACATTTTCCGGGCGCAGGCCCGCCAGAAGAGTCGCTGGTCAGCCGTCAGTAGCCGAGCCGACGGCCAGGTGAGCCGTCAGCGGGTGGGCCGGCCAGGAGAGACGCAGCCCAGGCCGGCCACCGGCCAGATGAGCCGGCGGCCGGGCGGGGCCGGCGGTTAGGTCAGCCGCTTTCCTCGGCGGTGATGTCGGCGCCCAGGGTGGTGAGCCGCTCCGCCACCGCGGCGTGACCACGGTCGATGAGGTATCCCGGCGCGACCACAGTCTCGCCCTCCGCGCTCAGCCCGGCCAGGATGAGGGCGATCCCGGTACGCAGGTCGTGCGCGACGACCTTGGTGCCCTTGAGGGTGGAAGGGCCATGCACGATGACCACGTTGCCGCTGTCCACCTCGACCTTGGCGCCCATCTTGTTGAGCTCCCCGACCAGCCCGTAACGGCCGTCGAAGATGGTTTCCCGGATGTAGCTGGTGCCGTCGGCCAGGCAGCTCAGCGCCATGATGGGCGACTGGAGATCGGTCGCGAAACCGGGGTACGGGCTGGTGATGACGTTTATCGGGCGCAGCGTGCGCTCCCGGCGGACCTGAAGGACCGCACCCTTCGGGGTGAAGTCCACGCCCATCTGCTCGAGCTTCCAGCGGACCACCCCGAAGTGCTCGAGGGACGCACCCACCAGGTTCAGCTCGCCGCCGGTGATCGCGGCCGCCATGGCCAGCACGCCCGCGTCGATCCGGTCCGGCATCACCGTGTGCTCCGTCGCGGTGAGCTGGCTGACCCCGCGCACGGTCACGAAGCCGGTGCCGCCGCCGCTGATGTCCGCGCCCATCTTGCTCAGGAACGCGATGACGTCCAGCACTTCCGGCTCGAGGGCGCAGTTGTCGATGATGGTCGTGCCCGGAGCCAGGCTGGCCGCCATGATCAGGTTCTCGGTACCCGTGTGGGACGGGGTGTCCAGGTACAGATGGGCGCCCTGCAGCTTGCCCGCCTTGATGTGGATCTTGTCTTCCTGCTCGTCCACGATGGCGCCGAGCCGGGCGAAGCCGCGGTAGTGGAAGTCCAGGTTGCGGCTGCCCAGGTTGCAGCCGCCGATGCCCTCGATGACCGCCTCGCCGAACCGGTGCAGCAGGGCCGGCACGAACAGTACCGAACTGCGGAAGCGGCGGGCGATCTCGGCCGGCAGGACGAAGCTGGTGAGGTTGGAGGCGTCCACCACGAGGGTGCGCTCGGCCTCGTGGAACTTGACGACCGCGCCTACGGCCTGAGCCAGTTCCACCGCGCGGCGGACATCCTCGATAGCCGGCACGTTACGCAGTACAGTGCGGCCTTCTCCAGTCAGCAACGACGCGGCGATCATCTTGAGCGCCGCGTTCTTGGCGCCCTGAACGAAGACCGTGCCCTGGAGCGGGATCCCGCCTCGTACGCGGTAGCAGGTCTCGGGGCCAATGGTCATGGGGCTGAAGCTCCTGTCCTTCGAAACGAGAGGTCAACGGCCTGCCGCGGTAGCGGCGCACTGCTGCCACCCGGAGCCCACCCAGCAGGATGGCGGGGCGGCGGGAAGCCTCGTGCATCTTCCAGGCCAGTATTCCACCGGCCCGGCCCCCCTTCGGCGACACTCAGATACCGACCGTCCGCACCGCGCTCCGTCAGCTGCGCAGAGCGGCTGGCCAGGCTGTCACGGCAGTCATACCCACTGTCGTCCAGTGATGCGCTCATATGCCTCGATGTAGCTCGCACGGGTCTGCTCAACCACCGGGCCGGGCAGGGCCGGGGGCGGATCTGTGTCTCGTTTGTCCCAGCCAGCCTCGGGCGAGTCTAGCCAGTCCCGGACGATCTGCTTGTCGAATGAGACTTGTGGCCGGCCCGGGTGCCACTGGCTCGCAGGCCATAGCCGGGACGAGTCGGGGGTCAGGACCTCGTCGGCCAGCAGCAGCCGCCCGGCGGGATCGAAGCCGAGTTCAATCTTGGTATCAGCGACCAGGATGCCGCTGCGGGCGGCGATGTCCGCCCCTCGCCGGTACACCTCCAGGGTGATCCGCTCCAGGTCAGCCGCGACGTCGGCACCGACCGTCGCGGCCACCGCGGACAGCGGGATGTTCTCGTCGTGCTGCCCGCGCGGCGCCTTGGTCGCCGGCGTGAAAATAGGCTCGGGCAGCCGCGATCCCTCCATGAGGCCCGGGGGCAGTGGCACCCCGCACACCGACCTGGATTCCTGGTACTCACGCAGCCCGGACCCAGCCAGGTACCCGCGGGCCACGCACTCCACCGGCACCATCGACAGCCGGCGGCAGGCCATGGCCCGCCCGGCGAACTCGGCCGGGATCTGCGCGTTGACCAGATGGTTCGGGACCAGGTCGGCGAGTTGCCCGAACCACCACAGTGACAATTGGGTCAGGATCTTCCCTTTGTCCGGGATGGGGGTGGGCAGCACGTGATCGTAGGCGGACACCCGGTCTGAGGCGACGAGCAGCAGCAGGTCGTCGCCCCAGGAGTACACGTCGCGGACCTTGCCCGAGTACAGCAGCGCAGGGGCCGTCCCATCCGGCCCAGTGCTGCCCGGGCTGGTGTCGCCCGGGCCGGTGCTGCCCGGGCCGGTATCGCTCACGAGAGCCGCTCCAGCCGCTCGAAGACCGGCCCGAGGCGCGCTACGTACCGTTCCGGGCGGCACACCTCGTCCAGCGCCGCCTCGTCCAGGGTGCCGCCGCGCGCGGCGGCCTCGGCGCGGAGCGTCTCCCGCAGCGGCGTCCCGGTCTGCCACGTGGTCATGGCGGCCGCCTGGACCAGCGCATAGGCGTCTTCCCGGGACATTCCCGAGTTGACCAGCGCCAGCAGGATGCTCGAGGTGTAGATCAGGCCGCCGGTGGATTCCAGGTTCGCGAGCATCCGGCCAGCGTCCACCACCAGGCCCTCGACCAGCCCGGTGGTCAGGTTCAGCACGTAGTCGGTGGCGGTCGCCGCGTCCGGCAGCGCGATCCGCTCCACGCTGGAGTGCGAGATGTCCCGCTCATGCCAGAGCGGCATGCCTTCCAGGACCGGGGTGACGTAACCGCGGATGATCCGGGCGATGCCGCTGATCCGCTCGGAGCGGATCGGGTTCTTCTTGTGCGGCATCGAGGAGGAACCCTTCTGGCCCGCCCGGAACGGCTCGGCGAGTTCCCGTACCTCGGTCCGCTGCCCGTGCCGGACCTCCAGCGCGATCGCCTCGCAGACGGTGGCGGTGATCGCCAGCGCGCTGATCCACTCCGAGATGCCGTCGCGGAACACCACCTGGGTGGCCACGTCGGCCGGCCGGAGCCCCAGCTCCGGCAGCACGATCGCCTCGATACCCGGGTCGATGTTGGAGTAGGTGCCGACCGGGCCGGACAGCTTGCCGACCGCGACGGCGTCCCGGGCCCGGGCCAGCCGGTCCCGGCTGCGGGCCATCGCGAACGCGAAGTCGGCGACCCGGTGCCCCCACACGTCCGGCTCGGCGTGGATTCCGTGCGTCCGCCCGATCCGGAGCGTGGCCGCGGTGCGCCAGGGCGTGCTCGCGGAGCGCGGCGACCAGCCGGGTCGCCTCCGCCACCAGCAGGTCGGTCGCCTCGGTCAGCTGCAGCGCCAGCGCCGTGTCCAGCAAGTCGGAGGAGGTCATGCCGTAGTGCACGTAGGCGGCGGCCTCGCGCGGTGTGGTGTTGTCCGCCCAGGCGGTCAGGAACGCGATCACGTCGTGCTCGGTGACCGCCTCCACTTCGGCGACCGCCTCCGGGGTGGGCGGCGGGGCGGCCCGGACCGGGTCCACCGCTTCGGCCGGCACGGTCCCGGCTTTGGCGTGCGCCTCCAGGACCAGCGTCTCGACCCGGGCCCACAGCTGGTACTTGTGCGCATCGCTCCAGATCCGGCCCATCTCGGGCCGCGTGTAGCGCTCGATCACATGCTCTATCCTCGCGCATCACTCACGCGGACCGGGCACGCGCGTGGCCCGGCCGGGGCGACCGGCCGGATCAGCGCGGTGACTTTGGTCACTGCGGTGAGTTTGGGGCGGCCGCCCGCCGCTTTCGCGCCGCACTGAGAGCGGAAGTGCCCCTGAGGTGCTCGGCGGCGAGCATCGCGGCCAGCCCGGCCAGCAGCACGATCAGCTGGGCCTCGATCGCCACGGTGGCCCCCAGCGCCGCCGTGGCCAGCGCGAACAGGGCCGTGACCAGGCGCGGCCAGACCGGGCCGAGCTGCAGCGCCCGGCGGAACGCGGCCTGCCCGGCCAGGAACAGGGCGGCCCCGCCGCCGATGGCCAGGGCCTGGGCGGCCGGATGAGGCTCGGTGGCGTGCCCGATGGTCAGCTTCACCCCGGCGGCCAGCCCCACCACGCCGAGCAGTATCGGGATGTGCGGGTAGAAGTACGCGGACAGGGCGAGCGCCGGCCGCCGCATGCGGGGTGCCCGGGTCATGGCCGCGGCGGCTAGCTCGTCGTCCGCGCCGCCGAAGTAGACCCACCACAGCGCGGCCGACACGCCGAGGCCGAGCACGGCCGCCACCACGATCTGCGCGTCCAGCGGGTGCTCGGCGGCGCCGATGCCGACGGAGGCGACCGACTCGCCCAGCGCCACGATGACCAGCGCGCCATGCCGCTCGGCGAAGTGCGCCGGGGCGATCTCGAACCGGCCGCCGACCCGCACCACCAGCGGCGACAGCACCTGGATGGCCAGCGCCGCCGTCCACAGCAGGTAGGCGGCCAGGCCGCTGGTCAGCCCGGCCACCAGGACCAGCAGCGCCGAGCTCAGGTTGATCGGGACTATCCGGATGATGTTCCGGTTCACCCGGTAATAGAGCCCGCCATGCACGCAGACCACGATCAGGTAACCGAGACCGAGCCAGATGCCGCTCGCGCCCGACCTGGAGTCGCCGAACCCGTTCCGGATGGCCAGCCCCACGACCAGGAACCCGGCCATGCCGACCAGCAGGAGCAGCCGCTCGGGGGTCCGGTCCGGGGTGCGGGTGTTGGTCAGCCAGGCGTACCCGCCGTACATCCACCACAGCACCCCGAACACCAGGAGTACCTGGACGATCGAGGTGGCGGAAAAGCCGCTGCCGTCCAGCAGCGTGGACAGCTGGGTGAGGGTGAACGCGAAGACCAGGTCGAAGAACAGTTCCAGGGTGCTGACCCGCAGCGGGGCGTCCGGCCCGGGAGCCTGGCCCGCGGACGGCGGGCTGGTCGCCGGGCGGGGGTGGTTCGCTGGTCACGGGCGGGGGTGGTTCGCTGGTCACGGGCGGGCCTGGGCCGGCCGTCCTGCCGCGTGCCCGGCGATGTCAGTGCGGTACCAGCCGCCGCGCATCTCGATCTGCCCCGCGGCCTGGTACGCCACGGCGCGGGCAGCGGCCACGTCAGGGCCGGTGCCGACCACGTTGAGCACCCGGCCGCCGGCCGACACGAGGTGACCCGCGTCATCGGTCCGGGTGCCCGCGTGCAGGACGTAGGCGCCCGGTACCTGCCCCGCCTCGGCCAGGCCCGCGATCGCGTCACCCCGGGCGGGCTGGCCCGGGTAGCCCTCCGCGGCGATCACCACGGTCACCGCGGCGCCGCCGGCCCAGCGCAGCGGGGGGGCCGACGCCAGGGAACCGGACGCCGCCGCGGCCAGCGGCCCGGCCAGCGGGGTGGCCAGCCGGTCCAGCACGACCTGGGTCTCCGGATCGCCGAACCGGGCGTTGAACTCCACCACCCGCACCCCGGCGGCGGTCAGGCTCAGCCCCGCGTACAGCAGGCCGCGGTAGGGGGTGCCGCGGCGGCGCAGCTCATCGACGGCCGGCTGGATGACCGTGGCCAGCACCTCATCGGCCAGGCCGGGTGGCGCCCAGGGCAGCGGGACGTACGCGCCCATACCGCCGGTGTTCGGTCCCTGGTCCCCGTCCTGGGCCCGCTTGAAGTCCTGCGCGGCCAGCAACGGGACCGCGGTGAACCCGTCGGCCAGCGCGAACAGCGATACCTCCGGGCCGTCCAGGAACTCCTCGATGACCACCGTGCCGCAGGCCTCCGCGTGGGCCCGGGCGGCGGCCAGGTCGGTGGTGACCAGCACGCCCTTGCCCGCGGCCAGGCCGTCCGCCTTCACCACGTACGGCGGCCCGAGTTCGGCCAGCGCCGCGTCCGCCTGGTCGCTCGTCTCGCACGTGTACGCCTCGGCGGTGGGGATCCCGGCCGCCTGCATGATCTGCTTGGCGAACGACTTGGAGCCCTCGATGGCCGCGGCCCGGCGGCTGGGGCCGAAGCACGGGATGCCAGACGTGCGCAGCGCGTCGGCCACCCCGGCGACCAGCGGCGCCTCCGGGCCGACCACGACCAGGTCGGCGCCGGTCGCCCGGGCCAGGCCAGTCACCTGCCCGGTGTCGGTAGGGTCCACCGGATGCTGGTGGGCGAGTTCGGCGATGCCCGGATTGCCCGGTGCCGCATGCAGGTCGGTGACGTCCGGGTCGGCGGACAGGGCCCGGGCCAGCGCGTGCTCGCGGCCGCCCGAACCTAGGAGAAGGACTCGCACGGGCGCGAGCCTACCTGCGGCCACCCCGGGGCCTGCGGCGGAACCGCGACCTGGCCGGGGCCTGCGGCGAAACCACGGCCCCGCCCGGGCCTGCGGCAGGACCGCGCGGGCTATTGGGGGAGACTTCGAGCATGGATGTGGACGTGGCCATACCGCAGAGCTCAGATGCCGGGGAGTTCGTGGCGGCGGTGCAGGAGAGCCGATCGTTGCATCAGCCCTGGCTCGACCCTCCGGACACCCCCGAGCGCTTCGCCGCCTACCTGGACCGGGCCGCCCGTGACGATCAGGCTGCCTACCTGATCCGCCATCGCCACTGCGGATTCCTGGTCGGGTTCGTGAACGTCAACAACATCGTGCGCGGCGGCTTCCAGTCCGGCTTCCTGGGCTACGGCGCGTTTGCCTCGCATGCCGGCCAGGGCTTCATGACCCGGGGCCTGCGGGCCGTGCTCGACATCGTGTTCGGCGACCTGGGCCTGCACCGGGTGGAGGCGAACATCCAGCCCGCCAACCGCCGCTCGATCAACCTGGTCCGGCGGCTGGGATTCGAGCGAGAAGGTTTCTCGCCGGGCTATCTGATGGTGGACGGACAGTGGCGTGACCACGAGCGCTGGGCGCTCCGCGCCGAAAGCTGGGCCGGTCGCCGCGCATCCCGCGGCTGACGCCCCGGGCAGGCGGGCGCAGTGGTCAGCAGCCAAGCCGCAGTGGTGCCAGGTACCGCGCAGAGGGTGGTGACAGCGGCCGGGTTTCAGGTCAGCGGGCCCAGTTGCAGGGTCTGGTCGCGGCGCGGGCCGATACCGACCGCCGCGACCGGCGCCCCGATCATGTCCTCCAGCGCCTTGACGTAGGCCTGGGCGTTGCGGGGCAGGTCCGCGAACTCCCGGGCCTGCGAGATGTCCTCCCACCAGCCGTCCAGGTACTCATAGACCGGCGTCGCGTGGTGGAAGTCGGTCTGGGTCATCGGGATCTCGTCGTGGCGGGTGCCCGCCACGTCGTAGGCCACGCACACCGGGACCCGGTCCAGGCCGGACAGCACGTCGAGCTTGGTGATGAAGTAGTCGGTGATCCCGTTGACCCGGGTCGAATAGCGGGCGACCACCGCGTCGAACCAGCCGGTGCGCCGGGGCCGGCCCGTGGTCACGCCATACTCCCCGCCGGCCTTGCGCAGCCAGTCGCCCTGGGCGTCGGTCAGCTCGGTGGGGAACGGGCCCGCGCCCACCCGGGTGGCGTAGGCCTTGAGAATGCCGATCACCTTGGTGATCCGGGTCGGGCCGATGCCCGAGCCGACGCTGGCGCCGCCCGCCGTCGGCGACGAGGACGTGACGAACGGGTAGGTGCCGTGATCCACGTCGAGCATGGTCGCCTGGGCGCCCTCCAGCAGGATCGACTTGCCGTCGTCCAGCGCCTGGTTCAGCACCAGGCCGGTGTCCGCGACATAGGAGCGGATCTGCTCGCCGTAACCCAGGTACTCCTCGGCGACGGCGGCCGCGTCGATGCCGCGGCGGTTGTAGACCTTGGTCAGCACCTGGTTGCGCTCGCGCAGGACCAGTTCCAGCTTCTGGCTGAGGATCCCCGGGTCGAGCAGGTCCTGGATCCGGATCCCGGTCCGGGCCACCTTGTCGGCGTAGGCGGGCCCGATGCCCCGGCCGGTGGTGCCGATCCGGGCGCTGCCCAGGTACCGCTCGGTGACCTTATCCAGGGCCCGGTGGTACGGCATGATCAGGTGGGCGTCCGCGGAGATCAGCAGCCGGTCGCAGGACACGCCCCGCTGCCTGAGGTCGTCGATCTCCCCGAGCAGCACCTGGGGATCGACCACGACACCGTTGCCGATGACCGGCACCACCTGGGGGGACAGCACGCCCGAGGGCAGCAGGTGCAGTGCGTAGCTCTCGTCGCCGATGACGACGGTGTGGCCGGCGTTGTTGCCGCCCTGATACCGGACGACGTAGTCCACCCGGTCGCCCAGGAGGTCAGTGGCCTTGCCCTTGCCCTCGTCACCCCACTGCGCGCCCACGACCACAATGGCCGGCATCGCACCAGCCCCTTCCAGGCCTCGCCGCGGCTGCGACGTCTGAGGTTACTCCACGTCCTGGGCTGGGGGGTTACGGTCCCCAGGTCAGGAAACGTCGAGGGCGGCCACCGCCGCGGCGCTCGAGTCGGCCAGGAAGATCTGGCAGCGCGCCTCTTCCTCCGTCTCGCCGATGGCCCCGGCGGCCCGGCCCAGCGCAGCCAGGGAACGCAGGAAACCCCGGTTGGGCTCGTGCTCCCAGGGGATCGGCCCGTTCCCCTTCCAGCCGGCCCGGCGCAGCTGGTCCAGCCCGCGGTGGTATCCGGTCCGGGCGTACGCGTAGGCGGTGATCCACTCACCGCGGTCCAGCGCCTGCTCGGCCAGGGCCGCCCAGGCGGCCAGGGAGGCCGGGTTGGCCGCGGCCACGGCCGCGGGGTCGGCGCCGCTGCCCAGGTCCGCGGCGGAGGGATCATCGGGCAGGTAGGTCGGGGGCGGCCCGGCCATGAGGTTGCGGTGGTCCATGCCCCTCATCCTGCCGCACTCCCCGGGCGGTTACGGCGCCCCCACCCGCGCCCGCCCCGCGCCCGCCCCGGGCTCTCGTCCCGCCCGCCCCTCGCGGCGTCTCTCGCCGCCCGGCCGGCCACATTGCACGTATCTAGTGCATCCGAACCGGACAAAACACCCCTCCTGGCGCACCACATACGTGAAATGTCGGCAGTGGGGGTGAGCCTGGACGGGTGCTGAGCGAGCTAGGGGGAGTGCGGACCACCGCGGAGTTGCGGGCGGCGGGATTATCCAGCCGTCAGGTCGGGCGCCTGGTCCGCCAGGGTGTCCTATGCCCGCTGTTAACGGGGGTGTACGCGACTCCCGCGGCCACGGCTGCAATGGTCGGGGAAGCGCCGGACGACCGCGCCCGGCAAGCCGGTCACCACCTGCTCCGCGTGGCCGCCGCCCTCAAAGTCACCGGCTCCCGGTCGGCAGGAAGCGCGTGGTCGGCGGGTAGTTGGCGCTCAGCGGGGAGTCATCAATCTGCGGCGCGGGTGTACCAGCTCGGGATCGTGGGACTTGGTCCGGCGCCATTGATCCGAGATCACGCGAGCACCGGGGAACCGGGGTAGTCGCACCGGCCGTCCGGGAGTCCGGGTGCACGTCGCGGCGCTGCCCGCGGAACATGTGGTCAGCTACCGTGGCGTCCCGCTGACCTCGGTGCCCAGGACCGTCATCGACTTAGCCCGGACGCTGCCCTTCGGCGAAGCAGTAGCGGTCGCCGACTCGGCCCTGCACGCACGCCTCACATCGAAGGCCGAGCTCGCCGCGGTCATCGGCGACTGCCCGCGGTGGCCGGGCCTGCAGCGGGCCCGCGAAGTGACCGCGTTCAGCGACGCCCGGTCAGAATCGGTGCTGGAGTCCCTCAGCCGGGCCGTGTTCCACCAGGCCGGCCTCCCGCCACCAGACCTGCAGGTCTGGATCGGCGACGACGGCGAGGTCATCGGCCGGGCCGACTTCCTCTGGCGGCGCTACAACACCATCGGCGAGGCCGACGGGGCGTTCAAATACCAGACCCCGGCCCGGGCCCGCACCCAGCTAGAACGCGACGCCCGGCTGCGCGCCGCAGGCTACGAAGTCGTCCACTTCACCTGGCCCCAGATCACCCGGGCCCCAGCCCAGGTCGTGGACACCATCCGGGTGGCGTTCAGCCGGGGGTCCCTCCTGGGCTCTCCCGGCCGTCGCGGGGAGCCATGACGGCCAGCGCCTCCGCGTCGGTGGCCCGCGCGTTCAGGTAGAAGTCCGCCCATTCCGCGGCGTCCGGGTACGACGACTGCGCGGCGACGCGGGCGCAGGCCGCCCCGGCGTCGAACACGGTCCGCCGCAGCTGCACTCCCGGCCCGAGCAGCGCCCAGTGCGCCCCGGCCCGGCCGTAGGGCATCCCCACGCTGCCCGGGTTGACCACCAGCCGCCCGCAGGCCAGCCGGCTGAACGGCATGTGCGTGTGCCCGCACACCACCACGGCCACCTCGGGGCCGACGGAGCCGAGCACGTCGGCCCAGCGCTCCAGCCTGGAGTCGGCCAGGACCACTTCCTCGTCGTCGCGCGGGGTCGCGTGGCAGAACAGCACCGGGCCCAGGCCCGCGACCTCAAGGGTCGCGGTCAGGGGAAGTCCGGCGAGCAGTTCGACCTGGTCCGCGCGGAGCTGGGCGGCGGCCCAGGGCGCGATGGGGTCCGGGACGGTGCTCACCTCACCGCGGGCCAGCTGGACCAGCTCGCGGTCGGCGTTGCCGCGGATCCACAGCGCCCGGTCCCCGAGCGAGGCCAGCCGGTCGAGGGTCTCGCGTGGCTGCGGCCCCGCGGCGATGTCGCCGGTCAGAACGATCCGGTCCGCGCCGGCCACCTCGGGCTCGGCGAGCACGCTTTCCAGCGCGGGCAGCACCCCGTGAATGTCGGACAGGACGGCGATCCGGCCGGCTGGCGTCTCCATGAGGCCAGCCTGCCCGCCGATGGGTCAGGGCGGGCAGGCTTTCTGCGCAGGGCAGACCGCGATGGGGCTGGCCCGGGCAGGGTCGCGGCAGGCCGCGCCGGGCCAGGGTCGCGGCAGGCCGGCGCCGGGGCGCCGCCTGGCTGCTCAGCTGATCTTGGTGCCCGCGGACATCAGGTCCTCGCAGGCCCGCATCACCCGGGCGGCCATGCCCGCCTCGCCGGCCTTGCCCCAGGCCCGGGGGTCGTACGTCTTCTTGTTGCCGACCTCGCCGTCGACCTTGAGCACGCCGTCATAGTTGCGGAACATGTGGTCCGCGACCGGCCGGGTGAACGCGTACTGGGTGTCGGTGTCCACGTTCATCTTGACCACGCCGTAAGAGATGGCCTCGCGGATCTCTTCCAGCGCGGAGCCGGATCCGCCGTGGAACACCAGGTAGAACGGCTTCTCCTGGCCGTACTTGGCCCCCACCGCGTCCTGGATCTCCTTCAGGATCGACGGGCGCAGGGTCGACGTGCCCGGGCTTGTACACCCCGTGCACGTTCCCGAACGTGGCGGCGAGCAGGTAGCGGCCCCGCTCTCCGAGCCCGAGCGCCTCGGCCACCGCCAGGGCGTCCTCCGGCGTGCTGTACAGCTTCTCGTTCATCTCGCCGGTGACGCCGTCCTCCTCGCCGCCGACCACGCCGATCTCCATCTCCATGACGGTGTGCGCCTTGGCGCACTCGTCGAGCAGTTCCGAGGCGATGGCGATGTTCTCATCGAGCGGGACCGCGGACCCGTCCCACATGTGCGAGTTGAACAGCGGCTCCTCACCCCGGGCCACCCGCTCCTGGGACAGCCTGACCAGCGGGCGCATGAACCCGTCCAGCTTGTCCTTGGGGCAGTGGTCGGTGTGCAGGGCGATCTGCACCGGGTACTTGCCGGCCACCGAGCGGGCGAAGCTGGCCAGCGCGGCCGAGCCCGTCACCATGTCCTTGACCGCCTGGCCGGACAGGTACTCGGCGCCGCCGGTGGACACCTGGACGATGCCGTCGCTTTCCGCGTCCGCGAAGCCCTTCAGGGCCGCGTTCAGGGTCTGGCTCGAGGTCACGTTGATCGCGGGATAGGCGAAACCGCGCTCCTTGGCGCGGTCCAGCATCTGCGCGTAGACCTCTGGGGTGGCGATAGGCATGACGTTCGGCTCCCTGTCTCAGTGCTTGGGTCCAGTATCGGGGACACGGGCGTCCCGCGGGCAGGTGACCGGAACCCGGCCCCGCAAAACCCGTCCCGGCCGGCAGACTGCGCAGGTAGACCTGCCGGACTGTGCAGGTAAATGCACCAGTTAAGGAGTCCTCAACCTGACCCGATGCGGACCGCCGGAGTGCCCCGCATGCTGTACAACAGTGAGCTATGGAGAGCTTTCTCAGCGAGGCAGGCCTCGCTGCTGTGTTTCTCTTCGGCTTCCTCGAGGCCTGCTGCGTCCCGATTCCGTCGGAGATCACGTTCGGGTTCGCCGGGGTGCTGGCCGGTGAGGGGCACTTCAGCATCGTGGCGGTCATCATCGTCGGCACGGTGGCCGAGCTGCTCGGCTCGTTCGTCGCGTACACCGTGGGACGGGTCGGTGAGCGGCCGCTGGTGCACAAGTTCGGCCGCTACCTGCTCATCTCGCACGCCGACATCGACCGGGCGGAGCGGTTCTTCGCCGGCCGGGGCGCGTGGGCGGTCCCGGTGGGCCGCTGCCTGCCGGTGGTGCGCACGTTCGTATCGATCGTGGCCGGCTTCATCGAGATGCCCGCGCTGCTGTTCGGCGTGCTCAGCCTCATCGGCACGGCCGTCTGGGTGACCGCCATCTCGCTGATCGGCTACAGCCTGAGCAGTACCTGGCAGAGCATCGCGCACGGCATCGCGCTGGCCGGATACGCGATCGCGGCCGTGGCGGTCATCGCCATCGCCGCGTTCGTGCTGTACCGGCTGCGTGAGTTCCGCAAAGAGGCCGCCCTGGCCAGCCCCGCCGTGACCGGCCCGGCCGCGGGTGCCTCCACTTCAGGCGACCCCACCTCAGGCGGCCCGGCTGCGGGCGGCCGCCGCGGACCGCGGCACAGCCGCACCGCGTCCCAGGACACGAGTCACACGGCTCCCCAGGACGCCGGCCACGCGGCGCCCCAGGACGATCAGCCCAGGCCCAGGTCGCCCATGTCGTAGGCGGCCAGGTAGGGCAGGCCCCGCGCGGTCACCGGCTCCCGGGCACCGCGTTCGACGATGACGGCCACGCCCACGACCTCCGCCCCGGCCTCGCGCAGCGCATCCACCGCGGTCAGCACGGACCCGCCGGTGGTCGAGGTGTCCTCGACCGCGAGTACCCGGCGCCCGGCGACGTCCGGGCCCTCGATACGCCGTTGCAGGCCGTGCGCCTTGCCCTCCTTGCGCACCACAAACGCATCCAGTGGCCGCCCCGCCGCGCTGGCCGCGTGCATCATCGCCGTCGCCACCGGGTCAGCGCCGAGCGTGAGGCCGCCGACCGCGTCGTAGTCGAGACCGGCGGTGAGGTCGAGCATCACCCGGCCGGCCAGCGGCGCCGCCTGCCCGCTGAGCAGGATCCGGCGCAGGTCGATGTACCAGGTCGCCCGCTGGCCGGAGGACAGCACGAAGTCACCGTGCACCACGGCCTTGTCCTTGATCATCTGAAGCAGGTCATCACGGTCGCTCACGATCGCGAGCCTACCCAGCCAGGCGCCGCAGGCCCGGCACCGGCCGGGCCTCAATCCAGGCTGGCCAGGATCTCCTGTTCCTTGGCCGGGTCCAGGCCCATCCCGGGGCGCTGCTGGAACGTCATCTCGCCCCCGTGGGCCGCCGCGTCGCGGCGCAGCCAGCCCCAGGTGTCCCGGACGGTGTCACTGAGCGGCCGGTAGCGGAGGCCGGTTCGCAGCGCGCGGTCCCCGGTGACGTCCCAGAGTTCCGCGAACTCCGGGGTCTCCGGCGCCCACATCGGCAACTCCGTCCAGGGCTGCACGCCCGCCGCCAGCAGCACCTGGTCCGGCACCCAGCGGAGCTGAAGCGGCCCGTACTGGCCAGCGCCAGCCCAGGCGACGCCCCGGGCCCGGTCCGCCGCGGTGGCCTCGCCGCAGTCCGTCAGCAGTTCCCCGAACGTGGTGCCCCTCGCCCCCGGCACGTTGACCACGCCCGGGATGCCCCGGCGGGTGTTGTCCACCAGCCAGGCGGCGAGGTCGCGGGCGTCGGTCACCTGCAGCGGGCCGGCCAGGCTCGCCGGGGGCGATGACCGTCCCGCCGCGCGCGATCCTGATCAGCCACCAGGGCAGCCGCCCGATGTTCTCGTGCGGGCCCACCAGCAGTCCGGGACGGGCGATCAGGCACCGGCCGGGCAGGGCTTCCTCCACGGCGCGCTCACAGCCGACCTTGAGCTCGCCGTACCCGAGTTCCTCGACGGAACCGTCGGCGTCGGGCGATCCGTCGAGCACCGGGGACTCCTCGCTGACCGGCACCTCACCGAAGCCGGCGTAGACCGAGAGCGTGGAGACATACGTGTAGTGGCGGACTCGCGGGGCCAGCAACCGGGCGGATGCGGCCACATGACGCGGAGCGATCACCGAGGTGTCGATGACCAGATCAAAATCTCGCTCAGCCAGCCTGAGCACGTCCGTGGAGTTGGTACGGTCTCCGTGCAGTGCCTCGGCACCCGGCCGGGGCTCGCCGCTCAGCCCCCGCGAGAAGGTCGTGACGTCGTAGCCACGCCGGATCGCTTCGTCCACGATGGCACGCCCCAGGAACCGGGTACCCCCGAGAACAAGAAGTCGCATGGCCGAAGATTAGTCGGACCAGATGCAATTGCCGGGGGCGCTTTTGCCGAGAGCGGACGCCCTGGGTCGCGGGGAACCTCGCGACCTGCCGCGATCCATCACGCGGTTGGCTGGGCGCTGGTAACGTCTCGCGTCGAGGAAAGGACGGTGTCGCGTGGATCGGTGCGCGCTGTTCGTGGACGCGGGCTACGTGCTGGCGGATGGCGCGATGGCCGTCCACGGAACCCGCCACCGAGAGTCCGTATCCTGGGATTACGCCGGCCTGCTGTCGTTCATGGGCAGCATCGCCCGGGAGAGAACCGGACGCCCGCTGCTTCGCTGCTACTGGTATGAGGCCTCGGTCGAAGGGCGGCGGACTTCAGAGCATGACTCACTCGCTGATCTTCCCGGGCTGAAGCTCCGGCTGGGCCGGACCAGGCCGGGGCGGCGGGAGGGCGTGGAGAGCGAGATCCGCCGCGACCTCACCACCCTGGCCCGCAACAACGCGATCAGTGATGCCCTTCTGGTCAGTGCGGAGGAAGACCTGGCTCAGGTCGTCGCCGATGTGCAAGACCTCGGTATCCGGGTCACGATCGTGCACATCACGGTGGGCGGCAACTGGACCATTTCCCGCAGCCTCCGCCAGGAATGCGACGACATCATCGAGATTGGCGAGGGGCATCTGCGGCCCTTTACCCAGCTGGTGTCCGGGACCGACTCGCTGGGCAGCGAGGAGCCTTACCATCTGGCCGTGTCCGCGTCCCGCGCGCTCACCAACGGGCACGGCACGGTGGCCGGCCCGCTGGGCCAGCAGGCGCTGTCGGCCGGGTCGCATCCGGCCCCGCCCGCGATCTACACCGCGCCCGTGGTGGCGGAGTACCAGCGTGCGGCGCAGCCAGGCGCCCAGCCCGCCAGTGCCCAGCTCCCGGGCGCCCAGCTCCCCGGCAGCCAGCTTCCGGGCGGCCAGCCGGGCGGTTCCCCGTCCCCGTTGCCACGCCGCGAGCCGCCTGGGTCCATCGAGCGCCAGTCCATGGAGGCCGCCCGCGGCGGGAGCGCACCGTCGCGCGCGTCCGGCAGCGCGCCGGAGCCTGGGATCCCGCCGCAGAGTGCGCAGAATCTGCAGGCTGCCTCAGGACTGCAGGCGCAGCCTGGCGTTTCCGAGCCGCAACGAAACCCAGGACCCAACCCGAACTCGAACCCGGCCCAGCGACAGCCGGGAGTTCCAGGACAGCAGGACCTGCCGGGCCAGCAGGGCCTGGGCAGCCAGCAGGGCATGGGCGGTGTTCCCGCTCAGCCGGGCCTGCCCGGACCGGGTCAGCAGTCCATGGCGGGACAGGTCAGCAGTCCATGGCGGGACAGCAGGCGATGCAGCCGCAGTCCTACGCGCCGACGGGCCTGCCGCCCCAGTCCCTGCCCGCTCAGGGCCATGCCCGGCCAGGGCCTGCCGGGCCAGGTGGGCCCGGGCCAGGGGATACCGGGCCAGCAGAACGGGAACGGCCAGCAGAGCATGGCGGGCCAGACCATCCCGGGCCAGGGCCAGCCGGGCCTGGGTATCCCGGGTCAGGGGCAGCCGGGCCAGAGCATGGCCGGTCAGACCATCCCAGGTCAGGGGCAGCCGGGCCAGCAGGGTATGGGCCAGAACATGCCCGGCCAGCAGAGCATGCCGGGCCAGCACGCGGGACCGTCCGCGCCCCCGCCGCCGTCACCTCCGGGGCTGCCGGACCCGCGGGTGCGCGGCGCGCATGCGCAGCCCCCGGCCAATGACCAGAACCTGTACCAGGCGCCGCCATCCTCGTTCCACGGCCCGGCCCAGGACGTCCCGTCCCGTCCGTACCAGCAGGGCCCTTACGGCGTGCTGCCCTCGGAGCAGATGATGCCCGGGCAGCCGTATCCCGCGCCCGCGCCGTCGGCGCCCGCCGGATCAGGCCAGAATCCGGGGTCGTCCTACGTCCCGCCGCCAGGGCCTTACGGCACGCCGCAGACCCCGGTGCCGCAACCCCCCGTGCCGCCAGCCCCGCTGCCGCAGACGCAGGCCCCGCCGCCGCAGCCGCCCGGGCCGCAAGCTCCCGGGCAGCCAACTCCGGTCCCGGGCCAGGGGATGCCGCTCGCCGACGCGGTCCAGGCCGCGCACGCCGAGGGCTTCGAATTCGGCCAGTCCGTGGCCCGGGAGGCCCCGGCACTATGGCTGGAGGCCGTCCTGGCCCGTAAGCCGCGGATGCCATCGGACCTGGAGGCCAGGCTGCTCCAGGACTCGGCGCTGCCGATCGATTCGCTGCTGCACGACGAGACCAGGCATGCCCTGCGTCGCGGCTTCTGGGACGCGCTGGAGCGTTCGCGCAGATAACGTGGTTTCCCCGTACCTTGAGTTCGTTCGTGGCGTTGGAAGGGGTCCCGGGTTGGGTACGTCCCCGGACGTGGTGATGCTGACTCGCGACATGTTCGATGCGATTGAGTTCGATGCCGCGGCGAGTGGTGATCACCGCACCGCCGCGGAGCACATGATCAGTCTGGCTGCCACTGGCACCCAGACCGACGAGTTCCCGCGCTCGGAGGCCTTCCTCCGCGCGGGCGAGCAGTGGCTGCTCGCCGACGAGCCGGCCGCCGCGGCGCAGGAGTTCCGGCAGGCGCTGGCGGACGGCGGCCCGGCATTCGTCGATCCGCGGGTGCCGCTGGCCCGTGCGCTGTCCATGATGGACAAAACGGACGAGGCCGATGCGCTGATCGAGGAGATCGAGCTGGAGAAGCCGGACGATCCGCGGCTCTGCGACCTGGTCGCCGAACTGCTGGTCGAGCGGTCGGACCTGCAGGGCGCGCTGCGCTGGGCCACCACCGGGGTCGGGCTGTGCCTGGGCCGGCTGGGCGCCGGCTGGGATCCGGACGCGCCAGCCCGGCCCCCGGCCGAGCCGGCCCAGTTTTCCGCCAACGGGGATCCGACCGAGCTACGGCTGCTGCTCTCGCTGCGCTACCGGATCCGCATCGACCTCGGCCTGCCCGAGGACGACTACGACCGGCTGCTGGACGAGCTGCCGTCCGGCCCGGCCACCCCGGCCGGGGACAGCTGAGCCCGGCGCACGACCAGCGCATCCGACGCCGGATCCAGGTCGACCTCGACCCGGTCCCCATCGATGATCTGGCCGGACAGCAGGGCCCGGGCCAGCTGGTCGCCGATCGCTGACTGGATCAGCCTGCGCAGCGGCCGGGCGCCATAGATCGGGTCGAACCCGGTCAGCGCCAGCCACTCCCGCGCTCCGGGTGTGACCTGGAGGGTCAGCCGCCGATCGGCCAGCCGCTTGGCCAGCCGCGCCACCTGCAGTTCCACGATCCGGCTGAGTTCGTCGGTGTTCAGCGAGTCGAACAGGATCACGTCGTCCAGCCGGTTCAGGAACTCCGGCTTGAACGTGGCGTGCACCACCTTCATCACCGCGACGCGCTTGGCCTCCTCGCTCAGCGCCGGATCCGCGATGTACTGGGACCCGAGGTTCGAGGTGAGGATCAGGATCGTGTTCCGGAAGTCCACGGTCCGGCCCTGGCCGTCGGTCAGCCGGCCGTCGTCCAGGACCTGGAGCAGGATGTCGAAGACCTCCGGGTGCGCCTTCTCCACCTCGTCGAGCAGAACCACGCTGTAGGGACGCCGCCGGACCACCTCGGTCAGCTGGCCGCCCTCCTCATAACCCACGTAGCCGGGTGGTGCACCGACCAGCCGGGCCACCGAGTGCTTCTCGCCATATTCGCTCATGTCGATGCGCACCATGGCGCGCTCGTCGTCGAACAGGAACTCCGCCAGCGCCTTGGCCAGCTCGGTCTTGCCGACGCCGGTGGGCCCGAGGAACAGGAACGACCCCATCGGGCGGTCCGGGTCGGCCACGCCGGCCCGGGACCGGCGCACGGCGTCGGCCACGGCCTGGACGGCGCGGCCCTGGCCGATGATGCGCCGGCCTAGCTCGTCCTCCATCCGCAGCAGCTTGCCGGTCTCACCTTCGAGCAGCCGCCCGGCCGGGATGCCAGTCCAGGACGAGACGACGTCGGCCACGTCGTCCGGGCCGACCTCCTCCTTGACCATGGGCGGCTCGCTGCCGACGGCCGTGACGCCTCCCGCGTCATTACTGGCCGCGGCGGCGGTGGCCGCCGCGATCTCGGTCTCCAGCTTGGGGATCTCCCCGTACCGGAGCCTCGAGGCGGCCTCGAAATCAGCGTCCCGCTCGGCCCGCTCCGCCTGGCCGACCAGGTCGTCGAGGCGCTGCTTGAGCTCCCCGACCTTGTTCAGGCTGGACTTCTCCTGCTCCCAGCGGGCCAGCAGCGCAGTCAGCTGCTCCTGCCGGTCGGCCAGGTCGGCGCGGAGCCGCTCCAGCCGGTCCTTGCTCGCCGGGTCGTCCTCCTTGGCCAGCGCCATCTCCTGCATCTTCATCCGGTCCACGGACCGCTGCAGCTCGTCGATCTCGACCGGCCGGGAGTCGATCTCCATCCGGAGCCTCGACGCGGCCTCGTCGATCAGGTCGATGGCCTTGTCCGGCAGGAACCGGGCGGTGATGTAGCGGTCGGACAGGGCCGCCGCGGCGACCAGGGCCGCATCAGAGATCTGCACCATGTGGTGGGCCTCGTAGCGGCCCTTGAGCCCGCGCAGGATGGCGATGGTGTCCTCCACCGACGGCTCGCCCACGAAGACCTGCTGGAAGCGCCGTTCCAGGGCGGGGTCCTTCTCGATCCGCTGGCGGAACTCGTCCATGGTGGTCGCGCCGACCATCCGAAGCTCGCCGCGGGCCAGCATGGGCTTCAGCATGTTGCCCGCGTCCATGGCGCCCTCGGCCGCACCCGCGCCGACGACCGTGTGCAGCTCGTCGATGAAGGTAATGACCTCACCGGCGCTCTGCTTGATCTCGTTCAGCACGGCCTTGAGCCGTTCCTCGAACTCGCCGCGGTACTTGGCCCCGGCCACCATGGCGCCCAGGTCCAGGGCGACGAGCCGCTTGCCGCGCAGCGACTCGGGCACGTCGCCGGCCACGATCCGCTGGGCCAGGCCCTCGACCACCGCGGTCTTGCCCACACCGGGCTCACCGATCAGGACGGGGTTGTTCTTGGTGCGGCGGGACAGCACCTGGATGACCCGGCGGATCTCCGCGTCCCGGCCGATGACCGGGTCGAGGGCGCCGTCCCGGGCCTGCTCGGTCAGGTCGATGCCGTACTTCTCCAGCGCCTGGTAGGTCTCCTCCGGGTTCTCGGTGGTGACCCGGGTGTGCCCGCGCACCTTCTCGAACGCGCCAGTCAGCTCGTCCGGGCCGGCGCCGGCCTTCCGGAGCAGGTCCGCGGCCTGGCCTCCGTCGGCCGCCAGGCCGACCAGCAGGTGCTCGGTGGACACGTACTCATCGCCCATCTCCCGGGCCCGCTTGGCCGCTGTGGCCAGCGCCAGGGAGAGCGGCCGCGCCGTGTCCGGCGCGCTGACCGTGGTTCCAGCGGCCTTGGGCAGCCGGGCGATCTGATCCTCGGCGCCGCGCAGCACCGCGGCCGGGTCCGCGCCCACGGCGCGCAGCAACGGCGCCGCGGTCCCGCCCTCCAGGCTGATCAGCGCGGCCAGCAGGTGCAGCGGTTCCACGTGCGGGTTGCCCTCGGTGGTCGCCCGCCGGACGGCGGCCGACACTGCCTCTTGGCTCTTTCGGGTGAGCTTGTCGTCCATGGTTGCTTTCTGGACCCCGATCGGGTCCGGTGGTTTTCGTTGCGGATGATTCGGATGGGTGCGCGGCGGGTCAGCTGGGCGCGGCGGGAAGCTCGCCCTCGTCCGGCCCGGCCTGCGCGTCCGGCCGGCGGCGGGCGGCGATGGGCAGCGCCCGGCGCTGCGCCCGGGCCGCGGGCGGGCCCGCGGCGGGCGCCGGGTCGTGCACCGGGACCAGCTGGGCGCCACCCGACCGGCCGCGGAGCAGCCCGGCCAGCCGGGCGGCCACCGAGCGGGTCGATTCGAGCTCGATGCGCAGCTGGGCGAGCTCCGCGCTCACGTCGGTGAGGCGCTGCTGGTGCCGCCGCAGGTCACCCTGCAGTTCGAGGATGCGCTTGATCCCCGAGAGGTTGATCCCCTCTTCCTGGGACAGGCGCTGGATCTCACGCAGCGCGAGCACGTCGCGCAGCGAGTACCGGCGGCCCCGGCCGCTGGAGCGGCCGGGGGACACCAGTCCCAGCTTGTCGTAGTACCGCAGGGTCTGCGGGTGCAGGCCGGCCAGCTGGGCGGCGACGGAGATGACATACACGGGCGAGTCGTCAGACAGGCCGAACGGGCTGCTCATGGCGTCAGCCGCCTCGGGCGCGCTGCAGCAGGTCATCGCGCGGGTCCTGCCCGGCGGTGGCCTCCCGGAAGTCCTCCAGGGCCTTCCGGGCCGGTCCGTTCACGTGCTGGGGCACCTGAACGGCCACGGTGACCAGAAGGTCCCCGTTGGTCCCGTCGCTGCGGCGCACGCCCTTGCCGCGCACCCGGAAGGTGCGGCCGTTCGGGGTACCCGCCGGAATCCGGACGCTGACCGGGGCCCCGCGATGCGATGGCACCTTGATCTCCGCGCCCAGCGTGGCCTCGGGGAACGTCACCGGCACGGTAACCGTCAGGTTGTGCCCGCTCCGGCCGAACACCGGATGCGGCGTGACGTGCACGCGCACATACAGGTCCCCGGCCGGGCCGCCGCGCTCCCCGGGCGCTCCCTTGCCCTTGAGCTTGATCCGCTGGCCGTCGGCCACGCCGGCCGGGATGCGCGCCTGGATGGTCCGGGTGCTCATCGCCCGCCCGCTGCCGGAGCACACCGGGCACGGGTCGTCGACCACCAGCCCGCGGCCACGGCACTCGTGGCACGGCTCGGAGAACGCGAAACTGCCCAGGTTCTTGCTCTCCTGGCCGGTCCCCTCACAGTTCGGGCAGACCCGCGGCACGGTCCCGGCCTTGGCGCCGGTGCCCTTGCAGGTCGGGCAGGGGCCCTCGCCGGCCAGCCGGAGGCCGACCGTGACGCCTTCCAGCGCGTCGCTGAACGACAGCGAGGTCTCCGTCTCCACGTCGGCGCCCCGCCGCGGCCGGTTCTGCGCGGTACGCGCACCGCCGCCACCGCGGCCGAACACGCCGCCGAGGATGTCCCCCAGCCCGCCGCCCGCGTTGCCACCGGCCGTGCCGGTGCCGAACAGGTCGCCGAGGTCGAAGTTGAATCCCCCGCCGCCCGGGCCGCCCGGGGCGCCCTGGCCGGCGCCCCGGAACCCGCCACCGAACATGGAGCGCGCGTCGTCGTACTCCTTGCGGCGCTTGCTGTCGGACAGCGTGTTGTAGGCCTCGGAAATCTCCTTGAACCGCTCCTCCGCCTTGGGGTCACCCTTGTTGGCGTCGGGGTGGTACTTGCGGGCGAGCTTGCGGTACGACTTCTTGATCTCGTCCGCACTCGACGGTCTTGGTGACGCCCAGGACCTTGTAATAGTCCTTCTCGAGGAAGTCCTTCGTGCTCACTTACTACCTCTCCCCGGGGGTCAGTTGTTTCCCGCCGGAGTTCCCCGTGGCTGGCGCGCCTCCTGGTCGTCCGGAGCTGGCCCGTCGCTGGGTTCGGCGACCGCGACCCGGGCCGGGCGGATGATCCGCTCGCCCACCTTGTAGCCGGGCTGCAGGATCTGGACCGCGGTCGGCTCAGTCACATCCGGTGAATACGAGTGCATCAGGGCTTCGTGGACCAGCGGGTCGAATGGCTCGCCAGGCTCACCGAAGCTCTCCAGGCCCAGCTTCGCCGCGATGGTCTCCAGTGACTCGCCGACCGACTTGAACGCACCGTTCAGGTCGCCGTGCTCGCGGGCACGGCCGATGTCGTCCAGGACCGGCAGCAGCGAACTCAGCACGTTGGCCAGGGCCTGCTCGCGTACGGCCAGCCGGTCGCGCTCGACGCGCTTGCGGTAGTTGGCGTACTCCGCGTGCACGCGCTGCAGGTCCGCGGTGCGCTCGGCCAGCTGGTCGGCGAGGCCGCCGTCGTCCGGGCCACCCGGCTGGGGGCCGGGGCGGCCTGGGGCGCCGGGAGCCCCGGAGCCGGCAGGTGCGCCGTCCCCGGGCCGCGCGCCGCCGGGCGCGGAGCTCTCCGCGCCCGGGGCACCGGCTGGCTGTCCGCCCGCTGGCTGTCCGCCGCCGGGCCGGCCCTGAGGCCGGCTCTGCGGCTGGCCGGGCCGGTCCTCAGGCTGGCCCTGCGGCCGGCCGGAGCCTTCGCCCGCGCCGCCCCCGCCGGGGGGCTGGGCCCCCGCGGCACCGCCTGGTGCCGCGGGGCGCGCCCCAGTCCCGCCCGGCTTGGAGACCGAGTGCCGGCCCGGCCGGGCCGGCTTGCCCGGAGCGCCGTCACGGCGCCCCTGCGGATCCCTGACCTGGCCGGTCACCGGGTCGATGCGCCTGAGGTCACGGATCACCGGCCCGTCGTTGGTGTCCTCTGGCGAATTCATTAGGCGGCGCCACCTTCGTCCGCGTGCTTGTCCTCGTCCACGATCTCGGCGTTGACGACCTCGTCGTCGTTCGCCGTCTCGTCAGCGGTGGACGCCGAGGTGTCCTCGGCCGCACTGGCCTGGGTCTGCGCGTAGATGGCGGTCCCCATCTTCTGGCTGACCGTGGCCGCCTTCTCGGTGGCCTCCTTGATCGCCTCGGTGTCGGTACCCTCCAGAGCCTTCTTCAGCTCGGCGAGGGACTCTTCCACCTCGGACTTGATGTCGTCCGGAACCTTCTCCGCGTTCTCGCCGAGGAACTTCTCGGTCTGGTAGGCCAGGGTGTCCGCGCGGTTGCGGACCTCAGCCTCCTCGCGGCGGGCGGCGTCCTCGGCGGCGAACTTCTCCGCCTCGGCCATCATCCGGTTGATCTCGTCCTTGCCCAGCGCGGAGCCACCGGAGATGGTGACCCGCTGCTCCTTGCCCGTGCCCAGGTCCTTGGCCGAGACGTTGACGATCCCGTTGGCGTCGATGTCGAAGGCGACCTCGATCTGCGGGATGCCTCGCGGCGCGGGGGCCAGGCCGGACAGCTCGAACATGCCGAGCTTCTTGTTGTACGCGGCGATCTCACGCTCACCCTGGAACACCTGGATCTGCACGGACGGCTGGTTGTCGTCGGCCGTGGTGAAGATCTCCGACCGCTTGGTCGGGATGGTGGTGTTGCGCTCGATGAGCTTGGTGAAGATGCCACCCTTGGTCTCGATGCCCAGCGACAGCGGGGTCACGTCCAGCAGCAGGACGTCCTTGACCTCGCCCTTGAGCACGCCGGCCTGCAGTGCGGCACCCACGGCCACGACCTCGTCCGGGTTGACGCCCTTGTTCGGCTCCTTGCCGCCGAGCAGCTCCTTGACCAGGTCCACCACGGCGGGCATCCGGGTTGAGCCACCGACCAGCACCACGTGCTGGATGTCACTCAGCTTGGTGTTCCCGTCCTTGATGACCTGCTGGAACGGGCCCTTGGTCCGGTCGAGCAGATCCGAGGTCATCTTCTGGAACTCGGCCCGGGTGAGCTTGGTGTCCAGGTGCAGCGGGCCCTGCTCGGAGTGGGTGATGTAGGGCAGGTTGATCGTGGTCTCGGCGGAGCCGGACAGCTCGATCTTGGCCTTCTCCGCGGACTCGCGCAGCCGCTGCAGCGCCATCTTGTCCTTGGACAGGTCGGTGCCGTAGTTGTTCTTGAAGTCCTGCACCAGCCAGTCCACGATGCGCTGGTCCCAGTCGTCCCCACCGAGGTGGTTGTCGCCGCTGGTGGCCTTGACCTCGACCACGCCGTCGCCGACTTCCAGCAGCGAGACGTCGAAGGTGCCGCCGCCCAGGTCGAAGACCAGGATGGTGGCCTCGCCCTCCTTCTCCAGGTGATAGGCGAGGGCCGCGGAGGTGGGCTCGTTGATGATGCGGAGCACGTTCAGGCCCGCGATCTGGCCGGCCTCCTTGGTGGCCTGCCGCTGGGCGTCACTGAAGTACGCCGGGACCGTGATCACCGCGTCGGTGATCGTCTCGCCGAGGTAGGACTCGGCGTCCCTCTTGAGCTTCTGCAGGACGAACGCGCTGATCTGCTGCGCGGTGAACTTCTTGTCGTCGATCTTGACGGTCCAGTCGGTGCCCATCTGGCGCTTGACCGAGCGGATCGTGCGGTTGACGTTGGTCACCGCCTGCCGCTTGGCGACCTCGCCCACCAGCACCTCGCCGTTCTTGGCGAAGGCCACCACGGACGGGGTCGTCCGCGAGCCCTCCGCGTTGGCGATGACCGTTGGCTCGCCGCCCTCCAGAACCGCGACGACGGAGTTGGTGGTTCCGAGGTCGATACCTACCGCACGTGCCATGTGTAGTCCCTGTGTGTGTGATCGTTACTTACCTTGAGCCTTGTTGGCTCAAGTCTGCCAGGGACAGTCACCCCTGGCAAATGAGTTGAGTCTACTGCGCTCAACTTCTGGGCCCGCAGAATGATTCCCGGCGGCGGCCCAGATTTCCCGGCGGCGGCCAGATGGCGCGGCGGGCGGCGCCAGATAGGGGCGGCGGCCCGGATAGGGCCCGGATGGTGGCCGCGGTCCAGATATGACAGTGCGGCGTGGCCCGCCCCGGAAGGAGGGCGGGCCACGCCGCACTGATGGTGCTGCGGCTAGCGGACGGTCATCCGGCTGCGGTCTGCAGCGACCAGGTGCTGCCGTTCCAGGTCTCGGCCACCGGCGACACGCGCCCGTGGCCGTCGGGCTGCTCACGCCTACGGCCGAGCAGAAGGTAGCCGAGGTGCACGACACCGAGAAGAGCGCGCTGAACGTCGCCGGGCTCGGCGTGGCGACGCTCGTCCAGGTCGTGCCGTTCCACTGGGCGGCCACGGTGGTGTCCGCGGTGCCGGCCGCGTTCTGGTCGTCGCCTACGGCCATGCAGTTCGTGGCCGAGATGCACGACACCGAGTTGAGTTCCACGAGATCGCCTGAGGCACCCGGGTCCGGGACGGTGAGGGCGGTCCAGGTGCCGCCGGTCCACTGCTCGGCCAGGGGAGCCGTGGCCAGTGCCGTGCTGGACGCTGTGCCGGCCGTGCCGACCGCGATGCAGGCGGTGGTGGCCGGGCAGGACACGCTCTGCCAGGAAGGTGGCTGGCTGCGGGTTCACCGGGGACTCGTCCGACCAGGCCTTCCCGTTCCAGTGCGCGGCCAGCGCCTTCTCCGGCGTCGTTCCAGCCGACGGCCGTGCAGTTCCCCGTGGCGGGGCAGGACACGCCGTCGAGTTCGCCCGTGTGCTTGGTGGTCTCGGCGGACCATCTCCGGCCGTTCCAGTGCTCGGCCAGGGTCGAGCCGGAGTTCCGGGTCCCCACGGCCATGCAGTCCTTGGCCCAGGTGCAGGAGATGCGGAACGGGCTCGCCGTCCGTCGACCGGCGTCGAGTCCGCCTGGAGGCTCCAGGTGCGGCCGTTCCACCCCTCACCCAGCAGCCGGTACGGTCTTCGCGCTGTAGGCGTAGCCCGCGGCCATGCACGCGCTGGACGACGTGCAGGACACGCCGGCGGTGAGCGTGCCACCCAGCAGGCCACCGGAGTTGGGGATGGGTGTGGTCTGCTTGGCCCAGGTGGTGCCGTTCCACCGCTCGGCCAGGGGCTTGTAGTTCTTCCCGGTGCGGGTGCTGGCCGGCCCGGTGGCGGTGCACTGCTTCCGCCCGGTACAGGACACTCCGTAGAGGGCCGCTCCAGAGAAGACATTGCTGCTCGCGGCGGCTGCGCGGGCCTGCGGAGTCATCGCGAGGCACCCCTTCGCTGCGCTCGCCGTTCCCGGGCGCCCGGCCAGCAGCGTGGCCGCCCAGCCCCGGAGCGGGCGCCCGGCGGCCGGCCGGGCCGCCGCCGTCGTGCTCGCCGCTGTCGTTCTCGCTGCGGTGGTCCCGGATGCCGCGGTCGCGGCCCCCGCCGGTCCCGCCGCCAGTGCGGCCGCTGCGGCCACGGCCGCGAGCGAGCTGATGGCTCCTAAAATCCCCGTTCTTCCCTGCATGACGTACCTCCGCGGTACTAGCCCCCCGGTTTATGGATACGCAACATAGACGCCCAAACCGGGCAAATGGTTGACCGGGACGGCCTGGGTGCCCGCGCGGTCCCGGCTCGCCGATGACAGTGCGCCTATGACAGTGCGGCGTGGCACGGCCCGGAAGGAGGTCGTGCCACGCCGCACTGGGTATGGCCGTCGGGCGGGACGGTCAGCGCGGTGCGGTGACCGCCGTCCAGGTGGTGCCGTTCCAGACCTCGGTCAGCGGGGACACGGCGCCGGTGGCGGTGGCGCTGCTGCCCCCGACCGCGATGCAGTGCCCGGCCGAGGGGCACGACACGGACACGAGGGTACTGAACGTCGCTGGGCTCGGAGTGGTCTCGACCGTCCAGATCGTGCCGTTCCACTGCTCCGCGAAGGTCGTGTCGGAGGTATCGGCCTGGTCGGAGTAGTCCCCCACGGCCATGCAGTTCGTGGCCGAGGTGCACGACACGGAGTTGAGTTCCGTGATATCGCCCGCGGGGGCCGGGTCGCGGGGCGGTGAGTACCGCCCACTTCCCGCCGGTCCACTGCTCGGCGAGCGGGGCCAGGTCAAGCGCCGGGCTCGTCACCGTGCCTGCCCGTGCCGACCGCGACGCAGTCCTTCACCGCCGGGCAGGACACGCCCCCCAGCACGTTGAGCTGCTCCGGGCTGGCCGCGGACTGGTCCGACCAGGCCTTCCCGTTCCAGTGCGCGGCGAGCGCCTTCCCGCCGCTGTTCGTGCCGACGGCCGTGCAGTTCCCGGTGGCGGGGCAGGCCACCCCGACCAGCTCCCCCTCGTGCTTGGTGGTCACGGCGGACCACTTCCGCCCGTTCCAGTGCTCGGCCAGGGTCATGCCGGACAGCCGCTCGCCGACGGCCATGCAGTCCTTGGCCCACCGGCACGCGATGCCGGCCGGCTGGCCGGCCGACTACCGGGGTCGCGTCCGGCTGGGTGGTCCAGGTGTGGCCGTTCCAGCCCTCGCCCAGCAGTCGGCATGCAGTTCTTGCTGTACGAGAAGCCGTCGGCCACGCAGGCGGTGGACGACGTGCAGGACACGCCGCCGTCCAGCGTGCCGCCCAGCACGGTGCGCGAGGTGGGGGTGGGCGTGGACTGCACGGCCCACGCTGGTGCCGTTCCACCGCTCGGCCAGGGTCTTGAGGTTCTTGCCGCTGCGGGTGCTGGCCATCCCGGTCGCGGTGCACTGCGACCGCCCGGTGCAGGACACCCCGGTGAGGACCGCTCCGCTGAAACCGAGACTGGTTCGCGGCGGCCGCCATCCGGGCCTGCGGGGTCATCATCGCGCTGGCCCCCGCCGCCGTGGCCCGGCCCCAGGGGACGAACCGCGGCGGGCCGGGCTGGTCAGCCGGGCCACCGCGCCGCTCACCGGGGTGCCCGCGGCGGACCTGGCCGCGGCGGCCGTGGCCGCGTGGGCGGCGGGTGCCGCCGCGGCACCTGCCGGGCCCGCGGCCATCATCGCGCCGCCCAGGACCGTGGCCGTGATGCCCGCGCCGAGCGCCGCGGTCGCGATCCGCGTTCTGGCCACGCGTCTTATTCCCTGCCCTGCCATGCATTCCTCCGTTGGACTGCCCCCCGGATGACGTCAAACACATCAATGACGCCCGAGCCGGGCCGGCGGTTTGCACCCGTTTGCAAAGGTTTCGTATCGGCGCAGGCCGCCGGATCCCGGGCGTCGTCGTCGTCGGTTGCCGGTTGCCCGTCGTGAGCCGCTGGCTGCCCGGTCGCCGCCCGGTCGCGGGTGCCCCCCTGGCCCGATAAGTTACTCATCGGTAGGATGCCGGAAGCGTCAGGTGGCCCGCCTCTTGACGCTGCCGTGGAGTGTCTTATTCATTGGACCTTGATCATTGTGGCCAGGGTGGCGCGGCGTACGCTGGCAGCCGGCGCAGCGGCGGTCCGGCCGGGCTGGGCACCGCATGAGGAGGTTTTCGTGGTCCTGCGGATCGTGGTCGGCCTGGTTTTGACGGTGGCGGCGTTCGCGCTGGCGGGGCGGCGCCTGTGGTGGCTGGCCGAGGTCGGGCGGGCGGGGCAGCCGGCGCCGGAGCGGATCGAGGGGGTGCGCTCGCACCCGGGGCGCGACGCCGGGGTGGAGGCCACCGAGGTCATCGGGCAGCGCAAGCTGCTGAAGTGGACGGTGCCCGGCGCCGCGCACGCCGCGACCTTCTGGGGCTTTATCGTCTTGCTGCTGACGATCATTGAGGCTTACGGCGACCTGTTCTCCCGGACTTTCGCCATCCCGGGGATCGGCCACTGGGCGTTCATCGGGTTCATCGAGGACCTGTTCGCGGTCGGCGTGCTGGCCGGCATCATCACGTTCGCGGTCATCCGGCTGCGCAGCAGCCCGGAGCGGGAGGGCCGCAAGTCACGGTTCGCCGGCAGCCACACCGGCGCCGCATGGCTGGTCCTCGGGATGATCTTCCTGGTGATCGCGACGCTGCTGCTGTACCGCGGCGCGCAGATCAACACCGGGGTGTTCCCCTACGCCCACGGCGCGTTCGCCTCCCAGATCGTGGGCCACTGGCTGGCGCCCCTGGGCACCGGGGTGAACAGCGTGCTGGAGGTGGTGTTCCTGCTGGCCCAGCTGGCCGTGGTGCTCGGTTTCCTGGTGTTCCTTACCTACTCCAAGCACCTGCACATCATCACCGCGCCCATCAACGTGCTGTTCTCCCGCCGCCCGAACGCGCTGCGCGGCCTGGAGCCGATGCGCAGCAACGGCAAGGTGCTGGATTTCGAGGAAGCCGACCCCGACACCGACGTGTTCGGGCTGGGGAAGATCGAGGACTTCAGCTGGAAGGGCCTGCTGGACATGGCCACCTGCACCGAGTGCGGCCGGTGCCAGTCCCAGTGCCCGGCCTGGGCGACAGGCAAGCCGCTGTCGCCCAAGCAGGTCATCCTGGACCTGCGTGACCACGCGCTGGCCAAGGCCCCCTACCTCCTCGCGGACAGTGACGAGGCGCGGGAGAACCTGCCGGATGCGGTGAAGTTCGAGGCGGGCCGCCCGCTGGTCGGCACGGAGGCTGAGCACGGGGTGATCGACCCGGACGTCATCTGGTCGTGCACCAACTGCGGGGCGTGCGTCGAGGAATGCCCGGTCGATATCGAGCACATCGACCATATCGACGGGATGCGCCGTCACCAGGTCCTGATTGAGTCGGCGTTCCCGACCGAAGCCTCGGGGATGCTGAAGAACCTGGAGAACAAGGGTGACCCGTGGGGCATGGGCGCGAACCGGCGGCTGGCCTGGGCCGAGGAGCTCGACTTCGAGGTCCCGGTGGCAGACGGGAAGCTGGGCCCGGAGGTGGAGTACCTGTTCTGGGTCGGCTGCGCCGGCGCGCTGGAGGACCGGGCCAAGAAGACCACCAAGGCCATCGCCACCCTGCTGCATTCGGCCGGGGTGAACTTCGCGGTGCTCGGCCCGGCCGAGACCTGCACCGGCGACCCGGCGCGGCGGATGGGCAACGAGTTCGTCTACTCGATGCTGGCCCAGCAGAACATCGAGACCCTCAACGAGACCGGCCTGGCTGAGCCCGGGAAGACCATCGTGGCGTCGTGCCCGCACTGCTTCAACACGATCGCTAACGAGTATCCGCAGCTGGGCGGGAACTATGAGGTGGTACACCACACCCAGCTGCTCGCGAAGCTGGTAGAGCAGGGGAAGATCACCCCAGTCACGGCGGTCGAGGAGAAGATCACCTACCACGACCCGTGTTTCCTGGGCCGGCACAACAAGGTGTTCACCCCGCCGCGGGAGATCATGGAGCAGGTCCCCGGCGTCCAGGCCCAGGAAATGCACCGGTGCAAGAACCGCGGGTTCTGCTGCGGCGCGGGCGGGGCCCGGATGTGGATGGAAGAGCGGATCGGCAAGCGGATCAACACCGAGCGGATCGACGAAGCCCTCGGCACCGACCCCGACACCATCTCCACCGGCTGCCCCTACTGCCTGGTCATGCTGGGCGACGCCGTGGCCGCCAAGAAAGCCAGCGGCGAAGCCAAGGACACCCTGGAAGTGGTGGACGTGGCCCAGGTCCTGGCCCGCTCCATCCAGCCGCCCGCGCCGCCTGCGGGCGCCGCGCCGCCGGCCGCGCCCGCCGCGCCGGCCCCGGCCGACCAGCCTGCCGGCTGACCTGGCCGGGAACCGGAGGGGACGGGGGCAGCCAGGGCCATGGAGAGCAGGCGCGCCGAGGCGTTCAGCGACGGCGTGTTCGCCATCGCCATCACCCTGCTCGTCCTGGACCTCCGGCTGCCCGGCGCGGGACCTGAGCATTACACGCTCATCCACCAGCTGCTGCACGTCTGGCCCCAGTACTTCGCGTACGTGGTCAGTTTCCTCACCATCGGCATCATGTGGATGAACCACCACACGATTTTCGCCCACATCACCCGGGTAGACCGGCCGCTGCTGGTCATCAACCTGCTGCTGCTCATGGCCGTGGTAGCCATCCCGTTCCCGACCTCGCTGGTCGCGGAGCACCTGCAGACCTCGGGTGGCGTGGCGGCCACCGTCACCTACGGGCTGGTGCTGATCGCTGCCTCGCTGGGCTTCGCGGGCCTGTGGATCTACGTGGTGACGCACGCCGAGCGGCTCGGCGGGTCGGCCCAGCCGGAGGCGCTGCGGCGCTCGATCCCCGGGTTCACCGCCGGCCTGCTCGTCTACGTGGCCGCCACGCTCGTGGCGGCGTTCGGGGCGCCGCTGGCGGCGCTGGTCATCTACGGCCTGCTCGGCGTCTACTACCTCTTCGAGCACCTGCCCAGCCCGTCCTCCGCCGCACCCTCCGGGGGAGCGGCCTGATCCGGGGTGGAGGACCGGGGCCGGGGGGCGTTAGAGATTCTGGGGCGTGCGGCGAGCAGGCACCGCACGCGGTCAGCCGGCCGGCGACTCGGCCGGGAGCCAGATCCTGACCCGGGTCCCGTGGCCGGCCTGCGACTCGAGCACGGCCTGGCCGCCGTGAGCAGCCGCGATGGCCTGCACGATGGACAGCCCCAGCCCGCTGCTGGTGCCCGGGTCGCGGCCGTCGCCGTCCTGGCGGCCCGCGCGTTCCGCGCCGCGGTGGAAGCGGTCGAAGGCCCGGGCCGCGTCCTCCTCCGACATCCCCGGTCCCGCGTCGGCCACCTCGAGCACGGCGCCGCCGCGGGCCGGGGCCAGCCGCACCGCGACCGGGGTGCCCGGCGGGGTGTGCTCGCGGACGTTGCCGAGCAGGTTGGCCAGCACCTGCCTGATCCGCGCCTCGTCAACCACGGCGATCAGCCGGTCGGGCGCCTCCGCCTGCACCGGGCGGCCCGGCTCCACCGCCGAGGCGTCCGCGGCCGCATCCCGGACCAGCAGGGCCAGGTCCGTCTCGGCCAGGTCCAGCGACGAGGTGCGATCCAGCCGGGCCAGCTCAAGAAGCTCGGCGACCAGCGTGCTCATCCGCTGCGATTCCTGCTCGATCCGGCGCATCGCGTCCGGCAGCTGCTCCGGGCCGAGCGCGCCCTGCCGGTACAGCTCGGCATAGCCGCGGATGGTGGTGAGCGGGGTGCGCAGCTCATGCGAGGCGTCGGCCGCGAACTGGCGGACCTTCTGCTCCGAACGCCAGCGGGCGCCGAAGGCCTGCTGGATCCGGTCCAGCATGGCGTTGATGGCCCCGCCGAGCCGTCCCACCTCGGTGCTGTCGTCTGCCTCGGGCATCCGGGCGGTCAGGTCGCCGCGCGAGGTGATCTGCTGCGCGGTACTCGCCATCTGGCTCAGCGGGGCCAGGCCCCGGCCGATCAGCCAGCGCCCGCTGACCGCCAGCAGCAGGATCAGCGCGCCCCCGGTGATCAGCTCGGCGATGATGATCCCGCCGACCTGCGCGCCGACCGCGCCGACCGGGCGGGCGACCACCAGCACCGCGCGGGTCCCGCCGTTGGCCCGGGCCGGGATCAGCCGGGCCACCGCGCGCAGCCTGGGTCCCGTCGTGCCGGGGACGTCGAACGGCCGGCCGCCGATGTAGTAGCGGGCCATGCGCCTGGTGATCAGGTTCTGCACGCTGGCGGCCAGCTCCCTGGTCGCCGCGGAGTCGCCGGTCAGCGGCCGCACCTGGACCAGGCGGGAGATGATTTCGACCGCCGCGTAGTCGCCGGGATTGCTGGCGATCTGCTGCGGGGTGTGCTGGGCTGCCGCCACCAGCTGCGTGTTGAACTCGTTGCCGAGCCGCTTGCTCAGCACGATCGTGCTGACCGCCCCCATGATCAGCAGGAACGCCGCGGTCACGGAGATCAGCAGGACCAGCAGGCGGGCCCGCAGCGACAGCCTCCCCGCCGGCGAGGTCATCCTTCCGGCCGGGCGCCGGGCCGCAGGCTGTACCCCACCCCGCGCTGGGTGTGGATCAGCGGCGGGCCCAGCGGATCCAGCTTGTGCCGCAGGTAGCTGACGTAGGTCTCGACGATCTGGGACTGCCCGGCGTAGTCCCAGCCCCACACGTTCTCCAGCAACTGGGCCCGGGTCAGGACCCGCCCCTGGTGCCGCATCAGGTACGCGAGCAGCCGGAACTCGGTCGGCGACAGCTCCACGGGCGTGCCCGCGCGGTGCACGGTCCAGCGTGACTCGTCCAGCTCCAGGTCGGCGACGCGCAGGATGCCCTGGTCCGCGGGGGCGTCGCCGGCGTTCCGCGCGGCCCGCCTGAGTACGGCCCGCACCCGGGCGACCAGGGCCTCCACTGAGAACGGTTTGGTGACGTAGTCGTCGCCGCCCAGGGCCAGGCCGGTCACCGTGTCGGACGAGGTGTCCCGCGCGGTCAGGAAGATCACCGGCACGTCGTTGCCCGCGGCCCGGAGCCTCCGGCACACCTCAAACCCATCCAGGTCAGGCAGCATCACGTCGAGCACGATCAGGTCGGGGCGGGCCGCCTCGGCCTGCCGGAGCGCATCCTGGCCGCTGGAGGAGGCCGTGACCGCGCAGCCGTGGAACTTCAGCGCGACCTGCACCAGCTCACGGATGTTGGGCTCGTCGTCCACGACGAGCACCTGGGGGATCCGGTCGTTGTCTGTCATCACCTGAACGGGACGGTAGCGGCGCGGCCGTAGGCCGGGGCGCGGCCAGCAAAGATTACCGGCTCCCGCAGGCCTGGGCCTGCGGGAGCCTGCCGGTCCCCCGCCGGAGGGCGGTTGGCCGGTGCGCGGTCGGCCAGTGCGCGGATGGCCGGTGCGCGGATGCTCAGCTTCCTGAGGCCGAGCCGCTGGAGGGCGCGGGTGACGGGCTGGACGAGGCGGATCCGCCCGAGGGCGGCTTGATCACGACGAGCCGGGCGTCCTTGACCCCGGACAGCACCGGGCCGCCCACCCAGACCGGCTCGCCCACGGCCAGCGCGCTCTGGCTGGTCTTGGACCCGTTCTCCCGGACGACGGTGTCGCTCACCAGGTCCCAGGTCCAGGTGGTGCCGTCGGCCGCGCTGACGACAATGTCGCTGCCGCTGAGGGACTGGACGACGCCGCGCTCGAACGCCAGGGTGCGGATGGTGCCGCCCTGGCCCCGGAACGTGAATTGCCCATCGATGCCGCGGAGCAGGGCCACCCGGGCTATCCGGTGCCGGAGCCCCCGGCAGCGGCCCCGGGCCGCCGCCCGGGCCGCCCGGGCTACGGCCGGGTGCCCGGCCTCCCGGGCGGCGCGGGCCGCTTTCAGCGCCGCGGCGCACGGGTGGGCCGTCGTGGCGGCCCCCGCCGCGCTGGCCCCGGCCACGCCCGCGGCGGCCGACGATGACGTCAGCGCGAGGGTGCCGGGCTGGTCGGCCGAATTGAGCGCGGTGTTCAGCGCCGCGGCCTGGGTGCTCGGGTCACCGGTGCTGCCCGCCGACGAGGTGCTGGCGGCCGGCGACGAATGGCCGGCCAGCGAGATCCCGGCGACGATGCCACCCGCGGCCAGCGCCGCGGCCGCCACCAGCCCGACCGTCCAGCTCAGCGGGTGGCGTCGCCGCGGCTCACCGCCCGGGCCGCCGTGCGGGCGCCCGGAGCTCGGGTCCTGATAACGCGGGTCCTGGTATCCGGGCTGCTGGTATCGCGGCCCGTGGCTGGCGTCAGGCCCGTGGCCCGTCGGCCAGAACTGCTCAGTGGGGCGGGACTCCTCCGCCGGATCCCCGCCTGGGGGCTCGTACATGTTGTCCATGGCCCTGAGCCTGCCCGGCGCGGCTGTGACATCAGGCGGCGAAGTCTGGGATTTCCCTGGGAGCACCCTCGCAATCACCGCAACTTTCGGGTCACATCCGCTCAGGAACCGGGATCCCGAGCAGGTCGAGCCCGGTCAGCAGGACGCGCAGGGTGAGCGCGGACAGCGCGAGCCGGCTGTCCCGGACCGATGGATCGGCCGCCTGGAGCACCGGGCACTGCTCGTAGAACGTGGTGAACGTGCTCGCCACCTCGAACAGGAAACCCGCCAGCAGGTGCGGCTGCGTGGTTTCCCCGGCCTGCTGGACCGCGGCTCCGAACCCGAGCAGGCGCAGCGCGAGGGCCCGCTCGGCCGGCTCGGCCAGCGTGATCGGGGCGCGCGCGCCGTCCGGGTCGAGGCCGGCCCGGCGGAAGATGGACCGGATCCGTGCGGTCGCATACTGGAGATAGGGCCCGGTGTTCCCCTTGAACGAGATCATGCGGTCCCAGTCGAATACGTACTCGCTGTCCCGTGCGGTGGACAGGTCGGCGTACTTGATCGCGCCGATCCCGACCGCCTCCGCGATGGCGGCACGCTCGCTCTCGTCCAGCTCGGGGCTGGTGTTGAGCTCGTCGAACACCTTGCGCGCGCGCTCGACGCCTTCCTTCAGCAGCTCGCGCAGCTTGATCGAGTCGCCGGCCCGGGTGCGCAGCAGCTTCCCGTCGGTTCCCAGCACGTTGCCTATCTGCGCATGCTCGAACCGGGCCCCGGGCGGAATCCACCCCGCCTGCCTGGCCACCGCGAAGACCATCTGGAAGTGCAGGGCCTGGGACGAGCCCACGACGTAGATCGCCCGGTCCACATGCAGGTCCCGGATCCGGTACCGGATGGTGGCCAGGTCACTCGTGGAGTAGTTGTAGCCCCCGTCCCGCTTGCGGAGGATCACTGGCAGCGGCTCACCCTCCCGCCCGGTGAACCCGGGCGGGAACGCGCACAGCGCACCGTCGCTGATGACCGCGACCCCGCTCGCCTCAAGTTCGGCGCACACCTCGGCCAGCAGGTCGTTATAGAAGCTCTCCCCGCGGATGTCCGCGTCGGTCAGCATGACCCCGAGCTGGCGATAGATCCGGTGCAGGTAGTCCAGCGACATGTTGACCAGGTGCTGCCATAGCTGGAGGGTGCCCTCGTCGCCGCCCTGCAGCAACACCACCCGCTGCCGGGCGCGCTCCGCGAACTCCGGGTCGGAGTCGAACTTGCGCCGCGCCGCCTGATAGAAGGCGTTCGGGTTGCTTCGCAGCTGATCAGCGTCGGCGGAGTCTTCGCCCACGTCGAGTAGATGCTCGATCAGCATCCCGAATGGGGTGCCCCAGTCGCCCAGGTGGTTATCCCGGATCACTTCCTGACCGGCGAACGCAAGGATCCGGGCCAGCGCGTCACCGACGATGGTCGTACGCAAGTGGCCGACGTGCATCTCTTTGGCCACGTTGGGTGATGAGTACTCCACCACCACCCGCGGGGGCGGATCGGCCTGCGCCACACCCAGCCGCGGGTCAGCGAGCTGCCCGCTGGCCTGCCCGGCGATCCAGCCCGGCAGGAGCCTGAAGTTGATGAAGCCCGGGCCGCTCACCTCGGGAGGCTCCGCCACCCCGTCCACGTCCAGCTGGCGGATGATGTCCGCGGCGATGTCGCGCGGTGGCCGGCCGAGCTTCTTGGCCAGCGGCAGGGCCGCGTTGGACTGGTAGTCGGCGAACGAGGACGGCCGGATCACCGCGTCGGCGGTCTCGTACCCGGGGCCGAAGGCCGCACCGAGCGCAGCCGACACCCGCTGCGCGAGAACATCCCGTGGATCCGCCATGCCTTAAGCCTAGCGACCACGCCGGATAGGCCTGCGCCAATAAATCCGTGACCAGGCCCGGGAATGGCCACACCCGGTGATTCCGGTCAGTTCCGGCGGAGGAAATGACCGCCGCGGCCGTGACCCAGCCGCTCCCGGATCTTCTCGGTGATCTGGCCCTTGACCAGATCCGCCGCCAGCAGGCAGGCCGAGGTGATGCCGCGGGGACTGGATGCGCCGTGAGCGATGACGACGGTTCCCTCCAGGCCCAGCAGGGCGGCGCCGCCGTAGCTCTCGGCGTCGAGCCGGCCGCGCAGTTCGCGCAGCCCCCGGCGCTGCAGCACGGCGCCGGCCCGGGCCACCCGGGAGCCGCGCAGCACATCCCGCAACTGGCCGGCGGCGAAGCCCATCGCCCCCTCCAGGGTCTTGAGCGCGACGTTCCCGGTGAAGCCGTCGGTCACGATCACGTCCACCGAGCCGGTGAGCAGGTCGCTGCCCTCGACGTTGCCGGTGAAGCGGATCGGCAGGGCGCCGTGCGGTGGCGGGGCAGCCAGCAGTTCATGGGCGCGCCGGGTCAGCTTGTTGCCTTTCCCCGGCTCGGCGCCAATGGTGAGCAGTCCCACCCGCGGATCGGCGACGCTGTGCGCGATCTGCGCGTAGGCCACACCCAGCTGCGCGAACTGGAGCAGCATCTCCGGCTTGGGGTCGGCGATCGCGCCCGCGTCGATGAGGAACGTGGGCCGCGGCTGGGTGGGCAGCACGACCACCAGGGCCGGACGGAGCAATCCGGGCACGGAGCGTAGTCGGAGCCGGGCGGTGGCCACCACGCCGCCCGTGGAGCCGGCCGAGACCACCGCCGCGGCCTGGCCCCGGCGGACCAGCTGGCACGCCACGGCCACGCTGGAACGGGGCCGCCGCCAGCTGGCCAGGGCGCCCTCGTCCATGGCGATCGTGTCCTCGGCGGGTGCGACCTGCAGCAGTCCGGCCACCTCGCCATGCTCGGCGATCAATGCTCGCAGCTCAGCGGCCCTCCCAGCCAGAATGACCGGGGCCCGCAAGATGGCGGCCGCAGCCGCCGCACCGGCCACGACCACGGCCGGGCCGTTGTCGCCGCCCATGGCGTCGACCACGACGGCCTGCTCCTTGGGGCCGGCCGGCGCGGGTTCCTCGAGCACGGGCCCAAGCTTCTCACCCCCGGGACAGTGCTGTGGACCAGGGCCGTCCGGCGGACTCCGGCGGCCCGGCGGCCGCCCTCCCGGGCGGATCACAGGATTGATCATCCGCCCACTGGGTAACCATCTGTCACAATCTGGGGCTGGCCCACTGCCGGTTCCGGCATAGTGGGACGAAACGTGACGAAGGGGTGATTCAGACCGTCCTGGTGGGGGCCGCGAAGACGCGGGGACCAGCGATAAGCCATGGGGGCCTGGCGGCAAGCCACGGCTGGCGGCAGGGCCGGTCCCGGCGGGTCGGCGGGGAAACGCGCGGGTGAAGCCAGGCGAGCTGAGCAACTCGTCAACACGGCTTCAGTGTTTCCTCACCATGACCTCCTTGTATTGGTTCTGACGTGGGCGCTTGCGCCGGCGGGGCCTGGGGGCCGCCCAGTGCCGCAAACCGGTGCTGCTAACACCAGTGCTGCTAACCCAGTGCTGCCAAGCACGTGCAGCTGAGCCAGGGCAGCTGAGCAGAGCGCGGCGGGATGATCGCCAGCCGCGGGCCACAGGGACTCGTATCCCGGCAGGGTCGCCGGGATTGCGACCGACCGGAAGGAGACCCGTGAGTGGCATCCGGCAGATAGTGCCAGCACCTGATGGGGGTTGACGTTTCCGTGCCTACACCGCGAAGCACCTGGACGCCCTGACCACCCGGGCCGGCCTCGGCGAGGCCGAGCGGCTGGCTGTCCGGGCCGTCGGGACCGTGCTGCCCTTCCGGACCAACGCCTACGTCATCGACGAACTGATCGACTGGACCGCGGCCCCCGACGACCCGGTCTACCGCCTCGTGTTCCCGCAGGCCGACATGCTGCCCGCCGCGGACGTCGCCCGGATCGCAGGGCTGCTGGCCGGCGGCGCGCCCGACCCGGAGATCATGGCGGCCGCGCACGATGTGCGGATGCGGCTGAACCCGCATCCCGCCGGGCAACTGGCGCTGAACATCCCCGACCTCGACGATGAGCCGCTGCCCGGAGTGCAGCACAAATACCCGGAAACGGTCCTGGTCTTCCCCAGGCAGGGCCAGACCTGCCACGCGTACTGCACATACTGCTTCCGCTGGGCCCAGTTCGTGGACGAGCCCGAGCTCAAGATGGCTACCGCGGATCTGGGCCGGGTCATCGACTATCTCCGGCAGCACCGCGAGGTAACGAGCGTGCTGATCACCGGCGGCGACCCGATGATCATGGGCGCAACCGTGCTGCGCCGGTACATCGAGCCACTGCTGGAACCAGGGCTGGAGCACATCGAGTCGGTCCGGATCGGCAGCAAGTCGCTGGCCTACTGGCCGCAGCGGTTCGTGTCCGACCCGGACGCCGACGAGACGCTGCGCCTTTTCGAGCAGGTGGTGGACTCGGGCCGGTCGCTCGCGTTCATGGCGCATTTCTCGCATCCCCGCGAACTGGAGTCCGCGCTGGTCGCCGAGGCCAGCCGCCGGATCAGGGCTTCCGGAGCGGTGATCCGCACCCAGGCCCCGCTGATCAGGACGATCAACGATGACCCGGCGATCTGGGCCACGATGTGGCGGACCCAGGCGCGGATGGGCATGGTGCCGTACTACATGTTCGTGGAGCGGGACACCGGCCCGCAGGACTACTTCGCGGTGCCGCTCGCGACCGCGCACGGCATCTTCAGCGACGCCTACCGGCAGGTGGCCGGCCTGTGCCGCACCGTCCGCGGGCCGTCGATGTCGTTGACTCCCGGCAAGGTGTGCGTGGACGGGATCGCCGACGTGGCGGGCCAGCGCGTCTTCGTCCTGCACATGATCCAGGCCCGGGATCCGGACCTGGTCGGGCAGCCGTTTTTCGCCCACTACGACCCGGACGCTACCTGGCTCACCGACCTGCGGCCGGCGTTCGCCAGCCGCTTCCCGTTCGAGACCACCGCCGAGGACCTGCCGGGGCTCTGGTCCCCGGAGGTCTTCGAGCCGGCCAGTTGAACCGGCTGAGCTGCGGGCTGCCTGGGCAGGCCGGCTGGCTCTGCTGGCCGGCTGAGCTGCTGAGCTGGCTGGGCTGGCTGGGCTGGAGCGGGGCTCAGGCCGCCGGGGTGCTCTCCTGGGCCGGGACGTCCGGAATCTCCGGGACCCGCTCCGGTGGCCGCCGGGTCTCCTTGAGCATGAGGCAGCTGACCGCGCCGACGGCCAGCAAGATGACGGGCAGCAGCATGGTCGAGCGCATGGCGTTCACGTAGCCGAAGGTGAACACGTCATGGCCGATCCGCAGCAGCTCAGCCATCAGCCGGGCGGGCAGCCCGGGCGGCAGCTTGATCCCGGAGCCGTTCTGGCCCGCCCCGACCTGGATCCCGTTGCTGGCCGCGTGGTTGATCCCGGTCACGAACGGCGCGCGCAGCTGGGGCGGCAAGGCCTTCGCGCGGGTCGCGGCCTGGCTGTTCATCGAGGAGACCAGTCGGTTCTGCAGCAGCGCGCCGACGGCCGCGGTGCCGATGACCAGACCAACCTGCCGGATGGTGTTCAGGACGCCGGACGCCGCCCCGGCCATCCGCGGGTCGACGTTCCGCATGGCTACCGTGACCATCGGCGCGAACACACAGCCCATCCCGATCCCGGCCACGATCAGCGCGGGCAGGAAGTCGTACCACGTTGACGTGGTGCTGGCCTCAAGCGCGACCCACCCCATCCCGCCCCCGAACAGGATCAGGCCCAGCATCAGGATGTACTTGCCGCCGATCTTGTCGGTGAGCCGCCCGGCCACCGGCGCCACGACCATCGACATCAGCGAGGCCGGGGCCATAGTCAGGCCGGCCCGCAGCGCGGAAAAGCCCAGCACGGACTGCAGGTAGATGGTGAAGGGCAGGAAGATTCCCATCATGCCGATCGCCAGCGTCCCGGACACCCAGTTGACCACGGCGTAGTTCCGGTCCCGGAACAGCGCGAACGGTACCAGCGGCTCCCGGTCCTGGGTTCGCCACTGCAGCACCAGGAACGCGATCAGCAACAGCACCCCGACCCCGAGCACCAGCGGGATGCTGATGAACGAGGTGATCGTGCCCCAGTCGTACTTCTGCCCCTCGACCAGCCCGTAGCAGATGGCCAGGAGCGCGGCGCTGGCCAGCAGCACGCCGGGGATGTCGATCCGGTGCCGCCGCCCGGGCCGCATGTCCGGGATGATGACGAACGTCAGGATCAGCGCCAGCACGCCGAACGGGACGTTGACGTAGAAGATCCAGCGCCAGTCGAACGCGCTGACCAGCAGGCCGCCCAGGGTCGGGCCGGCGATCGTGGCCACCCCCGCCACCGCGCCCCAGACGCCGAACGCAGCGCCGCGGCGCTCAGCGGGGAAGGTGTTGGTGATGATGGTCAGCGTCTGGGGCATGAGCATGGCCGCACCCAGGCCCTGCACGGCGCGGAACCCGATCAGCCAGCCCGCGCTCGGCGCCAGCCCGCACGCCGCGGAGGCCACGGTGAACAGCGCGACACCCCCGGCGAACATGATCCGCGGCCCGATCAGGTCGCCCAGCCTGCCGCAGGTGATCACCAGCACCGCGAGCACCAGGGCGTAGGCGTTGATGACCCAGAGGATGTCGTCGAGCGAGGCGTGCAGGCTGGTGAGCATGTCCGGGATGGCGATGTTCACGATCGTCAGGTCGAGCAGCGTCATGAAGAACCCGAGCGAGACGACCAGCAGTACCGCCCACGGGTTCGCGTGGAACTTCCTCACCGCATGCTCCCTGTCCCCTGTGCTCCCCAGTTCCCCACGATGGTAGACCGGGGCACCGACAAAGTGGGCTGGCCGCCGGCCCGGTTCGGCAAACCCGAACCCTGTTCGGTTGGCCGGCTGGCCCGCGAAGTATGCTCCCGGCCATGAAACTGAACGGAACCGCAGCGATCATCTCGGGCGGGGCCAGCGGGCTGGGCGCGGCGGTGGCCCGCAGGCTCGCGGCCGCGGGGGTCACGGCTGTCGTGGCCGACCTCAACGAGGAACACGGCAAGGCAGTCGCCGCCGAGACCGGCGGCCTGTTCGTGAAGACGGATGTCGTGGACGAGGACTCGGTCACCGCAGCCGTGGAAGCCGCCGTGGCCACCGGGGTGCCGCTGCGTACCGTGGTGAGCTGCGCCGGGATCGGCTGGGCGGCGCGGACCGTGGGCCGTGACGGTACCCCGCACGATCTCGCCTCGTACCGCAAGGTCATCGACATCAACCTGATCGGCACCTTCAACCTGATGAGGATCGGGGCCGCGGCCATCGCCCAGACCGAGCCGGCCGACGCCGACAACGCCCGCGGCGTGGTCATCAACACCGCGTCCGTGGCGGGGCTGGAGGGCCAGACCGGCCAGGTCGCCTACTCGGCATCCAAGGGCGGCATCATCGGCATGACGGTCCCGGCCGCGCGTGACCTCGCCGCGATCGGCGTGCGGGTGAACACCATCTGCCCGGGCATCATCGATACCCCGATCTACGGGTTCAGCCCGGACAGCGAGGCGTTCAAGGCCAAGCTGGCCGCCCCGGTCGTGTTCCCGAAGCGGATGGGCACCGCCGCCGAGTTCGCCCACCTGGTCCAGGCGCTGATCGAGAACGATTACATGAACGCCGAGGTCATCCGGTTCGACGGCGGGATTCGGTTCCAGCCCAAGTAGCCGCCCGGACCCGCGGTCCCGCAGCCCGGGCCGCGCGGTCGGCACACGGACCTCAGGCCCGGCGGGAAGTGGGTCCTACCAGCCACGGAACTGGCCCTGCACGGTCCAGAAGCTGGCCAGCCCCATCAGGCACGCCAGGCCGGCCACGGCGAGCAGGAGGCGGCGGGAGCGCTGGCCCGCGGACCAGTGCAGGCCCGTGGTCGCCAGCCGCCGGGCCAGTCCGATCGTGATGTAGAGCGAACCGGCGAAGGACAGCGCCAGCAACGCGAAGCCGAGGGCGTCGATCACGGCCATCGCGTAGCGGTGGCCGATGACGGCCGTCGACATCAGGTGCGCCTGCCAGGTTCCGGCGCGCCACAGGGCCCGGTTGATCCCGGGCAGGTGCAGCAGGAGATACCCGAGGCCGACCGAAAGCAGCGGGAGGACGCACAGCACCCAGCCGGTCACCAGGATCCGCGCGTGGCGGCGCAGGCCGGTAACCCGCGGGTCCCTGTGGCCCCGGGACACGACGCTGCGCAGCAGGGGGACGATCCGGGCGAACAGGTCCGGCACGCCGGCCAGGTCGCTGAGGATGAAATAGCCGTCGAAGCGGACGAACGGCAGCAGCTGCTCCAGCATCTCCAGGTGCGTAATCGCGATGACCAGCAGCAGGACCTCGGCCGAGGTGGCCGCGTAGAGCCCGGCCAGGGCCAGCATGAAGATCAGGTTGAAGTACAGGCCACCGAGGTCGGTCCGCAGCCGGCCGGCCCGGCTGAGCCGGTAGGAGTCGGTGACGTTGGTAAAGAACGACGGCCAGATCAGGTAGATCCCGACGCCGACTACGCCGGGCCGCGCACCCCCATAGCGGCAGCCGGTCGCGTGCCCGCATTCGTGGAAAGCGGCGGAGACCACGGTGAGACCGAGCACGACGAGCAAATCCACCGGGTCGCGCAGGACCTGCTCGATGCCGCCGCCCAGCCCATGGATGACGAACAGCCAGTAGTCCACGGCCAGGACGCAGCCGACGACGGCCACGACGAGGGGTCCGTGGAACAGCGGCCGCAGGAGTGTTCCGGCGGCGTTAGCCGCGCGCTCCGGCAGGAGCGTGCCCCGCGCCCTGAGCGCGAGCAGCGGATTGGCCGTGGGCGGCCTGGACGGCGCGGCCTCGCCGGCGACGACGCCGAGCGGCAGCAGCTTGGCCGTGACGAGGTGGCGGACCTGCTCGGCGTTCAGGGTCCGGCCAAGGTCCTCGCTGACCAGCTTCGCGATGGCGGCGGGGTTGCGGGAGCCGTCGATCCGGCACATCACCCGGTACAGCAGCGGGGACATCTGGATGATCTGGCCGTCGGGCCGCCGGACGAGCGACGGTGGCTGGTTATAGCCGGAGTCCTTGTACTCGCCGAGCAGTTCGACCCCCTCGGCCAGCCGGGGCGCTTCCGCGGCCTGCGGCACACCGTCCGGCGACGGGGTGGATGGCGCGGGCTCGGTAGTCACGTGTCCTGCGGCCACGGTCATGGGTCTGCTCCTCCCACGGTGTGCACCAGGGAAATATCAGGACTGACGGGAGTGCGCGCAGCCTCCGTGCGCCAGGAGGCAAAGGGAAGGGCCGCCCGGGAATGGCCGGGCGGCCCCTCTCCCCCGCCACGCAACCCCGCGATGCGCAGCAGGCTTGCACGCGGTGCGAACCGCGCGTGCTAAAGGATGTTGCCGGAGCCCAGGCTCAGGATGTTGTTGAGGCTGCCGTTCGCCACGGCGACGTTCAGCACGCCCGACTGAGCGGTGTTGCCGTACCCGATCTGGGTGAAGCTGGTGCTGCTGCTACCGCGGCTCGGGTGGCACACCCACAGGGTCTCCCGGCTCGGGAGCAGCTCGGCGTGCTCGAGCTCCAGGTCGTCCATGGTCACGGCCGGTACATTGGACATGGTGCCTCCTTTGGCAGTGACCTGCCTCGGCCAGGCAGATCGGGTTCACCCGCGTTTGCGGGCGAACGGGCCTCTGGGACCGCCCGGCACCCCTGTGGTGCTGGGCCCGAAGCTGGTGTACGCTCCTCAGCGTACGAACTGTTCGGCTACCACCGTACAGTATTCGTTACCCGCGAGTAACGCAAGGGTTGCCCATTGCGACCACACGCATCGGATGGAGACGGCTAGCGGGCCATGACGGCGGATGTGACGGGGGACGAGCGGGAGCCCGCAGCCGGCCAGCCGCGCGCCCCGGCCGCAGCGCAGGATCAGGACCTCAACCCACTTCAGCGCCTTATCCAGCAGCGCCTGCGCGAGCAGGGCTGGTCTTATGGGGTGGTCGCCCGGCGCGGCGGGTTGCCTCGCTCCACCGTCTACACCCTGGCGATGACCCGGAACCTGGTCCGTCCACCCCGCCCGGCCACGCTCGATGGGCTCGCCCAAGGTCTCGATGTCCCGGTCTCCGCGGTCCGCGCCGCCGCGGCCGAGTCCACCGGGCTGCATTACTACGACGAGGTCCCGGCCGATCGGGGGGAACACCCCAGCGACCATGAACGGGAACTCCTCATCGCGAGCATCGACGAGCTGACGCCGGAAGACCGGCGTCACGTGGCCGCGCTCGTCGAATCCCTGCGGAAGCGGACGTCGGCGGAGCCGACGGATCGCTAGCCCCGCTTCGGGGACCCTGCATCTCCCCGCTCGCGGGGCCCTGCGTCGCCCCGATTCCAGGACGTGCCCGCCCCCAGTCTCCGGCGGTGGGCCGCGCCCCTCACCTGGGCCGGGCCGGGGCAGGGTGAGGCCACCTGCCCCGGCTACCTTCGCGCGCAACCCCTACTCCACCGGCCCGATGGCGGGCATCCCGAGCTGCCTGGCCAGCTCCCCGTAACGGCCCTCCGGCAGGACCAGGCGAGCCACCCGCAAGATCGCCTTGGGGTCTTCACCGGGCGGTCGCAGCACGTAGACGGTGTCGTCGCGCTGGTTGCACGTCACGACGAGCCGATCGTGGTCGGCGAGCACGATGGAGCCTTTCTCCGCGCTAGTCTCCGCTGGGCGCGGCCCTGGAACGGAGGCAGAGTCCGCCCCCTGGACAGCAGCGTTGCCCGGCCACCGGCCGGAGCCGGACGGCCGCCTCTGGGCCGCCTGGGCCGCGGCCTGCCGCCGGCGGCGGCGGGCCACCAGTACCGGCTCGACGAGAAAAGCCACCAGGATGAGCAGGCCCACCACCAGCAGCATGGTCTTCAGCCACTGCGGCATGCCCTGGGCCGCCGGAGCTGCTCTGGTCACCGGCTGGGGATGGTGCCCGGAACTGACTGGCGGAGTCGGCGGCGGTGCCGGGTGCCGCGGGTGGCCTTGGCCTGGCGCAGACGGTGCCACCGCCGGGTGCGGGACGGTGAGCACGGTGCCGGGCCGGATCGTATTCGGATCGCGGCCTATGGCCCGCCGGTTGGCCGCGTACAGGGCTGGCCAGCCGCCGCGCACGCCCAGCCCGGCCGCGATGCGGGACAGCGTGTCCCCGGTCGCCACCGTGTAGCGGACGGGCGCCCGGCCGGGCACGGTGAGCACGGTGCCGGGGTGGATCGCATTCGGGTTCCGGCCCAGGGCCCGCAGGTTCAGCGTGTACAGGGCAGGCCAGCCACCACGCACCGCGAAGCGGGCGGCGATGCTGGACAAGGTGTCACCGGGCTGGACCACGTACGTCGTGGCCGGGGTGCTCGCCCTAACGGACGGGGCGGCGATGGTCAGTGTGCTGGTGAGGACGTCTTCGGTACTACTCGCTGTGCGCATGGTCGCCTGGGCTGGATGGACAGATCCCTTTATGCCGGTCGTCACCAAGGTGATCGACAGGATGGTCCAGGCGAGCACGACGCACGCGGACTTGGTCCACGTACGCATGGTGCTATCACTTTCCTTCCGAGGGGATCAGCGCCGGACGCTGCTGGGTCCGGACGCCGAACGGATGAACCGATCGGGAAGGAAAGGACTTAGGCGGGTGGGACCTCCGGCAGATAGGAGCGCCAGATCGGCTTCGCGGCGGCGCAGCGCGCCAGCCGCAGCAAGACCAGGGTGAGGAGGGTCATCAGGGCAGCCGCGACGCCAGTTTGCAGGCCGCGCCCGCTACTGCTCCCGCCGGAGCCGCTGCCTGGGGCGCCGCCGCCGCTGGTGCTGCCGCCCGGCCCCGCAGGAACCCGGGAAGGCGCCGGGGCCGTCAACGTTGGCGTACTGCCGCCGCCTGCGCCTGCGGTAGGCAGCGAACGCAGGCCGGTGCTCAGTGCTGTCGCGGTGGCTGCGGCCCGGGCCTGAAGCGGGGAGGTCGTCCCGAGGCCGACTGGGCCGGACGGGCTCGGCGTCCCGGCCGTCGGGGGCTGGGTTCCGCCGGTACCGGCGGCACCACCGGCAGGCCGCCCATGGTGGGCACCACCGGCGTCACGGTGCCGGTGAGGGTCGGTGCCGGTGACGGCGGGGAGGAGGGTGCCGGTGACGCCGGTCAGGGTGCCTGTCACGGCGGGGAGGAGGGTGCCGGTGACGCCGGTCAGGGTGCCTGTGACGGCGGGGAGGAGGGTGCCGGTGACGCCGGTCAGGGTGCCTGTGACGGCGGGGAGGACGGTGCCGGTGACGCCGGTCAGCGTGCCTGTCACGGCCGGGAGGACAGTGTCCGTGGTGCCGGTGAGAGTGCCGGTTACGGCCGGGAGGGCCGTGCCGGTGACGCCGGTCAGCGTGCCCGTCACGGCCGGCAGAACCGCGCCGGTCAAGCCCGCGACGGTTCCGGTGGCGGCCGGGAGCGCAGTGCCGGTAACCCCGCTGAGGGTCTTAGTGACGGCCGGGAGAACCGTTCCGGTTGCCCCGGTAACCGTCTCGGTGACCGTCGGGAGGGCAGCGCCGGTGACGCCGCTGAGGGTCCCGGTAGCGGTCGGCAGGGCCGCGCCAGTGACGTTGGTGAGCGCGCTTCTGGTCACGTCCGTGAGCGAGCCCGTAGCGCTGGGGAGCACCGTTCCCGTGGCGTGGGTGACGGTGCCTGTGACGGCCGGGAGGATGGTCGCGGTGACGCCGGTCAGCCCGGACGCTACCGAGGCGGGCTGGCCTGAGAGCCCGGGCCCCGTCGCCGTCGCCAGGGCGCCCGCGGCCGTCTGGGCGGAGTGCTGGACCGGACCGGTGACCGGCGACGCAGCAGCCTGGAGGACGGGCGCCACGCTGCTGCTGACCCCGGTGACCGGGGTGCTGACGGTGCCGGTGCCGACGCTGGCGACCGTGCTGCTGACCAGGCCGCTCACGCTGCTGACCGGGCCGCTGACGGTGGCCGGAACGCCGCCGGCCGGCGAAGCCGGCGACTGCTTCGGGCTGGCGCTGGATGCCGCGCCGGGCGCGGTCCCGGTGCTCTGGCCGCCGCCCTGGCCCGGCAGGACGTCCTGGGTGACTGCGTGGACGGCGGAAGTCACGGCGCTGGTAGCCGTCGTGGCGGGGGACGCTGGCGCGTCGCCGCTGGATGCCGCCGGCTGCGGTGCGGGGGCACTGGCCGCGGGGGCACTGGCCGCAGGGGGGTTCGCTGACGGGACGGCCGGGAGGTTCGCTGCCGGGAGTGCCGGGACGTTGGCAGCCGGGGCGGCCTGAGCGGAGGCGGCACTGGCGGCGGGTCCCTGGCTGGCCGGATCTGGCTGGCTCACGGAGTTCGGCTGGGCCGCCTGCTGCGAGCCTGAGGCTGGGCCCTGGGTGGGCGTCGCCTGGTTGCTGCTCCCGCCGGGCGCCGGGCTGCCGGGCGCCGCGCTGACCGGCCCGGAGCTGCCGCCCTGCCCAGAGCTGCTGCCCTGGCCCGCGATAACGCTCTGGGCGGAGCTGGTCACCGAGCCGACCACGGAGCCGACCGCGGAACTGACCGGGGACGCGGAGCTGCCGCCGCCCGGAGAACCCGCGGTGAGCGCGCTGAGGCCGCTGGCCGGGGAGCCCGGAGTCTGTGCGGCCACGGGGTTCTGGGCCGCAGCGGCCCGCCCGGCCATGAGCACAGCAAAAACAAGCGCTGCGGCCAACGCTCCGCACGCGTATAGGCAGACCCTCAGGGCCAGCAGTAAGGCCCGTGAGAGGGTGGCGGACCCCTCCACGGCGAACACGCTACCCCTGGAGCCGATAATCATTCATATCTTGCTAGCTGCCGGACTACGCCCGACCTGGTGCCTTGTCCGAGTAAGGGGCGTCTGCCTGCGCGGAAGCCGCTGGCCGTCCGGAAAAAAATACGAGTATCAGGGAGGCAACGCAGTGTCGGACAATGCGGAAAGCGCGGTCGCGGACGGCGCGGGTGCGGGCGATTCGGATGCGGTGCTGTGTCAGGTGGACGGCCCGTTCGCGGTCGTCACCATCAACCGCCCCGCCGCACGGAACGCGGTGAACGGGGCAGTGGCTGCCGGGATGGCCGCCGTTCTCGATGACCTGGATGCGCGCCCGGACGTCCGGGTCATCGTGCTGACCGGCGCGGGCGGCACGTTCTGCGCGGGCATGGACCTGAAGGGGTTCCTGGCCGGGGAAAACCCGACGGCCGGCGGGCGCGGGTTCGCCGGCATCGTGGAACGGCCGCCGGCCAAGCCGGTCATCGCCGCGGTCGAGGGCTACGCGCTGGCCGGCGGCTTCGAGGTCGCGCTCAGCTGCGACCTCATCGTGGCCAGCGAGGCGGCCAGCTTTGGGCTGCCCGAAGTCACCCGCGGCCTGGTCGCGGCGGCTGGCGGGCTGCTCCGGCTACCCCGCCGCATCCCGTACCACCTGGCCATGGAGGTCGCGCTGACCGGGGACCTCATCCCGGCCCCGCAGCTGCACCGGGCCGGCCTGATCAACCGGCTGGTGCCGCCCGGCCAGGCTCTCGCCGTGGCCACCGAGCTGGCCCGCCGGCTCAGCCAGAACGCACCGCTCGCCCTGGCCGCCACCAAGCGGGTCATTGCGGAATCCGCCGACTGGCCCGCGGCCGAGGAATTCGCCCGTCAGAACGAGATCACCGGTCCGGTGTTCGGCTCGGCCGACGCCATGGAGGGCGCCGCCGCGTTCGCCGAGAAACGGCCTCCCGTCTGGCGTGGCCAGTGAGGCTGGTGAGGTAACCGGGGCCCACCTGGGCACCCGGCCTGCGGGTGGGCTGGGCGGCCCGCCCCCCGCGGGCCGCGCCCGCCCCTTAGGATCGGGGCGCAGACTGGCCCACACCAGCGGCTCACCACCAGACTCTCGATGGGGACATTGATGTGCGGAATTGTCGGCTGCCTGGCCCTCGCCCTGGAGGCAGACCCGGACCAGAACTGGGTGCATACCGCCACCGAGCGGATCACCCACCGGGGACCGGATGACGAGGGGTTTTACACCGACCCCGACGTCGCCCTGGGTTTCCGGCGGCTGGCGATCATCGACCTGTCCCCGGGCGGGCACCAGCCGATGCGGTCCGCCGACGGCCGGTACTGGATGGTCTACAACGGCGAGATCTACAACTACGTCGAGCTCGGCCAGGAACTGCGCGAGCAGGGCGTGACGCTGCGTACCACCTCCGACTCTGAAGTCCTGCTGGAGATGTACGCGCTGCTGGGCAAGGACGTGGTGCACCGGCTGCGCGGCATGTTCGCGTTCGCGATCTGGGACACCTGGACCCGGGAACTGTTCTGCGCCCGGGACCAGTTCGGGATCAAGCCGTTCTACTACACCGTGGATGAGGCCCAGGAGCACGACTGGCTGGACGGGCAGGCCGCGCGGTCCGGGCTGCCCGGGGGGCAGGCCCCGGGGAACTCCGCATGGGATACCCGCCCCGCCGGGCGGCACGCGGCCGGGCCGCCCGCCCCCGCGGGCCCCATGCCGGCTGGTTCTGGGCCGGCCGGCCCGTCGCCCGCATCCTCCGGGCGGCACGGCCGGCACGCGGTGGGCCCAGACCGGCCAGCCCCAGATCAGCCCACGCCCAGCCAGCTAGCCCCAGATCAGCCGCCACCGGCCGGTCCCGGCCGGCTGCTGCGGTTCGCCTCCGAACGCAAGTGCCTGGCCCGCCCGGGCGAGCTGACCACCCTGGACCGGGACGCGCTCCGGCAGTACCTGGCCTTCCAGTTCGTGCCGCCGCCAGCGGCGCTGACCCCGCCGATCCGGGTCCTTCCCCCGGGGCATGCGCTGATCGCGCGGCCGGGCGGCAGCGTGGACGTGTTCCGCTACTGGCGCGCCGACCTGCGGCCCGCTCCGGCCCCCAGCGAGGGCAGCGCCGCCTCGATCCTGGCCGTGATGCGCGACTCGATCGCCGTGCACCTGCGCAGCGACGCGCCGCTCGGTGCGTTCCTGTCCGGCGGCATCGACTCGGCGGCGATCTGCGCCCTGGCCGCGGAACACCGCCCGGACCTGCTCACCTTCACCGTCGGGTTCGAGCGCGAAGGCTACAGCGAGATCGACCGGGCCCAGGAGACCGCCGCCGCGCTGGGCGTGAAGTCGATCCCCTATGTGATCAGCGCGGAGGAGTTCTTCACCCATCTGCCCCGGATCATCTGGCACCTGGACGATCCGATGGCCGACGCGGCGGCGGTCCCGCTGTGGTTCGTGGCCCGCGAGGCCAGCAGGCACGTCAAGGTGGTGCTGTCCGGCGAAGGCTCGGACGAGCTGTTCGGCGGCTACGCCATCTACCACCAGCCGGGCCTGGTCCGGGCCGGGGAGCGGCTGCCGGAACTGGCCCGGGCGCCGCTGAAGCGGGCGGCCTCGATGATCCCGGCCGGGGTCAAGGGCAAGGGCTTCCTGGAGCGGACCTCGACCCCGCTGCGGGAGCGATACATCGGGAACGCGCACGTGTTCGTGGACAGCCAGGTGGACCTGGTGGCCCGGGGGCCCGGGTCACCAGCCGCCAGCGCGTACGCCGTCACCGCCCCCGTCTACGACCAGGCCGCCGAGGCGGGCCTCGACGACACGTCCACCATGCAACTGGTGGACATCAACACCTGGCTGCACGGCGACATCCTGGTCAAGGCGGACCGGATGACGATGGCGCACAGCCTGGAGCTGCGGGTGCCGTTCCTGGACCGTGAGGTGATGGCCGTGGCCGCCCGGCTGGCCCGGGAAGAGAAGATCGGCGGGGGCACCACCAAGCTGGCGCTGCGCCAGGCCATGGGCGCCGTGCTGCCCCAGGCTGCGGCGGAACGGGCCAAGCTGGGTTTCCCGGTGCCGATCGGGCACTGGCTCAAGGGCGAAATGTACGGCTGGGCGGAGCGCCTGCTGCGTGAGGCCAGGACCGACGAATGGATCGACCGGGATGCGGCGCTCAGCCTGCTGGAGCGGTTCCGCGCGGGTGAGCCGGACGTGAGCTGGCGGCACATCTGGGTGCTGATCGTGTTCTCGCTGTGGCACCAGATCTACGTGGAGCGGGTGTACGACCCGGCCGCGCTCGGCTGGGAACACGCGCCACGGGCCGGAAGCACCTGGTAGACCGCTCTGGCCGAGCCGACTGGCCGATGGGCCTGGCCGACCGGGGTCAGCCGGTCATCGGGGCCAGGCCCGGACCGGGGCCAGGCCCGTACGCGGCCAGCTTGTCGCGCAGCCGGCCGCGGCCGCGGTGCAGCCGCGACATCACCGTGCCGATCGGGGTGCCCATGATCTCGGCGATCTCCTTGTAGGCGTAGCCCTCGATATCGGCCAGGTACACCGCGACCCGGAACTCCTCGGGCAGGTCCCGCAGCGCGCGCAGGATCTCCGAGTCGGCCAGCCGGTCGAGCGCCTCCGCCTCGGCCGACCTGGCCTGGGCGGCCAGCGGGTCCGCCGGCATCTGCCATTCCTGGAAGTCGCCGCCGGACGCCTGCCGCGGCTCACGGCGCCGCTTGCGGTAGGTGTTGATGAACGTGTTGGCCAGGATGCGGTGCAGCCAGGCCTTCAGGTTGGTGCCCGGACGGAACTGGTGGAACGCGGCGTACGCCTTGGCCGAGGTCTCCTGGACGAGGTCCTCGGCGTCCGTCGGGTTGCGGGTCATGCGAAGCGCAGCGGGGTACAGCTGACCGAGGAACGGCACCACGTCCTGCTCGAACCGCCGGTCCCGGTCCGGAGCCTCTTCGCTAGTCCCCATGCGTTACTCCACTGCTCGATCATTACCCTTCACCCTAGAGACGTATGGGAACACCCATCCGGCTCGGTGAATCGGGTCACACTTTTCCCCGTTGTTCCTGCTCTCTTTACTACCCCTCGAATCTGAGAGATTCCTGAAGGCGCACTGTGCGCCCCAGCAACGGAGCTATGAGTAGTTCGGCGCCGGGCTGCCGCGCGGACTGGTCTGCCGGTCAGGTGATCTACCAGCACCCATGCTGCCAGACCCCGGTGCGGCCCGGCGCACGCGGGCTCGCGGGCGCTCACGTCACAATGAGGCGGGTGACCAGCGTTCTCCCGGGCGGCCCCGCAGCAGGCGAGCCAAGACCAGACGCTCAGATAACGGACGAGCAGGCGCTGATGACCCTGGCCAGCCGGCTGGGAGCGGGTTCCGTGGCCGGCTGGTCCGGCGCGGAGCGGGACCTGGCGGCCCGCGCGGGCGACCGGGCGCCGGGGAGCGTCGGCGCGGTGACGGCGGCCCGGGACCGGATCCGGGCCGGGGAGGACCCGCTCGGGGACGCCTTCTGCGCGCTGCGCAGCCCGGCGGGCCGGCGGGTGCTCGGGCAGACGTTCACCCCGCCGCCGGTCATCGAGAGCATGATCGCCTGGGCGGCGGGGACCGGGATCCGCCCGGCGCGGGTGGTGGACCCCGGCTCCGGCTCGGCCCGGATGCTGCTGGCCGCGGGGCGGCGCTGGCCGCAGGCGGCCCTGATCGGCGTGGAGATCGACCCGGCGGCCGCGATCATCGGCCGGGCCAGCCTGGCTGCGGCGGGGTTCGCGGGCCGGTCTGCGGTGCTGCTCGGCGACTACTGCGGTGCCCGGCTGCCGCCCGCCGAAGGGCCGACGCTGTTCCTGGGCAACCCGCCCTACGTCCGGCACCATCAGATCGCCGCGCCGGGGAAGGACTGGCTCCGCCGCGCCGCCCGGGAGCAGGGGGTGCCCGCCAGCGGGCTGGCCGGGCTGCACGCCCATTTCTTCCTGGCCACGGCGCGCCACGCGGCCCTGGGCGACCTGGGCGTGCTCATCACCGCAGCCGAGTGGCTGGACGTGAACTACGGCCGCCTCGTCCGGGAGTTGCTCCTCGGGGCGCTCGGCGGCCAGGCGGTCCACCTGATCGAGCCCGCCACGGCGGTGTTCGCGGACGCGGCGGCGACCTCGGTCATCGCCTGCTTCCGCCCGGGCACCACCCCGAAGGCGATCCGGATGCGCCGGGTGGCTGGCCCGGCGGAACTGGGCGCGCTGGCGGGCGGCACCCCGGTGGCCGTCCCGGTGCTACGCGCCGCGTCCCGCTGGGGGCCGTTGTTCCGTGGATCCGGGCCCGGATCAGCCGGACCCGGATCAACCAGACCCGCATCAGCCGGACCCAGGCGCCCGGGACGCCTCCGCGAGGGCCACGTCGAGCTGGGTGAACTGTGCCGGGTGCACCGGGGCCAGGTCACCGGCGCGAACGCGGTGTGGATCACGGCCGGGCCGCATCCGCTGGTCCCGGCCCGGTTCTGTGTCCCCGCGGTGACCCGGGCCCGGGAGCTGATCGTGGCCGGCCCGGTCCTGGCGCCTGGTGCTCCGCTACGCCAGGTCATCAGCCTGCCTGCTGACCTGGACGACCTGCCCGGCGGGGAACGGGCCGGCGTGGCCCGCTTCCTCCGCCAGGCCACGGCGGCCGGCGCCGCGGACTCCTATGTGGCCCGGCACCGAACGCCCTGGTGGCGGGTCCGGCTCGGTGCGCCGCCGCCCATCATGGCCAGCTACATGGGCCGCCGGCCGCCGGTCTTCGTGCGGAACCAGGCCGGGGTCAGTTACCTGAACATCGCGCACGGTCTGTACCCGCGCGAGCCGCTGGACCCGGGAGTGCTGGACGCCCTGGCGGCGTTCTTGTGCCAGTCCGTCTCCCCGGAGCAGGGCCGGGTCTACGCGGGCGGCCTGATCAAGTTCGAGCCCCGCGAGATGGAGCGGCTGCTGGTCCCGGGACCGGCCCTGCTCGCCGCGGAACCGGGGCGCTAAATCCAGCCGTGGTACCACATGTGCGACAGCCAGTCCGAGTACGGGATGATCTTGCCCGCCAGGATGGGGTACAGGTAGGCGAAGTTCAGCAGGACCCCGAGCAGGTAGGCGCCGACTATCCCCGCGCCGACGGTGCGGCGCATCACCGAGGCCCGGGCCGGGCCGAGGATCAGCCCCAGGCACAGGGTGATCGACAAGATCAGGAAGGGCTCGAACTCCAGCGCGTAGAAGAAGAACTCGGTGCGGTGGTCGTGCAGCGCGAACCAGAACCAGGGCAGCCAGCCCACGGCCACGGCCAGCAGCAGCGCCCCGGCCCGCCAGTCGCGGCGGGTCAGCCACCACGCCACGCAGACCAGCAGGGTGGCGATGGACGCCCACCAGATCACCGGCGTGCCGAGGGCCAGCACTTCCTGGGCCTTGGAACTGGCGCAGGCCCCGTGCGTGCCGCCCGCCGGGCACTGCCAGAAGAACGCGACCGGCCTGCTCATGACCAGCCAGGTCCACGGCTGGGACTGGTAGGGGTGATGTGTGGTCAGGCCCAGGTGGAACTGGAGCATCTGCTGCTGGTAGTGCACGAACGAGCGCAGCGCGGAGATGACCGGGATATGGGTGCCGTTCTGGGCGGCCCACTGCCGGTCATATCCGGTGCTGGTGAAGAACCAGCCGGACCAGGTGACCAGGTACACCGCGATGCGGCACCAGGCCGAACCAGACTGGCATCCAGCGGTGCCGCCGGATGGTGCCGGTGAACCCGCTGGGCAGCCCGGCGGCCCGGCGCGCGCCGACGTCCCACGCGATCACCAGCCCGGTGAAGCCGAGCAGGTACCAGATCGCGTCCCACTTCGAGGCCAGGGCCAGGCCCATGCAGACCCCCGCGCCCACCCGCCACCACGGGATCTGCTGCCGCCACACCTGCCACCGCGTGGACCCGCCCGGCCGTTCGGGCTGGCCCGGTTCCAGGCCGTCCAGCTCATGGCCGGCGGGCGTGCCGGCCACCGCCCTGGCCAGCCGGGCCCGGCTGACGTCCCGGTCCACGACCAGGCAGCCGAACGTGGCCAGGATCCAGAACATCAGGAAGATGTCCAGCAGAGCCGTGCGGCTCATCACGAATTCCAGCCCGTCCAGCGCCAGCAGCAGGCCGGCGATGCAGCCGAGCAGGGTAGACCGGGTCATCCGCCGGGCGATCCGGGCCAGCAGCAGGATGCCCAGCGACCCGATCAGCGCGGCGGAGAACCGCCAGCCGAACGAGTTGACGCCGAACGTCCACTCGCCGAAGGCGATGAACAGCTTCCCGACCGGGGGATGCACGACGAACTCCCCGCCGGCGGTGAAGATGTGCGTGTTCCCCTGGACGAGCATCGAGTTCCGGGCGCTCACGTAGTTGTGCTCGACGCCGTACCGCAAGATCCCCAGCGCGTCCGGGACGTAGTAGGTCTCGTCGAAGATGACCTTGTCCGGCACATTCAGCTGGTTGAACCGCAGGAACGCGCCGAACGCGGTGACCAGCAGCGGGCCCAGCCAGCCCCAGAGCGCACTGCCGGGCATGGGCGGGACCATCCGCGCCAGGAGCCCGGATGGCTGGTCGTTGGTCGCGGCCGGCTGAGCCGTCGTCCGGGAGGCCATCATCGGTCACATGGTATTGGCGCGGGCGGGTATCGCGGGCGGCAGATTGCCACGTATTGGCGTGCGGACACAACCCGGGGCCGGGCCCCGGGACTGGCACCGGGACATAGCGTGGTGCCCGGCATGAACACCAGCGATGCAGCCCGCACCAGCGGCTCTCCCGGCCCCGGCCGCCGGTGGCTCCCGGCCGTCGTCCGATTCCCCGGCTGACCGCTACGGCACGCTCACGGTGGCGGCCGTGCCCATCGGCCGCCCCGGGGACGCGTCCCCGCTGCTCGCCCAGGCCCTCGCCGAGGCTCCGCTGGTGGCAGCCGAGGACACCCGGCGGCTGCGGCGGCTGGCCGCCACCCTCGGCGTCGAGGTGACCGGCCGGGTCATCTCGTACTGGAACGCGGTTGAGCGCCAGCGCAGTGACCAGCTGCTCGACGTGCTGCGCACGGGCCAGGACGTGCTCCTGGTGTCCGACGCGGGCATGCCCACGATCAGCGATCCCGGGTACCGGCTGGTGGCGGCCGCGGCCGACGCGGGCGCCCGGATCAGGGTCCTGCCCGGACCGTCCGCGGTGACCGCCGCGCTGGCCGTGTCCGGCCTGCCCACCGACCGGTTCTGTTTCGAGGGGTTCCCGCCCGCTAAGGCCGGTGAGCGGGTCCGCCGCTTCGCCGACCTGGCCGCCGAGCCGCGGACCCTGGTCTTCTTCGAGGCCGCCAAGCGGATCCAGGCCACGCTGGACGAGCTGGTCACGGCGTTCGGGCCTGATCGCCGGGCGGTGGTCTGCCGTGAGCTGACCAAGACCCACGAGGAGGTGCGCCGGGGCACGCTGAGTGAGCTGGCGCAGTGGGCCGCGGACGGCACGCTGGGCGAGATCACCCTGGTCGTCGGGGGGTATCAGGGAGGACCCCGGATCACCCCGGCGGAGGCGGCGGCCGAGGTGGGCCGCCGGGCCGGGGCCGGCCAGCCGCGCAACGAGGTGATCGCCGCGGTCGCCCGGGAGTACGGCCTGCGCCGGCGCGAGGTGTACGACGCCGTGCTGGCGGCCCGCCGGTCCGGCCCCGGCGGCCCGGACCCGCAGGGCCCCGGCGGCCCGGACCCGCACGGCCCCGGCGGCCCGGACCCGCGGGGCCCCGGGGGACCCGGAACCCGCACCCCGGCGGGGTCTGCGTAATCCGTTCGGGACCTGCCCGGGGTGCCCCTAGGCTGGAACCATGTCCGCGAAGACCCGTCACATCCTGACCGCACCCGCCTGGCCGTACGCCAACGGGCCCCGCCACATCGGCCATGTCTCCGGCTTCGGCCTGCCCTCGGACATGTTCAGCCGGTACCAGCGGATGGCGGGGAACCAGGTGCTGATGGTCAGCGGCACCGACGAGCACGGCACCCCGATCCAGGTCGCCGCCGACGCCGAAGGGCTGACCGCCCGCCAGCTCGCCGACCGCTACAACCGGGTGATCGCGGAGGACCTGCGCGCGCTGGGCCTCTCCTACAACCTGTTCACCCGGACCACCACCCGCAACCACCAGGCGGTGACCCAGGAGATCTTCCTGGGCCTGCTCAAGAACGGCTATATCTTCCCGCAGACCACGCTGGGCGCGATCTCACCATCCACCGGCCGGACCCTGCCCGACCGCTACATCGAGGGCACCTGCCCGATCTGCGGGTACGAGCACGCCCGCGGTGACCAGTGCGACAACTGCGGCAACCAGCTCGACCCGGTCGACCTGATCGCCCCCCGTTCGAAGATCAACGGGGAGACGCCCCAGTTCATCGAGACCGAGCAGTACTTCCTCGACCTGCCCGCGTTCACCGAGGTACTCCGCAGGTGGCTGGGGAGCAAGACCGGCCAGTGGCGGCCGAACGTGCTGAACTTCTCGCTGAACCTGCTGGACGAGCTGCGACCCCGGGCCATCACCCGGGACCTCGACTGGGGCGTGCCCGTCCCGCTGGACGGCTGGCGGGATCGCCCGGATAAGCGCATCTACGTCTGGTTTGACGCGGTCATCGGCTACCTGTCCGCGTCCATCGAGTGGGCCCGGCGCTCCGGTGACCCGGACGCCTGGCGCGCCTGGTGGCAGGAGCCCGACGCCGAGTCCTATTACTTCATGGGCAAGGACAACATCGTCTTCCACTCCGAGATCTGGCCCGCGATGCTGTTCGGCTACAACGGCCAGGGCAGCAAGGCCGGCACCCCGGGCCAGCTCGGGGCGCTGAACGTGCCGACCGAGGTGGTGTCCAGCGAGTACCTGACCATGGAGGGCCGGAAGTTCTCCTCCTCCCGCTCCGTCGTGATCTACGTGCGGGACTTCCTGGACCGCTACGACGTTGACGCGCTGCGCTACTACGTGGCGGCCGCCGGGCCGGAGAACCAGGACACCGACTTCACCTGGAGCGAGTTCCTCCGCCGCAACAACGACGAGCTGGTCGCCACCTGGGGCAACCTGGTGAATCGCTCGGTGTCGTTCGCGGCCAAGAACATCGGCTCGATCCCGGAGCCGGGGGATCTGAACGGAGCCGACCAGGAGATCCTGGAACGCTCCCGTCAGGCCTTCGACCGGGTCGGCGGCTCGCTGGGCCGGTCCCGGTTCAAGGCCGGGGTCAACGAGGCCATGCGCGCCGTCGGGGAAGCCAACAAGTACATGTCCGACCAGGCGCCGTGGAAGCTGCGCGAGTCCGACCCGGAGCGGATGCGCACGATCATGCACGTGGTCCTGCAGCTCGTCGACGACGCCAAGACCATGCTCACCCCGTTCCTGCCCGAGTCCTCGGCCAAGGTCTACGCGATGCTGGGCGGCGAGGGCACCTGGACCGGGATGCCCCGGATCGAGGAGGTGGACGAAGACGGCGGCCCGGCGTACCCGGTGGTCACCGGGGACTACGACGCCGTCGCCCGCTGGGAGTCCCGTTCCATCACGCCGGGCACCCCGCTGAGCCCGCCGGTGCCGCTGTTCACCAAGCTCGACCCCTCGATCGTCGACGAGGAGCTGGGCCGCCTGGAGCAGCCGCCGGAGTGAGCACACCAGCCCCCCAGCCCGCCGCTGACCAGTACGGGCGGCCGCCCGCCCCCGACCCGGAGCCGCTGCCGGCCACCGCGTTCGACAGCCACTGCCATCTGAACCTGGTGCCCGGCCCGGTCGGGGACGTGGTGGCCCGGGCCGGGGCGTGCGGCATCTCCCGGATGATCACGGTGGGCACCGACCTGGCCTCCTCGTACTGGGCCGTGGCCTCCGCGGCCGGCCACGACCAGATCTACGCCGCGGTCGCGATCCATCCGAACGACACCGGGGCCGTGTCGGGTTCCGTTGCGGAGAAGGAAGCGGTACGGCAGGAGATCGCCGAGCTCGCGCGCGAACCGCGGGTGCGGGCGGTGGGCGAGACCGGGCTGGACTACTACTGGGACGACGCGCCGCCCGAGCTCCAGCAGGAGTGGTTCCGGGCGCACATCGCGATCGCCAAGCAGGCGGGCAAGGCGCTGATGATCCACGACCGGGACGCGCACGACGACGTGCTGCGCATCCTGGACGAGGAGGGCCCGCCGGACCAGGTGGTGTTCCACTGCTTCTCCGGGGACGCGGCGATGGCCAAACGCTGCGTGGCCGCGGGCTACGTGCTGAGCTTCGCGGGCACGCTGACGTTCAAGAACGCCCAGCCGCTGCGCGACGCCGCCGCGGTCGCGCCGCCGGAGTCCCTGCTGGTCGAGACCGACGCCCCGTTCCTGACCCCGGTGCCGAACCGGGGCAAGTCCAACTCCCCGGTCCAGGTGGTGCACACGCTGCGCGCGCTCGCGGCGATCAAGCAGCTGGACGTGGCCGAGCTGTGCGGGATCATCGAGGCGACCGGCCAGCGCGTCTTCGGCCCATGGTAGAGGGGCTGCTCAGCCCGGGCGAGATCCGGGACCTCGCCCGCACACTGGACCTCCGGCCGTCCAAGCGGCTCGGCCAGAACTTCGTCACCGACGCGGGCACGGTCCGGCGCATCGTGTCGCTGGCCGCACTCGAGCCGCAGGACGTCGTGCTCGAGGTCGGGCCGGGGTTCGGCTCGCTGACCCTGGGCCTGCTCCCGGCCGCCCGCCAGGTGACCGCCATCGAGGTGGATCCGTCGCTGGCCGCCGCGCTTCCGGTGACCGTCGCCGCCCATGCCCCTTCTTTTCCGCAACGCCTGGCGGTGGTCACGGCCGACGCCGCGCGGATCGGGGCCGCCGAACTGCCGGCGGACCCGCCCACGGCGCTGGTCGCCAACCTGCCCTACAACGTGGCGGTGCCGGTGCTGCTGCACCTCCTGGCCGAGCTGCCCTCGCTGCGCCGGGGCCTGGTGATGGTGCAGGCCGAGGTGGCCGACCGGATGACCGCGCCCCCCGGGAGCCGGGTCTACGGCGTGCCGTCGGTCAAGCTCGCCTGGTACGCCGACGCCCGCCGGGCCGGGCCGGTGCCGCGCACGGTGTTCTGGCCGGTGCCCAACGTGGATTCCGGGCTGGTCGCGTTCACCCGGCGGGACCCCCCGGATGTGGCGGTGCCGCGCGCCGCCGTGTTCGCGGTGGTGGACGCGGCGTTCTCGCAGCGGCGCAAGACGCTCCGCGCGGCCCTGGCCGGCTGGGCCGGATCGGCCGCGGACGCGGAACGGATCCTGCGCGCGGCCGGGGTGGACCCCGGGGCGCGGGGCGAGGCGCTGGGCGTCGCCGAGTTCGCCCGGATCGCCCAGGCAGCTACGATCGGGGGATCGTGACCGCTGTGACTGCGCGGGTGCCCGCGAAGGTGAATCTCCAGCTCTCTGTGGGCCCGCCCGGTGCGGATGGCTACCACGACCTGGTGACGGTGTTCCATGCCCTGGCGCTGTTCGACGAGGTCACCGTGACCTCCGCCGACACCGACAGCGTGGTGGTCACCGGGGAGGGTGCCAGCAGCGTGCCGGCGGACGGCAGCAACCTGGCCGCCCGGGCCGTCGCCGCGCTGGTCGACGCGGTCGGGCCCGGGGTCAGGGACGCGCCCGGCCTGGCTATCGAGATCAGGAAGCGGATCCCCGTCGCGGCCGGCCTGGCCGGCGGCAGTGCGGACGCGGCCGGGGCCCTGGTCGCCTGCAACGAGCTGTGGGGCGCCGGCCTCAGCCACGCCGAACTGGCCGAGGTGGCCGCGAAGGTCGGCAGCGACGTCGGGTTCGCCCTGCTCGGCGGGACCGCCGTGGGCCTGGGCCGCGGCGACCGGGTCACCCCGGCCCTGGCCGCCGGCACCTACCACTGGGTCCTCGCGTTCGCGGCCGAGCAGCTGTCCACCCCCGCGGTCTACGCGGCTTGCGACCGGCTCCGGGCGGGCCGGAGCGCTCCCCCCGCTCCGCCGCAGCTGAACACGGCCCTGATGGCCGCGCTGCGCTCGGGTGATCCCGCGGAACTCGGCCCGCTGCTGAGCAACGATCTCCAGCCCGCCGCGGTGTCGCTGCTGCCCCGGCTGCGCCAGGCGCTGGCCGCGGGCCGGGAGCACGGCGCGCTGGGCGCCATCGTGTCCGGCTCCGGGCCGACCTGCGCGTTCCTGGCCCGGGACGGGGCGCACGCGCGCGACCTGGCCGTGGCGCTGGCCGGGGCCGGGGTGTGCCGGACGGTAGCCAGCGTGTCCGGTCCGGCCCCCGGCGCGACCGTGATCAGCGTGCCCAGCACGCGTGCGTGACCGGGGCGCGAGGCGTGAACGGGGCGCGAGGGTGAGCACTCCCCAGGCGAACCTGGTCAACCTGGAGCGGGCGGTCAAGGCCTACGGCCAGCGGCCGCTGCTGGACGGGGTGTCCGCCGGGGTCGCGGTCGGCGACCGGATCGGCATCGTCGGCCGCAACGGCGCGGGCAAGAGCACCCTGCTGGCGGTGCTGGCCGGGACCGAGGCGCTGGACAGCGGCCGGGCGACCCGCACCCGGGGGCTGCGGACCGGGGTGCTGGCCCAGCGCAGCGAGCTGACCGGCACCGTGGCCTCGATCGTGGTCGGTGACCTGCCCGAGCACGCCTGGGCCGCCAGCCCCCGGACCCGGTCGGTGCTGGCCGCCCTGCTGCCCGGGATGGACCTGGCCGGCCCGGCGGACCGGCTCTCCGGCGGCGAGTCCCGGCGGGTCGCGCTGGCCTCGGTCCTGATCGGCGAGCACGACCTGCTGCTGCTGGACGAGCCCACCAACCACCTGGACGTCGAGGCCATCGACTGGCTGGCCCAGCACCTGGCCGGGCGGCCGGAGGCGCTGGTCGCGGTGACCCACGACCGCTGGTTCCTGGACGCGGTCTGCAACCGGACCTGGGAACTGGCCGAGGGCCACGTGCATGCCTACGAGGGCGGGTACTCCGCGTACGTGCTGGCCCGGGCGGAACGGGCCCGGGTCGCCGAGGCCACCGACCGGCGGCGGCGCAACCTGCTGCGCAAGGAACTGGCCTGGCTGCGCCGCGGGCCGCCCGCCCGGACCAGCAAGCCGCGGTTCCGGGTGGACGCGGCCAACGCGCTCATCGAGAATGAGCCGCCCGCGCGGGACGGGGTGGAGCTGATCCGGGCGGCGACCGCCCGGCTCGGTAAGACCGTCATCGACGCGGAGGACGTCAGCGTGTCCGTGGGCTCACGGACCTTGCTCGACGACGTGACCTGGCGGCTCGGCCCGGGCGAGCGGGTCGGCCTGATCGGGCCCAACGGCAGCGGCAAGAGCACGCTGCTGAACCTGCTGGCGGCCGGGGGTGAGGTGGTTGGCGGCGAGGAGCCCGGCCGGCCGGTCGCGGACGAGCCGGGCGTGAGCGTGACCGGCGAGATCATCCGGGGGAAGACGGTCCGGCTGGGCTACCTGCATCAGGGTGACGCCGGGCTCGATCCTGCGCTCACCCCGCGGGAGGCGGTCACGCAGGTGCGCGGCACGCTCGATTCCGCCCAGGGCGCCGCGGCGGCCAGCCAGCTCCTGGACCGGCTCGGCCTGCGCGGCGACACCCAGTGGACGCCGGCCAGCGAACTGTCCGGCGGTGAGCGGCGGCGGCTGCAACTGCTCCGCATCCTGGTGGACGAGCCGAACGTGCTGTTCCTCGACGAGCCCACCAACGACCTGGACGTGGACACGCTCACCGAGCTCGAGGACCTGCTGGACGGATGGCCGGGATCCCTGGTGCTGGTCAGCCACGACCGCTACTTCCTGGAGCGGGTCACCGATCATGTGCTCGCCCTGCTCGGGGACGGGAGCCTGTCCTTCCTGCCGGGCGGCGTCGAGGAGTACGTGCGCATCCGGATGGCGGCCGCCCAGGCGGGCACCCAGCCGGGCGGAACCGGGACTCGCCCGGGCGCAACGGCCGCTCAGAGCGGCGCAGGCAATTCAGCTGCTGCCGGGACGCCGGGCGGAGCCGGGGCGCAGCGGGCGGCCCGCAAGGACATGGCCCGGCTGGAGCGCCAGATCGACCGGCTCACCACCCAGGAAAACAAGCTGACCGCGGCGCTGGCCGAGCACGCCGCCGACTACGTCCGGCTGACCGAGCTGGGCGCCGAGCTCCGCGCGGTCCAGGACGAGAAGGCTCGCCTCGAAGAGCAGTGGCTCGAGGCCGCCGAAGACACCTGACCTCACCGGTCCGGCAACATTGGGGGGATAGTGCGCCGCCCGCGGCGCACAAGGCACCCCGATCATGGGTCAGTGGCCGGGGCTAGGCGTCCAGCGGGGCGAGCAGGATCCGGAGCAGGTCGGCCAGGGTCCGGCGGTCGGTCTCGCTCAGCCCGCTCAGCAGCGCGTGCTCGCTGCGCAAGAGATCGGCCAGGGCCGCGTCGACCCGGTCCACCCCGGCCGGGGTCAGCGTGACCAGCACCCCGCGGCGGTCCTGGGGATCGGGCTCCCGGCGGACCAGGCCGGCCTTGGCCAGCTGGTCGACGCGGTTGGTCATCGTGCCGGAGGTGACCAGCGTGGCCCGGAGCAGTGCGCCCGGCGTGAGCTGATACGGGGCACCCTGCCTGCGCAGGGCGGACAGCACGTCGAATTCCCAGAGCTCCAGCCCATGCTCGGTGAAAGCCGCGCGGCGAGCCCGGTCCAGGTGGCGGGCCAGCCGTGAGATGCGGCTGAGCACCTGAAGGGGCTCCACGTCGAGGTCCGGCCGCTCGGAGTGCCAGGCGGCCACGAGATCGTCCACCTCGTCGCGCGGTAGCGCAGCCGGGTGGGCTGGTCTCGCGGGCTGCTCGTCCATGCGGGCAGCATATCTCTTGACATCAAGAGTGTGGTCCCGGTAGACAGGCTCACGGATATATCTTGACGTCGAGAGAAATGGGTGATCGGAATGTGGGATCCAGGCACCTACCTCCGGTTCGGCACCGAGCGGGCCCGCCCGTTCTTTGACCTGGTCAGCCGGGTCCAGGCCGAGGTCCCCGGGTTTGTGGCCGATCTGGGCTGCGGTCCCGGGAACCTGACCGCCGCGCTGGCCGCTCGCTGGCCGGCCGCCCGCGTGCTGGGCGTGGATAGTTCCCCGGAGATGATCGAGGCCGCCCAGACGGAGGCTGGGGGCCGGCTGACCTTCGAGCTGGCCGACCTCCGGAACTGGCAGCCGGACCAGCCCATCGACGTGATCACCTGCAACGCGGTGCTGCAGTGGATCCCCGGCCACCAGGAACTGCTCACGTCCTGGGTGCGCTGGCTGGCCCCGGGCGGCTGGCTGGCCTTCCAGCTCCCGGGCAACTTCGACCAGCCGAGCCACACCATCCTGCGCGAACTGGCCAGCGCGCCGCGATGGCGGCCGCTGCTCGACGGCGCCCAGCTGAACCGGCAGGCTGGCGAGCCCGTGGACTACCTGGCCCTGCTGGCCGGGGCGGGCTGCGAGGTGGACGCGTGGGAGACCACCTACCTGCATGTGCTGCACGGCGAGGATGCGGTGGTGGACTGGTACCGGGGCAGCGGGCTGCGTCCGGTGCTGGCGGCACTGCCCCCGGCGCCGGCCGGGGAGTTCCTGGCCGAGTACCGGGAGCGGATCCGGGCTGCCTACCCGCCCGCGCCGTACGGGACGGTGCTGCCGTTCCGCCGGGTGTTCGTGGTGGCCAGGGTCAAGGCCTGAACCCGGTTGCGGGGCGCCGGGCGGGTCACGACCGGGCGCGCTTGACGACCTCGCTGGAGATCCGCGGCTTGGTCTCCAGCTGCGACAACCCGTTCCAGGCCAGGTTGATGAGGTGCGCCGCGACCTCTTCCATCTTCGGCTTGCGGGCGTCCAGCCACCACTGCCCGGTCATCGCCACCATGCCCACCAGCATCTGCGCGTACATCGGCACCAGCTTCGGGTCATAACCGCGGGCCGCGAAGAAGTCGCTCAGGATGTACTCGACCTGGCTGGCGATATCGCTGATCAGGCTGCCGAAGGTGCCCGACCCCGAGGCCGGGTGGGAGTCGCGGACCAGAATGCGGAAGCCGTCGGCGTCATCCTCGATGTACTTGAGCAGGACGACCGCCGCCGCCTCGAACTTCTCCCTGGTGTGCTCGCCGCCCAGGATCCGGGTGGCCATCCCGAGCAGCCGCTCGACCTCGCGGTCGACCACGACCGCGTAGAGGCCTTCCTTGCCGCCGAAGTGCTCGTAGACCACCGGTTTGGACACGCCCGCCTGCGCCGCGATCTCCTCGATGGAGGTGCCTTCGAAGCCGCGTTCCGCGAACAGCCGCCGGCCAACGTCCAGCAGCTGCTCGCGGCGCTCTTTTCCGGTCATCCGCTTGCGGTGGTTCGAGCCCGGGTCCGAATTGGTCACCCGCCCATCATGACGCCATCACGCAGCCTTCCGGTCCCCCGACTTCGGGGCCTGGCGGTCGGTCATGGAGCCGAGGGTCTTGCCCCGCACCCCGGTCAGCCGGGCGGACAGCCGGTCACCGTCCGGCCAGCGGACGTCGTAGGCCCAGCCGAGGTCCTCGGCCCAGGAGATCACCCGGGCGCTGATGTCGATCTGGCCCTTGAGCGCACCGTGCCGGGCGCAGGTCGGGTCGGAGTGGTGCAGGTTGTGCCAGGACTCGCCGAACGACGGGATGGCCAGCCAGGCGACGTTGCGGGACTTGTCGCGCACCTCGAAGTCCTCGTTGCCGAACGTGTGGCAGACCGAGTTGATCGACCAGGTCACGTGGTGCAGCAGGCAGATCCGGACCAGGCTGGCCCAGAAGAACGCGGTCAGCGCGCCGGCGATGGACATCGACCACAGGCCGCCGATCAGCGCGGGAGCGAGCAGCGACACGGCGACCAGGCCGGGGAACCACCGCGAGATGCGGCTGACGTCCTTGTCCGCCAGCAGGTCCGGGCAGAACTTGGCCTGCGACGTCCGGTTCGGGTTGAAGAGCCAGCCGACGTGCGCGTAGCCGAAGCCCTTGGTCAGCGCCTTCCAGTCGGTGCCGAACCGCCACGGCGAGTGCGGGTCACCTTCCTTGTCGCTGTACTTGTGGTGCCGGCGGTGGTCGGCCACCCAGACCAGCACCGGTCCCTCGATGGCCAGGGTGCCCGCGACGGCCAGCGAGATCTTCAGTCCCCGGTTCGCCTTGAACGAGGAGTGGGTGAAGTAGCGGTGGAAGCCCATGCTGATCCCCATCCCGGAGATCACGTAGAAGACCAGCGCGATCACCACGTCGTGCCAGCCGAGCCAGCCGAGGTTCCAGGCCAGCGGGATGGCGGCGAGGACGGCGAGGAGCGGGATGGCGACGAACAGGCCGACCAGGAAGCGGTCCAGCGTGCCGCTCGGCTCGGGTTCGATCTCCGGCAGGGGGGTGCGCCGGGTGACCGTGGGGGGCGTCGGGGCCGCAGCCGGGATGGTTCCGTTCGTGACGGTCTCGGGGGAGGCAGTCATGCTGAACCTCGCTCTGGTCTCGGGGCCTTAGAGGTGGGGCCACGCGTCTGTTCCGGCTCAGCTACCCAGCTTCGCGGAAATCATGACGCTTACGTCACCGTAACCTACGAAACCGTAAGTTGCACACATGGAGCCCGAATGATTTCTCCATGTGGTCGCGTTCTCAGCGCAGAGTAGTCGTCTAGCTGTCTCAGATACCGAGACGAGACGCCGCGACAGGACGTCCACGCCACCGCGTGCAGGTATCAGGACTATCCAGGCAGCGACCGAACCCCACATCGTCCTGCTTTCCGGTCACTGAGGTCCGCAGCCTGCCTCGCCCACGGCCCGGTAGAGTTTGGGGCAAGAATCGAACGGTCCCGGGTCGTCTAGCCTGGCAGGACGAGGGCCTTTGGTGCCTTCAACGGAGGTTCGAATCCTCCCCCGGGAGCTGCTCAGTGCCGAGGTTCGATACCTGGCCCGAACCTCGGCATGCTCGGCTGCTCAGCCGTCAGCCATGATCGCGCCGGACCCAGCCTTCGATCCGCCGGTAGAGGTCGGCGCTCTGCCTGACGCCAACGATCAGGCAGCCGTGGTAGTCGGCACCCACGTTCTTGCGGACTGTCCGCGGGTTGTGCCTTTTCAGCGCCGGTCCGGTGAAACTGTGCTGGACCCGGCTCCGGTGACGCCCCGCCAGAACTCGCTCCGCTGCCGGCCACATCGGCGGTCTCGTGGATGTGCACGCGGAACCGCAGTTGCGCGGGCTCGACACCGGCCTCGTCGAGGAAGCGCAGGAAGAACTTGATCAGCGCAGGATCGCTGTTGATGAAGACGACGCGCTCCTGTCTCCGGTGCGGCTTGCTCTTGGCGCCCTCGCACCAGTAGGCGATCGCGCCGGCGATGAGGATCTCCCGCTTGGACAGCACCCCGATCTGGCCGGCCGCCGCGGCCCGCACCTCTTCACGCTGGGCCTCGCGGGCGGGCCGCTCGGTCTCCCAGTAGAGCCGGGATCCCTCGGCCGACCGCTTGCGGCACTCCTCGTAGCTCAGCCGCTCGGGCCGCGGCATGTCCCTGACCCAAAGTGAGACGGAACTCTTCGACACGCCTAACGCCGCGGCAATGTCGTCGTAGTCGAGGCCCTGCGCGCGCAGTTCGCGGGCCCGGGCGTGCAGGTCGTCCTTGGCTCGCGGCCGGCGGGTCCATTCTGGTGGTGGCTCACCGCGCAGCGCCTCGTGCAACGTCTGGTTGCTGCCGATGCCGAGAATCTGCTTGATCTCCCGGAGGGAGTGCCCGGCCCGGCGTAACGCGATAGCGCGCTCCCGAACCCGCTCGGCGGCACTTGGGGATTTCCGTGGGTCGCTGCCTAACCTGATTCGAATTCATGTTCGAATGCTAGCGGCGGGTACCGACAAAACCGGCCTCGCCGGGACATGCGGGCCGAAAGGGTACGGCGGCAGGTCCGGCCGCCCGTGCGCGCCTCGCTACGTTCCGCTGAGCAGGGCCTTCACCCCACCCAACCCGCGTCGGCGAGGCGAGCCGGACGGTATCCTGCGGGTGTCGGGCGCGTGCACTGCTGGGCCAGGTGAACGGGCGGGATCAGCGCGGGCCATGACGGCGCAACCGGGGAGCGGGATCCCGGCATCCGGGGAGCAGCAACCGAGGAGCACCGCCAAGTGAGTGTGAGCCGTCCGGCTGCGGTCATCATCCTGGCCGCGGGCGAAGGTACGCGGATGAAGTCCGATACGCCCAAGGTGCTGCATCAGATCTGCGGCGAGACCTTGCTCGGGCACGTGCTGGCCACCGGGCGCGAGACGGATCCCGTCCGTCTCATCGTGGTGGTGGGTCATCGCCGCCGCGCGGTCACCGAGTACCTGGCCAGCACGGCCCCGGATGTCCAGGCCGTGGTCCAGCACCGCCAGGGCGGCACCGGCCACGCGGTCCGGACGGTGATCGAGGAGGTCGGGCTGGACCACGGGACGATCGTGGTCACCTATGCGGACGCGCCGCTGCTGCGTGGCGCCACGCTGGTCGCCCTGGTCCGCGAACACCAGGCCCGGGGGGCCTCGGCCACCGTGCTCACGGCCCGGGTCCCCAACCCCACCGGGTACGGCCGCATCATCCGCGATGACTCCGGTGCCTTCCTGAAGATCACCGAGGAGGCGGACGCGACCCCGGCCGAGCGGGCCGTCGATGAGATCAACTCGGGGGTCTACGCCTTCGAGGCGCACCTGCTCGGCGACGCGGTCAAGCGGGTGCCCACCGACAACGCCAAGGGTGAGGAATATCTCACCGACGTGATCGCGATCCTCCGGGCCGAGGGTCACCATGTGGCCTCGGTGACCCTGGAGGACCCGGACGAGGTGCTGGGCGTGAACGACCGCGCCCAGCTGGCCCGGGCGCGGCAGATCTTCAACGCGCGGCTGCTCAGCACCTGGATGGGTGCGGGGGTCACGGTGGTGGACCCGGCGACGACCTGGATCGATACCGGGGTGAGCCTCGCCCGCGACGTCGAGATCGGGCCGGGCACCCAGCTCGAGGGCCGCACCGCGGTGGCGGCGGGGGCCCGGGTCGGCCCGGGGGCGCAACTGCGGGACACCACCGTGGGCGAGGGGGCCACCGTCATCCAGTCCGTCTGCCGGGGGGCCGACATCGGCGCGGGCGCGGTGGTGGGGCCGTTCGCCTATCTTCCTCCGGGCAGCAAGGTCGATGCAGGTGGCTCGGCAGAGGGTATGAACAACGCAGGAATCAACGCTGACGGGCAGCTGGCCGGCAGCAAACGGGATCCTGCTCACCAGACCCCTGGTGGGCAGGGTCCCGGCGGACAGAGTTCTGGCGGGCCGGGCGCCGGGGGGCGGCACGCCGGGGGACAGGACGCCGCAACGAGTGAGGGAGCTCAGGGAGCGTGACCGGCATCACCGCGTCCGGCGAGAAGAAGCTGATGCTTTTCTCTGGCCGGGCCCACCCCGAACTGACCAGTGAAATCGCCCGCAACCTCGGCATCGAGCCCACCCCGGCGCGGCTGTTCGACTTCGCCAACGGTGAGATCTTCGTCCGCTTCATGGAGTCGGTCCGCGGCAGCGACGCGTTCGTGGTGCAGAGCCACACCGCGCCGATCAATCAGTGGATTATGGAGCAGCTGATCATGGTCGATGCGCTCAAGCGCGCCTCGGCCAAGCGGATCACCGTGGTCGCGCCGTTCTTCGGCTACGCCCGCCAGGACAAGAAGAGCCGTGGCCGGGAGCCGATCTCGGCCCGGCTGATGGCGGACCTGTTCCTGACCGCGGGCGCGGACCGGATCATGGCCGTCGACCTGCACACCGCGCAGATCCAGGGTTTTTTCGACGGCCCGGTGGACCACCTGTTCGCGCTGCCGATCCTGGCCGGCTACGTCGAGGGCAACCTGGACGTCTCGCAGGTCACGGTGGTGGCCCCGGACGCCGGCCGGGTCCGCGTCTGTGAGCGGTGGACCGACCGGCTCGGCAGCCCGCTGGCCATCATCCACAAGCGCCGCGACCCGGACGTCGCCAACAAGGTGGCGGTCTCCGAGGTGGTCGGGAAGGTCGCCGGGCGGACCTGCATCGTCGTGGACGACATGATCGACACCGGCGCGACCATCATCAAGGCCGCCGACGCGCTGTTCGAGCAGGGCGCGGCCAAGGTCATCGTCACCGCCACGCACGGCGTGCTGTCCGGCAACGCGGTGGACGGGCTGAAGAATTCGCGGATCAGCGAGGTCATCGTGACCAACACGCTGCCGATCCCGCACGACAGCCGGTTCGACAAGCTGACCGTGCTGTCGATCGCGCCGCTGATCGCCCGGGCGATCACCGAGGTGTTCAGCGACGGATCGGTGACCAGCCTGTTCGACGGCCAGAGCTGACCCAGGACGTCACCGAAGGTGACCGCTGTCTTCGCCCCCGCAAGCGACGAAGACGGCGGCCATCCAGCTCGGGCGCCCGTATCTTCGTTCCCCAGGGCGAGACGGCGGCCACCAGTTCGCCCCGCATCGGCGCGTGGTATCCTCATCCGGGATCACGGTTCCCTGGTCAGGGCGGCCGCACGCATGGCCGCCCTGACCAGGGGATTTCGCGGACCGCGCCCCCGTTTGGCCGTCCGCGATGATCCCGGTTGTGCCCCCCGGACTGTTCCCCTGCCGGTGACTTGTTCCTGCTTGCCGCGGCTGAGTACGACAATGTCAGCAGGGTCTTGCGTCACGATTGATCCGTGATTGAGCCCCGGACATCAGGTACGCCCGGCAACACCCCGGCCGGCAGCTGCCGCGATGAGCAGTTTTGGTTCATCATTTGAGTGAGGGCCTGGCCAGTTCCGTGACTCACGGTGTCCGGGATTGGGCCATCCCAGTGAACGAGGCGCGATCGATGCGGTTTCGGATACTTGGGCCGGTTGAGGTCCAGGTGGACGGGGGCTGGAGCAGCATCAGCGCAACCAAGTGGCGCACGATGCTGGCTGTGCTGCTGTTGCGGGCGGGGGAGGTTGTCCCCACCGAGCAGCTGATCGGCGAGGTGTGGCCGGATAACACGCCCGCCACGGCCGTGAACCTGATCAGCGTGTACGTGCTCCGGCTGCGCAGGCTCATCGGCGACGCCGAGGGCCAGCTGCTGGTCACGCGCTCCCGCGGGTATCAGCTGCTGGCCAGTCCGGGCGACGTCGACGCGCAGCGGTTTGCCCGGCTGGCTGCCGAGGGCCGCGCGTCACTGTCGGCGGGGGACTCCCCGCGGGCGGCCGAGCTGCTCCGTGAGGCTCTCGGCCTGTGGCAGGGGAGCCGGGCCCTGGCCGACATTCCCGACTCCCCCTTGATCAGCGCCGCGGCCAGCGGGCTCGAGGAAGCACGGGTCGAGGCCCTGGAGTTGCGCATCAACGCCGATCTGGGCTGCGGGCGCCAGTCGCAGGTGGTGGCGGAGCTGCGCGGGCTGCTGCCGGAACACCGGCTCCGGGAAGGGCTGTGGGCGCTGCTCATGCGCGCCCTGTACAGCTCGGGCCGGCAGGCCGAGGCCCTGGAGGCCTACGCCCAGGCCCGCGAGGTAATCGCCGAGGAACTCGGCGTCGATCCCGGCGCCGAGTTGCGGCAGCTGCACGAGCAGATGCTGCGGGCCGACGCGGGCTCAGGCTCACAATCTTCCGCAACGAAAACCGCAGCGGCGGACTCCCCCTTCGCCACCCAGCGGCCCGGGGTGCCAGCGGGACGACAGTGCCGGCCGGGCGGCCACGCAGGCCGGGCGCGGCGAGCCGGGCCGTCCGGCCGCGGACGGCGGCGCGCCACCGGGCCCGGCCGCGCGGTCACCGGGTTCGTTCCCTCGATCGCCGTGCCCCAGGTGGCGCAGCTGCCCGCGGATATCCCTGACTTCACTGGCCGGACCGGGCATGTGCAGAAGCTGCATGACCTGCTGCCGGCCCCGCGCCGGCCGGACAGTCCGGGGGCCGTCGTGGTGGCGGCGGTGATCGGGGCGGGGGGCCTGGGCAAGACCACTCTGGCGGTGCACGCCGCGCACCTACTGCGCGCGCCAGTTCCCGGACGGCCAGCTGTACGCCAACCTGATCGGGGCCGGTGCGCCAGCCGGTCGCGGCCGGCGACGTGCTGGCCCGCTTCCTGCGCGATCTCGGGATGGACCCCGAGCCGCATCCCCGTGGGCGAGGAAGAGCGCGCCGCGCAGTTCCGGAGCAGGCTGACCGACCGCCGGGTGCTCATCGTCCTCGATGACGCGAAGGATGCCGCGCACGTCCGGCCGCTGCTTCCCGGCTCTGCCTCGTGCGCGGTGCTGGTCACCACCCGCAGCCGGATGCCGGATCTGGCCGGAAGCCGGTTCGTCGACCTGGATGTGCTCGACGCCGACCGAGGCCCGGGACCTGTTCGCCGGCATCATCGGGCCGGAGCGGGCCGGCGGCGGAGCCGGAGGCCACCGGGATGTCCTGACCGCCTGCGCGGGCCTGCCGCTGGCCATCAGGATCGCGGGGGCCCGGCTCGCGGCCCGCGGCGGGTGGACCGTTCGTACCATGGCCGTCCGGCTCTGCCGACGAGCGCCGGAGGCTCGATGAGCTGAAGACCGGGGACCTGGCTGTCCGGGCCTGCT
>CAWINS010000022.1:0-46709 GCA_963837335.1 uncultured Actinomycetes bacterium | reverse complement strand
ACCGTCAGCCAGCGCGCCGCGGGTGAGCGGCGGCCACGATGGCTGATCGCAGCCGCCGGACCGCGTCGCTTCGTGCCCCGGCCAGGGATGGCTGGTCCGTGAGTGTCGGCGGCCCGGACGGGGACATGCCGCGGGAGGCGGGCGAAGGCCAGCGAGATGGTCTCCATGACGACCGGGTGGCGGCCCCAGGAGCCGCCGATGATGATCAGCCTGGGGTCGGCGAGTGCGACGATGGCGGCGAGGACTCCGCTGAGGGCCCAGCCGAGGTCGTGCCGCAGGCCCGCGGCCTGAGCATCCTGGCCGCCGGCCGCCTGAGCAGGCGGTCGACGTCGATGGCCGTCGAGCCGGCCTGGCGCAGGCCGAGTTCGCCGAATACCTCGATCAGGCGCATGGCCTGCCCGTGCGGGCCGACGGTGACGAGGTGCGCGATCTCGCCCGCCAGCCCCGCGTACCCCCGGCTGACCTCGCCATCGCTGACGATGGCGCAGCCCAGCCCTTCTCCCAGGAAGACATAGGCGAAGTCATCCAGGCTGCCCGCGCTGCCCTGCTCGCGCTCGGCCGCGCGGCCCAGTTCACGTCATTGTCGACCATGACCGGGCCCCCGACCTGCGGCGCCAGGACCTCGGCCGGATTCAGTTCCCCGAGCAGGAATGGCGAGTCCGCCAGATGGGCCAGCCCGCCGCTGCCGCGCTCCACCGGATCGGCGGCGCTCACGACGGCGAGCCGCGTGGGCGACCCGGACTGACGCTGGACCTGCGCGGCGGCACCCAGCAGCGCCGCGGTGACCTGCGCGGGCCGGGCGGGCCGGCTGATGGCTTCCCGGGCCCTCGCCACCGTGTCCCCGAAGGCGTCCACGGACTCGGCCACCACGCCGTCCGGGGCGATGCTGGCCACAAGCGCCGAGCCCATGGTCCCGGCCAGGGCGTAGTACGAGCCGACCCGGCCGCGGCCGCGGCCGCCGGGGGTCCGTTCGCCAGTATCGAGCAGCAGCCCGGCCTGGGTCAGCCGGCGCACGCTCTCGCCGACCGTCGGCTTCGACAGCCCGGTCCGCGAGGCCAGGTCGGCCCTGGTCAGCCTGCGGGCCTGCATCAGCGCCCGGAGCACATGCTCATCGGACAGCGAACGGAGCAGTTCCAGCGAGGGCTTCGCGGGCGGTGCGGCTGAAGGAGTGGCCCGGGTCACGGTGCCACTCTAGTCAGGACTCTTGCCTAGAAAGCCGCGAACGCTCTAGAGTTTTCTAGTAAGAGTATATTACTAGAAGGAGCTGACGTGCCCGTGCCCGCCGCCCCCTGGCCACCGCGCCACTTCCCCCGCTTCCGCACTGGGAATCGGTGCCAGCCGACCTGCCCGCTGCCATCCGGCAGGTCAAGGCCGCCCTCCGGCCCCGCATCGCCGCCTCAGGCCGCCCGGTTGAAGACGTCTTCAGCGTGGTCGAACAGCGGATCAGGGCCGAGGTCGAGGAGATCCTCGCCGCCCGCCCCTGCGGGGAGGCCATCTGGCCGGTCATCGACTACGCCGATATCGAGGCCGGAACCGTTCCCGCGGACGCGCTGGCCAGGCTGCGCCGGCGCGGGTGCCTCGTCGTCCGCGGGCACTTCGACGCGGCCAGGCCCTGGGCTGGGACAGCGAGCTGGTCGAGTACGTCGAGAGCAACGCGTTCTTCGAGAACTACCGCGGGCCCGCTGACGACTTCTTCGGCGCGGTGGGCTCCAGGCCGGAGATCTACCCGGTCTACTGGTCCGCCCCCCAGATGCAGGCCCGCCAGAGCGACCGGATGGCCTGGGTGCAGGCGTTCCTCAACCGCCAGTGGAAGCACGACTCCGAGGGCACTGCGTGGTTCGACCCGGACCGCGACTCGCTGTACCCGGACCGTATCCGGCGCCGCCCGCCGGGTGCCGACTCCGGCGGGCTCGGGACCCATCTCGACCCCGGCACCCTCGAACTGTGGATGACCCAGGCGTACCAGAAGGCGTTCCGGTACCTCTTCGACGGGACGGTCGAGCAGTACGACCCGTGGGACGCCGCCTACCGCACCGCCGGGCCGCAGTATCCCGGCACCACCATGTGCTCGGCCTTCCGCACCTTCCAGGGCTGGACCGCCCTGTCGGATATGGACCACGACCAGGGTGTCCTGCACACCGTCCCGATTCCCGCGGCCATGGCCTACCTCATGCTGCGGCCACTGCTGGCCGACGTCCCCGGGGACGACATGTGCGGCGTCAGCTCAACCAGGTCTTCCCGGCCAGCCCGACCTGGCATCCGCTCCTCATGCAGGCCTCAGCGGTATACCCGACGTCCGGGCGGGTGACTCGGTCTGGTGGCACTGCGACATGGTCCATAGCGTGGCCCCCGTCCGTGACCAGCAGGGATGGGGCAACGTGATGTACATTCCCGCCGCTCCCTGGTGCCCTCGCAACCGCCGGTACGCGGCCAGCGTCCGGGAGGCCTTCCTGACCGGGTCCAGCCCGGCCGATTTTCCCGAAGAGCACTACGAGCGCGGCTGGGCCAACCGGTTCACGGCCAGCGATCTCCACGCCACCGGACGGCGCGGGCTCGGCCTGGCTGACCGGCCGGTCAGCCGCCCTGGCCCACGTACTCCGCGAACACCACGACATTGCCGACGTACTGCCGGGTGCGGCGGTCGAACCCCCCGCCGCAGGTGACCAGCCGCAGCGTGGGCCACCGGGTGTACCCGTACACGTCCCGCGAGGGGAAGTGCGTCTTCGGGTACAGGCCCACGCCGTAGACGCGGAACACCGCGGTACGCCGGTCCGCGAGCGTGACATCGACCTGGTCGCCGGTCCGCAGCCGTCCCAGGTTGTAGAAGACGGCCGGGCCGACCGCTGCCGAATCCACGTGCCCGAAGATCACCGCCGCGCCGGTGGTCCCCGGGGTGGGCCCAGGGTCATACCAGCTGGTCACGAACGGGGTGGTCAGCGGCGGCACCGCGGGGGAGCCGTCCGGCCGCAGGCCGAGTGGGATGATCTTCGCCCGGACCCCGATGCGCGGGATGGCCAGCGCCAGCGGTACCGACCGCGCCATCGGCCGCGGCGGGCCGCTGCCCGGACTCTGAGGCCACGCCTGGCCCGCCGACGGGGAGCCGGCAGGCAGGGCCGCCGCCGGCAGTGCCTCCGAGCGTGGCGGCAGCGGAGGTCGTGACCAGCGCAGGGTATGGCTGCCTGCGAAGGCCAGGGCGAGCCCGGTGGCCATGGACGCCGCGATCAGCGCGACGCAGAGCTTGCGCAGGATGCCCACCGCGGCCGCCGCGCTGACGCCGGCTCAGGCCCGGGTGCGGAAGCGGCGCCGGATGATCAGCAAGGCGCCGGATACCGCACCGATGCCGAGCAGGGCCAGCCCGGTCGCGGTCAGCCGCTCGTCGGTGGCGGTCGCGGTCGTCCCGTCGCCGGTGGCGGGGGCGACCGCGGGCACCGCCGTCACGGTGAGCGCGGCGCTGGCCGTCACGCCGTTGGAGCAGTCGATATCGGGCTGGTAGGTGCCCGCCTTGATGATCGCCGGCAGGGTCACGGTGGTCACGAATTCGTCGGCGTGCGTGCTCGCCTGCATCGGGATGTGCTCGCTGAGCCCCAGGGTGGTGCCGATCAGGGTCGCGGAGGTGGCCGTCCCGGCGGCGGTGAGCGACCTGCAGTTGACCGCGAAGGTGGTGGACGTACCCGGAGCGGAGGGGTTGGGCGTGATCTCCACCGGTGAGGCGCTGGCCTGCGCGGGAACGGTGAGTACCGGGGTAGCCAGCACCGGCCAGGCCAGGGCGGCGGCGACCAGGCCAGCCGCCGCGGTGCCGCGCAGGACAGGGCGCATGAACCTCCCCCGGGTGCGCTAATGGAATAACTCTTAGCAATCACGCAGATACCCTGAGTATGCGAAGGTAAACGGCACCGGGATCCAGTGCGTCAGCCTAAATACTGAAATATCCGGCGGGAATGGCGTGTTGGCCACGGTGGCGCACCCGCCAGCCCCAGGTCAGGCACCCATCTGGGCGGCCCGGCTTTCCAGCCCGATCGACCAGGGTCCCGGGGCCGTCTCCCGTCCCGGGGGGCTGGATTGCGGGGGCGGAAGCATTTACGGCACAATGATGTTGTGAAAAGTATGGGACTGGACAGTGCGGGAGCTGGCGCCCAGGGCGGCGCCGTGCTTCCTGCTGCGCCAGATCCCTCAGCGCGCGCCCTTATCCGGCACCGGCCCATCCGGCACCGGCCGCGGCGGCACCGGCCCATCCGGCGCGGACGGCGCAGCCCGGGTCTGAGCGCGGCACGCGGGCCCAGATCGCCCGGCTCATCCTGGAAAACGGCCCGGTCACCGCGGCCGGGCTGAGCACCAGGCTCAACCTGACGCCCGCGGCCGTCCGGCGGCACCTGGACAATCTGCTCACCGACGGGATGATCGAGACCCGCACGGCCCGCCGCCCGGCGAGCCGGGGGCGGGGCCGCCCGGCCAAGCTGTTCGCGATCACCGACGTAGGCCGGAGCGCCTTCGAGCACGCCTACGACGACCTGGCCACCAGCGCGCTGCGCTTCCTGGCCGAGGTGGCCGGCCCGGACGCGGTCGCCGAGTTCGCCCGCCGCCAGGTCGCGGACCTGGAGCGGCGGTACGGCCCGGTGGTCCAGGGCGCCACCCCGCGCGACCGCGTCGCGGCCCTGGCTGAGGCGCTGTCCGCCGATGGCTACGCCGCCTCGGCGAGCGGCGCTCCTTCCCAGGGCGAGGACGTGGACCGCGGGCAGCAGCTCTGCCAGCACCACTGCCCGGTGGCGCACGTGGCCGCCGAGTTCCCCCAGCTGTGCGAGGCCGAGACGGAGGCCTTCGCCCGGCTTCTCGGCACTCCCGTGCAGCGCCTGGCCACCATCGCGCACGGCGATGGCATCTGCACCACCCACGTCACCGCACCGGCTTTGCTGAACACCCGCACCACACCACAACCGAACACAATCGGAGGCATCTCCGTATGACCGCAACCGCGCATCCCGAACTCGAGGGACTCGACCGATACAAGTTCGGCTGGGCCGACTCGGACGTGGCTGGCACGGGCGCTCGCCGAGGTCTGTCCGAGGAAGTCGTCCGCAACATCTCGGGCTTGAAGAACGAGCCGGAGTGGATGCTCGACCTGCGGCTGAAGGGCCTGAAGCTGTTCCACCGCAAGCCGATGCCCAACTGGGGCGCTGACCTGTCCGGCATCGACTTCGAGAACATCAAGTACTTCGTCCGGTCCACCGAGAAGCAGGCCGCGACCTGGGACGACCTGCCCGCCGACATCAAGAACACCTACGACAAGCTGGGCATCCCCGAGGCTGAGAAGCAGCGGCTGATCGGCGGGGTCGCGGCCCAGTACGAGTCCGAGGTGGTCTACCACAAGATCCGTGAGGACCTGGAGGAGAAGGGCGTCATCTTCCAGGACACCGACACGGCGCTGCGCGAGCACCCGGAGCTGTTCCAGGAGTACTTCGCCACGGTCATCCCGCCGGGCGACAACAAGTTCGCCTCGCTGAACACGTCCGTGTGGTCCGGCGGCAGCTTCATCTACGTGCCGAAGAACGTGCACGTGGACATCCCCCTGCAGGCCTACTTCCGGATCAACACCGAGAACATGGGCCAGTTCGAGCGCACGCTGATCATCGTGGACGAGGGTGCCTACGTGCACTACGTCGAGGGCTGCACCGCGCCGATCTACAAGTCCGACTCGCTGCATTCCGCCGTGGTCGAGATCGTCGTCAAGGCCGGGGCGCGCTGCCGCTACACCACGATCCAGAACTGGTCCGCCAACGTCTACAACCTGGTCACCAAGCGGGCCGTGTGCAGCGCCGGCGCGACCATGGAGTGGATCGACGGGAACCTCGGGTCCAAGGTCACGATGAAGTACCCGGCCGTCTACCTGATGGGTGAGCACGCCCGGGGCGAGACCCTGTCGGTGGCGTTCGCCGGCGAGGGCCAGCATCAGGACGCGGGGGCCAAGATGGTCCACTGCGCCCCGAACACCTCGTCCAACATCGTGTCCAAGTCGGTGGCCCGCGGCGGCGGCCGGACCTCCTACCGCGGCCTGGTCCAGGTCCAGGAGGGCGCCGGGCACTCCAGGTCCACGGTGAAGTGCGACGCGCTGCTGGTGGACACGATCAGCCGGTCAGACACCTACCCGTACGTGGACGTCCGCGAGGACGACGTCGAGATGGGCCACGAGGCCAGCGTCTCCAAGATCTCCGAGGACCAGCTCTTCTACCTGATGAGCCGGGGCATGACCGAGGACGAGGCGGCGGCCACCATCGTGCGCGGCTTCATCGAGCCGATCGCCCGTGAGCTGCCCATGGAGTACGCGCTCGAGCTGAACAGGCTGATCGAGCTCCAGATGGAGGGGGCGGTCGGCTGATGGCAGGGCTTCAGGGGGCGGTGGAGTCCGCCGCCCCGGTTTCACGGCTGCACGAACATCACTCGGCGGATCTGGCTGATTTCCCGGTCCCGACCGGGCGCGAGGAGGAATGGCGGTTCACGCCGCTCCGCCGCCTGCGCGGTCTCCAGGGCGACGCGGCGCTGACGCCAGGCAAGGTGAGAATCCAGGTGGACACCGCACCAGGTGTCTCCGCTGCGTATCCGCAACGCGGCGACACCCGGTACGGATCCACCTTCCAGCCCGCCGACCGGGTGAGCGCGAGAGCGTTCGCCTCGTTTGAGACGGGCACCGTCATCAGCGTCCCGGCCGACACGGACGTAACCGAGCCAACCATCATCTCCGTCCGCGGAGAGGACCCGGCCGGGGTGGCGTTCGGGCACACCCTGGTGGAAGTGGGACGTCACTCACGCGCAGTCGTGGTGCTTGATCACGCGGGGTCCGCGACCTACGCAGACAACGTCGAGTTCGTGGTGGGCGACGGGGCTTCGCTGTCCGTGGTCAGCGTCCAGGACTGGGCGGCGGACGCGGTCCACCTGTCGCATCACCAGGCGCGGGTGGGGCGGGACGCGACGTTCCAGCACACCGTGGTGAGCCTGGGCGGAGGCGTGGTCCGGCTGGCTCCCACGGTCAGCTACGCCGGCCCTGGCGGCGACGCGGAACTGCTCGGCCTCTACTTCGCCGACCCGGGGCAGCACCTGGAACACCGGCTGTTCGTGGACCACAACCAGCCGCACTGCCGCAGCCGGGTCGACTACAAGGGCGCCCTGCAGGGCGACAGCGCGCACTCGGTGTGGATCGGCGACGTGCTGATCCGGCCCGAGGCGATCGCCACCGACACCTACGAGCGGAACCGGAACCTGCTGCTGACCGAGGGCGCCCGGGCCGACTCCGTACCGAACCTGGAGATCCTGACCGGCGAGGTGGTCGGAGCGGGCCACGCCAGCACCAGCGGGCGGCTCGAAGACGAGCACCTGTTCTACCTGATGGCCCGGGGCATCCCGCTGGACGAGGCGCGCCGCCTGGTCATCCGGGGCTTCTTCGGACAGCTGATCGCCAAGATCGAGGTGGCCGAGCTGCGCGAGCGGATCAGCGCCGCGATCGAGAACGAGCTGGCCCGGCTGCCCGGACTGCAGGGGCCGCCGGCATGAGTGAGACCAACACCTCCGGAAGCACGGGCACGTTCGTCCGGGTCTGCGCGCTGGCCGACGTCCCGGAGCAGGGCGCCATCGGCGTGGAAGTCGGTGACCTGCCGATCGCCATCGTGCGGGCTGAGGGCGACGTGTTCGCGTTGCACGACGTGTGCTCCCACGAGGAGGTGCCGCTGTCCGAGGGCGAGGTCTATGACCACACCGTCGAATGCTGGCTGCACGCCTCCTGCTTCGACCTGCGCACCGGCGCCCCCACCGGCCCCCCGGCCACCAAGCCGGTCCCGACCTACCCGGTCAAGGTCGACGGCGACGACGTGTACGTCGCCGTGCCGGCCACGGCCGGCTTCTAACCACCAAACATGAGCTGGAGATAGAGATAGCGATGGCCACTCTGGAAATCCGCGACCTGCACGTCAGCGTGGTGGACGCGGCCGATCAGAGCCGCGAGATCCTGCGCGGCGTCGACCTGACCGTGAAAGACGGCGAGATCCACGCCATCATGGGCCCGAACGGCTCCGGCAAGTCCACGCTGGCCTACGCGATCGCCGGGCACCCCAAGTACCGGGTTACCCAGGGCAGCGTGACCCTGGACGGCGAGGACGTGCTGTCCATGAGCGTGGACGCACGGGCCCGGGCCGGGCTGTTCCTGGCCATGCAGTACCCGGTGGAAGTGCCCGGCGTGACGGTGTCCAACTTCCTGCGCACCGCGGTGACCGCCGTGCGCGGCGAGGCGCCGAAGCTCCGCGTGTTCCTCAAGGAGATGCGCGAGGCCATGGCCGCCCTGTCCATCGAGCCCCAGTTCGCCGAGCGGAACCTGAACGAGGGCTTTTCCGGCGGGGAGAAGAAGCGGCACGAGATCCTGCAGCTCGAGCTGCTCAACCCGAAGTTCGCGATCCTCGACGAGACCGACTCCGGGCTGGACATCGACGCGCTCCGGGTGGTGTCCGAGGGTGTCAACCGGTTCGGCGCCCAGCCCGGGCACGGGGTCTTGCTGATCACCCACTACACGCGGATCCTGCGCTACGTGAAGCCGGACTTCGTGCACGTATTCGTGGGCGGCCGGATCGTCGATGAGGGTGGCCCCGAGCTGGCCGAGACCCTCGAGGCCGAAGGCTACGAGAAGTGGATCAAGGCGGCCGCGGGAGCTGCCGCATGACCCTGGACGTGGCGCGGATCCGCAAGGATTTCCCGATCCTGGACCGGCAGGTCCGCGACGGGCAGCCCCTGGTCTACCTGGACAGCGCCAACACGTCGCAGAAACCGCGTCAGGTCATCGAGCGGCTGGACGAGTTCTACGAGCGGCACAACGCCAACATCCACCGGGCCAGCCATCAGCTCGGTGAGGAAGCCACGGCCGCGTACGAGGGCGCCCGGATCAAGGCGGCCGGCTTCATCGGCGCCCGGGACGAGACCGAGGTGGTGTTCACCAAGAACATCTCCGAGGGCATCAACCTCGTGGCCTACGCCCTGGGCAACGCCACGGCCGGCCAGTCCGGGGGCTCCGGGCGGTTCCGCCTCAGCCCCGGTGACGAGATCGTCATCACCGAGATGGAGCACCACTCCAACATCGTCCCGTGGCAGCTGCTCTGCGAGCGCACCGGCGCGACGCTGCGCTGGTTCGGGGTGACCGACGACGGCCAGCTCGACCTGTCCCAGGCCGGCCAGCTCATCAACGAGCGGACCAGGCTGGTGGCCCTGGCGCACCAGTCGAACGTCCTCGGCACCATCAACCCGGTCCGCGAGATCGCCGACGCCGCGCACGCGGCCGGGGCCCTGGTGCTGGTGGACGCGGCTCAGTCGGTCCCGCACATGCCGGTGGACGTGCAGGAGCTGGGGGCAGACTTCCTGGGCTTCACCAGCCATAAGATGTGCGGCCCGACCGGCATCGGCGTGCTGTGGGGCCGCCGGGAGCTGCTCGAGGAGATGCCCCCGTTCCTGGGCGGCGGCGAGATGATCGAGAGCGTCTGGATGGACCATTCGACGTTCGCGCCCCCGCCGCACAAGTTCGAGGCCGGGACCATGCCCATCGCCGAGGCGGCCGGGCTGGACGCGGCCATCGACTACCTCACCGATGTGGGCCTGGACGCGATCCGGGCGCACGAGCGGGATCTGATCGGCTACGCGCTGGACGCCCTGGGTACCGTGCCGGGCCTGCGGGTGCTCGGCCCGGTGGATCCGGCCACCCGCGGTGCGGCGATCTCGTTCACCCTGGAGGACGTGCACCCGCACGACGTGAGCCAGGTGCTCGACGAGCACGGCGTGGCTGTCCGGGCCGGGCACCACTGCGCGTGGCCGCTGCACCGCCGGTTCGGCATCCAGGCCAGCACCCGGGCCTCGTTCTACCTGTACAACACGACCGCGGAAGTGGACGCCCTGGTCCAGGGAATCCGGCAGGCTCAGCGGTTCTTCGGGGGGGCCTGATGCGCCTGGAGTCCCTGTACCAGGAAGTCATCCTGGACCACTACCGGCACCCGCACCACAAGGGGCTGCGGGAGCCCTACGACGCCGAGGTGCACCATGTGAACCCGCTCTGCGGGGACGAGGTGACGCTGCGGGTCACGCTCAAGGACGCGACCGGGGAGCCGGTCGTGGCCGACGTGTCCTACGACGCGCTGGGCTGCTCGATCAGCCAGGCCAGCGCGTCGGTGATGAGCGAGCTGATCATCGGCAAGACCGTGCCCGAGGCGATGAGCCTGGCCGAGGAATTTCTTCGCCTCATGCAGTCCAAGGGCCAGGCGGAGCCGGACGAGGAAATCCTCGGCGACGGCGTGGCGTTCGCCGGAGTAGCGAAGTACCCGGCCCGGATCAAGTGCGCCCTGCTCGGCTGGATGGCCTGGAAGGACGCGACCGCGCAAGCGCTGGAGGAACAGAATGACTGACGACACTGAGGCCAGCGGGCCCCTGCTGCAGATCACCGAGGAGACTGAGGACCTGGTCGAGGCCCTCCGCGACGTCGTCGACCCCGAGCTGGGGGTGAACGTGGTCGACCTCGGGCTCATCTACGGGGTGACGCTGGGCGAGGACAAGACGCTGACCATCGATATGACGCTGACCAGCGCGGCCTGCCCGCTCACCGACGTGATCGAGGACCAGGCCCGGTCAGCCCTCGACGGGCTGGTCAGCGACTTCAAGATCAACTGGGTCTGGCTGCCCCCGTGGGGCCCGGACAAGATCACCGAGGACGGCCGGGAGCAGCTCCGCGCCCTCGGCTTCAACGTCTGACCCGGCGGGCCGGGCCCGGCCCGTTAAGCCAGGTCCAGGTCGAGTTCCGGCGCATACCGGCCTTCCATGGCGGCCAGGTTCATCGCGACCCGGTGGGCCAGGGCCCGCTGGCCTGCCGCCCACTGGCTGGCCTGGCCGCCCCACGCGGCGAGCGCGGGCGCGGTCAGGGCCCTCCCGAAGGCGAAGGTCAGCGGCCAGATGTGCGGCAGCGACTGGATCGCCGCCAGGATCCAGGTGGCCCGCTCGGGCCGCTGGGCCTCGGCCGCGAACGCCACTCCCGCCAGGGTGACCGGGACCGCGGCCAGGGTGCGCACGGTCGCCTCGGCGCTCTCGGTGGCGCTGGCCGCCGCGGCGGACCGCCGCCCGGGCAGCGCCATGGTGGGTTTGAGCACCACCGCGGCCGGGTCCACCCCGTAGTCGTCCAGTTCGGTCATCACCGCTAGCAAGACCAGCGTCATCACCATCTCGCACTGCGCCGCGGAGTGCGGGCCGCTGCCGTCCAGGTGCGGCGCGACCACCGGGACAAGCCCGGCCGCCTGGCAGGCGGCCGCGTACCGGCCCAGGGCCTGCGCGTTCGCCCGGATCGCCACCGGCGACGGGGTCCCCGGCCCGATTCGCAGCACGGCCCGCCACGTCGCGAACACCGCGCCGCGCCGGGCCCAGCCCGCCAGCCGCGCGGGGAGTCCGTCCAGGCCCTCGGTGATCATCTCACCGCGGGTGCCGGGCAGCGGGTGCCGGCCGGTGTCCGCCCGGACCCCGGTCATCAGGCCGGCTGCGCCGATCGCCTCCGGTAGCGCCAGCCCATCGGAGGAGCGCTGGTCCATGCCCTCCGCGTCCAGGATCACCCCGCTGAGCCCAGCCCGCAGGCCCGGCGCGGTAACCAGCAGCTCGCGGAAGGCCCGGCGGTTCTGCGCGGTGGGCGGCACCCCGGCGGCCGCGAGCCGGCCGGACATGGCCGCGCCGCCCGGCCCGGTGGCGAGGATCCCCTTCGGGGGCGCCACCAGCGCCGAGGCCCGCGCTGCCAGTGCGTCCATCCGCCGACCGTAGGCCGGGGCCCGTCCGGGCACATCCCCCGCCGGGGTGGACGGGGCGGGGGAGTCATGGCCGGCAGTTACCCCCTGGACTCCCCGGCTGGGGGGAGGTGCGGCGGATCGGCGCCGCTTAGGCTGGAAAGCCGAGTTCAGGGCCGGATCCGTGGTGCATGCTGCCGTGCGCACCGGCGCCGGGCGGGAGGCGATCAGGCTGATGCCGGACAAGCTCATGCGGCTGCGCCGGAGCGAGTCGGCGCCGGAGCCGGCCCGCCCCGTCATGCTCGCCATCGCCGGTGACAGCGCCGCGGGCAAGACCACCCTGACCCGGGGCATCGCCGCCGCGCTGGGCGCGGACCGGGCCACCGCGCTGTGCGTGGACGACTATCACCGCTACGACCGGATGGAACGGCGCTCGGTCCCGTTCACCGTGCTCAACCCCGAGTGCAACTACATGGACGTGATGGAGCAGCACCTCCAGCTGCTCGCCCTCGGGCGTCCCATCCTCAAGCCGGTCTACGACCATTCGACCGGGCAGCTGGTCCGGCCGGTGCTGGTCGAGCCCCGCGAGTTCGTGATCGTCGAGGGGCTGCTGCCGCTGCACACCAAGCTGTCCCGGGCGTGCTTCGACATCGCCGTGTACCTGGACCCGCCCGAGGACATCCGGAGAGAGTGGAAGCTCAAACGGGACTGCGCCGAGCGCGGCTACACCCGCGCCCAGGTCCTCGCCGAGCTGGAGCGGCGCGAGCCGGAATCGGCCGCGTTCATCCGGCCGCAGCGCCAGCAGGCCGACATCTCCCTCCGGTTCGCCCCGGTCGCCGGGCACGATGCCTCGCCCGGGACCCCGCTGTCCGCGGAGATCCTGCTCCGGCCGACCATCCAGCATCCGGAGCTGTGCCACGTGCTCACCGACGACGACCGGCGGACCGTGCATCTCAAAATGATCAGGGACGGCGACGGCCGCCCCGTGGACGCCCTGCACATCCATGGGTACGCGCCGCGGGAGGACAGCGCGATCGTGGAGAAGGCGATCTGGGAGCAGCTGTCGTTCCCGCCTTCACCGGCCAGCGCAGCCGGGGCCCGGCCGGACACGCTGGGCGAATACGCCCCGGGAAGGCGCAGCGAGCCGCTGGCCATCGCCCAGCTCTTGCTGCTCTGGCACCTGCTCGAAGCGCGAACGTGACCGCCAGGTGGGTACCGTTCCGGACATGGACCACCTGACGCCAGACGGTCAGCCCCCGGGACCGGTGACCGTGGTGATCGTCGACGATCACCAGATGGTCCTGGACGGCCTGAAGGCCATGATGGCGCCCTACCGGAACCAGGTGGAGATCGTCGGCGAGTCCAGCGACCCTCGCGAGGCGGTCCGCCTGGCCGGTGAGCTGAAACCCGATGTGGTGCTGCTCGACGTCCGGCTGCGCGGGGCCAGCGGCCTGGATCTGTGCGCCGAGATCCTCCGCATCACTCCAGGCTGCAAGGTCGTCTTCCTCACCGTCTACGACGACGAGCAGTACCTCTACCAGGCACTGCGGGTCGGCGCGGCCGGGTTCCTGCTCAAGCGGATCCGGGGCGGGGAGCTGGTGGACTACCTGCGCCGGATCTTCGACGGCGAGGTGCTGATCGATCCCAGCCTGGCCGGGCGGGTCGCGCTGTCCGCCGCCCGGCTGCGCAGCGGCGAGTTCTGGCCCGGCGCCCACCTGGGCCTGACCCAGCGGGAGAGCGAGGTCTTGTCGCTGCTGGTCGGCGGCCTCTCCAACCGGGCCATCGCGATGCGGCTGGTGGTCAGCGAGGAGACCGTGAAGACGCACTCCCGGGGTATCTACCGGAAGCTCGGCGTGTCCGACCGGGCCGGCGCGGTCGCGGTCGCGCTGCGCGAGGGGGTCTTCCATTGATCCCCGGCCTGGGCGCGGGCGACGGGGCGGGCCGGCTCGGGGTCGCCGACGCGGAACGGGAGGCGCAGCTCCTGTCCAGGGTGGTCGAGACGATCTCGGCCGGCCTGGACCTGGACCGGATCCTGCAGGGCGTCGCCCAGCTGGTCACCGAGACCACCGAGACCGATGTGTGCTTCGTGCACCTGCTCGACGAACGGGGCCGCAAACTCCAGCTGCGCGGGGCGACACCGCCCTTCGACACCATGGTCGGGACCGTCGAGCTGGCCCTGGGCGAAGGGGTAGCCGGCTGGGTGGCCGATCACGGCCAGCCCGCCGTGATCGTGGACAACAAGGCGGCCGACCCCCGCTACCGCTACATCCCGGCGCTGCGCGGCGAGGAGTTCACCTCCATGCTCTCGGTGCCCGTGGTCACCCCCATGGGGCACCTGGTCGGCGTGCTGAACGTGCACACCCGGCTGCGCCGCGAGTTCACCCCGGCCGACGTCGAACTGCTCCGCACGGTGGCGGGGCTGGTCGCCGGGGCGATCGAGAACGCCCGGCTGCACCGCAGGCTGGCCGAGCGGGAGGAGGCGCTGGAGCGGTTCGCCGAGCGGATGGTCGAATGGCAGGAACACGAGCGGCGCCGGATGGCCGGTGAGATCCACGACGGCATCAGCCAGCGGATCGTCAGCCTGTTCTTCCACCTGTCGGCCGCGGCGGACGCCATCCCGGGCTCGCCTCAGGTTGCGGCCGAGCAGGTGGCCCGGGCGCAGGAACTGGCCGGGGCCGCCCTGGACGAGACCCGGTCGGCGATCGCCGGGCTGCGTCCCCCGGTGCTGGACGACCTCGGCCTGGCCGCCAGCCTGGAAAGCCTGGGCCACGGGTTCCCCCTGCTGGACGTGCAGGTGGACGCGGACCCGCTCAGCATGGCCGAGCACGCGGAGACCGCGGTGTACCGGACCGCCCAGGAAGCGCTGCAGAACGCGGCCAAGCACGCCGACGCCCGGACGATCCGGGTCCGGCTGTACCGGCAGAAGGACCGCGCCGTGCTGGAGGTCACCGACGACGGCACCGGCTTCGAGATGGCCGACACCCCGGTGGCGGGCACGCCCGGCGGGCCCACGGGCTTCGGCCTGTCCGGGATGAGAGAGCGCGCGGAACTCCTGGGCGGCCGCCTCGACCTGGCCAGCACCCCCGGCCGCGGCACCACCGTCCGCCTGGCCATCCCCTACCTCCCCGCCGCCCAGTCCCGCCCGGGATAATGCCGCGCAACCCCGGCCCGGCCCGCCCGGCCCGCCTGCCTACCTTCTTGGATGGGCACCGTGGCCTGCCCTCACTGCCCTCCGCAGACCGCTGGTAGTTGCGTGGGGCAGATAAACGCCCGGTGCCCCGGACTCCGCGATCCGGTTCTTTATCCCGGCCGTGGTGGCGGCCACATTAGGCGGCATTCTGTTATGATTGGGTAACAATCGATTGCAGGTTGTAGTTAGCAAGATCCTCAGCGTGGCTCGCGGCAAGGTGGGAACGATGGCGGACTCGGCGGCGACCAGCTTCACGGTCGGTTGGATAGGGACCGGCCGGATGGGCAAGCCGCTGGCTGAGCGCCTGGCCCGGGCGGGTGTACCCCTGGCGGTGTGGAACCGGACCCCGGGCAAGGCGGAGGCCTCGTCCGGGCCGGGGCAGAACTCGTCGATGACCCGTCCCACCTGGCTGGCCGGGACGTGGTCTTTACCATGGTGACGGCCTCGGCTGAGCTGGAGTCGGTCGTGTCCCGGCTGTTCGCCGACCCCGGGCGCGCCCCCAAGATCCTCATCGACTGCTCCACGGTCTCGGCGGCGGCGTCCAGCCGGGTACGGGCGGCCGCCGGTGACCGCGGCACGGCCTTCCTGGCCGCCCCGGTCAGCGGCAACGGCAAGGTCGCGCAGGCAGGCCTGCTATCGGTCGTGGTGTCAGGGCCGCGCGATGCCTTCGAGGCGGTGGAGCACCTGATCGCCATGCTGGGACGGCACGTGAGCTACGTGGGGGAGGGCGAGCTCGCCCGGCTGGCGAAGATCTGCCACAACTTGCTCCTCGGCGTGGTCGCGCAGAACCTGGCGGAAATCACCGTGCTGGCCGAAAAGGCGGGCATGCCGCGGGCCAGCTTCCTCGACTTCATCAACAACAGCGTCATGGGCTCGATGTTCACCCGCTATAAGAGTCCTGCACTGGTGCACCTGGACTTCACCCCGACCTTCACTCCCGTGCTCCTGCAAAAGGATTTCGATCTCGGGCTCGCCGCAGCACGCGAGCTGGAGGTGCCCATGCCGGTCTCGGCCGCGGCGCGGGAGCAGGTTCAGTCGGCGGTCGCGCGGGGGCGGACGCAGGAGGATTTCGCGGTGCTGCTCGAACTGCAGGCGGCTAACTCCGGTCTGGTCCTCAAGCCCGAGACTGACCCGGTGGACGACGGGCTCGGCTACCAAGATCCGGCCGCCGAGCGGACCTGACCCGCACGATCCGGCCACGATGGAGGCACCATGCAGACGCGGTACATCGGTTCGGCCCGCCTGGCGGTGTCCGCACTCGGGCTGGGCTGCATGCCCATGGCCGGCATGTACGGAAGCAAAGAGGAGACGGAATCCCTGCGGGTGCTGGCCCGGGCGCTCGAATTGGGCTGCACGTTCTTCGACACCGCTGACGCCTACGGGCCCTTCACCAACGAGCGGCTGGTCGGCAAGGCGCTCGCCGGGCGCCGCGACCAGGTCGTCATCGGCACCAAGTTCGGCAACATCCGCCGTGACGACGGATCGTTTCTCGGGGTTAACGGCGATCCGGCCTACGTGCCGCAGGCCTGCGACGCATCGCTTGCCCGGCTCGGTGTCGACTACATCGACCTGTACTACCTGCATCGGGTGGACCCCAGGATCCCGATCGAGGAGACCGTCGGCGCCATGGGCGAGCTGGTCACCGCGGGCAAGGTGCGCTACCTCGGCCTCTCCGAGGCGGCGCCCGCCACCATCCGCCGCGCTCATGCCGCCCATCCGATCACCGCGCTGCAGACCGAGTACAGCCTCTGGTCGCGTGATGTGGAGCGTGAGATCCTGCCGACCGTGCGCGAGCTGGGCATTGGCTTCGTCGCCTATAGCCCGATCGGCCGCGGCTTCCTGGCCGGCGGTTTCACCGATCCCGGCGAGCTCCCGCCGGAGGACGTCCGCCGGAAGCATCCGCGGTTCCTGGGCGACAACCTGCGGGCCAACGCGGCAGTGGCAGCACGGCTGCGTGACATCGCCGCCGCGCACGGCATGTCACCCCGGCGCAGCTGGCCATCGCGTGGCTGATGGCCCAGGGCGAGGACATCGTTCCCATCCCGGGCACCGGCAAGCTAAGTCACCTGGAGCAGAACATGGCCGCGGCGGACCTGGAGCTGGCCGGGTCTGAGGTGCGCGAGCTGAGCGAGGCCTTCCCGCCCGGCGTGGCCAGCGGAGACCGCTTCGCGGACATGAGCCTGGTCGACCGCTAGGCCCGCTAACCGGCCAGCCGCTCGGCCAGCCAGTCGGCGGCCTGGGGGCGCCAGCGGTAGGTCATGTTCATGCACACGTGGTTGCCCTCGTCGAACATCCACAGGCTGGCGCCGGGTGCCTCGTCGGCCACCTGGACGGCCTGCGGCCAGGGGACGAGCCGGTCGAGTTTGCCGAAGACCACGATCATGGGCTGAGTCAGCCGGTGCAGCACGCCGGCCAGGGTCAGCTTCTCCGCGAACGCGTACGTCTCCTCCAGGCTGCTGGTCCCGCTGTTGTGGGCGAAGGTCGCGACGCTGTGCGCGGGCCGGTCGCGGATGAGCGCCCCGTAGTCGTACGGGCCCCCCGGAGATCACCAGCGCCCGGATCCGGGGCTCGAACGCGGCGGCCCGGGCGGCGAAGTAACCGCCCAGGCTCACCCCCAGCATGCCGACCCGGCCGCTGTCGATGTCCGGCCGCCCGCCCAGCACATCGAGAGCGGCGGCGACCGGCGCCTCGAAGTCGGGCCGAATCGTACTGGCGTACCCTGTCTCGCCCTGCCCTGGCCCGTCGAGAGAGAACGTGGCCATGCCCGCGGGCCAGGAAGATGTTCTCGGCGGTGAAGAACTCTTCCTTGGTCGAGTCCAGGCCCGCGATGAGCAGGACCAGCGGGGGGCGGTCCGCGCCCGGGGGCCGCCGCAGGTTGCCGACCATGGTGATGCCGTCGAACTCGATGTCCAGCCGTTCCGCGGCCGGATCCAGCAGCCGGTGCGCGCTGGCCATGGCGGCCACCGCCCGGTCGGCCGCGGCCCGGTGCCTGGACTCGTCCAGCATCCAGACGAACTTGGCGAAGTGGTAGCTGAGCGCGGCGCGGACCCAGGCCTCGCCCGCCGTGCGCTCCCGGCCGAGGCTCTTCCGCCTCGCGGGCCAGGCCAGCGTGCATGTCACCGTTCGCGCACCACGCGTCCAGCCAGTCGGCCCAGTTCTCCAGCCCGCTGGTCACCCGGGAGAAGTCACCCGGATCCACGCCCTGCGACGTGAATCGCGGTCCCCAGTTGGCGATGGCTGAGCTGACCTGTTCGTCGGGCACGGGAGCCCCCTCGCTTCGGCGCTGTGGAGCGTATGCAATCATTTGCACCGCCGGGTGCGCCAGTGTCCTGGCCATGATCTTCCATCTGTCCTGGCCGCCCGCCCGCTGACGCCCGGCCCGGTGGACTCCGGGCAGCCTGCCTGCCGCCCGGAGCCATGGCGCCAGCCGCGCGGACGGCCGCAACCGGCCCTTGACAAATTTCCGTGCTGCTGGCGACAATGCGGACGCAAACGGTTGCATTGCAACATTAGACACTGCCAGGGTCGGAGGGTCAGTGCGGAAGCAGCGGGTCTGTGCGGGAAGCTGGCGGGTCGCCTTGGCGTCGCTGGGAAGCCGCGAGCCAGCGTGACCGGCGAGCCGTGGCCGCCGGACGCCTCCTCGTCGGTGTCGCTGGCCCGGCACGGCGGCGCACTGCTCGCCTGGCTGCTGGCTGAGCACGGCGTCCGGCACGTGTTCGGCGTCCCCGGCGGGCAGACCCTCGCCCTGTACGACGGGATCCTCGACCGGGAGCCCGCCTTGCGCCACGTCCTGGTCAGGGACGAGCGTACGGCGGCCTATGCCGCCGACGCCTACGCGCGGGTGACCGGGTTGGTGGGAGTCTGCGACGCGACGGTCGGGCCGGGTGCGGCCAAGCTGCCCTCCGGGCTCGCTGAGGCACTCGGCGCGTCGGTTCCGGTGATCGCACTGGTCAGCGAGCTGCCGGCCCGGCTGGCACCGCACCGGTACCGGAGTGCGGCCTCGCAGGCGCTCGACCAGGCCAGCCTGCTGGCCCCCGTGACCAAATGGCAGGCCCTGGTGCCGGACGCGGCCGCGATGCTGGCCCTGGTGGGCCAGGCCTTCCGGATGGCCACCACGGGGCGGCCGGGACCGGTGGCGCTGTTCCTGCCGCAGGATGTGCTGGATGGCCCGGCCGGTAAGGCGTGGCCCCCCGAGCGGCCCGCGGGCACCGCGGGGCCGGCCCGGTTCGGGAGCTTCCCGCCGTTCCGGCCGGTGCCCGACTCAGGTGACATCGAGGCGGCCGCCGCGGTACTGCGCCGGTCGGCCCGCCCCTACCTGCTGGCCGGCGGCGGTGCCATGCACTCCGGCGCCTGGCCTCGCGGTGACCGCGCTCGGCGAGCGGTTGTCGGCCGCGGTCGGCACCACCCTGACCGGCAAGGGCCTGATCCCCGAAGATCATCCGCTTAGCGTGGGCGTCGCGGGCTCGATGGGCGCCGCACCAGCCACGGCGGCGCTGGCCGAGGCGGATGTCGTCCTGCTGATCGGATCCAAGGCCAGCGGCGGCGCCACATCCAACTGGTCCCTGCCGCGCGGCGATCAGGCGGTGCTCCAGCTCGACCTGGACCCGGCCGAGCTCGGCCGGGCGTTCCCGCTGGAGGCTGGGATGCTTGGCGACGCCCGGGCCGGGCTGCTGGCGCTGTCCGCTGCGCTTGCGGAATCTGCTGAGCCCGAGCCAGACCGGGCCGGCTGGCGGGAGCGGCTGGCGGTACTGGCCGCGAGCTGGCGGGATAAGCGGGACGCTGAGCGCGTGAGCGACCGGGTGCCTATTGCCCCGCAGCGGGTGCTCGGTGAGCTGGAGCGCGTGCTGCGCCCTGACGACCTGCTCGTGTGCGACGCCAGCCTGGCGAGCGGGTGGGCCGGGGCCTACTTCGAGCAGCGCACCCCGGGCCGCCGGGTGCTGTTCCCCCGCGGCCAGGCCTGCCTGGGATATGCGCTGCCCGCCGCCGTCGGCGCAGCCACGGCCCGGCCGGGCGGCCGGACCGTGGTGCTGGCCGGGGACGGGGCGTTCGGGTACGCGGTCGGCGAGCTCGCCACGATCGTCGAGCACCGGCTGCCAGTCACGATTGTGGTGCTGAACAACCGCTCCCTCGGATGGATTCGCTGGTATCGCCGGATCGTCTTCGGCCGTGGCTGGGAGGACGAGGATTTCGGTGACGTTGCGTTCGCGGACGTGGCGCGGGCCTTCGGCCTGCGCGGCCAGCGGGTGACCGAGCCGGGGCAGCTGGCCGCGGCCTTCTGCGCGGCTGCGGAAGGTCCCGGGCCCGCGCTGGTCGACGTGGTAACCGAGGTGTGGCAGACACCCATCAGCGCTCACCGCGAGGCGGTCGAGGATGGCACGGCTGCCGGATATGGAGGCTGAACCGGTCATGCCCCGTCATCCCGAGCGCCAGCTGGAGCGCTTGTCCCAGCCCGCCGCGGCCAGGCTGCTCGCCGGCAGCGGGACCGCGGTCATTGCGACCGGCAGCGTCGAGCAGCACGGCGGGCACCTGCCGCTCGGCACCGACGCGTTTGCCGCTCTGTCCATTGCCGAGCGCGTCGCCGAGCGGCTCGACACCGTGGTGGCGTCGCTGGGCCCGGTGGGGATCGCCCCATACCACCTGCCCTGGCCGGGCTCGCTGACCCTGGCTCCGGACACCCTGGCCGCGATCGTCAGGGACATCTGCGGCGGCCTCCGGGCGGCCGGGGCGGAACGGATCGTCGTGGTCAACTGGCACGAGGGCAACTCACCCACCCTGCGGCTGGCGGCCAGCGCGGCCCAGCAGCAGCACGGTGTGCAGATCATGATCGCGGAAGCGCACGTGATCACGAGCAGCCAGTATCCGGGCGAGATGGAGTTCACTCACGCCGGGGCGATGGAGACGGCTGCGGTGCTCGCCTACGACGCGGACCTGGTCCGGCTGGACGAGGCCACCGAGCCCAGCGATTACGCCGCGGGCGAGGCCGCGCACGGCCTGTACCGGCGACCCGACGTCTACCCGGTGCTCAGCGACTTCCGGGACATCGCGCCAACTGGCTGGTACGGCCAGCCGGCCCGAGCGAAGCGTGCCCGGGCCGAGGAGATCGCCGAGGCCGTCGCCGACTACGTGGTGCAGCGGGCCAGGGAGATCTGGGCCGCGCTGGCGTCCCCCACCGCCGGGGACCCCGTCACCGGCGACGGCACCACGGCCGCCGCCGGGTCCGGTGCGGGCCGGTGAGCACCGCGGACGTCCCGGCGCTGATGCAGGCGGCCGTCCTGCGCAAGTTCGGGCAGCTTGAGCTGGACGAGGTGCCTGTCCCGGTCGCCGGGCCGGGGGAGGTCTTGTGCCGGGTCCGGGCGTGCGGGATCTGCGGTACCGACCTGAAGATCGTCCGGGGCGAGTACAAGGGCACCTGGCCGCCGGAGCTGCCGTTCATCATCGGTCACGAATGGTCCGGTGAGGTGGCCGCGCTGGGGCCGGGAACCGAGCGGAGCGCTCTGGCTGTCGGCGACCGCATTGTGGCGGAGAACCATACCGGCTGCGGCGAGTGCCCGATGTGCCGCAGCGGCCGCTACAACTTGTGCGAGCGGGTCAGGGAGCCGGGTTTCCGGCTCGTACGGCCACACCGCGCCCGGCGCGCTCGCCGAATACGCTGTGCGGCCCGCGACGGCCCTGCATAAGGTGCCGCCGCAGGTCAGCAACGCTGCCGCGGCACTGGTCAACCAGGGTGCGCTGACCGTGCACGCGGTGCGCAGAGCCGCACTCGGGCCGGGCGCCGCCGTCGCCGTGTTCGGGCCCGGGCTGCTCGGCCTGCTGATGCTGCAGGTGGCCAGGGCGGCCGGGGCGACCCAGGTCATCATGGTTGGCCGGGGCCAGCGGCTGGTGACGGCGGGTGAGCTCGGGAGTACCGACCTGGTGGACTACGAGCAGGAAGATCCCGTCTCGGCCATCCGCGCGGCCACCGGCGGCCGCGGCGCCGACTGCGTGTTCGACTGTTCTGGCAGCCCGCCCGTCGTGGCGCAAGCGCTGCGGTCGGTCCGGCGCGGCGGGAAGGTCGCGCTGCTCGGGCTGGCGGGCGGCCAGACCGCGGAACTTCCGGTAGACGCCGTGACCCTGGACGAGCTGGATGTACTCGGCGTGCGGTCCAGCCCGGGCGCCTACCCGGCGATGATCTCGCTGCTGGCCGCCGGGGTCATCAACACCGATCCACTGACCGGCCACCAGTACCCGCTCAGGGATGTCGCGACGGCGTACGCCATGCTGGAGCGGCGCGAGGCCATCCGCCCGATCGTCACCATGTGACCCTCCCGGCCTGCCCCCAGGCCTGATCACCCAGGAGTACCCCGAGATGCCAGTCGCGCGCTACCGCAGTGAGATGACCACCCGCCAGGAGCCGGCTGGACCGAGACGGTCTGCGCGGGCCCGGCCGCCTTCGGCGTGCCGGTCGAGATGCAGGCCCGCCTATTCACGCTCGGCCCCGCGGCCGCCATGCCACCGGTCACGATCGCGGCCCAGGAGGCGATGGTCTACGTGGCCGCGGGCTCGGGCACGGCGCAGGTCGGCGCGGAGCAGTACCCGCTGGAGCGGGAAAGCATGCTGTGGCTCAGCCCGGCGACTGAGATCGCGCTCACCGCCGGCCGGGACGGTCTGGAATGCATGCTGGCCCAGTCGGCGGGGGCATAGCCGGACCCGCCCGGAGACCGGCGAAGCGAGCGGCACCGCGCTACAGGCTGGCCGTCAGCCACCGGCCCGAGCGGCCATCACTCTGCGTAGTTACTCCGGGTAACCATTGTGCAATGGATTGCAAGCGACCCGGTTATCAGCGGAGGCCGACAGGGCCATCCAGGGTTCATGCTGCCACTGTGACCAGGGGTTTTGCTCGTCGAATACCGCTTCCTGCAATGCTTTGTTCCTGATCATTGACACGCTAGCGGGCGAATCGTACCATTGCTGCAATCGATTGATTTACACGGATGACGCACAATACACGGCAGTTTGAGTGGATTACCCGGAGTATGCGCCGGTGGCAGAAGGCATGAGCCAGCCTGCCCGGCGGGTGCCCTACCGTGCCGCCGTGAGCCCGGTAACCAGGGAGTGCTGAAGGGCCCGCGGCGGGACGCCGTCCGGTCAATAGCCGCGCCCGGGACCCGGAAGCTCCTTTCCGGCATCTGTGCCCAATGACGAGCATTGCTACTGGAGAATCCGGAGAGGATGGCGCGCTGTGCCAGTAAAACTCTTCCCCGTCGGCGATCTGCCTCATCTAACCTCCACCCGCGACACCCGCGACCGGTTGGACCTCGTCACGGAAAACGTTCCGGTCGGCGCCGGGTTACTGCGCGCCGACCGGATTATCTATCACCCGGGTGACACCGCTGCCGCGCACTATCACGAGAACTGCTCGCACGTCTTCTGGATCCTGACCGGCTCGGGCCTGCTGCATACGACGGCCGGGCCGCTCAGGCTGAAGCCGGCATGAGCGCACTTGTCGCTCCCGGCGAGGTCCACTGGTTCGAGAACGACTCGGAGGAGGAGTTCTCGTTCCTGGAGTTCTGGGCGCCGCCGCCGACCGACACCGTCTGGACCGTGGCGGGAGACCGCTGCACGTGGGCGCCCACTCCTTGAGCGCCAGTTTTCGCTGGTCACAGGCCGGGCGACTGGGCCGGCATCTCTCAGGAGGTTGATCACTTGTGCTGAAGACACATAGCGCGGCAGCAGCTCGCTGGCCGTCAGCGCTGAAGCCAGGCAGAGCGGCCGGATGGCTGGCGGCGGGCATGGCCACGCTGCTCGTGGCCGCGTGCGGCGCGTCCTCGTCCGGCGGCTCAGGAAGCTCATCGGGGCCGATCACGATCGGCATCTCGGTCTCGATGTCGGGGGACTTCTCCGCTGACGGCCTGGCCACCAAGCAAGGCTACGAGACCTGGGCGGCGTTCCAGAACGCTCACGGCGGCATCCTCGGGCGCCAGATCAAGCTGGAGTTCCTGTCCGACGGCTCCAGTCCCACTCAGGTCGTCACCAACTACCAGAAGCTCATCACAGTCAACCACGTGGACTTCGTGGCCGGCCCCTACTCCACGCTGCTCACCAAGCCGGCATCCGTGATCGCGCACAGGTATAACTACGTGATGCTCGAGGGGATCGGCGGCGGCCCGTCGGTGTTCCAGCAGGGCCTGCACAGCGTCTACGACGTGAGCGCGTCGGCCAAGTACCAGATGATCACCTTCGCGAAGTGGCTGGTCGCCACGCAGAAGCCTGAGCCGGTGGCCTACGCGTCGATGACCGACCCGTTCTTGCAGCCAGAGCTGGATGGCGCCCGCAGTTACCTGACCGCGCACGGTTTCACCAGCGCCGTGTACAAGCTCTACCCGGTGGAGACGACCGACTTCACGCCGATCGCCTCGGCGATCGCCGCGTCCAAGGCGCCCGTGGTCGTGATCGGCTCGATGCCGCCCGACGGCTACGGCTTCATCCAGGACTTCATCCAGGACCATTACAACCCCAAGATCCTGATTGAGGCCTCCGGGCCTGACCAGGGCGCCGCGTTCGTCAAGGCGGTGGGGGCCAAGAACACGCAGGGCCTCATGGTTCCGAACACCTGGTACCCGGGCTCCACGTTCTACCAGAACAGCCAGATGGTGGCTAAGTACCTGAAGATGTTCGGCGGCACGGCGGCCAACATCAGCGCTGACGTCGCTGAGGCTTTCTCCACGGGACAGGTGCTGACCCAGGCGGTCAGTCACACCAAGAGCACCAGCAACGCCAAGCTCAACGCCTATCTCCAGTCCGGCGCCCGGTTCCAGAGCGTCCAGGGGCCGGTGCAGTTCGCCTCCGACGGAGAGAACAAGGCGGCCACTCCGTATGTCTTCCAGTGGCAGAACAGCCAGCTGGTCAACGTGCTGCCCCTCGGGGTCGGGCAGACCAAGCCGATCCTGGTAGTCAAGACCCCCTGGGGCCAGACGCCGTGAGCCCGGGCGGCACCTCCCGGGGCGGCCTTCCCGGCGCCGCCCCGGGAGGGCCGCCCGCCCGCGGCGATGCACCGGAGCTGGCAGAGGGTTTCTAGGGTGGGAGCAAAACCGTGCTGATCCTGCAGGCCATCATCGACGGCATCCTGATCGGCGGGTTCTACGCGCTGATGGCCGCCGGCCTGACGCTGGTCTTCGGCGTGATGGAAATCGTCAACTTCGCGCAGGGCATCCTGGTGGTGCTCGGCGCCTACCTGAGCTATGCGCTGTACTCGCACCTGCACATCGACCCGTTCATCGGCCTGCTGATCACGCTGCCGGCCATGTTCCTGGTCGGCGTGGTCATCTACTGGACCATGATCAAGCCGATCCAGCGTGACCGGGTGATCATGTCCCTGCTCACCATGTTCGCGGTGGGCACGGTCATCGAGGGAATCCTCGATCTCATCTTCACCAGCAACCTGGTGCAGACCACCACCTCCTACGTCAACTCCTCGGTGCAGATCGGCTCGCTGGTCTTTCCCTACATCTACCTCTTCTCCTTCGCGATGGCCGTGATCCTGCTCGGCGCCCTGTACTGGCTGCTGTACCGGACCAAGTTCGGCCGCAACCTGCGCGCGACCACGCAGAACCCGACTGCGGCCAAGATGGTGGGCATCGACGTCAACCGGATCTCCGCCTTCACCCTCGGCATCGGGGTCTCGCTGGCCGCGGCAGGTGGCATGGTCTTCGGCTCGACCAACTCCTTCGACGCCGCAAGCTCCTACGACCTCATCTCCCGGCTGCTGGCCATCGTTATCCTCGGCGGGTTCGGCAGTCTCGGCGGGGCGCTGGTGGCTTCCATCCTGATGCTGGTCATCGAGGACGTGGTCGCGGTGGTCTGGTCACCGACGTGGGGCCAGACCACCTTCTACCTGGTCCTGATCCTGGTGCTGCTCTTGCGGCCCCAGGGGCTCTTCGGCCGGACGGCGGTGCGCGCACAATGACCACTACCGAGATTGCTCCCGTCGGCGCCGCCGCGCCCGAGCATGTCCCCTATCGCCCGCCCCGCCCGGTGCGGTACGGCGCGACGGCCGGGCTGCTGGTGCTGCTGATCGTGTTCCCGCTGGTCTTCCCCAACCCGACCGTGACGTCTATCGGCGTCTTCACGATGATCTACCTGATCGCGGCGATCGGCTGGAATATCTTCTCCGGGTACTCCGGGTATATCTCCATCGGCCATGCCGCTTACTACGGCATCGGGCAGTACACCGTGGCCCTGATCACCATCCACGCCCACCTGCCGGGCGGCTGGGGACTGTTCGGGCTGCTCCCGGTGGCGGGCCTGGTCGCCGCGGTGGCCTCCATCCCGATCGGCTTCCTGCTGCTGCGGGTGCGCAAGCACACGTTCATCGTGCTGACCATCGCGGTCATGTTCATCTTCCAGCTGCTGGCGTTCAACCTGACCAGCCTCACCAACGGGTCAGGCGGCCTGACCATGCCGTTCCCGACGTGGACGGGCGACTTCTTCAACATGCCCTTTTACTACGTCGGGCTGCTGGCCGCGGTCGTCGCGGGCGCGGTGGCCTGGTGGGTCCGCCGGTCGAAGTACGGGCTGGGGCTGTTCGCCATCCGCGACGACGAGGAGCGGGCCCGCGGGCTCGGCATCAAAGTCACCCGCACCAAGCTGATCGCGTACGCGGCCTCGGCGTTCTTCGTCGGGATCGCCGGCGGCCTGTATGCGCCGTTCGTGGGCTCGGTGTACCCGCAGTTCGCTTTCGATCCGACCTTCGACCTGGCCGTCGCGGTCCTCGTCTTCGTCGGCGGCATCGGCACCCTGTCCGGCCCGGTACTGGGCGCCCTGGTACTCATCCCGCTTCAGCAGTACTTCTACCTGCAGTTCGGCAACGCCAACTTGTACCTGATCGCCTATGGCGTGCTGTTCATTCTCATCTTGCGGCTGCTGCCCGGCGGCATCGTGCCGGGTGTGACCACGGCGTGGCGGGGCCGCCTGGTGGCCCGGGCGCGCGCCAGGCAGGAAAACGCCCGGCCGGAAGGCACGGGCTGGCAGGCACTGGGCTGGGAGGCACGGGGCCGGGAGGCACTGGTCCGGGGGGCACTGGTCCGGGCGGCGCACGGCCGGGCGCCGGGCAGAAGGACAGAGCATGAGCGTCATCGAAGTCACCGACCTGAAGAAGTCCTACGGCGGGATCCGCGCGCTGGCCGGCTGCTCGATGTCGTTCGAGGACAAAGCCATCAACGGTCTCATCGGCCCCAACGGTTCCGGCAAGACGACGTTGTTCAACGTGATCACGGGCTACGAGACCGCCGACTCGGGCCAGGTCAGCCTCCGCGGCCAGGACATCACCGGCGCCAAGCCGGACGAGGTCTTCGGGCACGGGGTGGGCCGGACCTTTAGATCACCCGCATCTTCCCCCGGCTCACCGTGCTGGAGAACGTGCATGTCGCCGCCCAGCGGCAGGGATTCGTCGCGCAGGCGCGCGGCTGGGATTCGGCCGCGGAGCGGGAACGCGCGATGGAGGTGCTCGAATTTGTCGGCCTGGCCCAGCTGGCGCCGGAAATCGCCGGCGATCTGTCCTACGGGCAGCAGAAGCTGCTGGAGTTCGCTTTCATCACCATGGCCCGGCCGTCGGTCATCCTGCTTGACGAGCGGCCGGGGGCGTCAACCCCAGCCTGCTGCGGCACATCTCCGACCGGATCCGGGCGCTGAACTCCGAAGGGGTCACCTTCATCATCGTCGAGCACGACATGGAATTCGTCATGAGGCTGTGTGACCAGGTGCTGGTCATGCATCAGGGGATCCGCGCTCACCCAGCGGGCCGCCCGAGCAGGTCCGCTCTGACCCGGCGGTGCTCGAGGCCTATCTCGGCACCGGGCCGAAGGAGGGAAGCTGACATGCTGACCATCGCCGGGCTGTTCGCCGGCTACGGCGGGGGTGACGTGCTGCGGGGCGTGGATCTCACCGTGGCGCCAGGGCTCGATCACCTGCGTGGTCGGCCCCAACGGTGCCGGGAAGTCCACCTTGCTCAAGGTGGTCAGCGGCCTGCTGCGTCCCCGGGTGGGCACCATCACCTTCCGGGATGCGCCGATCGGTGGAGCCTCGCCCCGGCGGGTGCTTGAGGCCGGCATAGTCCAGGTCATGCAGTCGCGGAACCTGTTTCCTGATCTGACCGTGCGGCAGAACGTGGAGATCGGCGGTTACCTGATCAAGGACCAGGCGTTGCTGCGGCGCCGCCTGGATGGGGTCAGCGACCAGTTCCCGATCGTCCGGGAGCGGGCGGCGAGCGGGCCGGCCAGCTTTCCGGCGGCCAGCAGCGGATGGTGGAGCTGGCCAGGGCGCTGATGCTCGATCCGGCCCTGGTCGTGCTGGACGAGCCGTCGATGGGACTCGAGCCACGGGCGGCCGCCGCCATGTACGCCAGTGTCAGGGACATGGCCCAGACGGGGCGGAGCATCCTGCTGGTCGAGCAGAACGTGCGAGCGGGCCTGGAACTCGCCACGCATGGCGTGGTGATGGAGGCGGGCCGGGTCAGGCTGGAGGGCACCGGCGCCGAGGTCCTCGCCAATCCGCAGATGCGGGCGCTTTATCTCGGCGGAACGATCGAGGAAAGCGGCGTCACTGACCAGGATGCCGCGCAGGAGAAAGCGGTGAGCGCCGGCCCGGACGGGAGCTGACCGATGGACTTTGACCTCAGCAGCGACCAGCAGCGCCTCGTCGAACAGACCCGGGACTATGCCGAGCGGGTCATCCGGCCGGCGGCCGCCCGCCTGGATCAGCTGGAGGGTGCGGGGGACTTTCCCTTCGACCTGATGCGCGAGGGCTCGGCGCTCGGGCTCAAGGCGCTGCCGCTGCCGCGTGACCTCGGCGGCATGAACGCGGACATGGTGACCCAGTGCCTGGTCGCGGAGGAGCTGGCGGCGGGCGACATCGCGGCCGCCTACTTCTTCCGGCACTACTGGCGGTTCGCCCGGCTGGTGCCCCGGCTGCCCCGGCCGGTACGTGAGCTGGTCGTCCGGGGGATCGCCGAGGACGAGAAGTTCGTCCCCGCCAGCGCGAGCACCGAGCCGCAGGCCGGGTCCGGACAACGCGCTGCCTTTTGACGCCCCCGGTCACGGGGCGATGCTCAGCGCACGGCTCGACGCTGGTGACTGGGTGCTGAACGGCCACAAGCTCATGATTACCAATGCCCCCATCGCGTCGCTGATCTTCGTGCTCGCCCGTACCGACGCCACGGTGGGCGTGCGGCAGGGGGCGACGATGATCGCCGTGCCGTCGAGCGTGCCGGGGGTCAGGACCGGGCCGGTATACCGCAAGCTCGGCCAGCGCGGCTCGCTGCAGTCCGACATCTTCTTCGAGGATTGCCGGGTCCCCGCTGACCATGCGGTGACCGCAGTCGGAGAGGGATACCAGGCCGCGGAGCGCGGCCTCACCGCGGCGAACATCACCAACGCGGCTATGTCCCTGGGGGTGGCCAGGGCCGCGTACGAGGCGGCGCTGGACTGGTCGCTGGACCGCGTGCAGGGCGGCGTCCCGATCTACCGCCATCAGCTGGTGGCCCACGATCTGGGCCGGATGAAACTCCTGCTCGACGCGGCGCGCAGCTACCTCATGCGGACCGCGTGGGAGTACTCCTGGTCACCCGCCTTCCACCCGCAGCTGTCCTGGGGCGTGCGGGTGCACGCGGCCGAGGTGGCCATCGAGGTGACCCAGAAAGCCATGTTCCTGTTCGGCGGCCGGGGAATCATGACCGGCAACCCGGCGGAAAAGCTGGTCCGGGACGCGCTGACGCTCACCCACGGCAACGGGACCAGCGCGCTGATGACCCTGCGCATCGGGGAACAGCAGGCCCAGGCCCGGCTGGCCGGACGGCCCGGAACAAAGCCCCCCCGAGAAAGCTCCCCGCTGCCTCTGTATCCGCAGCTCAGCACCCCTGATCGGAGAGATCGATGGACGACCGGCTGGAAACGATGTACGAGCGCTTCACCTGGCGCATCCTGTCCAACTATGTCTCTCCCCTGGGAATTCGAGCAGCTCAGGCAGGAAATCACCGACTACGAACAGTGGTGCGGTGCCTGGAGCGCCCAGGCCCGCGCCCACATCGAGCGGGGCGACGCCGCGCTCGCGGCAGGCCGGCGGCTCACCGCGGGTGACGCCTACCTGCGGGCCGGCCTGCTCTATCACTGGGCGAGCTTCATGTTCAGCCACGACCAGGACCAGTACCGTGCCGCGCTGAAGGGCATGGCCGCGGCCTGGCGGCAGGCGGCGCCGCTGCTCGACCCGCCGATGAGCATCCTGGAGGTCCCGTTCGAGAACCTGACCCTGCCTGGCTACCTGCGGATACCGGCCGGGGTGACCCGCCCTCCGCTGGTGATCATGTTCCCGGGCGGGGACTCGGTCAAAGAAGAGCTGTACAACCTGGGCGATTACATCGTCGCCCGCGGCCTGGCCTTTGCCGCCTTCGACGGGCCAGGCCAGGGAATCGTGAGCGTCGACGCCCCGCTGCGCCCGGACTACGAGCACGTGATCCAGGCGGTCATCGACAGCCTGGCCGGCCGCGACGACCTGGATACCAGCGGCTCGCCGTCGGCGGCATCTCCTACGGCGGCCTGTTTTCCATCCGCGCGGCCGCTATCGACGACCGGGTCGGCGCGGTGGTGTCATCTCGAGCTGGTACACCCCGGCCGGCCGGTTCGAGCACATGCCGCCGCTGCTGAAGACCGGCCAGTACCAGCACCTGGACCCGAGCCCGCGGCCATGATGGAGTCCATCACGGTGGCCGGCATCGCCGGCCGCGCGACCGCCCCGCTGCTGCAGGTGTATGGCGGCCTGGACACGGGCTCGCCGCCGGAGCACGGCAAGCGGATCGCGGCCGAGTACGGCGGCCCGGTGACCAACGTGCTGTTCGACGACGGCGTGCACATCCTGAACAACATCTACTACAAGGCCAGGCCGCTGGTGGCCGACTGGCTAGCCGAAACCCTCACCGGGACGGCGCGCTGATGGCCATGGACTATGCGCCGGATCAGGCCAAGCAGGCCGCCCGGGAGCGCTTCCGGGGGGTGTGGGCGGCCAGCACCATGCCGTTCACCGCGGACGGCGGGCTGGACCTTCCGGCGCTGCGCCGCGACATGGCCCGGCTGACCGGCGACCTGGCGGTCGATGGCGTTTTCTGTACCGGGGTGATGAGCGAATTCTGGGCCCTGACCGGGACCGAGCGGCGCCAGGTGGTCGAGGCCGTGATCAGCGAAGCCGCCGGAAAATGCCAGGTCATCGCCCATACCGGTCATCACAGCGCGGATGAGACCATCGAGCTGACCCGGCACGCGCAGGAGGCGGGCGCGGACTTCGTCGTGGTGATCAATCCCTACTACCCCGCGGCGGACGAGGACGGCCTTACCAGTGGTTCGCCCGGGTCTGCGCCCGCGCCGACATCGGCGTCTGGCTGTTCGATACCCGGTTCGCACAGGTCAGCCTGGGCCTGGACCTGATCGACCGGCTGGCCGACATCCCGAACGTGTGCGGCATCAAGGTCGGGCATGACCACGCTCGCTACCTGGAGGTGCTGCAGCGGGTGGGGGACCGCATCCTGGTGTGCGAGCCGAACGAGGGCACCTGGCTGGAAAACATGCGTGACCACGGCCAGCGGGTCTTCATGTCATCGGCGGCGCCGTATCTCTACCAGGTGCCCGGCTGGCGGCCGATGCGGGACTACACCGAACTGGCCCTGGCCGGGAACATGGAGAAGGCGGCTGAAGTAGCCGCCACCCTGGAGCCAGTGCGGGCGGCGGCGGCCAGGTGGCTGCATGGCGAGGAAGCCCGCCGCCGCGGCCATCCGGTGCCTTACATCAAGGCCTGGGCGGGGCTGCTCGGAATGTCCGGCGGCCCGGTACGGCCGCCGCTGGGCCAGGTCAGCCCGGCTGAGCTGGCGGCCATGGCCGCTGACCTCGAGGCGGCGGGTCTGCCCGTCAACCGGGCCGGCGCTCGCGGCCGGCTAGCAGCGGCTGCCGCCGCGCCGGCTCGGAGGGCTGTTGGCCCGGCCGCCCGGGCCGGCCTTACCCGGCGGCGGCAGCCGGCGGGCGAGGAGGCGGCTGGCGCGCTCATCACGTCCGCCGGGTCATGCCCGAGGTCGTGCAGCAGGACAATGGCGGCGTTCCGCCCCGGGCCACCGGTGATCGATCCGCCCGGGTGCGTCGACCCTCCGGTCTGGTACAGCCCCGGGATGGGCATCCGGTGCGACGCCCAGCCAGGCACGGGCCGGGCTGCTCCGCTGAAGGCCAGGCCGCGATCACCGCCGTGGAAGGCGCCATGCACCATATGCGGGTTCATAGTCTCGTAGTCAGCCGGGGATTTCACCATGCGGGCCAGGATCTTGTCGTCGGTGAAGCCGGGCGTGAACCGCCGCAGATAGTCAAGCTGCCGGTCGGCGTGCTGTTCCTTGACCGTGTCCCAGTCGCCCATCCCCCCGGGCAGCTCGTACACCTGCTGGCTCAGCACCTTGACGGTGTGCTGACCCTCGGGGGCCCGGCCCGGGTCAACCAGCGTGGGCGTCGCCACCAGCAGCCATGGCACCCCGGTGACGAACCGGCCCGCCCGCAGGTCGACCCCCAGCTTGACCACGTCCTCAGGCCAGCCCACGGCCCCCGCCGACACCGCGTCACCGGGCCGTCGCGGTGGCGAAGGCCGGCGGCTCGGTCGTGGCCAGGTAGCTGCCGAAACCGGGGATGCCCACGTCGTAGGTATCACCCCGTAGTGAAACTCCTCCGGCCACGACTCGCGCGGCGCCATGTCCCGCAGGTGCTTGATGTGGATGGTCAACATCACCGCGGTGCCGGCCTGGTATTCCTCCCCGTCGGCCGTCCGCACGCCGACGCAGCGGCCCTGATCCAGCAACAGGCCGGTGACGGGCTTGTCGCACAGCACTGTCCCGCCGTGCTGCTCCAGGTAGCCCACCAAGGCGTCGGTCAGGCGGCCGGAGCCGCCGGACAGGATCGACCAGCTGCGCTGCTGGCGGCCGTAGATCAGTGAGTAGGCGAGCAGCCCGGACCCCGGTACATCGACCGCCTGATTGGTCTGGAATGCCATCCACAGCATGAAGGCCCGGACGTGACGGCTGGTGAACTCGTGCCGGATGATGTCCCAGGCAGACAGGGCGCGGCGACGCTGCCAGATCCGGCCCGCGGGATGCTCGGCGAGGCGCTGGTCCAGCGTAGCCCCGAACCCGATGGGAGTGAACTGCGATTCGGTGAAGATGGACTTGACCTGGTCATACTCGTCGAGCAGCCGCCGGTAGGCGGCCGCGTCGGCCGCGGAGAACCGGGCGATCTCCGCTACCGTGCGCTCGGGGTCCAGCCACATCGTAAAGTGCTCCCCGTCGGGGAAGCGACGTGCGCGACGGGATCGGGGTCGATGTACCGCAGGCCGTAGTCGGCCACCAGCCCCAGCTCGTCGTGGGCCAGCACCGGGTTGCTCCGGATCAGGGTGTGGCCGGTGGAGCAGGTGTCAATGCCGATCCCGGGCAGCAGCAGATCCTCGGTGGCCGCCCCGCCCCCGGGAATGTGCCGGGCGTCGAGGACCAGGCACCGATAGCCCGCCTTGGCCAGGTAACAGGCGGCGATCAGGCTGTTGTGGCCTGCGCCCGCCACCACGATGTCCGCGCTCGCGTCCATGGCTCCCCTCACCGCCCGGTCGGGCATGCGCCCGCCAGGCCAGGTCCGCGGGCCCGCCCCATTTTCCTCGCCCAGGCCGCGTTCTATTGCAAACCATTGCATCCACGCTTAGGCTGCGCAAGATGCTTAGGGTGCGCAAGTAAATCGGCCGGCTGAGGCCGGGCGCCGCACGCTTCCGGTGATCAGGCCCGATGATCAGGCCCGGTGATCAGCTGGCGCCGCGGTGGGCCGGCCAATGCCAGGCGAGGAGAGGACCGACGATGCGGGCCGTTGTTGTTCCCCGGTTTGGCGGGCCGGAGGTGCTGGCCCTCCGGGACATCCCGAGCCCCGCCCGGGTCCCGGCGAGGTGTCGGTGGCGGTGGAGTTCGCCGGGGTCAACTACACCGACGTGCGCAACCGGATGGGGCACGGCCTGGGGGTGCCCCCCTTCGTGCCGGGCGTGGAAGTGTCGGGCACCGTACGCGAGGTCGGCAGCGGGGTGACCACGCTGCGGCCGGGCCAGCCGGTCGCGGCCTTCACCCGGGGACACGGCTATGCCGAGGTGGCCCTGGCCAGCGAGATTTTCACCGTGCCGCTGCCCGGCAGCCTGACCGGTCGGCCGGAGTCGGCCGGCGTACTGGTCACCGTACCAGTGGTGCTCATGCTGCTGACTCAGGTGGCGCGGGTCCGCCCGGACGAGCTGGTCTTGCTGCACGGCGCGGCCGGCGGCGTCGGCACCGTCGCGGGACAGCTGGCCCCGCGGCTCGGGCTGCGCCCGTTGCTCGGAACCGCGGGTGACGCGAGCAAGGCCGAGTACGCAGGCCAGCACGGCTACGCGGCGGTCTACGGCTACGCCGACTTCGACGCGCGGGCGCGTGACATCGCCCCCGGCGGGGTGGACGTGATCCTTGACCCCGTGGGGGGCGATCTGCGCGCCCGGTCGTTCGGGCTGCTGGCCCCGTTCGGCCGGCTGGTCAGCTACAGCAACATCTCGGCCGAGCCCGAAGTCGTCCCGGACGCTGAGTGGATGCGCGCCCGGTGCGTGGGATATCTCGGCTTCTCAGGCGGCGGGCTGTCCGCGCATGCGCCGGAGCTGATGCGGCCGTTCCTGGAGGAGGCGGTCGGGTTGGTCGCCTCCGGGGCTGTTGACCTGGCGTCAGCGCGGTCTTCGGTCCAGAGGTGGCGGACGCGCATCGCCTTTCGAGGCCAGGACCGCCGCGCGGCAAGATGGTGCTCGCGCTGTGCGAGCCACGACCAGGAACGGAATCCAACGTTCAGCCAAGGAGGCTGCATGGACGAGCGACTGACCGCGGCCATCTCGCACTGGGCCCCGCGTTTCACCATGAACGGGGTCACTGCGGGTGACTTCGAGCGGATCACGAGCGGTCTGGAGCGCTGGGCCGACTGGTGCTCCGCGTGGAGCGCCGTGGCCGCCGAGCACGAGCAACTCGGCCGGGACGCCCTGGCCGCCGGACGGGACCAGTCCGCGGGAGCGCACCTGTCCCAGGCGGCGGTCTACTACCACTTCGCCAAGTTCCTGTTCGTCGATGACCTGGACCAGATGCGCACGGCGCACCTGGCGGCGGTCGGTGCCTGGATGACGCGCTGCCCTACCTCGATCCGCCTGGCCAGCGGATCGAGATCCCGTTCGAGGGATCGCACCTGGTCGGCATCTTGCGCCGGCCGGGCGGAGCGGGACCGCACCCGGTGATACCCATGATCCCGGGACTGGACTCGACGAAAGAGGAGCTGCGGTCCACCGAGGAGTTTTTCCTGGATCGGGGTGTCGCCACCTTCAGCGTGGACGGCCCCGGCCAGGGTGAAGCCGAGTACGACCTGGCGATCCGCGGTGACTGGGAGGTCCCCGGTGCGGCCATCATCGACCGGCTCGTGGCCGAGCCCGGCCTGGATGCAGGACGGATCGGCGTGTGGGGTGTAAGCCTCGGCGGCTACTACTCGCCGCGGGTGGCGAGCGGCGACGACCGGGTAAAGCGTGTGTCGCGCTGGCCGGGCCATACACGTTCGCTGACGGCTGGGACAGCCGCCCGGTGCTCACCCAGGAAGCGTTCCGGGTCCGGTCCAAGTCGCCGGACATGGCTTCGGCCCGGGCGGTGCGGCCGGGCTCAGCATGGAAGGCCGGGCGGAACTGATCGGCTGCCCGCTGCTGGCGGTGACCGGTAAGCGGGACCGCCTCATCCGGTGGGAGGACTCCGCCGCCTGGTCAAGGAGGCCGGCGGGCCAGCCGAGCTGCTGCTGCTGGAAGAAGGCAACCATGGCTGCGCCAACCTGGCGCCCTTTCACCGCTATCGCACGGCCGACTGGGTGGCCGAGCAGCTGGGTCGCTACACGGCCTGTCATGGCCGCAGGGCTCTCAGCGTCCCGGTGGCCCGGGGGACGGCCGCTCCCCGGGCCGCGGGAGCCGCGCAGCGCCACTCGGCTCGCCTGCACCTCGGTCAGGAGTCCAGGTCGGTCAGGACGGCCAGGACACGCCGCTTGGGAGCTCAGCATCGCGCTTGGCCAGCCCCGTGTGGGCACCGACGGCCGCGGCACCAGCCAGATCCCGAGGACGACATCACCATCGCCGGGTAAGTCCACGGCGGCGGTGGCCCGTTACCACACGAGAGGATGCGGGTAACGCCAGCGGTGGTTGCCGAGCCTGGCGGCAGTTCCGGCGAGCCGGATCAGGCGCAGCACGCCTACCCCGGGGCGGCGGGGGACTGGTCGGCGAAGACGCGGCTGGCGCGGACGTCGGTCTCGCTGATCTCGATGAGGGAGTCCCGGCCGATGGTGCCGCCCGCCGCCACCAGCCGCCGGGCCTGGCGCAGCCGCATCCGGTCGATGGCGTTGCGGATGCTGCGCGCGTTGGCGAACCGGGGCTGCGTCATCCGCAGCCCCACGTACTCGGTGAACGCCGCCCGGGCCGGGCCGGACAGCTGGTACTGCTCCCGGTCCAGCATCAGCCCGGCGATCTGCATCAGCTCGTCCAGGCTGAAGTCCGGGAAGTCGATGTGGTGCGCGACCCGCGAGGCCATCCCGGGGTTGGACCGGAAGAACACGTCCATCCGGTCGGCATAGCCGGCCAGGATCACCACCAGGTCCTCCCGGTGCGCCTCCATGAACTGGAGCAGGATCTCGATGGCCTCCTGGCCGTAGTCCCGCTCGTTCTCCGGCCGGTACAGGTAGTACGCCTCGTCGATGAGCAGCACGCCACCCATCGCCCGCTTGAGCACCTCCTTGGTCTTGGGTGCGGTGTGCCCCACGTACTGGCCGACCAGGTCGTCGCGGGTCACGCTGACCAGCTGCCCGGTGCGCAGGTACCCGAGCTCGCGGAGCATCTCGCCCATATGCATGGCCACCGTGGTCTTGCCCGTCCCCGGGCTGCCGGTGAAGCACATGTGCAGGCTGGGCCGCGACGAGGTCAGCCCGTACCGCTGCCGGAGCCGGTCGATCAGCAGCAGCGCGGCGATCTCCCGGACCCGGGCCTTGACCGGGGCCAGCCCGACGAACTCCCGGTCGAACTCGTCCAGCATCACCGACAGCCGCTGGGCCTGCTGCTCCTCACCCAGCTCGACGGTGTCTTCGCCGGAGAGCGGCTCGGGCGGGACGGTCCCGGTTCCGGCCGGGTCGCCGGGCCCGGCCGCGCCGTTCACTTCACCGCGCCCCGGGCCGGGACGGGGCATCGCGAAACCGCTCCCGGCCGGGCCCGCAGTCGCGTTCATCCGCTGGCAGGCCCAGCGTGACCGGCGCCGTTGCGGTTTTCGTTGCGGCCATAACGCATCCCTGCGGGGCGCTGCGCGGCGTAAGCCTGCAGCGAGTACCGGATCCGCCGGTCGCTGCCCTCCTGGCGGTCGAGGCGGAAGCCCGGCTCCTGGTCCGGCCGGTTCACGATGAAGCTCAGGGCCGTGGTCTGCCGCCCCAGGCTCGCGTCGTAGGCGTTGACCCGGACGTAGTGATCCGGATAGGCGTCCCGGCAGGCGCGGACCTCGTGCATGCCCGCGGCCGCGTCGGCGATATCGAACATCGGCAGCCCCCACATGTCCCACAGGAAGTTGCGGGGGTGCGGGTCGTCCGTGAACTCCACCGCGACCGACCAGCCCTGGTCCACCGCGTACTGGAGCTGCGCGGCGATCTCATCGTCGGTGAGGTCGGGGAGATACGAGAACGTGCCCTGGGTGATCCGCATAACTGCTCCGGTCCCGGTCAGGAGGTGGCGGTGGCCACGACGTCGGGGGTGTCGGTGGACTGGTAGTTGAAGGTGATGTCGCCCCAGGTATCCAGGGCCGTCTGCAGCGGCTGGCAGCCCTTGGCCGCCTCGGCCAGGATCGTGTCGCCCTCGGCCCGGAAGTCCCGGCCCTCGTTGCGGGCCTTGATCATGGCCTCGACCGCGACCCGGTTGGCGGTGGCGCCCGCCGCGACGCCCATCGGGTGGCCGATGGTGCCCCCGCCGAACTGCAGCACCACGTCCTCGCCCAGGTAGCCGAGCAGCTGGTGCATCTGGCCGGCGTGGATGCCGCCGGACGCGACCGGCATGGTGCCCGGCATCGAGCCCCACTCCTGCTCGAAATAGATGCCCTGTCCCATGTCCGGCGGGACGGTCGCCAGGCGCAGCGTGTCGTAGTAGCCGCGGACCATGGCCGGGTCGCCCTCCAGCTTGCCCACCACGGTGCCCGCATGGATGTGGTCCACCCCGATCAGCCGGCACCACTTGGCGATGACCCGGAAGCTGACCCCGTGGTTCTTCTGCCGGGTGTACGTGCCGTGCCCGGCCCGGTGCAGATGCAGGATGACCCCGCTGCGCCGGGCCCAGCGCGACAGGGACTGCAGCGCGGTGTAGCCCACGGTCAGGTCGGCCATGACGATCACGCTGCCCAGCTCTTTCGCGAACTCGGCCCGCTCGTACATGTCCTCCATGGTCGCCGCGGTCACGTTCAGGTAGTGGCCCTTGACCTCGCCGGTCTGCTCCGCGGCCCGGTTGACCGCCTCCATGGTGAACAGGTAGCGGTCGCGCCAGCGCATGAACGGCTGGGAGTTGATGTTCTCGTCGTCCTTGGTGAAGTCCAGGCCGCCGCGCAGCGCCTCGTACACCACGCGCCCGTAATTCCGGGCGGACAGCCCCAGCTTGGGCTTGGTCGTCGCGCCGAGCAGGGGGCGGCCGTACTTGTTCAGGTACTCGCGTTCCATCACGATGCCGTGCGGCGGGCCCTGGAACGTCTTCACGTAAGCCAGCGGGATCCGCATGTCCTCCAGCCGCAGGGCTTTGAGCGCCTTGAAGCCGAACACGTTGCCGATGATGGACGAGGTGAGGTTGGCGATCGAGCCTTCCTCGAACAGGTCGATGTCGTAGGCGATGTAGGCGATGTACTCGCCGTCGCGGCCCGGCACCGGGTCCACCCGGTAGCACTTGGCCTGGTAGTGCTCATGGGCGGTGAGCCGGTCGGTCCACACCACGGTCCAGGTGGCGGTGGAGGACTCGCCGGCCACCGCCGCGCCCGCCTCCTCCGGCGGCACGCCCGGCTGCGGGGCGATCCGGAACGCGGCCAGCACGTCGGTCGGCCTGGGCACGTAGTCAGGCTGGTAGTAGCCCATCTGCGCGTACGGGAGCACGCCCGCGTTCCAGCGTCCCTCAGGCTCCGCGTCCGGTGCTGCGGTCATGGTTCCTCCGGTGAGTGGGCGGCGCTGTCCTCCCTGGCCACCCTGCCCGGCGACTCATGGGCTGTCTATTGAGAGTTTCGCGTCAACTCTCAACTATTTGCTTAAGAGTTAGCGCCCGCGCGGCGGGCTGGCGGCTGGAAGCCGCCGTGGGCGAGGACGTAGGCGACCAGGCGGGCCGCTGCCGGGGGCAGCGCGCCCGGGGGGTCCGCCCGGGCGACGAGGTACCAGTCGCGGTGCAGGGGGGTGGCGGGGACCGGGAGCGGGACGAGGCGGCCGTCGGCCAGTTCGGCCGCGACCGCGTCGCGGGAGATCAGCGTGACCCCGAGGCCGACGCTGGCCGACTCGCGGATCGCGCCGTTGGAGCCGACCATCAGGGTGAGCGGGGCGATGTCCAGCTCGGTCAGCAGCGCGTCCGTGGCCGCCCGGGTGCCTGAGCCCGGCTCGCGCAGCAGCCAGGCCTGGCCGGCCAGCCACGGCACCAGGTGGCTCGCGTCCGGGCTGGCGGGCCCGGCGCCGGGGCCGGCTGCTTCCGGCTCCGGTCGCGGCCCGGGTTCCGCGCGCGCGGCCAGGCCCGGGGCGGCCACCACGACCAGCTGGTGGGCCCGGACGGCCAGCACCTCGACGTCCCAGCCCGGCTCAGGGCGGCCGCCGAGCACCAGGTCCACCTGATGCCGGTCGAGCAGGCCCCGCACCCGATCCCGGTTCCCCGCCTCCAGCCGGATCCCCAGCCGGGGATACCGGGTCCGGAAGCCGCTGAGCAGCCCGGGCAGGATCTGCTCGGCCGCGGTGGTCACGGCCCCGATGCGCAGCTCGCCGCGCTCGGGGTCGGCGGCCGCTTCGGCGGCCCGCCCGGCCGCGTCCAGCAAGCCCAGGCCCCGGCGGGCATAGCCCGCATACGCCTGCCCGGCCGCGGTCAGCCGGAGGCCACGTCCGTCCGGCTCGAGCAGCGCCACGCCCAGCGACTTCTGCAGCGCGGCGAGGGAGGCGGAGACCGCCGCCTGCGTCACCACCAGATCCTGCGCGGCGGCGCGCACCGAGCCGGTCTCGGCGACGGCCAGGAAGGTGCGAAGCTGGTTCAGCGTCACTGGCCCTGCCCGTTGCTAGTTAAACTTTTCTCTAACGATATGGGGAATACCCTTAACCATATGCTCAGCGAACCTGCGGCCTCAGCGCCACGGTGGATTGACGTGGCCCCCGAGCGTTTCCCCGGCTGGATCGCGTCCTTCGGCGACCGGCACGGCGCGGTCAGCGTGCGGTCCGACGCTCCGGGCACTGGTCCGGGCGCGCAGGAGGCGGGGCCAGCCGCCGCAGAGCCGGGCGCGCCCGTCGTGTTCCACGCGGCGGACGGGGCGATCGCCCGGTGCCACGCCCCGTTCCCTCCGGCGCCCGCGCTGGGCCCGGCGCCGGATGCGGACGAGGCGGCCCGGGTGATCGCCGCCCACGCGGCGGCCGACCGCACAGTGGGCGTGCTGCTGGTCCGGCTGGGCGGCTACGCGGCCGGGGTGTTCGCGGGCGCGCCGCCCCGTCTCGCCGCGTCCAAGGTCGGGTCGCGGCTGGTGCACGGGCGCAGCGCGGCCGGAGGGCAGTCGCAGCAGCGGTTCGCCCGGCGCCGCGAGAAGCAGGCCGCTGAGGCGCTGGCCGCTGCGGCGGACACCGCGGCCGGGGTCTTCGGCCGCTGCGGCCGGCCGCTGGATGCGCTGGTGCTGGGCGGAGACCGGCGTGCGGTGGCGGGGCTGCGCGACGACCCGCGGCTGCGCGGGTACTTCGGCGTGGCGGTGGAACGCTTCCTCACGGTGCCCGATCCCCGGCTGGCGGTGCTGCGCGAGACCCCGCGCATGTTCCGGGCCATCCGCATCCAGTTGACCGAGCCCGCGCCGGCGCCCTGACCGGCCCCTCCGGACGGCTAGTTCAGGATGAGCCGTGACGGGCGGGACGGTGTGTGCCAGAGCCGGTTGGTGGCGGCCACGCCGGTGGTCTCGGTGATCATGTCCCCGCCGGTGCCCAGGTTGACGTCGTATTTGGGGAAGGCCGACGAGGCGATCTCGACCCGGAGCCGGTGCCCGGCGGGCAGCCGCACGCAGGTATCCCACATCGCAATCTCAACCTCGTACACCTCGCCGGGTACCACGGCCTGCTCGCCCTCGAATCCGTTCCGGTAGCGCAGCCGCACCATGCCGTCGCAGAGCCGTTGCGCGAAGCCCCCAGGATGCACGTCCACGAGCTTGGCCGTGATATCGGTGTCAGCGGCCGAGGTGGCGACGTGGGCGATCACCGTGACCGGCCCGATGATCTCAAGGGGCTCGGTCAGCGGATCGCTGGTGAACACCAGCACGTCGCCCCGGCTTTCGACCCCGAGGTAGTCATCCGGGCCGCCGATCTGCGCGCTGCTCGCGCCGGTGATGAACGGCACCGGCCGGCCGGGATCATGGATCCACTCGTCCGGCGGCTCGTCGGCCGTGACCGCCGCCGGAACCAGGCGGCCGTCGCCAAACCGGCTGTTGGCCTGCCCGCCGCTGGAAAAGTGCAGGACCGCAGACGCCGCGCCGGGGGGCGGCCAGGCCTGCGCGTCGCGCCATTCGTTGGCGCCCATGACGAAGATCCGTACCGGCGCGGGCGGCGGCTCCGGGCAGATGCCCTTGACGTGCTCATCGAGGAACGCGTGGACGTGCCCGTCCAGGTCGGTCAGCGCGGCCGGGCCGAAGTCGAGCTCGCCGAGGGTCCGGGTCGTGTTCACGGCGTGCCCCCACGGGCCCATGAGCAGCCGCTGGCCCGCCCGCCCCGCGGCGACCATGGCGGCGAAGTTGGCCGGCGTGCCGACCTCCTCGTCGTCATACCAGCCGGAGATGTGCAGCACGGGCACGTCGATCTCGCCGATGCGGTGCTGGTAGCGGACCGGCTCCCACCATTCATCCAGGGTCCGGTGCTGTATTTCCGCACGCCAGTTGGGCGAGTTGAATCCAGCCGCCTCATCCATGGTCGCCAATGGACGGTGACGGTACACCTCCATCCAGTCCACGTCGTCGCGGAACTGCGGCATCCGGCCATCGGTGAACCTATGCCAGTTGATCGAGCATCGGGGTGGGCAGCCCCGTGGGGTGTTCCACGAACGGGTCGCTGGGCGTCACCAGGCATACCATCGCCCGCAGGGCGGGCGGGCGCTCCAGCGCGGTCAGCCACTGGATCCGGCCGCCGTAGCTGGCCCCCCAGGTCGCGACATCGCCGGTGCACCATTCCTGAGCCGCGGCCCACGCGATGACCTCCGCCCCGTCCGGGCCATCGCTGCGGTAGGGCTGGAACACGCCATCAGAGTCACCCCGGCCCCGCACGTCGGCGAGCACCGACACATAACCGGCCCGGGCGAACCCGGCCGCGCGCTTCGACTGCGGGAGCACCCGACCTGCCGTACGGGCGTGCGAATCACCACGGCGGGCGCGGGCAGCCTGGGCGGAAGGGCCAGATCGGCCGCGAGCGTGATGCCCTCGCGCAACGGGATCCGGACATTGAACCTGCGGACCACATCCGGCTCAGCCACGACACCGGATGCTACCCGGGGCCCCGCCAGCCTCTCGGGCCAGCCGCCCGCCAGCCGCGTCACCAGTCTGACCCGGCGCAGCAGCTAGGACGGGTCGTCGCGGGCGGAATAGGAGCGGCCGGGCCAGAAGGGCCACTCCTCAAACCAGGTGCAGCGGCCGTCCTCGCCGAGCCTGATGACCCACAGATCGCGGTATTCCTGGCGGAGTGGGTCCCCGTAACGAACCTCGGCCCGGACCACGGCCGCAGGCCCGTCCACGGCGAGGATTTCTGTGGCCAGGGTGAAGACCTCGCCGGGTCCTTCCCTGTGCTCCTCCCACATCTGCCTGATCGCGTTCAGGCCGGTCACTGGTGGTTCGTAGGGGGATAGAAGATAGGTCGCGTCGCCAGCGAACAGGCCGGCCAGGCCGTCGGTGCCGGGAGCCCGCCAGGCGGCCTCGTAACCTGCCAGCCAACGGCCTACCATCGCGCGGTCCGTCACCTCCCTATCGTGCCCGTCACGTGGTGACACGGCCACCTGCCTGGCACCTCTGGCGCTGATGGCTCAATCAGGGCGGGTTGCGCCGGGCCGTGAGTCGATGCCGTCGAGCACTCCGTCCCAGAACGCGTGGAGCCGGAACGCCAGCCGGCCGGGCCAGCCGGTGTGCGGCCCGCGCGGATGCGGGCGAGTGGGTGCCCGGTCGAGCGCGGCGCGGTAACCGAGGGCCAGTTGCTCGCGCTCCCCGGCGGTCAGCCGGTCCTCCATCCGGGCCACCAGTGCCCGCTCCGCGGGCCGGTAGCCGGCCAGGCACTGTTCCAGCCAGCCGTGCACGTGCTCGGGCTTACGGCCAGCGGCGGCTCCATCGCCAGCAAGGTGGCAATGGAGGAGGCGGAGTGCCCATCCCGTCTCGCGGGCGTGCACACGGCATTCCCGCAGGAGACTCAGGTCCCCGCCGAGCCGTCGGCGGGCGACCGGGTAAACGGTTCGCTGCATCGCCGCGAGATGGCCGCTCAGCCGGACCACCGCTGGATGGCCCCAGGCCAGCGGTGCGCCTTCGCCGCGCCGCTGCGGTGGGGCGCGGTAAGCCGCTTCGATGAGCTGGGTGATCTGACCGCTTCTGCTGCTCATCCCGCGATCCGGAAAATGACCTTCCCACCGTTCCAGCCCGGCCATGACGGAATCCTTCCGCTTGCAGATACGGGACGTGCCGGGTCGCTGCCGCGACGAGCTCGTCTCGCCGTACCGCGAACCTACGTAGGGTCACCCGGGCGCGCGTCCCCCCGGCGGGGGAAGGGCCGGGGGAGAGGAAGCCCGCGTTTGGGAGGGAAAGGCCGCTCGGCTATCTGATGTGATCCGCGGGCACCGTTAACGGCCTGAGTCCGAAAGGCTGCGCTTGCTCACAATTAGCCGTCATCATCCGCGTGGTTTGCGTTCCGGGCGTGCGTCGGTCAGGTACCACATCACCCACGTGACCGGAAAGAGCAGCCCACTTGCCAGTGCAGGACCCCAGGCGTGTCTCCGGTGACGGGCACCGACCGCCGTTAGCACCGCAAGCGCGAACCATACGGTCACTAGTCCGGCCACGGCATCTGCTCTGCTCACGCCACCAGTGTCGTTGCGCCGGACTTCCGCCGCAACGAGAGCCCGGCGGCGCGTTCCGGGCGATGCGGCGCTGATACGTTGAGTTTGTGCCTGACGGGCCGGCCTTCGACGTTATCCACAGTGGCCGTGATCCCGATCGCCGCAATCCGGTCCGCGGGCGGCTGATTGCGGGCCTGGCCGTCGTGCTGATCGCCGGCGGCCTCGCCGTTCATCTGGTGCTGGGCGAGTCCAGCCATCCGCGGCACCACGCGCCCCGCGGTTCCGCGACACCGGTGGCGCTGGCCGTGCCGCCGATCTTCCACGGGACGCCGTTGCGGCCGGGCACCGCGCGCCCCGCGTTGCTGTTCCTCGGCGGCGACGGGCTGCGGCTGCTGAGCGTCGGCCAGCGGGCCCGGGCCTCCCTGACAGACGTGTGGCCAGGCGATATCGCCGCACGCGATCCGCTTGGTCCCGACCCCGCCGTGCAGCAGGTCGCCTCGGTGGCGGGCGGTGTGGTCGCGCTCATATCCAGCCACGGCTCGGCAGGCCTGGCCGATGTCGGGGTGGTTGTCTTCATCCCGGTCACCGGGTCGGGGCCGGCGCCCCGCGCGTAATCGGCCAGGGGAACTACCTGGCGGTGGCGCCGGATCACCGCGGCATCTGGGTTGAGCGCGCGGGGCCGCCCTGGGGTAACGGGCCGGCCGCCAGCCCGGCCTGGCTCATCGATGAGGCCGGCCACCGGATGTCTGGTGCCCTTCATCTTGGTCACCGGGTCCTGGTCGCGGCCACCGTCGCTGGCTTGCTCGCGCAGGCCCCTTCCCGGGCCCTGACCCTGATCGACCCGGCCGGCGGCCGCGCCAGGCCGTCCGGCATCCCGCAGGACGCGATCATCGCCAGCGCCGGCGCCGACCACGTGGCCTGGCAGCCCGCGTTCTGCACGACTCACTGCCCGCTGCACATCACCAACCTGCGGGGCGGCCTGACCACCAAGATCGGCCTGCCGCCGCACACGGCCCTCAATCCTGGCGATACGCCGGACTTCGACCCGGCGGGCCAGCATCTCGCGCTTCCGCTCGACACCATCGATCAGCAGGGCGAGACCACGGGCACGAACGTTTACGTCGCCGACCTCAGCGCCGGCACGATGGTCCGGGTTCCGGGCCGGCCGATTCCGGTGGTGACGCTTCCTGCCGTACCTGGAGCATTCCCGGCGGGCTCCACCGATGTCGTCTCCGCGCGCTGGGCCGCCGATGACTCAGGACTGTGGATCGTGGCGACCGACGGGCTCTTCTTCCAGGCCGCCTACTGGACAGGCACGGGCCCGCTGCACGTACTCCAGACCCAGACCGGGCTGGCGTACAAATTTGACCTCGCCGGGGCCAGCACGCCTGATCCCTGACCGTCCGCGCCACAGCAATGTGCCTATGCTGGGGAAATGATCCGGCTTGGGGTGCCTGCCGATCTTCCCGCGGCGTCGGACGTCTATCGCAACGCGTCCTTGTCCAATGCGGGCGACCGCGACAACCTGCTGGCCCATCCGGGGTACCTGATGCTGGGACCGCACGGACTAGCGGAGGGCCGCACTCACGTCGCGGAAGAAGAGGGATCGCTCGTCGGCTTCGCCACCTGGGCCCAGGCCGGCCCGGTCTTCGAACTGGAAGACCTGTTCGTGGACCCGGGCTGGATGAGACGCGGGATCGCCACGGCCCTCGTCGAGTGCATCGCGGATGCTGTGGCGGCGCGGGGTGCGGAGCGACTGGAAGTGACCGCCAACGCTCACGCGCTGGGGTTCTACACCGCGGCCGGCTTCATCGACTGCGGCGTCACCGACACTGACTTTGGCGCCGCGCGGCGCATGGTGCTGGCCATCCGCTGACGGGGGCAGGCCAGCACTGGCCCGGCGGCGGTCCTGGACATGACTGGGGCCCTGCGGCAGGGTGCAAGCGTGAAATCTCGAACGAACGGCATGTGGTGGGGAACCGCGATCGAAGCGCCGGACCCCGGCGCCCTGGCGAGGTTTTACTCTGAGTTGCTCGGCTGGCCGATCGGGCATGAAGAACCGGGGACGGCCATCCTCGCCGCTCCCCAGGGCGGCATCTATTTCGTGTTCCAGCAGGCGACGGGCTACCAGGCCCCTGTGTGGCCCCCCGCCGACGGGGAGCAGCGGCCGATGATGCACCTGGATTTCCAGGTCGGCGACCTGGATTCCGCGGTGGCCGAGGCGATCGCCCTGGGAGCGTCGCTGGCTGCGGCCCAGCCACAGGAGAACGTCCGGGTGCTCCTCGACCCGGCTGGCCACCCCTTCTGCCTCTGCCGCGACGACGGCTGACCGCAGCGCTAACCGCGCCATGAGTCACATCGGTCATGGCCAGCGCCGACGCCGGGGGAGGGCGGCACCGGGT